>CAZIYJ010000019.1:0-14270 GCA_964543475.1 uncultured Bdellovibrionales bacterium | reverse complement strand
CAGAGTTTCCTCCATTGTGCAATATTCCCTACTGCTGCCTCCCGTAGGAGTCTGGACCGTGTCTCAGTTCCAGTGTGAGTGGTCATCCTCTCAGACCACTTAAAGATCGTTGCCTTGGTGAGCCGTTACCTCACCAACTAGCTAATCTTACGCAGACTGATCATTCAGCGATAAATCTTTAACCTCTGTCCCCTCAGGGACTGTGGTCTCATGCGGTATTAGCTGACCTTTCGGTCAGTTATTCCCCACTGAATGGCACATTATCCACGTGTTACTCACCCGTGCGCCACTTGGTATTGCTACCTCGTTCGACTTGCATGTATTAGGCGCGCCGCAAGCGTTCGTTCTGAGCCAGAATCAAACTCTCCAGTTAAAAACTGTAAGAATTTGTGTTTGCCGTTCTTGCGAACAACAAAACAAGTTTCTGTATGCTTAATTAATTATTACAGCTTCGTCGAATTTGAACTCGAAAGTTCATCTTCTAGAAGCAACTCAATACTTTGCTTTACTAGCTATTTAGTTTTCAAAGAGCGATATGCTTTAGTGCGAACTGAGAGTTCTAAACAACCTTGCACTTCTCGTCAAACTTTTTTTACTAGATTTTTTAATTTGGTAATTCTGTAAGGAACTACCGCATAAATCTAGCAAATGGTGGAGGCAACAGGGATCGAACCTGCGACCTCCTGAATGCAAATCAGGCGCTCTCCCAGCTGAGCTATGCCCCCACTTACAATTCGACGAGGGGCCACTTAATACCAGGCTTGTTTCGCCGGTCAAACAGATTCGTATAAACTTTGATTTTTCTCAAGAGTACTGAGGTCTCGGTATGGAATCGCCTAAATAAGGCTCAGAAAAGGGCTTTGCCGGTAGGTCTAAGTTCAGATTTGATGAACAGATAAGCATGATTAAGCGTTGGCTTTGAAAATATGTGTGGGTACGCGTGCGATCCAGGACTTCTCTTTTGTAAGATCGAACCCGATCGACTCTCCGCCCGCTACGACTGCGTCGAAAACTCTTTTGAGGACCAAAACTTCTTCGTCTTTTTGATCGCCTGAGTGAAGCGCTTCTTGAATCGCATCGAACACACTAATGATATCAGGAGTTGTTACTACTTTCGGAAGCTTCGATACGTCGAGACCTTGAAGGTTAGCAGGCTTAAAGCCAATGAGAGAATCAGTGAGAAGAATTTTTGTTCCGCTGCAGAAGTTTACCTGGATGAAATCGCGTCCATCAACATCTGTGCGACACAAAACGTCTTCAAGATTTTCAGGAGCAATCGTCAGGGATTTACCATCGATGGCTTGGTAAATGTGAAGTGCGCCTTCATTGATCGAAGGCTTGCGCTTCAGTCCTGAACTTTGTGCGATAAACTCCAATATCTGCGTTAAGCATTGAAGTTGTTTCGCCTGCGTCTCTGTCACTTTCGACCTTCCTCGTAAGTAGCGATGTGTAATCAAGTTGTGTTCGCTCAAGTACCTATCGACGATTAAATTTTGCCACTAAAGAAAATCGCGAGCAGAAGCTGAAAAACCATCACTAGGGCGAGGACCTTAGAGAAAAGTGTCTTATCTTAAGTCATTCTTGAGTGATTTCAGGTGGCTACGCTGTCTCAGCTTGAGGCTATCTAGGTTCAAGCTGAGTTGTTAAAGAAGGAAAGCTTTGCCAAGTTTCTGCGTTACTCACATACTACATCGGACGAATTTTTATGAGTTTCCTCGAGGTAAATCGATGATCGTTACAAGATGGCAAGCCGCAGTTGTTCCTTCAGAAGATCAAATTAAAATGATGTTTGCTTCAGAGGGACTTGAGCCATACGAAGAGACTTTTCCTGCACAGGCTAACGTGAAAGATCATCGTCACCCGTTTGATGAAATTCGAATGGTGGTCTCTGGATCGATGATGTTGAATATTGCGGGCAATCAATTGTTATTACGCGCTGGCGATCGGATTGATATTCCGTCGAACACTCGACACTCAAAAACAGCAGAGGGCGAAAGCCCTTGCGTGTGCATAGTCGCGAAACGACCATTCTAAAAACGTGGATCCCAGTATACTAGTTAACAGGTATACAGGGATCCCGGTTAATTTCTGAATACGGAATTCTCAAGCTTCAATAATTTTTTCTTTATATCTAAGCCGCCAGAGAAACCTGTAAGAGAACCGTCGGATCCGATAACTCGGTGACATGGGATGATGATGGTAATTGGATTTTTACCGTTCGCTGCTCCCACTGCACGTGAGGCATTTGGTTTTCCGAGCATATTGGCCTGAGCACCATAGGTAACAGTTTGACCGAAGGGAATTTTCTGCAGGGTCTTCCAAACTTGCTTTTGAAACTCGGTTCCTGCCGGCTCGACAGGAAGATCAAATATCGTCCGTGCTCCCGCAAAATACTCATCTAGTTGTTTAATCGTCTTTTGAATCACTTCGTTTCGCTCTTCGACGGCGTCGTTAAAGCCAGTCGCAAGCTGTTCGCCAAACCAAACCGACACAAGGGCTCTTGAGTTCGCAACTATTGAGAGGGTTCCGACCGGCGACCGGTAGCGCTGAAAAACGTGTTTCATTTTCGGAGCCACTCTAAATATTGGCGGATGTTTTTTTCGAAGCCGTGATCGGTGGGCTCGTAGAACTTTTGTTCTTTGGCGTCGTCAGGAAGAAATTGTTGCGCCTTAAAGCCCTTTTCTGAATCGTGAGAATACTTATACCCTTTACCGTAACCGAGATTTTTCATCGCTGACGTTTTGGCTGAGCGAAGCGAAAGTGGGATCGGGAGAGAGCCGGTTTTTTCGACGTATTCAAGAGCATCATTAATCGCTACATATGATCGGTTCGATTTTGGTGCCGACGCGAGGTAAGTTGTCACTTGCGCCAAGCAAATTCGTGCTTCGGGCCACCCTACTAATTCGACGGCTTGAAGCCCTGAAATTGCTAAAGTGAGAGCTCTTGGGTCGGCATTGCCAATGTCTTCGGAAGCTAAAATCACAAGACGTCTTGCGATGAACACTGGGTCTTCACCACCCTTGATCATTCTTGCTAAATAATAGATGGCGGCGTCGGGATCTGAGCCGCGAACGCATTTAATAAAGGCTGAAACTGTGTCGTAGTGCTCGTCAGCTGTCTTGTCGTACCGCAAATGTGGGACATCTAATATCTGCGGGAGGAGCTCGGGCGTAAGTGGCCAGCTAATCACAGACGGATCAATGATGGTTGAAGTTAGTTGGTCTCCACTCACTTCAGATTGCTGATCGGTGTCTTGAGATGCGGCTTTTACATTTAGAATTACATCACTCATCGTAATGAGTCGTCGGCCGTCACCGTCTGCCATTTCACAGAGAGAAACTAAAGCGTCGGCTGTGACTACAGTCTCGGGCGAAAGTTTTTTTGAAGCACAGGCGCGACCGAACAATGCTGATAAGTCGGAGTGACTGAGGCGCTCAAACACTAAGATTCGGCAGCGACTGAGCAGAGCTGAATTAAGCTCGTAACTTGGATTTTCTGTCGTCGCTCCAATAAGTAAAAGGTCGCCGCGCTCAACAAACGGAAGTAGTACATCTTGTTGAGCTTTGTTGAGACGATGTATTTCATCGATAAAGAGAACAGTTTTTCGCTGGTACTCAAGCCTTCGTCTGCGAGCCGCTTCGCCCAATTCTCTGAGAGCCTTTGCTCCCATTTCAATTGCGTTTTGATTGATAACTTCAGCTTCGAGGTACTTAGTTACTAAAAGCGCGAAAGTCGTTTTGCCAGAGCCCGGAGGACCCCAAAGAATTAAGCTTGGAATTTGGCCTGAGGCGATCAGCTTTCGCCATGGAGTGTTTTCGCCGAGAATTTTGGGCTGCCCGAGCATTTCTTCGAGATTCTTTGGGCGTAAGAGCTCTGATAGCGGGCTACCGAGTGGCAGGTCTGATTGATCATGAGCGAAGCCGAACAAATCCATTCGGATGTTCTATTAGATGATGTGGCTGTTTATCAAGTGAAGGAGCGTTCGCTTAAGAAAACTCTGGTTAGAAGAAATTTAAGCGAACCTGAGAATTAGCGCGAACTGGGCTGGGTTCAGTGCCATCGCTGTTTTGCGAATAACCGATGAATTCGATTGTTGCGACCGATGAGAAGCTGGTGTTCTCGTGACCGGCCTTTCTTTTGAGTCCGCCGCACCCGATGGCACAGGCCGCACCATTGATTGGGTCATTCATATCGATTGTCGTATTGGCAGCAAAGGGAGGCACGCCAAATGTATCTTCGAAAAGAGTTCCCGAAATTTCACACGTAATCGGCGATCCGTCCACGTAAGGATGATCAATAGTAATTCGAATAAAGCCTTGAGCGAGCTCGTTGGTCCCGCCCCAAACTAATCTGAAAGTACTCATAACAAAGAAGTCAGTTGAAAGGCTCGTCGGAGTCGGAGAAGTTCCGCCACGTTTATCTGTACAGTTGCTTCCCTTACCTGGGACAACAATTGCGACTTCATCATGTTCCATCACGAGCGAACTGTTTGGCGCTTCGTCGCAGCTGACTACTACCGAAGAGGCAAGAAGTAGGAATATAAATCTTCGATTTAAACCCTTCAATCTCACAGCTCTCCCCCGTTACTGATCGGCTTGCTCTTACTTAAGATTCTCGGAGTTAAGAATAACAGAAGTTCGCGCTTGGTATTAGTGTTGGATTTTTTTTTGAATAACCATCCCACGACTGGCACGTCCTTTAGAACTGGCACGCCATTTTCGGTGTTTGTCTCATCATTTTGATAAATACCGCCAATGACCGCAGTTTGTCCCGATGGAACCATCACTTTTGTTTTTGCTTCTCGAGTTTCGATTGGAGGCGATTGTCCCGCAGGTGCTGCTGTGGCAAATTCTCGCTTTAAGCCAATTTGAAGCAAGACATCGGTGCTGGCTGTGATTTGCGGAGTTACCTCGAGCGAAAGCTCGACGGCCTTGTACTCTTGCGTAACTGTCGAAGCACCATTGTTCACGGTTTCTTTTCGGATAGGAATTTGAGTAATCTGTTTGATGTTGGCGCTTTCGTTATTGAGAGTCACTACTCGAGGTGAAGAGAGTACTTTCGCTTGTGAGCGAGTTTCGGCTAAGCCTAAGGTTGCCGTTAAGTCGCCGAGATACTTCATCGTTCCTGCACTTACATTGAATGCGAGGCCTGTACCAGGCACTGCGCCCGGAGAGATATTCAGCCGAGGTGAAATCGCTGCTCCTCTTTTGAAGAGAGTTTCCCCGCTTAAGCCCCAGTTAATTCCCAGGTCACGAACCAAGTTGTCAGTAGCTTCAACAACTTTTCCTTCGATTAGAACTTGTTGTGGTGCAACGTCGAGGGCTTTGATCAAGTTGGTAGTGCGATCGAGGTTTTCGGTGATGTCGGTGATGATGAGTGAACTTGTGCGGGTGTCAGCCACTACTTTTCCGCGTGGTGAAAGGAAGTCTTTCACTTGGCCCGCGAGATCAGACACTTTCGCGTAATTAACGGGAACGACTTTTACACGAAGTGGCTGCGCAAGTTTTTGTGCATCTTGAATTTTTCTTAAGTCGTCAGTTTCTTTTTGAAGTTGTTCAACTGGAGCGATCCGAAGAACATTTCCCTGCCGAACGTAGCCGAGATTTTTTGTCTTCATAATGATCGCGAGAGCCTGATCCCATGGGATTTGACGAAGCTTGAGAGTTACATTTCCTTTGACGTCGTCCGAGATAACAATGTTAGCGCCACTCTGCTCGGCAATTAAGGTAAAGACGTCGCGAATATTCGTTTCGCGAACTTCGAGGTTAATTGGTTTTCCGTAAAAACGTTGGGCATCAAGGCCGTCTGCATTTTGTTGTTTTTGAGGTGTAGAATTAGTGTCGTCGTCTGCAACTTGCTCGTCAGACATAGACGAACCACTTGCAGTTAAAGTGAGTCTACCGCCTTGTTGATTGACGTCAGCAGTCGTTGGTTCTCTGAATTGAACGATCAAGCGTGCCGTCGTTGATCCGCTATCTTGATAAGCGTTAATAGATGCAATCGGCTGTTTAAAATCTTTTGTGATGAACGGACGTTTTAGCTTTGCGGGCAAACGAGCGTTGGCAATTTCGATCACCATTTGATTTTGCGCTGAAACTTCACGTGTTCGATAGGTCGCAGGAGCACTCGTATCAATGACTACTCGGCCGCCTTGGTCAGCCAAGTATCGGATATTAGTAATATCAACCGCCGAGGCAGTTTCTGTTGCCATCTGTGGTTCTGCTGCCATATCTGGCTCTGTGGCCGGCTCAGGAATATCAGCAATTTGTTCCTCTGGAGAAGCCGGCTCAGGAGCCGGAGCAGGAGCCTCTGCTTGATTTTGATCGAGCTCTTCGTTGAAAACATCTTCGGCCAAATCAGGATCGACTGCAGGCTCTGTGGTAGACGCCGTTTCTGCTTCGTTAAATTCATCTTCAGTAGCAGCAACATCACTTCCAAGTTCTTCTTCAGTTAATTCGTTAGCGACTCCGCCTTCGGTTAAGTCAATGTCATCTGAATCCGAGGTCGTACAACCGACAATCGAGAGAGCCAAACACAAGATGTAAATTTTCAATCGGACTGTCATCCTTAACACTCCCTATTTCACTATTCGCAAAATTTTTGTTGAAGAGAGAAGGTTACCTTCCTCTTCCATCGTTTCAACAACAACAATCTCGCCTTCGCGAATCGCCGCAATGTAGCCGTTATTTCTTCCAATTTTAGTATTCGGTCCAACAATATGAACCTTCTGTTCTGGATCTATGATCATCGCTTTTGGACGACTCACATTCCAAATAATCGCAGTGAGTTTCAAGTCAGTTAAGTTGAAACGCTGCAAAGGTAAGAACGGACCATGGTAAGCCCCTTCTGCTACTGGCCTATCAACTATTGGCCGCGTGAACGGGTCACGACGCCCGCGCGCTTGGTACTCGAAAGGATCGAGTAGTCCAGATAAAGGGTCAGCTGAATTTCGTAAATTTGGATCATTACCTGGCGCATTCGCTTGGCCATTTTGAATTCCTGGCGTGACCGGAGGCGGAGGAACAGGGGCGCCTGGCGCTTGAGCACTTACGATGAACGCTACAAAAAGGAGTTTCAAAGTGATGAACACTATTGAGTCCCTCCTGGTGCTGGCGATGCTCCCGGCGGAAGTTGCGCCAAATATCGGTAGCTAACGAGGCTTCCCGTGAAGGAAACTTTTGATTCTTTTTCAGCAGTCGTAACCTGAGCGAGCACAAGTCTACCGACAGTCACCAATCGCTTAAGTCGCGAAAGATTGGATAGGAAAGTAAGTATTTGGGCGTAGTCACCCTCTAAAGAAATTTCTAATTTTCTTGTTTCGTAAAAATCAACTTTCACGATCTCTTTTGCAGGCTCAAGCTTCTTAACCCGTGCGCCTGCTTTAGTCGCCTCTTCTCGAACCATTAACATAAAGTCGGCAACATTCGCTTCAGGAGGCATGAGCTCAACTACTTGTTCAAACTGCGAAGCCATCAAATCAAGCTCTTCCCGAAACTTTTTTAAATCAGCGACAGCTTTTTGAGTCGCAGCGAGGCTTATTTCTGCTTGATTGCGATTTGCCTCGGCCGCTTGGAACTGCTCTTCAGTGACACCTTCTTCAAGTCCGAACTGCCAGTAGACAAGCGCGACTAATCCGGCAATCACAAAAACCCGAGCCCATGGCATGATCGCTAATTTGTTAATTAGGTCATTCATTTCGCGCTCCGATTTTGAATTCAACATCAAAACGCTTTACCATAGCTTGATCAACTCGCTCTTCACCCGTGCTCTTCACAACGAGATCCGAGAAAAATACACTATTGTCGAGTGAGCGAATGACTTCCGTAATTCCGTCATCCGTTAATGAGTATCCGCTCATTAAAAGAATGCCTGATTCAGTTACTAATTCACGAATCCAAGTTTTGTCGCCCATTAAACTTTGAATCGAATCGAGGGCTTTTACTTCGCGCAGACGATTTCGCGCCAGAACCCGAAGCACTTCAAGTTGGCCTTCGATAGTTTTCTTTTCGGCATTATACTTTTCAACGAGCGGAGTGGTCGGCCCAAGAGCCGTTCTTTGCGCTTCGATTCCCGCAATTTCTGAATTGATCGCCGCGAGGCGGTCTTGCTGAGCTCTGACCACAAACATATTGTAAAGGTAAAGTACTGCAACAGCCCCGAGAATAACGCCCATGCGCTTTCCGGCTTCTTTTTGAATTTCAGGCGAAAGCGAACTTCCAGAACCAGCGCTCGAGACACTTGCAGTCGCACCCGCACTTTTTAGAAGGTTGATCTTAATCACGAGTCACCTACTTTGCGCAGGGCTAAACCAATCGCAACAGCGGAGACCGAACGAATTTGTTCAACAAAGTCGCTCGGAATATTTCGTTGATTAATATCAATCCGATTAAATACATCAAATCGCTCAACTGGCAAAGCAGTTGCACGCGTGATTCCCTCTGCCAAACCGGGGGTCACTGAACTGCCGCCGGTCAAATAAACTCGAGTGATAACACTGTTACCGGCTGTCGCGGCGAAGAACTCAAAACTGTTGCGAAGTTCCTCGAGTACGTTTTCGTGCGATGACGAGATCACAGTATTAAGTTCTGCGGGTGCTGCTTGATTCATCGAAGAGCTAATCTTTAGTGCTTCAGCTTCATCAATGCTCACGCCCATAGTTCGGTGAATATCATTTGTGTAGTTCATTCCGCCAACCGAAAGGTCGCGACCAAAAATGACTTCTCCGTTTTCGACAATAACGAGGTTTGTAACGCCGGCGCCGATATCAATGACAGCGACTGCACCTGCAATATTTCCGTAGTTAGCCGTAAAACAGTTTGCTAGAGCGAACGCGCTTACATCGAGCGAGGAAAGTTTAAGTCCCGCTCCGCTCACCGATTCAATGTAGCGAAAAATCACTTCTTGCTTTGCAGCCACCAGAAGGACATCCATCGTTTCGCCAGTACTTGGCCGATTTTTGAGTATCACGTGCTCTAAACTTACTTCGTTGATATCGAAGGGGATGTACTGCTCAGCTTCCCACTTGATCTGCTCTTGAACCAGGCGCTCGTCCATGAGTGGCATCGTAATTTTTTTTACGATCACTGACGTGCCCCACATGCCGGTTGCAACATTCTTACGTTTTGATTTCACCATTGACGCGATTGTTGAAATTGCCGATGAAAGTGACGGCGGATCTGAAATGTCGCCACTGTTCGTAATGCCGTATTGAATTGGCAGCACAGAAAAACGATTAAGCGTAAGACGCTTTCCCCGTTCTTCAATTTCTGCGATCTTCAGCGAACTTGTACCAATGTCCAAGCCGAGAAGCTTTTTTGACGAAAACAGCATTATGAACCCTGAGATGCCTTTCTAAGATGACGCACGAAACCAGCTGTAAATACTTGAGAATGCTTTACTAAATTAAATAGGAACTGGAATTTGTTGTCAATTTTATGACATCTTGAGAGCGCGGCCTAGGTCGGGCCTAGACCATGAATAGATAGGTACCATTCACCAATTCGATCACCTTCGACGAAGATATAAAACAAAGTTGCGGCGACAAGAAATGGACCAAAGGGAATCGCGTATTTCATCCCGTCTTTAGTCCTGAAGGCGAAGGCGATTCCGACTAAACTCCCGACAACACTCGAAAGTAAGATGACAATTGGGATGGCTTGCCAGCCCAGCATAGCGCCAATCCAAGCTAATAGTTTGATGTCTCCTCCGCCCATTCCTTCGCGGCCACGAAACGCGTAGTACAAATACGCCACAGCCCAGAGAAAGCCTCCGCCCATAAGTACGCCATAAAGGCTTTGTAAAAAATCGCGCTCGGGATTGATCGCTGCTCCAACTAAACCAATCACAATCCCTGAAAGAGTAAATTTATCTGGAAGGATCATGTGATCAAGATCGATGAAGGCACACGTGATGAGTGCAAAAACGAAATAGGTATATTCAATTAAAGTAAAAGACCAACCACTGACGTAGAAAGTAAGAGCAAAGGCAATTCCCATTAGAAGCTCAGTTAATGGATAGCGGATTGAATAAGGCGCGCGGCAGTAAGCGCACTTTCCACCGAGGAGAATCCACGAAAGCACGGGAATATTGTGGTACCACTTGATCGTATTTTTACAGCTCCGACAAAAGCTGCGCGGTATTGCAATGCTTTCGCCTTTTGGCATTCGCACTATAATGACATTTGCAAAACTGCCAAACAAACAGCCGAGAATAAAGAAAATTGCGATTCCTATTTGCGGATTAGCAGCAACAACATCAAACAAAATCGCGTCTCCTGAAAATTAGCGACGTTAGCGAGAGTAGGAAGATGATCCAAGCCAAAGCATAGAGAAGAGCTGGCAGAGTTGTCGAGGCCGGAACTTGGAGCTCGTAAACAGGAGCAGATCGCCAATTTAAAACTTCGAGATTTGGAAACACCTTAGTAATGACCGTTCCCAGAATTTGAAAACTGGTCGACTGACTCTTTTCTACGAAGAATTTTAAACTATCAACCCAATGCCCGATTAAGAAAAACGATCCGGCAAAGACCACCGTCATAGTTGGACGCGCAAAACTTCCGAAGAAAAGCGCAAGCGATAGGAGCAACAGAGACTCAAACCAGATACCAATAATCGCAATCAAAAAATTGAGTTCAATTTTGAGTTCAAGAAAACTCACAACTCCGAGCAAAACCAACGCTAGCCCTGCAATCAAAGAAGTTAAAACCATCACCAACCCAAAAAACTTGCCGATGATAAACTGAGTTCTGGTGAGAGGTCGAACAAGCAAAGTCATGATTGTTCGTTTCTCAATTTCTCGGGCGACCAGCGAACTACCAATGAAAATCGCAAGTATAGCAGCCGAAAGGTGAATGCCCGTGAAGCCAAAATTTGCAGAGATTCGACTCTGCTCTGCAAAGCTTAATTGTCCTAGCGCAAGACTTAGCCCGATGAGCAAGAGAGCAAAAACCAAAATGCCATAGAGAATACGGTCTCGAATAATTTCGCGAAAAGTATTGATTGCAATAACTCTTACCGCATTCATGGTTGGGCCTCTTTCTTTTTATCGAATGCCATTTCCATGAAAACTTCTTCGAGGCTTGACCGATTTGGTTTAATTTCAGTAATTACGTTTTTTGAAACGCGAAGCTTATCAATAAACTCTTGAAGCTCTTTTTCGTCTCTCACTTTATCTGTTTTTGCACCAGTAAGAGACTGGTAGCTAATTTCGTATCCCGATGTGTGCTTCTGCAAAAGATCTGCAGTCGCACCTTGATAAATTAGATTTCCTTTTTTCAGTATGACTAATCGATCACACAGACTTTCGGCATCTGGAAGCAAGTGGCTACTAAAGAAAACAGCCGTTCCAGATTTTGCAGCGGCAAGAATAATTTCGCGAATTTCAAAGCGCCCATCAGGATCTAAACCCGTCACAGGTTCATCGAGAATAATCAGCTGTGGTCGGTGAATAAGTGCTTGAGCAATTCCGACCCGCTGAAGCATCCCTTTTGAGTAACCCCTAAGTGGACGATCAGCCGCATGTGCCAATCCAACTTTTTCGAGCAAAGTTTTTGTCTGCTGATTGAGGTCATTCGGTTTCATATTCGCAAGCTGACCATAAAAGCGCAGGAATTCGCGACCTGTTAGATACTCATAAAAGTAAGGGCGCTCAGGTAAGAAACCAATCTTTGCTCTCGCTTCAGCCGATAGTCCCTTTTGGCCGAAATAAAAAACTTCGCCGCGATCTGCGCGAGCAAGTTCGAGGATGCATTTTATTGAAGTTGTTTTACCAGCGCCGTTGGCGCCGAGAAAACCGGTGATCTGACCGGCACTCACATCGAAACTTACATCTTTGAGAGCGTCGACGCGAGCTTGAAGCGCGCTACGCTTATAAGACTTCGAAAGATTGACGACTTTTAGAACCGTATTGCTCACAGCATTTTCTCGATGGCTTGCACGCTAAATTGTCGCGATCTCTGCTTCTGAATGGCAAGAAGCATTGCTTCAGCGGCTTGGCTTTCGGTAATACAAGGAATTGCATAGTCGATACAGCTTCGGCGAATACTAAAACTTGCTTCAACCGCCCGACGGCCTGAAGTTGTATTAATCACGAATGCCACTTTGCCTGAACGAATTCGATCGACACAGTTAGGGCGCCCTTCATGAACTTTCTTTACTGGAACACAGTCGATACCTTCTTCAAATAAAAACTGAGCTGTACCAACGGTTGCCGTCAGAGTGTAACCTAGCTCAACAAGAGACTTTACGATCGGGAGAAGCTCAGTTTTATCTTTATCTCTAAGCGAGAGAAAGACTTCACCTTTTTTAGGTAGATGAATGTGGCTCGAGATCGAAGCTTTTAATAAGGCTTCAGCATAATCTTTTCCTCTCCCCATACTCTCACCTGTCGACTTCATTTCGGGGCCGAGAATTGAATCGGCATCTGCAAATTTCTTGAATGGGAACACAACACCTTTAACACTCACTACTTTAGTTTGGTGCCAATCGTAACGTTCGGGCTTAACTTCGGCGCTGGTGTGCCCAAGCATGGCTCGAATCCCAAGATCAATCAGCGGAATCCGAGTCGCTTTTGCAACGAATGGAAGCGAGCGAGAACTGCGAGGGTTCGCTTCGAGCATATAAACTTGATCGTCTTTTACTGCTAGCTGGAGGTTGAGGTGACCGATTGTTTCCATTCGATTCGCAAGAGCAATACTAAGCTCTTCGATGCGGCGGCAAGTTTCTGGCTTGAGACGCTGCGGAGGTAAAACACCCATGCTATCTCCACTGTGAACGCCAGCAGCTTCAATGTGCTCGACGATTCCGCCGATCACTGACCAATCTTTTCCGCGAACTAAATCGATGTCGACTTCAAGTGCACCCACCAAGAACTGATCTAGCAAGCACGGGGCCGTCTTAGTGATAAAGCTTCCGTGTCGTTCGAAGTATCCTTGTAATTCTTCGTCTGACTCGACAACTTCCATTCTTCGTCCGCCGATGACGTAACTTGGCCGGCAGATAACAGGATAACCAATTGTTGCAACGATTGATTTTGCTTGCGCTAACGATTCTGCCATTCCAGAAACTGGAATTTTAAAATTAAGTTCGCGACAAACTTTTGAAAAAAGCCCTCGATCTTCTGCCATATCAATCGATTTCAAAGTTGAACCGAGTAAATTATAGCCCTGCTTAACTAGGCCTGAAGCGAGGTTGATCGGAGTTTGTCCGCCCAGCTGAGCGACGAAACCTTCAGAACTAATGTGATTTAAAATTTCGCCGACTGCTTCTTCAGTGAGTGGCTCGAAGTATAATTCGTCTGATGTGTCGTAATCAGTTGAAACGGTCTCGGGATTCGAGTTGACCATGACAACATGTTTGCCTTGCTTCTGCAGCTGCTTCACTCCGCGCACACAGCTGTAATCAAATTCAATCCCTTGACCGATGCGATTTGGTCCGCTGCCGAGAACGACCACTGCAGGTTTTTCTCTCTTCACGATTTCTGAAGGCTTAGACCAGTAAGTTGAATAAAAATAGGGAGTGTTAGAGGCAAACTCTCCTGCGCACGTGTCGACTTGTAAAAATGCAGGTCGAATGCCGTGCTTGTGACGGAATTCTCGAATCTCTTTGATGTCAGCTGAGGCGCGGTAAACTCGTCTGATCCGCGCAATATTCGCATCGGAGAAGCCCATGCGTTTTGCTTTGAGCAAAAGCTGCGGCGTAAGCTCTTTGCTTCCCTCAATCGTTTTTTCAAGTTGAATGATTTCTTCGAGTTGCTCAAGAAACCAAGGCGAAATTTGAGTGAGCCGATGGACGTAATCGACCGACTGTCCCTCTCGCAGCGCTTGCGCGACATGAAATAGTCGCTGGCTGTTTGGATAAGCAATTTTCGCTTCCTGAAAGACGACCGGCATCAAGCCTTCATCTCGGTTTTCGAGTGAACAGATCGCTTTTTGAAAAGACTCTTTGAATGTGCGGCCAATTCCCATGACTTCGCCGACGCTTTTCATCTGCGTCGTCAAAAGATCTTTTGAGCCAGGGAACTTCTCGAATGCAAAGCGAGGGATTTTGGTAACGACATAGTCGAGAGCCGGCTCGTAACAACTTGGAGTTGTTTTGGTGATATCGTTTCTTATTTCATCTAAAGTGTAACCTACGGCAAGGAGAGCTGCGATCTTTGCGATCGGAAAGCCAGTTGCCTTACTCGCGAGAGCTGATGAACGACTGACTCGCGGATTCATTTCGATCACAACTCGCTCACCGGTTGTAGGATGAACAGCGAATTGAATGTTAGCG
>CAZIYJ010000018.1:0-28451 GCA_964543475.1 uncultured Bdellovibrionales bacterium | reverse complement strand
ACTTCACTTTTAATGAAGGGGTCGATGGTTCGAATCCATCGCGAGCCACCATTTTTCTCATTTGTTCCATAAGGGGCAGATGCTTCAGGTCCCCATCGTCTAGTGGCCTAGGACACCTCCCTTTCACGGAGGATACAGGAGTTCGAATCTCCTTGGGGACGCCAAATAACCCCGCGATAAAATCGCGGTGATTCTAAGTTCTCAACAACAATAAACAAGATTCAATCGTCCTAATCGAACAAAGCTGATCTCGCTTCACGCGACATCACACCAAATCACGTGGCTCGGCTACAATCTGGCTACGTTTTGGCTACGAGCAAAAGTTTTTTCGGAAGTTCATCACGCCTCTGTCTAGGGACCCTAGCTAAACGAAATCATTTCTGAATTTGGTGAGCAGGGTTCTGCAAATTCAGAAGGAGGATTTGTGAGAAAGCGAAGTAACGAAAAGAAAATAACAGTACGATCAAAAGTGATCCGCTATATGCGGCTGATAAAAAGAATCAGTCAGCCTGTAGCAGCTCAAGCTGCCGGCTGTTCGCCCGCGGCCATTGGTCATTATGAGAACGGGAGAATGGATATTTCCGAAACCCGGGCTCGCAAGCTGATCGCTTGCTATGGTTTCGATTGGGAAGAGTTCGAAGCGTATTCATCAGGTAAGCCACTACCAATGCTGAACTTAAAAGATGAATGCTATGGACTACTCGCTCGCATCCAAAACGAAGAGAAATTGAAGGCCGTCCACACTATTCTTGCCAGCTTTATTGCATAACTAAGGAGTAAAACCATGTACCAGATATTGATTAAACTGATCGTCGGGGCATCTATACTGCAGCTTGGTCTTAACCTCACTGACTTACGCGAATGCACTTCTCGTGAATGCGTATCACGCATCGAGCACGCCTCTCGCAAGGTTCTTGAAATTGATTGGAAACCTATTTCAGTATTTCCAAAAGAAGCTCGCAGATTTAAATAAATATTTTAAGCAACCACTCTGACCTATTTTAATTCTAAATATCACCGGCACCCTTCATGGCGCCGGTCGTTTTGCCTTCAGCCTTCATTGGCCTTCAGCAGGCTTTGCGCCATTCTCTGGGTTCATGTCAGTCACTCTACCGCCTTAGAAACAAGAGATGGGTTCATATTGAACCGCAGAACACTCGCGCAAATAGATTGTATTCTTAAGGCCGAGTGCACACTCGTTATCGCGCTGTAGTTCTCTGGCTACTATCACATTTTGATAGTGATCTTGAAAATCAATAAAGTATTCGCGGACCCAAATTGGTGTATGCATATCTGAGCTCATACAACTTACTTTCTGAAGCCCCGACAGAGCTTTACCCTGAGAACAAATCGACAACAGTAATATAGCTGAAAAAACCATTCTAAACTTTCGCATAGCACTCCCGTAGTTACGCTGCACTATTGCAGCTACTTTAATGGAGTATGGCGAAAGACGTGCCATTGCTAATTAGAGATTCTCGGCTGCCGTCATCGATGTATTGATGTAGCGAGCAGATTAAGTTCTTAAACTGTCGCAAGTGAAGGGTACACGGACCCAATAACTGCCGCAAAGTTACGACATATTTTTTCCGAAACTCTAAGAGTACTGAATAACAGAATGGGTAGCCAATAGGCAAAAAAAGTAGAACCGAAAAATAAACCTAACCCTACCCCAATTACTCCTGCACCAACCGATCCGGTAATTTCTGCTAATTTTATTCTGCTTTGTAGGTCGCGCATCACTTAACTTTCCATTCATGAGTTTTGCAGCAATCTGGAAGCAAGCTTTGGATAATCTCAATTGCCTTAGTAGCTTTGGTTAGGAAATCATCTGTACTTTCAATTATATAATGCTTTGGATGATCACTCCACACATGAAGGAGTTTTTCATCAACTGTCTGTGCCTCGACATCAGATTCAATACGCACTGGATTGCTGTGATTATACCCTTGTGCACGAGAAGGGCTTCGCAAATGAATAACAGCTGCGTATCTTGCTAGCTCTTCTTCATGCGTAGTTCGCGTTAACTTCCAAAATTCATCTTCCTCGCCCGGCCAGTACGCTAACCCATCAATAGTTCCGCGGTCACACAAAGCCACAGCAGAATGTTTTTCTCCTACTACAACTTTCTCAAGTCCCCTTTGTACATGAAAAATTACCTCTTGAGCTGCTCGAAGGGAACCGTCTGATTTTAAGCGAGGGAAACCTCCACCAAAAACGATACTCGCAGCTTCTGGTAAGATTGAAATGTGCTCGCAGAGACTTCGCCTTGCGATTTCTAATACCGCTGTTTTGCCAGCGCCTGGGCCACCAGTAAGAACCACTAATTTGCAATCATGCAGAAGCTTTGTACACTCGCAATTCATCACAATTCGCTCTCTTGAAGCATTTTAGGAATCTCAGCGCTAAACCCTAATTCTTGCTCGATTCGCTCCTTTAATGCCGCTGCTGAATCAGGTTCTCCATGAGTAATAAAAATTTTTTTTGGCGGTGAAGGGATTTTCGCAAGCCATGCAATAAGTTCTTTTGCATCAGCATGCGCCGATAAACCATCCATATTTTCAACTCTCGCACGGATCGAAACGTCAGTGCCGAACATACGGAGAGTCTTTGCTCCGCGATAAAGCGCTTTGCCTCGAGTACCTTCTGCCTGGTAGCCAGGGAGAATTATTGTTGTTGATTCTAACGGCCCAAATTCAGCAATGTGATGTAGAATTCTCCCACCTGAAATCATTCCGTTGGCAGAAATTATGATCATTGGACCTTTTCGCATGTTTAACGCTTTCGATTCTTCCACCGATCGGACATACGAAGCAGTTCCGCAAACGTTATGGCAAACGTCTTGCGGTAATTTATGTTCGTCACGGTTATCGCAGAAGAGTTCTGTCACATTGATTGCCATTGGACTGTTTAAATAGACGGGGATATCCGGAATGCGCCCTGATTTTTTAAGCTCATAAATATAATAGAGAAGTATCTGAGCCCGCCCTACTGCGAATGCTGGAATAAGAACGACACCATTTTTTGCAGCAGTTTGATTAATAATTTCAGCAAGCTGGTCAGGAACAAAAGTACTCGGATGCAAGCGATTACCGTAAGTAGATTCAATGACAACGTAATCAGCCGAAGGCGGGCTTTCAGGATCTCGGAGAATCGGGTCATTTTCTCGACCAAGATCACCTGAGAAAAGAATTTTTTTGCCATTGGCCTCTAGAAGCACTGACGATGCCCCCAGAATATGTCCTGCACGACTAAACGTAGTTTTAATTCCTGGCGCAATCTCAATTGCTTTATTGAATTCGTACGATCGAAATTTGTTTAGCGAACGCTTTGCATCTTCAACCGTATAGAGCGGTAGCGCTGGATTATGCTTAGAATATTTCCTCTTATTAGCGTAACGAGCTTCTTCTTCCTGCAAATATCCGGAATCTTGCAAGATTATCGAACTCAATTCTCGAGTTGCTTTTGTACAATGAATACTTCCGCTAAAGCCATCGCGGACAAGAGCAGGAATGTAACCTGAATGATCGAGATGTGCATGCGTGAGTATCATTTCATCGATGTATTTTGGCTGAATGGGGAACGACTCACGATTTCGAAGTCTCAACTCCTTAAGACCTTGAAATAATCCGCAATCAATCAAAATCTTTTTGTTTCCAGTCTCAAGAAGATATTTGGAGCCCGTTACAGTTTCTGCTGCACCTAAAAATTTCAACTTCATTTTGATAGCTCCCGTTTACGTTTAAGTAGCTTGTATAATTCTAAGAATGTTACTGGCACCAATGTAAGTGCGAAAATTCCAAGGCACTCTTCCAGGCTAAGTGGCCGCACGTTGAAGACTTCTTGAAACAAAGTCGAGTGATGTAAGAAAAACTGAAATACTGCCGGAAAAAGCACGGCAGCTAAATGCAGTAGATTAGATCGCGCACCTAACTCGAAGAAAGTGAGGGTTTCACTACGACTTGCAAATGATCGGAAGAGCTCTGCGTAAACTAAGAAAGAGAAAGCAAGAGTCCTTGCTGTGCTTTCGTCCCATCGATTAAGCGAATAGATATAGACCGCAAGACACATAACACCTGTAACTGATCCAACCAAAAACGTTCTTAGCCAGAATGCCTTATTTGAAAAAGATCCATGTGTTGATAATTTTCTTTGATTCAGAATATCTTTAGGCACTGGCTCTGCCGCTAAAGCGAGCGACGGTAGGCCGTCTGTTACCAAATTTATCCACAGCAAATGTATCGGGGCCAACGGCACAGGCAAGCCCAGTAAAGCAGCTCCAACCATCACAAATATTTCAGCAAGATTTCCTGATAACAAATACTCGACGGTTCGTCGAATATTTCCAAAAACCGCACGCCCTTCTTCTACTGCTGAAACAATGGTTGCGAAATTATCGTCCGCGAGTACCATTGAAGAAGCTTGCCGAGCGACCTCCGTGCCACCCCGACCCATAGCAATTCCGATCGAGGCAGTCTTAAGTGCGGGAGCGTCGTTCACTCCATCACCAGTCATCGCGACCACTTTGCCTCGTGCTTTCCAGGCATTTACGATTCGAAGTTTATCTTGAGGAGAAACACGAGCATAAACGGCAGTAGCCGGAACACGGTCCTTAAGTTCACTATCAGATAGTCGACTTATCTCTTCTCCTGATAAAACTCCATCGTATTTTCCCGCTATGAAGATTCCCAATTCCGTTGCGATCGCTTGTGCTGTGACCGGATGGTCTCCAGTAATCATCACCACTTGAATTCCGGCGTCTTGGCAAGACTTCACAGCAGCAATTGACTCAACCCGAGGAGGATCAGCTATAGAGACCAAACCAAGGAATTTCAGATCGCGTTCGACGTCTTTATCGGCAAGCTTAGTAACGTCTTCAGAGAAGCCGAGTTTCTTTGTTGCAACTGCCAGAACTCGCCTGCCTTTAGAGGAGAGTTCGAAGACCTTTTTTCGCACCTCTTCTAATTCATCTTCGCTCAAGGTTGAGCAGCTTAAAATTGATTCTGGTGCACCTTTAGAGTGGACGGCAATGGATTCATTAGTTCTGACGGCGACACTCATACGTTTTCGATCGCTATCAAAACTCCACTCGAACTCTCGCTTATTTAGCTGCGCTAACTTTTGGAGATCTATTCCGGCGAGGACAGAGCCGCGCAGGAGTGCTACTTCAGTGGGATCTCCGGCCTGTTCACCTTTTAAGTTATAAGTGGCGTTTGAACATAGAGATGCTGACATTAAAATATTTAACAAAGATTCGTCTTCAGTTGCTTTAGCGACCGGAACGATTTCACTCTTTGCAGAAATTATCTCGCGCAGCTCCATCTGGCCTGTAGTCAACGTCCCAGTCTTGTCGGTGCAAATCACGTCAGCCGAGCCGAGTGTTTCTACTGCCGGTAAGTGCCTCACTATTGCGTTTCGTGTTACCATTCGCTTCACAGCAAGAGTAAGTGCAACAGTGACTACAGCCGGAAGCCCTTCAGGAATAGCAGCCACTGCCAGACTGATTGCGCTCATTAGCAATTCAATGGGTTCACGACCTTGAAAGATTCCAATGACACCAATCAGTGCGATCACACCGAAACTTGCGAATAGAAGTTTTTTCCCCACGTCATCTAAGCTTTTTTGAAGTGGGGTGCTCTCAGCTTTTGTCGATTTTAAAAGACCTGCGATTTTTCCCAACTCGGTATTCATACCAGTTTCGACTGCTATTGCCCTTCCAGATCCAGCAGCAATCGCAGTGCCCGTAAAAATCATCGATGACCGATTCCCGAGTACACTTTGTTCTGGAACATATTTTTCTGATTTTTCTACGGGGAGAGACTCTCCAGTTAACGCTGCCTCGACTACAGAAAGTTGTCTTGCTTCAACAAGCCTCGCATCGGCTGGAACAAAGTCTCCAGCCTCAAAAACCAGAACATCCCCTGGGCAAATTTCACTCGAGCTTATTAACTTAACTGATCCATCTCTAAAAACTCGAGCTTTAGGGGCTGAAAGCTTCTTTAGAATTTCAACTGCATTTTCTGCTTTAAATTCTTGGTAGAAAGAAACTGCGGCATTAATTATGACAATAATTAAAATTGCAAAAGCATCGATCCACTCTTGTAAAAACGCAGAGACTACGGTTGCAGCTAACAGCGCTAGTACGACTGGACTTTTGAATTGCTGCAGGAACTTTAATATCAGAGGCGTCTTTTTCTCAGCAACAAGGGTGTTAGGCCCCACTTGTTTAATTCTAGCTTCAGCCTCGGATTGGCTCAAACCACTTAGCAGGTCTACCTTTAGCTTTTCTGCAGCTTCCGATCCACTCATCGCCCACCACAGAACTTGGTTAGACATGAGCGTAACCTTTTAAGTATCGACGGCGCTCCGTCATCAAATACAAAATAGGAAGAATAATCAGAGTCAAAACCGCTAGAGTAATAAGACCACCAAACATTGGCGAAGATATTCTCTTCATAACGTCGGCGCCGAGACCAGTCGAGAGCATAACCGGCATAAGTCCAAAAATGTTCATACACACTGCCATCAGAACAGGGCGCAGACTTGCGCCAGCACCGTCAATCGTCGCACTTACTAAGTCAGAATCAGAAAGTGCTGTGCTTTTCGCTCTATAGGCAGCCCATGATTTGTCTAAGAAGACTATCATGATCGCCGCAGTTTCCACTGCGACACCAATGAGCGCTATAGCTCCGGCCCAGACAGCAACGCTAGTATTGTAATTTAATGCCCACATTAGAAGAATCCCTCCAATGAGGGACAAAGGAACAGAGATCATAATCAGTAATGTTTTAGAGAGAGAGCGAACTCCGAAGTATAAGAATGCAAAAATTAGTACGAGTGTGAGTGGTAAAATTAGTTTCATCCGCTCTTGCATGCGAGCTAAATTCTCGTACTGCCCTGTCCATTTGATAAAAGTTCCTTGCGGCAGTTTGATATTTTTTGCGACCGCATCTTTAGCTTCACTTACATAACCACCTGGATCACGACCTTCTAAATCTATGTACACATATCCCACAAGTGATCCGTTTTCGTTAAAGATCATCGGAGCACCAGACTGAGTTGAAAGCTTGCCAAGCTGACCTAACGGGATTTGCGCGCCGGACGGTGTGCCCACGAGAATGCGCCCCACTTTGTCGATCGTGTCGCGCAGTTCGCGAGGATAGCGAACATTGATGGTATATCGCTCTCGCCCTTCGATTGTTTGACTGATTTCCATTCCCCCAACTGCAGTCTCGATCACGTTAAGTGCATCACCAACATTTAAGCCATAACGCTGAAGTGCTTTGCGATCAGGATCGAAATCTAAATATGATCCCCCACCAAGCCTTTCAGCATAGACACTTCTGGTTCCTTTAATTCCGACTAGCGTTTGCTCAAGCTCTTTTCCGATCTCTTCGATCGTCGCTAAATCTTTGGCGAAAACTTTTATTCCCACTGGGGTGCGAATGCCAGTTGATAGCATATCGATTCGACCACGAATTGGTTTCGTCCAAGCACGATTTATTCCTGGAACTGCGACGGCCGAGTCTAACTCTGCTATCAATTCATCTTCGCTTAGTCCTTTTCGCCATTTGTCTCGAGGTTTCAATCGAATCGTATACTCGAACATTGAAAGTGGTGCTGGATCAGTGGGTGTTTCATATCTTCCCGCTTTACCGAAAACAGATTCTACCTCGGGAATTGAGCGAATCGCTTTCCCTTGCCGCTGCACTAAATCTGAAGCTGCTGTGATCGACATACCAGGAACAGTGATTGGCATGTAAAGTAGATCACCCTCCCAAAGTGGCGGCATGAACTCTGAACCTAATCTCGAGAATGCAGCTCCAGTAACGACGACTGATGCAACAAGTGCCGCCAGCACCCACGCCCGACGTCGAAGACTAAACGCCAAGACCGGCGCGTAAACTTTTGCGATCATTCTATTTACAGGGTTCTGCGCTTCAGATCTAATTTTTCCTTTAACGAAAAGAATAATTAAAGGTGCTGTGACTGTTATTGTAACAAGAGCTGCAGCGATCATCGCGAAGGTTTTTGTATAAGCTAAAGGATGAAAGAGCTTTCCCTCTTGTGCTTGCAAAGCAAAAATTGGCAGAAATGAAACCGCAATAATTAAAAGCGCACTAAAAATTGAAGGACCCATTTCCTTGCAAGCTTCAACTATTAACTCGGAGCGATTGCGATTTGGGAATTCGGCAATTTTCTTATGGCTGTTTTCGATGAACACGACAATGCCGTCGACGATGTCACCAATTGCTAAAATAATGCCGCCCATACTCATAATATTGAGACTGATGTCTAAGTAGTACATCGGGATTAACGAGATTAAGACCGCAAGTGGCATCGTTATAATTACGACTAGCGCACTTCGTACGTGGAACAAGAAAATTAAAATTACAATCGCAACTAAAATCATTTCCTCAATGATATTGTTTTGCAAAGTGGAGACTGCGTTCTTGATCAAATCGGATCTGTCATACACAGGACGCAACTCAAGACCTTTTGGAAAAGCGACCTGCACTTCTTTAAGTTTTTCTTTAACTGCCGCGATCGTTGTTGAAACGTCAGCGCCTTGGCGCATGACCACGACGCCGCCAACAGCGTCGCCTTCGCCATTGAAATCTGTGACGCCTCTTCTAATTTGTGGACCTATCGTTACTCTTCCGACATCTGAAATTCTAATTGGAACTGAACCATCGGCAACACTGATCGTTACGCTCGCTAAATCTTCGACGTTCTTTACATACCCTCTGCCGCGAACGTAAAATTCACGCTCACTAATTTCAAGAGTTCGGCCTCCGACATCTCGATTGCTTTCGCGAACTGCCGAGATCACACGCTCAATTGGAATTTTAAGTGCAGCTAACTTATTAGGATCGATTTCAATTTGGTATTGCTTCTCGAAGCCGCCGATCGAAGCGACTTCAGCTACTCCTGGAACGGAGGCTAACCAATATTTAAGATACCAATCTTGGAAAGTTCTGATCTGCTGGAGACTACTTTGGCCGGTCGGATCAACCAGCACATATTGATAAACCCAACCTACGCCTGATGCATCGGGCCCGATCGATGGGCTCGCACCTTGCGGAAGTTTTCCGGACAATTTTGATAACGACTCTAAAACTCTGGTTCGAGCCCAATAAAGATCCGTGCCATCTTCAAAAATTACATAGACAAAGGACATTCCAAACATAGATTGTCCGCGAACTAGCGAGACCTTTGGCGAAGCAAGCATTGAAGTAACAAGCGGATAAGTGACTTGCTCTTCAACCAGTTCCGGACTTCGACCCATCCATTCCGTAAAAATAATGACTTGGGTTTCAGAGAGATCTGGAATCGCATCGATTCGCATTTGCTTTAAACAAAATGCACCCCACACAGCAAACACAAACGCGAAGGCTATTGTGATTCGGTAGTTTCGGCTACAAATCTCAATAATTCTGCCAATCATTTTTTATCACCGTGCGAACCATGGCCGCCTTGTGGAGCACTCGCACCTTTTTGTAAAGCTGCTTGGACCTTGCTTTCAGCATCAATTAAGAAGTGCGCTGCAACAACAACTTCTTCGCCCTCTTTTAATCCCGAGAGGACTGAAACCTTGCCATCTGTGCGAGGCCCGATTTTTATTTCTCGTGGCTCAAAAGCTGTTCCTGATTTTTTTATAAAAACTAAACGTCTAAGACCTGTATCAATAATTGAATCTTCAGGGATAGTAACGGCTGTCCCTAAATCTTTTTTAATCTCTACATTCACGAACATTCCGGGCTTAAGTGATTGCGCTTTGTTGTCCAGCTCGATTCGTGCTTTAGAAGTTCGAGTTTCAACATCTAGTTCGGGATAGATGTAATTAATTGGAGATTGAAAGGTTCTAGATTCGTCATATGGAAGCCTAATTTCAGCATGGTCGCCAACCTTGATTGCATTTACGTCGGCTTCGTAGAGGGTAATTAAAACCCAAATCTTGCTAATGTCGGCGATATGGTAAAGCTCCATTTCCGGAGTAATGTACATGCCTTGGATCGCAGTCTTGTTGACCACGAAGCCATTAACAGGAGATTCGAACGCAAGGGTTCTTCGCGACCTATTTGTATTTCTAAGTTTTGCAATTTCGGAATCAGGAACATTCCATGATTTCAAACGATCAAGGGCTGCCCGTGCGATTTCTCTACCTGCTGCACCTGAGTTTCTCGCAGCTAAATACTCCTCTTGCGTGGCTACTAAGTCAGGACTGTAAAGTTCGAATAGCTTCTCGCCCTTTTTGACCTGCTTACCTACGGCATCAATGAAGATTCTCTCAATCCAACCATTTAAACGCGTGTGTACGTGTGCTTCACGAGATTGGTCTGCTGAGACAGAGCCAACTGTTCGAATCGTGAAGTTTATTGGGGATGTAACGGCTTTCGCTGTGCGAAGGCCGATTCTTCCTTGTTCATTTTGGGGAATTTGCACCGCAACTCTAGGGTCATCTTGCTTTACTGCAGAAGTTACTTGTTTTGGTGGAGCAGATGGTTTCTTAACCGCTCCGTGGTCAGCATGCTGTGCAAAACTAAAAGCAGAAAATAAAATCGAAAGAAAAATGTAAGTCACTTGTTACATGCCTTCCATGCCGCTACTAGCTGGTGAAGTTGAATTAGATTTCTTTTTTTGAATTACTGGTGATCGCATTCCAGAGCCCATGTTAACTGCTTCACCGCTATCACCCATTGTGCCCATTTCAGCCGAGCCGAATAAGGTTGGCCGCATCGGTGCGAGCCTAATTTGCGGTGCCCGACTCAATAAATTTATTTTTCGAAGTTTTGCTAAAGAGACGTCAATCTCTGCAGCAGTAAGTTCAAGTGACTGAGTTCGTTGCGCGCGAAGAATATCAATGAACTGACTTAGCGGCAGGCGTCTTGCGACATAGGCTGATCGTGCGGTGCGAGCGGCCAATTCGGTTTTAGGGACAACTTCTTTTTTATAGAGCCGTTCCAAGTCTTGAGCAGTTTCGAGCTGTGCTTCTGCCTCGATCCACTCGGTTTTAAGACGATTCTCAAGAGATCTTCTTTGTGCGGCGGCCGACTCACTAGCTAATTTTGCAGCGGCTGATAAATTTGCTTGCTTACCGAAAAAGAAAAGCGGAATGGATACACCGACCATCGCGCCCCATGAAGACGACTCAGGAGGAGCCATCGGATCCATCGGCATGCCTCTTGGTTTCATGTACATTCCCTGCAAAACAATATCTGGAAAGTAAGAAAGTTTAGCGCTGCGGACTTCGGCACGAGCAGCATCAGTACTCGCCGCACTAGCAATTAATTCTGGTTGTCCCTCAATTGCATTTTCATAACTTTTCGGTACGGGAGCGCTAATTTCAATATTCGAAAGCTCAATTGGAGAATCAGATGGCGAAGACTTTAGTTCATTCATTTTTGCTTTAAGTATTTTTAATTCACGATTCAATCGCAAATTGTCTGCCTCGAATGAAGAGGCCTCAACGTCAGCAAGAATTAACTCGTGATGTCCCCCAGTTCCGGATTTATAACGGGCTCGCGTACTGTTTAAAAGTTCACTCAAAAGTTTCTGTTGTGAGCGATTAACTGCAATCGCTTTTTCTGTATAAAACGCCCGAGCATATAATTGCGCTGCGATAACTGTAATTTCACGTTCGCTTGCCGCAGCCGCCGCACCAGTAGATTTCGCAAGCGCTTGCGCAGAATCTTTGCGAGCACCGAGTCTTCCCGGAAAAGGAATAGTTTGGCTTAATTGGTATCGGGTCATGCCGCCTGACGATTCGTTAGTTGGCACTTGGTCTGGACCAATTCCAAAGAATGGATCGTCCCAGTAGCCAGCAGCAGAAGCGCGGCGCTCGTCGCCTTGTGCTTCGCTTCTAATTGCATGGAGATCAGGATTGGATTGCTTTACCGCTTCAATGTATTCGCTTAGCGTTTCAGATACCGCTGTCGAAGGACTGAGAGCGGCAACAATAAAAAATAAGGCGAAAGTAAGTTTCATGTTCAATTCCCTCGCCGTATCCATACCTTTGCTTCACCAGGAAGTTTACAGTTTTTCGACGAAGCTACCTTCTTCAAACTCTACGCCTGGATCGAAGGTTACTTGCGAGTAGTGATCGTTAATGATCTTTGTGACCACACCATTTCCTACTGCAACCTTTTCACAAGAGCGATCTCCGCCCTCACCCTTGCCTCCGCCACCGACTTTTGTGCAGCGATTGCTGTAGAGTCGAACTGTATCTCCCGGCGCTACCTCGCCCTTGTTAAAACATACATGTGCATCGCGATCGCTTGTCTTCATCGCAACTGAGCCTCGCATCGTTTGATGGGCACAGCCGCTTAAAAGAAGTGCAAAGCTTGCGATCGATAAAATATAGATTTTCATATTGTCCCCTAGTGTTGATTCAACTCTCTTATTTCAAGGAGCGTGCCACGAGTCAAGGTGGCTCATGTGTTACTAGTGGGATTCTGCAGATATTTAAACAACGCAGTTGGGACAATTTCAAACGTGACTCAGCTAAATTGTCCCAACCAATTTCTCAATTATGTTCTTCAGGACTAAAGCCGCTGCTTCAGCATACCCTGCATTTGATCAATTTCCGATTTTTGGCTCTCTATAATTTCTTTACAGAGATTCTGTAATGCAGGGTCTGAGAGGTTCGCTTTTTCACACATCAGAATTGCTCCCGAGTGATGGGGAATCATCGAACGAAGGAATTGCTGATCTCCTACTGCAACTTGCGAACGGATTCCAACCCAGAATAGGATCAGGGCTGCCACGCTTGCGACTAAAATAATATTGTTGAGCGTTTTGCTTGGGTACATTGATCGCATCAGCAAAATTTCGATAATGGCCATTGGCGCTGCCATTAAGCCAGCCATGTAGAATTGATTGATATTCATGTAGACACTGGAGAACGCATCGACCATTGCATACATCAAGACGTACATCGCGACAAACGATAGGCCCACCATTATAGCAAATCGTTTGTAATGTCCCGCACCCGCAGCTATGTGGTCAGCATGTGCACCGGTGTGATTCAGCACGGAGTGATCGATTGTACGTGTAGTCATGCGCTCCCCTTATTCGAAATTACTGAGCTTTTGTTGTTCCGCTCGCAGTGCTTGCAGCTTTTGCATACTTTGAAAGCATCTGCTTTTCCTTAGTCTGGTTCTTTGCAGCAGTTTGAGCAAATTTCTTTACCTGCTTGTTCTCAATTTTCGGCGCAGCCTCTTTAGCCATCGCAATTCCATCTTCATGGTGTTTTGCCATCATGCTCGCAAATTGGCGATCAAACTCATTACCTTCAGCTTTTTCCAAAGGAGACATATCCATTTTTGGAACTGATGCGTCTGTCTCCTGTACAGAAGCGTATTGGTCTTTTCTCCACTTCTGCATTTGATCGATTTCTTTAGTTTGGTCCTTCAACATTTTTTCTGCCATCTTTTTCAGATCCGGATTTTGCGCTTTATCGACGGCCATTTCTGCCATCTTTATTCCGTCTTTATGATGCTGCGTAAACTTATCCAAAAACTGTGCATCATCCATTTGGCCTTGAGTATGACCCATTTTTGAATGGTCCATGTTCCCATGCTTGTGTGTTTCGTCTTTTGCACTCACACCAGTACTGAAACTTAGAACTGCTGCTAACACCGCGCTTGCGTACAATGACTTCATTTAGATTCTCCTGTTGAGTTCAGTTAAACTGTGAGTAGTTGATACTAGTGCTGAGCCGCCATTTTTGAGCAGCTATCGGCGCAAGCTCTGCAAACTTCGGCACACATTTTCATCATCTCGTCATCTGCCATTGCTTCGCACGATACTGCGCACGCAATGCATGCTTCAGCGCAAGCTGCACAAGTTCTTCCATGAAGATCAGAGCCTCTAATCATGAAATCTGCAGACGTCTGGCAAATCTCAGCACAATCTTGAAGTGTTTTGATGTGCTTAGGGTCCGCGTGAGCTCCGCCTTTACTTAAACAATGCTCAATCATCTGAAGGCAAACTTGGTGGCAGTTAGTACAGTGATCGATGCAATTCTGCATCTCGTCTGTGAAGCCCTTGAAAATTTGTTTGAACTGGTGAGTTGCTGATCCTAGTTTTGACTGCATATCCATCTTTCATCTCCTGTTATTCGTTAAATGTTTTCGAACAAATACTAAACAACAGAATATGAATTTAGAAGACGCAGCGTAGGAATGTGAACGTATTTTTATATTGGAGATTTCGAGTCTCAGTGAATAACTAAAACTTTTTTTTCAGTAAAGTAGCGATGAGCCGTCACCTCATCACATTTGATAGCTATGACACTTTTACTCTCTTAAATTGGCCTCTGTTTTTTACTTGGCGACTTGAACAACAATCGTGCAAGGCTGTCTACGACGTTCTAACGACAAACAATTTGCTCATATCCCACAGAGTGGCATTCCCCAAAGTAGATTGTGTTTTTCAAACCTAGGGAACACCCATTTTCGCGAATCAGTTCTCTAGCAACTATGAGATTCTGAAAATGATCCTGCAGCTCAATATAATACTCGCGAGTCCAAATAGGAGTGCGAAAATCTGAACTAAGGCAAGTGACCCTGTTGAGCCCGGTCTGAGCTTGCGCAACGCCGTTGGCGCCGACCAATAGTAATAACGGCAGACATCGTAAAACGTATTTCATCATTTTCCCCTTTGTTATGCACTCATGGCGTGCAGCTATTTTGCTAGGCTTAGAGGCGAAATTTGTTCCAATGAAAAGTGCGAAACTTACTGAGCTAAGTAGCTAATAGGACTTACCTCGAAATGAAGCGACTGTCGTACAGGAGTGTCGCAAGAGACCAAAAACTGTCTCAATACCGCGACACTCAACCGACAGCTACCAGCATTTTTAAAATCTTACGCTGCTAAATCTGCATACCGAATTTCTTCAAGACAAACATATAAATTGAGTATGCTGCGACGAGACCCACAATGCTCGAGAGCAGGCTCGGATAGAATGACCATCCGAACCTTAAGAGGACGGAAAACATTACGAAAAAAAGTATCGAAGGCACTACGATCAGCGCAATCTCAAACGACAACTTACTAAGTGCAGGCAGATCTGCGCTTTCATGATAGATCCATATGAAAGCTAAAATCGAAGTTAAAGGTAGCGAAGCGATTATCGCGGCAAAGCCTGATGACCGCCTGGCAATTTCCGAAACAATTCCAACGATTAAGCCTGACAGTAGGCACTTCAATACAAAATAGAACATCGGATTTCCTTAATGACTGTGTCCATGCGGCCCGTGATCATGGCCATGTCCCTGCGCTGGAGCTTCAACTGGTGGCGGAGCAGATTCGTGCGTGTGCGGAACGCTTTCGTCATGAGCCCCTCCTGGGTTTACTGCGTGCGCTTCTTCCCCTTCATGCTGATCATGGTGTCGATCTTCAGCGTATAGCGACAACTGATACACAAGCAACGCAGCCCCCGCTAGCATCAGCAAAACATTCGCAGCAATACTGAAACGCTTAAACGATGGAGACTTACGCCATCCAGCAAGTATTAGCAACATCACAGCTAAGGCTGCAATTTGTCCAAACTCGACGCCGGCATTAAATGAAATTATTTTTCCTAAGAGTCCATGATCTCCTAGCGGCAACTGCTGAAGTCTCGTGGATAAACCAAACCCGTGAATCAGACCAAAGATAAATACTAGCGCCAACAGATTCGGCGCGTTGATCTTTAGATATTTACGGAATCCATCGATGTTATCAAAACCCTTATAAATTACGGTTAGAGCAATAACAGCATCGACAAGATACTCGTTAGCCGTAATTCCAAGGAAGGTAGCAAAGATCAAAGTGATGCTGTGGCCGAGCGTAAACGCCGTAATAAATTTTACGATGTCTTTAAATTTTGTAAGGAAGAAAATTACTCCGAACAAAAATAGCAAATGATCGTAGCCAGTGACCATGTGCTTGGCACCCAAGACTAGGTAATCGAGGATTCCCCCGTCGACCATCCGTTGTTTGTCGCTCTCCGCCACACCGTGAGCGAAGGCAGTTGAACATAAAAGAAATGAATAGAACGAAATCAATAGTCGCATCTGTAACTCCTATGAGATGAATCGAAAAAAAATAAAGTTAGGAATAGAAGTGTTAAACTATTGGAGGACGGAAAAGCGGCGCTCGATCAGGCGAAACTAGCGCTTTAAAGTTATAAACGTTAACTCTTTCGCGACTGATATTAGTTAGATTAACTGTGACTTCCGATGTAACAACAGCTTGAAGTTGCACATTTAGCTGACCTGGCCGGCTTAAACCGGTCCAGATGATATGTTAGTCTGGGCCTTAAACGGAGGTCCTAAGTGCCAAGAAAGAAGCATTCCGCGGAAGAAATTATTCAACATTTACGAACTGTCGAGATCGAACAAGGCAAAGGCACAACGCTTGAAGAAGCTGCGCGCAAGATCGGTGTAACTCTTCAGACAGTGATCCGCTGGAAGAACGAATACGGTGGCTTGAAAGTTGATCAAGCAAAGCGATTAAAAGAACTCGAACAAGAAAATTCTCGCCTTAAAAAGATCGTAGCTAACCAAGCACTTGAAGTATCGATTTTGAAAGAAGTTGCCTCGGGAAACTTCTAAGCCCTGCACGCAGACGCGAAGCTGTTCAGCACGCAATGCGTGTGCTGAATGTATCTGAACGTTTAGCATGCAGGGTGATTGGGCAGCTTCGTACAACTCAGCGCTATCAGGCTATTGTTGATCCAGATAAAGAGCGACTTCGAGAGAGAATTGTTGAACTTGCGACTCAGTACGGAAGATATGGTTACAAAACGATTACATCAATGCTTCAGCTTGAAGGCTTTAGCGTCGGCAAAGATTGCGTGCATCGAGTTTGGCAGCGTGAAGGTTTGCAGGTGCCGCAGAAGCAGCCTAAGCGCGCAAGACTATGGCTTGGTGACGGCTCATGCATCAGACTTCGCCCCACTCATCGCAATCATGTATGGAGTTATGACTTTGTAAGTGAGCAAACTCATGACGGAAGAAAGTTTAGAATTTTGAACATCATCGATGAATTTACAAAAGAGTGTCTTGCGTCGTTCGTTGCAAGACGAATTCGTTCTCAAGATGTAACTTTCATTCTCGCTGATCTCTTCATCGAGCATGGAATACCCGAACACATAAGATCCGACAACGGTCCTGAGTTCGTGGCTAAAAAGTTACTCAAGTGGTTTAAAACTTTAAGTGTAAAGCCATTGTTTATTGCACCCGGTTCACCATGGGAAAACGGTTATTGCGAGTCGTTCAACGGAAAAATGCGCGATCAGTTTTTGAACGGAGAAATATTTTTCACACTTCTCGAAGCAAAGATTCTGATTGAACGTTGGCGCAGACATTATAACGAAGTTAGACCGCACTCATCGCTCGGTGGACGACCTCCACGAGCTCCAGAAACTGAAGGGATCAACATGGCGCTTGTCAGCTGAGAACTAACATTGTAAGTGGTAGCAATATTCCCGGCCGGTCAGATCATAAATAAGAACATGAAGAAGTTTCTCGTGAGAGACTTGGAGGGAGTTAGCGGACAGTGGCTGATTTGTCTGTGTGTCGATTAAGGTAAACTGTAAAGTCGCTTTACCGGCTTCAATCGTTGTTTCAGAAACTAGATTTAGCTTAACGCGGTTTGGATTAGCTAGACCTGAGGCTGGCAGAATGGACAGAAATACCAGTAAACTTAGAAAGCGCATTGATCCCCCACAAGCAATCTTAGCCTCTACTAGCATATAGCTGGCAAGTTAGATCGGCTGTCCTTAGAGCTTTAATCAGTCGTCCCCTTCTCGAAGTGTAGTATCGTCCCTGCATAGCCGTGAATCAAATCAGTTTCTAAAGGTAAGGGCTGGTACAAGCATCACTGAAACGAAAGAAGCCGGCTTTTTAAATTAAACAGGTCAGCAGATCTATCCTAACAACTTACATCGCCATGAAGCCGCCCTGAGTTCTTTTATTCTCAGGTAGAGCTACATCTCCGCAGACAAAGCTGTAATGACCTTTACTCGGAAGAGTAATCACCGCTGTAGCTGTCTTTCCCGGAGCTGCAACCATGTGTAGGTTCAGTAAAGCCGAGTGGAGCATAAAGGTTTTATCCTTTGTCCCCTTCAGCTGAATAGTTACCGGTACTTTTGGTTTCACCGCTGGCATTTCTGGTGCACATTTACCTTTTTTAGTTCCAGTGATTACCGTCGTACCAGCCTCTGCAGATGTCGCTCCAACAGTTGAAACAGTTAGAAGTGTGAGTAGTAATAATTTGTAATTCATGTTTACCCCTTTGTTAATTCTCACCAGGTAATCTCTGCATCAAGTGTGCCGGCCAAATTGATACCAGCAATTTTTAAAATTACGAGACAATACTTCTCGAAATTATCGAGAGAGCATTGATTTCATCTGTTCGATTTCTGCTGCTTGGCCCTTCATAATTCCACTGCAAAGATCTTTTATCGACGGATCTGTGAGATTTGCTTTTCCGCACATGAGGATGGCGCCAGAGTGATGGGGAATCATTGAGCGCAGAAATTGTTGGTCGCCGACAGCAATCTGCGATCGAATGCCGAACCAAAAAAGACCTAAGGCTGCAACACTTCCTACAAGAATTAAATTATTGAGATTTTTGTTTGGATACATCGATCGCATTACCAAAATTTCTATCACTGCCATCGGAGCTGCCATTAGCCCCGCCATATAGAACTGATTGATATTCATGTACACACTGGAGAACGCATCGACCATCGCGTACATCAAGATGTACATCGCGATAAACGATAGACCCACCATCATAGCGAATCGCTTATAATGTCCTGCGCCCGTCACTGCGTGGTTTGGGTGAGCGGTCGAGTGATCCATCGCTGAATGATCCATAGTACGTGTAGCCATGTGTCCTCCTTAAAAAAAGCAATGCTACTCGGCTTTTGATGAACCGCTTGATGTTCCGCCAATTTTTGAGTGCAACTTCGTCAAATGCTGCTTCTCTTTAGTTTGGTTTTTGACAACGTTCTGCGCGAACTTCTTAACTTCTTTGTTTGTAAGCTTTGGTGCGGCAGCATTTGCCATTTTGATTCCGTCTTGGTGGTGCTGCGACATCATTTTCGAAAATGCTTTATCAAACTCCGCTCCTTTCGCGTCGTTCATCGAAGACATATCCATTTTTGGCATTGCATGATCCATTGCCGGCACTGATGCAAACTGATCTGTTCTCCACTTCTGCATCTGCTCTACTTCTTTTGTCTGATCCTTTACCATTTTTTCAGCCATCTTTTTTAGTTCAGCATTTTGCGATTTATCGACAGCCATTTGCGACATCTCGATTCCATCTTTATGATGCTGAGTCATCATATCTAAAAAATGTGCATCAGCAGTTGGGCCCGACATGTTTTTCATCATTTGACTGTGATCCATAGTTCCGTGATCTGAGTGTTTATGCTCATCATCTGCAAAAGAGTTGGGAGCAACAAGACAAATTGCCAAAGCGGCTAGTAGTGATTTCATTTATGACCTCCATAAAATAGATTTAAAGAAGCATATCAATCACGGAATCTGACGCTAGTTACATTAAGTTGTATGAAAAGATTTTTACAATGATGGTTAACTGCCTCAGTAATCTGAACCCTCTAACAAGTTGACTTGTTGCTCGGTGATCTGCTTTTTCAAAACGAAAGTGACAACACCCTTTTAAAAGTCTGTTAGACCTTCGTCTGCATTTTCTTATCGGCGGCAAACTCTTCAGACTAAAAACTGCATTGACCCCCGCAGGGCCTTATTGTCTCGAAAGTTAGTTGAAATACACGCCTGAGCTGTCATGATCGGTCATCCATGAAAAAAATATTGTTTGCACTCACAACTACCCTATTCGCATCTACGGCGTTCGCTATTTCCGATTTGCCGTCGAATTATCGAAATCAAATTTACAGTAGCGCAAATCCATTGGTGCTTGAATACCGCTTTAGTACTCGCTCCGATGGATTAGTAAAATTGAAAGTTATTAATTACCCCAGGCTAAAAACCGATCTTTTCTTCTTTCACATGCATGAAAACGAGGTGACAGCGAGAACGACTGGCAGCGAGGCGGTCCGAAAGAACGGTGGCACTTTAATGTATCTTGATCACGCAGGTGCAGGCCGCAACATGAGAGTTAAGATCGACAGCGTGACTTACGAATTCGACCCGAATCGAATTTTCACGGACAAAGGATTGCGCGAAAGGACAAAGCCCACTCCTACCCCTGCGCACTTTCAAAAACTCAAGAACTTCGTTAACTGGATTGTGCGAAACATCCAGCTTGCTCAGAAGCAAAGAAAATACGGCTCGCTTGTAGCTCTTCACAACAACACTGATGATCATTCACACCGCGACCAGTTATCGATCCTGACTGAGAAAGAATTGATCGATATCGACAATCGCTATGTCAACGTCAACCCACAGTGGGATATCGACAACTTTTTTATCGCTACTTTGAAGCCTACTTACGATCGCTTTATTCAAGCCAACAATCCAAACATGAGTTTGATCCTAGAGCGGCCAAGAGACATTGGCTATTTATCTGATTGGGCCGTTAATAAGAAAATTGATTTTATCACTGTCGAAACACAAATTTCAGACTCTGTTTCAAACCGCAGAATGATCGAGCTTGTACAAAGTCTGTATCGCTAGGCCCGCGAACAGAACGGACTATTACAGGAAAACAGAGATTGAGAGTCGATAGCTCCGCAAAACGGTAGCAAATGGATAATTAGGAATAGCCATTCAAGACTTTCGGACAATAAGACCATGGGATATTTTGGTTATGCATTAAGGCCTTACGCTTCGTAACCGTAAGGTTTCCTTCAGCGGGAGTTCTAGAGCGGACTCCCGCTTTTTTTTAATCGCTTGCACCGTTATTGATCCATTCTCTAATCACTTGCTTTTCGTCATCTGACAAACTTTTGCCGACATTAGGTGGCGGCATTCTCTTGTCATCATCACGTTCAATCGCAAGCACGAGGCCGCTCTCATCAGCATTACCAGGAATTACAATTTCTCTCGGTGAATTTACTAGAGCGTCGACCGTATCGATCGGGATGTGTTTAGCTTGCCCACTTCCACTGTGGCAGTAGATACACTTGTTAGTTAAAACATTCTGCTTAATTGATTCAAACGTTGCCTTTAGAGGCTCAGGTACCGGAGTCGGAGTAGGCTCAGGTGTTGGTTCCGGAGTCGCAGTTGGATCGGGAGTAGGTGCTGGAGTTCCCTGCCCAGGTTTTTCTGGGGCACCCATTTCAATCCAAGCTTTCAAAATAGCTTCTTGATCTCGTGTTAAAGAAAAACCCTTCGGCATTGTCTTGGTTTGAAAAACGGCTCGCTCAACTAATGCTAGGTTTTGTATTACAGAATCGTACGACTCTAAATTAACGCCACCTAACGACCCGTGACAGCCAGTACAACTCTGGGTAAAGACCGCCGTTCGCACAGTTTCGTAAGAGAGACTGGCTTTTTGCTGTGGGGTGAGAACTGATTGAGTGAGCGTTGGTGAACTCGGACCAAAGTAACCGCAACTGACGACTGACGCTCCGGCTAAAATCAGAAGGAAGAGATTTTTGATTTCGTCCATGGCGAGTCTCTCCCCTTCTTCTTCCAAAGTTCTATTCAACTACTTGGGCTTGAATTAACTTACCTTGGCCATCAAGAAGCATAACTAAGCGGCCTTTGATTCCGTTCGCCAAAATTTCTAATTCTGCGTTCTGCCCGACCTGAGTAATTCGCACAGCTTTTAACGGCTGAATAAACTGCGCAATTTTCTTGTCGCCGGTTCCTGCCAGATGCTCAACGTGGTGAAGCGCCAACTCAGTTAGTGCCATCGGATCTTTTTCCGACCATACGGTTGCTTTCGACGCCGCAACTCCATTTACTACAGAAGGAATACCAAGAGCCTTTCCTTTGTCATCGAGAGTTAATTCAACTTTATTTGCTACTTTCCCTGAATCAACTTCTTGCGAGATGATCACTTTAAAAGTCGGCTTCCCTGCTCCGCCACCTTGCAAGTTTACGACTTCAATGCCACGTAATTTTGCTTGAAATGCTGAGTCGATCTTTTTGAGAACGATTAGCTTGCCAACTTTATGCGATGAAAGCTCAGCCGCAGTTAAATTGGGAACTGCCGCCTGAGCGCTTGCGCTCAAGGCCACCGCTATGATCGCTGCTCCAGACGCTAATAGTTTTTTCATAAGTTCTCCATTCCTGGGTTTCCCCGTTTAATTAACTACTTCAATCGCTCTAATTCTTTAAGTGCACCAATTGTGCCGGCCAAAATGCTACTGGCCATTATGTCCCTTTAAGTCTGTGCTCGCATTAAGCCGAGTAGCTCTTCAATCTTTTCATTCGACTCTTTAATATTTTTAGAATCGAAAGCTTTTCTCACACAACCTTGCAGGTGAGTTTCTAAAATTCCAAGCTCGAGACCTTTAAGTGCTGAGCGAACTGCTTTGATCTGCTGAATAATCTCTGGGCAATAACGACCGTCATCGATCATCCGCTCGATTCCTTCGAACTGACCCTTGATACGTGCCATTCGCTTTTTTTGTGACGAGTGATCGTGGTTTATTTTTGCAGATGGAATCAATTTAGAAATTTTACTTAGATTTGCTTGGGCCATTTTCACTCCGGGCAGTTCGAAAATTAGGCTTTGACATATACTATGGGGGAGTATAGTTCAATCGAAAGCTTTAAGTCATTAGAGCTAAAAAGCGAGGCGTGATGATTATTAGAATTATTTTCTCAATTGCAGCTTTAATTACTTTTCAAACGGACGCTTTCGCGACTGAAGTTGGGCGCTGCACCAGTGTCGCTAACGATGCAGAAATAATTATCAATACACTCAGCGGCTCAACAGGAACAACTCACGAGGTCATTCTGCAAAGACCGTCTCTCCCTAGTCTCTTTAGCCGCACTAGACAAATTAATCTGAACGGCGAGCTGGACTTTTTTGCAGACATCACTCCGGCTGGCTATGTTCCCTTAAAACTTGCGATTCCTGGCTATTCAAAAAATAAAACTGCTTACAGCGATGTTAATTTAATTCTGAACAATTATGAAGTCGTGCCGACTGGCGAGGCCCCAAAGTATTCTACTGTTGAATATAAACTTAATTGCAGAATCAGCAGTCCTCTTTCGTACTCTAATCCTTGTAAAGGAAAATCTCAGGCGAACGAATTGCTTTTGACTGCCTCAAGACAATCCAATGCCCTACTAGCAGAACAGGCACTTTCTTGTGGCGCCGACATAAATCACCAAGATAAAAACGGCTGCAGTTCTCTGATTTCGTCGATCGAAATTGCTGGGGGCGTTTGCAGAAAAAGCACTGCGCCTTATGATTCAGATGTTTTCAACAGACAAACTTACATTGCAAATCGCTTGCTCGATCTTGGTGCCTATTACGACACAGCTGACAAGGTAAGTGGCCAGACTGCATTACATCGCGCTGTTAGCTTTTTTAATAACGGCGACTACAACGTTTTGAAACTTCTAATCGCAGTCGATGCTGATGTGAATGCGCAAGACAATCAGGGGCTTTCGCCGATTATGTTAGCTGCGAAGAGCGGTTTGCGTTGGTCAGTTGAAGCGTTGCTTGAAGCTGATCCAGATCTTTCGCTCGTCGATGCTAATGGCAAGACCGCTTATGATCTAGGTTTATATTTGGATTCAAATACTAGAGATAAATTAGCTGCCGTTAGCGAGGAAGTAGTAATCGAGGGACTTGCTAATGGCAGTTGCTCGCCACTTTCAGTTGAGCTTCCGTTAAACAAACGAGTACGAGTTACAATGAAGACTGCAGCCAACAACATGTATATGCTGACTGCAGCTTCGCTTGATATAAATTTAATGGCCAGCGACTCTAATGGCGCATCTAAAGTTATCGAAGTGAAGTCTCCGGGGACCTACCCATTCGAGTGTGGAGTTCACGGCGGCACGCAAAATAAAGGTCAGTTCATAGTAAAATGAGTCTCTTTACTCTTTGAAAATCAGTGCCCCTCTCCACCGCACGCCGCGTAATTGCGGTGGTAGCTTCTTCTGTGCACCAACCTTGGCTCAGAAGAAGCTGTTAATATTTTACGGACAAATTAAATCACGTTCATCTTTAGTGATCGGAAGATTTTTAAGCGGGACAAAGTCTCTGACACGTTTTCTAATTGAATCATAGCCCACAGAATTTCCATCTGTGTTCTTCACCCAGTAAGCATCAGCTTCAGACGCATTCCATCCACAAAATTGTTTGAGAGTAATCGCAGCAACATATCCAGATGCATGCCATCCATTCCAGCAATGAGCATACATTGGCCCCTTGCGCGCACCTTTGATGTGCTGGTGCACTAAAGTAAGATGCTTTTCTTCATTGCCACGGGTCAGACCCGTGATCTGTTTATACGCCAGTGTTGCGTCTTGGTTTTCCTGATTTCGACAACTGACAGACGTAGGGGCAGACGCATAGTTTTCGCTATACAGATAAATCGAGTCGCTGAAGCCCTGCTGGCACATGTTGGTTAATCCCATGGTCTGCAAGGGGTTTGAATTACTCCGCACTGAGTACTTGTTGTATTTATTGTTAGCGCCGCCACGATAGTAAACGCCGTGAAGAACTACTCTTACGTTTCTCGTGCCATAAAGTTCAGTGAAGCCGTCACCTTGATTATCGACGAGCTTCGTGTATGGGTCTCGTAAACCGTAGCGCTGTTTGTAACCTTCAACTTGTGCTTTTAAATCAAAGCTCGCTACTGGGGGCTGGTTCGATGAAGGTGTAGGCGAAGGTTTTGAAGGCGTTCCATCCTTGTTGGATACTGGCGGCGCCGACGCGTTTTCAGCCTTCGGTGTATCCGATAAACAAGCTGTCAGGAGAAGACTCGACGCAAGAAAAGAAACCGACTTAAATTTTTTCATGTGTATTTGCATGAGTAAATTTTAAGTCGCTCAACTGACTTTCAAAAGTCTTGCGGCCCGACCTTCCTCTGGTTGAGCCTACAATACCTAACTACAAGCGGCTTACTTGCTCCACATGTCGCGCCAGTCGCGCATCATATTCACTTCACGAATCTGATCGCGAGCAATTTTCGCTCCGAGTTTTCGCAACTCCCGATGCGTTCCCCGCCGACTTGCTTCTGCGCCAAGAAAAATTGCACCTGGATGATGCATGATCATTGAGTCCAAGAAAGCGAGATCGAATTCGTTTCCGGAAGTAGATTCAAGACGAGACATATCCATTTCCATACCTTTGTATTCCCAGGCTTTTACATTTGGATACCACTTTGCTCTCCACCCCTGCAGCATCTCGAGTTCGGCCATTTGCGCTGCCACCATCTCCTTAGCCATCTGTTTTAGCTCGGGATGAAAGGCTTTTTCGACAGCCATTTCAGACATCATGATTCCATCTTTGTGGTGCCGACTAAGTTCATCGATGAAGCGAACATCGTAAGGTCTCATTTTGTTAACTTCGCCGCTCATTTCTCCTTCACCGCCGCCGGTAACTGGCGTAATAGCTGAAGCACTGAGTGCGCTTAGTAAAAACAAACTAAATAGAGTCGAGCGAACAACCGAAAGCAAACTCATAAAGATCCTCCGTAAACAGTTTTCCAGATCGTCTGGATTGATGAAATGGTAAGGAGCGTTCGATGAGCGAGCAATGCTACTGACCAAAGGTGTTCGAAACTAAATGCGAGAAAACTTTAGAGAGGGAGATGTGGTTACAAATCCCACCGCGCGCCGTTTAATTAGGATGGCGAGCCGATTGCACTAATCAGCTAGTACAAACTTTTTGAACCTAAAGGGGGTCATCATGATACTAGTTCGCTCTCTGATTCTTGCGTCTGCACTTTTTGTTGGCAGTTTTTCGTTTGCAAATGACATCGCTTCTGATGTTGCGCCGATGAACGATCGCTACTGGCAATGCCAAGCTCACTCAGTCCGCAGCGACTGGAGAGTCTATACGGGGGAAATTTCTAACAACAGGTACGACGCTCAAGAGTCGGCTCTTTATACCTGTGAATCAGCCGAAGGCCACCGATGTAAACCGCATCGATGCCGTCGCGTTTCGTACAACAGAGGAACTAACTACTAATTTGACTGTTAAAGGCCGTGAAAGATCGGCCTTTAATTTTTTATGGTCGCGATGGATAGTATTTTTCACCGAGCGAATTAACGAAAGCATTTAAGCCCTCTGATGCCTGTTTGTTCCCGCGATAGCATAGCTGATCTGGAAAATGTCGATAAACGGTTCGCTTCGTTCCTTCAACCGTGAGGCTCGTTGAACTGCCAACAAACGCTTCACCTTGAGAACATTTATTTTCTGAAAGATTTGAAGCGCCGACTTCGTCAATCATCTCGTTTAATTGGCTAAGTTCATTGTTTGTAATATGCCCAGTTTTAGTATCGACTCCTCCGCTGGTACAAGGACCGGCAACGTATGAACCATTTTGACCAACTTTAATTTTGAAAGGCATGTCACAGGTTTGCGGGCTAACCATATCGATATAATACTCGTGCTCAACTTCATTCCAGTTAAGGGACGACGCGGTTGGTGGCGGCTGGTTATCAACTGGGTTCGCATTGGGAGAATCATCCCCGCAAGCAGCTAAACTCATAAGCACAAAACCGGTAGAGAGAATCGTAAAAAATTTCGCCATGAGGCCTCCCGCTTAGATAGTAGTACGAGTGAGCGACCTTCTTCGAGTGGAGAAATATTGAATTATCGCTAGTGACCGACGTGCTTGGAGTGACCGGCTGGCTTAGAAGTTAGCGAGGCATTCTTGAGCTTCTCTAAACTTTGATCGATCCAATCTGTCACAGCTTTCTTTTCGTCATCCCCTAAACGACTAGAGGGGTGCATCATCCAATAACGAAATGGCGGCATATCCGAATTTACGACAGCGTCGCGAATTGCCTGAAGGTCATCTGCAGGACCATCACCGTGACCGCCGAATGGAAAGTCATTTGTGATGTCGAGATGCTCTTTAGACTCCCGAATGTCTTTTTCAATCAGCTGCTTGGCGCCTGGCAATTTCGCATACCACGGATATTCAGTTTGTGAGCTGTGGCAGTTAAAGCAGCTAACTTTGAAAATTGGCTTTACTGACTGTAAGTAACTCGCATTGATTTCAGAGAGCACTGTAGCGGCCGATTCTTTTTCAATAGTTGGAACTGCTACTTTAGCCTCCGGCTTATGCGGTTTATCTTTGTGCGCATAAACCGCAACGCTCAGCAAAGCGGTTGCGACGAATAAAGTTACGGTTCGCATTAGAACTGCACCTGAGCCCCGACACCCACACTTTTTTCAGTCAGCATCAGGCCTGCTGCCCAATACCAGCTTGGCCCATACATGAGCGACACTTCGTACTCGAAGTCGCGCTCGCCGCCCCAATCAGGACGCCAAGTAACTTCAGCGTCTGATAAAACATTCTTAGTCCACTGAAAACGCTTTTCTAAATCGAAACGGAATTTACCTTCGTGGTTAACGAAAACCGACGACTCAAACAACATTGGCAGAATGTAACCAACACCGAGGATCCCGTAAATTTCTTCATCGTAATAGTCAGCTCCGCCTTGGACGTTGAAGAAGTTGGTAAACCATCTGCGATACAAAAGACTACCTTCTGTTTCCCAAGGTTTTTTGAAAGAAAAATTCTTTCCGTCGATATCTGCTGATTCAATTTCAAGATCTAACTCATCCCATGTGCGCATTAGGTGAAACTTCCCTCGCGCGTGATTGCTCGATGCCTCCAGCGAAGAGTACTTGTAAAAGTGTTCGCGGAGGTGAGGATCTTTCGGTGTATTTACAGCCATTTCAGGAGTGAGTTTAAAGTCGTTGTAACGCACAATCCGAGCCATGCCTGTCTTCATGTGATAAAGGTTGTGACAGTGGAGCATCCACTGCCCAGGCTCATTCGAGAAGAATTCGATCGTGCGTGACATGTGAGGGGGTACATCGACTGTGTGTTTAAGTGGTGATCGCTCACCTTTGTCATTTATGACTCGGAAGAAGTGTCCGTGAAAGTGCATCGGGTGATGCATCATGGTTTTATTATCAAAAGTAAATCTAACGACTTCACCTTTATTTATAAACAGCAATTGGTCTTGCTGAATCGTTTTGCCATTGATGTGCCAAACGTATCGCTCCATATCACCGCCGAGCGTAAGCTTTACATCGTGAACCTTGGCGTCTTTTGGAAGTGTCGTTGGCTGAAGCGCCGTAATCGAATCGACAGTCAAGGTTTCAACGGGATCGGAACCCTGCGGATTTAAATTTCGCGACGCCTGATTTTGTCTGAGCATCGCATCTGATTGTGTACTCCAGTCAATAGCGCCAGAGGGTTTCGATTGCATAGAATGACCTGCATGCGGATCAGGTTTCGCAACCGGCGCCGGGGCCATCTTTGAATGATCCATCCCTGCCATCTTTGAATGATCCATCCCTGCCATCTT
>CAZIYJ010000017.1:0-37640 GCA_964543475.1 uncultured Bdellovibrionales bacterium | reverse complement strand
GGACCAAGGGCTTAGCTTTTCGTGAAATAAAATGACTGGCCCCAAGCAGGATATAGTTTTGCTCGCACGCTGGAACAGCGTGTGCCATGAGGTAATCGCCCGACTTCCCAAGCGAACTAAACCCAGGCTGGTAGATGGTAATTTTCTCTCCAGAGATGAGTCCAACCGCGCTCACTTGGTTTCCGTCGAACATATGAACTTCGTAAATGTCGGGTGAGTACGCGACGCCCTTTTTTAGTATTTCAATCTGCGCAGGAGAAAGCTTGTCGCCCATAATTTTCATGTAGGCTTCAGCAATAGTTTTGCAATCTTCATTCAGTGGTAAAGGAACCGTTCCTAATGCCGGCTGCCAGTGGAAGAGCTGCCAAGCTCTAAAAGCAGAAAAGTAAGGAGCATTCTTTTCGGGTCGGCCATCAAGCCAAACATGAAAAACAGACCAAGCCTCAACGTCGATGTACTCGTCGTTCAGAGCAGTAACAAAACTCTCGAGGCCATCAATGGTTGAACGTGCCAAATCGAGATGGTCTGAAGTAATAAAAATTTGTTTATCTTTTGTCACTTCCAAAGTTTACGCCCTGTCTAACTAACTACAAATCACCAAATGGAATAATTTGCATGATCGTATCGAACTTGGACGGCATGGCAAGCAGCTAAGCTAATAGTTCGATTTTGAAGGCTTATCAATTCGGCTCGTCCCTTGCTAAGACACTCAGTATGAAACGTTTTATTGCATCAATTCTATTGTTGTTTCCTTTGATGGGCTCTGCCGACTTTTACAAGCCTGGTAAGGTACCAGCCGCAATCAAGCCATCAGCATTGGAGCGCGGCCGTGCGGCCGCATTAGAGATCAAGGCAGAGGGAAAAGAGCTCGGTTGCTCAGCTACGATCATCTCAAATCGAGGTCATGTATTGACTGCGCTTCACTGTCTGCCCCAGTGCGTAACACTGACTAAGGGTAAGAGTGTCAAAAGCTTCCAATTCAATGTTCCAGATCACCAACAGGTGAGAAGTGGCAATGCAAGTTGCAAGCTGCCGTTTTCTCAAGAAGGAAGAACTCTCGGCAGGCTTCGTTCGCAAGTTGTTGCCGCTGGCGCTGGCTACGTCTTTGCCGTTGACCTTAAAAACCTCAAAAAAGAACTCGATAAGTATCCCGAGCGTCGTGACTCATTCTCACAATTGATCCAATCGGGAGTCGGCATCACCGGGGATTACGCGATTCTTCATGTTCCGGATTTAGCGGGTCGCACTTGCATGAAAACTTCTGGTCGGACACCTTCTGTCAATGAAGCTGTCTGGAATATTGGGTACCCGAGCAGCCGAAGCGGAGCCGCATTCAGCGCCGGAAAAGTACTTTTTGCTTCAGCTGGAAAAGTAGACTCAACCGTCATTTCTGGAGAACAGGGCGCAAGCTTAGTGAGCCGGCGCACCGGAGCTCTTATTTCTTCGATCGAGGCAAATAAGGGTTCGAGTGGTAGCGGCATGTTCTCATATCAGGGCGACTTAGTTGGGGTGTTGAACGCTGCTAATTCAAGTAGCTACGGCTCAAGCATTGCGTACGTGGTTTCTACTGCAACTGCGAATTACGGAGCAGCTGTTGTTGCTAATGCGTTCAACTGTCAGTAAATAGTTAGCAATGAAACAAGCTGCAGCTGACGAGTTCTTTGAGCTTCTTAAAATTCCACAGGCCAAACGAGATCAAGCGTGGGAAGTCAATTTCGCACGCGTTCTTCCCTACGGTAAGTTCTCTCTTGTCTTCGAAGATGCAAAGCCCGGCCCCGATGGTTGGCCTTATCTTTTCGCACGCGCCACTACCGAGGGCACTGAGTATGGTGCTCAACTTCTAAATTGGCTTTCTACTCGCGGAATTGGCCTAGCAATTAATCCTGAACAATCAATGCCTGACTTTGTTTTGACATACGGTATGACTTGGAACTTTAAAGAGCGTGGCTCGATTGTTACTGATGATAAAAGCCAAGAGAAGGCGAGCCGCCCAAAAACCACTCGGCTTGAATTTAAAGATGGCGATCAATTGTACGTTGGTCAACCAACAGAAGGTTATCTTCCGGGCTACGTTAGAAAAATTTTGAAGCAATTTCTTTTTGATCAAGGAGCACTCGCTCCAAAAATCGCGATCATACAAAATGGCGATCAAGGCGCTGAGCACTTGCAGAGTGATCTTGCGTTTTCGCTTGAGTCTTTGGGTAGTCCAACTTCAGACGAGCATGCGGGAGTGGCCGAAGCAATCGCTTGGTTCTTACCAGCCCACTATTCAGTAGCGCTGGTAAGCGAAAAAGTAATAACAGGTTTTGAAGCGCTATAGATCGCCAGGCTTAGGGAGCATCTCTAATAAGAGTTCGCGCCAGTACTCAGGCGAATCATCACTGAAATCTACAGCGATTTCGTAAGTGTCTTTGTTAACACGTCGAGTGCGAGCGATCTTTCCCGAAATTTCTAAGTTCATCAATGGGATCGTAAGTAAAACCTGATCACCTTCTAATGCTTCAATTGAAAGTTTCTCGCGGAATTGTTTCGGCACTAATTCTTTTCGATCGATGTGAAGTAAAAAACCACTCGAAGACGCGTCGACGATGTGACCGTGACGTGACAGTAGAGTCATGTGATCGATCGATGTGAAGCCATTGATCTCGAGACGGTCCATCTTCTGTCTTGGCGCAATTCTAGGGTCTTTCATATGTACTCCGATACTCAGCGACTGATTCGCCTTACCTCCTCTTTATCGGAATGCCTGGACCTAAGTTGAGGGTCCAATATCATTAAGACGGGTGAGGAAAAAGACACAATTCTACGGTGTTTTTTTCGTCTTCAAAACTGACGCCAAACTACTGAATTGTTTGATCTTTTATACGTGCAGTAAAGTTGTACAGCGGTCGAGAGACAGGATGAGTCTGTCAGCGAATGATTTCTACTTCAGAAAGAATCGCAGGCTGCCGAGGCCGGCGCATGCCTTGGAAGTAACTACGGCCATTCAAAATGATCAGGCCACTGAACTGACTTGCCGTCTGTAATATCAAGCATACGTCGAAGAGAAACTCGCGAACGCTCAATGAGTTCAGGCTGCACATCAACAGCGGGAGACAATGTCTCGAGTGCCTTAGCGATTTTCTCGAGAGAATTCATCTTCATGTAAGGACATTCATTACAAGCGCACGAGCCTTCGGCTGGCGCTTGAACTAAAAGTGCATCTGGTCGCGCTTTCTGCATCTGATGAAAGATTCCGTACTCAGTGGCGACAATGAATTCGTTCACACTTTTATTGTTCTTCACTTCATCAAGCAATCGAGACGTCGACCCAATGACATCAGCATAATTGAGCACGGCCTCATCACACTCAGGGTGTGCAATGACGATCGCCTTCGGATACTTTTGCTTTAATTCAAAAAGTTTACGTGAGGAGAAAAGAACATGCACTTCACAAGATCCAGGCCAAAGCTCCATTGGTCGATTGAGCTTTACACTTAAGTACCGACCAAGATTGCGGTCGGGCCCGAATAAAATTTTTCGATCCTTGGGAATTGAATTAATAATTTTCTCGGCATTTGTCGAAGTCACTGCGACATCTGTGATTGATTTCACTGCTGCGCTCGAATTGACGTACGAAACGCAAATTGCATCAGGGTGAAGTTTGCGCCAAGCGAGATATTTATCAAAAGGAGAATGATCAACTAACGAACAGCCGGCGTTGAGATCGGGGACCAAAACCGTTTTGTCGGGCGAAAGAATTTTTACGGTCTCAGCCATGAACACCACTCCTGCAAGCAAGATCACAGGAGCGTTTGATTTTTCACCTTGTTGAGCAAGATAGAGACTGTCTCCGACACCGTCAGCGATATCCTGAATCTCACCATCTTCGTAGAAGTGAGAAAGAATAAGAGCGTTTCGCTCCTTCTTTAACCGCTGAATTTTAGTTTCGAGAGCTTCCATGGGTTGAGGTCATATCACCTAAGCCCACCTCTGCCAATATAGCTTCGATAGAGGCTTCGGCGTCATCTAACTCCTCGTCTGGGAGATAAGGTTGCCTGGCGACTGACGCGTTCTCATTGAGTTCGTAGGGAAGGTCGACATCAAGTGTCCAACCAAAATTATCTTCAATGCGCCCGTAGTAGAGGTCAGCAAAGTAAGTCATTAACTGTGAAGTGATCGGCCCGACTTCGCCATTACCTACTTGAAGTTTCGCAGTTTCAGTTCCAAACGACGCAATTGGAGCAACTGCTGCAGCTGTTCCTGTTCCAAAAGCTTCAGTGACAGTGCCTTCTTTAAGCCCTTTGAGAATTTCGTAAACTTCTACCGGCCTTTGCTCGACAGTGATGCCAAGTGATTCTAAAACTTGAATCGCAGAATCGCGCATAACTCCCGGAAGAATTCGGCCATTGAGTGCCGGAGTGATGACCGAGTCTCCTTTTACGAAGAACACGTTCATTGTTCCAACTTCTTCAACAAATCTTCGCTCAGCTCCATCAAGCCACAACACTTGAGAGAAGCCTTTCTTCTTTGCTTCTTGAGCAGCAAGTAAGGAAGCTGCGTAGTTTCCGCCAGCTTTTACGTTACCGATTCCGCCAACTGCAGCGCGTGCGTATTTCGTTTCAATCCAAATTGAAACTGGATCGACTTTGGCGCCGTAGTAACCGCCAACAGGTGAAGTGATGATGTAGAAAAGAATTTCGTTTGCTGGTCGCACACCTAAGAATGGCTCGGTGCCAATTAAAGTAGGGCGAATGTAAAGTGCCGTGCCTTCGTTTGATGGAATCCAATCTCGATCAGTTTTAACGAGTTCGATGATTCCGTTCATGAAATTCTTAAGTGGCGGGCCTTGCAGACACAAACGAGCGGCGCCCTCTTGCAAGCGTTTAAAATTCATCTCAGGTCTGAACAATCGAATTTTGTTATCGACTCCGCGGAACGCTTTCATGCCTTCAAACAAAGTTTGGCCGTAATGGAGTGCTGCGGCTGCTGGATCTAAACTGAAATTGCGGTAAGGAACGACGCGATCACCATGCCATCCTTCTTTAGGATTAAAATCGCACACAAACATGTGATCAGAGAAGTGGACACCAAAGCCGAGTTTATCGACTGGTGGCTTAACTTTCGGAGATGTCGTCAATTCACGAATCAGTTCCATTATTTCCCTCCGGCAGAAAAGGCGTCGTACACCCAAAATCCCCAAATCCAGAAAACCCTAGATTACGGGGATTTTGGGAGAATGACGCCTTTTAGAGTTCGCCGCCTTTGAGTGTGGTAATAATCGATTTAGTGGCAGTTTTCAAAGGCTCAAGTACTCCGCGGCCAATTGAGGCAACCGCTTCAAAGTCTGGGGCATTGTACCTATTCAAAGCTGCGCGCATCTCAGCAACAGATGCGATATTGGGGAGGTCACGTTTGTTATATTGGATTACAAGCGGAACCTGGCGAATATTTTGCCCTTGATAATCAAGATCACGTTCCAAATTTTTCATGTTCTCAATATTCTCATCCATCCGCTCAAGCTGCGAATCAGCGACAAATATGATTGCATCCACATTCCGCATGACGAGTCGTCGAGTGGCTTCGTAGACCACTTGCCCAGGAACCGAGTAAAGATGAAAACGAATTTTTTGGCCGTGAATTTCGCCACCGTTCATCGGCAAGAAATCAAAAAACAGTGTGCGTTCAGGATTTGAATTGAAGGCCATCATTTCTGATTTGCTTTGGCCCGAAGTTTTTTCGTAAATCCACTGAACGTTGGTCGTTTTACCACCGAGCGACGGCCCGTAGTAAACGATCTTGCAGTGAATCTCTTTGGCGATTTGATTGGTTAGTGCCACAGCCTATTAAAGCTGTAGTCGATTTTGGAGTGCAAGCCCTAATGTGCGGTCATCGACGTAATCGATGTCTGACCCGAGCGGAACACCACTTGCGATGCGACTGACGCGAACATTTCGCTCAGTCAAAAGTTTCGCAAGGTAAAGAACAGTTGTGTCGCCCTCGAGATCTGGATCGAGAGCCAAGATAACTTCTTTGATTTCAGGTGCGGTGCCGACTTTGCCAGCTTCAACCCGCGTAATGAGCTCTCGGATTTTAAGGTCATTCGGTCCGACGTTATCGAGCGGAGAAATTGCTCCGTGAAGAACATGATACTTGCCTCTAAATGCACCCGAAGATTCGATCCGGGCAATTCCTGACGGCTCTTCAACGACACACAAAGTGTCATCACGGCGATGGGCATCTTTGCAGTAGTAGCAAAGATCGCCTTCATCTGTGTACGAAAAGCACTGCTGGCAAAGATGAACGTTCTCTTGAACAAGCTTAAGCGCATCTTGCATCTTGTTCGATAGCTCGGGAGTTCTCAAAATGTAGTACGCAAGGCGCTGAGCCGTTTTCGGACCAATGCCTGGCAATCGATTGAGCTCATGAACCAATTTTTCGAGAGAATTAATCTTTAACAAAAGTCCTCCGACTAACGCACCATTGCTACACTCTGGTAGCAGCTACCCTAGAACATACCCGGGATGTTGAAGCCGCCGGTGATTTTTTCCATTTCGGCTGCTTGAGTTTCTTTCGCCTTACGAATTGCTTCGTTAGTCGCTGTCATCACCAAGTCCTGAAGCATTTCTACGTCTCCAGATTTCATCACATCTTCGCTGATTTTCAAGGAAAGGATCTGGTTTTCACCTTTCACTCGAACGACAACAGCGTTTCCGCCTGAGCTAGCTTCGTATTCACGTTCAGCGAGCTCTTCTTGAACCTTTTTCATCTTCATCTGAAGTTGATTGGCTTGCTTCATTAGGTTTTGCATTCCACCAGCACCACCGCCACCTGGCATACCTCCACCTGACATTTTTCGGCCTTTCATATCTAAACTCCTTTAACGTTTTTCTTTAATAGATTTAATTTGTCCCTTGAAAACGTCTTGTACTGAGCGAACGAGGGCGTTCGTCTCAACTTGGCTTTCAACGGTCTTCTGTTTTGCTTTCTGCGCTTTCTCGATCACTGCTTTTGGAGTGGGTGTCTCCGCTTCAGCTGCTTTCACCGATTTTTCATCAGCGAGTTTTGCTGTCACTGTATATTTCTTGTTCCAGAAAGTTTCGAGGAACGTTTCAACTTTTTTTAAATTCTCTTTGTCCGCAACTTTATCGAATAAGAACGAAACCTTTTTTGGGATGCCGAGAACTAACTCGCTATCAGTTTGTGTCATCAAGAACGTATTCTCGAGCATTGCCCCAAGCATCGCATTTGATTTCTTTACGCGAGTAACAAACTGAAACCACGGATCGTCTCGAAGCGTTTTATTTTCTTCGGCAATAGCTTCGTATTCTTCTTTCGGAAGGGTCGCTGCAATTGGTTCTGGAGGAGTTGGATTTGCTTCAGCATAAGCAGCAGCTTCTGCATGTGCTTGCGCTGCTGCGGCCATTCGTGCAGCAGCCTCGGGGCTTGCTGGGCGAACGAAATTATATTTGGGTTTGTCTTCTACTTCGGCGTGAGTCGTATTCCCGGCTTTGGCGGCTGGCTCTTCAGCGGCTGGCCTGGCCGATGCCGCAGGCTTTACAGTCGCCGACGTCGGCGGCGTCGCACGAGTTTGTTGTGGCTGAGCTGCCGATGCACTGAGAGTTGGAAGCTGACCTTGCAACAATTGCGAAAGAGCAAGAATGCGAGGCGCATGGGTCATTCTCAACAAAAGCATTTCAAGAACTAAGCGAGCATCTTGTGAGCGGAGCAAATCATTGACACCTTTAAGGGCCATATCGAAGAGCATATGTAGGTCTTCGTTACTGAGCGGGGCGCTAGCTTCTTTGAGAGCTTGAATTTCTGCGTCTGGTAGATCGACCACGCGAGTGACATCTGTGGTGCACAAGCGAATCATGAGTGCGTGACGAATCTCCTCGAGCAAATCTTGCGCGAAAATCTTTGGATCATATCCAGCATGAAAGACCTTTTCGATGACATCGATCATCGCGTGGGCATCTTGTGCTGTGAGAGACGTAAGTGCTTCAAGAAGAAGGGCCCGATCCGTGAGACCCAAAACATCAATTACTTTTTTAAGTGAAACTTCGCCGTCGCAGTACGTGATCACTTGATCAAGCAGGCTTTGGCTATCGCGCATAGAACCGTCAGCCTGGCGTGCAATCAGCCAAAGTGCTTCTTGCTCTGCCTTGTGACCATCTTTTTTTACAATGCTCTCAAGATGCTTGGCGATTTGACGAGTCGAGATGCGACGGAAATCAAAACGTTGGCAGCGAGACAAAATTGTATTCGGAATTTTTTGTACTTCGGTTGTCGCCATGATGAAAACAACATGCGAAGGTGGCTCTTCAAGTGTTTTTAGGAGCGCATTGAATGCGCTCGTTGAGAGCATGTGAACTTCATCGATGATATAGACTTTGTACTTACCACTTGAAGGCATGTAGCCAACGGTGTCGCGAAGTTCACGAACAGCATCTACGCCGTTGTTACTTGCTCCATCGATTTCAATCACATCGAGACTTCGCCCGTTGCCCACGTCTTCGCATGTTGCACATTCACCGCACGGAACAAAGTTTTTTGCATTGGGACAGCGAAGTGACTTCGCAAGAATTCGTGCACTCGAAGTTTTTCCGGTTCCTCGCGGACCAGTGAACAGCAACGCTTGAGGCAGGCGATCATGTCTGAGAGCGTTCAACAAAGTTGTCGAGATATGATCTTGTCCGACAACTTCGGTGAATGATCTTGGTCGCCATTTTCTTGCGATTACCTGGTATGACAAAGTCAGAGCTCCGAATACTGTGCTGAATTCTGAATACTGTAACTGTATTCAGAATTCTGAATTTACCAACTTCATTGATGCATCAATAAAGTTAAAAAGTGGCCGGGCAACCCACATCACATGTGCCCCAGGTACCGTTGCTACCTTCCGGTCCTGGCGGGGTTAGCTGGAACGTCATTGCATGGACCCGGCCGACGCCAATCTAACGAAATGCTTGAGCGAAGCCAAGGGAGCGGCTTTTAGATTACGACTCGCGTTAGGAGGTCGCTACTCGAGGCGATTTACAATCTTTTCAAGGGTTTGGAGCTCTTCGAGCCAGTAGTTGTAAGTCTCGAAGTTAGGGAAGATTCGTTTGAAAAACGGATCATTCCAGCGATGAGCGATCCAGCCGGCATAATGGATGATTCTTAGACCCCGTAAGGGCTCGAGTAAATGCCATTGATCCGGAGCTTCGCGAAGCTCCTCGTAGCCCTGATATATCTCATCTTGCTCATGTTGTGACTCATCTTCATCAGCCCCTGAACTTAGCAGCATCCAAAAATCTTGGATGGCTGGGCCATTACAAAAATCATCAAAGTCGACAAAGAAAAATTCACCTTGCGAAGAATGAAGAAGATTTCCTTTATGACAATCTCCGTGAATTCTCATGTTCATCGAGGGATCAAGCTCGTCTTCAAGATAGTTGAGGAGTGTGGTCGCCACTTCTTCGTAGCGAGGCCAAAGATCACGATAAACGGCACGTTCTAATCTGTGAAAAGCATCCCAACCATACGCTTGCGGGCCGAGTGTTGGTCGAAACTTCGCAACTTTGCGTGCGCCAACATTGTGAATGTGCGCAAGTGTTCGACCGACTTGCTTGAGTTGGCCAGGCAAAAATTCTTGCGGATTTCTTCCGACAACGCGAGGGAAAAGAGCCATGATGTAGCCATCAATTTCAAAACAAGTTCCGCCGGGCTTAAGTGGCAAGGCCGCGACTGCGGGAATTCCCTCTGTAAGAAGATCATTAAGAAAATCATGCTCATCTTGGATCTGCGCCTTCGACCAACGATTCGGTCGATAGAATTTTGCAATGACACGATCAAGTGGCTGAAAAGCTCTCGGGTGCGACTCTAGTCGAATGTCGAAGACTCGATTTTCATACGAATTTAATTGCGAATACTCTCCGGTTGGAAAATATCCCGCTCTTTCAATCGCTGAGAGAATTAGGTCTGGCTGTAGACGATCGAAATCTGAAGACATGCTGGACAACTAAACAGGCAATCGGTCACGCAGTCAATCGGCCAGACAGATTGACTGCGTGACTGGTTGCCTGCTTCACTAAGTGAATGTCGAAGATTAAACTGTTTAAAGACATTTCGAAGGTTTTGTTCGGTGAAAGTGCGAAGGCCACTACCGAGAAGAAACAGAAGGTTGAAAAAAGCGATGCCGCTGGTGCCGAGTCAGTTCGAGTTGGAACTTACGATGTCGAAGTGCTTCGCAAGGGCCGCGGCGGCCGATTGTCTCTTACACTTCAGCCGAGTGGCAGAGTTCGAGTGAGTGCTTCGGTTAAGACAGCAGACGCAGAGATCAATAAATTTTTGCTCAAGAATATGAAGTGGATCGAGAAGCAAACGACCAAATTTGAAAAGCTTCGTGAAAAGTTTCCGAAAAAGACTTTCAAAGACGGGGAAAAGTTTCTCTTTTTAGGTAAGCCTCATGTTTTGCGTTATGCAAAAGGGGACGCCTCTCGTCTTCACTTCAAACAGACTGAAAAAGAATTCATTTGCGAAATTCCGCCAGATCTTTGGGCGAAATTTAAGCCCGAAGATGAACATCCAGAAATGAGCACTTTGTTTCAGCGTTTCTACGAGAAAGTTGGGCGCGAAGTTCTCGAAGAGCGAGTCACTGAAATTTCTGAGAAGATGAAGCTCAAGCCTTCATCAGTAGTTTATCGATCGCAAAAAACTCGTTGGGGCAGTTGCAACTCAAAAGGTCAGTTGAGTTTGAATTGGCGTTTGTCATTTGCTCCAGTCGAAGTCATTGATTACGTAGTTGCGCACGAACTTGCGCATTTAAAACATTACGATCACTCGCCAAAATTTTGGGCGCTCGTAGAAAAGCATTATCCGAATTACAAAAAGCCACAGCGTTGGTTGAAGAGTCATCAGTACGAAGCGGATTTCTTGGGCGGAAGTTCAGAGCTACACGAGCTCTAGACTTAAGACCTGCCGAACTGTTTACAAGAGCTAACTCATCAAAATAATTTGCCAACTTCAAAACTAGCTGGGACGATCAAAGTCGCAACATAGACTTTCATCTCGGAGAAAAAATGCCAGACAACATCCAAGGCGCAACCACTGCCGGACAGATGGCGTTCGCAACGTTAGACTCTCGTTCAACTCTAAAAACACCAATTCTCGCGACTTACACTGATTTTCGACAGTACTTAAAAGATGTCTACGATTATCGCCGAGCAATTGAAGGTGCGACTCTTAGACCGTATTCATATTCAAATTTTTCTGCGGCTGCAGATATCAAGTCGCCGAATTACTTAAAACTTATCATCGAGGGAAAACGAAACTTGTCAGAAGACATGATGATTCGTTTTGCTCGAGCGCTCAGGCTTAACAAAGCTGAAGCCGGTGAATTCGTCGCCCTTGTTCGTTATGGACAAGCCGTAGACCCAATGGAACGAAATCAGTTTTTGCGTGAACTCTCTGAGCTTCGCGCGAGACGCGATTTGCACGATGGACTGATCGATCAAGCGTCTTGGGAGAAAGTTCCAAGCTGGATCGGCTGGGTACTCTATGCAATGGCGGATCAACAAGGTGTTAACTTTAATCCCGCGGACCTCCACAAGCTATTCCGAGCGAAAGCGAGCGTCGAAGAAATTCGTCAGTCACTTTCGAAGCTTGTTGAGTCCGGTAAACTTAAGTTAAATCCTGAAACAGGAGCGATCGAAAAAGGCGCTGGAGCCGGCGGAGAAGCAGGACAAGAAATTCCTGTAAACCTCATTCGCAAACTTCAAGCTGAGCTAATTTACCTAGGCATCGAATCTCTTTTCCGTGATTCCCCAAAAGATCGCGAGTTTGGATCGGTCACGCTAGCGATGTCGTCCGAAGAATTCGAACACGTAAAATTCGAACTTCGCCAGCTCCGCAAACGAATTAACAAGGATGTTGGAGTTAAGCGTCTAAGCTCAAAGGGCGAGAGAGTTTACCAACTCAATATTCAATTATTCCCGGTGACCGAAAAATCTTAGATTAGCGTTGGAAGATATTCGAAAAAGTAATCGGACGGCAAATGGCGTCTGCGGCTCTTTTAATTAAAGATTTCGGCGGAGCCTGTTTTTCAGTTTGTAGTCGAATTCTTGCTGGAAGTTTCAATGGCTCGCCATTAGCTTTCACTATTCCGTATGAAGTAAAATATTTATGAGACTCAGCACTGCTTAGCCACTTAAAGAGATCACCGAAGTAGTTTTTGTAAAAGTCAGTTTCGCGATTGAGGTCGAGACCCAATTGCACCCGAGAGTAAGTACCAAGTTTCGGGGCAAACTTTTTTGCATCAGTAATGAAGGTCGCTTTTTTTCCGTCGATCGTCATTGTTCGCATCTGCGTAGCCCAGTCTTGAGTGGAGATGAGGCGACCAACAAAATTATCAATGACCGTCCAGTTTCCGTCGGTCGTACGAACTGCAGTTGCGACGTGATAGATCCAATTAACTTGGCCACCGGTTAAACCGACAGTCCAAATCTTCTTAATCGCATCTTTCTTCACTCCCATTTTTAAGAGTGCAAGATGCACATACGTAGCGCGACCAAAACAATAGCCAATTTCGGTTCCTTTGCGATTATACGAATTGTAGGCAGCGTTTCCGACAACAGGGTGTGGGCTAATGCTGTCGAGAAGATTCTGTGCTTGCGATAGAGTGATTGCCTCGCGAGGTGAATCGGATTCTGCTTTGGTCAACTTTGCTAATTCTTGCTTTTCTAAATCAAGAAGTTCTTCGATCGTACGGGATTCTCGAAGGAACTGTTGCTGCTCAATAAGGTCTTCATTTAATAGATTGTCGGCTCTGCCGGCAGAAAAAGTAGCGATCGCTATAATTAGAAAAACTCTGTTTGTGATCTTCATTCGAACGATCCTAGATAGTAGTGATTCGTCTCTGGAGCCTTGGCGAAACTAAGGGGGAGTGCATTTCGCCAAGACTCCATCGACTCTTTTCAACATACGTTCAGCTTCAACAGACGTGCTACGGGGAGATCCTAGAGCAAGCATTGGGCCAGCAAAATCGTGCCCGAAACTAAAATACTTTTGATCTCGCAACAGTGTGGGTGGCTAACTTCATAAACGTAGCCGAAAAATGCGCGAAGGCAGTCGTTCCTGTGGCCGTTTTAACCAAAAACTGGGGTAAATCGTCGCTTATTTTAAAGTCTTAAACAGTCGGATAGTCTGTATATAGTGGAGAGGGGGAATGATGGTTGCTCTCGGTCGATTCGAAGTAGATTTCGATCTGGTGATTAACGAAGAACACGTTCAGCTTCGCCGCTATCACACCTACCATATTGCAAAAGTTAGAATTGAAAGCGACGAAGAAGATCAAAATCGGGAGACCGCCTATATGCGCCTTCTGAATTATGTGCTCGGAAAAAATTCTCGATCCGAGGTCATCGAACCAATGATGCCACTCATACAAGAAGACGTTGGCAGTAGAATGTCGGCACTTATGAGGCTTGAGCGAGCCGACATTGACAGTCATCTGAAGGCATTCGAAGTATCGATGATCTTGCCTGGAGAAATAAGTACGGAAACTGCACCTAAGCCTCTCGATAGTGAAATTAAAATTGAAAAAGTAAAACCGCATCTAACTGCTGCCCTCAGATTTGCGGGATTTTGCGGAAAGAGAAAACAGACTCGGTTGACAAAATATTTGCGCCTCTGGCTCCATGAAAAAGGCTATCTGCCAGCTTCAGCGCCGCGACTCGCAAAATACAACCATCCGTTCACGCTTCCATTCTTTCGGCGCAACGAACTTCATATTGATGTCGTAAAGAGATAATTGCTGTGGAGGGGCTGGGCCACCATGAGTTTTTATTCTCAAGGTGACCCAGGGGTAAATATTTAAACTGGTAGAGCGCGAAGGTTCACATCAATTTGCGGAGCTTGTTGCTCGTTAACTGCAAATCGATATCCAGAGCCATGGACTGATTCAATGTAATCAGCTTTAGGGCCAAGCTTCTTGCGTAACTTAGAGATGTGAGTGTCGACCGAACGACCGTACACGTGAATGCTCTCGCCCCAAACATGGTTCAAGATTTGATCGCGTGTGTGAACAGTGTTTGGTTCTTTGCTCAACATAACGAGAAGCTTGAACTCGATTGGAGTAAGATCGATGTTCTCGCTTGTTCCATTTTGATTGATCGATACACGTTGAGTGTTGCGATTGATCTCGATGTCGCCAACTCGAATCATGTCTGACTCGATCATGTCTCGCTCGCGTTTACGAAGTTTTGCATCGACTCGTGCTTTGAGTTCTAAAGGATCAAACGGCTTTGAGATAAAGTCGTCTGCGCCAACAGAGAAGCCCATTACTTTATCAAGAGTCGAATTCTTCGCAGTTAAAAAGATAACCGGGCAGTTGTTCAACTGATCGTTTGTCTGAAGGACTGAGCAAAGACGGTAGCCGTCGCCATCTGGAAGCATAATGTCCAGAAGGATAAGGTCGTATTGCTTAGTCTGAAGAAGTCGGGTTGCTTCAGCGAGAGACTTCGCCCACTCAAGTTGAGCAGTTCCGAGAGCTCGTTTAACCAAGTTGTAAGCGTCTACTGAATCTTCAACCAACAAAATCTTATGCATCTATTTCTCCGCTCTGTTCCCGTTAAAGGGCCCTATTACTAGTTTACTTTCTCGTCAATTTTGTCGCCAGCTTTGCCAACTGTTTCGTCGACTCGGTTGCCGGCTTTTTTTGCTTTGCACTCAAGATCGCTGTCAGTACAAAAAGCTTCTTTGACTCTGTTTTTTGCTTTTTTCGCAGTCTGCTTAACTGTGTGACCGGCTTTTTTAAGTTCGTTATTTGATTCCTCAGCTGAGGCAAAAGTTGGTGCTAAGAAACATGCTGCTAAAGCGTAAGTAAGAAATTTCATTTTATATCCCCTTTGTTGGCACTAAGAATTAGGGACTACATGCCATTCCGGCAACCCATCATCACAATTGTGTAGATGACTACGAGAATGTCGGCGAGTTGTGTTGAGCGGTGACACAAATGCACAGATTAAGGTCGAGCGGCGCTTAAAGATGAGGCAGGCTCTGCAAGCTCTATAAGTGTATGAACAAAGTGTGATTCATTGAATTTCAAGCACGCACGTTCGCGTAGTTCTCGGCCGAGAGACTTTCGCTCTTCGGGGGAGTTAATAAAGTGAGTCAGAGTGCGCGCCAATGCTTGAGGATTTCGTGGCTCGAACATCGCCGATGAATTTGCAATTATCTCTGGCGGTCCTCCCGCATCAGTTGCGAGAACCGCAGTCCCACTTGCCATGGCTTCGAGTACGACGAGTCCAAAAGTCTCTTGGTAAGAAGGCAAAACAAAAATATCAAGTGAGGCCATCAACTTCGATGGATCATCGAGGAAGCCGACAAATTTTACTTTCGATTCGAGACCATTAGACGCAACAAAATCAAAAATTTCTTTTTCATAATCGTTTTGATTTTCGCCAGCAGTAGGCGCGCCAACGAGGACAGCTTTAAAGGGAATATTTCTATCATGTAGAAGTTTGAGCGCCTGTACAAACTCGAGCTGACCCTTTTGCCTATCAAACCTTCCAATCACTCCAAGCAAACAGTCGTTTCGCGTTACGTTCAGTGACAGACGTAAGTTCTCGTCTCGTTTTTCAGGGTGAAACTTTTGGCTGTCTACACCCGGGTAGGCAACCGAGTATCGTGATTCAGCTAAGGGAAGTTTCGGTAATAAGAGATTCTTTTGCCGAGCAGTAAAGGTGACAAGAGTTTTAAGGCGGCTGTACAAAAGCTTGTGGAGTGGGTCGCGCTTTGAAACGTTTAAAAGCATGTGGGCAAAACCGACGACACTCACTTCATTCATTCCTATGAGCGCAGGGTAGAGAAGCTGCAGATCTTTCAGTCGATGAACAAAAACGGTAGTAATATTGTGGGACTTAATAAACTGGCGAACTGTTTTTACTTTGCTGAGCCAGTTAAGCTGCTCATTTAATGTTAAAATTTTAATTCCAAAGCTTTCGCTCTTGAGTGCTAACGGCGAATCTTTAAGGGTTAAGCAAAGAGATTCCACAGATTTAGAATTGAGGTGTCTTGCGTAAGTGGCGGCTGACATCTCTAGTCCGCCCCAAGAACTTGAAAGACAAAGTTGTAAGACCTTTTTGCTCATGAGTCATCTTTGTCTCAAAAACGATTATTTGCTAGAGTAAATGGATGATTAAAACATTCTTTCCTGACCGAGATTTTAAAGCATTCCTTTTCGACTTCGACGGAACAGTAGCACATACAATGCCGATACATCGCGAAGCATGGAATCAAGCGCTGGGTGTTTACGGGCTAGAGCTGACTCTCGAGCAACATCTTGGATGGGCGGGAAGACCGACGCGAGAAATCGTACGTCTGCTCAGTGAATTACATGGCAAAGACCTTCCGCTCGATGAAATTTTAAAGAACAAAGAGACTCATTATTTTGGCGCAATTAAAAACGTTACGGGTGTGATTCCGGTTGTTGAAATTATTAAAGCGAGCTTTAAGAAAATTCCGATGGCGATAGTTTCGGGCAGCCGCCGGAGGCCGGTCGAAACTACTTTGGCCCAGCTTGGAATGTCGCACTATTTTGATTTGCTTGTTTGTGCCGAAGACTATGTAAACGGAAAGCCTGCGCCGGATTGTTTTTTAAGTGCTGCATCGATTCTAAAAGTTGAATCAGTAGATTGCTTAGTGTTCGAAGATGGCCTGCTTGGATTGCAGGCCGCAGAGGCGGCCGGAATGCCATGTTTGCGAGTGAGCGAACATGAAGAGCACGGCCATAAAATTACAATTTATCCAACGTAACTCTAAACCGCTGAGTCTGGCTGGCGAGCGATTTTACGAACAGTTGATGCAGACGGCTTTTTAAGTTGGGCGCCTGCTGGTCGTCGCCGAGGAAGCGAGAACGTGAACGTGCTTCCTTGGCCCGGGTTAGAATCGACCTTCACGGTTCCGCCATGAGCTTCGATCACTGTCTTGACGACTGCAAGGCCAATACCCGCTCCTTGATCGGCAGATCGACGTGCTTGCCAGAAATTATCAAACAAAGTCGAAACTTGACCGGCAGGAATTCCGGGTCCGGTGTCGGCGATCGCGATATTTACAAACTGAGCGTCGCTTTTCACTTTTACAAGAACCTTTGTGTGCTTACGACTGTACTTAATCGCGTTTCCAATTAAATTCACAAGAACTCGCATCACTCGCTCTCGATCAACAAACGCGAGTACAGATTCGTTCACGGTATCCATTTGTAAGCCGACATCTCGTTTTTTAGCGATTGGAGCTAAGGTTGTCTGCGCTTCATCCAAAATCTCTGCGACGCCCATTTGTTCAAGTCGTAGAGTGAGATTGCCCAGATCAGCTTTCTTTTGATCGTAGATATCAGCAAGCAAGCCTTCGATTTCAACGACTGTCGTCTTGATCAGCTCGGCCTTTTCTGTAACTTCCTGAGGCTCTCGAGTTTTCTTTAAACTTTCAGCTGTTTCAGAAATTTCGTTAAGCGAATCTTTAAGATCAAAAGCAACTGCAGCCATCACTTCGTCTCGGCCCATCACTCCACGTTTTGCTTCTTCGACGAGGCGAAGACGTTCACGAAGATATGACTGACGAGACCAAACCATTTTCAAAACCAAAAGAGAAATACCTGCAAATAACGCCGATAGAGCAAGAGTTAACCAGCGCATTCCGACTGGAACGAGCGATTGCGCTTCTTCGCCAGCTTCTTTTGCTCGATTTTTCGTATTGGCAAGTTCTGCATTATGAAGCTGAACGATTTGATCAAAGTTTTCGTTTAGCTGCGTGATGAGCGGGCCGACCTTTGATTGATAAAATTGACCGACAATTTTCGACTCAGTTTGTTTTTCTCGAAAACCAGTGGCTTGATCAAAGAATTCTGTTTCCTGCGTTTGCAAAGCTTGAATTCTCGCAACTATCTCGTCCATCTTCGGGAGTGAATACTTTTTTTGGAAAGCAGCAAGTCCATCAGCAAAGGCTTGCTTCTGAGATTTCTGCCGATCAAAAAGTACTTTCGATCCTAACAAGAAGAACGCACGGCTATCATTGACCTGAGCTTGACCAAGCGCTCTTAAGCGCTCAACTTCGATCAGCGCACCAGCATCGACTTCGCTCACGGCTGAGCTTGCGGCGACTTTAGAGCTAACGTTCATCGCGTAAGTCCATGCGGCGCCTAAGACACCGACGAAACCTACGAGAAGAATGATCAGAATGACTGCTTCAACACTGCTGCCTAAAATTGATTTCAATTTATTCATGTTTATCGGATAACAACTCACTCACCTCTGATCAACCTAATAATCCCTAAGCATCCCGCGTAAAGATCACGCTTCGCTTGTAGCTTAGGAAATCGAGCGTTTCGGGGCGTTTAGCCTACGTAAATGTAGACTAGAGTCTAGGTCGCGATCGACCTCATAAATCCCAATATTTTTAGTCATTTAGTCAGTTAGCGCCACCCACTAAAATCTGTTTGAATTTTGCGCAGCCATCATTTATATTTAACTAACTGGTTAATTAACCGATAGGTATTATATGAATGATCAACTAAGCCTTACCTTCTCTGCGTTAGCAGACCCAACTCGTCGAGCGATGTTGGCACGACTTTCGAAAGGTGAGGCGAACGTTTCGGATTTGGCGAAGCCCTTTCTAAAAGAGATGAGTCTTCCCGCAGTGACGAAACATTTGAAAGTTCTCGAGAACGCAGGATTGATCACGAAGGGTCGCGATGCACAGTGGCGGCCTTGCAAGCTCAACGGGGCGCCACTCAAGAGTGCGACGAGCTGGATGGAGCAGTATCGAGTTTTCTGGGAAGAAAGTTTGGATCGCTTAGATCTCTATTTGAAATCAGTTATTTCAGAAAAAGAATCAAAGGACAAAGGACGAAAACATGGCAAGCGAAAAAAATAATAACAATGAAATCTCAATCACTCGTATTTACGATGCGCCAGTAAAATTAGTTTGGGATGCATGGACTGATCCGAAAAAAGTAGCGAAGTGGTGGGGGCCCCGCGGTTTCACACTCACTACACATTCAAAGGATTTACGGGTCGGTGGACACTGGGCTTACACGATGCACGGTCCTGATGGCACTAACTATGAAAACAAAACGATTTATCATGAAGTCGTTGAGTTTTCGCGACTCGTTTACGATCACGGTGGAAACGACGATCGCCCGCCACTCTTTCGCGTCACTGCTGTTTTCACAGATCTAAAAGGCAAAACAAAATTAGAGATGACGATGGCTTTTGCAACCGGAGAAGTAGCGAAAGAAATGAAAAAGTTTATTAAGGCCGCCGGCGGCGAATCGACTTGGGATCGGTTGGCTGAATTTCTTGGAAAAGAAATCGAAAACAAAGAGAAGTTTGTTATCAATCGAAGTTTTGAAGCCCCAATCGAGAAAATGTTTGAGATGTGGACGAACCCAAAACACTTTTCTCAGTGGCTAGCGCCAACGGGCTTTAAAATGATTTTTCTCGAAGCCAACATCAAGACTGGTGGCCAAACTAGGTACTCGATGTCTAACGACTCAGGCATGATCATGTACGGGCGCGCGCAATACATAAAAGTTGAACGTCCAAATTACCTTCAATATACGCAGCAGTTCTGCGACAAAGATGGCAATGTCAGTCGCCATCCGGCAGCACCAACCTGGCCAGAGACAATGATCACAACTGTCACGCTCCACGAGGAAGGTTCAATGCAAACTCGTGTCACAATCGAGTGGGAAGTTTATGGCAAGGCTACAAAAGAAGAGTTGGAAACATTCATTGCAGGTCGTGCAGGGATGACTCAAGGCTGGGGCGGATCATTCGATAATCTCGAAGAATATTTGCTCGATATTTAAATTGCAAAGCTGGTCAGAAAAAAGAGGGCAGCTAGGCCGAAGGTGATCGTAAAAAAAGTATTTCGAACGAAGTAACAAAAGACGGTCGCCAATATTAAAATTGCGAGACGCTCTTTTTCAAAGAGCCACGATACCTGCCCCTGGTGAAAAAATACGGCGGGCGCAACGAAGGCAGGCAAAATTGCGGCTGGTATATACGAGAAAAGCTCTTTTGCTCGATCACTGATGCGAATTTGATTCGCAAGAGCAATGAGTGAGCCTCGAATTACAATTGTTCCGCCAGCTAATGCTAAAATATTTGTCCAGAAGTAATTGGCTTCAATCATTTGTTACTCTTGGTCGAGTCAGAAAAGCAGCCACGGCTATAGATAGAAGAGCCGTTGCGATGAGTCCGATTCTAAACGGTAGCGAGTGGAGGGCGATGGCCATGACTGAAGAGAAAGCTGCTACCGCAACGTAAGTACGGTTTTTAAGTGTTGGGATGACGAGAGCAACAAAACTCAATGGAACTGCGTAATCGAGAGCCAACGAGGCAGGCGCAAAGTTTCCGAAGATGTATCCAGCAATTACTGAAAGATGCCAAAACAGCGCCATGCAGGCCGCAGTTCCCAGATAGAATCGCACTATTTCCGAAGAATTTGCGAGCTGACTTTGGTGCGCAGAAACAACAGCGTAACTTTGGTCAGTCACTGAATAAGCGCTAAAAAATTTTGTGAAAAAGGAAGATCGCTGCAAATGTGGCGAAAGGGCAGCACTGTAGAGCAGGAACCGAATGTTTATAATCAAGCCAGTCGCAATTACGACGAGACCAGCGGCATGCTTGGTCATTAGTTCCATGGCAGCCAGTTGGGCTGCGCCGGCGTAGGCCAAAAAATTCATCGCTACTGTTTGAAAGAGTGAAAGTTTTGCTTCTGAACATACCACACCCATGACTGCGCCAAACGGAATTACTCCGGGCATTATTGGAAGAGTAGCGATAAAGCCACGCTTAAAAACGTTGTCGATCACACATTGCCTTGCTTCTGCTTAAGCTTCGCTTGGCCGGTAATCAAAACTGCCGCGCCGAGCACTGCCGAAATGAAGAGGACCAAAACAGTCGGAAACATTCCTTTGATTTCTAAGACTCCGACGACTGCAGCAAGAACTGCACCTAAGCTCATTTGCAAAAACCCCATGAGTGCTGATGCGCTCCCAACATTTTTAGTAATTGGCTGCAAAGCAAGGGCTGCGGCATTCGGAAACGAAATTCCGATGACGGTGAGAAGGAAAAAGAAAAAGAGAATGGTTGGAATGAGCGAGAGATCGACAAGGAGAACTGTAACTAAAAACAGAGTGCTTATAGCAACTTGAAGTAGGAGCAAGCGATTAAGAATTGTTTCGCTTGAGTAGCGTTTCATCAAAAAGTTATTTATTTGTCCGCCGCTAATCATTCCCGACGCTAACACTCCGAATATTAGCCCAAACATCTGTTTTGATACGCCAAAGCCATCTATGAAAATTGCGGGAGAGCCAGTGAGGTAAACGAATAGCCCCGAAAATGAAAGTGAACCTGCAATTGCATAAATTCGAAATCCATCAACTTTAAACACTTCACGAAAGTTTCTTAAGATCGGGCGTGCCCGCAAAACAATGCTCTTGTCAGGTTGGTAGGCGACGGGCAGTCCAAACTTAATCAGAGCGAGATCTATAATTGCGAGGAGCGCGAGAATTCCAAAAATGATTCTCCACCCAAAATATGCGGCGATCCAGCCACCGATGCTAGGCGCAAACATTGGTGAAACACTAAGCACCAACATCAGCATTGAGAAAACTTTTGCACCTTCTTTGGGATCGAAGTAGTCGCGCACCATAGTGATAGAGCCAACGGATGTTGCAGAGCCACCGATGGCCGCAAAGAATCTGAAAATCCACAAGGCTTCGACTGTCTGAGCGGTCATACAACCGATGCTGGCGATAAAATAAAGTGCTAAACCAAAATAAAGTGGATTCTTTCGTCCGAAGCGATCAAGGAGTGGGCCCCATAAGATTTGCCCAATAGCAAAGCCAACAAAATAAGTTGCAACTGAAAGCGAAACTTTGGGCACTGTCGTTACGAGATCTTGAGCAATGTCAGAGAATGCAGGCAAGTACAGGTCGATGGTGAATGGCGTGAGCGCATTCAAAAACCCCAAGATAATAATCAGTAAAGTATGTGATCGATTAACGGTCTGATTTTGAATCATTGGGTCGATTTAGTTTTGCAAGCATCGAGGAAAGCACGAGTGCCAAGAGTACATAAGTTAGGAACGCAAAAAATCCTGGCTGAAGAGAAGTGCCATTCGTGCTGATGAAAACTATTTCAGACGGAACGAGCGATTGGATCTTCCCAAACTGATTGGTCACAATCCCGCTAAATCCGATATAGGCCATAAAGATCGCGACAACCATAACGTCTGCCATCGACCATTTTCCAGATTTGAAAACAAAGAAATTGATAAGCCGACTTTTGCGAGAGCTTCTAACGTCAAAGTAGTAGGCAAGCGAAGATAGAAGTTTGATGCACGGAATGATAACGCTAAACCCAATCATCAAGATGCCAACGAATTTCATAAGAATATCTTGGTGAGTGATCATAATCTTAAACACGTCGATCACACTCTTTGACTGGAAATACAAAACTTGATTTGTAAATTCGATCTTGTGGCCAAGAAGGAAGAAGCTCATCTCTGAAATTTTGGCATCGAGATCTATCATTGGTGTGCTGACTCCGATGATCATCAATACAAGCAATGTTAAAGTCATTAGAACAAAATTAAGGCGCGATCGAACTCGAGAAAGGCCAACGATTGCAAAAAGTAATATCGACAAACTGATGAGGATCATCATCTGATTTCGAACCTGAGCGGTGCCGATCTCAACTTTTTTAGCGATGTTAATCTTCGCTACTTCAATATCGGTTTCACCATTCCTCACCAAAATTTGATCGCGATGAGCGGTCTTTTGCTTTTCAAAAGTTTTTGCGAAATAGGCCTTCATTTGTTTCGTCGCGAGCGACTTAACTTGTTTTTCAGTTTCTGGTTTGGTGATTTCTTTGATCAGGGCATCGGCATAGCCGGGCACACCTTTTTTTACGTCTTCAATATCGACGACCAAATTAATGAGTAGTTGTTTGATTTTTCCGCCGAAAGATTCGCGGTTTGCCTCTTTGATTCGTTCATTGAGTTTGTCGATAATGACTGTCAGCTGGCCTTCGACAGTGCCCTTGAGATCTTTAATGGTCGTTTTGATGTCGAGTCGATTGATTTCGGCATACAAGATCAGTGCGATTTGGCCTTTCCATTCATTGATGTTGAAAAGTCCGTAATAAATATGGTTGAGCTCACCCATGTCAGCTTTGTTTTGCTGCAAAGTGAGTGCAGAGCGCACCATAGGGGGAGTCATTGCGACAATAGCAATGAAGAGAGCAAGTGCTACGAGCCGTACTAAGTGTTTCATGAGAGGTATAGATTGCTGAAAATCAGCGGAAACATCAACGGATGTCTCCGCTACATCGCGCTATAGATTAAAGGTCGAACGGGAACGAGACGCTTGCAACTAACGCTTTATTTGTAAGCTCTGAACTGTCGCTGTTGACCGGAACGCCGAAAACATCTGCTTTAGTCTTGTCGTATTTTAAGTCTTGGTACTCAAGATTTAAGCTAACCATTCCCAAGCGTATACCAGCACCCAATCTCCAGCCCATTGCTTCTTCGAACTTGTAGTCGATATTGTTGTCGAGCTCCGGATCGAGGGATCCACCAAAAACGTACTCTCCCCAAGCTCGAATTCCGTAAAATCCTGTTTGGGCACCGAGAAGCACTCCATAGTTTAGCGATTTGGCATCGGTTTCTAAATTGTTTGAGCTGTCTTTAAATTTTGGTTGAGAGTACCGCAGGTCCAAGCCACCAAAAATTATTTGTGATGCATGAAAGCCCGCTTTGACTGAAGCACCAACTCCCTCGACTGAACCCGAGGTATTGCTGAGTGGTGAAGGTAGGTTGAGAGAAGAGTCGCTATTGAACTCATAGGTTAGGCCCGGTTCAACAAAGAACCCTCCTCCTTCTTCTGCTATAGCAAACTGGCTTGCGAAAGTCAGAGAAGCGGCGACCATCAGAATTTTAAAATTAGTAAAGTTCATCGGTAAACTCCTTGTTGAAAACGAGCTTGAACGAAAAAAAGAGTTGTCACAATGACTCACCAGTATTGTGTAGATAACGTGGCAACTAGTGCCTAAAAGTGGAATTAGTCGTTACTTTTCTTGATTGATTCGTAAAATTTCGCAGCAAATTTCGATTTGCTCATCGATCTGTGAAATCGCACTTTGAAGTTTACGGATATCACGATCATCAATTTCATTCTCAAGAGCTTGTTTTACAATCGGGAGCTTTTTTAACCAAGCGCCTTGTCTTCCGGCATAGGTTTCTGGGATTCCAGATCTAAGCGCCGCTTGTCGTGCGTTCCCGTCAATCAAATATTCGACGATAAAGCGCAAAGTTTCTAAAGTTAGAATGTGCCTATGGGCCTTTAACCTCGAGGAAAATCCCATTTGTCTGATGCGCATAGCAAACTATCGAGTGAATCGATTAATTGTGCAAACGAAAGCTTACTTTGTTTTGACCTCGACTGCCCGGCTGGATTGAATAGGTGTTATGAGAGCGAACCTAGTATTTCATCAGCTATTCGAAGCAGAAAGTTCGACCTACACGTATTTGCTTGCAGATGCAGTGACTAAAGAAGCTGTTTTGATCGACACGGTCATTGAAATGGTTGAGCGCGATCTAAAACTTATTCATGAGCTAGGGCTAAATCTAAAGTATGTATTAGATACCCACGTCCATGCAGACCACGTGACAGGCGCCGGTGAAATTCGAAATCGCACCAAGGTAAAACTCGCCGCCTCTGAGAAAGCCAACTTATCTTGCGTCGATGTAAATTTAAAAGACAACGATGAGATTAGATTTGGCGAATTCATAATTAAAGTGATCGAGACGCCAGGGCACACGGACTCTTCAATTAGTTTCTATTGCGAGGGAATGATATTCACAGGCGATGCCTTATTGATTCGAGGTTGCGGCCGAACTGATTTTCAAGGGGGCTCTGCAGAAAAGCTTTTTCATAGTGTTGTCGGAAAACTATTTAAGCTCCCTCCAGAAACTCTTGTCTATCCGGCCCATGACTACAAAGGCTTCACAGCTTCAACAATTGAAATGGAAATTAAACATAACTCGCGCATGGGTGGCGGGAAAACCAAAGAAGAGTTTATTAAAATTATGGAAAATCTGAAACTTCCTTATCCAAAGATGATTGATATTGCCGTACCGGCAAATCTATTGTGCGGAGTTCGAACATGAATGATTATATGCTGCCTCTTATCGGTGGAGGAATTATCGGAGCTGCAGTTTCCCTAATGCTTCTTCTTAACGGAAGAGTCACAGGCGTTAGTGGTATTGTGAGCGGCGCGCTTCGCAAAGATCGCGGAGATTTCAGCTGGAGATTAGCTTTTATACTTGGCCTCATCACGGGTGGATTTGTCCTTTATGTTTTTCGTCCAGAGTTCTTTCGTGATGACCTTAACCGAAGTCTTCCGGTCATAATTATCGCAGGTTTATTAGTTGGCTATGGAACAGTGATGGGTAGCGGCTGTACCAGTGGACACGGAATTTGTGGCGTGAGCCGAATGTCGCCACGATCGATCGTATCTACAATAGTATTCATTTCATTCGGTGTTCTCTCAGCAACGTTATTTAGAATTTTAACGGGTGTCTCATGAAGTCTGCACTAGCATCTTTTGTCGTCGGACTAATTTTCGCGTTAGGCCTCGGTGTTGGAGGGATGACTCAACCTGGAAAAGTAGTGGGTTTTCTCGATATCTTTGGAAACTGGGATCCATCCCTAATTTTTGTGATGGTCGGAGCTTTGATCGTTCATTCAGTGCTATATAGAATTATACGTAAACGAAACTCTCCGCTCCTCTCTGAAAAGTTTCATATACCCACGCGCAGAGACATCGACAAAGATTTAGCGATCGGCGCTGCGCTTTTTGGAATCGGCTGGGGCCTTGCAGGTTTTTGCCCTGCGCCCGCAATTACTTCGATGGCCTCGCTAAATTTAAAACCTTTTATTTTTGTAGCGAGCATGCTTTTAGGAATGACGATCTTCCAGTTAGTAAAAAAATCTAAGGGAGCGCGATGACGCTGTCGATTGCTGGCTATATCGCTGCAATTTTAATGGGTGTTACCCTTGGTCTCTTGGGTGGTGGTGGATCAATTCTTACAGTGCCCATTTTGGTTTACCTTTTTCACATGGACCCAATCGAGGCGACGACCTCCTCGTTGTTCATTGTCGGAGTTGCTTCACTCATCGCCTCAGCTCAGTATTTTAAACGCGGAGAAGTGAATTTTAAATCGGGTGCACAGTTTGCGGCGGCGAGTTTTATTGGAATATTCTTTTCTCGAAATCTACTCCTGCCAAATTTGCCAGATCAAATTATTTCTAGCGAAGTCATTGATGTGAGTAAGTCAGATTTAATTCTCGTCTCGTTTGCTACCTTAATGATTTTGGCATCGTTCGCTATGTTGCGCGGACAAAAAAAATCGATCGCCAAAGTGAGTCCAGCTTCGGGTCTTAAAACAGCGTTAAATGGAGTCGTCGTCGGAGCAGTCACGGGCTTTGTAGGTGCGGGCGGGGGATTTTTAATTGTACCGGCACTTGTTGGGTTGGTTGGTCTGAGTATGCGTGTCGCTGTCGGCACTTCGCTTGCAATTATTGCAGCCAATTCTCTGTTTGGATTTGGAGTCACCTTTCTCCATACGTCCTATGTGAATTGGCCACTGATGCTGACGGTTTTACTGCTTGGTGTAATTGGTTCGTTAGTAGGAGCTCGATTTTCCCAAAAGTTCAGTGAGCAGACTCTTAAAAGAGCATTTGGTAGCTTAGTTTTGATAATGGGTTCGCTCATTATCATCGAAAGACTGTTTCTTCATTAAAGGATCAAAAATTGTGATCGAATCTCAATGGCGAATTATCCCTGGCTCCAACTTCCAAATTGCAAAGCACCCGACGAAAGTTGCTGATGACTATAAATCGGAAGAAGAATATGAGGAGCGTCTAAATTCGGAGAGAGATGAAGTGAGTGAGCTGCACGAAAAGCTTTTCGCCGAAAAAAAGCAGTCGCTTTTGATCATTCTTCAGGGCATGGACACTTCAGGTAAAGATGGCTTAATTAAAAGTGTTATGACCGGACTGAATCCACAAGGTGTTCATATTGTTTCGTTCAAATCTCCGAGCCACGAGGAGCTCTCACATGACTATTTATGGCGAACTCATAGTGAGCTTCCTGTAAGGGGAAAAATCGGTATCTTTAACCGTTCGTATTACGAAGAGCTGATCGTCACCAAAGTCCATCCAGAGCTGATTGATAAACAAAATATTCCCGATCACTGTCGAGGTAGAAAATTTTGGGAACATAGATACGATGACATTAATCATCATGAGCAATATTTAAATCGTCAGGGCTGGAGAATTCTGAAAATCTTTTTACATATTTCAAAAGATGAGCAAAAGGAACGACTGCTCGCACGCATTGGTGATCCCAAAAAGCATTGGAAATTTGAGTTTGGAGACATTGTTGCGCGTGATTCCTGGTCAGATTATCAAAGTGCTTATGAAAAATGTTTTCGCAAAACTACTACGAAGCGAGCACCTTGGTATGTTCTGCCAGCAGATGATAAAAAGAATGCGAGACTCTTCGCGATGCAACTTCTTCGCGACACTCTCAGAGATATGAATCCGAAGGCGCCAAAGAATACTAAAGAAAAGACAGCTGAAATTGCTAAAGCGACAAAAATTTTAAAAGGTTAACTCGCGGTAGAGATAAAAAAAGAGCTTGTGCGTAGTGACCGCAACAAGCTCTTTAAAACGCTTCTAAATTATCGCCTAGCTATATCGAAGCGATCAAGCATCATCACTTTATTCCAGGCACGAACGAAATCTTCAGCGAACTTCTGTTTGCCGTCGTTCGCAGCGTAAACTTCTGAAACTGCACGAAGTTCAGAGTGTGAACCGAAGATGAGGTCGATAGGAGTCGCTGTCCATTTTTGTTGACCAGTTTTGCGATCAAGCCCCTCGTAAAGTCCTGCATCTTTTTTCGACTTCTGCCATCGAGTTGACATGTCTAGCAGGTTTACAAAGAAGTCATTCGACAATTTGCCTGGCGATCCAGTTAAAACGCCATGTTTCGAGCCACCTGTATTTGCATCAAGTGAGCGCATTCCGCCGATCAAAACAGTCATTTCGGGAACTGAAAGATTTAGCATGTTGGCTCGATCAATTAACATATCGAGTGGCGCTAAGTAGTTTCCGGTCGTCAAAAAGTTTCTGAAGCCGTCAGCTTTTGGCTCGAGCACTTGGAATGACTCTACATCGGTCTGCTCTTGGGATGCGTCTGCGCGACCTGGTGTAAACGGAACAGTTACATTGAGTCCGCCATCTTTAGCAGCCTTCTCAATCGCAGCAACTCCGCCGAGAACGATTAAGTCTGCCATCGAAATTTTGCGACTCGATTTATTTTGTTCTTCCTGAATTTTTCCGAGTGCAGAAAGTACTTTCGCAACTTCCGCCGGATCATTTACGGCCCAGTCTTTTTGAGGCGCTAAACGTAAGCGCGCTCCATTTGCTCCGCCGCGTTTATCTGTTGCCCTGAATGAAGCTGCTGCGGCCCAAGCCGTGCGAACTAACTCAGAAGTCAAGAGGCCAGAGTTCAAGATTTTCTTTTTTAGGTTTTCGATTTCAGAATTACCAACACCTTTGAAGTCTACGGCTGGAATAGGATCTTGCCAGATCAAATTTTCATTTGGAACTTCTGAACCAATGTAGCGAGCTCGTGGTCCCATATCTCTGTGCGTAAGTTTGAACCAAGCTTTAGCAAACGCCATTTCGAATTCTTTTGGATTCTCCATGAAGCGCTTAGAAATTTTTTGATAACTTGGATCAACTTTCAAAGCTAGGTCAGTTGTAAACATAATCGGTGCATGGCGTTTTTTCGGATCGTGTGCATCTGGAACCATGTTCGCAGCACTTTTGTCCGAAGGAATCCATTGCGTAGCGCCAGCGGGGCTTTTTGTTTTCACCCAATCGAATCCAAACAAGTTAGTGAGATAGGTGATCGAGAATTGAGTAGGAGTCGAAGTCCACGCTCCTTCAAGGCCGCTTGTAATCGTGTCTTTTCCCTTGCCTGTTCCGCACTTGTTCTTCCAGCCAAAACCCTGTTCTTCAAGACCCGAACCAGCGGGTGCCGAAGAAACGCACTTAGCTGGATTTGCAGCACCGTGTGCTTTTCCGAACGAGTGTCCGCCAGCGATAAGCGCAACTGTCTCCTCATCGTTCATTGCCATTTTTCCGAAAGTTTCGCGAATATCTTTTGCGGCTGACATCGGATCTGCATTTCCGTTCGGTCCTTCAGGATTTACATAAATTAGGCCCATTTGAACGGCTGCTAAAGGTCCTTTTAGTTTTCCGCTGCGGTGTCGTCGATCATCAGCTAAAAATTTCTTTTCTGGTCCCCAATAAACTAAATCTGCTTCCCAAGCATCACGGCGTCCTCCGCTGAATCCAAAAGTTTTAAATCCCATCGACTCCATCGAAACGTTGCCGGTTAAAACCATCAAATCAGCCCATGACAAAGCTTTTCCGTATTTCGCCTTTACGGGCCAGAGTAGACGGCGAGCTTTATCGAGATTCACGTTATCGGGCCAGCTGTTTAATGGCTCGAAACGCTGTTGGCCACTTGCTGCGCCACCACGACCATCGATTGTTCGGTAGGTGCCCGCACTATGCCACGCCATTCGAATAAAAAATGGACCGTAATGACCGTAATCGGCTGGCCACCACTCTTGCGAAGTCGTGAGAACTTTCGAGATATCTTTTTTAACTTCTTCTAAATTTAATTTTCTAAATTCTTGAGCGTAATCGAAATCTTTTCCCAACGGATCTGATTCAGCGCCGTTTTGTCGAAGTGGTGCTAAGTCTAATCGCTCTGGCCACCAAAATTGATTCGAAATATTTTTTCGGTCTGCAAAGCTTTCGCTTGCTGTCGATTTGCCGGCCGCCATAGGTTCTTTTTTTGAAGAGCCAGTTGTTTGCGGCTTACCTTTTGGAGCCGGCTTTTCTTCAGCGGAGTAGGCGAATGGACTCGCCACTACAACCGCAACAAGTGCAGCAAGGGTGAGAGAAAAACTTTTCTTAAACACGGGGATATCTCCTTCGATCGAGAGTTGATTACGCAGGACAAAGCTTTGGCCACAAATGCGTAAAAGTAAATTTGAATTTCTCTATGTTCCAATAGAGTTTCTCTATGTGTGCCGCAGGTCGAAAATGTGTGGCTGTAAGGCTAGTTCAATTTATCTTGAAGCACAGATTACTATTGTGCTGAGCACATAAATGAGTTCAGTTGACGCACATGAAGGCATTTCGCATTGGACAAAAGGTGAGTTGGAAGTGGCTGAACGGACGCGTTGAGGGAAAAGTCGTCGAGGTTTTCTATGCACGTGTTGAAAAGCTGATTAAAACAAAGAAAATCGTTCGGATTGGTACAAAAAAGAGGCCAGCCTATCTGGTGAAGTCGACTAAAGGTAACTTAGCACTCAAACTTCATACTGAGCTGGAGTCAGGATCGAAAACTCTTCCGGGGTCGTCACTTGCTAAATCATTGCTCGGCTGAAGTACGCGAACAGAAATACCTATGCTTGAGAGAGTTGCTCGAAAGCTATCGATCGAAAATGGCTTCATTATTACTGCGTCTGCTCCCAATCCTTTTGTGTCCTCTAAAAATGAAGACGGATTGAGATGAGGGCCGCCTCCGCTGATGGCAATCACTTTTGCATTCAAGCTTGTCTTTAGCTTAATGTCTCGAAGACCCATTAGAACTTCGATCCCGTCTTTGTTGGGCATTAGAATGTCGGTGATGATGAGTTCGATATTTTTAACTTCTTCGATTAACTCAAGCCCTACAGATCCGTCAGAAGCTTCCCACACTTCAAAACCTTCCATTTCCAAGAGCTCGGTGATGTAGTTTCGAACACCTGGGTCGTCATCAATTACTACGGCCTTCCGACTTGATTCATTCATTGTGCGAAACTAACAGGTCCGAAAACCCTTGTCTGTGGCTTGTTTCCGGCAGGCAGTTCAACTCGTTAAAATTAGCCAGGCAAATAGATTTAATAGTCGTCATTTGACTCTCATTTTTAGTACTACTAATTTCCCCAAATGCATTTTCCGCGTTCAACAATTTCTCAGAGACTCTTCGATGCCATTTTTCTCGGACTGGTTTGTTACGCTTCCGCGCGAATTGCAGTTTCATTTTTGATTGAACCCGAGGGAATGGCGCCGTTTTGGTTTTCAAACGGCGTAGTATTAGCCGTTCTCCTTCGAAGAAACAAAAACGAATGGGCACTTCTTTCGCTCGGCGTGTTTTGCGGTTACTTCTCAAACCTGTTGTTTACCGGTTTTCCTTTGTACCCTGATCTGTTCTACAGTATTGGAAATACTTTAGAACCACTGTTGGCAGCACATCTCATTTCTCAGTTTGTTCCTCGGTTTGAATTGACCAACCTTCGAGCTTTAAAGATTTTGATATTTTCGTCGGCCTTTGCTGTTGCATCTGCAGCAACCCTTGCATGGGCGGTCGGGCCGGTCAGTTGGTTGTTGTGGTGGCTTGATGATTGGTTGGGAATTCTCTTAGTCACGCCGACTCTTCTGGTATTCTGGCCTCTCTCAAGTCGGTTCTTACGTTTTACTCGCCCCTCTGGTGCTCAGCTTTTTGAAATGGCAGTTTTACTTGGATGCATGGCGCTGACGACGTTATTGCTGATTTCAGAATTCGGTGCTTCTGCTTCGATATTGTATCCGTATGCACCTCTTCCGTTCCTTTTGTGGGCAACACTAAAGTTCAAAACAACTGGAGCGACATTCGCGAGCCTTCTGCTTGGAATCTTGATTATCGCGCTAACAATTTATGATGTGGGCCCGCTGTCAGATATTTATCCGCAACTTTTAGATCGCTCGATCATGATTCAATCTTTTTTGGCAATCATTCTACTTTCTCATCTGTCATTAGCCGTTTCACTTGAGCAACAATCACTAACTGCGAAAGTGCAGGACAGAGAAATTAAAATTCTTGAACGCATTAGTCAGGGCGACTCTTTGACCAACGTGCTCGAAGAGATTGTAGATTCAGTGGAGGCGCAAGACCGAGATTTAGTTTGTTCGATTCTTCTTCTCGATCAGAAGCGCGGGAGCGTGAGACATGGTGCTGCGCCTCATCTGCCGAAAGAGTACATTGACGCCATTGATGGATCGAAAATTGGTCCAGAAGAAGGATCATGTGGAGCAGCGGCATTTTCTGGCGAACCCGTCATTGCGGAGGATATCTCAACGCACAAGAATTGGGTAAAATACAAAGAGATAGCCTTAGCGCATGGGCTTCGTGCCTGTTGGTCATCGCCGATTTTTTCTCCTTCCAATGAAGTGCTTGGGACATTTGCAATTTACTATCGGACACCGCGAGCACCGGCGAAGCACGAAGAATATTTTGTCAAAGTTGCAACCCATCTCGCTTCAGTCGTAATTATGAAAGATCGTTACGAAGCGCAAATTAGAATCGCACAGCGCATGGAGAGTATTGGTACGTTCGCAAATGGGATTGCACATGACTTCAATAATATCCTTACTGCAATACTTGGAAACTTAGAACTTATTCGAAATCGGCTCCCGAAAGAAATTTCGTCAGATCAACAGTTCAGGAATAAATTTAATCTTATCGAAGACGCCGGAATGCGCGCAGCCTCGCTCGTTAAGCAGATTCTTACTTTTAGTAGGCAATCGACTTCAAAACAAGAGCCTGTTAGTTTGCGACCAATCATTGATGAAGCGATTGCAATCTCGCGAACAAGTTTGCCATCGACAGTTGAAATTCGAACTCACTTTTCGACCGATCAATCGAAAATCAACGCTGACCCAACGCAGATTCACCAAGTGGCATTGAACCTTTTGACGAATTCTGCGCAATCATTGAATGGTTCGGGAGTGATTGATGTCTCACTCGAGCCAGAAGTTCTGAACTACCAGCTCCATTCGTTCAATACTGAAATTGAACCAGGTCGTTACATGCGCTTAACGGTAACGGATACTGGTCGTGGGATAAGTGGTGATATTCTCCCAAATATTTTTGATCCCTTCTTCACAACCAAAGACGCAAGTCGCGGAACAGGTTTGGGTCTTTCAGTTGTGCATGGAATTGTGAAAAATCATGGTGGAGCGATTACCGTTGAGAGTGCTGTCGGTCGGGGCACAACTTTTCAAGTTTATTTTCCGGTGGGCTGAGGCTACCAGCGAAGAATGCGTTTACCGATTAGAGAGCACGCCCAGCTGATCGGGCCGATGGGGAGCGCGTGCCACAACAGTAAATGTGCGACCTCGCCATGATCACAAAAGAAGCTCAGTGCGAGAGAAGAAAAACATCCAGCAGAAATTCCGATCCACCAAGAGGTCCACGCTGGATGAGTCGAGGCACCTTTTCTGAAATAAGAAATTAAGGCTCCTGCAGATACTACAGTCATTCCAAGAATAAGCATCCCGCAGGCACTGCGGTAGTGGGTCATTTCAGCCGCTAAGTCTGTGACTGGCTGACCGCTGAAAAAATCAATGAGAGCAACCAAAATGAATAATGATCCAGTTAGGAGAGTCGCGCGTGCAGATTTCTTTATTGAAATTCCTGGAATATGGCTTAGGTAAGCAGTGTACGCTGCCATTAGCGAAAGCGAGAACCAGACAAAGAGTTTTAAATAAAAACTTTGCGTGTTGAATTGAAGGTCGGAACGACCGGGCATTAGGAGAATTAAGATCATAGAAATAGAAAACATCATCAAAAACCACTTTGCCAAAAACTTCGGAGCCGAAGACATAGCTTTGGTAGGTTTCAAATCTAATGTCAGTTTTGTAATTAAGTCTTCAGTTCTCATTCTCATCCAAGACTACAAAGTAAGTTTTGCGTAGAAGTTGAATTGACCGATGAATTGAAACCTTTACTGCGGGAACAGACATATCAACTCGCCGACTAATCTCCTCGAGCGGAAGCTCTTCGATCTTTGCTAACCGCAATACTTCACGTTGTTTGGGTGGAAGGCTCTCAAAAAGCGTTGAGACGTCTAGCCTAGCTTCTGAGGCGCTTATTGCAAAATCATTAAAGCTGTTGAGATCGTCGTCGAAAGTGACAAGCTCATGCTTTGAGGCCTGACGATAACTGTCGATCAGTCGATATTTAGCTATGCTAAAGAGCCACGGAAGAATCGGCAGATCAGATCGATAGGTATGTTTCTTTTGATGTACAGCCAGTAAAACATCTTGAACTAAATCTTCGACTCCCAGTTTTGAAGAGCGAGCGCTCATTTTTTTAGTTAGATATGAAGTCAGCATTTCTGCCACCCTTTTTAAAAACGTATTATAGGCTTGAGTGTCGCCATCAATTGAAAGTCGAAGAAGTTCGCGCAACTCAGAGTCGCGATCCTTGTTTGCAAACTTCAGTTGACCCTCAAGTTTCATTACGTACCGGTGGTGAGAAAAGTTACATGGTTAGTCAAATTTACTTATTCATCGTAGAGACTGGCCATTAGACGGCAAGTCCTGTTCTCATTGGCGGACTGTCTCGAAGTGGATCAAAGGCCTAAAAATACTAATTATTTTAACCAAGCTGTAACCTTTCCAGACTCTCCAGCGTAGAGATGATCAAGGTAGGCATTGAGTCTGCTGACAACAAGGAGAACTGGATAATGGACAAACGGAATGTGATTTTGGGTTTAGCGCTAGCGAGCTTGGTAACGGCTGGATCTTCGGTAGCAAAAGCTGATAAGCACGAAGGTGACAAAGCTGGTGCAGAGAAAAATCACTGCAATGCTAAAGATCATTGCAATGCTAAAGATGGCTGTGAAGGCAAAGATAGTTGCAAGGGCAAAGTAAAGAAAGCGAAGAAGGGCGAGAAGAATTCTTGCAGCAGCAAAGACGGATGCGCCGCTAAAGAAGAAAAGAAGTAATTGAAGATGCGAGCGAAGAGCGAAACCTTTTTTCCTAATTTAGGCATCGGTCTTGGTCTTCGTACGCAGCATTATGCTGATATTAAAGAGGGGCGATCGTCTGTTGAGTGGTTTGAGGCTTTGTCTGAAAACTACATGGAGGATGGCGGACGCCCCATCTCAATACTCTCGCAAATTCGAAAAGATAAAGAGATAGCTCTTCACGGAGTTTCTCTTTCAATTGCATCGGTTGATCCTTTGAATTTAGATTACCTTGCGCGGTTAACCAAATTGATAGGTCGGGTTCAGCCTGCAATCGTCTCGGATCATTTGTGTTGGACCGGAGTTAACGGTCGAAATTTGCATGATTTAATGCCGGTACCATTTACAATGGAGGCCCTAGATCACATTGCGAACCGGATCATTGAGGTCCAAGAGCGACTCAAGCGAAGAATTCTCCTCGAAAATGTCTCGAGCTATTTCACTTACTCAAACTCTGAAATGCAAGAATGGGAATTTCTTTCTGCATTAGTAAAAAAGGCCGACTGTGGAATACTTTTGGACGTAAACAACGTCTACGTAAGTTCAATCAATCACGGCTTCGATGCCGTTGAATATATTAGATCTCTCCCACAAGAACGAATTGGTCAAATTCACCTAGCGGGCCACTCTGAAAATGAAACTGATGCTGGTATTCGTTATCTTGTTGATACTCATGATCAAGCTGTTTGCGATGAAGTCTGGAGTCTGTTTGAGAAAACTCAATCGATCGTTGGAAATGTAAGCACGATGGTTGAGTGGGATGCCGATATTCCTGATTACGCTCGTCTCGAGGAAGAAGTAATGAAAGCAAAAGCAATCGCTACAAAGGCAACTGCGTGAAGGCAAATTTAAAAACCTTACAGCTCGAAGTTCAAAATTTAGTTATCAACGGAATGTCGACTGATTTTTTTAGTCCTAAGGGCACTGCGTGGGTGGCCGACACACCTCAAGCTCTATCTAAACAAGAGCGAATTTCGATTTACTCGCGCGGATGGTTTTTAAGACTTGAGGAAAGCATTCGAGACGACTACTCACTTTTGGCTTCTACGATAGATGCGGAAGTATGGAGTAAGATTGTTCAAGATTATTTAGTAAGTTGTCCCTCAACCTCTTTTACTCTAGCGCGAGCGGGCGATGACCTTCCAAAGTTTTTGCGAGAACAAAACGTTGTTGAGCATTGGCAAGTCGATTTGGCAAAATTAGAAATGGCAGTTTACAAGTCACGCAACGCCGCCGATACAGAAATTTGGGAGATAGAGAGGCTGCAGAGCTTCACGCAAGAAGAAGCGGCGCAAATCAAATTTACGCTGAACTCAGGCGTATTTCTGCTGCAGTCAAAATGGAATATTTCTGATTCTTATAAAAATCAAATTTTCCCTCCTGCGCAAGTGGAGACGAAAGTCATTGTATGGCGCAAAGGCTTTACAGTTGAAGTAAGTGAGCTTTCGAATGATGAGTGGAAGTTCTTGTTGATGGCCAAAGACGGAGCAACACTTAATAATTATGTCGAATCATTTGAAGGCGAAAGCTGGGTTCTTTCTCTATCGAAGTTTGTGAGTTCCGGAGTGATGCTCCCATTAGTTTAACAATTGCAGAGGGGTACAAAATGTTTCGGGAGACAGTGAGAAAATATAGTTCAGTAAGAGATCGTTTGATGATTAGTTTTCATTGGCTTCCGGCTCTGTTAACAAGGGTGACTGTTGGTTGGATTTTCGTTCAATCGGGAATGGGAAAGTTAAACAATCTAGAGGGCGTCACAGATTTTTTTAGAAGCCTCCAGATTCCGCTTCCTGAATTAATGGCACCTTTTGTTGCTGGCACTGAGTTAGTATGTGGGCTGCTAATTTTTATTGGTTTGCTGACTCGTCTGGCGTCTCTTCCGCTTCTAGGGACAATGATTGTGGCGATACTGACGGCAAAACTTTCCGAAATCGAATCGTTTGGGGACTTAGCCGGAATGTCTGAATTTTTATATATAATTCTGTTGGTTTGGCTGCTGCTCTTCGGCGGAGGAAAGTTCTCAATTGAATGGTTCTGGAAAAGAGATCATGCTCTGCGCTGATGATCCAGCCTCCCGAATTCAATTCAAGCTTAACCGCTCTCATTCAAAGCCGATTTCGGCTTTCCTCATTTCGTAAAGGTCAGCAGGGAATTGTTGAATCGATAATTCAAAATCACGACACGCTTGCGGTCATGCCGACGGGTGGTGGTAAGTCTCTTTGCTATCAACTTGCAGGTGTTTATTTTGAAAAATTAACTGTGGTCGTATCGCCTTTAATTGCTCTCATGAAAGACCAAGTTCGCTCTTTAAACAATTTGGGAATTCCTGCTGGGGCACTCTACTCTGGTCAAACACAAGACGAGAAACGCGAGATATTTCGTCGAATCAACGAATCAAAGACTTTCATTTTGTATCTATCGCCTGAGCGGGTTCAGAATGAGGGTTTTGCGAAGTGGATTAAGACTCGCGATGTTGGTTTGTTCGCAATCGATGAAGCGCATTGTGTTTCTCAATGGGGCCCAGAGTTTCGGCAAGACTATCACAAGCTTAAAATTCTACGAGAGTTGATGCCGAAGGTTCCGATCATGGCCCTCACCGCTACGGCGACGCCTTTAGTCTTACGAGATGTAGCGACACAGCTTGGACTTCGAACGCCAGATAAACACGTTCACGGATTCTATCGGCCAAA
>CAZIYJ010000016.1:0-52500 GCA_964543475.1 uncultured Bdellovibrionales bacterium | reverse complement strand
TGTTTTCGACAGGGAGAAGTAGTGCCTCTTTTACGCTTAGGTATCTATTTGATGCGACAGAGATCGGAGCAAGGGCTGCGCTCGCCTGGGTAGATGCAATCATTGCGAAAATTGCGACAAGAGGTTTCATACAACTCAACCTAACCTAGTTTTGATTTGTCTTTGAATTCACTCATTACATCTTGAGCATCAAGAGAATTAACTTCTTCGAGAAGCTTATCTGTGTCGAGTAGATCTGAAAGCGCATTGATCTCTGGATCATCTGAGCCGGGGCTCGATGAAGCAAGGCTCTCGGCTTCTGATAGCATCTTTTCAGTATCAGGAGCTCCAAGTGAATCAGCCGGAGCTGATGCTTCAGCACTTGCGAGCAAATGTGCCAATGGATCAAGTTCTGGAGTTGCTGGTTCAGGCGCAGCTGCCGGAGCAGGAGCTGGTGCTGCCGCCTCAACTTGTGCTGGCGGTGCAACTGCAGGGGTCGGCGCTGGTGCCTGCGCGACTGGCGCCGCAGCTGCTTCTTCCTGGAGTGCTTCGGTTAAGCCAGGAATTCCGGCTGCGGGATTAGCTTCGATAATCGGAGGCGCTGTTATTTCTACTTGCGCACCAGATGTTCGAGCTTCTTCGATCTCGCGTTTGAGTCTCGCATTTTCTTCTTTGTACAAAGCAAGATCTGCGATGTCGTCTTCAATAATTTCGTACTCAGCTAAACGTGCTTTCAAATCAGAAATTTCTAATTCGAGCCCAGCGACAGCTGCTGAACCACCTTCACCCTCACCACCAGACAGTGCGGCTGATCCTGAAAGTGCAGCTGCAGCAGCTTTTGCTTCTGTGAGTTCAGCATTAAGTTGCGAGAGCTGCTTTTCTTTTTCGACAAGAGCATTTTTCAACGGAGCGAGATCTGCAATGACTGAGGCATTTTCTCCAGCACCTGCGGCATTTTGAGCGGCCGGCTGTGGATTTTGCGCAAGAACTCGCTTGAGTGCACCCTCGATGGCACCAACGTCGACGTTGTTTCCAGAATCTTCAGGTCTTTCCTTCAGCGATCGAACGAGAAGGAGAATTGTTGTGACTAAAAACAGAACGCCAAGAACGGCAATGATCTGCTCGATATGTGAGGGTACAAAATGCAAAATTTTATCGAGATCCATGCATAAATAATGCGGTTTCCCAAGCAAAACCGTCAATGTGAACAATGACTTATCAACAAACCCTGGCCCTTCGGCGGTACCCGGTTCCCTTTGCAGAAGCACTGCGTGAGATTTTGTGGCCGCACCGCTTCTGCAAAGGGAACCGGGTACCTTTCGTGGTAGAAACCTAATTATGCAGAAACTTGATCTAATTATTGAAAATGGAACGTGCGTTCTTCCCTCGCAAACCGACCCCGAAAAACTCGTCTTAGCACAAGTGAGCTTAGGAATTCTCGCAGGAGAGATAGTCGAAATTGCTCAGACGATTTCAACTCCTGCAGAACAGCGTTTCGATGCACGAGGACTTCACGTCCTACCCGGTGTGATTGATTCACAAGTTCATTTTCGCGAACCAGGCCTCACTCACAAAGAGGATATTGAGAGCGGAACCCGAGGCGCAGCTCTTGGAGGCGTGACGGCCGTTTATGAAATGCCAAATACAAACCCTTCGACTCTCACTAAAAAAGATCTAGAAGATAAGTTGAATTTAGCGAAGGGCCGCACTTGGTGCGACCACGCATTTTTCATGGGATCATCTGCAGAGAACGCGGATCACTTAGCAGAACTCGAATCACTTCCTGGCTGTGTTGGCGTCAAAATTTTCATGGGCAGCTCAACGGGCAGCCTCTTGGTTTGGGATGACGAAACTCTCACTCGCTGTTTAAGTAGCGGCAAAAGAAGAGTGGCAATACATGCCGAAGACGAAGTTCGCTTAAAAGAAAGAAAATCGATTTTAGGTGAGCACCCGAATGTTGGACAACATCATATTTGGCGAGATGATCAAACTGCAATTTTAGCAACACAAAGAATTCTTGCGATTGCGCGAAAAACCAAACGCCCAATTCATGTTTTACACATAACAACGACTGAAGAAACAGAACTACTGGCGCAGGCAAAAGATATTGCGACTTTCGAAATTACTCCTCAGCATCTCTTTTTCTCGGCCCCCGAGTGCTATGAACGACTCGGGACCTATGCGCAGATGAATCCACCGATTCGCGAAGAGCGGCACAGACAAGGTCTATGGAAAGCCATCGTATCGGGAAATGCGACAGTGATCGGAACCGACCACGCTCCCCACACCAAAGAAGAAAAATCAAAGCCCTATCCACAGAGCCCGTCAGGCATGACTGGTGTACAGACGATGGTTCCGGTGATGCTCGACTTTGTTTCAAAACAAAAACTTTCACTCGAAAGATTGGTTGAGTTGATTTGCAGAAATCCTGCCAGGATCTACGGAGCAAAACGCCGAGGTGAAATCAAACTCGGTAACTTAGCAAATTTCACGATCGTCGATCTTAATCGCGAACAAACCATCACTCACTCAATGATCGCAAGTAAATCAGCGTGGACCCCCTACGATAACGTCAAAGTCAAAGGCTGGCCGATAGCTACTATCGTTCGCGGTCATGTAGTCATGCGCGATGGCCAAACTATTGGCTCTCCCCTCGGAGAACCAGTTGTTTTTTAGACGTCTCATTTTGAGAAATAGTTTGAATCGTTAGGATTGGTTAAGCAATCAGGCCTTCGGTCCGATCAGATTATTAATGATTCCAGCACACCATCGCCGAACTATTGTATTCTCCGCAGCGGCATTCATGCTCGTACTGCAGTTCCAGAACTGCGCTCCCGTTAAACAAGGAGCGAGAGCAACTGATGGCGAAGATCCGAATGCATCATCACCCGTCTATTCGATCAATGCACCGACATCGCCTGGCGCTTTGACTTTTCAACAGCAAAAACTTGAGATTGCAACACAAGCTGAATCAGCTTCAGTTAATGCTCAGTGCAGTTCGACGATTACAAACGCAGTGCTTGAATGGAAATTGCTTGATCCATTAGGTGGACCAAGCGTCGTTAGTGGTTTTGCTGAGTGTATTGATGGTCGATTAAGTATCGACATTTCGCCTGCGCAAATGCTCGCTTGCAATATGGTTTACAAGCTAGCCGTCGCAACGTCAGACCAAAGCGCCCAATCAATCAATCTTGAGCGCTTCTGTCCTTAATTAAAATCGATTAACGGCGTCGTGCACGCTTCTCATAAATTGAATCTTTGATTCAAGAGAATTCGTATCACGCTGAATCCCATCAACTTCGAGTTCAAGAGAAGCGAGATCGAACGCTTCGATCGGAGCTTCGAATAACTTACCTTGAGCTTCTGCAAACTCACCGTAAACCTTAATAACTTCTTCTAGAACCGGGCACTTAATTTTAGGTGACCCGTCCTCGCCTGCTTCTTGGCATTTCTGAACATCTTCGCCAGCCTTCTGAGCTTTTGCGATAGCTTTCGTAACCCAATCTGCGCGAGCTTCTTCGAGGGCATTTCTAGAAGTGTAGAAGCTCTGAAGCATCTGCGCGCGAGTCGAATCATCAGTCAGCTGAACAATTCGAATCATTTCGTCAGCAGACTTCGCAAGCGCATCAGCTAGCTTTGAATCTCCAACCATGTCAGTCAATCGCTTATCCAATCCACTTTGTGAACGGTCCGCTTTAACTTTCTGAGCTTTTAAGACAGCCTGATTCTTTAAACCTTCACGCTTTCCAATTTTTGCAACAACGGCTTTAAGCTTCTTATTTAGCTCAGCACCATTGTTAAGCATTGCAACCGCAATACTGTTCTTCTCAAGTGTCTGCGCCGCTTTGTACTGCACGCCATTCGCGCCAACAAACTTCGTCCAATCAAGACCAGTAGCGTTCAAACAAGGTTCGTTATCCAAACAAATTCGAGTCGACTGCGAGAACGATCGATCTGTTTGAGAAGAGAACGAAGACAAAGAAATTAGCGTCGAATACGCTTCAATATCTGAGTTAGAAGCAGCTGGCACTTGTGCCATCTTCTGGATTTGAATTGCTTGGCCAGCTGGGTTCTTTCCGGCAACAACAATTGGAATTTGAGTTAAGTACTTACTTTCAGTCGTAATTAACTTCTCAAATAATCCGTGCACTAGCTTCTGCGTTTGCGGCAACAAGTAGGCATTAGCTGTCATCGATGCTTCAGCATACTTTTGAACTCCAATGTTGCTTTCGCCGAGCACGATCATCGAAATATACTTATCCCAGAAGAATCCGATACGCTCAGTCTTGCGATGAATCTGATCTCCGCTCGCAGTTGACTCAAGGAATCTTGCGAATCGACCAGGTTTCATTTCAAGAACTCTATTTCCGTATTTTTCTACGAATTCATTTGGATCTTCTCCACGCTCTTCAGCAACAGCGCCCAATGCCTCTTCTAAACTTGCAGAAGGAGGAAGTTTGGCAAGAATAGTTTTCTCGTCCCTCGCTACACCTTCGTCGATCGCGACGTAGAAGCCCGGCTCTGGCGCACCTAATACATCTTGGAAGTGATTCGCTGCAAGCATACTAGCGTACAACAAGTCAGCGTACCCGTTTGCTACGTAGTTCATTGGGTGCTTAGCAACCAATGTTCCATCTGGATTAAAGAGAGCGAGATGGTAAGTCGACATATCATTGAGATCGACACCTAACTTCGCCGCATCCGCAGGCTTAGTACAAATATCAAGCATCTCACCGCGAGCAATCGATTGACCTAGCAATCCATTTCCACAACCCGCGCCCGTTGGCGAGGTGATGATTTGGTACAAGAATTCATCCATAGGCTGACGAATCTGCAAACTGCTCGAGAAAATGCGGCCAATGAGACGACCTAAACCAAAGCTGTTTCTACGCTCGCGACGGAAGTGGTTCATGAGGTAGCTGCTGTTGATCGACTTAATCGCATGGTCAGTCACCATAGATGCATTCACACCACGATCCCAGCGACGGCAAGTGAGGTCTTCACCAGCGTTATCGTCAGTACAGAATCTAAAGTTTGGCGCTACAGTTGGATGCGGCTTCTTCGCTTTGACTGAAGCATCTAAAAGCTCATTTCGCGCAGCCGGAGTCAACTCACTCAAGTCACCGTACGCATACTCAAGAGCTGCCTTGTCATATGGACCTAAACCCGCGTCTGAAAGATGAAAGTCAGAAGGGTAATCCATCACAGATGAATATGCAGAGCCGTGAAGATCATCGAAAGTGATCGACTTGTCACCTTTGATGATTTTGTTCACCTTCTCTTTATATTCGTCAGTGTAGTTGTTGCTGTCGCTGCTTGCAGCGAAGTTATGGCGTAAGCCAAACGCATGCCCCATCTCATGAAGTAAAGTGTCATAGTAAACGTTCGTTGCAACTTTACGTTTAATGATCTCACGCTGCTCAGAAAGCTTCGTTACAGAGCCAACTTCTTTTAATGTGCGCTCGATAAATCGTAATGTTGCATCTTCCATAAACTCAACACTGTGTAGGCCTTGAGCTTCAATTTGCACATTCGCAAACTTAATTGGAGTGTTCTGGCGAAGCTTTTCTTGTTGAAGAGCGCTGCCCTTCTTCAAAATACTGCGCACAAACTCTTCTGAATTTTCAATTTCCTCAAGACCTGAAGCTTTCAATTTTTGAATCTCAGATAAGCTTGATCGCTGGCTAACTGCAAAGTTAGTCATACGGTTAAACTTGGCATCAAGATTTCCGCGCTCTGAAGCGATGTGCTGCTTCACAGAATTAACCTTTGAAACCATATCAACTTTTGCTACACGGCCCTCATTGCTTAGTCCGAGAACTGAGCGACGGGCTTTTAATTTTTCGACCGCATTGAGGCTTCCAATTTTTAAACCAGTAACCGCACCCTTCTTTTCTTCAACATCGTTGCCATTACCAAGGCCAATCGAATCGCCTTCGCCAGATGCAACGAGCATATCGACGTAGTCATCAACTTGACCCTTGATCGAATCAATTCCTGATCCATAAATCACCACGCGTGCCGAGATAATCTCGCCAGTTCGTGGGTCAACTTGATTTTGACGAACTCCTAAACCACCTTGATCAGGGGCATAGAATGCAATCGTATTCACTGTAGGATCAGTGAGATTTACTTGTTTCGATTCATCGAGAATGATGACATCTTTATCGCGATTGAGAATCTTCTTAAATACTTCGTTGTATTCGCCAACTGCTTTACGAGAAAGTTCTTTGTATTCCTCAGGGAAACCTTCAGTGAAATACCATTTAACTACATTCGTTGAGCAAGCACGACCAGTGCCTGATTTACAGATGTTAAACTTCTCTGCGAAATGCTTAACGCCGCTGTCACGGAGACCCTTTAATGGATCTGTGAAAAGCTGCTGAGTAAAGAACATCCCGAAACGGCTAAAGTCGCGCTCCGAATATTGAAGCGGAACGAAATCACGCTTCGTTACTTCTACTAAGTGAGTGCGCATTTTAATACGCGCATTTTTCGAAGCTCCCCATGCGCCAGCACCTGGCTGAACAAGGCTCGCATCAACTGCGAACTGGAGATGTCCGTTTTTGTAAGTTACATCTTCGACTAAATCTACGTTTTCAACTGCAAGATCTTGCACGCCGTACATAGTCTGGAAATCAAGCTTGCTTCGTTTTGCAACTGGCTCTTTCCAATCAACACGGATGTAAGCACGCTGATCCCAAGGCTTATCGGTATTCTCGATCAACTTGTGAGTCTCTTCGCCGAAATCGTTTCGCTCGCGCTGAATGTCGAAGTGCTTCGTAATTTTATACGCAGCTAAGATGTCCGCAGTCTCTTTTCGGTTTTGCGGATTAAACACTTCAAGGAAGCGAATTTCATCTTTAGTGATCTCAGCACGAACAATACCGTAATCGATATTCATGCCGGGAGTCGCATTGTAGAGCTGATTGTCGGCTTGAGAATCCTCAATGCCAGCACTTAAGAAGTACTCTTTACCAGCGAGTGCACTTTTTGCAATGTAGCCATTGCCATCATCATCGACTTTGTCGACGAACGCTTTCTTTTTTGTACAAGCTGCTGCCAATACAAAAAGTGCGGTGAGGAGGACTACTTCTAATCTACTTCGGCTCTTCATATGATGCCCTTTCAAAAAACCGTCAAAAAACAAAAAACTTCAAACTTAAATACTTAAACCTAATTCAATAAAAGCTATTGCGTCTGTCGAGTCCCAGAGCTTCACTCTGTTTCCCTCGCTAATGAATTCACTCTCAAGCTTCGCATCTGCTGCCTGAGATTCAGAATTTTGAGCAAGTAGTTGTCGTTGAGTAGAACTCAAGAACATAACTGACGATTTCGACTTTTCAGTAAACGCCAACTTGCTCTTTAAAACCGGAGCCTTGCTAGTGAGTTTAGCTTTAGACGATTTAACCACTTTCTTCGGAGATACTGTCTTTGCAGTAGCGGCGTTGACGCCCAATGAGAACAAAAATGCGATCGCCATAACGATGAACGCCAGCACTAAATGATAATTCGAATGTTGTACCGCTGCTTTTGCCTTCATCTGCTCCTACTTATGGGCCACATAAGTTCTTGTAACTACTGGTGACGTTGTGACCCGATCATTGGTCAACGGGAGCAGTACTCGCAATTCTTGAGCCAACAAAATCGGTCCCAATTCGGCTTCAAATTGATCACGTTGGTTTGAGATTTGAGCTTTGGAAAATTAGACAGGGTGGAAAACGCTTGCGAAATTGAATTTCGCTACTTTTCACTGAACAACAAAAAGTTGCCTAGGGAAAATGGCAGCCCGGAAGAATTGCTCTTCCGAGCCCCGTGATGAAGAACTTATATACAGTCTGACAATTTTGGCAGTTCATCCTAGAACGCATTAAAAGTTCCTCCCTTGAACGTCATGATAATTTTTTTCAAACTCATGACGCTCAAGAGGTCGATGCCCCGGCCCTACCTCGCGAATCATTCGACCTCCATCGAACATTGCTTCGAACACAAAGATCAGCCATCGACCGGTCCATCGATAAAAGAACCTAAGACTTCGCCACCGATGACGAACAAAGTGATCTTGACGTAAAAATTCTGTTTTTGGACATAGCAGTCCATTTTCATGCAGTTGCACGAATACTCCTTTAGTATTTCTAAGCACAATTGCTTAGATAAATTGATTTAGTTTATGATTGAGACGCAGATTTGATGTGATGCTGAATTGTTCGAATCAAAACTGATCTGAACAAAGTTCGACACGAACATGCGGCTTTGCGTATTCTGATTTTTTATTTATTCGATGGGATTGCTATCTCGATCTTCTGCTAGTTTTGCAGGGAAATAGAGGTAGCGATCGTATCGACTGCTGCACAGACATTATGTTGATTGATTCCTTTAGGCATTCACTACCTCCTTTCAATAAGTGCTCTTAGTATCTCTGCTTCAATTCGCTTTTTCAACAACGAAGTTTACTTTCAGTGCTTTTTTCTTGTGAGTAGTTCTGCTTTGGAACTACTTTCTATCTCAACTGATGAAAACAACCCCCCGACCACTCTTAAAGTGGAACGATCTCAATCGTCGAATCGTCGACTGCAACAAGTGCAGTCGCTTAAGAACTTACTGTTCGATGGTGGCGAAGGAAAAACGAAAGTCATTTATGGATTGGGAGTACTGGGGAAAGCCAGTCCCAAACTTCGGTGACTCGCGCGCAGAAGTCTTAGTCGTTGGTCTTGCGCCAGCCGCACATGGCGCCAATCGAACATCGAGAATGTTCACAGGAGATCGCAGCGGCGATTGGCTTCACAAGGCACTTCACAAGGCGGGCTTTGCAAATCAACCCACCTCAGTGAGCGCCGATGATGGTCTTGAACTCATCAATTGCGCGATTGCAGCAACCGCACACTGCGCTCCTCCCGGAAACAAGCCGCTGAATGACGAAGTTGAGAATTGCCGCGAATTCTTAACTGATTCTTTTAGCGTACTACCCGTGAAAGTAATTATCGCGTTAGGTGGCATCGCTTGGGATGCAGCACTTCGAGAAATCGATGACCTAGGCTGGAGAAATCGTGAAGAGAAGAAACCTAAGTTTGGGCACGGAGCCGAATTGAAACTTGCGGGCGGCAGAACCTTGATCGGCAGCTACCACCCTAGTCAGCAGAACACTTTTACAAAACGTCTTACCGAACCGATGTTCGATAAGATCTTCGATAGAGCCCGAAAGCTAGTTACTTAAGTTGAATTCCAGAAATCTTCTTTTGAACCTTCGCAATCAACGGCTTTGGAAGTGGCGAGTAAGAAAGCTTCGATGCCATGCCTTGACCTGATGTCATCGCCCAATTCAAGAACTTCACCATCTCGGCACCTTTTGCTTTATCCATTGTGCTTTGAACAAGAATGTATGTGAAAGCAGAAATCGGGTAAGAGGCAGCGCCATCTGCATTTGTGATCGATACACGGAAATCTTCTGGCATAGCCTTCATTGCACCAGCAGCCGCATTAGTTACTGTTTCAATTGTTGGCTTTACGAACTTCTTCGACTTATTTTCGATTTCGGCTAACGGAAGTTTTTCTGATTCTGCATACGCAAGCTCCACATAACCAAATGAGCCAGGAGTATTTTTGATAAACCCTGTAACACCTTCGTTACCTTTTCCGCCGACGCCAGCTGGCCACTTCACTGCTTTACCAGCACCTACTGCCGATTTAAATGGTGCGCTTACTTTCACCAAGTAATCAGTGAACACAGAGGTCGTGCCTGAAGAATCAGAACGATAAACTGCTACAATGTCTTTTGCAGGAAGTACTACACCTTTGTTCAATGCCACAATTCGTGGATCGTTCCACTTTGTAACCTTACCAAGGTAAACGTCCGCGACGATATCACCCATTAGCTTAAGTGGGGTTTTCACTTCTGGGAGGTTGTAAGTTATTACGACTGCACCAAGAACAGTTGGAACATGAACAACAGTTCCGCCAGCTAATTTAATTTCGTCGTCTGTCATCGGAGCATCACTTGCACCAAAATCAACAGTCTTTGCGGTGAATTGTTTGATACCGCCGCCGCTACCAATTGATTGATAGTTGATTTCGATTGTTGGGTTCTGTTTGTTGTACTCAGAAAACCATTTTGAATAGAGCGGAAATGGAAACGTGGCTCCTGCTCCTGTGATCGACGTTCGAGCCTGAACATTTAAAGACACCGCTGACACTAACAATAAAACCGAGAAAAGCTTTCTCATGAGGTGGACCCCTTTCCTATTTTCATCATTGAACCGAATAATTCACTTTATAACCATAGTAGAAGGCAGCTTAAGTCAGTTTTCTGTCAAGTCGCTGTAAGAATGTGTTGCGCTGAGGTCGAGGCCTGCTGAATATAGTCATGGTGGAAAAATTAGCAGCAATCGATATTGGCTCAAACGGAATTCGCCTGCTCATTGGCGAAGTCGATGATCACGGCGACATCTATGCGCTCAAGCGACTCCGCGAACCAGTGCGACTGGGCAAAGACGCCTTCGCTCAAGGGTTAATTTCAAAAAAGACGGCCAATAAAGCTCTCGAGAGTTTCGAGAAGTTTGCCCGCCTCATGAAACGTCATGATGTTGATCGAGTACGCGCCGTGGCAACCAGTGCACTGCGTGAGTCCAGCAATCGAGAACAATTCGTCTCGCTTGTAAGAAAGAAGACTGGCATCAAGATCGAAATTATCAGCGGACTCCAGGAAGCCAAGCTTATTCACTCGGCAGTGAAAGGCAAAGTTAGTCTTGAAAATCGCAACGCGGTCTTAATCGACATTGGCGGCGGAAGCGTTGAAATCACGATTTCTGTTGATGGCAAATTAAAAGCAATGAAGTCATTTAAACTGGGAACTGTTCGCTTACTGCAAATTCTCACAGAGCGACGGCTGCAAGAGAAATCACTGCGCTATCTTCTCCAGAGATCGATGGGCGACCTTCACGAATTTGTAGAGCGAACAACAAAAGGTGAACCCATCGACTTCTGCATAGGAACTGGCGGAAACTTTGAAACTCTCGGAAAACTTAGAGTTGCATTGTTAAATCGTAGTTCAGTTTCATCAATGACCGTTTTTGAGCTCGACGAAGTCATCAATCACTTGCTTGCGATGTCTCTTAAAGAACGCGTGCAGTTTCTTCGATTACGCCCTGACCGCGCTGACGTGATCGTGCCAGCAGGATTAATCGTGCACACAATTATGCGAAAGATTCCGTGTGAAATGCTAGTAATCCCGCACGTGGGGCTACGTGAAGGCATTCTCTCAAAGCTTGCACAAGATTCTTAGTTCAGATCGCGGAGTTGCTTTGAAGTGAGAAGCCAAACGATCTTTGCTTTTCCCGCGCCGATTTCATTTTCAAACTTTAGCAAACAAGCGCCGCCTTTCTTTAACTCACCTACTCCCTTTCGTGACTTAAAAACAAGCCACGAAATCAGCTGATTTAAGTGAGGCTCATGCCCAACACAAGCGACGACTTTGGTCGCTGGAGTCGCAAACGTACGAACGAAATTTACGAATGTTTCAGGCTCTCGTCCCGGCGCAAGAGTTTCTGTTTCAACGTAATTTGTCGTGGGCATTTCGTTTAGCAACAGCTCTGCGGTTTGCTTTGCGCGCATCAAAGGACTTGAAATTACTACCGTAGGCTCTGACGCAAGAATCTTTTTAAGGCCCTTTGCGATTCGCTTCATCTTCTTTGCGCCCTCTTCTGTAAGCGGGCGTTCGCGATCGTCTTTACTTAGCTTCTTCCATTCCTCTCGCTCAAGTGCGACGGCATGGCGGACAATTAGTAATTTCATTTTATGGGCCATCAAAATTAACGGTGTTGCGGAGCTTTGCGATGCTCATTAACCGCTGATGACTGCCAATTTCTTCTTCCGGAGTTGAAGGCTTACATTGAACATAACTTCCATCAGGCTGTAGCTCCCATGCTTGCCTGCGATCTTTTAAGTGAGTATCGAGAATCTCCCACAATCGCTCTTTCAAACTAAGCTCGTCGATCGTGATCATTGCTTCGACTCGCGCGTGCAAATTTCGATACATCAAGTCGGCAGAACCGATAAAAAATAGTCCCTCTGCTGGATTCGCCATCCCGTTTGCAAAATGAAGGATCCGCGAGTGCTCTAAGAAACGCCCGATCACAGAAATCACTCGAATATTTTCGCTCATTCCGATGACCTTAGGTCGCAAAGTGCAGAACCCACGTACTATGAGATCTACCTTTACCCCTGCTTTCGAAGCATCATAAAGTGCTCGCGAAATAGCAGCCTCTTCAAGACTGTTACACTTCGCAACGATACGCGCGGGCTTTCCCGCCTTTGCGTTTTCAGTTTCTTGATTGATCATTTGTATAATTCGATCACGCATCCCGACTGGCGCAACAAGAAGCTTTCTATATTTACGCTGCAAACTTCGACCGGTTAAAAAATGAAAAAACTCAACTACGTCATCGACGACATCAGGTTTATTTGAGAAAAGTCCGACGTCGGTATAAAGCTTAGCTGTCTGGCGATGATAATTACCTGTTCCGATATGAACATAACACTGAAGACCATCGGGCTCTTGACGAACGATGAGAGTTGTCTTGGCGTGAGTTTTAAGACCGACAACTCCGTAAACGACGTGCACACCCGCATCTTCAAGTTTCTGCGCTAGTAGAATATTTCGCTCTTCATCAAACCGCGCTTTTAACTCGATCAATACAACAACTTGCTTACCAGCTTCTGCTGCACGAATCAGTGAAGGAATAAAGGGGCTATCATCACCGGTGCGATAAAGAGTCATCTTGATGGCAAGGACCTTTGGGTCATCCGCGGCACTTTGCACAAACTTCTCAACCGTTGCGCTAAAGCTTTCGTAAGGATGATGCACGAGAAGCTCTTGCGAGCGAATCAGACTAAAAAGATTCACTCCATCTTCTTGCAACGCAGTCGGAACCGTTGGCTGCCATGGCTCGTAGTGCAGCGATTTAATATTTAAATCTGCAATTGGCCGTAAATCAGCGTAATCAAGGAGCCCTGCATTTTCAAAAACCTCGGCTTCGGTCAACTCAAGTTCTGACATGAGAAATTGAAGCATCCACGGATCAGGATTCGGGCCATGCTCCAAACGAACAACTTCTCCAAACTTACGCTGCTTTAATTCTTCGGCGACCATTTCTAGCAGATCGTCAGCGTCGTCTTCGTCATGCTCAATGTCCGCATTTCGAGTCACACGGAATGCCATGATGTTGCGAATTTCCATGTTCGGAAAGAGATTTTGCAAGTTGTTCTGAATCACATCCGTCAAACTTACGAACCGATATTCGTCAGCCTTTGATTCGTCAGATCGTACCTGAAAAAACTGCGGAAAAATTTTCGGAACTTTGATCCGCGCAAAGAGCTGCTCATCTGGCTGATCCGGATGTTTAAGAGTAATACCAAGTGAAGTTGAAAGATTAGAAATGAACGGGAAAGGCAATCCTGGATCAACTGCGAGCGGAGTAAGAACCGGAAAAATATTCGCTTTAAAATAGTGAGTCGCGAAATTTTTTTCTTTTTCAGTGAGGTCGCGCCAATCAAGAACATGAATTCCGTTTTTCGCAAGCTCTGGCTTAAGCACCGTCTGGTAGCAGACGGCTTCGTCTTTTAACATTGGCTGAATCTTTGCTCGAATCGCGGCCAACTGCTGAAGAGGCGTAAGCCCACCCGATTGCTTCATCACTCCAGAAGCAACCCGATGTTTTAGCGCGAAAACACGCTTCATGAAAAACTCATCGAGATTCGAGTTACAAATCGAAAGAAACCTTACTCTCTCGAGCAAAGGAGTTCGAGTATCAAGCGCTTCGTTTAAAACTCGCACGTTGAACTCAAGCCACTCAATGTCGCGATTAAAAAACTCCAGCGGTGATTCCTCTTGAATCAAATCCTCTGGCTTTGCACGCTTTCGTGATCGACCTGGCTTTCGCGTTCCGGTTTTCTTGCGAACTTTCTTCGCTCGACCTTCCTGCGGTTCAACTTCTTCTGCGTTATCGGCACTCACAAATAACTCGATCTTTTGATGTTTAGATGAACTCTTAGAATAGCCGATAATAATTCAGATGCAGTACGGCAACTGTCAGGTTTTTTACAGGAAATCAGGTCGATCTAACTTTCGCCAGATATCGAATGCCGCGTTAATGACGCCTACGTGGCTATAGGTTTGAGGACAGTTCCCCCACTGGCTGCCATTTTTATGATCGACGTCCTCTGACAAAAGTCCGACATGATTTGAATAGCTCAATAACTGCTCGAAAGCTTCGATTGCGTCATCGGTTCTGCCGACGGCGGCCAAGGCCCGAACATACCAAAAACCGCAAACTAAGAAAGCGACTTCGGGTTCACCGAAGTCATCGACGTGGCGATATCTAAAGAATAAACCGCCTTTTGCGCGCAACCCTTCTTCCATTGCCATCACGTGATTGCGAGCTTTTTCAGAAGATGGATCAAGATACTTCATCGTGACCAGCTGAAACAGCGAAGCATCGTAATCACTGCCGCCAATATGCGATGCGTATGCTTTCAATTTCGAGTTGTAACAAGCTTCGATTCCTTCTGCAGAAGCTTCTTTGAGCTTCATGGCCCTACTCTCGAGTTCTTTGTCTCCAAGTGATCGCGCAATTTTGGCAGCAGCCGATGCTCCCGCCCAATGAAATAGAAAAGTATAGCAATGTCGATTTTGCCGGCCTCGAAACTCCCACAAGCCTGCATCGGGAGATTGCATCGTGCTCTCGATAAATCTCAACGCATGATCGACGAGTTCTCGAGACTGCAATTTTTTTGATTCGATAATTCGAGCATCGACATAAAGAGGAAGAAGCGACAACAGTACTTGTCCATACACATCATTTTGCACTTGCAAGAAGGCAGCATTACCAACTCGCACCGGCTTATTCCCAAGGTATCCCTCGAGATCGAGTTCGCGTTCTAAGGGCTGAGTTTCACCCGCGATACCGTAAAGAGGTTGATAGCCATGTTGCGCTGCTAAACCGAGATTTTGAATGTAGTGGGAGTAGCGATCGAGTTCCTCGAAATGGCCAATCGAGTAAAGTGCAGAAAGTGTGTAGTACGAATCTCGGGCCCAAAAAAATCGATAATCCCAATTTCGCCCACTTCCCGGAGCCTCAGGTAAACTTGTCGAGCCAGAGGCGATGATCGCACCGGTGTCTTCGTATTGATGAAGTTTGAGAATCAAAGCTGATCGAATGACTTCTTTTTGATAGATATCGGGAATCGTGCAGTGCTCAACCCATGTGCGCCAGTAGTCAGTGGTTTTTTTGAGATAGCTCTCACAAGTTTCTTCAAGTGTTGCTTCAAACGGCTCACCCCAACTCAAAACTAAATATTTAGTTTCAGTAAGTAGAAAAGGAGTTTTGTGTGCGATGTAGGTCAACGGAATATTTGTGTTAAGACGTACATGGTCTTCGAGACCTTGATATCGAATGTGGTTACTAGCGAGAGAAACCGAAGGAACAATCTCTCCGTATTGTCCTCGCGGTTCACAAGTAACCACGAGTCGAGGATTGCCTGAAATCCTTCGTATTTTTCTGATCATCATTAAGGGCTTAAAATACCGATTGTATCGATTAAAGCGAGGTACGAAGTCTATAACTTCAAAAGCTCCATCGCTCGTATCAAAGCGCGTACGCAAAATATTGGTGTTCTCTATATAATCTTGCTGGCCTTCGATCGCGATCGAGGAATCTTCGTTGAAGGGCGCAACCTGAAAGCGACCGCCCTTTACTGAATCTAAAAGTCCGCCAAAAATAAAGCTAGAGTCGAATCTAGGAAGACACTGCCAGACAACATTTCCCGTTGTGTCGATGTAAGCGAGGTGTGCGCAGTTTCCAATGATACCAAATTTGTAAATATGTTTAGCCGCCATAAACATTAGTTTACCGTCACCTCCCTAACAGTGTCATACAGTGACTGTGTGTGAATTTTGTCTAGGCTACTTAACATGACAAGCGACAAACTAGCCCATAACAATAGTCGTCGTGGCAACGCAAGTACCGTCTCATCAATCTAAACCAAAGTGGATAATCGCGAGCAATCGATTGCCATTTTCTTTCGACCCAAAAAGTGATTCAACAAAGACCGCTTCTGGCGGATTAGTCACCGCCATTGGAGGGATTAAAACTCCGGTTGAGCGACTTTGGCTAGGATGCGCTCCTGATAATTTGACAGAAAAGAATTGGCCGAGTGTTCAATCCAAAATGGGGAAGTCTCCATGGAACTACGAGCCTCTTTTCATAGATCCAAAAGACTACCACTCCTACTACAACAACTTCTCCAATGATGTACTCTGGCCACTTTTGCACTATCAAAATGATCGAGTTAAATTTGCCAACGAAGACTGGGAAATTTATCAAAAAGTAAACCGCCAGTTTGCTGAAAGAATCGCTGCCATCGCCGGAAAAGAAGATTTGGTTTGGATTCACGACTATCATCTTTTTTTAGTGCCGAGCTATTTAAAGAAACTTCGGCCAGATTTGAAAGTAGGATTCTTTCTTCACGTTCCATTTCCGAGCTCAGAAGTTTTTAGACAGCTTCCCGCGAGAGAAGAAATATTAAAAAGTTTGCTCTCGGCTGATCTTGTTGGCTTTCATGACTATTCTTATCTTCGCCACTTTTGCAGCTCGGTTTTAAGAATACTCGGGCTCGATACAAATTTTTTGGTAATTAAGGACGGCCAGCACACAACTCGCTTGGGAGTTTTTCCGGTAAGTGTTGAGACCGAAGATTTACAGGAGCGCGCAAGTACTTCGCGGGTCAGTGAATTACTCAATTCGTTTAAAACAAAAGAATTTCTTTTTTTGGGAGTCGACCGGCTCGATTACATCAAAGGTCTCGACTTAAAGCTTCACAGCTTTGCATCTCTTCTTGAAAATCATCCCGAAGTTAGAGGCAAAGTAAGTTTACTACAAGTTGCGGTTCCCACTCGTACAAGCGCGCCAGAGTTTATTGAGCTTGCAAAACAAACTGCGCAGCTAGTCGGTGAAATCAACGGAAAATATTCAACTCCTACCTGGACTCCGATTCGATATTTACACTCTTCGGTGGGGCCAGATGAACTCTCTGCACTCTATCGTGCAGCCGACGCGCTTCTTGTTACAAGCAAGCGAGACGGAATGAATCTTGTGGCTCTAGAATACGTTGCAGCTCAATCGATGCAAAACCCTGGAGTGGTTCTTTTAAGTGAATTTACAGGCGCAATCTCGGCCCTCAGCCATACGATTCCAATTAACCCGTGGGACTATGCTGACACAGCAGAAAAAATGAAGCTCGCAATGGATATGCCTCGCGATGAACGAGCGCTACGCATGAAAATTATGCTCCAATATTTAAAATCGTATACGGCTACCGATTGGGCGCAATCTTTCATTAGCGAACTTGAAGTTCAGCGCAACTCAGCTGAAGACCATGAAACTTTGTCAGCCTCTCGCAAGACAACAGTTCAGATACTAAAGCGCGTAAGAAGGAGCGGCGCTCGCCGAATCGTCATCTTTGTAGACTATGACGGAACGTTAGTGCCGATCGAGAGCTCACCGGAGCTCGCGGTATTGCCGGATACAACTCGCGAAGCATTGGCAAGAATTCAAAATAAATTTTCGTGGCTTGAATTAGTAATTGTGAGCGGACGCAATCGACAATTCCTTGAAGGCCAATTCCCAGAACAAAACTTTGCGCTCGCCGCAGAACATGGTGCTGAATATTTTGATCCGTTCACCAAAGAGTGGCATCGACGAGTTCACAGAAATTTAGAAGACTGGTACCCGACTGCCGAAAAAATTATGAGCCACTACGCTGAGCGAACGCCGAGAGCAATGGTCGAAAAAAAGAATTTTTCATTAGCTTGGCATTATCGTCAATCTCCGCGCGAATACGGCTCACTTCAATCAAAAAAATTGGCTGAGGAATTAGAACTCGGCTTGGCGAACCAGCCAGTTACGATTCTTCGTGGCAAAAAGGTCGTCGAAGTTCGCGCAGGCGAAGCCGACAAAGGCGCTTTTGTCAGTTGGTACTTAGATCAAACAACTACTGATACATTTGCTTTCGCATTTGGTGATGACTTAACTGACGAAGACATGTTTAAAGCGCTCAAAGATCGTGGCGTGTCAGTAAAGATTGGTTTCGGTAAAACCTCAGCTGACTTCAGAGTACGCACTCAAGATAGTCTCCTTCGGTACTTCAACCGATTATGTAATGCCATCGACGAGCTGATGAGACTCACGCAAGGCGTGAGCCCCAACATTCTTATCGGTTCAAGAACTATTGCACGTCCTTTGCTGCACGACCGGTTAGTCGATTAAAAAAGCTATCCTCTTTCTTTGCATTCAGACCAATCTGAACCTTTTTCGGCTTCACCGCTTCCAACTTCGGGAGCGCGATCTTTAGAACTCCGTGTTCATAGTGTGCCTCTACCGATTCTGCATTGACGTTGTCTGGCAATGAGAATTGTCGCTCAAACCTTCCATAGAATCTTTCGCTATGTTTCAGCCCGACGTCCTCTCGCTTGCGCTCTCCAGAGATACTCAGCACTCGGTCTTGAACTTCGATATTTATTTCTTCTTGCTTCATCCCCGGGATATCGAAGCTAAGGACATAATGCGAGTCAGTCTCTTCAATGTCATAAGCTGGCCGCAAGGATCTACCTGTCGCATAAGCTGCAGGTCTTGTGTCAAAAAAGGTTTCAAAAATTTGATCGAAGTCATCCCATAATCCTAGGCTTGTTCGACCGTTTCGTCTTACATCTGGCGTATTTTTCATAAGATATCCTCCTCTGCCTTAAAAATGTGTCCACTTAAAAATCTGTCAAGTGAGGTTGGAAGGAGCGTTGAATCTGGACTTCAAACTCTGCTCACGCTACGGTGCTTCAATGACACAATCGACTGGCAAAAATTGGTGGGGGACTCACCAGTTAACTCAAAAAGAAACTGCTTTCAAAATTGGCCCGCTACACTTGAGATTTCAAAGCGCGGGCAATGAATTATCTGTCTCTTGGGCGAGAAATCAAAGTTGGCTCGGCACTCAAGAAGAAGCCTTCCGACCAGACGAGAAATCATATCGTTATATTTTTCCAAGTAGCCGAACTGAGATTTCTTTACTGCCATCTTTGCCCGATCGATCGGTAAGCACTCGATTTACGACACCCCTTCGAGTACTTCCACACGACGATATTCGATTTTATGTCGCATCGCCGTTATGGGTTCAGCTCAAGCCTACATCTACAGCGCCGCCATTAGATATTCCAACTTGGCGTTTGTCCGACACTTGGTTTGGACCACCCACTTCAGGCGAACTTGGCTATTCGGGGCTTTTGCCTGCTTACTTCAATCGCAGTCAACTTCCGCATCGATCTGATTTAGCGATTACTCCCGTCAATATTAAAAATGACGGAGAACAAACACTTGTGATTGAGCGCCTCTCGATTCCAAGTGATCGCCTGGCACTTTACCACTCGCCCGACCAAGGGTTTTGGACAGATGCCATTTCGGTTGAGCATAATTCCGCGCTTGAATTGTCGAATGTAACTTATCATCGTCGCGCCCCTCAGGAAGCAGATCGAGCACGGCAAGTAGCTGATCCGCGAATTGGTCAGCATGAGTCGATGTCAGTGAGCCGAGTTTTCAACGCATTGAAAAATAAAGGATTAAGCTTTTAATGGATTCATTTAAAGAACTTTTAAATTCAACTTTAGGAAAAGTTCGGGTGGAGCATTTAACAAATGCATTGGCCGCAATCCTAATAATTTTCGTAGGACTCTTTTTGGCCCGCAGAGCTAGTGCTGCTCTCACTCGATTTCCGAACCTTGATATTCAGCAAAAATTAATCATTAAAAAATTCAGCTACTACCTATTGGCAACTCTTGTAATTGCAGCAGCACTGAACCAGATCGGCTTTGATTTAAAAGTAATTCTTGGTGCAGCCGGTATTTTAACTGTCGCCATTGGTTTTGCTGCACAGACTTCAGCATCAAATTTAATAAGCGGCTTGTTTCTCATGATCGATCGTCCGTTCAGTATTGGCGACGCAGTTGAAGTTGATTCGATCAAAGGTGAAGTCCTGTCGATCGATTTGCTCTCAACGAAAATTCGAACGTTTGACAATCGCCTCGTTCGCATACCAAACGAGACGATGGTGAAAAGTAATATCGTGAATCTCACTTACTTCCCTATCCGAAGAGTCGATCTTAAGTTTGGTGTTGGGTATAGCGCTTCGATAATGAAAGTCCGAGACATCTTGCTTGATATCGCAACACGAAACCCACTCGTACTTGACGAGCCAGAACCTCTCTTTATTTTTGAAGGTTTTGGTGATTCTTCGCAAAACATTTTCATTGCGGCTTGGACTCTTCGCGACAACTACAGCGACGTGCAAAACTCATTGCTGATCGAAATCAAAGCGCGCTTTGACCGCGAAGGCATTGAAATCCCATTCCCAACTCGAACGGTGATCTATCCTCCGCAAAGCTCAAATCTGTCACCGGTTACCGACAAAACCCCTAGTTGAGCGGTCGCCCCTTATTCCGCCCATAAATTGAAATCATTGTTAGCCTCGCGATTGCGCTGAAAATTGTCAGCGCAGGCGAAACGATTTCAAATCTAAAGCGCACCACTTTCAAAGCGATCGCGAAACGGAGTATGCATTCAGTCAGCAAAAGGGGTTTGCTAGATGAAAGCAATCAAGGTTTTAGGATTATCGGCATTATTAGTTTTTTTACTCAGTGAAAGAGTTATCGCACAGACCGAAAATCAGTCTCGCGTCGTCCGTGGCGAACTGATCTACGTTCTCTGTGCACACGGAGTAAATGTGCGTAGCGATAGTTTAGCTGAAGTTCAATTCACTTCAGATTCGTTCGAACGAGTCGCCCCATTCCAAGGTTGGGGTGAAAACAAAAAGACTGTGCGGATCAATGGTGAAGAAATAGATTTCGTTAAAGTCAGATTCTCATCGGACAGCATGAAAATTGGTTGGGTCGCTCAAAAATATCTTAAACTAAAGTCTGACTGTCCCGGTTCAGAATTGCCGCAAACTTCCACTACCAACGATTCGTTGAGTAATATTTCAGGGATTGATGATCCTCGATGCTGCCACTTCCCTCTAGAAAACCGGCCTCGATATTCTTACCTCTCGAATCCGGCCAATTTCGGAGCTCGCCGCAGTGGTGGTCACCGAAAACATGCCGCCACAGATCTCTACACTTCAGTTCATAGTAATATTCTCGCAGTAGCTCCGGGAAAAGTCGCGTACTCGCCGATAGATTTTTACATGAACACAAAGGAGTTTGCGATCATCCACCCCGGCGGCTTTGTCGTTCGGTATGGAGAAATTGCTCCGGGGCGCCTTGTTCGGGGAATAGAAAAGAACGCGAGAGTTCGAACTGGTCAAGTCATAGCAAAAGTTGGACAAACTTTAGAGGGTCGACGCAAAGTAGCTCCACCGATGCTGCATTTAGAAATTTACAAAGGTACCCGCCAAGGATCACTTAGCACTCGATTGCCCGGTAACGGATATTTTTATCGTCGATCAGATTTAATAAACCCAACAAAATATGTTCAACGTTGGGAAAGTCTGACTTTCTGATTTAGTCGCCGTCGGCGCCAATAGCCTCGACAGGGCAACCTTCCATCGCTTCTTTGCAAGCGTCTTCTTCTTGAGGAGATGAAGGTTGTTTAGATAAGAAGGCGTGACCGTCTTCTTCGTGCATTTTGAAATTATCGGGAGCAGCAATGCAACAAGCATCGCATGCGATACATGTCTTATCGACAAAGAATTTACCCGGAACGTTATCTGGCCACTGATCGCTTTTATCTGCCACTGACTACTCTTAACTGTGGAAGTGCCTTAACTGCGAGAGCCCAAGCTCCGAATAAACCAAACGTAAAGACTAGATCACTAACTAAAGTGTTCCAGAAAAAAGGGACCGCAGAGATATAACAAGCAACTAAGCCACTGCCAGTGCGTGGGTAAAGAAATCCTTCAACCCAAACTCCAAAATTAGAAACTAAAAAGAAAACTGCAGAAGCTGCTAATGATGACAAACCAACCGCCGACCACATGGGCCGATCACCTTGTTCGTTATTCATCAAAGCTCTGCCAAGAAGCACAATCAATGCGTACGAAGCGTAAACAAACGGCTGAGTGGCATGAAAGCCAATCACGAGATCACTCAGTACTAAACTAACAAGGGCGACGATAATACCGACCCAGCGATTTTGTAGAAACATCGCTCCGGCAAACAAAGCAACAGCAGTGATAGGTGAAAAGTTTGGCGGCAATGGTGCGAGTCGCAATAAAACTGCTCCCAAAATCAGTGCTGCCAAAACGAAGTAACGTGTAGATTTCATATGAGCCGACCCTATCATTCTATCGTTAAATCAGGCAACGAAAGATCGGGCCCTGGACGGCTATTGGCTGGCGCAGCCCTATGAATTAGGCTCTGGACCAACTCAATGCCTCGTAATAGCTGCGGATCGCGTCCGTTTAAGTAGGCATCTGGCGGGTACTCCACCACGATATCGGGCTCGGCCCCATAGTTTTCGACGGCTCCACCGACGTCTTCGAACCAGAATGAATACTCTGGTTGGGTCGTAACACTTCCATCAGAAAGAGCGTGCGACGGATTCACTCCAATCACACCACCCCATGTCCGTTTACCAAGAAGTGGGCCGAGTTTTAAAAGTTTAAAGGAGTGTGAAAAAATATCGCCATCACTACCGGCAAATTCGTTAGTGATTGCAACCATTGGCCCTGCAGGTGATTCGGTCGGATAAGGCTGAACGCCGAACCAGCGCGTTTTTACAAAACCAATTCTTCTTCGCGCTAATTTTTCGAGAATGAGCTGGGAGACATGGCCACCTCCATTATAACGAACATCAATGATCAAACCTTCGCGATCTAATTCTTGCAGATAGCTTCGATGAAATTCTGCGTAGCCGTAAGCACTCATATCAGGAATATGAACATAGCCAACTCGACCGCGAGATTTTTCGTGAACTATTTTTCGATTTCGCTCGACCCATTCACGATAACGCGCATCTATTTCTGAGCGAAGAGTTCGAACTGACCTCGTTTCAACTTTACGTGAGCCTTTGCGAACAAATGAAATTGAAACGTAAGTGCCGGACTTGTGAACGAGCGCAAACTCAGGTCGACAATTTCGCGTGAGTGTCTGGCCATCAATTGAAATCAAACGGTCACCTATTTTTAACTCGACTCCTGCTCTTGCTAATGGCGATGAGCATTGAGGATCCCAAAGATCACCTCGAATCACATCAGTGAGACTGTACGAATGCGTTTTATCATCCCATTTCCAGTCGGCTCCCAAAAAGCCCAGGTTGTATGAGGGACGACTTCGATAATCGCCACCAAACTCGTAAGCGTGTGACGTGCCGAGTTCTCCCTGAACTTCCCAAAGCAAATCTGAAAGTTCGCTTCGACTGGCGACCCGATCAAGAAGAGGAAGATAGCGATCGTAAACTTGCTGCCAATCTACCTTCGACATGTCTTCGTTCCAGAACTGATCGCGCTGTAGTCTCCAGGCCTCTCGGTACATCTGTCGCCACTCTTCGCGAGGACGAATCGGGATTTGCGCGCGACTAATATCGACCCATCCAGTTTTTTTGCCGTAATCCGAACCAAACTTCTCAACTGGCTTTTCGCCAGCCTTCAACACTCGCAAATCATTTCCCGCTCGGTAAATGAGGGTCTTTCCGTCTTGAGAAAGCCTAAAGTTCGAAACTTCGCCAACAATCGACTCTACTTTCTCCTCGGCAATATCGTAACACTCTAAAAATGCGCGAGCAGCGGGCTTCGATGAACCCGTGCTACGAAGACTTCCCTCGATTGCAAATTTTGTGAAGAAAATTTTCTCACTAGTCGCAGCAATTTGACCATATCGCCCATCTGGGACAGGCAACGGCGCAATGCGATCTTCGATACCGTCGAAGTCAATTTTCAAATCAACAATTTCTCCATCTTTTAACGGCTTTCGTTTTTTTGTATAGTCAGGAGAAAACGGAAGAATTGTATTCTTGCGAAGATTAAGTACATAAGGACGCGATCCACGAGGAAAGCTTAAATCAAAATGTAAATTGTCATAGACCGGGTCAAACTCTCGGTAAGAAATAAAATAAAGAAAGTCTCCGAGAGGATCAAAAAATGGTGAGACATCTTGAAGTACTGGCCGAGTGACTCTCTCGATTCGTCCGGTGGCTATCTCGCAAATTCGAATCGCGCACAGTCTTTGGTTCTCTGAGCAACTGTAGGCAACATACTTGCCATCTGGCGACCAATTGAAACCATAGATGCGAGTATAATAACTCCGATCAAGAGTTTTCGATTCTCCAGTTTCTAAATTGACCCAAATCAATTCGTTCCGATGATTAGTGACTAAAGCCTCGTCGCCCACAGGCGAAACTTTTAACTCTATGGCTCTTCCAACTCCCTCAGTTGAAAGTCGAATGAACTTTTGACGATTTTCTAAATGATGAATCTCAAACGCTTCTTCACCACCCGCATCACTTACAACTACCACTCGGTTTCCGTCAGGCATGAAACGGCCCAGCCGATATCTCATGGCACCAGTTTCACCGTGTTGATGGACGGCACCCTTCCACGCATCGAAACTAAAAACTTTCCCTCGAGCAGAGATAACAAGTTGCTCAGTTTTAGGATGAAGCTCGTAATCTTCGAGATGATGATAGGCCGAAACGAATTTACGATTTACTTGAGTTTGCGGTGAGCGGTGATCAATTTCAATTTTTACTGACTCATCATCCTTCGGATCTAACAAATAAAGATCACCACCGGATTGATACACTAAGCGCTTGCCATCTGAATTTAAGCCGCGCACATAGAAATCTTTATGCTTTGTATGGCGCTTGATATCGCCGCCTCTCGAGTTAATCGAATAAATATTTCCGAAGTTCTCGTGGTCAGATATAAAATAAATTCGGTTATTAATCCAAAAAGGTCGGGCTGAGTTTCCGTTAACACTCATGACTTTTTCAAAGTGCCCTTCTCCTGAATCGATCCAAATCTCTCCGGCCGTTCCGCCGCGATATCGTTTCCAATACGCAAGTTCAGCCCCGGCCCGAATACTCGAGTTTCGCGCAAGAACTCTTTCACCATTTGGTCCGTAACTTAAATGCAGCGCCGGTCCCAGCGAAAGTTTTCGCAGCTCACCCATTTCGGGACAAATTTGATGGAGCCAAAAAATTCGAGAGAACGGCTGCCCATAATCACTCGCAATGATCAGTTCGTTTTGAGGAGACCAGCCAAGACAAATTGAATTCGCCCCAAGATAAGTCGCGCGCTTCGGCTCACCACCAGAAGGTGGCATAAAGTAAATTTCGGACTGACCCTCTTCGGTGCTCGCATAAGCTAAATATTTTCCGTCAGGAGAAAGAGAAGGTGTATCGACGCGACCCAAACCAGAGGTCAATCGCTGTGAAAGCCCGCCCGTTGATGAGACAGTCCAAAGGTCGTCCTCGCAGACAAAAACTATCTGGTCGTTGGCTAGAGTGGGAAAGCGAAAGTATCCAGACATAAGCCTAGCGTATCTCTCGTCTTTCGTTCGTTAAACAACAAACTAACAAAACTCTTCTATCCTGAGTCCAGGAGTCACGAGACAATATGCATCAGTTACGCATTTGGCCTCTATAAATTGAAAACGAGACCGAAAAGTTAAGAGATGGTAAGGATAGCTGTCATCACATTTTGCTGCTTCATCTTTTTGACCTCAATCTTGATTTCAGGATTTGAGATTCTCAATCGTACTGACGTTGCCCCATCAGTCGCTAAGCTTCAGCAAATGCAACGTGAATTCCTTGAAGACTTTCTAAAAGACCAAAGCGACTTAACTACAGTTCCGCTTTTCACACAGACATCTCCTCGACTCAAAGATGCAGGCACCTACTTAAATGTCAGATTTCCTTGGAACCCAGGCTTTGGCGGTGACGACGAAGTTCCAGTGACAGGCGAGCCCGTTCAAGTAAAAGAGCGTTTTAAAGATGCTCTCATGCGCTACGGAAAAGACTGGGTTAACCACAACAGTTGGTTTAATCACGAGACATTTGACTTCAGTATTTTCGCTGAGCTTCGTGATTTCGATCACTGGGATCTAGAGGCAAATTCTCCGATCGAAAGAGTTGGCACGAGCGAGCCATACTTAAATGGAATCGAGATTCCAATCCCCGACGTCACAAACTTAGTCGTGCTCTCGCAACTCTATTTGATGAAGGCAATTGACACTAAAGACGTCGTCCAGACACTAAAAGATGTTCGTCACGTTGCGACTCTCTTCCTTTCAACAGAAAACTTAAATTTAGAAATGACAGGTTTACGCTTATTGGACTTCGAGCGCGTCGCCTTTGCGTACTACCTAAAGCACAACTTGATTAAAGAAACTGATTGGACGCCGCTCTCAGCAACAATTCTTTCACAAGCAACTCGCGCATGGCCTGCTACTGCAGGATACGCTCGAATTTTAACTCAAGATTCAACTTTCAAAAAAGTCTTCGGTGAAATTAAGCCGATTGGATTATGTGCAGCACTCAACTCAACTGTTCCCCACGATTGGTTGATTAAGCCGATGCTTATGCCTCGCATTTGGCCTGAACCAAGCTTTGCTAGCCAGTACGCCCGCCACGAAAGTTTAATTGAGACTTCAAAATCTCAGTGCCGCTTGAAATATGTAACTCGCTTGATGAAAGCCGACACGGCTTACGATCGCTTGCCGGTTCCATTTCCGTTTGGACATCTTCCGTTTTCACGAAGAACTTACGGTGTGAAACTTGCGACTATTGGCTTTACTGGCTTTGAAACTTACGCCGATCCACTCACGCGACAACGCGACCCAAGCTCCAACTAAATACGCCAGGTTGGATCAGCTTTGCGGGAATAGCCATCAAACAAAAACCCACCCTGCTCACTAAGAACTTCGGTAGCGACTTCAATTAACTTGTCGGGCTTTTGCTGTGAGTGCAGTTGATCAAACGCATCGAAGAATCGACGGGCAAAACCTGCATCGGCTTTCTTTAAGCGACGAATCAAGCTCTTACCTGAAGCCGACCAATGGCGACGGCTTCGCAAATAGAAATCAGCGACCTCGGTGTACAATGTGGCGCTGGTTGCAAACATCTCCTCGCGAGAGTTTGGTTCGCGAATATCATCTAGCAAAAAACTAATAAGGTAACGGCGATCTTCAATTTCTGCTGGAGTCAGCGGACGAGGCCCTTCAGCAAGCGCTCGAGCTGCCTGCTCCTTCAAATTATCTGACATCGGAGACGGACCTGGAACTTCAAGACCCTCGTAAATCATCTCGTATAACGAGGCTTTGCCCTCGAGTGCATCGACTCGATTATGAAAATATTTTATCGTCTGCGGATCATGTACGAACACTTCGACAGGCCAATCACGATGCGTGAATGATTCGCGAGATGCGAAGTCAATTTGAGGGTAGATTACGATTAAGTCGAGATCAGAGTATGTCGAAGCTTCTCCTCGAACTACGGATCCCGCCATGAACGCAACATCAGCGCCGCTAAAGCGCGTTTCGAAGAGTTCTTTTGCAACGAACAACGGAGAATGCTTCGCCTTAATCATGCGAAGGTTGTAAGCCATCTTGCCGATTTTTCAACAGGAATTTGTTGCGAAAATTCCTCTCTTGCCCATACTATGTGCGGACTTTAAAAACCGGAGGTTCTTAAGATGAACGTTAGAGAGTTTATCACGCATCATTATCGCCATTTCAACGCGGCAGCCTTGAAGGACGCAGCGGTTGGCTACGAAACTCACCTCAACTCTGGTGGCAAGATGTTCGTAACACTTGCGGGAGCGATGAGCTCAGCTGAACTCGGCCTTTCTCTCGCAGAAATGATCCGCCAGGATAAAATTCATGCGATCTGCTGTACAGGTGCAAACCTCGAAGAAGACATCTACAACCTCGTTGCTCACGATCATTACGTTCGTATCCCAAACTATCGCGACCTCACGCCCGAAGATGAGCAAAAGCTCCTCGATCGCCATTTGAATCGTGTGACTGACACTTGTATTCCGGAAGAAGAAGCGATTCGCCGAATCGAGAAATCGATTCTCAATCACTGGAAAGCTGCTGATAAATCAGGCGAAGCTCAATTCCCGCATCAGTTCCTTTATAACATTATCAACTCTGGCGAGCTAAAGCAGTATTACCAAATCGATCCTAAAAACAGCTGGCTTGTTGCTGCTGCCGAAAAGAATCTCCCTATGTTCGTTCCGGGCTGGGAAGATTCAACGACCGGAAACATTTTCACAGGTCACGTTATCGAAGGTACGATTAAGAACGTTCACACCGTTCGCACTGGCATTCAGTACATGATGGAGCTTGCGGCTTGGTACACAGAAACCACTAAAAAATCGAGCGTCGGCTTTTTCCAAGTTGGCGGCGGTATCGCTGGCGACTTCCCGATTTGTGTTGTGCCTATGCTTCACCAAGATCTTGAACGCACTGAAGTTCCTCTTTGGGGCTACTTCTGCCAAATCTCGGATTCGACTACAAGCTACGGCTCTTACTCAGGCGCAATTCCAAACGAGAAAATCACTTGGGGTAAACTTGGAGTTGAAACTCCAAGGTTCGTTATCGAGTCAGACGCAACCATCGTTGCACCTCTGATTTTCGCTTACGTTTTAAAGTGGTAAACAATTAAAGCCCTTGAACCATTGAATCTGATGAAGGCAGCGGAAACGCTGCCTTTTTTATTTCCAATCGCAAAGTGCAGCGTGTGAGCTGCAAATGAACTTGTTATGGGCTGAGCAAAACGACTCGTGCGCCTCTTTACCAGCTTTAGAAGTACAAGATTTTTGCGACTCTGACTTCTCAACTTTCACGATGATTTCCCGTTGGTCTTTCCATGAGCAGACCGTCGAGTGCACTCGGCATGCGGCTTTGTCATGGCCCGAGCAAAACGATTCGTGCGCCTCTTTGCCGTCCTGAGCCTCACACTCACCGCTGGCAGAAGCATTCACTCCGATTAATAGTGCAAATGCGATTACAAAAAACTTCATAGATAACTCCATATAAGTCGCACACCGCGACTGTCTATTTCTCATCGAACTTCTGACTTTGAATCAATGCAAGCAGCACACGCTCAAATACATTCTTGTACGCCAAATAGTCAGATCCAGAATGAAGACCCCAGAGCGGGTAACGAAGCCCTTGCCGCACCCATGATTCTTCTAACATGAGCACTCCATCATTTGGGCCTACGGTCTTTTGCAATGAGACTGACAACATTTTCTTGAGCGAAGACAGATGCCTTGGACGCGAAACTCCAACCAACTGAATGAGTTGTGTAGCACTTGGAAGCTTCAGGTCTTGATCCCATAATCCAGATCCTGCGCTACCACCCGGAGAGACTTGCTCACACGCAAGGCGGTTTTCACCACTCAGTCGAGACTTATAGTCATAAATTTTATTAAAAATTCTTTCGCGCCACGAATCGGACTGCCCTTTGACAATTTTTTCTAAAAGGCGACTTCCGTTGATCAAGCCCGTTATCGAAATCCACCCGGTCAGTTTGCCAAATTCGAGAGCTTCAGGGCCTCGCTGCTGAATCAACGTTCGAACTTCTGCAGAACCGCGATTGCGAGAAATTAAAATAATTGATTGGGCCGTACACTCTCGAAGGTATTCGCTGATGACGACCGCATTTTCACTTATGGTTTTTGTGGGAAGCGTATCAATAATTTCAGTTCTAAAACCAAGAGCTCGGCAACCATCAAGAATTTTCTCGCCTTCGCTCGACCATTTGAGACCCGAATTTGAAAATGAGCTTGGGACGAATGCAATTTCAGTCTTTCGATTAAATTCCTTATCCGCTTCAGAAAGTTTTGTGGCGTTAACCAAAGAGATGAACTCGCTGTCAAACTTCGATTCGAGAATTGACTGGTAGAACACCATTGATGCGATTTCTGGACTGAGCATGCGCGAAAATTCACGAAGTTCATTTTTCGACAGTATTTCGCCAGCCGTTGCGCTCTTGTATCGAGCTGCCCTCTGCCTGAGCTCTCCGTCTAGTCTGTCCACTGGTTGAATCCGCATGTTTTGCACATGTCAAAATCGTATAGGTGAATCGAAACTCGCGCAAATGCCTTCTCATATTCTCTGTCTACTGGTTAAATAAGAGCCGATGCACGGAAACAATGTCTTCTTCGATTTGATGGTTCTACTAGGCTCAGCAGCTTTTACTGCAACAATCTTCCACATGCTCAAACTTCCAGTAATTGTTGGGTTCTTGGTTGCAGGTGCGATCATTGGGCCAACGGGCCTTGGCATCATCAAACTCGATGCTAATCCAACTCTCCTGACTGAAATCGCTGGCGTCTTATTGATGTTTACCCTCGGTCTTGAATTCTCGGCTAAGCGATTGCGGGAGTGGGGTAAAAAGATTATTGGGCTCGGCATTCCTCAAGTCTTGCTTTCGGTCCTAGTTGTTGCTGTTTGCGCTCGATATGGTTTTGATCAAAAGTGGCCTCGAGCCTTTTTTTGGGGATTTCTTTTTTCACTGAGCTCGACTGCAGTCATCATCAAGTTGCTTGAAGAGCATCGCGATATCGAATCACCTCACGGTGCCACCACCTTAAGTGTTCTACTGACCCAAGATCTATTCGTTGTTCCTATGCTACTCCTCGTACCGTTTTTAGCAGGCAGAATTGAGCCGAACGTCGACGAGATGGATACGCTCAAGTTTATCGGCAAAGCGATCGTTTTAATCGTCGGCATGATCGTTCTTGCGAGGTGGGTACTTCCGCATGTTCTCACTCGCGTTGCTCGAACCAAGAGTCGCGAGCTTCTTATTTTTACGATCGCTTTTTTGTGCTTTGCACTCGCAGTTCTTTTTAATCTTGTCGGCGCATCATCGTCGCTTGGTGCGTTCTTTGCGGGTGTCGTTATTGCCGAATCACAGTACGGGTCTCAAGCTTCGAATGACTTTGCTGTTGCTCGCGATTTATTTTTAGGATTCTTCTTCACAGCGCTCGGCATGATGCTCAATCTCGATTACTTCGGCAGCCACCTGCCGATAATTTTTGGGGTGTTCATTGGCGTAAGCTTACTAAAAATTTGTATTGTCTACGGAGTTATGAGGGCCCAAAAGTTTCCCAATGGAATTTCGTGGCTAACAGCCGGCGTGCTTTTTCAAACCGGAGAATTTTCATTCATTCTTTCAGAGCAAGGCCTTCGCTATAATCTTATTACCAAAGAGCATAACCAACTCTTTCTATCAGCCTCACTTCTCTCGCTTGCAGCCACTCCCTTTATTTTTAAAGCATTGCTAAAGAAATTTAGCGGCGTGAGCTCAGACTCCGCGGGCAAAGACCTAGAGGGCAAGTGGCAAAACCACGTGATCATCGCAGGCTTTGGAGTTGCGGCAAAGACGGTTCTAAAGGCAACCCGCAGTCACGGGATCCAATCGGTCGTCATCGATCTAAATCCAGACAATAAATCTAAGGCTGAGCGTATGGCCGAAGCAAAAATCTTCGGTGATGCTAGGCAAACAGAGGTTTGGCACAAAGCCTGTGCGCACGGTGCTCGCCTCGCGATCATTACAGTGTCCGGGCAAGGAATGGCCGCACAAGTCGTGAAGGCTGTTCGCGAAGTCGCACCCAATCTACCGATCATTGTTAGAACTCAATATTTCAGGGAATCAATCAACAAAGCAGAGCTTCGCGGTGCCGACGTTGTTGTGGCCGAAAGCGAAGCCGCAATCGAAGTCACAAGAAAAGCGCTCAATGTCTTAGGCGCATCTCAAACAGAAATCGCAGCTCGCCTACAGGTCCTCCGCACCGAACTCCGCCTCGACAACTAAAAGGTGCCATCTTCCTTTTTGGCCCGCGGTGCGCCAAACAAGTGAGGATAGCTTAGACTTATCTAATTGTCGCAGCGCGGGCCAAAAAGGAAGATGGCACCTTATTCGGGTTTTTTCTTCATTTCAAATTCACGACTCTTTAGTTCGGTTCGGCAGATTGCAAGTTTGTCTTCGTACTCATCTTCGCGCATCTGGAGTGTAGACTTGAATTTTCTGAAGCGGTCGATGCGGTCTTTCAAATACTCTTCTGAAATTCCGACAAGCTTTTCATTTTCGTCGATGCCTAATTTGAACTCGTCTTCTTTGTCTGTGACTCGCTCTAGAGGCTCGGTCCACATTAACTTTCCGTCGCCACCTAACTTTTTATCAGTGAGAGCCAAGCGGCAGTCTTTTAACGACCCATAAAGCCCGCGCGATCCGTACTTACGATTTCCGTAAACCCGATCTTCAAGTTCATAAACTTCGTATTGAATTCGGCGGAGTTCTTCAGACAAAACTACTTTCTTCTGAATGATCATGTTGCCGTCTTTTACTCCTACCGCTTCGTTGCCAACTACGGCTTCGCTTTTCTCAATCTTAGTTTCTAGTTTTTCAGCCTTGTGCGGGTTCGATGAACAACCCATGACTGCAATCGTAGCTACAGCCGCGAAACCAACTTTAAAGCGCATAGAATCTCCTTTTTCTTAAGTTCCCGAGCGTAGGCGCAAGTTTTTGCTTCGGCAAGAAGAGCATGATCAGAAACAAGTTGACCGTTGCGGCGCTCCCAAGCGAGCCTCGAATGTCACTATCAGGAGTTGCATCAATGCCACGCATCAGTGAGTTCGGTCTTCTGGTTCTTTTTAGTCTGACTGTCGCGATTTCAGGTTGCTCGCACCCTCAAAAAGACCAAACCGTAGTTGAGGCCGCTGCCCCCGCAGGATCCTCACTTTTCACCCGTATTGGCGGCGATCCAGTTTTGCAAAGTTTTGCAGATCAATTCGTAAGACAACTCGCTTTGAATAACAAAATTATGAGTAACCCTCGGGTTGCAGGCGCCTTAAGTAAGAATCAAGACGAACATAAGAAAAAATTGGCGACTCTACTTTGTCAAATTTCAGGCGGTCCCTGTAAGTACGAAGGACGCACGGTAAAAGAAGCCCACGCATCGCTGAAGGTCACGCAAGATGAGTGGAAAGAAATGACTCGGATTTTCATTCAGGTTTTGCATGGAATGAAAGTTCCCAAACGTGAACGCCAAGATCTTGCAAAATTAGTTGCTCGATATAAAAATCAGATTGTTGGATCATGATCGATAGTAAGATCGTCGTTAAAAAATATGGCGGGACTTCTGTAGGCTCGATCGAGAGAATCGAAAGTGTTGCTGAGCGATTACTCTCTGAAATTCGAGAGGGCCAAAAACCAATCGTAGTTGCCTCTGCGATGTCAGGCGAGACCAATAAACTTGTTGGCCTTGCTGAACAAGTTGACCCTGATTATCGCGGCCCTGCCTACGACATGTTAATTGCGTCAGGCGAGCAAGTTTCAATCGCTTTACTTGCGATAGCTCTCAATAAACGAGGCGTAAAAGCACAGCCCTTACTCGCCTATCAACTGGGCATTCAAACTGATTCGCTTTTTTCAAAAGCTCGAATTCAAAAAATCAATGGCGAGAAACTTTTAAAATTAGTTGGCGAGGGAATCGTTCCGATTGTTGCCGGGTTCCAAGGCGTTGATGAAGAGGATAATATCACCACCCTCGGTCGCGGCGGATCCGACACAACTGCTGTTGCACTTGCTGCTGCGATTGGCGCTCGAGAATGCGAAATCTACACTGACGTTCCAGCAGTTTTTACGGCGGACCCTCGGTTAGTTCCAAAAGCCGGCGAGCTGTCAAAAGTTTCGTTTGAAGAGATGATGGAGATGGCATCACTTGGCTCGAAGGTTCTGCATATTCGTTGCGTAGAAATGGCTGCTAAATATGGCGTTCGCATTCACGTTCGTTCGACTTTTGAAAAACGCGAAGGCACCTGGATCGTCCCTGAAGGAGAAGTTATGGAACAAGCGGTAGTCTCATCTGTCACTCACGATGCCTCGACAGTTATTTTCAAATTATTCCCTGTCCCTGCAGGACCTGCTTTCTTAGCAAGACTTTTTCAGACGCTTGCATCAAGAAATGTTGTCGTCGACATCATCACACAAAGCGAAGCACCAGAAGGCCAGCGACTTGCCTTTTCGGTCACCAAAGAAGACGTGGCTTTAACAAAAGCAGTTCTCAAAGAAGTCCTCTCTCCAGAAATCAAAGTAGAAATGATCGAAGGATTAGCGAAAATTTCTGTGGTTGGAGTTGGAATGCGTAACCATCCCGGAGTTGCAGCAAAATTTTTCGAAGTTCTTTCGCACGATAATATTCCGATCCACCTCGTGACCACTTCGGAAATCAAAATTAGTGCGGTGATCACTCAGGCAAATCTTCCGAAGGCTGCGCAATCGTTACACCGCGAATTCGATCTCGACTTTGAACGAATGGAAGGCTAAGTGGCTTATCGATATGAACGTGGTGCCCTCATCGCAGTTGGCACACAAGGGACTTACAATCTCGCTCAGATTGCCAAAGATGCTGGTGGACCAGTTTATGTTTACAATTTAGCTCACATTGCTGATCGCGTGAATTTTCTCAGATCAGCCTTCAAAAAAATAAAACCTTCGATTCATTACGCAATGAAGGCAAATGATCAGCAAGATGTGCTTCGCACACTTCGAGAAGCCGGCGCACTGATTGACACTGTATCTGCGGGCGAAGTGAAGATCGCAATTAAAAGCGGATTCCAAGCAGATCAAATTATTTTTTCTGGCGTTGCAAAATCAAAAGCTGAAATTGCCTATGCATTAAAAACTGGAATTAAACAAATCAATGTCGAAAGTCCAAGCGAACTCAGACGAATTGCTCAAATTGCCAAAGATTTAAAAATAAGAGCTTCCGTGGCTTTTCGCATGAACCCAGATGTGAACCCTCAGACTCACCCGTATATTACAACGGGTTTCCGAGATAACAAGTTCGGGATGGATGATAGTTTCCTCCCCGAGCTCATCGAGATCTTGCGATCAAATCCTGAGTCTCTCAATCTTCGAGGCTTGACCCTTCATATCGGATCTCAACTTCTTGAACTGACAAGTCTCAAAGAAGCAATTGAGAAAACCAAAGCGGTATTTCTTGATTTGAAATCAAAGGGCTTTACTCTTGATCGCTTCGACGTCGGCGGAGGAATTGGCATCAACTATCAAACCGATGACGAAACTAGTGAGCGAAAGCTTTTAAGCGAATATGCAGCGATGGTCGATTCTTTGCTTTCAGATTTGGGAGTTGAGGTAATTTTGGAGCCAGGTCGAACGCTGGTCGCTCGCTCTGGTTTACTTATTGGTGAAGTCCAGTACATCAAGGACACGCAATATAAAAAATTTGCGATTCTCAACACGGGTATGAATCATCTGCTTCGACCAGCACTCTATCAAGCAAAGCATCGAGTTCTCCCTCTCAATTGGTCTAATTCTGCGACTCAAACCTACGACATCGTGGGTCCAATATGCGAGTCCGCAGATTTTCTAGCGCAAAAAGTTGAGCTTCCCGAACTTCATGAGGGTGATTTCATTGCGATCGCCGATGCCGGAGCTTATGGTCGCGTAATGGCAAGTCACTACAATGCTCATGACCTTCCAAAAGAAGTAGCGCTCAAGTAATTCGCTCTTGTCCCGACCTTGGTCTGACGGTAGTCGAAATTGCTGATTTCACTCAAACTTTCTGAGTTTCTCGAATAAAATGTTAGCATTCGATGAACACACCACGGCTAAGCAGCTGGCTTTTTGCAGCATCTATTTTGGTTTTAATTTCGCTAGCCGTGACAGCGCAGGCTAAACCGAAGTCGTCTACCTACACTCGCCCGCTTTTGTTTGCGCCCGAAGACAACAATATTTTTCTTACGAGCCCACAATTAAAGTGGGACCTAGAGGGTGACCGATTAAGTTTCGGTGGCATCGCATTCGACGGAAGATCGATCAAGTTCATCGCCAACACTAACGACAAAGTTTTTAATTTAGGATTCGGATGGCCCAGCAACTTAGGTAACGACGGTAAAGTTCAAATTCGGATCGACGGAAAAGTTGTCTGGGAGAAAAATGTCGATTCATCTGATGTCTTGAGCTGGAGAAATCAGCTAAAAACTAACCCAAAACTCAAGGCTCTCATTGGCACAAATTACGGTGTCACTCGAAACACAGTTTCGGACTTCGAATCATTTAAAAGCAACCCAGAAGCCAAAGCTTGTTTTACGAGAAAGAATAGTGAAACTGAGTGGCTCGAAATCTGTTCTCCACTTAAGAAAGTAACAGCACTACCAAACAAAACGATTCAGCTAAGCTCAACAGCGCGACCTCAAAATGCAACGGTGCAGGTTTTTGGCGAAGATTTAGGGCCACGAGGGCTCGCGAATTTTCCTGGCAATAAGCCTGTACAAATGAAAGCCATTTTCTCAGATGGCTCAACACTTTCATTCGCAGTCACCATTCCACATCTGCGAATGCTCGACGTTGTTTGGAAAAGTGACCAAACTACCGGCAAAGAGTTTTTGGTCTTTACTGGCCAGGGCGCAAAACCACTCGGCGAAGTTAAAAATTTAGTCGTTCCTCCTGATCACTTTTGGTCCGCCACCGGCCTCAACGAAGAAATAATTTGGCAAACGACGATCCCGAAAAATTCACCTCTACTTCGAGTCATCGCGCCTTTTAATATTCCATTTACCTATATCGTGCAGTTCACCGATCTACCCGACGAAACAGATCGTATCTTTATTAGCTCCCGAACTGGGGCCGGCACTTACGCGAAAACGCCAAAAATCTTTGGCGTCATTCCGTCTCAGGCAAAACTTTCAAGCAAAGAGAAAAGTGTACGAAAAAGTTCACCGAATGAATTTGAATGGAAGTTCTTAGCTCCTAAAAAAGGCGACCGCAACAAAGCAAGAATTTCTCTTTTCAAAATGGAGAATGGAAAAGAAAAAGAATGGGTCGCAAACTATCAACTTTACCGAGGCTATCCATTTCAAGCGGCCATTCGGCTTACTGGACTCTCGACAGAAAAACTTAAAACAGCTTTAGTGGGCGAGGCCTCATTCACTTACTTCCCCGATACGATCTTTCTCAACAGCTACTTGCTCGATTATCACCGCTGGGGTTTCTCAGCTCGATACTTTAATATCATCACTCCAGTTGAAATCAATTCAGTCGATGCAGAAACAGAAGTCGAAACTCCGATTGCTCTAAAGCCGTTTAACACACTCAATGTCGACTTCCGTTACAACATTAATCCGGGCCTGTGGAATCGCGATGAACTGTTCGGACCAATCTTTAGCTATGGAACAGTTTCAGTCGTCGACTATGAAGGGCAATTTGCTGGAATTGGTGCATTCTGGGCTCGAACCATGCCTCGCTTCATCGATAAACTTTTTAACATTAATCCACTCTTCCGTTATCCCAAGTATGTGGACGTTGAATTCATTTACTATCCGATGGGCTTAGGCGGAGTGGCACAAAGTAGCACTTGGTTCTTAAACTTTTCAGGACGTGTGTTTTGGACCAAGCGCTTTTTTGGTGAGGCTGGCTTTGGTTATAAAAACTTTGCTTTTACCCCGCAAGACGAAGAACTCTTTCCGCTAAATTTCGGAATGGGTTATGGAACTGCAGGCTTAGGATTGACCTTTTAGAGGAGAATGTACATGGAACAAGTTTGGTTAAAGAGCTACCCAAAAGTAACTCCCGCGGTAATTAACATTGAGCAGTACCAGTCTGTTGTTCATGTCTTTGAAACTTCTTGTCGTAAATTTGCGGCCAATAAAGCCTTTAGCAACATGGGTGTCGCTCTCACCTATCTAGATTTGCAGGAGCGCTCAAATGCATTCGCCGCTTTTTTGCAAAACGATCTTAAGCTTCAGAAAGGTGATCGGATCGCAATTCAAATGCCGAACGTCCTTCAGTACCCGATCGCGCTCTTGGGCGCACTCAAAGCTGGGCTCGTCGTCGTCAATACTAATCCGCTCTACACTGAGCGCGAAATGCAATTTCAGTTCAAAGATTCAGGCTGTAAGGCGATCGTGATTCTTGCGAACTTTGCATGCAATCTTGAAAAAGTAATTAAACAAACTGACATTGAACACGTCATAGTCACTGAAGTTGGTGATCAACTTGGATTTGCAAAAGGCCTTTTGGTTAATACCGTTCTTCGTCATATAAAAAAGATGGTTCCCGCGTTTAATCTGCCTAAAGCAATAAAGTTCAATGATGCTCTTCGAAAAGGCGAAGCATCGAAGTTAAAAAAACCAGATCTCAATTTAGATGACATCGCGTTTCTCCAGTACACAGGTGGAACAACTGGCATTTCGAAGGGGGCAGTTCTTACCCACAGAAATATCGTGGCTAACATGGAACAAATTAGTAGCTGGATGCTCCCGCTTCTCAAGGAAGGCGAAGAAGTCGTTATCGCAGCACTCCCGATGTATCATATTTTTTGCCTTACAGTGAATGGTCTAGCGATTACCAAAATTGGCGGACACAATATTCTGATCACCAATCCGAAAGACATTGGTGGTTTCATTAAAACACTTCGCAACACAAGGTTTACCGTTGGCACCGGAGTCAACACTCTTTTCAATGCTCTGATGAATCATCCTGATTTTTCAAAAATTGATTTTAAACCTTTGAAAGTGAGCGTTGCCGGCGGAATGGCTTTGCAAACTGCTGTAGCAAAGCGCTGGAAAGAAAAAACCAATAGCCCAATCGTTGAAGGCTATGGCCTCACAGAAGCTTCGCCAGTTGTATGTTGCAATCCTATCGACGGCACAGATCGCGTGGGTACCGTCGGTCTTCCACTCCCTTCAACTGACGTGCAACTTCGTGACGACAACGAAAAACTTTCTCCCGCTGGCGAATCAGGCGAGCTCTGTGTTCGTGGACCACAAGTTATGAAAGGTTATTGGAAGAGACCAGATGAAACTGCAAAGGTAATGACGGCTGACGGCTGGCTCAAAACCGGAGATATCGCGGTTGTCGATGCGCAAGGTTTCTTTAAGATTGTTGATCGCAAAAAAGATATGATTCTTGTTTCTGGATTTAACGTTTATCCGAACGAAATTGAAGACGTCATTGCTCTTCACCCCGGCGTTCTCGAAGTCGCCGCGGTCGGAATCCCAGACCCACACTCTGGCGAATCAGTGAAAATTTTCGTCGTAAAAAAAGACCCTTCCTTGACCGAAGAGCAGCTACTTCAACATGCTCGCAAACAGCTAACTGGTTATAAAATGCCAAAGTCCGTTGAGTTCCGCACGGAGCTCCCTAAGACCAACGTCGGTAAGATACTACGTAGAGCTTTACGAGAGCCTAACACTTGAGCCATTCTCGAAGAAGGCGGAATTAACAGCATGTTCGCACCACAGACTCGCATCTTAGTCGTCGATGACTTATCAAGCTTAAGAGATCTTCTGAAGGCCTACCTCCGTCGCTTGGGTTTCAAACAGATTTCAGAAGCCGCCGACGGCCGCGAAGCTTACCAAACCATGGTTTCTGCAAAAGCTTCGGGTGCTCCGTTTGAACTTATTATTTCTGATTGGAACATGCCTAACGTCACCGGTATCGAACTTCTGAAAATGGTTCGAGCCCTGCCCGAATGGAAGAACCTTCCATTCATCTTACTGACAACAGAAAATGAAAAAGAACGAGTCATGGAAGCCGTCCAAAATGGCGTCAGCAATTACATGGTTAAGCCAATTGAAGAGAAAGTTCTAGAAGAGAAACTGATTCGCACCTGGCAAAAAGTTGCCGGATCTGGCAGCTAACTCTCCACGAGTTAAGCCGCCCGCTTAAACTGATCCACTTGTGATTGGTTCGGGATCTCAATAAAGATTTTTGATCCAACTCCAATTTTAGATTCGACCCAAATTTTTCCACCAAGCTTTTCGGCTTCTTCTTTAATAGCTGCCAAACCTACGCCTCTTCCCGAAAACTCAGTGACTTCAGATTTGCTGGTGAAACTTGGCTCAAAAATAACTTGAATCAGTTCTTGATCACTATCTGGAATTGAACAAATATTTCGTCCTAAACTCAATAAGCGATCACGAATTTTATCTGGATCGACTCCACGACCGTCATCTTGAATAACGATTCGTAAATTCTTTCCGATGTTTTGGCAAACTACTGAAATTGTACCCTCTGGCTGCTTTTCTGACACCAGACGCTCTTCTGGAGTTTCGATCGCATGATCAACTGCATTTCGGAATGCATGAACGAGAGTTGGCAAAAATTCTTGGTACCGCTCGTGATCAATTCTCAAACCGCCATCGTCAACGATCAGTGGTTTTACTTTCTTCCCGAGTGTTGCAGCCGTTTCAACAACGACTGATGAATAGTGTGCCAGGCCATCACCTAGCGGAACACAAATTCCATCCTCGTAAATTTCGCTTGCGAGTGCAGAATCAAGAGGTGCAGCTTTCGCGAACCACTTTTGCAATTCGATGACCGGTATTTCTACTGTGCGCCCTTGATTGAGGCTTGAATGCCCCAGCAAGTCAGAATTCTGCTTTATGAAGCCTCTAAACCCATCACTGAGTGCTTTTACACTTACCGACAACTCTTTATCTTTGCTTGAGTCCACTTGAAATTTACCAAGTAGAGTTTCGGCTTCATGGGCGAGTGAAGCAATTTCTGACATGCCGAAAGTCGCAGCGCCACCCTTTACGGTGTGCAAGTCTCGCGCGATTTCTTCGAAACGCTCTGCACTTACTGCCTTTTTGGCCTGCATAACGAATTCATTCAGAAGGCTTTGAATCAAATCTTCCGCGTCAGCAATGAACGATTTAAATTGCGAACGATACTTGACCGTCTGAACAACCATTCGGGCATAAGACCGCTCGCGCTCAGCATCCTTCTTTGCTTCGACTTCCGCAGTGCGATCAGTGGCAACCATCACAACACCTTTTAAGTTGCCATGAGAATCGCGCATTGGATTGAAGTTAAGTGCGATGAATTTTCCCTGACTATGATTGTATTGAGATGGACCCAAACTGCAAATATCTTCGAACGGAATCATTTCAGAGAACAAAGCATCAAGCCACTGCCCGAAGCCTTCTTTTTCTGAACCTTGAAGCTTAAGCACCTCACTCACCTGTCTAACAGTTGAGTCCGCTTCGAGAACTTCGCTACAAACTTTTGATTTGAACGGAAGACAGTTACCCTCTCTATCGAAGACAAGGATACCTTGACCTAGACTATTCAAAATTGCAGTCATTAATTGGTTTGCTTCACGCAATTCTGCCGTGCGCTCTTCAACCATCTTTTCTAAGTTCTTAGAGTAATCTTCTAGTTGTCCGCGAGCGACCCGAAGATCTTCGATGACCGCCTGCCTGCGATCTAACTCTGCTCGATATTTTTCTGCAAGAACGCGTTCAAGACTGACGTCACGCATGTAAATGATCCATCGATCTGGTGATGCATCACTTCCATCAGGAGGAGGCTGAGGCTGAACAGTTACTTGAACTGAACCATTTTTTCCGGCAGGAGATGTGAAATCTAATTCTTTGTAAGGACTTTGCTCTGTTGGCGACAGTGTTTCACCCTCAGCAAAGAGTGGCTGAACAAATTCCAAAAATTGCGACAGCGGCTTTCCACCCTTAAAACGTTTAGCTGAAATATCTAAAAGAAGAGAAGCTGCATTGTTTGCGTAATGAACACCGAATTGCGCGTCGATCACAATTACACTGTCTTGGAGTGAATCAAAAATTTTGTATGGCCACGACATATTCGTTTACTCGCTACTGTTAAAATTAGCTTGCTACTGCAAGCGCCTTACGTTCATTTACCAAAAGTCTTAGAGCCTTCAGCACATCACGATTATAGAGTTGAGAAGATCGATTGCACATGTGACTTACAACTGCTTCTACATCGTGTGCCCCAGCTGTTTCACCAAGGTGCAGCACTTGCTCAGCAAACGCATTTGCAACAACACCAATGCGTCCAAGCGGGCTCATCAAGAGATCTTTTATTTTCCGAGGATATCCCGAGCCATCTGCGTATTCGTGGTGCTCGTGAATCATTAGCGTTACGTCACCTGGTAAATCCCGCACCACTTGTGCCATACTCATGCCAAGGTCGACGTGACTTTTATAAATATCTCTTTCGCCTTTGTTCAGCTTATCAAATGGTTGACTCGTAATATCTTCTGGAAGTTTGGTTACGCCAATGTCCAACAAGAATCCACCTAGCGCCAACTTTTCTAAAGTCGCTGGCACGGTGTAACCCATCGCAATTCCCAGCATCGAGCAAAGTGCGCTCACTAAAAGAGAATGTCGGTGCAACGGATTCTGCAAATGCGACATCTGCGCAACAAGCTTTTGTAGTTCGCTATGACCCAAACACATTGTCATCGTCGCTTCTGTGACTACACGAGCATGTGCGACCGTCTGATCATTAAAACCCAAATTATTAAAGTTACGATAAACCGAAGTAAGCGCCTGATCTAAAGCGACTACTTTTGAAGAGTCAGAAAGATTTTGATGGTGAAGCATCACTCCTGCAACAGTCATAGAATGATGAAGAAGTTTTGTGAGATCATCGTAGCGAAGATGAAGATACTGAATTCTGCGATCACGATATCGCGCAAGAAACGCTGTCTGTGTTCCGGCTTTTGCCACCATCACATACTTCTTTTCAGATAGCTGAACATAGAGATCTACGTAAGTAGTCTCTTCCTTGAGAAGCTGCTCCAGACTAACTGGCTTCATCATTGGGAATTCACCTCTGTTCATACCTAAATTTATCGGAAAATCAGGGAGTTAAATGAATGTCTAATGAAGGGACTTTCATCGAACTGGACGTGTCGATTTCTTAAAAATTAATCAATGCCTCCGCAACCTTTGGATAGGTCGAGGTGGTTAGAATGAACGCGATGTTTCAATACGTCTCATTTTGGGAGGCCACATGGGCAATAGAGATCTTGCTTTAGATATCGAAGATTATTCAGGACTAAATTTTGATGCAGATGTTTTAGATACAATTGTCGAAAGTTCTCATTCTGGGTCAGAAACCTCAGATGCGTCTAACTCCGATGACATTCTCGAAGAAGAACACTGGGCAACTGACTCTTTTGAAGAACTAAAGGTTGATCAAGAGTTTTAAAGTCCGACCACTTGAACACGGTCGAGATACTCTGCCATCTCGGCTGCGACATTTTTTACTTCTGCGAGGCTTTCTTCTTGCCCGGCAACTTCAAGGCGTTTGCTCAAAGTTTCGAGGTAAATAAAGCCGTAGGGCCGGCAAATACCCTTTAAAGTGTGCGCTGAGCGCCGAATGAATTCAAAATCTGAACGAGAAATTGCAGCCTGAATGTCAGTCATATCTTGGCGGCGATTATTTAAAAAATCAGGAATCAAATCAGCCAAATCGGGATCAGGATTTACAACTAAATCAGATGCTTCGAAGTGAACTGCTGTTGGAGTGCTGGTCATTCAATCCCCTCTATGAAAATACTACATCACCTACAGGTTCTCGCCGGGACCGGTAGAGTCGTCAAGGCAAAACTCTGTACGTGAAGCTGTCTGCCGCCTGTGGTGTGTTTGTCTAGAAACCAACACAAGTTTTAAACAAACTTCACACGTAGCTTTGTTTGAATTCCCTAAGGCGTTTGGTAAACTTTTGCTCCACAGAGGGAAAATCTTGAGATTTCTCCGAGGAAAGCCTAAAACCTCTGTCCACGCTGATTTTTAAGTGAGGTAGTTAAGTGCATAACGTATTACTCGTCGAAGACTCGTCAGATGCTTATAATCTCGTTAAGCGAGCTCTCGGCAGCTCTGTTCATCTTGAGTGGGCGAAGTCACTTAGCGAAGCTTCAAAAATACTTCAAAAGAAATCATTCGATTTAATACTTCTCGATGTGATGTTGCCAGATGGCGACGGCTATCGATTATGCTCAATTCTTCAGACTGACGATCAGTTGAAGAATGTTCCGGTTATTTTCTTGACCGCAAAAAATTCAGTTTCAGATAAAGTTCTTGGTTTCTCAGTTGGCGCAGAAGATTTTATTTCGAAGCCATTTGATCCACTTGAGCTTAAGGCCCGCGTTGATTCACGCCTTCGCAAACGCGATCGCGAAAAAATGGAATCCGACATCCTTAAACTAGGTGACATCGAGATTAACCGGAACACTCAACGGGTTCAGATCTACGAAAATGGCCAGACCACCGACGTAGATTTGACTCCGATTGAGTTCAAACTTCTTTTGTTCCTCTGCAAAGAGGTGAACAAAGTCTATTCTCGCGACGAAATTCTTAACTCAGTTTGGGGCGAGAGCATTCACGTTTATAGCCGTTCAGTTGATACGCATATTTCAAAGCTTCGCAAAAAACTTGCATCGAAAGCCAACTATATTGAGTCGGTTCACGGAAGCGGTTATCGTTTCGTGATCGACGACGATGCAAAAACACCACGTGTTGAGCTAGCGCCGCACCCGCTTCGCTAATTCGTCGCGCCGAGTAGTCAGCTTTTCCACACAATCTCTAAACCTCGATCTGATGACTCAATTGCTCATCAATAGGAATCTACTTGCGACCAAACTGGTCAAAAGGGGTTTTCTAATGGGACGATTTATGCGCTTATCTCTGATTCTTTTCGGAGCCGGACTTGCCTTAGTCCTTTACACTCTCTTATTTGGCCCCAGCAAGTTCGAGCGATCAGTCACTGATCGCAAAACTCCGGTTGGAGAGATTCAGTACAATAGCCCGGATGGGTCACCCCAGCAGCCGTGGCTCGATAGTCAAAAAGCGAAGCCACAGCCTGCGGGTCGCTAAAGACGAATTTTCGCAAGCACCGGCAAATGATCCGAGGCCCACCTGGTCTCCTCGTCAAACAAAACCTTTGATTCGAGGAACGTCACTTCAGGTGAGGCAAAAATTCTATCAAGCGCAAACTTCGGCCAGCGTGAAGGATAGGTGGGCGCCCGAGGCGATTTACTAAAAGATTTTTCGAGCCAGTTCAAATTACGACTCCAGCCGAACCACTCGTTGAAGTCTCCGAAGATGAGCGCGAAATCGTGAAGATCATTTTCAAGTTCGCTGCAGAGTCTTTGGCTCTGAAACTTTCGCTCCCAGTGCTTGAGACCAAAGTGAGTATTGAAAACTGAAACCACTTTATCCCCGATATGCATTTTTGCCTGTAGCAGTCCGCGTGGTTCAAACTTTCGATAGGTGAGATTGATCTCGCGCACAGCAGAGAATGGGAACCGGCTCAACAGAGCGTTACCATAGCTTCCATATCCACGTTTAAGTGTCGGGCCCATCAGTGGCGTAAGACCCGTGCGGTAAGCCAAGTACTGAAGCTGATTTAAACCGTCACGCACTTCAAGTGATGAGTCGATCTCCTGAAGTGCTACCAGATCCGCCCCAGAGTTTTGAATAATAGAAGCCACACGACTTGGATTATACTTCCCGTCGACTCCAAAACAGCTATGAATGTTGTAGCTGAGTAGCTTCAGCTCTTTTGATTCGTGGTTCACTTACTCAAACTAAACTAGCACGCTACTGCGTGCGCAAGCCTTGCGAGATTTGTTTAGATCACTCCAACAAGCAATGACTATAAACCAATGTTTGAAACGCCAGTCGAGGCTATATTAGACAGTCATAAGAGGAGGCTCACTATGGCTTGGATTGTCTTAATCGGAATTGGAGCAATGATAGGTATCGTTCTTCGCATTCTAGCGCTTTCGCTTCCGATTCGATGGCAAGTTGTAGTCATAGGAAGTGTCATTGGTGCACTTATCGGCGGAGTTCTTCATACGATCACTCAAACCGATTTCTTTGGCCCCTATTCGTTCTATTATTTAGGCGCGCTAATGGCTGCACTTGTAGGTGCCGGAGAATTTTTACCGTTTGCACTCACTCGAAGAGAACGTCGCGTATAAAAGAACTCATCTGCTAAAAACGTTTTTAGATCATCTTTATACTCGGTTTAAAGCATGTCTCAGATTGATAAGAAAATCATCCTAAGTATTAGTAATACTTAGGTAATTCAGAGTTAGTCAATAGCCCTGTCGCTGTCTTTTTAGTCGTCTTTTTGCTATACTGAATACATCAGAATATCAGCGATTTCGTGTCGCTGTATCAGCTTCGGGCTCACGCCCACTAGTAAGTAGAAAAATGTTGTTGAACAACTGGGGTATTTTTATGAGCAAACGTCGTTTGACGCTGCCAAAGCGTTTTAAGTCAATCGGAGGGCGTCCGGTTATTGAGCTTAACTTAAAGACGCCTCATCATCTTTTTGATGAAAGAGATCCTGCGCCTTTTAGGGAGCGTGATCTTGATGACGATGCCGCCCACTATATTTTGAGTTCATATCGAGAGCTCCCAACTACGCCGAAAGCGAAGTTATCTTTGTACTTCACAAGCATGGGTGAATTTGAATCTCATCCGGGAAGTATTTCGAATGCGATTCGAAGTTATTTCGAATACGAATCTCAAAGTAAACGCCGTGAGCTTCGAGTGCTCTTCAACCAAGGTTTTATTTCTCTCTTGATTGGATTGTCGTTCTTACTTGTGTGTACTTATATTTCGTTTGTGGTTAACACTCGTGGGTTTGAAGGCTATTGGCCAACATTCGCTCACGAAGGATTGCTACTGATGGGTTGGTACTCAATGTGGAAGCCAATTAATACTTTCTTGTACGACTGGTGGCCGCTTCGCGAAACGATCGAAGTTTTAGATCATTTGTCAGACATCGAAATCGATATTTCTGTAAATGAAGTTCGTCGCCCAGCGGCGGCCGCAGAAGTAGAAACCCGGCCGTACCCGTCAGTACTTAAGACGTCATAATTATTATCGCTGAAACGCCGGCTCCATACGTGGAGCTGGTCGAGCGGTTCGAATTGTTGTCACCGGCTCAACTTTAGCCGCAATTCTTTCTATTTCGATATCCATCTTCGAATGCTCACGAATCATCGCTTCGGTCGCTACATCCCACGCTGCTGTCACAGCTGGATTTGCTTTACGCTCATCTGCCGGAAATTTTTCGATTGCAGTTCGAGTCAGATCATTAATGCGACTCAAGTCGATCCAAAGTCTTTCGCGGAACGCAAAGATTGAACCTGCAACTCCCGCAATTGTTAAAAGCGCTCCCACTGCAACCATAATCCATGGGTAGGCCGCAGGGTTTAGGTTCGCAAGCCATAGAAGACCGCCAACGAGTAAGAAAAACCCAACTGTAATCGAAGAAAGACCGATGATCGCCGCAACTCCCAGCATCGATGCCTTACGCGTTCCCTTAACTAGCTGAACATAAAGACCTAGCGCCTGAAGTGAGCGCGTCCGAAGTTGACGCTTGAGAGGCCGTGCAAAGAAGAGCCACGAGAGGTAACTAAAAAATGCTTTCATCGGTGCTCCTTACGCAAGCTCGGTGCCGTCGCCATAGGTCAGGCCCGTAAAGTCTGTGGGTGGTGGAGTTTTGCTTCGACCAATTAAATAGCCGAGAGCCATCGCGCCTAGAGCTACTCCACCTAAAACCAAATACGGATTTTCTTTTACTTGGCGATCGACCTTATCGATATAAGGTGCGGCCGCGTCCTTAAACTGCTGCGCCACTTTTGGAGCTAAATCTTCGGCCACAGTGCGAATATTAGAATAGTCTGTCTGGAGTAAGTCTTTGAGGCTAGCTCCGTGCGCAACCATCGCTTCGTTAATTTGATGGATGGCTTGATCAAAAGTATGAGGTCGGTTTTTGTCCATTGAGTGAGTCCTCCAAAACTTGAACCTAGGTAGAATCACGCCCGGAAGCCACAAGTAAGTAAAGTTGTGACTAATTCTATACCGCGGCTTCATTAATCGTTTGGGAATAGTGAACGCACTCACGCTAACAATAGTGAGATGTAAGGAGGCCTTATGCTTTATTGGGCTTTAGTTTTTTTCGTCGTTTCGATCGCAGCTGCACTTTTCGGTTTTGGAGGCGTCGCGAGCGCTTCAGCAGGAATCGCGCAGGTTTTGTTCTATGTCTTTTTAGTATTCTTTGTCGTCACGCTGATTGCTGGCCTTGCAACAGGCCGAAGACTTCCTCGGTAAAGAGCCAAATCGAGGAGTGTGCCTAAATCAATAGCGCCCGCCTAGAGAACTTGCGCTGATCGCAGGTCACTCCTTGCCCTAAAAGGGCAGCTTACTTTAGGATGCGTTCATGATTAATCGTGACACGCTAAAGTTCTTCTCAAGCTCTTTTTGGTTAACCGGCCTTGGCTTTGCACTTGCGATTCCGCTTGGCTATTCCCTTGATGGAATGAACGGAATTCTTCAAACGCTGTTCATTGTCGTAGTGTTAAGTGTTCTCGAAGTTTCGCTTTCGTTCGATAACGCTGTCGTCAACGCCACTGTCCTAAAAGACATGACGCCCAAGTGGAGACATCGGTTTTTAACTTGGGGTATCGCGATCGCCGTCTTCGGAATGCGATTAATTTTCCCTCTCGCAATTATCTCGATCGTCGTTCAAATCGACCCATGGTCAGCACTTTTGCTAGCGATTCGCGAGCCTCAAGAGTACGAGCGGATCATGTCTTCGGCCCACGTAGCGATTTCAGCTTACGGCGGGACTTTCTTATTGATGGTGGGTCTCAAGTACTTCTTTGACCACGAAAAAGACGTTCACTGGATTAAGAGGATCGAAGCTCCGTTGACTTATATAGGGCGGCTTAAATCTTTCGAGATTGGCGCAACCGTTTTGATTCTACTGTTGTTCTACAAAATTCTTCCTGAAGGCGACGGAACAACATTCCTCACTTCGGGCCTGTGGGGCTTGCTAACGTTCGTCGCAGTTGACGGAATCGGCACGTTCTTAAAACTCCCGACAAAGTCAGCTCTTAATCCCGAACGAGCGAGCGTTGGCATGTTCCTTTACCTTGAAGTTCTCGATGCCTCGTTTTCATTCGACGGAGTTATCGGAGCCTTTGCTCTTACCAACAATCTCTTCATCATGATGATTGGTCTCAGTATCGGTGCCCTTTTCGTTCGTAGCATGACGATCATGCTTGTCGAAAAAGAGACTCTCTCTGAATATCGATATCTTGAGCACGGAGCTTTCTGGGCGATCCTTGCGCTAGCTACATGTATGCTCATTAGCACGATCAGCCACATCCCTGAGGTCATCACAGGTCTTATTGGTGCTGTGTTTATCGGACTCTCATTCTGGTCGTCAGTTCGCCACAACAAGAAGCATCCAGCCGGCCACTAAATCGGCTTCTGCTTTTCGGCGCCTTACATAGAAGTAGCATCTACGTAAAATGCACTTTGGCGATCGGCCGAAAATAAATAGAAGAAGGCATGCATTGTGTTGCAGCTTTTTTGCGCGAGAATTGCACGGTCGAGATTTGCAGTCTGAGCATTCCCAACAATCCGAACTCCCGGCGGGATTGCGATCGGACGCCAACAAATAAAATTCTTCTCTGAACCAGAGACCTCGAGCCATGCTGGTTCGGCCAAAATTGCACTTGATTGAGTTTGCAAAGGCAGAGGAGGAAAAGCCTTTTCAAAGTTTTTTCCCGTGAATCTCATTTTAAATTTTGGCTCTAAGATTCGAAAATCTTCGAGAACGCGTGGTGAAGTCTCTCCGCCAAACCAAATGAGGTTCAGCAAACGAGTTTTGTTTTCGGAGAGTGCTGATGCAAATTCTGCGTAGCAATCGGCTTTACCGTCGCCATCGAAATCTCCATACGTTACGCGTGCCTCCTCATTAGAAACTTTGAGCTGCCCAATTTCGCGAGGAATCCTTAATCGAAACCCCGGTATGTTCCACAAAGTTAGGTCATTGCCCTGGCGGCGCGACTCTTCTCTTTGATTTTTTACGTACGTAGATGTTTGTTCATCTAGCGCATCGATTACTGTAATGGAACCGACGTGCTCTTCTAGTTGACGGCCACCGAAAGCACTCTTGTTTATCTTCGTTATCTCACGTAAACGAGGATCTAATCGTCGTAGCTCGCTCACTTCCAGAATGCGAGGGCTTGTCTCCTTAGAAACTTGATGTGCACATCCAACACAAATCACAAAAGTAGAAAGTAAGATTAATGATGCATTCATTGTGTGCCCCTCATAAATAGAAATATAAGGACCCCCTACTGGGTGTTCAATACAAATTGAGCTCTCAATGACCACTCCGCGATTTCCCAACCTATAGGTGTGGAAATCGCCGAGTGACACATCTGCTGATTGGTAATTACCGCGATAAACTAACTTTCCTAGATTAATTCCGCGGCAGCGCGGAAAGCGCGGGCCAAAAAAAAGCCCACTCTTTCGAGCGGGCTTTCTCATTTCAACATTAAGCGAGCGATCTTAGTTCGCGTGCGCTGGGCGAGTCGCCTTTTCAGTAGCTGGTACTTGAATGCGCATAGAGTAGAACGAGCGCCATACAAACACTAAGCCGATCAAGAAGAACAACACACCAACGTAGATAGCGATGTCAGCAGCTTGTACTGCGATCTCTGCAGCCAATAGACCGAAGAGCGTTGTGAACTTAATGATTGGGTTAAGTGCTACTGAAGACGTGTCTTTGAACGGATCGCCAACAGTGTCACCAACTACGCATGCTGCGTGAAGTGGAGTGCCTTTTTCTTTAAGGTCAACTTCCACAACTTTCTTAGCGTTATCCCATGCTCCGCCCGCGTTCGCCATGAACAACGCTTGGAAGAGACCAAACGCTGCAATCGAAATTAGGTAAGCTGCGAAGAATGTTGGATCAAAGAATGCAAATGCGAGTGTGAACGAGAAGATCACGATGAAGATGTTGAACATCCCCTTCTGAGCATAAACCGTACAAATACGAACAACTTCTTTTGAGTCTTTGATTGAAGCTTTAGTAGCTCCGCTCTCAAGGTTGATGTTCTCTTTAATGTACTGAACAGCGCGGAATGCACCAGTTGTTACAGCCTGCATAGAAGCACCTGTGAACCAGTAAATAACTGCGCCACCCATGATTAGACCGATAAGAACTCGTGGGTCCATCATGTCGAGTTTAATACCAAGAAGAAGAATGATCGAGAAGATCATCGTCGTTGCACCGATAACCGCTGTACCGATCAAAACTGGCTTTGCAGTAGCTTTGAACGTGTTTCCAGCTGAATCGTTTTCTTCAAGCAACTCTTTGCCGCGTTTGAAATCAGGTTTGAAGCCGAAGTCTTTTTGAACTTCTGCAGCGATGTTCGGAAGAGTTTCGATCTGAGAAAGTTCGAAAACTGATTGCGCGTTGTCAGTTACTGGACCGTAAGAATCAACCGCGATTGTTACAGGACCCATTCCCAAGAAGCCGAACGCCAACAAACCGAAGGCGAAAACTGCAGGGAAGATCATTGGTAACTGAGCCGCTTGGTCAGCCGGAGTTGCTACAGTGTAAGCAACAAGCATAAGACCAGCGATTGTTAAACCCTTCCAGAATGCTGAGAAGTTACCCGCAACGAGACCTGAAAGAACGTTAAGTGATGCGCCACCTTCACGAGATGCACGAACAACTTCTTGTACGTGAGCTGAGTGAGCTGATGTGAACACGCGAGTTAATTCAGGAATGATCGCAGCACCTAAAGTACCCATGCTGATGATTGTCGATAAACGCCACCAGAGAGACTCAGGCATTTGATCAGCAAGCATTAGATAAGTTGCAATGTAAGTGATCGCGATTGAAAGAAGCGATGTTACCCAAACAAGTGAAGTAAGAGGAATTTCGAAGTTGAACTTGTCTTTCGCACCGAAGATAGCGCGAGAAACTGCGCCGTTGATCCAGTACGCAAGAACTGAAGTGATCACCATCAAGAAGCGCATAGCGAAGAGCCATACGATCAAACGAGCTTGGAAGATCGAACCTTCTGGAGTTGCAACGTGGTGACCGTTCGGATCAACAACTGTTCCAACTGCAAGAATGATGAAGGTAATAAGTGCTACACCAGTTACGCCGTAAGTTTCGAAACCGTCAGCTGTAGGTCCGACTGAGTCACCAGCGTTGTCACCAGTACAGTCAGCGATAACACCTGGGTTACGAGCGTCATCTTCTTTAATGTTGAAGACGATTTTCATTAAGTCAGAAGCGATGTCAGCGATCTTTGTAAAGATACCGCCGCAAATACGAAGTACTGAAGCACCTAGAGATTCACCGATTGCGAAACCGATGAAACATGCGCCTGCAGTCGTACGATCAACGAACATAAGGATCACGATCATCAAGATGAGCTCTACGCAAATTAGAACTACACCGATCGACATACCCGCGCGAAGTGGGATGTCCATGACTTCGTAAGGCTTACCTTTAAGTGAAGCGAACGCTGTTCGAGAGTTTGCGTAAGTGTTGATTCGGATACCGAACCAAGCAACTCCGAATGAACCCAAGATACCAAATACTGACCACATGAGGATCAGCAATACTTTATCTACAGGCATGTGGCTTAGGAAGTAGAAGTAATAAACGATACAAAGACCGATGAAGATCTCGAGGATAATAAGGAACTTACCTTGTTGAAGGAGATACGTTTTGCACGTTTCATAAATTAAATTTGAAACTTCAAGCATCGAGCGATGCGCTTTTAGGTTTTTAATGCGTGTGAACTCGATGAGTCCAAACACAATCCCTAAGATAGAAACGACGATCCCCG
>CAZIYJ010000015.1:0-63474 GCA_964543475.1 uncultured Bdellovibrionales bacterium | reverse complement strand
AGTCCAAGTTTTTTCGCAAGCGGCGCACCGATGCTGTGCAGCTCCTCACTGTTTGGGTAGTGGGAGTTGTCGGGCTCTTGGAGGGTGGAGTAGTGGGAGATGTTGGGTGGGCGCGAGTTTGTTTGCATGGAGAGGGTGTATCTGAGTTATTTGTGGGCGGCAAGTGGGTGTTTTTGGGGATCTAGTCTAGCAATGGTTGTGATTGGCTAAGAGGTAGATGGTCAATATCATTTGTTTAGATGAAAATTGAAAATTCAAAACGTATTCGCCCCGTAATCATACTTAAATTCGTTTATGTAATTTTAGCCGTCGCATGGACTCAGTTCTGTCTCGGCCTTTCAGGTGAAGCGGCAATCGCTCCGTTTTTAATAACCCTCGCACTAACCGCACCGGTTGGAATTCTCTTGGTAGTTATATCCATACTTTCAGAGCTTATTGCCTACTTTTTCGTACCTATCGCATTACTTCTTAATTATTTTCAGTGGATTTTACTAGCTCGAACTTTTCGGAAACTCAAAACTCGCTTCAGAGCAAAAGTTGAATAAATTCATATGGGGAATCGATCGGGGAATATATGAATGAGCCAGTTAATTGGTCTGCTTGGGTAACAGCAATTGCATCAGTAGTTTCAGCGTTAACGGCATATGCACTTTGGAAAGTGTCAAAGGCAACCCTGTCGCTGCAAGCCTCTATCGAAGCCGCGAAGGCACCTAAAGTTCAGATTTGGTATAACGGCCTGCAGCCTTTGGCTCCAAAAGTTGTTTCTTCGTTGAGTTTTATAAACTCAGGGAAAGAAGCCTTGCCGGTAAGAAGATTAAGAATCCTGGGCTCAGATGGACAGGCTATTCGATTTTTGCTTTCTGACGAACTCCACGGATCACATCCCAAAAAGATTGACCGAACAATGACACTTGAACGTATGTCGGGAGTGCCACAGTTAGATACAGATCTTATCTTACTGCCGAACAGAATTTATCAGGCCTTCTTCGAATTCGAGTCAGGTCAATTTCAGGTAGAGGCAATGTATTACGACAACAGTTTTGAGTTCATAAAAATAGATTCGTCGATCTTAGGGGGCAACTATGTTCTCAGTGGCCAAGGTAAGAAGTAAGATGTGCGAAGAGCAAACTCCGCACATCGTATAACTGATGACTAGTTAGAAGCGTGTTAAGTGTCGAATGGCTTCCATCTGGCCCATTGAACCTACTTCCCCGAGATTTATCTTTGTACGCGACAAATCTCTGTTCCCATCGGCTTCCGTCAATTCGCTCCGATAGACTGCGGCTACATGATTAGCTTGATTGGCAATCATTGAAAGTAACTGCCTTAAATCTTTAAACGCACGTAACTTAATTTCAACAGAGGCTCCCGTAACTTTTATTGTTTCTCGATTGTCTTCAATGACCTTGTAGTAACATTCCATTCCAATGGGCCCTCGATGAAACCCGATATCGCAAATAACTTCTCCGGTTCGATAGAAGAAAGCAAAACCCTTTGAGCATTTTTCGTAAGAAATTTCCTCGTAAGAAGCTTTGTTTTGCCAGCTTTTAACAAAACGAAGGCTGTTCCATAAGCTATCGTCCGCTTTCGTCACTGTATGTTTGATCGGAATTTCTGGCAAAAAATCCTTAAGCATTAACCTAATAGGGAAATGGCAAAGTTTTTCGTTTAGTTTAAGTTCTTGTTCTTTAATATGACGGTCGATCTCTGTAACCATAGCTTGGCTGAGGGCAATGCCATCTACCAACTTGGATTGAGCAGAGATCTCCGCCTCAATGGCGTTGTTATCCACTTTGTTCTCCAAATATAAAATTGTTTTAAACTAATTTATTTTTGCCAAGCAAATGGCTAACTACTTCAATCAAATGAAGTGAGGTTAAACTATTTGATAGCTACCATGTCGGTCAACAATTTCCTGAAATCAGTCTTGAGATCGCTATGCGTCTTAGTAGCTCGTCTTATGAAGCTAGAAAGCCTATTACGGTCTCAGACATTTTCTTGAGATTTTCAAGCTTTGCACCACGACTTTGAGCAAGTGCGAGCCTTTCGGCGATCGCAAGCACATTTTTTTCCAGATTACCTGGCTGTCCAAATGTAGCTTCTACTTCCGATTTAATACTTTCAAAAATTTCTCCGCAATCTGATCTGAAAGCATCGCCAATTTCAGTTTGCCACATTATCAGCCGACTTTGAAAAACATGACTATCTGGGAATGTCTTAAGACTTGTTAATCCAAGTAAGTCTAGGAGCAGCCGATTGTCTTTCTCATGCTTTGGTTTATGATTTTCATCGCAATTTGAATCAGCGTCAAAAATTACCATTGCTTTGATCTGCATTAGTTGAGCGATGATAATAGGAGGTATCAGATTGCTTTTGCCATTTACCAAAACAATATGTCCGTCATTTTTTCGAAACTCATCAATTTTGTCGAAAAGAGTAAGTGCACTTAGCAAATATGCTTGGTCTTCAATTCCCTCAACCAGAACTATATTTTTGGCGAAAAACATTTCTGCTAACTGAGGCTGAAGCACTTGGTAGAGCTTAGACTCCAAACTTTTCTCGTTACGGTAGATTTGTCCACACTTCTTGAACTCATCTTTAAGCTTATCAATGTCGAGAGATGAAACTTCAGTTGCTCCAAGTTTCTTGCGACAAACTCGAACATTGCTGAATGTTTCACCTGACACAAAATGTGGACTGTGAGTCGTAATAATCACTTGGGACCCATCATCTCCGAGTCGCTTTAGGACTCCTGCTAAGTGGCGAGACTGTGGAGGATGTTGATATAATTCTGGTTCCTCACAACCCAATATGAGCTTTGGCATAGTTGAATCAGTGGGCATTGACGCAAGTTCTTGAAGTAAAGCAATTAAATATGATCTCTGAAGACCGTGACCTAATCTGGAGACCTGGCCCTCAAAATCTTCCTCACCTATTTTAAGTTGGGCGAATGGCTGAGCGATTTGCACCGCTTTTTGAGTATCTGAAGCCCATTCGATTTTGAGATTTACTCCGGGATGCGCCCATTCGCCTAAACGCTTCTTCAAGCCTTTGGAAACGTCATCCAGTGCACTTTGATTCTCGGCTAGAATCGCATCATACTTTTCGCGAGCCGAATCCTGAATCTCTTTAATCTTAGTATCAAAATGCACTTTGGCATTTACGGTTCTACTGAGAAGCTTTCCAAGAGCACCGCCTCTTGTCTCCCGTTGCTCATCAGAGGCGTCCTTCACCGCTGGTATATAGACCCACTGTAAATACCGATTGAGTTTGCCGGATTGAGCGACGCCGTAGAACTGATCCCGAGAGGGAATTTCGGAACATTGTTCCGGATGATTTATTTCATGCTCTCTAAGTGATGTAATCATCGCGTCTTTTGTGCTCGCAGAGGGAAGCTCTGGATGTTGGTCTTTTAAACCCTTATAAATATCTTTCAGATCACTTACCTTTGCCCCTGATGCCTCGGCTCCGAAAAAATTTCTGAAATCAGACATGGCAAGCCGCGACCCATACTGAATTAAATTAAATTTCTGGCTAGCTGGATCAGAAATCGATTGAGCGGTAATAATCAGTTTATCTTGCCGATAGTAATCCTTAAATTCCTCTGCTTCTTCTCGGGAAAGGTCTACAAAAACCACTGTTATTTCAATCTGGGACGAAGTATCTTTTTTGTGAAAATCTTCCGCTTCAAGTGGGGCTACGCTGGGGTCACCAAAGAAATAGTTGAGAGCAGTGAGGACCGCAGATTTGCCTGTGCCATTAGCACCGACGAACGAAGTATAGTTATCTAGCTTTATTACAAGATCCTTGAGGCTACGAAAATTTTTAATCCGGACTTCTTGAATTCTCATTTCTGCCTTTCCTAAATAAACATAATTTAATATCGGTTTAAGTTAAGAATTTGTTTAAAGCATCCGAGAAGTATTTATGCAGCGACTTCCAGTAAAATCATCAACGATCGTTTCCATCGGATATTCAGAGGGAGTCCTTGAAATTGAATTCAAACGAAATGCAGTCTATCAATATTTAGAAGTGCCAAATGAAATTTTTGTGGGGTTGAGAGATGCAATCTCCGCAGGTAAGTACTTCGATCAAAAAATCAAAGGCCGATTTAAAACCATTAAGCTCTAACGCGGTATAGGCTACATAGCTTTTGCGAATTTAACTTGATCAGTGAACTGACTCAAAGTCGATTGAGCACTGAAGTTGATTTTTAGAATCGTGGGCATTTGCTTTCTGCCTACGCATCCTGCACCGAAAAATGCAGCGGATAACCCTCAGCCTCCGCATAAGCGTTCGCCATCGCAACTTTAGTCTCTGCGATTTCAAAAGAGTAAATAGCGACAGCACCCACGCCGTGATTGTGGGCAAGGAGCATTACGCGCGTGGCGTCTTCCTCCGACTTACCAAAATGCTTTTTTAAGACAGTGACGACGAAAGCGCGCGGGGTGATCGGATCATTGTGAAGGACCACAACGTACATCGATGGCTTTTTGGTTTTTTCTGCAACTTTCTCTGAGATCCCAACGTTAGCAAATGGGTTTAAGATCTCGTGTATGATAGAGTCGGTGTCGAATGTGGTTGTCGCCATAGAGCAAAAGTAAACGAATTATCCGAAAATTTCTAGCTATGAACGTGAAGGTTGTAAAATCGATTAGCGAAATCCCAAGTGCTGCTTGGGAGAGGCTTGTGCCGAGCGAGTTTCCGTTCGTAAGCCACGCGTTTTTAAGCGCTTTAGAGGCTAGCGGGAGTGTAGGCGCCGGAACTGGCTGGGAGCCCAACTACCTTTTGTTAAACTCTGGTGATGAGCTTATGGCTGCCATGGTGCTTTATTCAAAGACCAATAGCTACGGCGAGTACATTTTCGATTTTGCTTGGGCGCAAGCCTATGAGCATTACGGACTTAGATATTACCCGAAGTTTTTAAGTGCGATTCCGTTTACTCCGGCTACGGGGCCGAAAATCTTAGTTGCAAGCAGAATGGATAATGCTGACGAGTGCAGGCGAGCACTTGTTAAAGCGGCACTTGAACTAACCAAGCGTCTTGATCGAGGCTCGATTCATTTCAACTTCATTGAAGAGCGTGAACTTAATCTTTTTAAAGAAGAGCAGCTGCTAATTCGGCATAGCTTTCAATATCACTGGGAAAATCAGAACTATAAAAGCTTTGATGGTTTTTTAGCGCGGCTAAAGGGTAAACGCAGGCGTGATATTACGCGCGAGCGTGCTCAAGTAGCTAAATCAGGATTAGTGATCGAGCGCCTAACCGGCGACGCTTTAAAAGCCGAGCATGCTGAGATCATGTATGCGTTCTATGTAAATACGGTTTCAAAGATGGGTGGGTATCCTTATCTGACTCAGCAGTTCTTCACTGATGTGTTCAAGACGATGAAGGAGAATATTCTATTCGTCTTAGCCATTGATCCAGTAACGCGTGAACCTGTTGCTGGCGCGATTAACTTTTTCGGCAGCAATACGTTGTTTGGTCGTCACTGGGGAAGTGTCGACGACTTTAAATTTTTGCACTTCGAACTTTGCTATTACCAAGCCATCGATTTCGCGATCGAGAGAAACTTAAAATATTTTGAAGCGGGTGCGCAAGGTGAACATAAGTTTCAGCGCGGCTTTACTCCTGAGCTCACTTACAGCGCGCACTTTATTGCTGACCCTCGCATGAGTGATGCGATCGGGCGATTTGTTGAAGAAGAAAAGGCTCAGATTAAGAGCCTGTTTAATGACTATGAATCTCATTCGCCTTTTCTACCGCCTGGCTCAGTCAGCTGAGCGCTAACAATGTAAGCGGCAGCGACATTCTTGGCCGGTCAAATTTGACTGGCCTAAAAATGTTGCCAACCGTTCTTGTTTGGGTCAGCTTGTAAGAGGAGAATCTATGAAAAATTATCTTTTGTTTGTCGCCGTCATTTTGATGCCCTTATTGTCCTTAGCAGACCAAGAAATATATTACGGAGGTCAGCTGGATGTTTATAATGGCCAAGGTAAAAAGCAACCGACGATCGATTTTTACTCCAAGATCAGCTATGACCAAAAAAAAGAAACGATCAAAATGGTCGGCTACGTCATCGGAAATCCTGCTAAAAAGAATGAGACACATGTTACAAAAACTGACTATGTCCGGGATTCAAAGGGCCAATGGTGGATTAATCTATCTGCTAAACCTCCTGCTCGAAGAGAAAAAGTAGATGTGATTTTTAAAGATAAAAAATTAGCCAGTATTTCTACGAATATTAAAGATAAAAATCGGGGCTCATTTAAATTCTTTGTCAAATTGGACGAAAAAGTTTTGGGAGAAACTAGCTTGTTCAATCCTCAAGGGAAAGTTATTAAGCAGTTTAAGGCGAGTGCAAACTATCTCGATGCGAAGGCCTTCAATGATAAAGTTAGTAAATTGAAAGTCATGAATACGATTCAATTTTAAGAATCAGTCGTTCAAAATTGTAAAAAGGCGTCTTTATCGTCGGCTGGCTCTAGATCATGCCAATAAGATTCTTTATTTCTAAAGCTCGCTTTAAGACCTAAAGAGTCTCGAGTGGTCATTCGTAAAATGAGCGCAGTAGGAGTCACTACTACGTAATAAAAAGTCGCCAAGATGAGACGTCCAATCGTCATCTCGAGCACACGAGAAATGTTCTTCCACACCAGCCGTAAGAAATTTAGTTTTGTCGGTAAAAAAATAGATGCTGCAAGTAAGGTCAAAGCAATCAGCAAAATATAAGTTCTTAACGGATTTTCAAAGCCGATAGAGATCAACCCCAGAATAAGGCTCAGTGAAATTCCAAATCTTTTGTTCGAATCTTTTTCCATTATTTAGCTCATTAAAATAGTGAGTAGATAAAGGGAGCGGCGGCGCCGCCAGTCCATAAACTTAAGAAAACCAATCCGGTTAAGATAAGAAAGACAAAAAAGATGGGAGCTAGCACATAGCTCTTTCTTTTTTTAATCATCATCATCATCTCAACCGCCAAATATCGTCTTTTCATTTTTCAATCCATTTGAATATTATTTTTATATTCATTTGCTCCCGGGAAGTCTTGCTGCTGAGTCTTTAACAAGAGGTAATCTTCAATTACTAGAGCATCAATGTTGGTATACATAAAGCACTTAAAGGCATCTTCAGGGGTACAAACAATTGGCTCGCCTCGAATATTAAAAGAAGTGTTGAGAATAACTGCGCAGCCTGTTTGCTTCTCGAATTCCTTTATCAAATCGTAGTACCATTGATTTCTGTCCTTGTTGACACTTTGAATTCTTGCCGAGTTATCGACATGCGTGACAGCTGGAATCGAATGCGGCTTATCGGATTTTACATTCGCTGTCAGAAGCATATAGGGCGTGGATCCCTCAAGATCAAAATAATCTGAAACAGATTCCTCTAAACAGCTGGGTGCAAAGGGACGAAACGATTCGCGAAATTTAATTTTTAAATTCACGTCTTTTTGCATACGAGAGGGACGAGCGTCCGCCACAATACTGCGTGCACCTAAAGCCCGAGGGCCAAACTCCATGCGATCTTGAAAGAGCCCGACAACTTTGCCCTCAGATAAAAGTTTGGCAACAGTTTCGGTCTGCTCTTCTTTATTTGGAAAGACTTGATAGGCAGCCTTTACTGAGTCCAGATATTTTTTTATCTCACCGGACTCAAATCGTGGCCCTAATAACGATCCACTCTGAGTGTCATGGGATGACGGTGTTCGTGTCTGATTTAAATTTGAATGCCAATGATAAAGGGCCGCACCCAGTGCGCCGCCAGCATCACCAGCAGCAGGTTGGACCCAAATATTCTTAAATGGACCTTCTCGCAACAGTCGCCCATTGGCCACGCAATTCAAGGCAACGCCTCCGGCAAGGCAAAGGTTTGGCGATTTGGTTTGTTGATGAATATGTTTTCCAAGAAGCAAGACAATGTCTTCAAGAACAGATTGAATGCTTGCCGCTAAATCCATTTCCTTCTGAGAGATCGGAGATTCAGGGGTGCGAGCGGGTCCACCAAACAATTTATCAAAGTGCCTATTAGTCATTCTTAAGCCGGCACAGTAATCAAAATATTTCATGTCCATCCAGAAAGATCCATCGGGGCGGACTTTGATCAAGTGGTCATAAATGAGTTGTTTGTATTTGGGTTTTCCGTAAGGAGCTAAGCCCATGAGCTTGTATTCTCCCGAATTGACCTTAAATCCGGTGTAATAGGTAAAGGCACTGTATAAAAGCCCCAACGAATGCGGAAAGCGAATCTCTTGTTTGAGATCTATTCGGTTTCCTCGGCCGATTCCCCAGGTCGTCGTGCTCCATTCGCCGACGCCGTCGAGGGTGAGAATGGCAGCTTCTTCGAACGGTGAGGGATAGAAAGCACTCGCTGCATGGCTTTGGTGATGAGTCGTAAATAAAATATTTCCGGAAAAATTTTTTCCTAAATTATTTTGGATCTGTTGAGGAATAAAGAGTTTTTCTTTTGTCCAAACAGGAGCTGCTTTAAGAAAAGATTTGAGTCCGTATGGGGCATGAGCAACATAGGTTTCAATCAGGCGCTCAAATTTGAGAAGTGGCTTTTCATAAAAGACGACATCTGAAATATCTTCGACAGACAGGCCTGTTTCTTGAAGGCAGTACTCAATAGATTTTTTTGGAAAAGACGGGTCATGTTTAATTCTAGAAAAGCGTTCTTCTTGGGCTGCGGCTTTAATATCACCATCGACAACTAAGGCTGCAGCGCTGTCATGGTAGAATGCGGAAATGCCGAGAATCGCCTTCACTACTTGAGCCTAAGATCTTGAATAATTTGATTTGCTAGTAGCCTATTCCAAGCAGGGCTAGGATGTGAATCGGGGAGCCTTACGCTTTCCGAAGTCAGTGGCTGCAAATCTAACTCTGAATAATTTAAAGACTCAATTCCCTTTTCCTTTAAAAGCGCAATTAAAATTTGAGTCAGGGCTTTTGGACTATCGGGCTGAAATAAGACAATCAAATTTGCAGAGTTCAATTTTTCTTTTAACGACCGGCCCATTTGATGAATAACTTCGGTAAAGAGCTCAAGATCAGATGTGCAAAGTTCAGTCGGATAATCCACATCTAGCCAGTTGAGCAAAAAACTCCGAGAAAAGAATCTGAAAATTGGATCCGTGCTGCGAGACGAAAGCATTCTGTCTTGCAGCAGCACGTCGTTTTCAATTTTAAAGTAGGGTAATGAGGCAGGCCACGAAGGCATGTATCGATATAGATTCAAAGATCCGATCAGTCGAGTCAGGTGATGATAATTAAAATAATAAATGGCCAAGGCTTCGCGATGTTTAAGCTCATGAGAAAAGTTCGGGCTCTGGATAAATTTCATAACATTGCCTGGTCCCCAGAGATCAACGCCATAATTAACAACCTCAAAAGTTTTGGTTTGGTCAGCAAGATAGAAAGCGAGTGTTTCATCATCATTGACTCCGTACCCAAAGAGGTCTGAGCTACCAAAGAGAAGAAGACTTTTAGTTTGCGAAGAGACATCAGCGTCTTTTGTTATTCGTCTGCCAAAGCCGTCGATACTGTACTGAACATTAAAATTAGTGTGGCCTTTGATGTTTGTTTGTAGTGTTCGGCCAGAATAATTTGGATTCAGCCGCACACCAAGTTCGCTGTCTGTTATTCTAAGTCCGGGATCTGTTTTAGAAATTTGAACAGGTATAATTTCAAAACGCGATACAAAATCTGATGAATAAGTTGCGTCTGAAATCGCAAAATTCTTTAAGAGTTCTCGACAGAGACGAGGCTTCCAAGGCACGGCATAGGTATGCGCGTAAGCATCGAAGCTGCTAAGGCGAACGGCTATCTCTCCCAGCAAAACACAGATAATTAAAGTCCCTGGGACCCATAAAAGTAATTTCAATTTCATGGTGCTTTAATGACAGTCATTCCAGAAAAAGGAGATCTTTGTCTGTTGTCGTTGGCAATTTCGATGCGCTGCCAATTTTCTTTCTGCCAATCGAAAGAAATTATCTTCGAATCAATTCGATTTTCTTTTGCAAAAGATTTTGCATAAGAATTGTAGAGGACCTGTAATTGCCAAGGTGTTAATGTTGAAGGAATGAAACTTTCTACCTTCAGACCTATGCTTGTTGCATATCGCATAAGTATTTCTTGGTAGAAATGATTATCAATTAAAAGAATGGCAGCTCCGCCAGGTTTTAAATGTTTTTTCAATCCCTGCATTAGGGAAATTCCTAAAACGCCAGTGTCTCCCCAAAATGTGTTCTTGTTGATTTCAAGCGAAACCGAGTAGGGAAGATTGGAAATAATAATATCAAACTTCTCATCATCTTTGATGACAGCAAAAGCTGTGGGCTTTTTGGCTTTCACCAGTCGAGCATCTAGTAATTTGTCATAATTCAATTTTGCAGCATTCAATTGGATCGTCTTAATAGCTGATTCATCAATATCCGTTGCAATCACATTTTTTGCTCCCAATTTAAGAGCATAGAAAGCAATGATTCCTGAGCCGCTTCCAATATCCAAAACAGATTTATCTTTGAAGAGATCCGAGTGCTGCTTCATGTAAGGTAAAATTTTAAACTCAGCTTCGTCCGGAGCGAAAACTCCTTTTTGAAGCTCGAGCATAAAGCCTAAGCTTTTAGAGTAAAATTTTTCCCCATTTTCTTGAGCGGTGGGTTCTGCTGAAGCAGATAACGTAAATAGAAGACAAAGAAGTGATGTTCTTAAAAGCATCTCTTAAACCTGAGTCAAAGAGCTCAGCACGTCAATAAAGTTGATAGATAAAGGCTTGGTCATTTTGAAGATATCCAAGTGCAATCATAACTGCGACTAAAACTAAAATGACTATGAACAGGATGAGAGCCTGCTTTTTCATCGAACGCTTTCTAATATTTTTATCTTTTTAAAATAGGTTTCGATGGCATTGGCAATCATTTGGTGGGCTTTCGCATTCGGATGAGCATCATCTCGCGCCACCCATAGCTCTGTCGGATGCGTGATAGGGGAAAAGTCTTCCGTCAAATCGATAGACTCGATTCCATGAGAATTAAAAAAATTTTTCATGACGGAATGTTCAGCTTCAAATGGATAGGGATTCAGCTGATGTAAATCAGGCAGCATCACAACAAGGAAGCGAGCTCCGCTTTGTGCGGCTTGAGTCTGTAATCGGGCGATGGCTATTTGGGAATCCATTAAGCCGGGAGATGACGGGGCATAGAGCTTGCGGAAATAACTTAAGTAGTTAGACTCTGCTCCAAATGCCTGTGGGAATAGCATCCTTGCCCTGGACCAGAATAGGGAGATCAATTTTGAATACCCTAGCCAAGTAAAAGCAGATTGGATCTGCATGGGTTCGACGTCATTGAGGAAAAAGCAATAGACGACGATCTTAGGTTTAAATGCTGTTCCTTGCTGAGAATAAAGCTCTGAGATCTGAACCGAATTGAAATTGCCATGTCCTAGATTTAAAACTTCTATTTTTTGATCTTTCCATTTCCGCTCTAAAATTCCCGAGAAAGTTTGCTCTTGCGCAACGCCCCAGCCGAGCGTGAGAGAATCACCTAAGAACATGAGCCTATGAATTCCAGGATCGGGTTCAAGGGAATAATCTTGATTCGCGCGCCAGCCCTGCGCATTGATCTTCAGGTCGACACCCATGAAATGGCCCTGAGAGTTTGGCTTGTGACCAAAACCAATTTGCGGATTCTTATTCGGAGTTTTTAGCTCTAGAGCGTAGCGGGTCATTTCAATGTCGTAGATTGGATAAAACTTTGTAAAAATAGAAAGTATAAGCTCTGCGGCTAGCAGGCTAAGCGTGAGAGATATGAAAAATATTTTAAACGAAGACTTCGTGGCTCGGCTCCTGAAAAATGCTTGGCGTCATACTAAGGTGTGTCTTAGCCAGCATATTGGTATTTAGCAATCGATCTCTGATGTTTACTCTTTCAAAATGTTGCCAGTCGTTCTTATTTAGGTCAGCTTGTAAGAGGAGACTCTATGAAAAATTATCTTCTATTTACTGCTGTCGTATTGATGCCCTTATTGTCCTTCGCAGATCAGAACATATTTTACGGAGGTCAGCAGGAAGTTTATAATGGCCAAGGAAAAAAGGAACCGACGCTCGATTTTTACACTAAGATCGTCTATGACCAAAAAAAAGAAACGATTAAAGTCACGAGCTACTACACCGGCAATCCTGCTAAAAAGGGTCAGGCTCATGTGACGAAATCGAACTATGTCCGGGATTCAAAGGGCCAATGGTGGGCTGTTCTATCTGCTAATCCTCCTGTTCACAGAGAAAAAGTAGATATAACTTTTAAAGATAAAAAATTAGCAGGCATTTCGACAAATATTAAAACTAAAGATCGATTTTCATTTAAACACGTTGCCAAATTTGACAGCAAAATTTCAGGAGAGACGGTCTTTGTTAATCCTAAAGGTAAAGTTGTTAAGCAATATAAAGCGAGTGCAAAATATCTCGATGAGGCTTCCTTTAATAACAAAGTTAGTAAGTTGAAAGTCACTGCAACGACTCAATTTTAAAAATCTTTAATTCTATAGTCTGAGAGAGCAAAGTGGATATCTACAGTGAAGCAGGCTTAGCTGAAATACAGAATTGGCGTTATGCGACCCAACTCTTTCAAAAGGGTGTCAGTATTTCGGATGAGACTTGGTCTGCGCTAGAGGAGACTCTTGTGCAGACTCCTTCTTCTTACAATCTTCAGCCCTGGAAGTTTGTAGTTGTAACAGATCATCATCTTAAGACGATTCTTAGGCCTCTAGCGGCCGATCAAGCTCAAGTAGAAGACTGTTCCCATTTCGTAATTATTTGCGCACGCACTCGAATAGACAGCGATTATGTGCAGAAATATATCGATAGATGCATCGAAGTTCGCGGACGAGATATTACGACCTATGAGAATTACCGGAGGGCTGTCACTTCGGATCTCGTCAGCGGTTATCGAAGTGAAATTAATTTTGAGTGGGCGACAAGGCAGTGTTATGTGGCGCTGGGGCATTTTATTATTTCTGCAGCTTTGTTGGGAGTCGACACTTGCCCAATTGAAGGCTTTTCTCCCGAGCGATTTGATGTGGCCTTAGGACTATCAGATACAGGTTATAAGTCTGTAGTTTGTTGTGCGGCAGGATATCGAAGTATGGATGACAACAAGGCTGATTTACCAAAAATTCGCTTTAAAAAGGAACATTTAATTGATCGCCGATGAGTTGAATATTCATCAACTGAGAGATGTTCCAAGTGGCGTTGCTTTTCTTGTTTCTTCTGAGGGTGAATTAAAAAATTTTGAAAGCCATTTGCCTGAGAGTCTAAAGCAGGCTCATCCGAGAGCTCAAAAAAATTGGTATTTAAGTCGAAAGCTTTTGTTGCATGCATTTGAGAGTCTAGAACAAAAAATAGATTGGCAGGATCTGGTTTTCGAGGGCTTTCAAAAGATCAAAGCCAAACCTCGTTTCCGTTTCTCTCTTTCTCATACAGAAGGTGCAGCTCTGGTTTGGCTGGTTGAAGAAAGTCAAAATCTTCAGATTGGTGTTGATGTTGAGAATTCAAAGCGAGAAATTGGAAGTCCTCTTTTGCGTAAAATTAATAATGGAGAGGATATGGATTTGCCTGCTCTTCAGCTTTGGGGAATTAAAGAGGCCTCGTACAAAGCGATTCCGGAAAAACAACAACAGGGTATTACATTGAATCGATTAGTGATTAAAAAGAATCAGTTTTTTGTAGGCGGAACTGAGCAGATGGGTGAATGGTTGCAAATAGTCTGTGAAAACCGGATCTGTTCACTGGCTTGGATGCAAAAGTGAATTCAGAATTATTGATCAATATAAAAAATCAATGGCCGAGATTTGCAGTTTTAAGTTTTCTTAGTTTTTATCTCTGCGTTGGACTATTTGTTCTTGGATTTAATAAGTCGATCTTCGAAGTTCTGTGGATTGTTTTTCTTTGTTTTTTCTTTCAAGCAATTCAGACTGTTTTTTGGAAAGACGATCGCAGCAGTATTTTAGGAGCTATAATTACTGCGGTTGGGTCGGCGATTCTTATTAATGCCGGCAATAACCAATTGGCGTTTTATTTATTTCCCTGTTTTATTGCGATAGCTTCTAAGCTCGTATTTCGCTCTAACGGAAAACACCTTTTTAATCCGTCATTGGTGGGCATTCTATTTAGTATTTTGTTTACTGCGGACCTCATTTCGGTCACTCCAGGCTATCAATGGGGCAGTTACAATCTCGTCGCCATCTTAGTTATCTTGCCGGCTTTTTTGGTGGTGTTACCTGCGATAAAAAGGGGTTGGCTGACAGGTTCATTCTTATTTTGGTTCACGGTATTTCTCGTCATCCGGGCCGAGTATTTAGATCATTCAATGCCATTTCGTTCTTTATTTTGGGGCTCTCTCACATCGCCTGCTTTTTTTCTGTTTGCCTGCTTTATGATTACGGATCCTCCGACTTCGCCTGCGAAGCGAAATGATCAGCTTTTAGTTGGATTTTTGATTGCGCTTGTAGATTTCTTCTTTCACTTTTTCGAACTCTATTACACATTTTTTTACGCGGCGGCCGTCGTCGCCAGCAGCCGTTTTATCTATTCGAAATTAAAACAAAATGGCTTCGCTCAAACCAAAATAGATTTTTTCAAGTATTTAAAAGTAAGTCAGGTTCGTTGGATTTATTTTTTAATCGGATTCTGCGTTTTTAATCCTTTGACGTGGGCGATGCTCGAAAAGCAAAAGCCGGATATTCGTTTTACTATCAGCAAGAACAGTCATGTGATGTCACAGCTCGCAGCTCCCATGATCGATTTCAAAGATTTTCCAATCGATGAGCGGATCCGACATTTAACCAAGTGGTTGATTTTCACCGAGGGCATTGCTGTTGCTGACATTGATGGTAATGGCTATCAAGACGTCTTTGTTTTGAATTCGTTGAAGCAAAATGAACGGAGAGGCCTATTTTTGATGACAGATTCGACGGGTCATCAAAGTGAGATGATTCTTTCTTCGGTCAGTCACTTCCTCACGGATTATCGTCAGTACGGTTTGCCAACCAGTGCTGTTTTTGTCGATGACGATGGGGATGGGGACCAAGATTTATTTATTACATTTGTAGGTGGAGCTTCTGGAGGTCTCAAAGTTTTCAGAAATCAGAAGGCCGAATCTGGAAAATTATCTTTTGTTGAGTCCTCTGAAAAACTTGGCCTAAGCGAATATACGAACTCGATTGCTTTGACGTTTTTAGACTTTAACCAGGACGGAACACTCGATTTGTTCTTAACCACGGTTGCTTACACGTATTTGCCGGCCTATTCAGACTCGATTAAATTTGATATTTTTAATTTGCCTCCAGCAGAAAATCCTCAAGACTTTAGACCCACCGAATTTCTCAATGATAGTTGGTATGATGCTTGGACCAGCACCCATAACTTTCTCTATTTAGGTTCACGGGGCAGTTACCTTAAGCAAAATTCGGAGGATCTGGGTCTTAAAGAAACAAAAATCTCATTAGCGGTGGGGTCTTCGGATTTAAATCAAGATTCTTATCCTGATCTCTATGTTGCAAACGATTCAGGCTCGGATGATTTATATCTGAATCAAAATGGTCAGAAGTTTGTTCGGGTGATGGGGACTAACTCGAGAGAAGTCGGAAAAGACTATTATAAAGGCATGAACGTGACCATGTTCGATGCTGATCGCAACGGATCAAATGATATATATGTTTCGAATATCCATCATCCCTTTGTGGTTGAGGGAAGTATGTTGTGGCACTTTCTTCCTAATGCACCTGAAGCCTCTGAAAACCAGTCTCCTCAGTTCGGTCTCTTAAATGAAAATCGTTGGGGATGGGGTGCTCTAGCCCGAGACTTTGATAACGATGGTTGGACGGATCTGATTCAAACCAATGGTATGTTTGATTCCTCTTGGGAAAAGTCTGATCAATGTTTTGATTATTTCTATCTAAATGAAAAGCTGATGCGTTCGGATTCAGCTCTCTATAAAAATGCCAGGTCTTGGGCGAATACAATTGGTGCCTGTCTTTTTGCGAAAGAAGCGAATCGATTTTATCTTATGCAGCCTGAGAAGCATAAATTTTTAGATATTGCAGAGTATTTAGACTTCACGAGCAAAGGCGAGTGGCGGGGAGTTGCTGCGGCTGATTTTTTAAATAATGGGTCGAGTACGCTGTTTTTTACTTCGCCGTATCATCCAGCCGAGGTCTTTGATATTAAGCCTAACTCCACTCAAAATTGGATTGGCCTCGAATTAGTTTCTGAAAATCCAAAATGTCATCGCGAAGCTCTTAATTCACTAGTTAGAATCGCTTATAGAGATCAGTCGGGAAAAGAGACAGAACAGTTTCAAGAGAAGCTGCTAGTGAATGGGCTTTCAGCTCAAACAGATTCACGTTTGAGGTTTGGGCTGGGCAACTCGCCAGGGCTTGTCGATATCGAGATCAAATGGTGCGGGAAGTTCAGCCAAAGATACCAAGCATTGAGTCATAATCAGTATCATAAAATCGTCTTAAAGCCTTAGATTGACACCCTATAGGTCCTCATAAATAATAATTGGCAATGGCTGTTGCACTTACCCACCGTGTCCTCAACGGCATCAAGAAAACAAATCCTTGGTTTCCGGTTTTCCCGGCATTTTTCATTCCGCCGCTTTATTTTTTTGCATTCGGATTTGATCTTCAATGGTTATTAGGAACATTGGTTGCGTTTTTTATTGTTGATAATTTGGGTGTGCAAATTGGCGTTCATAAATTGTTGAGCCACCGAGCATTTCAAACGACTGTCTTTGTTCGACGAATGTTGGCATTTTTTTCTGTTCTTTCGGGGCAGGGTTCTCCTCTGTTTTGGGTGGCCGTGCACATGGGGTCCCATCATCCTCATTCTGATTCCGAAAAGGACGCTCACAGTCCAAGTCGTGGATTTAAACATTCATTCATTTTATGGTACTGGAATTTGGATTTGAAAAAGCTCAGTTTTTTGCCTGCACGAGAATATCTATCCGATAAGTTCCTTCTGTTTCTTCATAAGAATCATACACTGGTTTTGATGTCCTACTGGATTCTGTTGGGCCTCATTTCATTCGATGCTTTAGTTTATTTGGGGCTTTTGCCAGCGGCTCTCAGTATTTCTATGGTTGGGCTTGTGAATACCTATATGCACTCGAATGATAAATTGAGTAAAATTTTATTTCTCAAATATCAAAACTATCCCAATGATAATACGTACAATTCTGTTTGGTTAGGGATGTTGACCATGGGGTTAAGCCTTCACAACAACCATCATCACGATCCTCACAAAAAATATTACGCTGACCGATGGTTTGAAATAGATCCATCTCGATGGGTTATTCCATTGCTCGAGAAAAAAATTGCCTCTCAACGGTGATTATAAAAATCTAAATAAGACTTTTGCGCTCCTCAAATGTTTCGCCGCTTATAATATGGTGATTGTTCAAGGCACGCTTTTATTTTCTTATCGTATTCCCATTCACTATCCCAATGTGACTTTCGAGTGGATCGCTGTTTTCAGAGCCTTTGCAGCGATTCTGTTGCCTCTTTTTGCTGGAGTCTATTTGCGGACCAAGTTGGGTCCTTTTTTAAAAACAAAGCAATTGCCGCCCAATTGGTTGAAAGAGGGATTTGAGTTTCTATTAATAGCCATTTTATTAGAAGGACTTCGACTCAGCTCTCTATCTTATAATCTCAATTATTTCTTTAATTGGCAGGCTTTAGAATTCATCGCGCTGGCCATGCTCATCACCTATGGTCTCTTAAAAATTCACAAGTATGCGATTTATGTGGCAGCTATCTTGGTGATGTTTTTACGGCCTTGGGTCTCTCGTTGGTTAGAAAATTTTGACTTTTCAATTTCGACTTTGAACAGCTCTCAGCTTTATTTGGTGTCATGGATTTGGTCCATCAGTCTGTCTTTGCTTCTATTTCTCACATTTTTTATTTTGCTGAAGGCGCCCTTCTTTAAGCGTCGTGCTCAAGCAAAACAAATACTATTTGCGACGGGAATTTTGGGATGTTTCCTTTTGGCTTTATTCTACCAACCGGTAATTTTGCTCGATCACAGAGCTTTGCAGAGCTTCATTAATCTACCTTATGCTCTTCTATTGCCAACCTCTCATGGTGATCATTATTGGCCATTGATCGTTTTCTATCCTGTCGTTGTCTTCGGCTATTTTTTGAGAGAATTTCTTTTTGACCTTAAATATCGCAAGTATTTTCTATCTTTCTCACTCTTGACGGCTGTCTATTTCATTTATTTTTTGGTCGCTCCGCTAAAAGACTTTCTAAGCGCACTTGATATCAACAACGTCTTCACCACTGAACTTTTTCGAATCAATCCGCCTCTAATGTTGGGCCTTCTGAGCGGCTTTTACCTTGCTGTTTTGATGGTTCATTTATTAATTAAAGGTAGGTCTTTAAAGTGGGTAGATAGTTTCTGTTACTACTCGAGATCTGTCCTTGTGATCTACTTAACGCATCCGATCATTGCCGTGGTGTTCCGCGACCTTTTTCCTTTTGAAATTACTGATAAGTTAGGTTCAAGTGAAATGTCGAGATACCTAATCATTCTAGGGGTATTACACCTAGTTTACTTTGTGTCTTTGATTATTTCACATAATGTCGCTCGTCTATTTGAAAGGAAACTCAGTTGAAACAGTCTTTCTTTACAAATGATATAGCCGTTATTTCATATTCTTGTGTTTTGCCCCAAGCTCGCTCGCCGGAACAATTCTGGAAAAACTGTATCGAAGAAAAAAATGCGGTCGGAAAAGTTTCTGATGAGCGATTAAAGAACTACCTTGTCTCAGAAGTTCCAGACGCACAGAAAGATAGAATCTATTCGACATTGGCCTGTGAAATTTCGAGAACTGACTACGAATACTACTTAGAGAAGAATAATTTAAAAGCAGAAAATGCCAATCGCTTGCATGCCTACGCCTTTGAGGCCGTTCGCCAAGTTTTAGAAAAAATCCCTAAGAGCTCATTGTCTAAAAAAGTCGACCTCATTTTAGGTTGCATGAATCCTGATACAGAACATGAGCTTCAAATTATTCAAGAAAATCGAAAAATGTATCTTGAGAATGCCGTCGATAAATTTTTAGACGGCAAAACTGAAGGGCGAGAAGAACTCGATTTGTTGGTGAACAAAGCAGTTGATGAAATCTCAAAAGACTTAAATCCAAGCGAACATCATTTCTTTTCAACATACACTTTAGCTCAAGTGGCCGAGCGATTTGGTCTTAACGGAGAACAGTTTGTTGTTGATACAGCTTGTGCCTCTTCTTTGACGGCTATTGATTTGGCTATGCAACGTCTGAAATTGGGGCAAACTGATTTGGCTTTGGCTGGTGGTATTGAAAGCAATTTAGGCCATGGGGCCTATATTATCTTTTCAAAAGTCGGCGCTTTGGCGACAAAAAAGTCTGCACCTATGGATACGACGACAGAAGGCCTGGTCCAGGGTGAGGGTTCTGTTATTTTTGCTCTAAAAAGACTGGAAGATGCCATCAATGACGGAGATGAAATCAGCGGAGTGATCAGAGCTGTTGCCGGAAGCAGTGATGGAAGATCAGCGTCGCTCTTTCAGCCGAATGTGAATGGGCAAGTTGCCGTTTATAACAGAGTGTATACCGACGATCGCAATATTGATTATCTCGAAGCTCATGGAACGGGAACTCAGGTCGGAGATGTTACAGAGAAAAATAGCATCAAAGAATTTTTCAGTAGCCAAAAACTGCCTGTGGGCAGTGTTAAATCTTTGGTGGGACATACCAAAGGTGCTGCCGGAGCAACAGGACTTTTGAAAGCTCTTTTTATTATCAAAAAGCGCTGTATTCCAGGCTCTGGCTATGTGACTTCGAGTGTTTTTGAATCAAATCCAAATGAGGCTTACGTCAATACATCGAAGATTGATATCTCTCATGATAATCCTATTCGTGTCGGAATTAATTCTTTTGGCTTTGGTGGAACAAATTATCATCTTCTCATTGAAGAGTTTCGCAAAGATTCCGATCTTGTAAAAAAAGAACTAGGCAATAATGTCAAAGTAGGCGTTATCGCAGAATCAAAAATGTCATTGGAAAATTTTGAGCGCGAAGATTTTAAGAAATTTGATTTTCCATTTCGCTTACCGCCGAACAGTTTAAAAGCCATTGATAAAGTTCAGCTCTTAGCACTTTTGGCTTCATGGAATTGCATTAAAGATCTAGGACATCTGTGGAACTATGTTCCTAAAGATAAAGTCGGTGTCATCAGTGCATGTACGCTTTGCCTGGATCAGATTTTTGATATGATCCATCGCCTCGCCTATGAAATGATTGCGAGCTCAGCTGAAACAGAAAAGCCTGATCATCCATTGCCTAAAAAATTACGCGCCTATTTAGAAGAAAATGTAAAACCTCAATTTGCTCCAATCAATGAAGATGCGGCGACAGGGGTGTTGAATAATGTGATCGCTGGCCGAATTTGTAATATTTTTGATCTCTATGGGAAGAGCTATAACTTAGATAAAGATACGGCTTCTGTTGCAGCGGGACTGCAGGCGATTGAAAATGAATTGCGAATAAATCCTGATCAGTTATTTATTTTTATTGCAGTCGAAGAGACTCACGATCTTGCTGAGCATCGCACAAAAAGACATTCAGTTACTGCGCGCTTGATCACTAGCGAACAATTCGCTTTTGAAAATGAAATGTTTTTCAAACAAAGCTTTTCTGTTTCAGAATTGGATAGAAATTCTAATGGAGCACAATATGCGCTATAAGGGAATTTACCATGGACAATACGGTGTTGAGTTTAAGGAAACACCGTCGTCTCTGAAAGCAAAGAGAGCGTTTGTAATGCCGGGGCAAGGGTCTTCGTACCCTGGAATGTTTTCGGCTCAGCTTCAAAGCACTCAAGAATTTAAAAAATATTTTCAGATTGCAGATCATATCTGCAGTTATTTTGATCTTTTGCCGATCTCTCATTATCTTACGAACCCAAGTGTTCTACCTAAAGAGCAAATGCACATCTACAGGAACTGTGCGCTTTTTTGTGTCGAAGTCGCTGCCGCTGAATACTTGTTGAATAAAGATATTCAGGTTTCTGCTGTCACTGGACATAGCTTTGGCGAATGCGCAGGACTTGTTTTGTGCGGAATTATTGATTTTGAAACGATGTTCTCGGTCGTTGTTCACCGAAATCTCGCTTGTCCTCCGGCAAATGACCTTGGTGTCATGATTGCTCTCACCGGAACAATTGAGAAAATCGATGAAGTCATGAAAATTCCTCAAACTTATTTGGCGAATACGAATTCGGCAAAACAGTTGGTTATTTCTGTTGGCGCGGCTTCCAAAGATAAAGTGATTCAGACATTACGGAAAGCTCGTATTCCTCATATTCCTTTGAATCAACTGCCGCAGCCTTACCACTCTCCTTTAATGGAACCATATCGCTTAAAAATTGAAGAGCGGATTAAAAGCTTAAGAATAACTCCGAATAAGCCCAAGTATGATTTTTACAGCGGAGTTTCGCATTCTTGGATTACTTCTGAAAATTATAATCAGGTCAATTATGTCGAGCTATTGGCGAAGCAGATCACAGAACCTGTTGATTTCGTCGATCAAATTCAGGCTTTGCGCGAAAGAGGGATTAACTCATTTTATGAGGTAGGCCCTGGCAAAATGCTGGCGACGTCAATTCAATCCATCCTTACTGATCAACAAATCAATATCAGAAATTTTGAAACTGTTTTCTCTCAGTTTGAGAGAAAGGAATCAGAAAATATTGAGATGGACATGAAATTGGTCGAAAGCCCATGGTTCAAAAAGATCAAAAATGTCATCCAGACGGTTACTGGCTACAAATCTGAAGATATCAATATCGCCCATAGCTTTCAGAAAGATTTGGGTATTGATTCGATTAAAAAAGCAGAAATTCTGTTTAAAATTATTAATCAGGAAAGCATGGGGGCAAGTTCAGACTTTGCCATCACCAGATTTAATTCAATCTATCAGGCCGTAGAGTATTTAGAAAACTATTCAGATGTAGTCGATCCTCTGAGAAAAAATCATGAGACTAAAATCGAACTTCTTTCGGGCGAATGGCTCCTTGACCATTCTTATCAAAATCATGTTTTCGATAAGGCTAAATCAAATTATGAGATTATTCGAAAGCCTTTTTCTGTCGACTTTTTAAACGAGGCATATCCCGAAATAATTAAGGCTGATAATAAAGGACTGCGGCCGATTTTGGCTATAGAGCTCCATGAGGCCGCTGCTCCTGAGTTCATCGAAAAATTTCATAATTCTTACAAACAGTTCATGTCAAAAAATCCTCCTAAGTTTGGCATCTGTTTAATCGATCGGACTTTGAATAAAGAGTTTTTTGGTTTTGCAGGATTATGGAAATCTTTGCGCAAAGAAAATGGAAAATCTATTGTTTGCTATATTCATTCTCCGGAAGACTCTCTGACGGATCAGCAAATTTTCCGAGATTATAGTTTTTCTCCTTTGCGAGACATTCGATACGAGAATGGAATTCGCTACATAAATGACTTCAAGTCGCTCACTTTGAAAGAAGAAGGGGGCAAAGTTCGTCCGTCTTGCAAAGTTGTTGCGGTTGGTGGGAGCAAGGGGATCGGTTTTGAAATATTATCTCGGTTTCCTGTCAATGAGGGCGATAGCCTTTTACTTTTGGGACGAACTGAAGTCGAGCATCCCGAAATTGCATTACAACTTTCGCAACTGCAGAAATATTGGCCCGAATTCGCTTATAAGAAAATCGATGCTTTTGATTATGATTCCTTGGAAAAGGCTGTTTCTGATTTTGCAGGAGCCAATAAGGGAATCGATTTTGTCATTAACTCTTGCGGCTATGAAACTAGTCAAATATTCGAGACGCGGGATAATGAAAGTATCGCTGGTGAAGTGAAGAGTAAGATTCTTCCTGCACAAAATATTTTGAAATTGAACGAGCATTTTAAAATCGGAAAGATGCTGCATTTCACTTCGGCCGTTTCGCAATTTGGTAACAAGGGGCAGGCCGTTTACGCCTACTCTAACGGAGTGATTGAGCAGCTTTGTTCTCAACATAAAAATGCTCATGCCGTTGCATGGGGCCCATGGGAAAAAGTGGGTATGACCATGAACGAGGGGATTTTGCAGAAAATCCGCGAGTGGGGAATATCTCTCATTTCTCCAGAGGTTGGAGCTCAGCTAACCTTTCAAATGTTATTTGCTAAGACATTGCCATCGACCATTGTGGTGATGGATTTCAAAGACATTTTCTTATTTAATGTCGATAGATATAAAACGGGCACGGATAGTCCGATTCTTGGTGAAATTCAAAATGGCTTTGAAGCAGTTTTTTATAAAGAAATTGATCTCAAGCGCGAAGCTTATTTGGGTGAGCATCTTATTCTTAAGAAACATGTCATTCCTGGAGCCTACTTTTTAGCTCAAATTATGGCTCTGTCGCGGGTTCAATTTTGTCGATTGGTAGGGATTGAAAAATTTAGTATTCAAAATTTACTTATCCTTGAAGACGGCTATGGGTATGCAAAGCTACAGGGATTTTTTAGGCCTCCGCATGAGTTCAGCATCTATTCATTAGTGCCTCATTGTGCAGGAAATTATAATCCTGAAATGATGCCGGCGATGACTCAATCTCCGCCGTATCAGCCGACACACAATCTCGATCTCAATGCGATGTACAATGATGGTATCTTTGACTTCGGCACAAAGTTTCAAGTCGTGCAGGCGGCGACTGTTGATGAAAAACAGCAAGTCCGCCTGAACATAGATACCGAACTTTGGCCAAAACTCAGTGGCGATCTTTTCTTTGATTTCTTTTTAGCCTGCTTTGAGACGGCATTTCAGTCGATGACTTTGCAAGCTAGCTTCACCAAAGGAGCTGTGACCTTACCTTCGTCTGTAGGGAAGGTGATTTTTGATAGCAGTATCGAAGTCACTCGGCACATTAGCATGCTTCCTATCGTTAAAAAGATTCAGGAAAAGAATATGGTGGCTGATGTCCTGATGGTGAATAGCCATGGCCAAACATTCTGTATGTATCAAGATGTTCAGGTGACATTGCATTACTTTGACAACGCGAAACCAATTCCGAAGAAATCGATTTCGCATGAATCTTTACAGATGCAAATTTAGTTAGGCGTGATAGCCCTCTGCAGCTAATCGACGCCCCATTTCTAAATAGGCAGGTGAGCCTTTGGGTGGGGCCAAAGTTGCTAAGCCATCGACATATCGGTTGTACATGCAGAAAGCGGCAGCAATAAGAATGGTGTCATGGATTTCGATATCTGTGGCTCCCTCTTTTCTAGCATTTTCAACATCTGCCGCTTGCACAGCTTTACCGCTCTCTCGTACTTGCAAAGCAATTTTTAGCAGACTTTTTGTTTTTGCAGGAAGATCGGCAGAGACAAAATTTTCCATGGCGTGCTCAACAAGCTGAGATCTTTTCTCATCATGAGCTTTGGCGACAGCCGCATGGGATTGAGAGCAGAAGAGGCAGTTGTTGCCATAAGAGACCACGGCCGCAATTAATTCGCGATCAAATTTAGAAAGTGTTGATGGTCCCTGAAGCAAAGTCTGAGCAAGATCACAAAGTGGTTTGGCTGTTTCTTTGCGAAAGTCAAAGAGGCTAATGATGCCTGGTAAGCTTGGCGAGACTTGAATATGTGGCATGGGGAGTCCTTTTCAATAGTTAAGTAAGAATATTCTGTATTATATTTCGTTAATAGAAAATTGATATTTTAGGTTAGGAGATGAGATTGATCGGGGATGTGCGCGGACTTTCCAAGACTTTTGCCATATGTAAAGCCGTGGCTGCTTACAATATGGTTTATGTCCATGGCGTCACAGTGATCGCACGTGAAATCCCATCGATCAATTTTGCGACTTGGAAATTTTTGGATCTCTCGATATTTCGTGGCTTTGCCTCTCTATGTTTACCGCTTTTCGCTGGTTTTTTTATTCGTCACGAAGTCGCTCCCTATATAGTTGGTAACCGGCTGCCGTTTCGATTTTTCACGCGGGGCTTAGATTTTTTCATGTTGGTGGTGGCGATCGAAGCCTTTCGGCTCATATCTGTCACCCTGACCCCAATGTTTGCTTTTAACTGGCATGCACTTCATTTTATCTCCCTATCCATGCTGATTGTGTATGGGCTTTTGTTTATTGATCAGCGACTGCTTTATATTTTTACGGCCCTTGTTTTTATCTTGCGACCTTTTCTGGAGAGAAGTTTTTCGGATCCTTATCCATTGATTTTGAAGGCGTCTGCAGAAGTTTATCAAGGGGCCGCCGTGTTGTGGGCTTTGACTGTTTCTGCGTTGGTAGTTTGGTTTCTTTTTAAATCCTATCCAAAAAGGAAGGCAGCACTCTTAAGTGGGACTGTCGCATTGGCAATAGGAGTTTTTTCCTATCACTACATTCTTCCGCGTCACCGGGGCCTTGCGAGCCTTCTCAATTTACCTCATTCAATATTTTTACCCAGTTTAGTCGATGACAATTACTGGTCATTCATTGTGTGTTTTCCTATTTTCATGACCGGCTATTTTTTAAAAGAGATGCTATTCAATATAAAATTCAAAAAATATTTGTGGCTTCTCAATACTTCGGCTGTTTTGATGGCGGTGTATTTTTTCTTATTTCGCTTTCGCGAGTTCGAATCTAAACTGACGGTGAAGGCACCTTTTTCCAAGGCAATGTTTGCAGTGGATCACTTGACCATCATGGGCTTTGTCAGCGTTTCTTATTTAGCATTTCTTGGATGTTATTATTATTGTCGATCTCGGGAAACACCTTGGCTTGACAAGTTAACGTATTATTCACGAAGTGTCTTGATGATGTATCTTGTCCACGGAGTCATATTTATGATCTTTCGTGTTAGCTTTCCATTTTCTTTGAACCAAAATTGGACTCCATTTCAAAATCTTTTGTTTGTCTATATTTCAATTCATATCGGTTACCTGATTAATTTATATGTCACGCATCGGTTGACGATTCTTTTCGAAAAATGGAAGCCAGGATCCGTGGTATAAAATGAAGATACTTCGTACTCCGGAATCTAGCTTTGCAGAATTGGAAGGGTACTCCTTCAAAGAAAACTATTTAAATTTGCTTCATGAAGGTGAAGTTGTACGGATGCATTACGTAGACGAGGGCCCTGCTGACGCTCCCGTTGTCTTATTGCTGCATGGTGAGCCAAGTTGGAGCTATTTGTATCGCAAAGTAATACAAGCTTTGAGCGACGCGGGATTCAGGGCGATTGCCCCAGACCTGATTGGTTGCGGGAAATCAGATAAGTTTAATTCCCGTGAGCCCTATACCTATGAAAATCATGTTCAATGGCTCGGTGATTTTGTTAAGCAGTTAAAATTAAAAAATATCGCTTTAGTTTGTCAGGACTGGGGAGGCTTTCTAGGCTTACGATTAGTTGCAAGTAGGCCAGAGATATTTAGTTGTGTCTTTGCTTCCAACACGGGATTGCCGACAGGACAAACGGAGCTCTCCAAAGAATTTCATCAGTGGAAAAAATACTCTCAAGAAGTTGAAGCTTTTAATGTCAGTGAAATTATTCAAAAGGGTTGTGCGACTCAGTTATCTGAGAATGTTAAACGTGCCTACGAAGCTCCTTTCCCAGATGAATTTTATAAATTAGGGGTTCGACAGTTTCCGGTCCTCGTTCCCACTCAGTCTCAGGATCCTAGTGCAATTGAGAATCGAAATGCATGGATGAAGCTCATGAGGTTTTCAAAACCATTTATAACTTTTTTTGCGGAAGAGGATCCCATCACTTTTGGTAACGATTTAGCCTTCCAAAAAAATATTCCAGGCGCTCAAGGGCAGGCTCACCAACGAGTGCCAAGGGCTGGTCATTTTATTCAAGAAGATGTTCCAGATTATTTTTCAGAGACGCTTTTGAATTTTTTAACAGCCTATCATGGAACTAATAATCTATTGACATAGGAAGAAGTGAGGGTACTTTTAAATTTACACGGAAGTTACCAATGAAGAAAATTAAATTTATTCTCTCTAATCTAATCTTTCTTATTTGTGCCATGCCGGCCCAAAGCTATTTCACATCATCACGTGAAAAACACCATCAAATGAATGATATCAAATATGACACTTTCAAAGACTTTGAAAAAAACTGGAGACTGGTAACTGTCCGATATCGAGAAGACTCAAAAGAAATGCGTTTTACCTACGCCAATGAAGTTGCTTGGAAGTCCATGTTTAGCATGAAACCCGACTACCCGGATGGTGCTATGTTTGCCAAAACAGCTATTATGACCGAGCAAGATCCTGCATTTACAAGTTCTCGCATGCCCTCATCATCAGTGCGATATCAATTTATGTTGAAGGATAAAAAGAAGTATAAAGAAACAGATGGTTGGGGCTACGCTTTGTTTGATTCGGAAGGGCATCTGTTTGAAGGTGGAGTGAAACAAGCCACTTTAGCTTGTGCCGCATGCCACAGGATTGTACCGGAAAGAGATTATGTTTTTTCGCGAGCTTTTAAAAAAGATTTTTTTAAAAATTTAGGCAGCTTTCCTGAGCTCAAAAATGGAAGTTCTGTTATCAAATTTTCATCACGCGAAGAAAAAGAATTTGAAGGTGCCCGCGAATTTTTAGTTGGAAGATCAGCTAAAATTGAATCCCTTGAGGGTGATCTTCAAAAAAATGCATTTTCAGGCACATTAGACGAAGTCATTCCACTTCTGCTTGAGCGATCGAAGTCTTTTGCTCGAAATGCTATTCTTTATGTTGATAAAAGCAGCTTCACCTTGATTTTACGTAAAGAGAAATCCGGTACCTGCGACTCTTCAACAGATCAGAATTCTTATCGTGCCGTCGTTTATTTTAATTCTAAAAAAGTTAGAGATGCTGAATTTTGCCGTTAAACTATTTTTAACATTCCTCGTTCAGGTGTATGGAGTTATTTCATTCGCCGATCACGAAGATATTTTTAAAATTGAAAATGTATCAGCTCAGTATGTTCATTATGATGCTGAATCCAGGAAAATTATAATTTCAGAGTATTTTAAAAAAAATCCTCCAGCAATTAAGTTTACAAGCAAAAACTTATCCCATTGCCTGTTAGACAAAAAAATCTGCGACTTAAAGCAAAGCGTTAAGCTGAATATCAAAGGCCTTCCAAAAACTCAAATCCATAGACTCACCTATGAAAGCAACGGGAAAAAGTACAATTGGGAAATTCATCTGCTTCCAGATTTTCCAGAGTACACTGTTAATGGAAAATCAAAGTTAAAAAAGCCCTGGATTTTTTCAATTGTGCCGGCAAATGAATGCAAGCTTATTGTACTAGACGAAAATGCCGAGCTTTCGTTCTACAGAAAAAGCAACATTGTTTGTTTAGACTTTAGGCCACATAAAATTGATGGAAAAAATTATTACAGCTACTTAGAAGCTAAAACTGTCACGACTTCATTAGGTGGATTTGGCTATCGTTACATTTTAAATGAAAACTTTGAGCTGGTAAAAAAAATTGAAAGAGTTATCGATAGTCATGAGTTTTTGCTTTTTGATCTCAATCACTATGTCGCCATTATAGCAGAGTTAAATCGGACGAAATCGGGCCGTGTTTATATTGATAAACGAATTCGCGAATTCAAAGACGATCGACTTCTTTTTGATTGGGGTGTGTCTGACTATCTTAAGCAGTTCGATACAGAAGCATTGCCCGGCACATTTATGACCGAATTAAATAATATCCCCGCAATTGAGATGATCCATTTCAATTCTATACAGGTAGTAGATAAAGAAAGTTATATTATCAGCATGGGTGAAAATGGTGTTGGATACCTTAATAAGAAATCTAAAACCATAGATTGGAATTTAGGGGGATTTTCCGACCAGTTTAGTCTTAAGCTGAATCAATTTCCCCACTTTCAGCATACGGCAAGCTGGAATTCAAAATCGCAACAATTAACAATTTACCAAAACCGGTCCTGTGGTCCATTAACGTTAATAGAATGTCCCTCGCGAGTCCTTAAATATAATCTAGATATAGCATCTAAATCTCTTAAGAGCTTCGAGGTCGCATACAAGCTATCAGGCTTTTGTACATTGATGGGCTCAGTTCAGGTGGATGAAACAGGTATTCTATCCGTCGGCTGCGGTGGCAAAGTATACTCTAAACATGACTTGATTGAGGTCGATCAAGAAAAAGAGACTTTTTCCTTGGTATTTAAAAATAGAATAAATTCAACCTATCGAGTGTATCGAGAACCTTAAATGGGAAAGGGATAAGAATTTTTGAATTTTTATCGTGTTAGTATTTTCAATCAGCGAGAAGAAATCATGTCACATCTTTTTGTGATGTTTTTAATCGTTGCTGTTTTTTTAAGTCTTATTTTCGGATGGCAAATTGGACCGGGTCTTTCTGAAAAACCCTTTCGCTTCATATCGAGCGTCTTATTTTTTGATACCATTCATATTTTTTTTACTTTTGTGTTTTTAGGGTCGTTTCCTGAAGGCAAGCAATGGATTGAGCAAACAAGATTTGCGAACGAAAAAAAGTTTTGGGCGTTCACTTTGCTTTCAATTTTTACGATGACTGTTTTGTCTGCAGCATTTTATATTTCTTTTCGAACGCAGTTTCCTTCTCAGACGTGGATTGTCCAATTTGTCTTTGTCTTCGCCTCAGTCATTCACAGATTGTTTCAGGCCCGAGGCCTTGCAGGACTTTACGAACACGAAGTCGAATCAGACTGGAGTGCTAATAATTCGGGGAGCATGAGAAAGTATCTTTACCGCGCGTTAATTTTGATGGTTATCGCAAGCGCGCTCATTAGAAGCCCAACTGATAGTACTCATCATGTCATACATACTCACCCATCAGATATTCATTTTTTCATGTTGGGATTTATGTATCTGATTGTTGCACTCATTTTTTGGGAGGCAAGTCGAGATAGAAAAACATGGAGTGGGAGCTTTAAAGCGATATTTCTATTACGTCTATTGTTAGTGCCCCTGAGCTTCTTTAGTCTTGCGGCTTTGCTTTCACTAGGGGCGATCCATGGGATCGAATACATCCTACTATTAAATAAATTGCGCAGAAATTCTTCGATTGAAGCTGACTCGAAAAAAACATTTCAGAGACTGCTATTGGTCACAACTTCTGTGGGCGCACTTCTTACTTCGGCTTATCTCTTTTTGACGCCAACATTTTTCGGATTGATTGCGGCTTCGTTAATCGCTGGAGTCGCCCATGCTCACTTTGTCTGCGAACGTTTTCTATTCAGGATGAGAAATCAGAAAACGAGAGATATTATCGGCCCTTTAGTCGTAAGTCGATTAAGTCAAAATAGGCTAGATGCCAAGATCATGAATTAACATTTTTGCGATGAATTCGTTAGAGGCACTTGATGGGTGATAGTCACTAACAAATACAGGCTCGGTGATATATTGCTCGATTTGGATTTGAGAATAGTCAAGCGTATGAATCCCTTCGAGGTTAAGCGCGTTTATCATAGCCTTTATGGTTTTCTTGTTTGCAGGTCCAGGTCGAAAGACTGCGATAAATTCTGCATCGGGAATTTTTCTTTTGATTTCGGCTTTGGTTTCACTCATGACTTTTGCATAAAGTGAGAGTTGATCTGGTTCAATATAGAGAGGGTAATCAATGCCCAGTAGAGCCAAGAGACTACTTTTGGCGAAAATCTTGAGGAGAGTATTTCGGGGTTCTGCCTCGCTGAGATAGCCTGTGTGCTGAAGTTTTTTATCCTTAAGTGAAAAACTTGGTAAAAAATGAACCCAAGCAGGAAGAAATCGGTAGATATTCAAATGACCAATCAAGCGATCCATATGAGTTGGGTTGCAAAAAATAAGAACTAGATTTCTTTTGGCCTTCTCAGATTCACTCGGAAAATACTTACTTTTGCTATAGAGAAAGAAGTTACCCGGCCCCCACAGATCACTGCCATAGTTCAGCGCGCGTGCTTGTGAATGTGTTGCAATAAATGAGGGAATTGTCTGGTTATCATCAAGCCCATAACCGAAGACATCTGAAGAGCCGAAGACTGCGACTGAAGTCTTTCGATTCAAGTCTTCTTGATAGATGGTCCTTCTCCTGCCTAGCTCGTCTGTCGAATAGATGACGTCAAAATCGCTTTTTCCCTGAAGGCTTTTTCGAATAGACCGAGATTGAATTGAGCTCTTATGAAAGATGCCAAACTCGTCTGATAGTTTTCTAATTCCCGGTTGATACACGAGGGATTGAATAGGTTCAATCTTGGGAAGTTCTCGCTGTTTTTGCGGATTTATTGGAGCCGGCATTTTGTACTTAATTTGGAAGTCAGAATTGGAATCATCGTTTTCAGAAAGCACAGACTTGCTAACTTTTAACGACCAATCGTGGGTATATGAAATCACTTGAGGCGTCAGACCCATGCCGCGGAGAAGAATTTCTATGCTGATGTATAGAAAAATCAGAGTCAGCAATATGAAAAGAGCTTTATTCTTGTTCAATCTAAAACGCCTTATAAATACTTTCAGTCAATTGTTTATCATTCGGAAGCAATTCAAAAGAGCTAACTGCAATTGTAACCAATAATATGACGAGCACGAAGATCGCCCACTGTGCGGACCTCTTCAATTGCCAAAACCTCAGAATTATCCTAGTTCCGCCGTGGATAACAAGGTCGTGGGCTAATAGAAACGAGACGACCATGAGTGGTGCTATGAGTATCGCTTGAGCCACTTGAAACATATCAAATCTTTGGAAAATGGTGTCGAGCTCTGGCAAGGAATATCTAAAAAATATCCATCCTACTGCAAAGTAGAGAAAGGTTGAGGTGCGTAGTATCATCTTTTTAAAGAAAGATTGCGGCTCAACAAATCGTTTCGATCGAAAAATAAAGATGACAAGCATGACTCCGGCTCCGCGTGTGAAGCCACCTAAAAGAAAATTTGCTTCTGAACCATGCCACCAGCCCATCATCAAAAATGTCAGCAAGGCGGCCGTGATGGCCCACCAGAAGCGATCTTCTTTTTCAACAGGAAAAGTCTCTTTTAGCCATGTGTAACTAGGATAAAAGACGAAATCGCTAAACCATTTAGAAACTGTGATATGCCAACGATTCCAAAACTCGATAGGGTGTTGAGATAGAAATGGAAAATTAAAATTTTCAGGAAGTCTTATGCCGTTGAGTCGCGAAATTGATATAGCGAGGTCCATGTAGCCTGAAAAATTAATATAGATGGCTGCCGGAGCAAGTGCAAAACCGAAAGCCAGCTTTGAGAAATCCAAGCTATTCGAGTTTAATAAATCTGTCATTTGTAGAAGAAAGGGCCCAGCGATGGCGACTTTCAAAAAACCCCAGATTGCTCTGAAGGAAATGCTAATCAGTTCATCTGGCTTTGGTTTTTCGAAAAATTCGATGTCATTTTTAAATTCAGAATAGTTTTGAAGGGGACCTGAAGCCAGTGCTGGATAATAAATTAGATATGAAATCACATGCAAAAAGCCTATGCGTTTAATTTTAGAATCAAAAATAATCATAATAACTCGAAAGAAGATATACGAAAGCCCCACGACGCCTGCCGCGCCAAAGTAATAACGTGAGAGGATAAAGAAGAGCGTGAAGCCCAAAGCGATGGATAGAAGGTATCTGTTCTGATGAAGGATTTTACTCAAATAGACAGAAGCATAGGAAATGAGAATAAATGCGGAGAAGACGAGGCCGGTTTCAGAGCTTAAATAAGAAAAAACAAAAATGAAACTGACGAAAAGAATTAAAAATTTTCGAAACCAAAGAGCCGGCTCTAACCAAAGAAGTGCGACAGAGCTGATGACAAGCAGAAAAAAATCAATCGATATAAAGCCCATGTTATGAATCAGAATTTCGGTGAGTTTTCATCAAGCGATCCCACCACAAGAATGTCAGTCCAAAGTTATAACTAGGTGATTGATGGTGATTGTCATGAAATGTGGGAGTCGAGAGATAACGAAAGATTTTCAGCTTTAAAATCTTCTCCGAATAAATTTCGAAGCCCGAATGGGCTAGAGCATTGTGAAGAAGGGTCGCAACTTGAAATACGATCAATAGATCTCGCTGGAGCGGAATCAGAAAAACTAAAGGCAAAAACCAAATCGAGTGAATAAATGCTTCTACGGGATGAAATGAATGTGTCGCAAAGGATGTTGGAGTTGTCGACAAGTGATGAATCGCATGAACACGTTTTAAAAAACTAAAATGATGAAGTGCTCGGTGAGTCCAATAAAAATAAGCATCAAAAAACAAAAAAAGCAGTGCCGCCGAAAAAAATAAATAGGGCATTCCGAACTGATCAGGGGAGTCATAAATCTGAGTATAAGGTTTGAAGAGGCTGTGAAAGGGAAGTGTAAACACGAGGCCAAAAATCAAAAACGTCAGAGAAGAATATCCGACTTCGCGTAAAATCGCTTTTCTATTTGCATGGACTGTCTGTAGCCGCTTAAATCGCCTATGAAGGGGTGATCTGAAAAAGACAAACACTCCCCCTGAAATAAGCGAAAATTTAATAGCTTCAATCGCCGCAAGAAGAACTAATATCACTAGAAATTCAAGCATCAAAAAATTGTAACTGATGTTGGCGTGTTAAACTATGGCATTTCGATACTTTTATGTGCTCGCAGCCTGGCGCATTAAGAGGGATCTATCGCCGAAATAAACCTGACTTCAGTTGCACTGACTGACGTTGGCCCCTTAGACTTAACGGATGCAAAAAGATGCTAGGGCGAAACCACATTCGTCTATTTCCATTTTCAAAAATGGCGATGAGGAAATTAATCTTCTTTTGCCGTTTCTGTTGTTAGCTTTAGCGTCTATAGATGCAATTTTGAATTGGAATTATGATTTAACAACCCTTGTGCCGCGTATTATCGTCGACATTCTTCTTCTGAATGTTACACACAATGCGTTTACGTACATAATGATTTTCAATTTGCCCGAAATGAGGCGCTGGATTACTCAGAACAACACGCGTAATCCAAATAAATTCTGGCGGCAAATTCTACTTTTGAATATCGGTTTGGCAGTTTTCTTTTTCATTTTATTTTGCACAATGGACAGTCAACTCACAAAATTTTCTTTATACTTCATGCTTATTTTTATCCCGACTCATCACGCCTTATCGCAGACGTTCGGTCTTTCACTTCTTTATAATCAAAAAATAAAGGATGAAACAAATGCAAAAGGTATTCGCAGGCGTGAAAACGTTGAAAGATTTTTGTTGCTGCTTTTGTTAGGAATAATTTTTATAACTACGATATTAATAGGTTTCACAAAGGCTTCGGATTTTCATTTTTTAGAAATTGAAAATGTACTTTTTCTTTTAAAGTGGGCGGTTGCTGTGACGGCTTTCACTTTGGCATTAAATATGTTTTTTTATCCTTCTGTCATTCGCCTTAAAAAAGCTATTTATTCGGCTCGCTACATTCTTTGGGGGCTGGTTTACTTTACTCATTGGGGCGTCTGGGGAGCCCAGGTCGTCCATGGAATGGAGTATACTTTTGTCACGCGAAAGATGATGTCGTCATCAAAAGATGGTGCGTGGAAAAGAATCGGCGTCATCGCTGTTGTTTTTGTCGTGGCTTTCGCCTTCTTTCGAGAATTTTTTGCGGCAGCAATGAATCAAGGGCAAACCGTTTCGCTTGAACTAAAGATTGTTGCCAGTATTTCAATGGCTCTTTCATACTCACATTACTATTTGGATCGAAAAATATTTCAGTTTAGGTACGCGATCAATCGCGAAACTTCAGGAAAATTGCTTTTAGGATAAGAGTCTGAGACAGGTACTCGGCCCCTGCTGACGAAAGATGTGAGCGATCGAACGAAATTAAACCGCCTTTGTTCGATAGGATGCGGCGACAAGCGCCATCTGAGCAGAGATGATCTATCACCGAAATAAACGTGCCTCCAGTTGAACTGACTATCGATGAAAAATCTTTTTCATAACTAAGAGATAAAGGATCTAATCCATGAGTTGAAACCTCAGCTGGGCTCGAGTCTTTAAGAAGTATCTCAGAATGAATGAGCTGTGGAAGATTAGAAGTCCAAGTGGGAAACTGTCCTACTACAATTAATTTTTGGCTCTTTGAAAGAGAGCGTAGTTCGTTTAAGAACAGCGCAAGAAAATCGTTTGCAGAGGTGTCAGGATTTTTCTTATAAAAATAGTCGATATAAGACGCGGAGAGAATGACGGCATCATAGCGATGTTCAGAGATTTTCTCCCGGATAAAACGATTAATCTCTTCACATCGTAGGGTTCCCACGTGGGATCGATTCTTTGAAAATTTTTGAATCAGAGGGACACAGTAGGACGCATTAAGCTGCGCCAATTCGATACCGTCATGAGACAGCAACTTCTTTAATTCAGGCGCTAAGCTCGCTGCAAGAGAATCTCCAATGAGAAGAACTCTTTTCTTTCCTTCGACCTTCCAGCATTTCTCTTCGAAATTTGCAGCTTTTGAATCTCGACTTCTTTGAAAGCAGCCCTCTTGTGATTGGCGGGAGAGCGTTTCTTGAGGTATCAAGAGCTTGGCGTTTTCGCTTCCGACTCGCTTTGTAAAAAGAGAATTGGCGTTTAAATTAAGGGTAAATGCTAAAATTATCCCCGTTAGTGTTGTTGCCACCCAAACCCAAAAAACTTTTTTGGTTGTCGCGGTTCGATTACTTAAGATCGGTGCTTCTAGCAACGCGTAGCTGAGTAAAGCGAGTGCAAGGATCAAAATTAAAGAGAGCACCAATAAACTTAAGCTGAGTTCGCTTCCGAAGATTATTCTAGCGAATGCGAGGACAGGATAATGCCAAAGATAAAGACCATATGAAACAAGACCAATGCTCACTAAAGTTCTCGAGGAGAGCACTTGTTTAGCAAACGAAGGCCTCTGACCGAAGACCAAGAGCATAATTGTGCCGACGCAAGGTAACAGAGCATACTTTCCCGGCATCGGCGTATATTTATCAAATACGAAAAAGCTTATTAAAATCCCAACTAAACTGATTGATGCGATCAGTTCACGAATTAAAGAACTGGTCACAAGGTGGACGAGCCTCGCCGAAATCAAAAATGCAATTGCTCCCAATAGCAATTCCCACGCTCGCGATGTGATCAGATAAAATCCAGCACTTGCAAATTGGTCCGTGCGCAGAGTGGCCAATGAAAAAGACATGAGTGCAAGTAGGCCTAAAACTAAGGTGATGTTTGCATTTTTAAATCGAAAGAGTTGCGATAGAAGAAACGGAAAAATAAAATAAAATTGAGCTTCAACTGCAAGGGTCCAAGTATGCAAGAGGGGCATTTCAAGTGCAATTGGATCAAAATATCCGGTGAACCAAAAAAAGTAGTAGTTCGAAGTGAATGTGAGCGCGGAGATAGCGCTCATATAAAAGCTATTCATTTGCTTTGGTAACATCAATGCAGGAGCGAGAATCATGCAAAAGAGAATCATTGCTGCGAATGCAGGAAAGAGTCTTTTGATTCGACGTACGTAAAAGTCAGTAAGTTGAATTTTAGATTTTCTTTTAAATTCATTGTAAAGCAATTGAGTAATGAGAAAACCGCTCAAGGCAAAGAAGACATCGACGCCAAGGTAGCCGCCCGGAATCCAATCCGAATTTAGATGGTACAGAATGACAGCAATGACTGCAATTCCTCGAAGTCCATCGACTTCGGGGCGATAATCAGGAAGATAGCGCCTTTTAGGATTGAACAACGTGATATCTCTCCGCGGATTGTTGATATTCATATTCCACCAGAGTTTTTTAGCTGAGTGAAGTTGAAGTTGTCTGGATTTGTTGAAGGCTCCTTCCTTCAACCCTTCGGGCTCACTCTGAATATCGTCAAGCTATAGGTTGACGAAACTTGGAGTGGCGAGTGAGCTGAAACAAAAAAACCACCGTTGGTGAGCTTTTTTTTCGTTTGGAAATTGTTGCGGGGGCTGGATTTAAACCAACGACCTTCGGGTTATGAGTAGGAGAACCTACTCTTTCGAAGTTCGCGATTTTACGCGAATACTTTTATTAATCAGTTATTTAGCGCGAAAACTTAGTAAGGCACATGAAGGCCGATTTTGATCTTTTTTTACCCCTCGTGGACTATCGGTAGGCGAACGGTGGACTAACGAAGCTAAAAATCGTGTACCGAAGGCGTCCTTTAGGCAGAATCAAGTGCGTTAACTGAGCGGCTGCGAGGCGATGCGCGAGAATTGAGTAGAAAGTTAGCTTTAGTAAGTTAAAAATCTAATGTGCAAAGTGAAGGGTTTATTTTAATCTTTTCTACGAGATCCTTAGGTTGTGCTGCTTATTGGTAAATTGCTGATGATCCAGGAGCGTTGGTGTCCCATTTGCCTCCCTTAATTATAGATTTAGCGTTCATCCTGTTTGCTGGAGCAATCAGTACTTTAATATTCAGTCGGCTTCGTCAGCCAATTGTCCTCGGATATTTAATTGCTGGTTTTGTAGTCGGTCCGCACTTCCCGCTGTGGCCAAATGTCGTCGATACGGCAGGGGTAGCGCTTTGGGCAGAAATCGGAGTCATCTTTCTACTGTTTGGTCTCGGGTTAGAATTCAGCTTTAAGAAGCTCGCTAAGGTGGGGAAGAGTGCGTTTATCGCAGCGTTCTTCGAGATCGTCACGATGAGTGCGGTCGGGTATCTGTTCGGAAGAGCTATCGGCTGGGGGAAAATGGATAGCATCTATTTGGGCGCTATTCTTTCAATGTCATCGACAACAATTATCATTCGAGCTTTCGATGAAGCGAAACTCAAAGGCCAAGCCTTTGCTAGTTTGGTATTTGGAATTTTGATCGTCGAAGATTTAATGGCCATTCTCATAATGGTTATCTTGTCGGCAATTAGTGTGCCTGGATCTTTCTCTGAAACAAATCTTCTCTACCTGTCGGGGCGTCTGATCTTTTTCTTGATAGCTTGGTTCTTGGTCGGCATTTACGTGCTACCAACGGCTTTCCGATGGGCGCGAAAGTTGTTGAACGATGAGATTCTATTAATTGTTTCTATAAGCCTATGCTTCTTGATGGTTGTGCTGGCTACCAAGGCCGAGTTCTCGGCGGCTCTCGGCGCTTTCATTATGGGTTCCATTTTGGCAGAAACAAATGAAGGTGAGAGAATTGAACATCTTTTAACTTCAGTTAAAGACCTTTTTGCCGCCATATTTTTTGTCTCTGTGGGCATGTTAATCAACCCAGCTATCCTGCGCGAACACTTCGGCGTGGTAGTTATGATTACACTTCTTACGATATTCGGGAAACTTTTGGGTTCTGGATTTGGCGCCGTTCTATCTGGACGCAGTCTGAGGCATTCGACACAGGCGGGAATGAGCCTCGCTCAGATTGGTGAATTCTCGTTCATTATTGCAACTCTTGGCGTGAGCCTGAATGTTGTAAGTGATTTCCTTTATCCCATTATCATTGCTGTGTCGGCTGTGACAACTTTCACTACGCCTTACATGATTAAGTTCTCTGGTCCGATGTACAGCTGGTTGGAGCGAAAACTTCCGACGAAGTTCATCGATCGAATGAATCAGTATCAGACAGCTATGAACACGACCTCGAGCGAAGGCCCTTTAAAACTCCTGTGGCGAACATACGGACCGTTGGTGTTACTAAACACTGTAGTGGTGCTAGGAATTACGTTAGCCTCATCGACCTTCGCTTTACCTATGGCGCTTGAAGCTTTTGGCGACAACTCAATTACTCGAGTAGCCACTGGTGTATTGACCATTATTCTATGTTCACCCTTTCTTATGGCAGTGGTCCTTCGCGAGCCAAAGAAGCTATCGACAAACACTGCTGAAACACTCTTTCGGTTAAAGAGACTTCAATTTGGTCTAGTTATAGCGCGTTCAATCTTGGGATTAATTTTAGTAGAGTTTACCATCAATCGCTTTACAGTTGTTCGGTTACTTCCAATAATCACTTTGATTTCGACGCCTGTTCTGATTTTTATTTTCAGAAAATATCTCGGGCGGTTCTATTCCGTGATCGAAGGTAGGTTCCTCAAAAATTTGAATGCAAAAGAGCTTGCAGAGGTTGAGTCACTTGCACAACTCCCGCAATTAGCTCCGTGGGATGCGACACTGCAAAAAGTAGTACTCTCATCAGATTCTCGCGTAGCTGGCCAGAGCCTTGAAGAATGTAAGTTCCGAAGTCAAACGGGTGCCACAGTGGCGATGATCGACAGAGGCAATCGAAGGATCTTTGCGCCAAGCAGATCAGAGCGACTTTTGCCTAACGACGAAATATTTCTCGTAGGAACTGATGAGCAAATGGCTTTAGCCCAAGACCTTCTGAAAGCAGACAACAGCTCGTCATCTACTACCCACGATGAGCTATTTGGCCTTGAGGCAGTCGAGATTCACGAGAATTCTGCTTATGTAAATCGAACAATTCGTGACGTTGGTTTTGGTGAACAGTTTGGCGGTTTAGTAGTCGGAATCGAGAGACAAAATCAACGTATGCTCAACCCTGAGAGCACGACAATTATTGAGCGGGGAGATGTAGTCTGGATATTCGGACACCGTGATCGAATTCGTCTCCTAAAACAGTCGTCAATTATCTAACGACAGAGGCAGAGTGAAGTGCATGGTTGTGCCACAACCTTCTATGGACTCAATCCAAATTTTACCTCCATGCGATTCAACGATTCGCTTACAAATCGGCAAGCCCAATCCGGTCCCTTCGGCTTGCGAAGCTCCATCGACACGTTTGAAAAGTTCAAAAGCAGCGAGCTGATTGTGTTCGCTGATTCCTAAGCCGTTGTCAGCAATCACAAAATGCCATTGGTCGTCGCCATCTTGCGAACATGTTACCTTTATTACTGGATCCATCTCCGACTTATATTTCAGCGCATTCCCAATCAGATTTTGCATCAACTGTGAAAGGCCAAGCTTGTCTCCCATTGCTTCGGGAAGATTGTTGACTTCGATCGAGGCATTAAGAGAATCAATCTGTCCTTTGAGTGAGGTGAGAACATTCTCAGTAAGCTTATTCATATCAACTCGTCCAAACTGCTTACCAACGTTGCCTGCGCGTGCATAAGCGAGCAAGTCGTCAATCAGAGTCCGAAGGCGGCCACCCGCGCGAGAGACATAAGTTAGAAGTTCTTTTTGATCGTCACTAATTTTCCCATCAAGTTCCTCATGCAAGAGATCGACGAACTGGGTAATCGAATTCAGAGGCGATTTTAAATCATGAGCAGCAATTGCAGAAAACCTCTCAAGCTCAGTGTTTATCCGAAGAAGCTCAGTGTGCTCGTTTTCGAGTTTCAACTTTTGTAAGTAGGCTTCGCGTTCAGCCGTTCGATCATGAAAGACGACAACCGCTCCGATCTTTTCGCCAGTCGCCCCATAAAGAGCTTTACTATTACATACCAAGGCCTTCATTCCGCCTTTGTCAGTTCTCATATTAAGCTCTAAGCCTTTTACTTCTCCTTCGTAAAGGGCTCGAAAAAATGGGAGATCTCTAAAACCCAGCGGAGTCGGGTCACTCTCATCGCTCCGCGAATAATGCTCAAGCCGCTCTTTCGGATCTGTTGGGATTTCAACATTGTCATTGATCTTTTTAGCCGCCGCATTTTCAAAAAGTATATGGCCGCTGTTGTCGGTGACTACTATTCCATCGTCCACACTTGTAAACAATGCGCTCAAAATATCTGAAGACGGGATAGCTGCTGACACAATTTCTTGATTTGTCATTGAATCTCCGTGATTGGCTACTTGTAGTCTAAGAAACTTGGTCAGTCATTTACCAATGATTTTATTGAGGTTATCTCTGTCGAGATACTCTGTGTGGCGCGTGGCCACGCCGCGATTGCTTTAATGAACAGATTTTGATAGTATGAAGCATGACTAATACTACGTTCCGAAATTCAAATGTTTCGCAGATGATTTGCATAGCGTTCATTACGTCGGTGGTATTGATCTTTCCACAGTCTCGGTAAGCTAGCGCACGCTCCGCTTACCTCAAGCCCGCTACAGTTTTAAGATTTTCAGATGAGATCATTCATCTGAGTTTTTCTATTTACATTTATTATTCGTTAAAAAAGGATGTCTTATGGTTCTGAATGAACTTCTGATCACTGAACAAGATTACGAACGTCTATCGCTGCTCGTTTATCACGCTGGCCAACAAGGAAGTGCTTTAGAAGAAGAACTCGGGAGAGCCACTGTTATTCCACAGCAGAACACACCAAGAGATCTCGTAACGATGAATTCGTCCGTGTGTTTCGTTGATGAATCCGGCAACGAGCGCGAAGTCACTCTCGTGTATCCAGCAGACGCCGACGTTACTAAAATGAAGGTTTCGGTTCTCGCTCCGGTGGGCGCAGCTCTAATCGGGATGCGTCTCGGCCGAAAGATTGAATGGCCAATGCCAAATGGTAAATCAAATCGGCTGCAAGTAGTTTCCGTTTCCTATCAACCTGAAGCAGCCGGGGATTTACATTTATAAATTCGATAGCAGGTGTGTCGGTTGATCTATAGCATATCTGCTTGAGCGGCCTGCATTGTCACATCCAGTGCAGGCTGCTCCTTCAACGTTAGACAAAAGGGAACCGTGTTTCGACAATGTCCATTAAGATGGTATAATAGATACATGACACACCAATCAGGCCTCCTCATCTTTCTGTAGCTCCTGCTACCCGAACTTAAGTTCGAGCGGCGTTGTCATCCCTTAAACAAATCATTATGAAATCAATTTTTTAGTCTCACGCAGAGGTGTGTTGCCAGAGGCCTTCAAAGGGAAGGATTTCCATCCCTGCTCCGTTGGGAGCAGCCCTTTTGGGTCTTAGAGTAGAAGCTCTCGGTGAGTACAGACTTTAAATTTATAAAATGAGAGGATTTTAAATGAAAAGAGCAATTCTCGCTGTTGAACCCACAGCTATGGAAAAACAATGGTTTCCGCAAATGAACCGCATAATACAATCAATGCAGAAGAAACAGATAGTGGACGACGTCATGATTTTATCGATTGTTCACCCGGCTGCCGTTTTAATGCCGTGGTCTTTATATAATGCAAGAAAATACGATTTAGCAGACGAAGTCGCGGCCGACCTATTACATGCAGTTAAAGATAGTTTCTTTGCTGCTGGAGTGAGGGTATTACCGTCTGATTCTTCACACGCAGAAAACGTTGCAGACGAGATTCGAAAATACGTATCGAAAACAGATGCGGATCTTTTAATCCTTGTACGAGAGAATCGGTCGCGCCTTTCAAAATGGTTGTTAGGAAGTGTTTCAGAACAACTTGAAAAGGTATCACCTGTTCCAGTTCTAGTGATTGAGCCGACAGCGGACGAAGTGCCAACATCCGCAGCGAGAATACCGAGACAAAGTTATTCTATCGCCTCGTCTTTGCAGGGACTCGAGTAGTTCTACTAAAGTTTGCCGACGCGCTATTTTAATGCGTGTCGGCTATTCTATCAATGGGGAAGTTGAAATCTGCTTTCAACAAAATCCCAGTACGATGGGCTATGTTCATTTGCTCGAAGAAAACAGAGCAGGGGCTCAAGGTGGGGAGCTTGATAAGAAGTTCGACAGCGCATCGACCGTTTATTCGTCCGGGCCATGGTATTAAACGTGCACAGTAAAAGCCTCATGAAGACTCTCCTCCTTATTACGATTTTGCTCTTTTCGGCGGTTGGGTACTCGATGCCGAGCAAGATCATACTCGTGCGCCATGGCGAAGAGCCGCTCGAAGAAGAAGGTCGCGAGCTTTCGAAGCGTGGCTGGGCGCGGGCGAATGCATTACCTAAACTTTTCGCAAAACAACAAATAGCTCACTTGATTGCACTGAAGCCGCATAAGAAAACTGGATCGATTCGTTCGATTCAAACTTTGCAGCCAATTTCTGCGGCGCTTAAGTTAGAAATTCAGACTCCTTATGACCGCGATGAAGTTGCAGATTTAGTTGAGCTCGTATCAAATCATCGGGCCTACGACGGTAAGATCGTATTGATTGCGTGGCAGCACGAGACCCTCGCCGATATTGCTCGCGAGTTTGGAGCGTCAAAAGCGCCAAAAAAATGGGGCAAAGCTTTTGATCGCTATTGGGTACTGAAATTTCAAAACGACAATCTGGTTTCGTTTGAAAACTTGCCGCAACGACTTCTACCTGGCGATAGCTCACGATAGTGGGCAAATGCCTCTAAACCGCTCAAATCTGGCGATTATTTAAATTGACCTTAAGGGCCTAAACCCTTAGTTTCACGTCTCCAGATCACTTGTCGCGGGGTGGAGCAGCCTGGTAGCTCGTCGGGCTCATAACCCGAAGGTCGTTGGTTCAAATCCAGCCCCCGCAACCATTTTCCAACTAATCAGTATCACTAGAGAAAAACGGAATTCGAGAGATCGGAGTTCTACGTCATTTTCTGCAAAATAGTCCACCGATAGTCCACCGACTGCCAAACTCATCCTTACCTCGCCTCACTTAAGCAAAGTGAGTGTCGGTGCAAGCGGTATGACTTCAGCCTTCTTTGGCCCAAGCGAGAATACTTTCGAGACGTTCACTACGTTTTCTTCAAGCAAGTGTATGTAACCCATCGTCGTTGCGATATCCGCATGACCACAGATTTCTTTAACTGTCTTGATATCAACTCCGCTTGAAATAATCAGAGTCGTAGCTGTGTGCCGAAGATCGTGAAACCGCACTCGCTTGCCACCCCACCGCTTTAGGTCTTTAGCAAATTGCCTGTCGGTGAAATTGTCATGGCAAATTGGGTTTCCCTCTTCGTTAGAAAAGAAAGTGTCATTAGGTTTAAGTTCATTAACCTCAACTAACTTTTCTAGTTCTTCTCGAAGTGCTTTTGAGCAAGGAACGATTCGTTTCTTTTTACTTTTGGTTGGTCCAAAATCCAAAGTCACTCGATTAAACTGTCTTTCGACGACAATTAAATCTTTGTCTTTCAAAAGATCACCAACCCGCAAGCCCCAAATTTCTCCAGCTCTCATCGCAGTATTCAAAGCCAGAAGATAAGCAACATAGACCCAACGCTTCGAATTACCTTCTGGATAAACCTCATTCATCTTTTCTAAAAACGAAATCGCCTCATTCTTATCCCAAAAAGCTGTCTCTTTAGTTTCTCTTCGTAACTTTTCAAAACCCTTCGTCGGATTATATGGAATCCGACGATGTTTAACTGAAAAGTTGAGAATGGTCGTGATCGCTTCTGTTTTGCGATTCACAGTTGAATTCGCTGAACCTTTTGCTTTTTCTCTGTGTTGTAAACGAGTGAGGAATTCTGGAGTAAATCTATCAACCTTGAAATCCCCGATTTCTGGAAGAAGTTCTCTCATTACACCTTCAACTCTTACAACATGGCTTGCGGAGAATTTTAACTTTGCACTTTGGAGCCAGTAATCAGCCTCTTCTCTAAAAGTTCGATCTTTCAAAGACATTCCATGAAAAGGATCGTTCTCACGATTTAAAAGCTGGGACTTGAATTGCACTTCAAACGCTTCAGCGTCATCTTTACGATGAAACCGCCGAGTAGTTCTTTTTGAACCTCGGCCGTTTTCGTAAACTCTGACTTCCCATTTAGTTTCGCCCGTACTTGTTTTAATTTTTCTGACTGACATTGATACTTCCGTTTCTGATCACAATTGAACGTGATCATTTTGAGAAGATACCCAGCGCTTTAGAACATCCGTACGCACATAAAGCTGCCGATTAAATTTTATAAAGAGTCCCTCAGGAACTTTTCTTGTCTTAGCTTTCGCTTTCCAAGAATAAATTGTTAGCACCGAGATACCGAATGTATTCGCTACTTCCTGAGGTCTCATCCACCCCTTTAGATTGTCAAAGAACGCGTCCTGTGGCTGAACCACAGAATCTCTAGCTGCACTTCGCATGATTATTCTCCTTTGCATGCGTGTAAATAAATTTCTGACCTTCGTGCTGCTGTGGACTATCAAGATGCGAATGCTTAAGTACGAACGGCTATGGCAGATTGAGATTTGCAATTTAGCGCGCAGGGACAGTGAGTGACTGCGAGTGACACACTAGATTGGAGTCTTGAACTTCGGACATGCTATCCAAAAAATAGGAAATTTTTTGGATTTCAATTTGGGGAATTTAGTTGGTGAAAAATAGAAGTTGGTGATTTCTCCTGTAGTGGAAAAATAGCGGTCTGAATGTTCAAGGCATTTAAATAAATGAACCAGGTGGTAGCACCTGGGTTTATAGACTTCGCCTATCAGAAAGAAACTAGGTGGCTACCGCTGAAGCCTGCAACTGACTTGCTTTGCAATGGCTTGGGTTTAAATTTAGGAAGTCGGCGCCTTGCTGATCAAGTGCTGACCATCAGCCAAGTGTTTAGCGAGCTCGCTGAAGCTGTCGGCACAATTCAACGACGCTGCCATCGCGTCTCTGCGTTGTAACAGTCGAAAGACGATCGCCTCTAGGGCTAAGTAAGCCAACTTCCGCAGCATATACCGACCCACCAAAAGCGTAATTATTTGATAAGTTGTTTGGATCTTTCACTTGTTCGCTTAATACACCGAGATCCGCTCCGTTCAACGAAAGTTGCTGTTGATTAAACGAAAAAGTTAAGACCTGTCCGTTCTGAAGCCGCTGCGTACACGTCCCAGAAGTTACTGGAATCATTTTGCCTTCACTATAAAACCAGCTTTCAAATTTTGAAAATTCAGAGTTGGCAATACGAGTTGCTTCTTGGCCATTGATTATTTGCACACTTGGAATCATCATCTCCGTGGATTAAAGCTAATCATTCAAACTGGCGACAACAAGCGGTAAACAAAATTACTGAGTCTGATAAGACTGCCTTACATTATTCGGCACCGATGACTTTATCAAAACACGATGCAGAAAAAATTCGCGAAGTATTAATAGCAGCAATCAATGAAGTGGATCGGATCATTGAGCCGTCTCCTTCAGAGGAGCTGATGTGCTTGAATATGGATCTGTTCAAAATCTAAGCTGTGTGAAGCGCCAAAATCACGAAGGCACGTTTTCATGATCGACAGCGAATGGTCGAAGATTGGCGCTTCAGATAGCTAATCGACGCTGAATCTTCACTGGATCAAAAGACGCTGAAGGAAAGCGATGGCGCAGAGACTCAACAGAAGTTCTCGACAAGAAAATTTTCCGAAAGCGTTTATATTTACGCTGAGTTAGATATCGAATTGTTAAAACCAGCGGTCGGATGACACTTGATTCTGAACTAAGTCCGATCATCTTTTCTCAAAAGTCCCTGCGCAATTTAACGCGGGGACCGATCATGAATTTTCATCACGCGAACGCCACGGCCCTTTTGATCGCTTTCCGTTGAGATTCTGATTTTCGACCAATAAGAAGGTTTAGCTCTTGGTTTAACTGAACGGCCATAGGTCCAGATTCATTCAAAACCTAGCAATAACTAAGTATCCTTATTAAACTTAAGTAATGTCTGAATTAGTACTCACAAAGGAGTCCAAGTTGTTTAAAAATCTTTTGTATATTCCATTTGTTTTTTTTACGGGCTGTGCAACTGGAATTGTTAGCCAAAAATCGGCACAAAGTGTTGCAGGATCAAAGCAAAGTCACTGGTTAACGTCAAACTTTGAACCTGCACGCGACGTAGCTGAAGCCGGAAACAAATATATCGATGACTGTAAGGAGATTACACTAAATTTTTCTTCAAATGCTTTTGAAGTTAACTCAAAATTCCTTTCGAAATTCAGCGCAAATTTAGAATGTATCAGATTTAGAAATGGCGAAAAAAAGTCGGGCGAAATTGTATTTAAATCGAAGGCCTTCAAAAGATTTAAAAATTTAGATCGTCTGAATGTTGTTGTATATGGAGCGACATTAAAGATTGAAACGGGCGCTTTTAGCCAGTCGACTATTAAGCAATTCAATTCGCGAAGAGTTAATATCGCGGAAATTCAGCAAGGAGCATTTGCAGGTGCAAAAAATTTAAAGACCATTGCGATTGTTAATTCTTACATTAGTAATATTCAGCCGGGTGCATTTGATGGTCTTCAAAACTTAAAGGCTTTAGCGCTTTATGATATCAACGAGTCTTTGCCCGTCGATTCCTTTAAAGATTTAAAGGGACTTGTTCATCTTGAGCTATCACAAGTTAAGGTAGTAGCTGGTGGTTCGAAAGACCCGCAGCGATTATTTCCGCAAGGACTTTTATCACCCCTGGGCAGCTTAAAGCTGGTAATATTCAGCGACTCTCTTGGTCACTATCCAGGAACTCCAGAAGACATAAGAAAACACTTGGATCCTGCTCCGTCTGGTGAGTTTAGATTTGGCTCTGCGGACCAAAGGGAACACAACGATATTTTCCATTCAATTTGAAAGCTTGCTTTCTGCTCTTCTGATGATTTTCTCGGGGCCAAGTCAAGGAGCCTTCAACTTTCAATAATCTAACGGGCCCAGAAACGGCCCATCTCCGTTGACGTTGGCCGCAAACTAAATGCCTAACGACCACGTTCTGACCAATTCTGTTCAGAGTTCCAGCTCAGAACAGTCTACGCTTTTCTCCCAGACTTTCCCCTCTTGCCTTCGTTTTTATCGTTCTTCCAGCCATCCTCTGAGAGTAAGTATTTTTGTTTTTATACCTTCTTCCACACTGTTCCCTTTGTAATCCATGCGTCGCCTATTGCAGCCGCTGACCACCCAACCCTTCTTCGTTGGGGGTGGGTGGTCAGCGGCGTCCGCAAAAGGCCAGCGCGAAAGATCAGGAGGAATTCTCAGCAGTTATGAAGTCGGTTTTGTCCCTGACTAATCGCATACATGGGATGACTTCAGAGATGGATGAGGGACTAGTAAGAAGGTCAGCCAATAGGTCACCAATAGTCGACGACCCCTCAAAAAGTGCCAAAATCAGCCTTCATGTGCCTTACTAAGTTTTTGCGCTAAATATCTGATTAATAAAAGAATTCGCGTGATCACGCGAGCTTAGAAAACTGCCGTTCTCCTACTCATAACCCGAAGGTCGTTGGTTCAAATCCAGCCCCCGCAACCATTTTTTAACGAAAAAAAAGCTCACCTAGGTGAGCTTTTTGCGTTTCAGGGCTACAGAGTCGATCTTAGCCGACCTTTAAAACCGTTTCGAAGGCGACAGCCTCTTCGCCAATACAGGTGGTTTTCCATGCGGCATCGCCCGCTAAACCAGTTTGTTGGATCACGATGAAGTTCTCGTTGAGGTGACCGAACAACTGAGTGTGAGGGTGGCTGTAGAATTTCTTCTTTTTGGTTGAGTGCATGCAACTAGAGACGATCTCGAAAGTATCGTAGCCAAGGATCTGCTTTGGAACGGTGGCGATTTCGCTTAAGTGTAAATCTCCGGCAGCGAAAATAATCGGAACGTTCAACGATTTCAACTTACCCATTAAGTAATCAAGCTCAGGTTGGTTGTTCACCTGATACGAGCCGCCTTTTTCAACGCCTGAGTAGAAGGGGGAGCCTTCCATGATCATCGTTGGCTTGTTGCGATTCTTAAGTGCGCCCATCATCCAATCGATCTGAGGTTTGCCTAAGAAAGATTTTGAGCCATCAGCATTTATAAGATCGCGATAGTAGCGATTATCAAAGAACACAAAGTTCTGATTGAAGGCGCTAAAGAAGAACGAGTTGGCGTAACCGTCATAAAGATTTTTGTTATCAGGCTCCTGTGCAAAGAACGCTTTGTAAGTGTGGAAAGCCTGATTTTTATATTTATAATTTCCATTGCCATCGTTCTTACCGAAGTCGTGATCATCCCAAACGGCTAAGACCGGTTTTAAATTTTTCCAGCGATAAAGCGGAACTTCTTCGCGAGTTTCAACGAACTGATTCCAGTAGTAGCCGGGGCCGTGCATGAAAATTAAGTCAGCATAAACTGCATCACCCAAAATGAAGATGTAATCAACATCGGCGGCTTCGGCTTGCGGCCAAATTTTATCTTTGTCGCCGAACATAATGTTCATACATGACATGAGCGCAATGCGGGCGTTAGTTTTAGAAAGATCGCAAGGGGTAAGATAGCGCTCATCAAGAAGCTTGTTCTTGTTGTCTTTCACGGTGAAAGAATACTTGTGACCAAGCTCAAGCCCTGAGAATTTTAGTTTATCAACGCGAACGTCTTTACCTTTGAAAGTAACCGGCTTGACGTAATCGGGAGAAATTACTTTTTTCGTTTGCACGTCGGTGAGTGCGTACGAAACTTTTGCGTCTTTATCGACGTCGACAGTCAGCTGCGTAGTTGTTTCGTTAGTGTAGCCTTGCAAAATGCTTAAGCCTTTGAGTGCAGGCTTAGCTTGCGCCTTTAGCGGTAGGGCAGAGGCAACTGTAATTGTGCCAAGGCCCAAGAGAAAGTCTCTTCGATCCATATGAAACGTCCTTGTTTCTTTCTATCCATCCTAGATAGGCTTTTAGAATATCGCAGTCAGGTTGTGGTTAAGAGTCCTGCCGCATATTCTAGAGGTACGTCGTAATTTTATGCAGTACCTAGGTCGTGAGAAAATCGTCTCTCTTTGATCCACTTCTTAAACTTTTGAAGAAGCCTATTTGCTCTCGAGACTTCAAATTTAATGTCGTGGAAATGAATGATAGAATAACAGCGAGGAGTTATGCGGACGTTTATCGTTTTAGCTCTAATCTCGATCGCTCAGTTTGCTCACGGACAATCATGTTCTGAAGGCGGGCTCGTAAACTATACAAGTAGCACAGCGCTGTTCTGCGACGGTACCAATTACATTGATATGAAAGGCGCAAGTCTTGGCGGTTGCGGCGGAGTTTCTGCCGGAATGCTCGATTACTCAGGCGCTACTTATCGATTCTGCGACGGAGTGAATTGGTATTCTATGAAAGGCCCTATCGCCACTACTTGCCTTGGAACAGACGCAGGTACCAAGAGATACACTTCAAACAAAATGCAGTTTTGCGACGGCACTGACTGGTACGACATGTTTTACGCTGGCACTGGCGGAACAAGAACCACTTCTGGCTCGTGGATCATTCACACGTTTACTTCGTCAGGAACATTTACCGTTAACCAAGAACGCACAATGGAATATTTAGTGATTGGCGGTGGTGGTGGCGGAGGAAAATCGAATCTATCAGTGCGTTCAGGTGGTGGCGGCGGTGCAGGAGGCTTTCTCACAGGAAGTATTTCGGTTCCACCCGGAACTTATACAATCACCGTGGGCGCAGGTGGAAGTGGTGCTGCAGGAATTGGTGATAGCGGTCTTGAAGTCGGAACACTTCGAAGTGGCGTGAGCTCAGTGTTTTGGACTTTCACCGCAGTCGGCGGAGGTGGTGGCGGTAACGGCGGCGCTGGAAAAGGTGCTGACGGTGGATCAGGCGGCGGATCGGGACGAAACGAAGGAGCAATTCGCGGACTCGGAACTGCAGGACAAGGCAACAACGGTGCATTCGGTGCGGCGGGCGGCACCACAAATATTTATGGTGGTGGCGGCGGTGGTGGAGCCGGAGGTGCTGGTGCAAATGGAACGACCGCCGTGGGTGGCGCAGGTGGAGCAGGAACTTCAAGTAGTATCTCGGGCGCTGCGGTGACCTACGCTGGTGGTGGAGCAGGCGGAAGACTTGCTGGCGGTGGTGGAACAGGTGGAAGCGGTATCGGCGGAAACGGCTGTAGTGGCGCAAACCAAGCTGGAGGCAACGGCGTTGCTAATACTGGTTCGGGCGGCGGCGGTGCATGCACAACCGCAAATGGCGGCGACGGCGGATCAGGAATCGTAATTATTCGCTACGTGAATTAGTCGCAGACTTTTCTTTTGCGACATCAAATCTATAACCTTGAGCTTGCTGTTTACCCTTAGTCTCACGATCTCTTTGATAGTGGTGAGCACAATTCTTAGAGCATGTTTGAAGCTGTTCTGCTTTCACGCAATCCTCGCAGACTGTTGCATCGCATTCGCATTTACGACACTGAAGTTGCGTGGCGCCCGGCTGACCGCAATGAGGGCAGAGCTTATAAGTTTGCGAAGGATTAAGCGTTTGATCGACCGCTACTCGGTGATCGAATACAAAACACTCGCCTTCAAAATTTTTATTAGGACGCTGTTCTAAGTAATTAAGAATTCCGCCATCGAGTTGATAAACGTTGTTAAATCCTTGCTGATGCATTTCAACAATCGCTTTTTCGCAGCGAATTCCGCCAGTGCAGTAGATCAAAACTTTTTTGTCTTTTGGGATATCAGCTTTTTTTAAGTAATCAGAAAACTCAATAAACTCCTCGATATTTGGATCAAGGGCACCTTTGAATTTTCCGATCTTCGTTTCATACCAATTACGTGTATCGATTAAGAGAACATCTTCTTCTGCCATGGCTTGGTCCCAAGCGTCTGGCGACAAATGAAATTCTGAGCCGGGTGGAAGTGGTTGAACTTCTGGCTTCCCTAAAGTGACGATCTCTTCTCTGACTTTTACTTTCATGCGCCGGAATGGCGGCATGTCGGCCCAGCTCTCTTTCGGACTAAAATCAAGCGGGAGGCCAAGTGACAAGGCAGCTTCATTGACGAAAGATTTTAAAACTTCTGGTTCACCGCAAAGGGTTGCATTGAGGCCCTCGACACCGATAATCGCAAGACCCTTAATACCAAGTTCTTCGCCGCGCTTTTCAAGCTCGATTTGCTTTGCTTCGAGAATTTCTGATGAGATCGGGTGAAACTTATAGAAAGCCAAGATCAAAGTTTTTTGCATGGCTTTATTTGCGGCAAAACAACGGTCGTCGTCAAGAGCCCTTAGGCAAATATAAGGGCTCTGGTAAGATTTCTAGGCTACTTTTTACCGCTAACGGCGTCAGAAGCCGACGCTCTCGTCGGTATCTCGCACTTAAAGCCGGCTTGCTCGAGGTTTGTTTGGATACGTTGTTTTACGTCAGAGCAGTGCGACTCTCCGTTTGTTGACCAAGCAACTTTGTTTCTGTTTCCACTCACCGAATAATACAAATCACAACCTTTTGGAGTTTGAGCTTCGATCTCAACTTTTCTGACATCATTTGATCGAGAGCAACTTAGCGACACATTTTTTAACGAGCGCTTATATTCTTCAGACATTGTCACTTGCGCTTCTTTTTTTACTTCGACAGGTTTTGCTTCTGCTTTGGTTTCAGGTTTTGATTTGCTTGCGCATGCAGCTGCAAGAAATAGTACCGTTGCGAGAATTAGACTTTTCTTCATTCTTCCTCCGATTAATAAGCGAGAGAGCCTGTGACACAACACGCAGACTCCCTCGCGTGAACCAACTGCTTAGGAGAACTTCGGTCAGCATGAGTCATGACTAGAGCGCTCGCAACTTCGACCAAGACTCTTGAAATGCATCCTCGAAATCAAAATGTATTAGTTATTTCGTATGTTTATGGCTCTCGATTGGAACTTTGCAGATGCTGAAAATAGCCAAAAAATTAGAGTTGTGTCGTCGCTAAGAATAACTTTTTATTTATTTTTTGATACTGTATCTATCAGGAGAAAATTTGCAGTGGATTCACAGAACAAAGTTTTGATTGTCGAAGATGAATTAATTCTTCGAGAGCATTTAGTAAAACTACTTCAAACAGAAGGTTTCGTAACTGCGACTTGCTCAACGGCAGCAGAGCTTGAAGCTTTGATTGAGACAGACTCGGCGTCGTTTGATTTAGTGATCTTAGATCGATTGCTACACGCTAAAGATGTTGGCCAAAAAATTCCGGCGGTTAAGCAAAAGTTTTGCGGGGCTCGAGTAATGGTGGTCTCGGCCATTAACACTCCGAGCGAGAAAGCTGCGATTTTAGATTTAGGCGCTGATGACTACATCGCCAAACCCTTCGATGGTGAAGAGCTCATCGCGCGCGTGCGAGCATTGTTGAGAAGAAATTCAGCTGTGTTTCGTTTTGCAAACCTTCAGCTTCATCTTGAGCAGAGAAAGCTTTTGGTAGGCGAAAGCGAGATTCAGCTCGCCACTAAAGAATTTCTTCTAATCAGAACGTTCATGCAGGAGCCCGGAAAAGTATTCAGCAAGAATTATCTTTACGAAAAAGTTTGGGAGCTAAGTTCTGAGGTTGAAAGTAATGCCCTTGAGACAACAGTAACTAAGCTTAGACGAAGACTAGAAGATGCAAACTCAACTGCACAAATTCGCAATTCACGTAACGTAGGATACTGGATTGAGGAATAGATTCTTTTTTATCATCTTAGCGTCGCTAATTATTGCGACTGTTAGCATCACATTCGTGCACGACTATTTTTTTAGTCGTCAACGCGTAAAGTTGATCGATGCGCAGCTAAAAGAAACGACCGAGCTTCTTTTGAATTCGAAAGAGTTTCGAGTTGCAGTTTCAAATCCTAAGACTCTTGAACACGAGATCTCAAAAATCTTAAGAGGTCGAAGGATCGGTAAGGTCTTTGCGATCAGAAGCAAAGAAGGAGCCGTTCTTTTTGAAAGTGAGAATCTAAATTTAATTCAGATCAAACCGCCAATTAGCCCAAGAAAAGTTTCGGTTGAAACTGATGAGCAATTTATTCGAGTGATTAATGCCGAAGTGCCCGAAAATAGTGGCTCTATATTGCAAGTTGCTGTGGTCTTAGACCGTAATTTTATTACCTGGCAAATTTTGAATTACAAAGTTGCAAATTACATCATAGCGATTGTCACTGTTCTCTTTGCCGTATCAGTTCTTTTAACACTTCTTCTTCTCTCGCCGCTGCGAATGTTGATTTCGCATTTATCAAGAGCAACAGCTGACTTAAGTAATTTAAAGGAAGTTGAGCCGTTGCCTCGATCGTTTCTAAAGTTTACTGATGGCTTATGGTCAAGATCTGACGAATTCGGAAAGCTAATTGAGGCCGTTGGTAAACTTATCCGGAGAATTAATTTAAATCATAAATTAACTCGCTCTTGGACTTATCAAATGGCGCATGAACTCAAGACGCCACTTGCTGTGATTTCAGCTGTGACCGAGAGTCGTTCGAAATTGGGAGAAATTGCACCTGCTGCGGCGAAGGCAATTAGCACCGAAGTAAAACAGATGTCGGGGACCATCAATGAATTCCTTGATTGGGCAGAGCTCGAGAGCTCGCACTTGTCGAAGGAACTTCACTCAATAAAAGTAAGCAAGATGTTACGCCATATTGCGACTCGAATTGAAAACATCGAGCCCAATCGATTGCTTATTAAAACTGAAGACGAAATTTCGGTTTTTGCTAAACCAGTTCACCTTGATCAATTGATGACTAATTTAATTACCAATGCACTTAAGTTTTCTGCGGGGCAGGGCCCCGTCGTTGTTGAGCTTGTGGGCCGAGAGTTGAGGGTCAAAGACCTAGGCGCAGGTGTACCTTCAGAAGTTTTAGAGAGGTTAGGGGAGCCATTTAACGTTGGTTCGAATGAGCACGGAGACTTAGTGGGTAGCGGTCTTGGGCTTGCTTGGGCCGTTACGATCGCGCGTCTTTATGGTTGGAAGTTCGATCTAGAAACTTCTAGCCAGGGGACAATTGCTAAATTGGATTTTGGTGCTGCTGAGTAAGTTGCCACTAGCTAACATGGCTTAAAATTGTCACCGAAACCTCCCCTCAAAGGTCAAATTTTCAGGGCTCTCGTGATACCTAAGTAGTTCGGTTATAACTTAGGGATGAAGACACTTATTCTTGTACTTTGCGCTTTCGCTATTGGCTGTTCGAAACAGAATTCTGTTACCAGTGTATCGGCTGATGCTCCGGGCATGGCGAATGCGAAACGATTGAGTGGACAAGGCCAGTATCCGGCACAAAAAAGTGTAGTTCTACTTCGGATGATTAAGTATAAATTTCACGCAGGCTATCTCTGTGGTGGCGTTTTAGTAAGTAGCAATACTGTACTAACTGCGGCTCATTGCCTTGAAGGTCTCGGCACGTTTGGTAACGAAGCTGTTGAAGTTCTATTTGATTTTAAATCAAGCGATCTAGCTAAGCGCGTTCGAGTAAAAGAGATTGCAATACATCCGGGTTACAACCAGGGTGGGTATCCTTTTACTTATCGCTTTTCAAAAATTGCAGCTGAAGTTTCTGTGACTCACCAGCGACGTTTTGACTTTGCTCTTTTGTCGTTCGAAGGAAATTTGCCAGCAGGGTTTGTGCCTGCACTGATTGATCAAGATCCTACTTTGGATCTTACCGGTGAAACAGTGATTGCTTACGGTGCAGGTGCATCGGCCAATCCAATTGATGTCAAAAGTAACGCTGACTCTATACGAGCAGCTCCGGGTAAACTATCTCGCGGTGAGTTCATCGTGCAAAGTAAAGAATTTTCGGGCGAAGACTTTTACATGATCGAAGGCGCTACCAACGAGAGAATTTGTAACGGTGATTCGGGTGGCCCGCAGTTTTTATTAAAAGCTGAGAAACCAACGGTTGTTGGAATTAACTCTGCTCGCTTTTCAGAAAAAGAACTCATGAATAAAGAACTTTGCGGACCAGCTTCACTTGCCGCTAAAGTTTCAAGTGCTGCACCATGGATTCTTGAGACGATCAAAAGACTCGAATCTAAATAGTCTCGATCGGTAAGCCCGCTTGTTTCATAATTTTCAATGCGTTCGTCGTTGGCGACGGGCCGTCGTGCAATGAATAAGAGAAATGCATTTGGTTGTCTCGGGCTTCGTCTCGGAAGTGATAGTTATGCACTTGCTTACGGCCGTCAGCAATTTGCGTAAGTTCGAGATCGTGAGTTGTAATAAAGCCGATAGCTGGCGTGGTGAGGAGATGCTTGATCACCGACTGCGAACCGATGAGGCGCTCGCGGTTGTTAGTGCCACGGAAAATTTCGTCAATTAGGTAAAGCACTGGCGGATGATTTGCGGCAGCGGCCAATACAAGCTTGAGTCGCTGAACTTCGGCGTAGAAGTACGAGAAGCCCTGTTCGATTGAATCACTTACGCGAATGCAACTGCGCACGCGGTACGGGAACGTCGTAAAGTTTGCTGCAAAAACGGGAGCCCCCATGTTCGCAAGAACTTGGTTGATCCCGAGTGTGCGTAAGAACGTCGACTTGCCCGACATGTTCGAACCAGTCAGCAAAATCATTTTTTCACTCGAGCTAAATCCAAAATCGTTAGCCACACGTTTTGTCTTATCGATAAGCGGGTGAAAGAACTGCTCGCCACGAAGCTCTTGCTCTGAAGTAACCGAAGGGAAAATACCATTTTGATCAGTCGTCAACACTGCCAGTGAGGTAAGAGTTTCGACCTCTTCAAGTTCCGCGAAAAATGTTTCAAGATTTCGACGAACACCTGCAACTTGGTTAACCAGCATAAATGAGAACAGAGCGCTCCACGGTAAAAAGAAATTAATAAGGAGGTAAACTAGTGGATGAGACTCGACGGTTAGGGCTGCAAGGGGCCAATCAAAGCGTCGGATACGCTGAGCTGGTCGGTCAGCGCGAATTGTCGAACAAACTGCGGCGACAGCCGAAGGTGTGCGGTCACTCTCCAAAATTTCAAAAGTAGGAGCAAGGTCAGAGAAGTAATGTAAAACTCCCTCACCTTTACTCATGAGCGTGCCGAGGTTCAGCAAAAACACGATGTTGGCGACCACAAACAAAGCCCAAACGACCGGATACAAAATTACTAATGCAACAGAAGTCACCCAAGCGAGCATCACTCCCGCAAGCAAGAGCTTTAGGCGAAGACTCGGAGTTGGAAACGTCCCGATAGAGTTAAGTAATTCGTTAGAAGAGAATCTCGCCTCTTCTAAAGTCGGATTTGAAAGCCTAAATCGCAAGAAAAACCAACGAGATGCGCTTAAGTCTTTAAGTAAAGCTTGGCGTTTAATGATCTCCTCAAGCGTTGGGTCTTTGAGCATGAATGAACCTAACCGAATGGCTCCGCCTGCAGAAAAAGTTTCGTCAATCTGAGTGAACAATGATTTAGCGCCAAACAGGTCTAGGTCGGCCGCGACGCCGTAAATATCGAGTGCTGAGAGATCGGGAGGGTGAGCCTTGTAAGTTCCGTTTCGCCGATTTTCTTGGCGAGCTTCAAAGTCGCGCCAAGTCTTTAGGTAGCGATGGTGCTTGTTCCAGTTGCGGGAAATCTTAACGAGAAGCGGGAAAACCGCAAGAAAGAACACTAAGGTTGGAATGCTCAAGTGAAGCTGTGGCCAGATTGCCGAGAGAACGAAGCCTAAGATCGTAGCTGCACCAGTCCAGAGTCGCAGACTCTGAATTTTCCGAATTTGCGCGTGAGCAATTTCGAGTCTATGATCGAGACGTCGAATTCTCTGTTGGCTATTAATTTTTTTAGGCCGTTTAAAGGACATTTCATAAAGTATGGACTCTCAAGCCGAAACTGAAAAGAAAAACATCGTACTTCTTGGTCTGGGATACGTTCATCTTCACTTACTTAAACGCCTCATCGATCAAAAGAGTCTTCCGTTTGAAGTCACTTTGATCACTGAATACTCAGATGTCCCACTTAATACGATGGTGCCTGACTTTATTGCCGGTTTTTGTAAGCGATCGAGCGTCTTAATTAACGCTGAAGCTCTCATTGAAAAAGCAAAAGTGAAGTTTATCCGTGAGGCTGCGGTCGAAATCGACAGCAAGAAAAGCCGTATTAAGCTTAAAAATGGGCAGTACGTTCGTTACGACTTTTTGTCGATTAACTGTGCGGCTCGCCCAGATGCTTCAAACATTAAGGGTGCCGAGAAATTTGCGCATCTCAATAAGCCGATTCGTCAATACCAGCAAGCCATTATGGACTTCTGCGATTCACTCCGCAGCCGTCGCAAAGTATCGATTGTTCAAGTTGGTTCAGAAAACGGTGGGCTTGAGTCTGTGCTTTCGCTCATTCGTCGCCTTAAAGCTTACGGAACAGAGCCGACCGTTCACTTAATCGAGCCAGCTGCGCGGCTGATGCCAAATCATCCGTTGAAGTTAAGTCGAGAGATGATGAGGGTCGCAGAAGAGAACAAAATTAATGTTCACTTAGAAACTGAACTTAACGAAGTTCATCAATCAAGAATTGAACTTTCAAGCGGAGTCGATGTCGCTTCTGATTTCACTTCGATTGCACTTCCGCTCGAAGCTGACGAGTGGATCAAAGAGTCAGGCCTTAAACTTCACTCAGGCCTCTTGAAAGTGAATCATCACTTACAATGTTCTGAGCATAACGTCTTTGCAGTAGGCACTGTCGCGGTCGATCCTGAACGTGTTTGGCCGAGGTCGCAATCTGCTGCGGGCAAACAAGCAAAGGTGCTCTTTCAAAATTTGAAAGCATCAGTAATGGGTCAGCCATTAAAGAAGTATCGCCCTTCGCCAAATCAAGTTGAATATGTTTCGGATGGCGACGGAAGAGCGGTACTAACTCGAGGAAATTTAGTTCTCGGACGACGACCACTTTTTTGGAATTGGAAAGTCAAGCGCGACCAAAAGTTTCAAAATACTTTTACGCTGAATTAGGCCGCGTCGGAGTCTGAGTCATCAGACTTTTTAGCCGGAACTTTAACGCTCGTCTTTACAAGAAGCTTAAGAGCTTGGAACGCATCTTTATTAAACGGCTGACCTAAAACTCGCTCGATGTACTCGATAGCTTCTTCAGGTGTTTTGCCTGCCACGCCGTGCATTGGCAGAGTCAATTCAACAAACGCATCAGCCATAATTACGATTTTTGAAAGCGGATTTAATCGGACATCGCGAAGCTTGCGAGGGTAGCCCTGGCCAATTGAGTTCTCATGATGCTCGTAGGCGATAGCGACTACGTCATCTGGAACATTCGAGATCGTGCGTAAAAGCTCCATCCCTTTAAACGGATGAGATTCGTAAGCCGTAAAATCCTCAATCGTAAAATAAGCTTTTGGTTTATTGAGAATGTCCCGCGAAACTTGGCGAAGACCGATGTCGTGGAGGAGTCCTCCAAGTGATACTTTTTCAAAAGTGCCTTTGAACGTCCAGCCAAGCATTTTTCCGATCATCACAGAGACAGCACTTGTTCCAACTGAGTGTGAAAGAAGCTCATCCGAGATTGTCGAGAGCGACTGCATGATGTGATAAAGTTCTGGCTTCGCTTCGATCAATTGAGTGGTCTTTTGCGAAACCTGCTTTGCATTTTCGAAAGTATCGCGAGTAAAACCAAAGTACTCAATTTGCTTCATGACACTCGCAGAAGACTTAACTAGAAAGTCGGCTTTCTTCGCCTGATTAACGTCGGAGCGAGAAATTACCATGTCCGCGATCGTGATGTTTTGAGCAACTAGGCGATGATATTCGCACTCTTCGACATAGAGAGTGTCAACAGTCTGCTTCTCGAAGGTACGCATTTGCTGAATGCTAGTTTTGCTACCTTCTTTGGCAATGAGGACGTATTTCTCGCTAGAGAGCTTGATATACACGTTAACGGGGATGGCTCCGCCCGACATGAATTCTGAAATTGGAATAGGAACCATCTTCTTCGTTAACGACATGATTTCTTATCGGGAAGTAGGCGATTTTCTCAACGCGAATCTCACTTTAGGACACATTTTAGCAGGATGCCTTTTGCGTAAGCCGGCAAAGACTGTTAAAACTTTTTAGATTTATGAGCCAACTAGACTTTCAGACAGAAGTATTGAGACGCCGGACCTTTGCCATCATCTCCCATCCAGATGCGGGCAAAACCACGCTTACTGAAAAATTGATCTATCACGGTGGTGTGATTCGCGAGACTGGTGAAGTAAAAGGTAAGGCTGGAACTAAAGCTGCGACATCTGATTGGATGGCGCTCGAACAACAGCGCGGAATCTCAATCACAAGTTCCGTTGTGCAGTTCGATTACAAAGGTCTTCGCGTCAACCTTCTCGATACTCCCGGTCACAAAGATTTCTCGGAAGATACTTATCGAACACTCGTTGCTGCCGATAGTGCGGTCATGCTGATCGACGTCGCTAAAGGTGTCGAAGACCGAACAAAGAAGCTCTACGAAGTTTGTCGTTACCGAAATATTCCGATCTTCACCTTCATCAACAAGTGTGACCGTGAAGGTAAAGCACCTCTTGAGCTCATCGATGAAATCGAAACGACTCTTCAGATGAGTTGTTATCCGATGACTTGGCCTTTGGGTCTTGGCGGACTTTTTCAGGGTCTTTATCACCGTCAAAGAAAAGAAATTATTCTCTTTCACCCTAAGCATGAAGAAAAAGAGACCGAAATTATTCCGGTGAGTGGTTTGAATGACCCAAAGTGGAAAGAGCTTTTAAATCCGCAAATTCTTGACACAGCTCTTGAAGAAATCGAATTGGTCGACGGAACACTTGGCGACTTTGACGTTCAAAAGTTCTTAAGCGGAAAAGTAAGCCCCACTACATTCGGAAGTGCGAAACAAAACTTCGCAGTAAATACATTTTTAGATTTCTTTACAGAGTTTGCGCCGCCACCTGCGCCCCACCAAACTACTAAAGGTTTACTTGAGCCTTTAAATAAAGAATTCACAGGCTTCTGCTTTAAGATTCAAGCCAACATGGATCGCAGGCACCGAGACCGCGTCGCTTTCATTCGTATCTGCTCCGGAAAATTTGAGCGCGGAATGAAAGTGCAACATCAGCGTTTGAATAAAGAAATTCGCTTAGCATTTTCGAATCAGTTTGTTGCGCAAGAGCGAGAGACCGTTGATACAGCTTACGCTGGCGACATCGTCGGCGTGAACGATACTGGCAATTTCCAAATCGGCGACACGATCACCGAAGGTAAAGTCATGACGTTCGAAGATATTCCAAAGTTCTCACCTGAACTCTTTGCTCGCGTCACAGTTAAAGATGCTATGCAAAGAAAGAAGCTTCAAAAAGGTATTCAACAGCTCGCTGAAGAAGGCACCATCCAGCTCTTTATTGATCCAGCGATCGGAGCACAAGATCCGATATTGGGCGTAGTGGGCGAGCTTCAATTCGAAGTTTTAACTTACCGATTGCAAGACGAATATGGTTTGCCTACGACCTTGCAGCGTCAGCCTTTCACAGTAGCTCGCTGGCCCCGCGATAAAGAAGGAAACGCCGTCACTGAGCTAAAAGGGGCGTTTAGACTCTATCGCGATTCAAACGATCAGCCTGTTTTGCTTCTCGAAAAAGAATGGGATTTAAACTGGGCAAAAAAAGAGAATCCCGATGTTGAATTTGCTGCGAGCATAACTTCAGTTCGCAAAGACAATCCATATGAGCTTTAAGAAAGAATAATGATTAAAAACGCTGTTCCTCTAAAAGTTACAGGCCTCGTTAAAGACTACGTGCAAGGTAGCAAGCCTTTGCGTGCAGTGAATGGCGCAAGCTTTGAAGTTCAGCCCGGAGAAATCTTTGGACTCCTCGGCCCGAACGGTGCGGGAAAGACTTCGATTATTTCTTGTATCGTGACTCTCGAAGAGCCGACAGCTGGAGCAGTTGAAGTGTTTGGTCACAATGTACAGCGCGACCCGAAAACGACAAAATCGCTGATCGGATTCGTTCCGCAAGAATTGATCAATCACGGCTACTTTAGCGTTAAAGAAATTTTAGAATTCCATTCTGGATACTTTGGAAGACGAAAAAACGGCGAGCGAATTGATTATTTGCTTCAGAAGCTTGGTCTTTTTGAGCATCGAAATAAAAAAGTAAAACAACTCTCTGGCGGAATGAAGCGCCGACTGTTGATTGCAAAAGCATTAGTTCACGAGCCGAAACTTCTTTTACTCGACGAGCCTACGGCCGGAGTCGATATCGAACTTCGGAAATCACTCTGGGATTTCGTGTTTGATCTTAAGAAACAGGGAATGTCGATTCTCCTCACGACTCATTACATTCAGGAAGCTGAGCAGCTTTGTGATCGAGTCGCGATCTTGCAAAAAGGCGAAATCAGGCGAGTAGGGCCGACGCAAGAATTAATTCGCGAACTCACAAAGCGTGAAGTTCAGTTAACGCTGGTTAGCGAAATTGCGCCCATGAAGCATCCTTACTTACGTACTCAGAATAAAAACACTCTTACGTTCCAAGTTCCATCGACGATGAGTCTTGGCTCTCTTTTAATTGAGCTAAAGGTCGACCCAGCTCACCTAAAAGATGTTCAAATTCGCGAAGGTAGTCTCGAGGACGTCTTGTTCAAGGTACTGGGAGGTCAGCAGTGATTCAGCAGCAAGAATTAACTTGGGCTCCGTTTGTTACGCTTTATGTTCGCGAAATGAAACGCTTCATGAAGGTAATCGTGCAAACAGTATTCACGCCTCTTGTGACTGCAAGTTTGTATCTTTTAATCTTCGGCGTTAGCCTCGGCAAAAGTATTACGATTAGTTCTGCCGATTCATATTTGGCGTTTTTGATTCCAGGCTTAATTATGATGTCGGTTTTGAATAATGCCTTTCAAAATTCATCAAGCTCGATTGTTGCCGGCAAATTTTCTGGTGACCTTGAAGACTGGCGAGTTGTTCCATTAAGCAATCAACAAATCATTTGGGCCTTAAGTGCTGGTGGATTATCTCGAGGATTCATCGTCGGATTTATCACTTACTCCGTTGGCGCCGTTTTCTTTTTCATCATCGAAGGTGGCTTTTTGATTCCGGCACACTTCGGCTGGCTCATCTTCTTTTTAGCTGTTGGCGGTCTATCGTTTGCGAAACTTGGAATTTCGGTCGCATTTTGGGCAAAGAGTTTTGATCAGCTCAGCGCAGTAGGGACGTTTATGCTGCTACCTTTAATCTATTTAGGTGGCGTCTTTTTCTCTCTAGAGGGACTTCATCCGTTCTGGCAGAGTGTTTCGAAATTTAATCCAGTCCTCTATTTCATTAACGGGGTTCGTTACGGTATTATTGGCCACTCCGACGTCAATGTTTACATGGCGGCGGGAGTCTCGCTGGTCGCGCTGGTGGTGTTTCATTACTTGGGCCTTCGATCGTTACGTACAGCGCAATTCCAACGCTGGTAAAAGGTAGCTGCTACCAGAGTGTAGCAAGGGTGCGTTATGTTTGAGAGTTTGTCAGATAAGTTGCTCGGATCGCTTAAGAAGCTCAAAGGGCAGACCAAAATTACAGAAGATAATATTCAAGAAGCGATCAAAGAGATTCGCCTAAGCCTTCTTGAAGCAGACGTTAATTTTAAGGTCGTCAAAGAATTTATTGATCAAGTTAAAGCCAAAGCTCTTGGTACGGCGGTTATTGATCAGGTTGCGCCAGGGCAACAGTTCGTAAAAGTTGTTCACGATGAATTGGTGAGTACGCTCGGTGGAGAAGCTGTCGAGCTCAACGTTACCGGTAAGCCTGCAGTAATTTTCTTAGTAGGTTTGCAGGGCGCTGGTAAAACCACGACGGCAGCTAAACTTGCAAAGCACATTCGAACTAAATTTGGAAAACGTCCGGGTCTTGTGCCCGCAGATATCTATCGTCCTGCCGCGATTGATCAGTTAAAAACTCTCGCCAAAAACAACGACCTGCCAGTTTTTGATTCGAACACTTCAATGAAACCAGAAGAAATTTTGGCCCAAGCAAAGAAGTGGGCCACTGACAATATGGTTGAAGTTGTTCTTGTCGATACAGCCGGCCG
>CAZIYJ010000014.1:0-77188 GCA_964543475.1 uncultured Bdellovibrionales bacterium | reverse complement strand
GCAGCTTCGAATTTTGCTTTGAACTGAGCTTGGTAAATTTCTTCGAAGATATCTTTAAAGCGACCATCGTATTTTTTAAGAATCGTGTTCTTAGTTGAAAGGTACAGAGGCCATTTTTTTGTGAGAGCTTGGTTGAAGCAGCTTTGTGCAAAACCACGAATTGATTCGTCGGTATTGTACATCGCAAGGGCCACCCCATCTCCTTTGAAGTTATAAACTTCATGAGAGATCGTTTTTCCGTCTTCACCCTGGAAAGTGATCGTCAGCTTGCCTTTGCCTTTTGTTACAAAATCAGTGGCTTTGTATTGATCGCCGAAAGCGTGACGGCCGATACAGATCGGTTTTGTCCAGCCAGGTACTAAGCGAGGAACGTTTTTGCAGATGATCGGCTCACGGAAAACAGTTCCATCCAAAATGTTTCGGATAGTTCCGTTTGGTGATTTCCACATCTGTTTGAGTTTGAATTCTTTTACTCGATCTTCATCGGGTGTGATTGTTGCGCACTTTACTCCCACGCCGTATTTTTTAATCGCTTCAGCAGCTTGAATCGTGACTTCGTCGTTTGTAGCGTCACGGTGTTCAATGCCAAGATCGTAATATTTTAAATCGATTTCAAGATAAGGCTTGATCAGTTTTTCGCGGATAAACTGCCAAATAATTCTTGTCATCTCGTCGCCATCAAGTTCGACAACGGGATTAGCTACCTTAATCTTTTTCATAATAAAACCTCATGCTCTTATGGAGCATATAGGTTTACGAGATGAATTGGGGAGAAGCCAAGAACTAATTCTTAAGGCCAGTTACTGACGCGATCTTTTGCTTCACGTTAATCAAGTGAGACGCCAGAGAGCTAGCTTGCTGCTCTAAAGACTTCATTTTTGATTGTTGCGCTTGGTCTCTTAAGACCTCAGCTTCCTCAATTAGAGGCTGAAGCTGCGCTTCGATCATGTTGAAGGCCTCGAGAGTTTTTGCTCGATCGGCATCGGTCAAATCTTCGCCGCTAGTCATTGCAGGACGAGCTTCCATGAGTGATTGATTAAGTGTGTTTACTTTCTCTGCAAGAGAACGGAAAACTTCTGTTTTCTTTGCTTCGTCGTCTTGGCGATTGTGAATGATGTCGGCTTTTGCTGAGACTTTGTTTGCAGCTTCTTCGGCTGCTGTTCTTGCTTCATTGAGCCGAGTTGAGAGTTCTGCGACTCCGCCAGAAATAGCTTCGCCAACTTGCGCGAAGTGTCCCATGAGTTTACGGGCCTGCTCGATGTCGCTATTAGTTTTTAAATCGTTTTCTTCGATCTTTTCAGCGAGACGAACAAGGTTTTGAAAATGGTCATCCAGAGTGAGGACAGCCTTAACTAATGGGGACGCGTCTTTAAATTTGATTGTATCGTTCATAAGCCAGGGTTCTGACATAACAACGCAGAAAATGGAATTCTCTTCGTCGATTTTTGCAATTTTTAGGTAGTTACGATCGTAGAGTTGTTTAGATTACGGCACAATTGAGCCGGCACCTACGAGAGATCCATAGGTAAGGGAGCCAGTTGCTTGATAAACGGTTGATCCCGAATCCACTTGAAGAGTGCCGCTTAGAGTGAAATTGAAGCCGTTCATGTGAAGGTCTCCGGTAGAGACAGTAAACGGAAAGTTCGTAGTGACAGCTGAGCCGAACGCCACTTCATCACCTGGGTTCTTGTTTACAGAGATCGCCGCTGGAGCAAAGCCGACACCTGACATTGTCTGAGTTGTGCTGGGTCCGTCGAAGACGAGAAGCGAAGAACTAGGTCCCGCACTTGGGCAGTTGTAGTTCATGTTGGCTTTGGCGTTGAGGTTCGAGCCAGTCACTCCGAGACAGGTACCGGTGCTAGTTTCGAAACTGAGAGTGCTCGAAATAGGTAACACTCCACCGTTAATGTTCATGCTCGATTGAGATCCAGAAACTTTTTTGAAAGTCACATCGTACAACTGAATAGGAATTTGTATTTGCGATCCTGGTTGGAGCGCATAGAAAATTACGTGTGACGTGTTTGGAGAAAGAGTTCCGCTGGTATGCACGAAACTGCCTGCGACTCCAATTTCGCCAATGAGCTCAGCTATCCCGGAACTTTTTTGAATTTCAAGAGTAGGGAATTTTGCTCCCGTAAAACCATTAATCGATTGATTCACAACGCCTGCGACTCTAACTACAGTGCTTCCGCCCATCATACCTGGTGAATCGATGTAAACATCAGCTTCTGCCCAAATTAATCCTCCGTTTAAACGGATTTGCCCTGCGGTCGGTGCGAAATGCAAAGCATCGAAAACGTTGGCTGTGCCACTGATTGTGAAAACTCTCTCACTCCCACATGAGCTGTTAAACTTTAGTTCTTGGAAAGTTGCTCCATCTAAATTTAAGTTAGTGGCGACACAACTGAATGTTGGCTCGAAGGTGACTGAAGATCCGAATTGGGCTTCTATGTTGAACCCGCTAGAGATTAAATTTCCTCGGATTTTGACAGGTCCGTAGAGGTAAATATCTTGAGAGGTAGCAATTTCTAGATTTGGTAGGTATCCGGTGGAGCCTGTGATCGACGAAGGGGAGCCCATTAATTTCACTGTTGCCGTGCCGCCGCTTGATCCGTTTAAGAAAACATCGCCCATTACACTAAAAATCCCGTTATTAAGGTGGCCTGAGCCCGCGTTAATAAACAAATCATTGACGACGGCAACGGTTGTCGCCTGAAGATCAAAGACTTGAGAACAAGCAGCAAAGAGTTCTACATCAAAAAAGTTTGTTCCGACGGCGGCATTAATTGATGTGGTGTTACAGCCGCCGTTTTGGAAAAGCTTAGTTCTACCATTATTGTGGCTGTGGCTTGCGAGGGGGCCGATCTCGAGGGCGGTTCCTATTGAAAGAATTCCGCTCGGCGCAGTAAACATTCCGCCCAAAATTTTTGTTAATCCATTGACCTGAATGTTTCCACTAGAGCCAACGAAGGTTCCAGCATATTGCTCAAAATTACCGGTAAGTGTGATGTTGATTGCGGGATTAACTGTGATGGTCCCAGTGTAAGAGATTTCTAGAATTATTCCGCTCAGTGCTGTGGGAGAACTGATCGTTACGTTGCAGTTTGCTCCACAAATACTTGTGAACATTGCAACGTCGGCAGTGGCTGGAGTCGTTCCGCCTAACCAGTTTGCACCGTTTGAAAAGCTACTGTTGCCGCCGTTGCCGGTCCAGGTAAATGGGCTTGCCCCTGTTCCAGTAACGCTACTCGAAACTATTTGTGAACCGACAACGCCGTCGTGATACGAAACAGAAACTGTGTCAGAGAAGGGGCCAGAAACTGACGGCGAGAAATTGACTACGATTGTGCAATTAGCAGCGATGGCAAGTGTAGTCCCGCACGTTCCACCAATTCCTGGATACGAGCCACCTTTCCAATCGAACTCGCTGGAGAACGCGGCGCCGCTGAGTGCAGTTGCCGCAACTCCACCAGAGTTGGTAAGAGTGAAAACGTAATCGACAGAGTTGCCGTTTGCGATTGTACCAAAGGCATGGCTTGCAACGTTGAGTGTGAGGAGTGCAGGGGGCACACCCGTACCTTGTACATCGCGTGAAGAAGTTTGCGCCGCAGCTCCATCATTGTACGAAATGTCCAACGTGTCGTTATGAATTCCAGTGCTTCCCGGGGTGAATTGAATATCGACGGTACAGCTAGCGCCAACATTCAACGAAGTACTGCAGCTACCACCAGAGTGAGAAAAGGGAGGGGCTAAGCCGTTGATTGAAATTGCTGTAGCCGTTGAAGCACCAGTGTTCGTAACTGTAAATGTATGTGGTGATGAAGCTCCGGTAGCGAGCTGGCCGTAGTTATAAGTTGCGCCGTCAGAGATAGTTAGCAGTGCAGGTGCATCGCTAGAGCCTGTGAATGAATGTGAAAAGCTTTGAGGTGCAGCGCCGTCGTTGAAAGAAATTTCAAGTGCGTCGGAATGAGTGCCTGTCGCCGTTGGTTGAAAATTAACTATTACCGTGCAAGTCGCTCCAGCAGTTAAGACTGCCTACGCAGTTTCCGCCAGAAATTGAGTAGGGTGTAGCCAAACCGTTGATGACAAGTGTTGTCGCCGCAACACCGCCGGCGTTTGTGAGTGTGAAAGTCTTTGAACTAATTGAACCATTTGTTTTTGTCCCGAAATTAAAAGACACATCACTAACGTTGATAGTTGCGGGACCTGCAAGAGAACAGTTCGATGCGAGAGAGTATTGTGTCTTGAGATCGTTTGCTGGGATTACAGCAGTGAGAGCAACGGTCGTTTGCTCGCCAGCGGCATCAAAGTTTTGGACTGCAAGTTCTCTCAGTTTTGTTTGATCGAGTAACTCTAGATCAGAGTCTGAATTCAGTGTCGGGCACGGGTCAGTGTTGACTGTTCTTTCAAATCCGATGAGTTGAAGCTTGTGTCCTGTTCCTTGTGGAATGTTCAGTGTTACTTCGCCACCCGCAGGAATAAATTTTGAAGTTATGCCCTTTCGAACTTCACACGAATTCTTTTTTGATGATGGAATCGAATCGCCAGTGACGTTCACGAGATAACACATTTCATCCCAGGGGCTCGACATCGCAGAAACTGATTGGCTAAATTTGTTTGAAAGATTTTGCGAGCTATTGCCCGGTATTTTGATTGAGACTTCTGACGTTTGATTTTTGTTGGGCGTACACGCCAAAGCAATAAAGCTCAGCGCAACTGTCGAAAACAGTTTTGAAAAGTGCCAACGTACCGTCATGGTTAACTTTTCGGTAATTCGTCTTGGTAATTAAAGGTGGGCCGCTTCAGATTGAAACGGAACCCAAAGAATAGATGAAATTTAAATTAACCCATGTCTCTAATTGAGAATTAGAGAGCAGGGGAAGTTGCAGGGAGCGGACAAGAGGCTGATGCATTTCCTGTCACGTAGACTGTTCCTGCGGTTGCGGTCGCATGCGACGTGCCGCCGTTCACAGTTGCAGACACTGAGCTTGGAGCAACGCTACAAGAATTTACGACATCAAGATGAACGCGGCCGCCACTTCCCGCGCCGTGGTTTCCACTTGATCCACCACCATTTGCAGACAAAGCTAATGAGTTAGCCGCACCCGCAACTTGCAAGTTCAGAGTGCGAATGAGAACGGCTCCGCCAGCTCCGCCTCCGCCTGATGAATTTCCGGTGCCGCCATTAGAGTAGATATTCAAAGTTTCGCCAGCGCCGACAATAATGTTGTTAGTGAAAATTGAAATAACTCCGCCGCCATTGCCTGTTGTTAAGCCTCCGTAAGAACCGCCGCCGCCGCCCATAAATATCTTGCCGAAGAGACAATGCTGAAAATTATTAGGGGACACTTCGTTACACCCATATTGGTCGCCGATTTGAGCGCCAGCGTTTGAACCGCCTAATCCAGGAAGGCCAGAGGTACCGTGACCACCGCCTCCTGCATAAGTAGCGCCGTCACCACCGCCTCCACCAGCACCGTTCGAAACAAGTGAAATCGCAAGTGGATGACCTTGCTCACCTTCACCTGGCTTTGATGAGCTTTGCCCCGCAAGATAACCGGAAGAGCTCATATCAATACTTGCTGAAGCCGACGCATTAAGAACGATTCGATCCTTCACTCGAAGAATCATTAGCCCACCCTCTGAAAAGGTACCGTGTCCTGAGAACGGGAGCATTTTAAGATTCGCGCCATCTGTGAAAGTAAGCTTGTTAATCTGTGGGATTCGAATAATCGAAACTCGACAGAAGCTTGGTGATGCGACGGTGTTAACAAGATTTGCGTTTGGAATCGTTGATACCCGTAGAACATCGCCAAAGGTTACGTCGATAACATTTGCGCTTGGCGCTGAGAGAACTTTTCCGCCCATGCGGAATCCAGGCCATACATTGGGACCGCAGCCATTTGAGTTGCTGGCAGCAGATATATACATAAGAACTTCATCGCCAACATTAAAGTGCGTACCGTTGAAGGTCGCAATTGTTCCCGTTAATCCAACCGAAAATTTATTTGGATAATTTGCTGGATCTGGGCGCGCGATCGAAATTACTTGAGCAGATGTAGAAAGCTTTCGAGTGGTCGTCGCATTATCCAAGTCGCTTAGGCTCACGTTTCCACTGACCGTGATATCTCCATCTGAACCGGATCCTAAAAAGATTATTGAGCCACCGCCTCCGCCGCCACCAGAGCCACTACCAGGGAACTCAACTTCATCAAGCTTTACCGATGTCGCTTGATTATACGACGCTTTCATTGTGACGGGAGGAGAGTTGCCAGGCATGAGGTCGACGGTTGTTTGCGCGAGAATGAAAGGCGCAGAATAATTTTGGCCGGTAATTTCGTGATTCTCGTTTGTTAACGGTTCACACGTAGCTCCGTTTGCGAGCGCCATTCCAATTAAAGTAATTGTTCGTTTAGTGCCTGAGGGCACTGTCAGACTAATTGTGCCGCCAGGACCAACTAAGCCTTTTGAAATTCCAAAAGTTAATAAAAGATTTCCGTTTACGCCAAAAGCTTTTCCCGTGTTGAGACCTGAATCATCTGCGCCTACGAAAATTCCAAAACATCCAAACTCGGCGATGCCAGATGGGTCTGCTAAACCCCATTCCTCACCACCTGATTGCGCAGAAACGCTTTGCGAAAAGACTTTTAAACTGTGTTTTGAAAAATCAGGAATTGTAATCTCAACAGTTGAGTCGCCCTTGTTCTGAGTACACGACGTCAACAACGCAAGCGTGATTGCGCCCAAAAATAAATTCAGCGAAAAAGTCGTCAATTTGGGTAATGAACTTGGACGTACCACGCTTGTCTCCCAGGCTATATATCGGAGAAGCGCCGCTCAGAGCTTAATTTACTGTGAACATTCTCAATTTGATTGTCTCGCGCTGAGATAACGCACCATTGCTACACTCTGGTAGCAGCTACCCCAGGCGGCCGAGGCGGGAGGCGCCGATGATGCCTGCCGTGTTATCCATTTTCGCGCGCACAATTTTAGTTTTGAAAGAGGGCGCTTGGGCCGTGATGAGCTGGTTGTAGAGTTCGATTGCTTGCGGGACGAAGACGTCTTCAATATGAATGAGACCGCCAGTAATCATGATCCTCTCGAGATTAAATCCGAGTGAAAGTGTAAACCATAGCCCTGCGATCGCTCGTGATGCCTGAGCGAAAATTTCTTTTGCATGTTTATCGCCGCGTCTTGCGAGATCAGCAAGATCGCGAGGTTCACGCCCAGTGCGAACTCTCAGTCCGGTGCCGCTTGCGATTCCTTCGACAGTTGATGCGTACATATCTGAAAGTTTCAATTTTGCGCCCGGTTTAATTTTTGTGAGTGCACTCGTATCAATGAGTGAGTGTCCCCACTCTGAGCCCATTCCGCCCGACTGTGCTGGCCTGCCGTTGAGAATAACTCCAGAACCAATGCCGGTTCCGAGTGTGATCATCGCATAAGTTTGTAAACCTTTTGCGGCTCCGACCCAACCTTCGCCAAGAGCTGCGGCGATTGCATCATTTTGAAAATGAACTTTCTTTTTTATTCCACGCTTTGCGATTTCTTTTTCTAAAAGTGAAATGATCGGAACAGTTTTCCAACCTTTAAAATTCGCAGGATCGATCAGTTTACCTTGTAAAACGTTCATTGGACCTGCGCTCGCAAGACCGATGCTGTGAAGCTGTTTCAATTTGTCGGCGCGGGTCTTACCTCCCGGAATTCGCATCACCATTTCTTCAACGGTACTCGCCATCATATCGACGACATATTTAACATGTTGAGAGGGAGTGAATTTCGATTGTGGCGGAACGGTGGGCTTGCGGGCTTGGAATAATAGCTTTCCATTTTGATCAACTAGCCCAGATGCGAGCTTTGTTCCACCGAGGTCGATCCCGATTGTGTAATTAGCTTTTGCCAATCTTAAACTCCCCAAAAAACATAGACAGAGCGATAGTCTGCCTTCTGCCTTGCTCGACTGCAAGGCGATCAGGTAGAACTTCTCCTTCATGCTTATTCGTACGAACCCCTTAGATCACCTGCGGCAGAACCCTTTTGTTTTGGCGCCGATGGCTGGCATTACTGACCGAGCTTTCCGCAGTTTCATGCGGGATATGGGTTGCGGCGTTGTCATCACTGAACTCGTTTCGGGACATGGCATCGAGTATAAAAGTGCAAAGACTTTAGCGCTGATGGAATTCGAAGAAGTTCAGCGGCCGGTGGGCATTCAGCTTTTTGGCGAGACTCCCGAAATTGTTGCTCGAGCGGCGCAAGTGGTCGAGGAGCAAGGTGCCGATTTTGTTGATTTGAATTTCGGTTGTCCAGTGCCAAAGGTTGTGAAAAAGGGAGCTGGATCCGCAATTTTAAAAGATCTCGTTGCCGTCGAAGCTATGTTTCGGGCAGTGAAGGCAGCGATTAAGATACCTCTCACCGTTAAGATTCGAACAGGGTGGGATGAAAACTCCCGCAATGCCGAAAAAGTTGCTGAGATTGCTTATAACGAAGGCCTCACTTGGGTCGCAATTCATGGTCGCACGCGAGCTGGCGGATATTCGGGCTGGGCCGACTGGGATTACATCGGTGATGTGAAAGCAAAGAGCAAAATTCCGATCTTGGGTAACGGAGATATTGCGACCGCCGAGCAGGCCGTCGATCGTATAAAGCAAACAGGCGTCGATGGCGTGATGATCGGGCGCGGTTGCCTTAAAAATCCATGGATTTTCAGGGACGCAAATGCGATTTGGAACGCCGAAAAGACGTTGAGTCTCGAAGAAAAGGACTTCCCGGGCGTCTTTTTAAGGCTAACCGAGAGTTTTACGGCTTATCGCGACGAACGGATAAAGCTGATTCAAATGAAGAAGTTTGCTAGTTGGTATTCTTCAGGCTATCCTGGCGCCTCACAATTCAGGAAAAATATTTTCCAAACTTCAACGTTAGAAGAAACGCTTAAGGCAACTTTGGATTTCTTTGCGGGGCTAACTGCAATTGATCCAGAGGATACAAGCAAAGAGGCGTTTTTAATGGGTGGACATGGCTAATCAAGAGCACAACGAAGACAACAAGATCCGAAACATTGCAATCGTAGCGCACGTCGATCACGGCAAAACTACATTGGTTGATGGACTTCTAAAACAATCAGGTCTCTTCCGTGATAACGAAGAAACTGAAAATCGCATGATGGATTCAATGGATCTTGAAAAAGAACGTGGAATCACGATCGCTGCGAAAAACTGTTCATTCACTTACAAAGGTTACCGCATCAACATCGTTGATACTCCGGGCCACAGTGACTTTGGCGGAGAAGTTGAGCGCGCACTTTCGATGGTCGACGGTTGTATCTTGCTAGTCGATGCATCTGAAGGGGCTTTGCCACAAACTCGCTTTGTGATGAAGAAGGCTTTGGATAAAGGCTTTAACATCGTTGTTTGTATTAACAAGATCGATCGCCCAGATGCTCGTCTCGACGAAGTTCAATCTGAAGTCTTCAACTTGTTCGTAGATTTAGAAGCACACGAAGATCAAGCTTACTTCCAGCCTGTGTATGCAGTTGCTCGCGAAGGTTACGCAACTCTTGATCCAAACGTAAAAACAAAAGACTTATCGATTCTCTTTGATTGGATCATCGAGAAGTTCCCACCACCACCAGGTGATAAAAATGCGCCACTTCAGTTGATGGTTGCGAACATCGATTACAATGACTACGTAGGTCGTCTTGCCATCGGTCGCGTACGCAACGGTACTTTGAAAATCGGCGATGAGTGTTTAGTTGTTGGCGAAGATGGAAAAGGCAAAAAATTAAAAATTTCTGCTCTCTTCCGCTACGAAGGTTTAAAGAAAGTTCCTGCAACTGAAATTCCTGCAGGAGACGTTGCGATCGTTGCGGGTATCGAAGACATCAACATCGGTGACTCGATTACTTCTGTTGCGAACTCTGTTCCACTCCCACGTTTGAAAGTCGAAGAACCAACTGTCAGCATGACGATTGGTGTAAACGACTCTCCATTCTCTGGGCTCGAGGGAAAACTTGTAACTTCTCGTAAGATCTTAGAACGCCTCGAAAAAGAACTTCGCTACAATGTTTCTATGCGCCTAGAGCCGACTGAAACTCCAGAAACTTTCAAAGTTTTCGGACGAGGCGAACTTCAATTGGCGGTGTTGGTTGAGCAAATGCGCCGCGAGGGTTTCGAATTAACGATTGGTAAGCCAGAAGTTGTCATGAGAATGGAAAACGGCAAGCGCTTGGAACCAATCGAAGCCTTGGTTGTCGACGTTGCTGAAGCTTACACAGGTGTTGTGTCTGAGAAGATGGGCTTACGCAAAGGTATCATGACGAACATGGTGAACAAAGGTTCGGGCCGCGTACGTTTAGAGTTTAGAATTCCAGCTCGTGGCCTTATTGGTTACCGCTCTGAGTTCATGACCGATACTCGCGGAACAGGACTCATCAACTCTGAGTCTGGCGGCTGGGAAGAATACAAAGGCGCAATTCAAGGTCGCTTGAACGGCGCGATGGTTTCTGATCGCAAAGGCAAAACAACGAACTACGCGTTGTGGAACCTTGAAGAACGCGGAAAGATTTTCGTACAACCGGGTAGCGAAGTTTATGACGGAATGATTATCGGCGAGCACGCAAAAGATAACGATCTGATCGTGAACTGCTGCCGCGAAAAACAGTTAACTAACGTCCGCGCATCAGGAACTGATGAGGCGGTAAAGTTAACTCCGATTAAGCCGTTAACATTAGAGCAATCAATCGAATGGGTGAAGGATGACGAAGTCATCGAAGTCACTCCGAAGTCGATTCGCATTCGTTGCCGTGAGCTCGATCCGAATAAGCGTAAGCGCAATAAAGTTTCTAAGGATGATTAGAAGGCATGAAGCCAAGAAGCCATGTAGGTCGAAGGCATGTAGGCAACAAGGTTGAAGGCGAAAGGCACCCGAGAAGGTGCCTTTTTTATTGGGCGATAAAATATTGCACTGTGGTCTCAAATTTCAATTCTTCATGATAGCAGTCGATGGCAGCGTCGTTATCTCCGGTAACAACGAATTTGAATTCTTGTTCACCGCTCGTTGAAGCTAATCCGAGAGCGATTAGCAATTTAGGATCGTAATCCACATGAAAATTTCCAGGCTGTTCAGAGACTGGCCAGAGACAAGAGCCTAATCCTTCGTCGGCCCCGATACAATAGTCGTAGACAGGTGTTGCAGACTTACCTCCTCGCAGTGCTAGCCAGTCATATTTGTACATCTTCAAAGGGGAGCCTGCGATCGCGATTTCATCAAAAGAAAGTTTGGTCGTAACGAGATTCCCGTAGTTACTAGCGATGACATAATTATTAAAGGTCAGAAAGATCATGTCGTCGTATCTGAATGATGACAGTGAGTTATCTAAAGAGATTCCGCAAATCACGGCATTGCTCGGTAAGTTGAGGCTCCGTTTCTGCTCATAGCGAGATGCCAAATACCCGTTGTAACCATTGTTCGAGAAAACATCGAAGTTCTCTGATGTAGTTGCGCTGCAGATGTTCGCAAGCCCAGTTTCCACGCGAGTGTCATCAAAAGTAATAGCTGTTTTGAGTGTTTTTAACTGTCCTGAGCTAGCGGCGCTAGCGCAATCGGCAATGGTGTCTTCAATGACGGTGGTGGGAGGAGGATTGCTCTGGATTGATGTGAGTGTATCGGTCTTTGCTTGTTCGAAAGCAACTTTACTACAATTGCTAAACGCCAGAATCGAAACAGTAAGACATGGAACTAAAGCTGAAACTATTCTGATTTTTCTCATACTTACAACCCCCACCATACTTATCGTTTAATGGGGTTGATGTATTGACCAACAGTTTGGCGCGAATGCAGCCGTAGGAACTTGTCCGCTCTATTTAATGAAGTAATTTACTTTCGTGTTGAACGCGAGCTCTTCATGATAGCAGTCGAGATTTGCATCGTCGTCGCCAGTGACGACGAATTTAAATTCCTGAACTTCTGGGTTTGATGCTGCTAAGCCCATTGCGATTAAAAGTTTTGGATCCCAACCGACATTAATTTTTCCGGGCTGCTCTGTGATTGGCCAAGAGCACGCGCCCAAGCCTTCCTCTGCACCTAAACAGTAATCGTCTGCGTCATTGGTAAACTGTGCGCCTCTTAACTGAAGCCAGTTATATTTATAGAGGTTTACGTCTTGGCTCGATGACAGTTGAACCGAGTCAGTTGCTAGTCGATTAAGACTGCCTTTTAAATTAGTAGCGAGGACGTAGTTGTTAAGAGTAAGGAAAATTACGTCGTCATATTTGAAAGAGGCGAGATCATTATCTAATTCTACACCACACAAGATTGCTCCTGCAGGCAGGCTTACGGTTCTTTTTTGTTCGTAACGAGCTGCTAAACGATTGCCGTGACCGTTATTAGTGAATACTTCGAAGTTTTCTTGAGTCGTCGCGCTACAAATTTTTTGAAGACCAGTCTCTGCTCGCGTATCGTCGAACTTCACAGAAACTGTTGTCTGAAGCAATTTTCCTGCGGCTGCGGCATCCGCGCAGTCTTTGATGGCTTCTTCAATTACTGTTGTCGGCGGAAGATCGACCGGAGTTCCAGTCTTACTAACGCCTTCACTAGCGACTGTCGCGAAATCAACTTTCGAGCAGTTGTTAAATGATGCCAGCATCACTACCGAAGCTAATAAAAGTAACGTTGTCGGCTTTGTCATTTCAACCCCTTGGTAATGTTAGTAGAAGCAAACATTACACCAATCAACTGATGCTCAAGTCGACCTGCTTTTGCTAGGTAGCTTCAGTTTGAGCCAATCTCATTTTGAGATGTCGACAGAAGAAGAATTGATAGGAAGATAGACACCATTACTAAGGGAAGACTGCGATCACTGTGATTCGACCCGGAGAAGCTGAGTTTAACTCCGTGTTCTTACAACTAAGTGAGAATGATCCGTCAACTGCGAGCGGAAGAAAAGCTGTGCCCGTAACTTTTCGGTTACCGCCATCATCGTTTTGGCTATCGTTACCGAACTCAACTGTTGAAGCTCCGCTGAATGTGCAGATGCGGGCGTTACGGCCTGCAGTAAGTCCGCCGATGACGTAATTAACCATTACACCTTTTGCTCCAACGGGAACATTCGCGAATCGCAAACCGTACTGATAGCCATTGGCAGGAGTAACCGAAGAGCCCACTCCCATGCTTCCGATATCAACTTGTGCAGAATCACCTCTTGCACCTTGAGCACCTTGTACGCCTTGCGGACCTTGTGGGCCCTGAGCGCCAGTTGCTCCAGTCAAACCTTGTGGTCCTTGTGCACCTTGAGCGCCATTTACTCCAGGTAAACCTTGTGGACCTTGCGCACCTGTCGCACCAGTTGCACCGGTAGCGCCGACTGCACCAGTCGCTCCAACATCACCTTTCGGTCCTTGCGCTCCCGCAACACCAGCGTCGCCTTTATCACCTTTTGGACCTTGCGCTCCAGTTGCGCCAGTTGCGCCAGTAGCACCGGTTGCCCCAGTTGCGCCCTGTGGTCCTTGCGCGCCGGCCGGTCCCGCTGGGCCTTGAGTTCCAGAAACTGACGCTACATCACACATAATTTTTCCAGCAGCAAAGCGACAAAGTTTTTGATCACTAAGTGAACCGATCAATGAAGACGAAACGAAATCTAATGGAACTTTTCCTTGGAGAGTTTCAGATACAACTGCGTACGGAACGCTTCCGATGAGTTGATCTTGTTGAGCAATGACGTTTCCATTTTGGTAGAAGAACACTCGTAAATAGCGAGCTTCGTTGCCAGAAGGGGAATACCCGCCCAAGCAGTTTGCGTTGTTCGCTACAATTTGATTGCCCTCATTCGAAAGAATTTTGTGAAGACTAAGTCGAGGATCTCGCGATGATCTTTTTGTGCTGTTGATCTCAGATCCAACACTCACCACAAATGTTCCATTTGATTGCGTGAGATCAAGACTGCCGTGATTTTCTTCTAAAAGAAGACATTGTTTATTCGAAGAAGTGATTTGTGAAACCAAATCAACAACGCCAGTTAAAGACTTTTGAGTAGCTGCATCGACCATTCGACCTTGAAAAGTGAATGATTGCGGAGTGCCAGCTAGCGCTGCCGGAGTCAGAATTAATAGTGCAATAACAGATAAGATAGTTGATTTCACGAAAAGCCCCCCGGCTAATTAAAACAGTTCGCCCAAAGTTTCTGAAAAACCAGTTTTTACATTCACAGAAGAATTATTGTGACTTGCCGTAGCTGGAGAAAAACTTCCTAGAGAAGATTGAATAATGACTTGTTGAGATTGACTAAGTTTGCCGGCACTCGAAATCTCGAAAGCGCCACTTGTTGCATTCGAATCGACCGGCACAAAATTAGATTTGACTGCTTCAGTCTTGATTGCAGAAAAGCCTACTTTGGAACATCCGGCTGAGCTGAGCGCTAGAATTATCAAAAATAGTTTCATTGTCGGCCCCCGCAGTATAGCTAAAGCAAGAGCGGAGCCAACTGTTAGGAAGAGCTAATAATCTTTGGGGTTCAGATTCGACTTACGACAGTACAACTTTTAAAATGCGTTCAGAAGTTGCTCGTACCAATTTGAGACAATCGGCGCGAAAGGAAATATCCGCGCGATTAATTCAACAAGCCTGCGATTGTTGCCACTAAGAACGTAGCTAAGCTTCCGCCGATGACTGCTTTAATGCCCAGCTGTGCGAGTTCGCTTCGTCTTGAAGGAGCCATTCCGCCGATACCACCAATCTGAATTGCGATTGATGAGAAGTTTGCAAAACCACAGAGCGCATAAGATAAAATTAAAACTGTTCGATCGCTCAACTGCGATGCAGCTTCGGTAAGATGCAAATACGCAACGAACTCATTTAAAACTATTTTCTCACCTAAAAATGCGCCTGCAGTTGCCATTTCGCTGGCTGGAATTCCCATCACCCATGCAAGTGGCGCAAAGAGCCAGCCTAAAATAATTTGAAAAGTAAGTTCGGCTTTGCCGTCAGTTAAGAATGCAGTCGGGACTAAATCGACACCCCACGATGGGAAACCGATCCAGTGACCAACATGATAAATGCCTGCATTCACCATTGTGATCAAAGCAATGAACGCCAAAAGCATTGCGCCAACATTAACCGCAAGCACTAAGCCTTCTGAGGCACCGCGAGCTGCGGCTTCGATTGCATTGGAATCAATTTTGTCACCAGAAGAGGGAAGTGTTCCCATCGTCTCAGGCTTCTCGGTTTCTGGAACGATCATTTTTGCAATGATGATCGAAGCAGGGGCTGACATTACGCTCATCGTGATCAAGTGCCCAGCGATATCAGGGATGCGGTCACGCAAAAGTCCAACGTAAGCAGCTAACACTCCACCTGCAGCGTTCGCCATTCCGCCAGCCATAATGCAGTAAAGCTCAGAGCGAGTCATGCGCTCAACAAACGGTTTCACCACAAGTGGAGCTTCTGTTTGTCCGACGAAAATATTTGCAGCAGTTGAAAGAGATTCGGCGCCACTGATACGCAAAGTTTTTTGCATAAGCCATGCAAGGCCTTTAACAACCCTTTGCATCACACCAAGGTGATAGAGAACGGCCATGATCGAAGCCATAAAAATAATTGTCGGTAGAACTTGGAAAGCAAAGACGAAACCAATTTTTTGGGTATCCATTAATGGCCCAAATACAAATTCGCTTCCCTTGTTTGTAAAATTCAAAATTCCGATCACGGCGTCGTTAGCTAAAAGAAAAAGAAATCTGAAGGGGCCGGTAATTCCTAAAACTGGAATACCAAGGACAAGAACCGCAAGCGAGATTTGTAGAAGCATCCCGATTCCAACAAGTCGCCAATCGATGGCTTTGCGATTGCTTGAGTAAAGGTAAGCGATCAACAGGATAACAACTACACCGAGTAATCCAGTCATGTACCATCCGAGCGTTAGCTAACTTCTATTGGGACTCAGATTCTTCATACCCCGGAGAGTTTGCATTATCTAGCTCATTTTGAATTTCTTGAGCAGCAGGAGCATGAAGTTCACGCTCGGCTTCTGAAACTGATTCATCAGTTTCAACAGGAAGAGGGGGAGCGATCGTTGGAAGGTCTTCAACAGACTCGTCTTGGTCCAAGAACTGAGGTTGAGGGGCTAAATCGCGGCCGTTGGGTGTATCAGGTTTAAAAGTTTGGTCAGAATCATACTTATCGCCTGAGTAAGTCTCATCACCAGTGTAGATCGGCTCTTCAGGAGCTGAGTAGGTCTGTTCTTCATTCTCCATTGCCGGAGCCGTACTCCACATCGAGTCAACTTGCGAGATTGCAGCCGCATACTCGTCAGCTGACAGTTTTTTAAAGCCATGAAGCTTACCTAGTATCTTCTTAATCTCGTTTCGAGCAAAAGGAGTGAGCTGCTTTTTTCGAAAGCTCACCGAATACTTCTTAGGGTTGGGGAGCAAGAACGCAAGAAACGCACTGTCGACAGCCGATAGCTCTGAAGGAGATTTTCCGAAATACACTTTAGAAGCTTCTTTTACACCGTAAACATTCTCGCCAAACTCTACGACGTTTAAATACTTCTCAAGAATTTCTTCTTTGGTCAGAATTTCTTCGAGTTGAACAGTGATGACAGCCTCACGAAGCTTTCGAAGAATTGATTTCTCGCTTGTCAGGTATAGATTTTTTGCAAGCTGTTGTGTGATCGTTGAGCCGCCTCGAGCGAATTTTCCTTCCTTCAGATTTTTCTCAAAACTTTTTTGAAGTTCGAAAAAATCGATTCCTTTGTGTTGAAAGAAGGTCGTGTCTTCGCTGGCTATCACAGCGTTTCGCATGTGCGATGAAATTCTTGATAGAGAAACATAACTTTCTTCGCCAGGGCATAAACGAACTTGGTACATCTTGGTTGTGAAACAAGTTTTTACATCTGTTGCCCGTGGTGTTGAGAGAAAGAACCACGCAATCACAATCAGCACAAAGCCGATGAGACAAGCAATCGCAATACTCAAATTTAATAAAAACTTTAACACTTCAACCTTCTTGGCTTCATGCCCTTAACCTTCATGCCTTCATGCCTTTTGGAGATATCCGTTCGCTCTCATCCAATTAACACTCGCTTCGATGCCGAAATCAGCAGGTTTAAACTTGATCCCGAATTCTCGCTGCGCCTTACTTGAATCAAACCAATGATAGAGCGTGCTTGTCCAAGCGGTCTCGCTGTTGAGCGGACCTTTTTTGCCAATTTTTTCGAGCAAATCTCCGGCTGCCCCAAGTATCTTCACAGCTGGTGTGGGCAAGTAGATCGAGGGAGGTTTCACACCAGAGCAATGGGCTATTTTTTCGAATAAATCTTTAATCAAAATATTTTGGCCTGCAACGATGTATCGCTCGCCGGGCGTACCCTTTTTCCAGCACGCCATCAGGCAGTCGATGACATCTTCAACTGCAATGACGTTTACCCCACCTGACGTGTAAAATGGCATTTTTCCACGTGCGACTTTGAGTTGGGCTCCGCGGCTGCCTTTTTTGGCGTCTCCGCCACCATAAATGGTCGATGGATTTATCATCACTGCATCGAGTTCGCCTCGCGAAACTGCGTCTCGCACAAGAATCTCTGCCTTATGCTTGGTCTGAAAGTAACCTAGATTTAAATGTTCGATGTTATAAACTGAGTCTTCGGTGAGCGGCACACCATCGAAGCTTGCGCCAATGGCAACAACCGAACTTAAGTACACAAGCTTTTTCACATTGTTGCGCTTGCATGCCTCGATGACATTTTGTGTTCCGTCGATATTAACGGCTTCCATTGCCGCTCGATCGGTTCGCTTGTAAGCAATCAAACCAGCGAGATGAAAAACACAATCAATCCCTTTCGTCGCCTGGATTAGACTTTCTAAGTTCGTAACGTCACCAAAGCTCTGCTCTAGAGAAAATTTTGAAAGCTCATCGATAGAACTACTTTTTCGAATAAGAATTTTGACTTGATGGCCCTCTTGAACCAATCGGTCAACCACCCAATAACCTAAAAAGCCTGAGGCACCAGTGACTAGAACCTTCATCGTTTTCGCTTTTTTCGTTTGTTAGCTCGAGCTTCATCGCGTGCTCGCGTAATATAAAATCGCGATCTATTACTTGAGTCTTCGTAATTCATTTGATCGATTTTGTGCCCCATCAGCGACCACACAAATCTCGCTGACAAATATCCGATGATCGCGCCTGCCATCACGTCAGACGGAAAGTGCACTCCCACATAAACTCGACTGTACGCCACAGAGAGTGCAAAGAAAAATGCGATGAGAAAGAAAGGCGGATGAAGAAATGTGATCATCGTCGCAGCTGCAAAAATATTTGCGGCATGATTCGAAGGAAAAGAGTTTCCGGAATGATGGGCCGAACGAAGCTCGACCTGAAGTCCAGCTACGGCTGGTCGATCACGGGGGACAAGAGTTTTAATGATGCGATAGCTCACTAAATCTGCCGCCGCAATTGCAATAATTAAGGCCAAAAGTCCCTTGAGAGCACGACCACGCTGGCGAAAGATCCAGAGACCGATGATTGATGGCAAGAGTATGATTGCAATGGGATTGCGGTGGAGGTCTGTGATGTTCGGAAAATACAGATCGAAGAAGGGATTAGCCCATAGTGAGTTAATCATTCCAAAGAGCGCGTGATCGTAGGTGCGAAAGTGATCAACTATCAGGGCAATTATTTGCTGTAAATCCATGGCTCGACCTTAGAAGTGTTTCGAATCTCTATTCTCGCATCATCTTGTTACGAATGTAAATTTTTTCGCAAGCATGCGAGACTAGATTCATGATCCAAGTCACCAAATTGAATGGCAGCGTAGTGTATGTGAATCCGGATCTCATTCGATTCGTCGAAACCACACCCGACACTATTTTAACTTTCACCGACAACACAACATTGATGGTGAAAGAGCAGCCCAAAGACGTGATTGAAAAGGTAGTTGGGTTTCGGCGTCAAATTGCGCAGGCACCCATACAACGTTAGCAGCTTCGAGGTCGCATCATGGATATGATTACTGTTTTTGGTCTTCTGGTCGCAATAGTCGGAATCATCGGTGGTCAAATACTAGAAGGCGGCCACGTCAACTCGCTGATGCAAATGACGGCGGCACTCATCGTATTCGGCGGTACCGCCGGCGCTGTGATGGTAGGCACAACACGTAAAGATCTAATGACGGGTCTAAATCTTTTAAAACTTGGCTTTTCTGATAAGCAAGATGAAGACCCAGAACAAATTATTCGCGAAATTGTAGGCGCAGCACAGCTCGCACGAAAAGAGTCTCTCTTATCTCTCGAGCGACAACTTCCGTCATACTCAAGTCCATTCATGCAAAACGTTTTCCGTTTTATGATCGACGGTGTAGAGGCGAATTCACTTCGTGATATTTTTGAAACCGAAATCGCTAACGAAGAAGAAAATCTTTTTGCCGGCGCAAAAATTTGGGTCGATGCAGGCGGCTATTCGCCAACGATCGGAATCATCGGAGCGGTACTTGGATTGATTCACGTCATGGAGAATCTCTCTGATACTTCTAAGCTAGGATCGGGCATTGCGGTTGCGTTTGTGGCAACGATTTACGGTGTTGGAGCTGCCAACCTTTTATTCTTACCACTTGGTAGCAAGATCAAACGGAAAGTTCGCGTCCAGCTCGAAACTAAGACGATGATCATCGAAGGTGCAATCGGGATCATGAGTGGGCAGAATCCATACATCATCGAACAAAAGCTTCGCAGCTATTTACACAAGCCACGTTCAGCTGAAAAGCGGGCATAAGAATGGCAAAGCGTAAGCGCCACGAAGAACACGAAAATCACGAGCGATGGTTGGTTTCTTATGCCGACTTCATCACTCTGCTCTTCGCGTTCTTTACGGTCCTTTATGCTACTGCTCAAAAAGATGTAAAAAAAGAACAAGAATTTGAAAGCTCCGTTCGAAAAAGTTTCAACATGCCAGCTCCTGGCTTGGGCGGAGACGGCGAGCCAGGCGGATTGCTTCAGCCAAATTTAGATAGCTTTCCTCAGGAAAGTGCGGGCATTGCCGAAATAAGAGAATATGTTGAGCGAAAGCTAGAACAGGAAATGGGCGACGAAGAATTTAAAGCGACAGTTGAATCTGTTAGACACGATTCAATTGGCGTTCGCATTCAACTCACAGCATCTGCGGTGTTTCCTGCGGCGTCGGCGACTCTAAAGCCAGAATCTTTACGTCCACTCGACAAAATTGCAGAGATGCTTAAAAAAACTAAAAGAAGAATCATTGTCGAGGGGCACACTGACAATCAGGCAATAAAGACTCAACAATTTCCAAGTAACTGGGAGTTATCTGCTGCTCGCGCCACCAAGATCGTTCGCTACTTCTTGCAAAGACATAAGATTGATTCGAAGCGTGTAACAGCCGTTGCATATGCTGATCAGAGACCGCTTGTTCCCAACAACACAGAAGAGAATCGTGCGAGGAACCGCCGGATTGAAATATTGATAGTTACAGACGAGTCGAAGAGTGCGCTTTAAGCGCTGAGTTTTTGCGAAGCAAAAAAAAGGCGTTCTTTCGAACGCCTTCGTTTAAATCCAATTTGCAGTTGCCGATTACGAACAGAATTTCTTAATAGCCTCTTCGTTGATTGTTGCGCGTAATTTTTTGTCAGGGTGGTTAGCCATCTTCTCAGTCATTGTTTTCAAAGCTTGATCAAGTGAACCTGAGCGAGCTTCGTCTCCGAAGATCTTGATGGCTTCAGCTGCTACAGCTTTATCATCAGCCGACCAGTTTGAACGAGCTTTTGATGGAACTTGAACTACCAAGTTGTAAACTGTGCGCTCTGTCGCAGAAAGTTTATCTGAAGTCTCAGTGCTTTCTTTAATTCGGTTGTTAAGGTTAGCAATTTTTGAAAGAGAAAGAAGAGCGCCAACTTGTGCGTCGTCGATCAAAGCGTTGTTGCCAGCTTGTTTTGATTTAGCAAGTTCGCTAAGTGCTTTTGCTACTAAACGATCGCTAGTTGCTAGGTCTAACAAAGCCTCTTTGTCTTTAGCTGCTAAGCTAGTACCGAAGATTTTATCAAGACGCTTGCTTGCGCCTGCGCGAATCAAGTCTTTCGAAGCGCGAGCTGCACCAGCTTCTTTAGCCTTAGCCGCTTCTTCTTTAACTACTTCACTACGTGCCTTGCCGCCCTCTTTGCCTTCGCGACCTGGTACTGCGTGAGCTTGTACAACAAACGAAACTGCTACTAGCGAGAACATGACCTGTTTAAACATCGAAAACCTCCAAAAATTAACTGTCTATTTCTTTTACAATCTAAATTTCTATCGACACTTGCGGGGCTGCCCTCAGCTTTATCCACATCTGCCGCTTAATTTTTAACGTCACCTATCACTTGTGCGATTTCCGTGCCTGACCTTCTAGAGAAGATCAGAGACTTCCGGCAAACCCTGCAAATTAACCGCTCTAATAACGCCATTATACGTTTCTGCCTCGCCAACCACTTGTTCCATGTTTACAAGTAGCTGATCTGCGACGTTTTTCGCCGAACCCTTTAGAGTGGTCTTCGCTACTAATTCCTTAATCTCTGTCATGTTTTTTGTGATCGCTTTTAGCAACCGAACAGTGGCCAATTGTGCTGCCGGATCACCTGCAGTTTTGACCTGAGCTATCTGCTGAGGAGTAAATTCGATCTTTACGTCATCGACTTCTGCTAAGTCTGCAAGGAAGTCTTCTGACTCTTTTTCCTCGTCGCTCTTCTCAACTGATTCTTCGTTAATCGTCCGTAGAATTACGTCTGTTGCTTTGCGAACTTGGTCCGCTTTAGAGAAAAGACCAATCGAAAGAATCAAGTTGCGCTGATAGGTATTCAGTAATGATTCCATCTCAGGAGTTGGGATCATTCGCTTTAGGAAATCACGGTAGTACAAGCCTTCATCGCGAATCGACCAACCTGTACCATAGTGGACTTTGCGACCTTTGACGTTTAAGTATTCACCAGATGAGAAGCGTGGAACGAAGTCTTTAAAGACGAGTTCGCGATAGCCTTTATGGAATTCAACGAGAGCCTTTTTTGCCTGAGGCTCAACATTGTTCACCCAATACTTATGAAATGGCTTTTCTTCGCCATTAGCGGTAGCAAGAAAATCAGGGCGCATGAACTTCTTAACGAGCGGAAGCATTCCGTGATGAATTTCATTGTTGACGCTGTATTCGCCCGTGTTCACGTTAAAGAAAGTGCGTAGGTCAATATTTTGCTTTTCGACCGAGCGGCCGCCAATGAATTCTTCAGCTGCAGTTGCAACATTATGAACCTTTGCGCGCTTTGGAACTGTGTTGCAAAAGTTTGCGTCTGCGACTGAATCAACAACTAGACGTGGTGGCAAGAATCTCCAGCCAAATCCAGGAGTGAATTCAACTAAGCTCATTTTTTCGAAAGTCTTAACAGTCTGGTCGTTATTGTAGTTCCACCAGTTCATTAACTTAGAAGTGAGAGTCGTTTGTGCTGAACGTTCAGCAGCACCACCTAGTGCACGCGGGCCGCAAACCATAGATGCAAGTAGGTAATCTGCCATTGTTGGAGTGTACGCGCGTTCATAACGCTTCGGTGTGCTTTCGCGAGCGAGTTCAGAGACGATGTTTTTATTTGTTCCTAATTCGCGGTGGTAGTAGTCGTATCCTGCTGCCGTTACTGCAACGTCGAGAGTTTTAACGTTGGTATAGAGATGATACATGAATCCATTGAAATCCATCTTACTTACATCGCCAGCGATCTCATTGAAGAGACCTTTAAAGCCGCTAGCAACCTTGAAACCAACACCAGTCGATTTATTTACGTTAGTTCCAACTTGTGCGAAAAGCTTTAGCGCTGACGACAAACGATTTGCACGAACTTCGTAGGCGATCGAGTTTCGCTGCTCTGAAGATAAGTTTGAAGAATCAAGCTTCGCCTTTTTTATTGCAGCATCAAGTTCTGCAGTTGAAAGATCCCGATAGGCTGCTTCTAGACCGAAGTTGATTTGGCGAAGAACTTTGTCTTGAGATGGAGTAAGGGACTTAACATTTCGAGCGTAGTAGTCGCGGATACGAACTAGCAACTCACGAAGTGGGTCATTGCCGAGTGGGCCACTTTGTTTTTTAGCAATCAAAGTTCCAACTCTGTAAATAGGGCTTTCGCGGCTCAAGAAGAGAAGCGATGGGTTCTCACCGATATAGCGATTTTTTGATTCGCGTCCGCGGAATTCACGGACTTCATCGATCACGCGATCGTACATTGCGTAAGAAGATGTATATGCACCTTGAAACTGTGCGAGAGCTTGTTGCCAGTTGGCATGGTTTGCGTACGGAATCTGAAGATGGAACTGTCGCATCTTCTGAAAATGCAGCCCAAGCTTTTTAAGCAACTCTGCTGGATCGTTCTTTCTTTGATCTTCGCGATCGACATAATTAACTGGTTGCCATTTGCGATTCACAGCTTCGGTAATCTTTTGTTCAAAGCGATTTGTCATGTCAGCAATGTCATCGGCTTTCAATGGCATCCCAGTCGTTCTATCAAAGTAGGGTTGAACGAGTTCTGAACCTTTAATGAACATAACCATGCTAGCAATTCGAACTGCTAAGCCACCTTGAGGAAAGACAAAATTCTTTCCAACTCGAAGCGCAAGTGTCATGCGACCAAGTACTGCGCCGACACCTTTAGTCTGCATCACCTTGCTAACAATCGCTTTACCGGCTTTAGTATCGTTCACTAGCCATTTTGCAAATGGGATTGATGACATCTGAAGAATGTTTGTCACTACCATCGCTGCAATCAATGGAACATAATCTTTAATTTTTTGACGAACGGCCCAACGATCATAAGCTAACTCACAGGCTTCTAAGATTTCTGGAGAGTCTGGCGCTAGAGTTACTTTTTTGCCGCCAACAATTTTGTTAATCTTTTTCAAACCAAAACGGCCAACACACATCTTAAATTCTTTGTCGTGCCACAACTCAGTGAAAACTGTTTGAGCTAAAAAGCCGGCTGACATTCCAATTTGAGGAGCAACGTGTCCGTAGAAAATTCGCTTAACACGAGTCATATCTTTAATATCTGTTCCGCCGAGCATTCGAAGCTGTTCAAAGAAGTGTGTTGTTTGGCGATTCACGAGCATGAAGCCGTAAAAGCCAACTGCTCCTACTGGATCTTTAAATGAATGATGAAAGAACTGCTCGAGCGCTGCAGGGTTTTTAGAAGTAAGCGGATGATTAAGTTCAACAGCTGCCAACAATCCCATTGCTGCGTAGAAAGTTGATGCTTCAGCGGGAAAACTCATTAAAGTTTTGCCGGCGATCTTAGGAGTAGCTTTAGCAGTGTTCCAAGCTGCAAGAATTGCTTTAGGGCTTGTGCTTTTGCGTTCCTCAACAGTGCTGTTGGTGTCGACAAATGCCTGTGCGCCAATTTTTTCTTTGAGATCAGATCTTTCGATTTCTGTAGGTTCAGCAGCAGTCAGTTTAGAGAGGTCTTCTTTGCCATCTCCTCTAACAACTTTCACACCATTGTTTGGTTCTTCAAGCGGAAGGCTCAGCTGATCTTCAAATGGAAGATTCAATTGCTGTGCTGAACTTTGCGCTGCAGCTTTAAATGGGCTAATAGCAATAGCGAACACTAATACCCAGTGCGCAACTAAAGAAAAGAATGTAGCAAGTGTGTGTTTCATTACCCGGGTACTTGTGCAAGGCCTAGTCCCGCACTCTCGGGGTGTCTCAAGATGAGATTACATAGAGAATTCAGTTGTTTATCATGACGACAAGAGAGGCGTCTGAAGTTCAAGGCCACAGCCAAGGACGCACAAACAACTCTCGTCACTCAGGTGTAAAATGCTTAGACACCTGAGTTCTACTCGCTGATTGAAACTTTTTTGAGGTAAATACGTTTAAGTGGACGGTCTGTTGGACCGACTTTTACGTTCGCAATCTTGCGAACAACATCCATCCCACTGATCACTTGACCAAATACAGAATACTTATCGTCGAGCTCTGGGCGGGCGTCGAGCGTGATAAAGAATTGGCTCCCATTCGCGTTCGGAGAAGTGTTGGCCATCGAAACAACTCCGGCTTTGTCATGGCGAAGTGAGGGAGTGATCTCATCATTGAATACGAAACCTGGGCCACCTTTGCCGGTTCCAAATGGACAGCCGGTTTGTATCGCAAAGCCCTTAGTTACCTTATGAAAAATTAGACCGTCGTAAAAAGGTTTACGCTCGGCTCGACCAGTCTTTACGTCAATATAGTCTTTTTGACCATTTGCAAGCTCCACAAAGTTTCGAACAGTGCGCGGAGTGATGGTTGCGAACAACTCAATCTTGATATTCCCCTTTGAGGTTTCAAGTGTTGCGAACAAATTCTTTTCGCCAGAGGCAACGACTGTCGTCACTTCGCTATTCGCGCTAACAGCGGCCGGAGGACTAACAGGTGTATCGCTTGCAGGCTGTGCAAAGCATACGTTCGAGAATAGTGATGTCCCGAGAGTCGCTGCAAAAAATACGATCGCTATGCGAATATTCTTTAGCATCTTCAAGCTCCTAATCTAAATACGGAGACCAAGTTGGTCTAAAGTATTCGTGCTTATCAAAAGTGATTCTTCGTTCATTTTCTCCATCAGCATCGACAATGTAGACTTGATTCGATCCGGTTCTGTTGCTGACAAACATGATGTGGCGTCCATCAGGAGAAAAGCTTGGCTCTTCATTATCGGCAAACTTTCCGTTTGGCTTTTGCGCAGAAGTTAAACGAATCATCTTTTCGCCGTTAGATTCCATGACGAACAGATCAAAGTGCCCTTTATCATAGCCGGCGAAAACAATTTTCTTTCCATCCGGAGACCAGCGAGGCGTCGAATTGTATTCACCGGCAAATGTCAGACGGTTCACATTCGATCCATCAACGTTCATTACGTAAACCATCGGTTTGCCGCTTCGATCAGACGAGAAAGCAATCTTTGATCCGTCGGGAGAAACTGACGGCTCTACGTTCATCGCACCTCGAGGTCCGTTCGTGATGCGAGAAAGACTTTTGCCATCGCCATCGGTCGCCATTTTGTAAATATCAGGATTGCCATTAGTAGAAAGAGTGAGAAGAAGATTTTTTCCGTCAGGGAAATAGCTCGCACCTGAGTTAATTCCCTTACGATAAGAAACTAGCCAGCGCCTTCCGCTTTTTAAATCAAAGGTGAACAAGTCAGCATTTCGTGCCTTCAATGCCGGGTGATAAGCAAAGGCTCGATAAGAAATGTAGCGACCGTCCGGAGACCAAGCTGCCGAATTGGCAATTGATTTGTGAAAACTGATTTGTTTCTGGTTCCCGCCATCCCAATCCATCACAAAGATTTCGCGTTGGTCTTTTCCGGCTGTCCGCGTGACTGCAAATTTTGTTGTGAAGATTCCTTTTTTGCCAGTTAACTCTCGAACCACATCATTAGCGTAGGTGTGTGCAACCAGGCGCGCATCTGCAACTTTACCTTTGTAAGCTTTCGCAAACACAAGTTTCGCTTGAGGAACATAATAGAGGTAAGTTTCAAAAGTTAATTCGTTACCAATTACTTTGTAGCCAGCTCTGATTAAAAATTCTGAACCAATTTGTTTCCACGATGAGAAGTTAAAGCCACCGGCTTCTCCGGGACGAAGGCCAACTTTCGAAGTATCTTCTAAAAATGCCTCAGGCTTAATGAAATCAAAGTAAGAACTGACTGATAAGTCGTACAAAACTGTATCGTAAATATCTTTTGCCACTTTGTTTGAGCCAGCTGCGACTCCCGGAGTTGAAAGCAAATTGAACTGCGGAAGAGCAATCAAACTTTTCTTAACTTTTGCTTCGCCAGCCTTGATGTAAATTTGAGATTGAGCTTCTGCGTCTCTTGCATTGAGCAAACAGAGCGTCAAACTAAGAGTCAGTAGTGAGAGTCTTCGAGCTAATTTCATTTCACTTCCTCTGAAAACGATTATTCCGGGAAGCCAACTTCAAATCCGTCGACCGCAAAACTATTCACGAGTCGATCGGGCGGCGGCGGAAAAGGTGCCGCTTTTGAAACTGCTTCCATGCATTTTTCATTAAACACTGGATTGGCTGAGCTCTCGGTCATCACCATCTTGGTAATTGCTCCTCGAGAGTCTAGGTAAACCACAATCCTTGCCTTAAAGTTAGCATTCGCGAGCCATGCCGGCAAGTTCCACTGCTCTTTGATCTTGTCATCGAGTGCAGTGATGTAATCGTCATGCTCAAGCTTGGCGATTCCATTCAGTGAAGAACCGGGCGAGAGAGCATTACCTTTGATTGGCGCAGAATTGCTGGGCTTCGCTTCCGCCACTGGCTTTGATGCGCTTTGAAGTCGCTTGAGCGCTTCAAGCCTTTTGAGTGCGCTAGTCTGCGTGCTTTTTGTTTTCTTTAAATCGATGGCATCTGTCTTTGGTTCTGGTTTTGGTAGCGCCACAGTTTTTGGTTCTGTTTGCGCTTCGACTTTTGGCTCAGGCTTTGGCTCTGGTTTTTGCTCAATAGCAGGCGCAGGTGGTGCTTCAACTTTTGCTTCGGCCGGAAGTTGAGCGCGTTTGTCGGGAAGGCCAACCATATCAACTCGAATTGCACGCTCCATGCGAATCGGTTCAGACGGATAAAAAACGGCCTTGAAAATTAAGAGACAAATGAAAACGAAATGGGCAGCAATGGAAATTAAAATTCCACGAGAGAATTCATCCTGAGGAGTAAAAAATGCTTTTGTGCTCACAGCCCCGTCTTTGGAAGTGTCACTAAACCAATATTCGTAATGCCAGCAGCTCGGATTTCGCCCATCGCTTCGGCGACGTAACCATAGTCAACGGTTCGATCCGCCTGCAAATAAATCTGCTTGTTTTTTCGAGTGCTAAAAATTGCCTCTAAGCGCTTACGCAAATCTTCCATCGATAGTTGCGTATCACCAACGTAGATTTTTTTATTTTTGCGAATCTCTAAAACAAACGGCTCATCGTTTGTCGCAACTCCAGAGCTAGCAGTTTCAGGTAAATCAATGTCGATCCCTTGCTGCATCATGGGCGCAGTGACCATAAAAATAATAAGTAGTACGAGCATCACGTCAACCAACGGAGTGACGTTAATCTCACTCATTGCTGCTCTCGATTTTCCGCCGCCGCCAGTAGAGAAAGCCATTACTCGTCCTTAAAGAAATTTCGTTTTGCGATGTTCAAGAAGTCCGAGCCAAAGCTGCTCATTTCAAGTTCGATCTTGCGAACTCGCCCGATAAAGTAGTTGTAAGCAACAACTGCAGGAATTGCCGCAAACAAACCAACTGCCGTTGCAAAAAGTGCTTCTGAAATTCCGGGAGCAACGACTGCAAGACTTGCCGAGCCACTCGCCGCAATTCCTTGAAATGAAGTCATAATGCCAACAACGGTTCCAAGAAGTCCGATGAATGGAGTCGTTGCGCCAGTTGTTGCTAAGAAGCCGAGACGATGTTCACAAACTGACAATTCCGAATCAACCGCTTTACGTAGTGCGCGCTCAAGGTTGTCGATGCCCGACAATCTCGGTGCAATATCTTCTGCGCCTTTCGGTTTTTGCGCCATGGCTGAGTCGGCCATGCGTTGAAGCTCTTGGTATCCCGCTTGAAATACTCTTGCAACCGAACTATCGGGAAACTCGGCGAGCTTATTAAAGATGGCTTCAAGCGAAGAGGCTTGCCAGAATCGATCAATAAAACTCTTGTTAGCTTCCTCAACTTTTTTGTACTGCTTGTACTTCGTGACGATCACACTCCACGAAACTATCGAGGTTCCAATTAAGAGAAGAAGAAGAAGTTGAACAGGGAGACTTGCTGATGCGATAGCATCAAGTACTCCGGCCTTAACGCCAACTTTGGCGCTTGTCGTTGCTGCGTATGCGTAATTCATAACAACAAGTGTATAGGGCGATGAAAATTGCGCAAGTGATGATGCGCTTACCTCGCGTTACAACTCAGGAAATTTAAATTCTTGTGGCTGAGTTGTGATCACGCCATCAACTCCTAACTGAACGAGTTCATCAGCTTCGAGTTTTGTCACTGGACCTACCAGGACTTTCATCGAGCGACGACGTGCTTCGGTAAGTAAATCAGGAGTTAACAAAAGAGCTTTTTGATTAATTTCACCCGCGCGGTAAGAAGTGATTAAGACGTCACCTTTTAGTGGTGAAACACCCTCAAGACCAATTGTTATAAGCCATAGTGTTTGTACTATTTGTGCGCGACTGGTTCCGTAAAGCCACATTGGCTCAAGTTTTCGCAAATCTGCTAACAGTCCCTCTTGTTCGCTCTGCAAAATAATTCGTTCGTCGAATTTTAATTTCGAAATTAAATCACTGAGCGCGACATCTGCGCCAGGGGAGTAGTCGACGACATTAATGACAAAGCGTTTAGTCGGATTTTCAAGAAGTAGCTCTTCGAGCAAACGTGCTTCTGGCTTTGATTTCTGAACATCGGCCCAGTTCAAGTAGCGAACACTCAAACTCTTCATTTGAGTTTCTGGAGTGCGATCAGTCGATTGAGGATTGTAATTAGGATTCGGAAGTTCGCGCTCTGTTAAGATGACGGCTTTCGCATCTCTTGTGATCTGAGTGTCGACCCAATACTGAACTTTTGGATTAAGTGCTTTTAGATCATCGGCCGAAAGGTTTGCGATTTGCGCAAACACCAAAAACTTGTCTGTTCCATCAAAAAACGTCGTCGCTAGAGGCTGCTTTGGAATCTGATTTGCGCTCTTTGATTTCAAGTACAACCACGTGAAACCAAAGCCCATAAGGACAAGAACTGTAGCAATTGTAAAAGACCGCAAGGCTGACTTCATAAGCTTAAATACCTGATTTTATTGAAATTACTATAAACAAGACTCGCCAAACAACTCAGTTTATATACGCCCTAAATGAACGTATTTAGATTGCACTGGCGAGCATTTTCGTTTAGTTTTCATCTGCAAAATAGCCGCACAACATAACCAATTAAGAAGCGAAAATGAACAAGATTAATCGCAAAGTTGAATATGCGCTCATGGCGTTAAAACACATGAGAGCAAAGACGCCGGGAGAACTGACTTCGGCAAAAGAGATTTGCGATTCTTACGGTGCTCCATTTGATGGAATGTCTCGTGTGCTTCAAGTCCTAGGTCAAACCGGCATTTTGAAATCAGAACAAGGTGCGCAGGGCGGTTACCAAATCACTCGTGATCTTTCAAAAGTTTCTCTGCAGGAAGTGATCGAATCAATTAGTGGTAAAATCGAAATTGCAAAATGCCTGACCACGGGCGCTTCAGAAGCTTGCGATATTAAAAGCTCATGCAACATTATTTCTCCGATCATGGTTCTTAATAAAAAGCTGACTGAATTTTACAAGACATTATCTGTTGCCGAATTAGTCGAATCAAAAACTCGAATTCGCGCAGTGTCTGAAGGGTTAGATCTTGGACACTAAGAACTCAACCCAAAAAACTCAAGACCTCCAGGGCGAATACAAACACGGGTTTGTTACCGATATCGAAGTTGATCAAGCACCGCTTGGATTGAACGAAGGCATCATTGAGCTCATTTCTCATAAAAAAAATGAGCCTGCATGGATGCTCGAGTATCGCCTCAAGGCTTATCGTCACTGGTTAACGATGACCGAGCCTGATTGGGCAAACGTTCGATATCCAAAGATCGACTTCCAGGCCATTCGCTATTACTCAGCTCCCAAAAAATCTCTAGATGCGAAAAAGTCTCTCGATGAGCTCGATCCAGAATTACTAAAAACTTTCGAGCGTCTCGGTATTCCGCTCAGCGAACAAAAACGTATTTCTGGAGTCGCGGTCGACGCAGTTTTTGATAGCGTTTCTGTCGGTACAACTCACACAGAACAACTTAAAGAATATGGCGTCGTCTTCTGTTCAATTTCAGAAGCCATGCATACTCATCCAGAACTTGTAAAAAAATATTTAGGTAGCGTTGTACCTGTAAGTGATAACTACTATGCAGCTCTAAATGCTGCAGTCTTTACCGATGGCTCATTCGTATTTGTCCCGAAGGGCGTTCGTTGTCCGATTGATCTTTCGACTTATTTTAGAATCAACGCTCAAGATACAGGGCAGTTTGAGCGAACCCTCATCATTGCCGAAGAAAATAGTTTCGTAAATTACCTCGAAGGTTGCACAGCACCACAGCGAGATGAAAACCAACTTCACGCAGCCGTGGTCGAACTCATCACGCTCGACAATGCCGAAATTAAATATTCGACAGTGCAGAACTGGTACACAGGCGACAAAGAAGGCAAGGGTGGCATTTACAACTTCGTGACTAAACGAGGAAAATGCCAAGGTAAGAACTCAAAGATCTCGTGGACTCAAGTTGAGTCAGGCTCGGCCATCACTTGGAAATATCCGAGCTGCATATTGCTTGGAGATGGTTCGCAAGGGGCATTCTATTCAGTGGCGCTCACTCACGACCACATGCAGGCTGATACCGGAACTAAGATGATCCACATTGGTAAAAACACAAAGAGTACGATCATCTCAAAAGGCATTTCGACGGGCCATTCACGAAACAGCTATCGAGGACTCGTTAAGATTATGCCTTCAGCTGAGAACGCGCGAAATTATTCGCAATGCGACTCAATGCTCGTTGGCGATAAATCATCTGCAAATACTTATCCGTATATAGAAGTTAAAAACAAAACCGCAGTGCTCGAGCATGAAGCGACGACGTCTCGAATTAGTGAAGATCAAATTTTCTATCTAAAGTCTCGAGGATTAGATTCTGAGGCTGCAATCTCGATGCTGGTGAATGGCTTCTGCAAAGATGTGTTTAAGCAATTGCCACTTGAGTTCTCAGTTGAAGCAGTAAAGTTAATTGAAATGAAATTAGAAAATAGTGTTGGCTAACGAGCCACGCAGTTATTAGGAAAAAAATGTTAGAGATTAAAGACTTAAAAGTGAATATCGACGGCAAAGCGGTTCTTAAAGGCTTGAGCCTTAAGGTCAATGCCGGAGAAGTGCACGCCATCATGGGTCCGAATGGATCGGGCAAGAGCACGCTCTCAAAAGTAGTTGCGGGTCATCCTGCTTATGAAGTTGCAAGCGGAACAGTAAAATATGATGTGAACTTTGAAATGAAGAACCTCTTAGAGATGGAGCCTGATCTAAGAGCTAAAGAAGGAATCTTCTTAGCCTATCAGTATCCGGTTGAAGTTCCGGGCGTTAATAACTTCAATTTTCTTCAAACGTCATTCAATGCAATTACAAAGCACCAAGGTGCTCCGTTGATGAGTGATGATCAGTTTCGTTCGTTTCTCCGCAAGAAAATGGACATCGTACAAATAGACGAGAAATTTCTAGAGCGCCCAGTGAATGTCGGGTTCTCAGGCGGCGAGAAGAAGCGAAATGAAATTCTTCAAATGGCAGTTTTGTCTCCGCGTTTAGCGTTCTTAGATGAAACTGATTCTGGTCTTGATATCGATGCGTTAAGAATTGTTGCTGAAGGTGTAAATAAGCTTCGCACTAAAGAAAATGCGATCGTTCTCGTCACTCACTATCAACGTTTGCTCAATTATATTGAACCCGACTACGTTCACGTATTGGCCGACGGAAAGATTATTCAAACGGGTGACAAATCTTTAGCTCTTGAGCTCGAAGCCAAGGGTTACGATTGGCTCGTGAAATGAGTCGAATCGAACAAACTTTCAATAAACTAGCTCAATCAGCAGACGCACTTCAGAGCCTTCGCTCAAAAGCGTTTGATGAGCTTTCTTTATTGAAGGCGCCAAGCAAAAAGGATGAAGCTTGGAAATATACAAGCCCGAAACAGTTTCTCGAGGCTGCTTGGGATGTGAATTCTTCGGTTGTTACTTCGATCGAATCAGTCGTCGATTTAGCGAAAGTGCCTTTCGCAAAGCTTCCGTCACAAGCAACCCTTTTGTTTATCGACGGAGTTTTTCGAAGTGATCTTTCGACGGGGAGTTGGTCTGGTTCGACTTTAGAGAAAGCGCCTTCAGAATTGCTTTCAAAGTTTGATGCAAAGACAGAGTATTTTGAGCGAATGAATCTTGCTCTTCTTAATCAGGGTACTTATCTCGATCTCGATGCTAAAAGTGCAGGTTTGCCAGTTATTTTGGTTTATCTCACAACTAAGCCATCAACAGATCTCGCGGCGAACTACCGATTGTTAATTCGAGTTCCTACTCACGCAAAAGCTTCGATCATCGAAGTTCATGCGGCCATCGAGGGTGTCGCAGCGACATCACAAATTGTCACCCAAGTACAACTCGACGAAAATTCTTCGCTCACATATGTGAAAGTTCAGACTTCGAGCGAAGCTCAGCACTTAAGTTCGACTCAGTTTAAGCTGTCTCGAGATTCTCGCCTTGAATCAACACAAGTCGCTTTTGGCGGAGCCCTCACTCGTCACAATTTAGAAGTTACATTCAACGACGAGGGTGGCGAAGCGGTGGTAAATGGTCTTTACCTTGGATGTGGTAACGAGCATATCGACAACCGAACTTTAATTGATCACGCTGTTGGTAATACGACTAGCTCTCAGCTCTACAAAGGTGTTCTCGACGACAACGCGCGAGGAGTGTTCACTGGCGGAGTACGGATTCGAAAAGATGCACAAAAGGCAAACTCGTCTCAGCTCAATAACAATTTGATGTTGAGTCAAAAGGCCGAGATCGATACGAAGCCTGAGCTTGAAATCGATGCCGATGACGTAAAAGCCGCTCACGGAGCCACGATTGGGCAGATCAACCCTGAGCATATTTTTTATCTTCAAAGTCGTGCATTGTCGCGAAAGCAAGCGGTTGAAATGCTAGCCTTCGGCTTTGCCCAAGACATCGTCGATCGAATTTCAGATGAGACCGCTCGTACTGAGCTCTCGAAATTAGTGAAACATAAGTTTTCTAGTTTCAAGGTGGATGCATGAAAAATATTCGAGCCGAGTTTCCAATTCTTGAACGCAAGATTCGAGGAGAGAAGCTAGTCTACTTAGATAATGCGGCGTCGACTCTTAAGCCTCTCTCGGTCATTAATCGAATTTCTGACTATTACCGAAATGAGTCCTCTAATGTTCATCGCGGAGCCCATTACTTAAGTGCCGAAGGCACGGTGGCTTACGAGGCGGCTCGCGATACAGTTCGATCATTTGTAAACGCTAAGAGTTCTTCAGAAATCATTTTCACTCGCGGAACTACAGAGTCGATCAATTTGGTGGCCCAAACTTACGGGCGAGCTAATTTAAAAAACGGCGACGAGATTATAATCTCTGAACTTGAGCACCACTCAAATATTGTTCCTTGGCAGATGATCGCTGAAGAAAAGGGTGCGAAGCTTCGTGTGATTCCGGTCACCGATGCGGGCGACTTCGATTTCAGCGTTTATAAAAAAACTCTCTCTAGTAAAACTAAGATCGTTGCGATCAGTTGGGCTTCGAACACTCTCGGCACTATTTTGCCAGTAAAAGAGATCGTCGATGCGGCTCACAAAGTTGGCGCGAAAGTTTTGATCGATGCGGCGCAATCGGTTTCGCATTTGGTGACTGACGTTCAATTGATCGATTGTGACTTCCTCGCGTTTTCAGGCCACAAGATTTTTGGTCCCTACGGTATTGGGGTTTTGTACGGAAAGCTTGAGCTACTAGAGGCAATGCCCCCTTACCAAGGCGGCGGCAGCATGATCAGTGAAGTGACATTCGAGAAAACTACATACGCCTCATCTCCCCAGCGATTTGAAGCAGGTACTCCGTCAATTGCTGATGCGCTTGGTTTGGCAGCCGCAATCGATTTCTTGAACAAAATTGGTTTTGATCAAATTCAATCTCATGGCGAAGAAATTTTAAAGCATGCAACTACGAAACTAGGCGCCATTAAGGGATTAAGAATTATCGGAGTTTCCGAAGATAAAGTTCCGATTTTGTCGTTTGTGATTGATGGAATCCACCCTTCTGATTTGGGGTCGATCATTGATCATAAAGGAATCGCAATTCGCACAGGGCATCACTGTACTCAACCGCTGATGAAGCGATTCGGAATTCCTGCGACTGCGCGGGCATCTTTTTCAATTTACAATACCCTTGAAGAGGTCGATTTCCTCGAGCGCAGCCTCATTCAAGCAAAGGAGTTTTTCTAATGGAACAGGCAGCTCAACCAAAAGAAATTTTAATTCGCATTTTGCCAACTCCTAATCCGAACGCTTTGAAGTTCGTTGTAAACCGGCCAATCAAATCCCAAGGCAGTGCGACCTTTGCGCGACCAAGTGAGGCCCTTGGCGTTCGACTGGCCGAAGAACTTTTCAAAGTCGAAGGAGTAAGACAGCTCTATTTCTTTGAGAATGTAATTACCATCACGCATTCTGACGACGTCGATATCGATACTATGCGCCTTGAGGTTCAATCAGTTCTGCAAACGCGCCTCGCCATACATGACCCCACATTCTTAACTGAAACCGAGCGAAAAAAATCTGAGAAGCCTCAACTTGAGGGCGACCTAAAAGAAATCGATGAAATTTTAGACGAAACCGTTCGTACTTTCTTGCAGGGAGATGGCGGTGATATCGAAGTGATTTCTTATAAAGATCATGTGCTCGAAGTGCGCTACCAGGGTGCTTGCGGTACTTGCCCAAGCTCGCTTTCTGGAACACTCGAAGCAATTCAAGGAATTCTGCAGCAGCAGTTTGATCCTGAAATTAAAATCGTCACTGTTTAATTAAAAATTAAAAAATAATTTTTCGAAGTTCGCCTGAGCGAACTTTCGCTCGAGCTTTAAGAAAGTTTTCTTTAAGCTGCTTTGCGATCACTTCTTGCTTTGTCGTGTTGTATTGAGCAGTAGCGCCAAACTTATCGCTCTCGTCCTGATCACTCGTCGCGTGGAAGTAGATTTGTCGGTTGTCTTGAGTTTTCTGAGACACCAAAATTTCAAAGCTCTGACTTTCGCCAGCATTGATCGTTAGTGGCACTTCACTTGATCCAGAAAGCACTTCGACATCTTCTGGCACTGCCCATGTGATCTTTAGACTTTGAAAATTACGAAGAGCCTTGACTGTACCTTTTAGGCGGATCACCTCTGTGGTGGTTCCTTCATCAATGCGCATAATAGAAACATAGAGTGGTGCGCGAGCTTTGTTGTAATTCGAAGGAGCACGATCGTGACCGTGAGGCTTAAGAACGGCAAACTTGCTTGGATGAGTGCTCACGTTCTCGCTGGCGTTCACAAATAGCAGTGTGCCGATGAGTCCAAGAGCAATTGCGAATGTCGAATATAATTTCCGTTTCATATTCTTCCTAAGGTGCCAGGCATCGCTGTGTGCCGTTCACGGTTATCGTATAGTTACTTAGTCCGCCAGTGAAGCCGTCGCCAGTGAAGGCCATTACGTTAATCATGTAATAGCCAGCGGGCGCACTCGTGCTTACGGTTTCGGTGACGTTCGTGCAATTTGCTGGAGTGAGAACGCAACCTGTTGGGCGATCATTCTGACTGTAGCCAAGCATTGTCGATGATGACCCATACGTGAAGTCAGAATTATAAACGTACAAATCTAAGTCAGCAGGGCTTGGGCGAGAAGCGACGTCGACAGTGTATTGAAGCACGACTGTCAGAGTGCCACCTGAGTGGTAATAAGATAAGAAGTCGTTGTTCACTAACAGATCAGATGAATCGAAATCGCCGCCATCAGCTACTGGGTCAATCGCTGTCGTTCCGCAAGAAGGTGTCGTCAGCGGCGTTGCGAATTCACGTAAGCCAACACCGTTGTAAGCGGCATTACCGTGCTGAAATTCGTCTCCTCGAAGCACGGACCAGTTCGTTCTACCGGCCATACTATCTTGAATTTTATGGACCGTGCCCATATGTCTAAATGGATTCGAAGAATTTTTTAAACCGTTTGCGCCTGCGAAAACAGTCCAGATCTCTGCCATTGAATTGTCATTCGTAATATTGTCGCTGTTATCATTTCCACCTGCGTTACTTGCAGGATGCGGATCAATTGCGTCCCAGAGTAGGCGAGCAATCGAGAACTCACGGAAGAGTCCTTCAGCGCCGTCGTTTGGCGTATCCATTCCAGTGCTTTCAAGATCGATGGATAAGAATGCTGAGCCGCCTGCTGTGCCGCTCGAATTCCCGATTGTATCTATGTAGAACTCATCACCTGTGACAGCGCTTTGCAAAAAGTCAGCAAAGCCTTCGCTCCACGCTAGTCGCGGATCGATCACTGCATTTCCATCATGATATCCACCGGGTGATTCTGAAACCGCAAGTGCGTCTTCTAAAAAATGACCATATTCATGGATGATCACGGAGTTATCGAAATGATCGGTATCCATGTTGTCGACGTCACCGTTCTTACCGCCCAAGATAAAGATTCTCGAATCGCCGGTGTAGAAACTCGATCCTGCATCAACACCATAGTAAGAATAAGGGTTAACGCCTTTTTTCCAGTAAATATAAACGAGCGGTGCTGGAGTATATGGAACGCAATCTGGGTAAGTTGTCCCGCAGCCATAAGGTGTGTCGACATACTCACCTAAGTATTCGTTTGCTTTGATGACTTGATCGAGAATGTTAAACGCAGCCGAGGTGACTGCACCTTCTCCCGAAGCTAAAAGATTATTTGCAGAAGAGTTTGCTGTTGCCGAAACACTTTTGCTCACAGAGTAATGCACATTCGTCAAATTGTAATCCAAAACGTAGGCTCGCGCGACTGACGTGTTATTGATTCGTGAATTGACATAGACAGTGTAGGTTCCAGAGCCAGCTTGAGGAAGCGTGAGTGAATAGGTTCCGGTTGCAGACGTCTCTCCGCATTGAATTATATTTCCAGCACTGTTCTTAACCATGATCTCTGCATGGCGAATCGGTGAAGCAATAGTTCGAAGTGTCTCGGTCATGTTCGCTGATTTTGTATGAGCCACTGACCACGGTGCGCTGTAAACTTTTTGATTCACGAGCGTCCAGTATTGAAAGCCTGCGGGCTTTAAGCGAAGAACTTGTGCCGTCACCGGTGCGCTTGAATTAGCATTAATTTGCGCAGCCAAATTTGTTGCAACAGTCTGATCAGTGTCGCCAGATGCAGCTGTTGTGTAAGAATAAGTGGTTCCAGCAATAGTAATTGAGTAAAGCGTACTTCCAGCAACTGCCGCAGTTGGACGATAACGATAGCCACCATCTTCGACTTCTCTAAATCCGTCTGTTCGAGGTGCATAGTAAGCTGTTCCAGTGACGGTGATCGTCGCACCTGAATAAGTTGTCACTGTTGAGCAGTATGAGGCAGGCGGAGATTCTTGCACTGCACTGGGTTCGACGGCTTTCATAGAACAACCACTGACAAGCACTGTGTACAGTACTGCCGAAGCGCAAAGCAAAATTCGTTTCAAAGCTGGTGATTTCACTATGGAACTTATCGGAATGGGCTAGGCTCGCTTAGAGTCTTGAAACGCCGATTGTCAAAATGAGACGCCTCGTTCAGAATCAGTTTTCATATGGAAAAAGGCTTCAATTCAGACATTCTTTTTCGCGGTAGCGAATATCATATCCAAACTGAAGATTGGGGAGTGTCTAACCCTTTTATAGTTACTCGAGTCTATTGCAATGGCGGAATTGTTAAGAGTGTGAAGAGTCCCTATTCGGAAGTCGTGCCCGAGCAAGTGTTACGATCGTCTAACATAGATTCACTCGCTTTTCGTCGAGCTTTGGTTTCTGCAATCCAGGCGCAGCACGAGACAATTCTAGACCAGCTCGTTTCTGGTCATCTTCTTTGATCAGAACTACAATAGAGAAATGATAAATTTCTCTCATGTTTATAAGACTTATCCGGGTCCCGTTCATGCACTTGCAAACGTTGATCTGGAAATCAAAAAAGGCGAATTTGTTTTTCTAACCGGCCCAAGCGGAGCAGGGAAAACTACGCTTTTTCGAATGATTTCTGCATTCGATCGTCCAACCTCAGGCGCAGTGAGCGTTGCCGGTTACGACTTATCAGAGATTACTGAAAACGAAGTGCCATTTTTCAGAAGAAAAATCGGCGTTGTATTTCAGGATTTCAAACTTTTAAAAGATCGTTCAGTTTTTGAAAACGTAGCACTTCCATTAGAGATCAAGCGCGAAAAAGAATCGTTCATCCAAAAGCGTGTCAACGATGTGTTAGACCAAGTTGGTCTTTTGTTTCGAAGTAAACACCTTCCAGAACAACTTTCTGGTGGTGAGCAGCAGCGTGTGGCAATTGCACGCGCGCTGATTCACCAACCAGGTTTATTGATCGCCGATGAGCCAACCGGAAATTTAGATCCGCAGCTGAGTCTTGAGATTATGGATTTGCTTGAGCGAGTGAATGCTCAGGGAACAACAGTATTTGTTGCCACTCACGATCATTCGCTAGTGGCCTCAAAGCCTGGTCGTCGCCGAATCGAACTGAAAGAAGGATTCTTGCGATGAATTCAATTTTCAAAAGTATTCAGCGAAGCTGGACACATCACTTCGGCACTCAATTCTCAACACTGATAGTTTTGTGCGGAGCCTTCTCTGTCATCGTTTGCACAATGCTTATTTCAGAAAATCTCACCAGAGTCCTATCAAGCTGGGGCGAATCAGTTCAAGTCACTGCCTATCTTGATGAAGCAAGCGACGAATCAATGACTGAGAAGATTAAAGGTCAGTTACAAAAACTTACAGAAGTTGCAAAAGTAGAATATCTCGATCGAGATATGGCAACTGCCAATTTTAAAGAACAAATGGCAAGTTACGCGCCAGGCCTATTGAGTGATTCAGACTTCGCCAATCCATTTCCGGCAAGCTTTCGCATTACCCTTAACGGCGGCGCAAAGCCCGACAAACTTCGAGAAGTGAGTGAAACAATTAAATCCTTTGAAGGCATCGAAGAAGTTTCTTATGGCCAGAGCTGGGTAAGTAACTACTCAACGTTTGCAAAAGTGATTTCAAACTTTGGTCAGGCTCTCGTAATATTGTTACTTGCCGGAGGCTTGATGATTGTTGGGAACGCAGTCCGAGCATCAGTTGCGGTCCGCAGAGAAGACGTTGAGATTCTTGAGCTTGTTGGCGCGACTAAGAGTATGATTCGCACACCATTTTTAGTAGAGGGAGCCTTAATTGGTTTCGTGGCGGCGGCTCTAGCGCTTGCTTTAAACTTTGCTCTGTATTCATTTGCGACTGAAGTATTAAGCAAGAGCTTAGGCTTTATGCGCTTTACCGAAATACTAAGTTTTGCAAGTTTGATGACGGTGCTTTTGGTTTTAGCTCTCGGTGCAGCAGTGGGTTTAGCTGGTGCCTACTTCGCAGTAAGAGGCCTTAACGATGGTTGGGCAGCTAGCAGACGAGGAAGAGCTTGATAAAAAGTCTTTCTCTTGCAGTTCTAATTTCACTTTCTGCGGCCTCAGCGAGTGCCAGCGATACTGCTTTGGTAGAAAAGTATCAGGATCGCAAAGAGGCCTTACTCGCAACAGAAGAACAGAAGAGAAAAGTTTTAGCGGCACTTTATTCTGTGAACCAAAAGATTAAAAAAATTGCCCAAGAAAAGGGTCGCGCCGTTGACCGCATGCTCGATGCTGACAACAAAGCAAAACAGACAGCGCAAAAAATTACTGAACTTGAAGCAGAATTAGTCGCTGATAAAAAATCATTACGAGCAAGGATCCGAGCGCTTTATCGTCTCTCTGGCGAAGGAGTGTTGGCACTTATCTTCTCGCAAAATTCAGGTCATGATGTTGATCAGGCCATGAAGTACCTAAAGATCATTACATCGCGTGACTATGATCAGATTAAATCTTATCAGGCAAAGCTTGCAGCCCTTTCGGGCGAAAAATTAAAGCTTAAATCAGTTGTGACGAAGTACATTGCAGTGCAATCCGAGATTAAAGAAAAAGAGCGGGCATTGATTGGCGAGTACAAATCAAAAACTAAAGTAATTTCTCAACTTGAAAAGCGATACGCAAAACAACTGAATCAACTTAAGAGTCTTAGACCCAGCGACGAGACGGCTGCAGATCGAGAGCTCATCGCATTCTTAAGACCTTCGTTCTTCGAAAAAAAGGGCGAGCTAGATCTTCCGGTTGAGGGATATCTACTGCAAGGATTCGGAATTATTTCTGATCCAAAATTTAAAACTCAACTTGGCCACAAGGGCTGGCAAATATCGTCTCTTGAAGGCAGCAAAGTTCAGGCGGTTTTTGACGGCGAAATTGCACATAGCGGATGGCTTCCTGGTTATGGCAACACGGTGATCGTCGATCATGGCGACCATTATTACACCGTCTACGCGCAAGTGAAGAATTCTGCGGTTAAACGCGGCGATCAAATAAAAAAGGGCACTTCGATTGGACAAGCCACGAGCCGGACAAATAAATCTGGTTCTGGTATCTATTTCGAAATTCGTCATTTCTCTGAACCTGAAAATCCTCGTAACTGGATAAAATCACAAGCTTTCAACATCTCGGCCCATCAAGGAGTTCCTTCGTTATGAAAAAGTCTTTCATTCGCCCACTGCGACCTCTGATCATTTTCGTTTTCTTGATCGTTTTGGGATTAGGTGGGCTGGTAGCCGGGAGCTTCACTTCAAATTCAGTGATCGCTTATGCAGATGAGCGGTATCAAGAGCTTCAAATTTTCACGAAGGTACTTAATTTGGTTCAACAGTACTATGTAGAAACTGTTGATACTAAAAAGCTTATCTACGGCGCAATCAAAGGGATGCTCGCAGAGTTAGATCCGCACACGAACTTTATGCCTCCAGAAATTTATAAAGAATTTGAAAGTGAGACGAGCGGAGAATTTGGTGGTCTCGGTATCGAAATCACTCTGCAAAACGATATTCTAACAATTATTTCTCCGATCGAAGATACTCCTGCATGGGCTGCAGGCATTCAGGCCGGTGATAAAGTTGTCGATATCGATGGCTTTAGTACTAAAGGTTTAAGTCTTGCCGAAGCTGCTCAAAAGCTTCGCGGCAAAAACGGCACAACCGTTCGCTTAAATATTTTTAGAGAAGGATTTGAAAAGCCAAAAGAAATTCCAATCACGCGCGGAGTAGTGAAAGTTAAATCTGTTAAGTACACCGATCTTGGGGAAGGCTATGGATACATTCGCTTAACAAGCTTTATTGAAAACACCGCAACTGAGCTTGAGAAGATGTTGAAGATTCACACCGCCAATAGCCCAGGCCAAGATGTCCGTGGAATTATCATGGACTTACGGCGAAACCCGGGAGGACTTCTTGATCAGGCGGTAAAGATCAGTGACATGTTCCTCGAGAGCGGCGTGATCGTAAGTACGATCGGTCGAAATCAAAAAGAAAAAGAAGTCGTCTATGCAAAGAAAGATAAGACTAACCCAAATTATCCAATCATCGTTTTAGTTAACGAATATTCTGCATCCGCGAGTGAGATTGTCGCCGGCGCACTTCAGGATAATAAGCGGGCGCTCGTGATGGGCCAAACGACGTTCGGCAAGGGATCTGTACAATCGGTTGTAAAACTTGGAGACGGCTCAGGTTTAAAATTAACCGTCGCTCGCTATTACACTCCAAGCGGCAAGTCGATCCAAGCTGAGGGAATTAAGCCAGATGTAGTGATTGATGATGTCGATAATGAGGCGTTTAAGAAGGCCGTAATAAAAAGAGATGTTCGTCGCGAACAAGATATCTCTGGCCACTTACTCGGAACCAAAGAGGCTGAAGATAAAGCGAACGGCAAAAACTCTGGTGATCCAACAGCGTGGTGGAATCAAAAGGACAAGAGCTCAAAAAATTTATCGCCGCGAGATAAAATTTTAGCTGAAGATTTCCAGGTGCTCCAAGCCTACAACTATTTGAAAGCGTGGAAAGTTATGCGTAACTTCGGAATTCCTGAAGCTAGTGCTTCTGGTCCGAATGCAGCAGCGCAACCAGCGCAAACTTCTCCTGCTAAGTCAGCTGCCGAACAGCCGACAGCAGTTAAGCCTTCTAAGAATGAAGTTCTTAAGATGAAAAAGCAGGCTCCGAAGAAATTGCTAGTTCCGCCAGGAAAAGGTGTGAAACCAGCAGCCACGCCGGCAGCAACTCCAGCGCCTTAGCGCCGGATCGAATCGTCAGTGACTTTTATATTCTTAAGGTTGGGCGGGAGAAGTACTTTGTACTTATCCCAATTTAAACCAGTCTCAGTCACGTATTTGTGAAATCCGTTTACTACTTCTTGCGGACTATATTCATACCGAGACGTTTCAATATATTCGCTAAGTGGTTTGCTTTTGAGATAGTTGATTCGAGCCTGAATCAACTCAATCTGCAAAACGAATTCATCAACCGTAGCTTGTGGACGAAACGCTCTAATCTCAACAGTCGACGCATCATTAATCGTCAGAGAGCGCTTAAGGCGAATCGCATGGTAATAGTCAGCGCCTCCCCAGCTTTCAGCGGTAGTTGAAGTGTAGACGTATTTATGAATCAAGCGAACAAACTGGGGAATACTTTTCGCTTCTGCTGCATCAAACTCAGCTAGCGCTAACTTTAAACCTGATCTCTGCTCTGGTTTTAGTGCTGCTATAGGTGGACTGTTAAGTAGGTGGTTTCCGAGAGCACCAAATGCCACCTCAGGGTGGTTTGCGTAATCAACAAAGAAATTTCTGAGCACTACCGGATCATGATCAAATGCGTTTAAGCCAATATGAACATGCCCCTGTCCTGCGCGGCTATGAGGGCGAAGATCGAGAGACTCTGCCACTTTCCACAAATCTTTTTCAAGACGTTTTTTATTGAAGACGAAGTCGGCAATGCGGCCAGGCTTTGTTTGAGTCTCGATCACACACATGTCGATTCCGACTTCGAAGTACCACCCATCTCGATACGTAACGCGAACATTTTCGCCGTGCTTGTCATATCCAATCGAAGTCGAGCAGTCTTTGCGAGCTTTGCACCTTGAAATTAAAATTTCCTTAAATGCCTCATACTTTTCAGTGTTAAATTTTGTTTTTAAAGCAGAAGCCGCTCCTCTGCCAGAGGCAATTGCTTCGCTTAAAGCCTTATTTCCTTCATTCACAAGAGTTTGATTCGTAAATGTAAATTCGGGCCCGAAAGTTGATTCCGAAATAGTTGGAACATGGGCTCGTTTAAAAATATCTGCAAACTTAATTAACTTAGCAAAACATGCGGGATAGGCGTGCGCTTGCGAGCCTATTGATAAGAAGATGACAACGATAAGTATTCTTGTGTGAGTCTTTATCATTGTACTGCCATGCCTTTCCGATTTTCTTCACGTAGAAGCTCATGATATTTTGAAAGTGCATGGCTTCCGGCCGGACTCTTTAGCCAATCCAGGAGGGTGTATTGGCTCGTGAACTTCAGACCTTTGTTAAAGCTCCAAGTCGAAGTTCGAGAAAGTTCTCGCAAGATGGTGTCTTGGTAAGCTTTGTCGTGGGCCTTGCCCCACTGATGAGACAGATCTGCAGAGACGCCACCTTCATCCATCTGCCAAACCGAGTTTTCCCAATTGGGTTTAAGATAGTCTTTAACTGTATAAGATCGGGCTCGATCGGCTTTCACCAATTTTTCTAATCCAAGCGATTCTGCAATTGGACCGACAAAAGAAGAGTCGCTGATATCACGGAAGAACATGCGACCAGTAGGAATGAGTTTTGGATCAAGCTCAATCAACATGTTCTGCGCATTTGGCGTTTTCATTTCGAGCCCATAGCGAAGAAGCAGTTTTGCTTTTGACTCGCCTAAGCTTGCAGCCCAGTGCTCACTCCACAAAGATTCAAATGGCACATCAAGATGCTTTGCGATTTCACGACCAGCATACGGAACACTGAACGCAGGTAAAAAATAATTTCCGTTAGTAAGCGGGGTGAGATCGCGAATGACATATCCATTCCCTGTGAAACGATCAGAAATAGATAATTTATCGGTGAGCACTTCAAACTTTGGATCAAGACCAAACTGCTTATCAAGAGATGCGATCATTACCGAACGTCGTCGCGAAATAATGACAGAATTTCTCAAGTCCGATTTTCCAGACTGGGCAGCCGCATCCTTATGAGGTTTGTTCGTCGGCATTTTTATAGAGAAAAACCCCTCAAGTGATGGATCACGGATGAACATGGAACGTGAAGCCGAAAATTTAGCCGGGATGAAATGTTTTGCTTTTAGTCTAGAATACGGTACCGATCGGTCTTCGTTGTAAGGATGTCGCGGAAAACGAGCCGTAAAAAAACCTGCAAAGTATTTTACAAGGTGTTTTGGTGTATCTTCTGCTGCATGCACGACGACAGAAAGTCTTGGTAAAGTTGCTACTTCAATGGGAGTGAGCTGTTCGTCTTTGTGCCAACGGGCTGTGTTCGACGTTTGCTCCCAAGTAATCATTTGCTCGACAGCGTCGGTTTTAACATGGGCAGGGAGCTGTTTGAAAATTGCCGAACAGAAGTCCGCATGAGCATGTGGGCTTAAGATAAATAAAAGGAATAAAATAGTGTACTTAGCCAACATACGGACCTCTCAGCAGAAGTACGTTTTTGCAAGCCATAGACCCTATTAAAGCTTTTAAATTGGTTTTGAGAGCGGAAATGACAATTTCCGCTCTACAGAGTTTGAACGTTAGACAATCGAACTAGCTCTGAGCTTCTTCTCCGAGCTCTTTCTTTTCGACTTCTTGAATCTTCACTTTTTCAGTGAGGAAGTTAACCACTTTCTCTTCAGTGATTTGATACATCAACTTCGAGCGGCGATCTTTGTCTGTGTAGAATTCTTTGATTCGCGAATGCTCTAGACCTGTTTCGACCGCATATTCTTGAAGCTTCTGAGTGAAGTCTGCTTCAGTTGCGTACAAGTTGTTCGACCGAGCAAGTGAGTCGCTAATAAAGCTCGACTGAATCATGAATGTAGCAGTTTGATTAAAGTCAGCATCCCACTTGTCTTTGTACTCAGCGAATGCAGATTCATCCATTCCTTGTTGCTTCAAACGTTGTTTGAAATCTTCAACTAATGCTTTTTTCTGTTCAATTAAAAGTGTCTTAGGCACTTCAACAGGATTTTTCTCAACGACAGCTCTCATTAAGCGATTGCGGAATTCTTCGTTGATTCGCTTCGCTTCACGTTTTTCGAAATCATCGCGAATGGCTTTTTTTAATGCTTCAAGATCTTTATATTCTCCACCTAAGCTTTGTACGAAAGTATCGTTCAACTCAGGAAGAGACTTTTTCTTTAGACCTTTGAGATTTGTTTTGAAAGTGACTGGCTTTCCGGCCAATTCTTTAACGTGATAGTCCTCGGGGAAAGCAATCGAAACGTCTTTTGTTTGGCCGATGGTCATTCCCGCAACATTTTCTTCAAAGCCCGGAATGAATTGGTTTCCGCCAAGCTCAAGATCGAAATCTTTCCCTGAGCCGTTTTCGAGGGGACCTGTCAAAAGCATTCCTTCGAAATCAATCGTCGCAATGTCACCAATTTGTGCTGCACGATTTTCAAGTACCGGAGTTGTTTCAGCTCGGCTTGCACGAATGTCATCGATCGTCTTGTCGACCATCTCTTCGTTGATTACATACTTCTCTTTTTTCACAGTGAGGCCATCAATTTTGGGATCTTTGATCTCAGGTCGCACTTCGAACTCAGCTGTAAAGCTGAAATCTTTTGCTGAGTCGATTTCGTCGAACTCGATAGCTGGATAGCTGATTGGCTCAAGTGAGTGTTCAGTAACTGCTGAAGCGTAGCTCTTTTGAACTAGATCGTTAATGACGTCTTGTTTCACGCGGTCGCCGTACATTGAGCGAATGGTAGTGATTGGGGCTTTGCCTTTACGGAATCCCTTAACTTCAACGTGTTGTTGAATTCCTTTAAAAGCGCGATCAAAAGCTTCTTGTACTTCTTTTGCCGGCACCTGAATATTGAGTTTGCGTTCGAGTGAAGAGACGTTCACAACGCTAGATTTCATGAGTTTCTCCTTGGGATTAAAAGCCTAGGGAATATAGAGCGGGCCGAATGAATAGTCAGCAAAAAATCGTGTTTGTTACAGGCAAAGGGGGCGTCGGGAAGTCGCTCATAGCCGCTGCTATTGCCTCAGAGCGAGCAAAGTCGGGCCGAAAAACCCTTTTAGTCGAGCTCGGGGACTCCAGTTATTATCAAGACCTCTTTAGCCTGACTGACGTGACCCACCATCCAGCACCTACAAAGTACGGTTTTGATCTAGCACTATGGGGTGGAGAAAGTAGCCTTCGTGAGTACGTTCTACACTACTTACGCATGGAAAAACTTTACAACCTGTTCTTCGACAACCGTGTCATGAGAGCTCTTGTGAACGTAGCGCCTGGCCTACCTGAAATCGCAATGCTCGGTAAAATCACAAGTGGCATTCGAAAAGTCGGGCCGCCGCTCAACTATGACGTCATTGTTGTCGACTGCTTTGCATCGGGCCACGCATTGGCGCTTTTAAAAACCGCACGCGGAATGAAAGAGGCGATTCCTCTGGGACCGATGGGTCATCACAGTGCTGAGATTGATATAGTCCTTCGCAATAAAGAAATAACTTCTGTAGTGGTGGTGACATTACTCGAAGAGCTTCCGGTGGTGGAATCGCTAGAACTCGTCAGCGATTTAAAGAGTGAGTTTGGTCTCGAACCTTTGATTGTCGCTAATCGGGTTTTGAAGTGTCCGGTTTCTAGTGAAGAAGTAACTGCGGAGGCTGGAAAATCTGATTCGAGCCTAAATGAATTCGCAAAGTTTATTTTAGGAACTCAAGCTCGACAGACTGAAATGCTTGAGCGTTTAGAAAAATTTAAAGTTATTGAAGTGCCGCAGGTGTTTGATACTCAGGTCGATCGTCTTATCGAGCAGGCTGGCGTCTCCCTGTCGGGAGTCCGATTATGAAAACTTTCGACCAAATTTTGAAGACGTCAAAAATAGTTGTTTGTGCGGGGAGTGGTGGCGTCGGCAAAACCACTCTGTCAGCGGCACTTGCGGTGAGAGCGGCGCAACTGGGTCTTCGCACTCTTGTTTTGACAGTCGACCCAGCGAAGCGACTGGCAACTGCACTCGGCCTTGATTTGACTGAGCATGAAGTAAAAAAAGTTGAAGGTTTAAAATCTCAAGGTCAGCTCGAGGCCGGAGTCATCGACTCTAAAAAAACTTTCGATGCTTTTGTAGTTAGACACTCTGCAAATCAAGAGCTGGCGCAAAGGCTTTTAAAGAACAGGCTGTATAATCAGCTATCAACAACTTTAAGTGGGTCTCAGGAGTTCACTTCGCTCGAGAGACTTTATGAAGCTTTCGAATCAAAGAAATACGATGTCATCATTCTCGATACTCCGCCAACCAAGCATGCAATTGATTTTTTAAAAGCGCCTGAGCGGCTCAGTAACTTATTCCAAGACTCAGTAACAAAATGGTTTATGTTTGCTGGCGGTGAAAAAGGCGGATTGCTTTCGGGCTTAGTGAACCGCGGAACTCGAACGGTCTTAAAGTCTCTTGAGCTTTTAACTGGCAGTCAATTTATCGACGAGCTTGTTGATTTTTTTGCAAGTATTCGCAATTTACAAAAGGTCTTGCGCGATCGCAGCAAGGGCGCCCAAGAGTTGCTATTGAGTGAGCAAACAGCCTTCATCGTGGTCACCAGTTTTGATGCGGCGAAATTAACAGAAGCTCACTATCTTCAATCCATTCTAAAAAATATGGGCTATCGGCTCTCTGGCGTGATCATCAATCGAGCGTTTCCACTTTGGTTAAACAACGAAAATTCTAAAAATCCTGCCTCGACTTCAGCCTCGCCATCGAGGGAATTCGCCGAGTTCTATCAAGCTTTCCGCCGTTATCATTCACAGCGTTATGAACTATATGAAAAATTTGAGAAAACTGTCGGCGAAAGCGTGCGGATCGTTCGAATTCCAGAGTACAATCAGGACGTTCACGGGATTGAAGGACTTGAGCGACTGGCAGAAAGATTAGCAGAGCAACGTGATGAGAAAATTAATTCTAGCACTAGCAATTCTGACGGGATGTAGTTCGATCGGAAAAAAAATTTTCGATCAGCCACATCAAGTATCGGCACCCTCTTCGTCGCCTCAGTACAACCAGGCATTGAAAAAAATTGAACAGGGAAAGTACGCCGAGGGCCGCCAAGACCTAGAAAGCTTTTTACAGACGTCTCCTGTCTCCGGCTACACCCAAGTCGCCAACTTCAACATCGCCTATTCGCTCGAACTTGAACGACAATTCAAATTGGCTTCAGACAAATATCGCGAAGTCATAGTGAGCACTTTAAAATCTGCTCCAAGACTTCAGGCCTACGCTCTTTACCGACTTTCATTTTGCCTCGAAGCACTTGGTGACGATGCTCAGGTGGTTGCAGTGCTCGAAGATGTAAATCAGCGTAAGCATCTTTTGACTCCAGAAGTTGCGACGGCTGAATTGCCATCGCGCCGAGCTGCAGCTTACTCAAGAGTAGGAAATATCGAAAAAGCACAAGCACTTTACGAGGAAGCTGAAACAGCGGTGATGCGCTATCGCCGCCAGCGCAGCCAAGCCCAACAACCCGAGTGGCTAGCAAAAACGCTGTATCACATGGGACGAACGAATCTTCGCGAAGCCAACTGGGAAAATTTCGAAGTTGTAGTTCGACCTCTTGCTAAAACTCAGCAGTTTCTTTTAGAGGCTGCCGAACTGAATCACGAGCAGTGGTCAAAAAAGGCCTCGGAAGATCTTTCGGCAATGTATAGCGGCTTATGGGCGGTCATACAGAATCCACCATCTGCAAAAAGTGACGATGATGTTTTGCAGGCACGAACAATTCAACAACGCCAATGGGAGATGACTTTTGAGCTGGTTGATTTGCTCAACGAGCTGAATCGTCATAGATTGCCTGATCAAAATTCTGCGTATGTTCAGTCCTTATTCAGCGAAACAGAAAAAGTGTTTCGAGAAATCAAGAAGCTGTTGGCGCAACAAAAAGTAGGAAGCGAGCTGACGCCGGCGGCTCGAAAACGAATCCTCAATCAGCGTACTTTGCCAAGATTGCCAACAAAAAGTAAAACAAAAGCAGAGCCGCTTTTGATACCTCCTCCTGCAATGACTCCATTAATCAATAATGAGTCGAAGCCAGAAACAGATCCGAATCTTTAGAAGGAATAAATGGTCCAAGATATCGTTCACCAAAAAATCGTTGCGAACCTCGAGAAGATCAACAAGTGGTTTACGGAGCATCGCTTCGAAGTCGATCTTCCGTTCTACTCGAGCTATGACATTCGCGATTCAGGATTTAAAGTTTCAAACGTCGACGCAAACATCTTCCCTGCGGGATTCAATAATATTTGCATTACCGATCGAGAAAATTCAGGCGATCCCGTTAAGTTCTATTTATCGAAACATTACGGACCAGATATCAAAAATATTTTGATCTTAAGTGAGGAGCACACGAATAACCCGTATTACTGGGATAACGTTATTGCTCTTACCAAGATGATAAAGCTTGCCGGGTATAATGCAGAAGTTGCGTTTCCGCGCCTGCAGAGCACAGAGCCAATCGAAATGACCGGGGCCTCTGGCGAAAAAATTAAGGTACAGGGTGCGGTTGCGACCGACGGAAAAATTTTCGTTAAAGGCTATTGCCCCGATGTTGTTGTGAGTAACAATGACTTTTCTGAATTTTACTCTGAGTGGGGCGAAAACTTAGAGACGCCGATCAATCCTGCTCGTGAGCTTGGTTGGTATCAGCGAAAGAAAAGCACTTACTTCAAATACTACAACCAACTTGCAACTGAGTTCGCTGAGATTTTAGATGTCGATCCATGGCTTTTTACTGTCCCAACTGAGCTCATCACTCACTACGATATGAGCGATGAGAAAAGCCGTGAAGAAGTCGCTTTAAAAGTTGAACAACTTCTTGCTCGCACTCGTGAAAAATATAAACAGTACGGAATCAACGAAGAACCATTTGCCTATATGAAAAATAATGCCGGCACCTACGGCCTTGCAGTGATGAAAGTTGATTCGGCCGATCAAATTCGATCGCTCAACAACAAATCTCGAAAGAAAATGAAAGCTGCAAAGGGCGGACGAGACGTTGAAGAAGTCATACTTCAAGAGGGGATTCCGTCCATCGTGCGAGCAGATGGAGCCGCAGCAGAGCCGACCATTTACCTCGTGGGTTGTCAGCTCTTGGGTGGTTTTTTACGCTCACACAAAGACAAAGATGCGACCGAGAGCTTAAATAGTCCCGGGGCAGTTTATAAAAGACTTTGCGTTTCAGATTTGAAGGTCAGCGTCGCTGGTCACCCAATGGAAAACGTTTATGGTTGGATCGCAAGACTCGGCGTTCTTGCTATTGGTCTAGAAGCGAAGTCGATGAACGTCCAGTATAAGGGCTACAATCGTCGAGGTGTTTCAACTGAAGACGATATCTGCCGATAATTAAGTATGCGATATTTTCTCGGAACCTTCGTATTGTTAGCAGGAATTGGAGCGGGCAGTTTTGCCGCCTTTAATTCAATGCAAGGAACGTTTTTCGTTTCGAATTCTCGCTACATTAGCGTTCGTAATCCAGCGCTTGTTCAGAAATCTACTGCCTTTTCAGAACTCAAAGGTAAAGCGTGGAATTTACTTTCAAGCGATCGCTTGCTTGCCGAAGCTTTTCCAATAAAAGAGGCAAAGCGAACTGGTTTTGTTTTCGGGCATTTTATCACTCAAGATTCTGACGGAAAAAAATACTTCGCGTGCGATCTTTATAACAAAATTCAACTTAGCTTCGTTGCCGAAGGTGTGATGGAGGGCGGCGAGTTTGCGACAATGAAAGTTGAAGCTCCTTGCCATGCTTCAAAAGATTTAAATACGCTCGAACCAGTTTGGATTCCGAGCAATGACGTTAAAGTTATTTACAATAATTTACCTTCAGAAATGCCAAGCGAATGGGTACTTGAAGAAGTGCAGCTTGCGCGCGATTCTCAAGTGGGAATCTCTGTTCGCCCAAATCGCCCCATCACTTTTAAACTCGTAGAATAATAAATTCGGCTCACAAAGTGAGGCTATTTGTGCAGTTTCGCGCACAAGGCGATCTTTGTTGTGACGTTGCACCTCCAGTGCGTCAGTTTTGCCAGCTCGTGGAGGACCAAAGCATGAACCGCACAAACGTGATCGCTGCTGCACTTAGCCTACTTTTTACAGTTAACCTTAATGCTCAGGAAGAACCATCTCCTGAAGAACAAGATCCGACTTTCCCAAATAAATCTGAAGTAGTTTGTGGCGCAACGGCGAGTTTCATCAGTAAAGAGTTTGGTGCCACACGCGATTCAAGCACAGGGAATCGTTTTAAACTTCGGCCAGTCGGTAATCGCCTTTCAGCAGATAAACGTGCAGTTACCAGCGGTGTCATCACTCTCGAAAGAGGTCACGAGTTCACAATTCAACTCACGTGGATCCCAAAAGGATCAAATTTAGTTCGCGGAGAAGATTTGATGAACGCAACATTTCGCTATCAGCGTCGCGAATCAAACGGCAGTGTTAAAGTTTTAGCTGAGAGCATCGTTTCTTCAGACCACTTAACAAACTTCGGCGAGCTGCAAAGTCGAAGAATTGATCTTTCATTACGCTCTAACTTCATCAATCCAGAAGTTTCAACGATCAAGATGAACAAGGGGAATGTGCCAGACGGCATGACCTCAAATGGAACAATTGAATGTTCAATGAAGGTCGGCAAAGCGACAGATCTTCGCTAGTGCTAGTTAACCAATACTTTTTTTGATTTTTTCTTAAGAGGCTTTTGCGCCTTTGGTTGCATGAGCGGAATGAATCCATCGTCTTCGCTCGCAATGCTTCGATCTGGCTTGGGCACAATACGAATTGGCTCGATCTTAGTGGTCTTCTTAGGTGCTTCGCCAGCGCGAGCAAGAGAAGAAAAAACAAAAGCGCCTAGAAGCACAGCTACCAAAAATTTTGTCATGGGAGAGTAGGATATCTGCAGACTTGCTCGACGATCAAATTTAGTTAGAAAAACTAGAAGCAAGTCTAAGACTGGGATCCAGGTATACCTGTTAACTTGTATACCTGGATCCAGGAATTTTAGAAGCTGTTGAGGGCTAGCTGGACAAACGTGCGAACCATTACTCCCGTTGCGCCCTTCTTAGGGTTGTACGAGAAACGATCGCCTGAGTGCCAAGCTGTACCAGCAACGTCAAAGTGCGCCCATGGAATATCTTTGTCGACAAACTGCTCAAGGAAAGCCGCAGCAGTTGCTGAGCCAGCACCCTTAGCCGAACTGATATTCGAAAGATCTGCGTACGTGCCTTTCATGTCGCGACCGTGGAAATCAACTAGCGGCATTCTCCAAGTTAACTCACCACTCTCTTCAGAAGCTTCGCGAATTTTGTCTGCAAATTTATCGTTGCGAGTGAAGACACCTGTATGAATATTGCCGAGAGCAACAACCATTGCGCCGGTTAGTGTTGCAGCATCGCAAATCCATGCAGGCTTCTGTTCGCAAGCCCAAACAAGAGCGTCGTTCAAAATCAAACGACCTTCTGCATCGGTATTATTTATTTCGATCGATTTTCCGTTACGAGCAATAACGATGTCACCGGGCTTGTTAGCAGCGGGGCCAGGCATATTTTCAGTAGCAGGAACAAAAGCGATCGCATTTACTTTTGCTTTCATCTTTGCAAGAGCGAGCATCGTTCCGATAACTGCAGCACCGCCGCACATATCGTACTTCATCTCTTCCATTCCCGCGCCCGGCTTAATCGAAATTCCACCTGAGTCGAACGTTAGACCTTTGCCAACAAAGCACACTGGCTTTTTTGATCCAGGTGCACCGTTATATTCCATCGCAATAAACTTTGGTTCTTGAGACGATCCGAAAGATACGCTTAGGAATGATCCCATCTTTTCAGATTTAATTTTCGCTTTATCCCAAACGGTAACTTTAAGTTTTGTTCCTTTAGCTGCGCGAACGGTTTCGTTAGCCAAAATAGTTGGAGTCATAAGGTTGCCTGGGTTATCACCTAACCAGCGGGCAAAGTTCACGCATTCACCAAGGATCAAGCCACGCTCAAGTCCGCGCTCAAGACCGACTGACTTGTTTGAAGTCACAACAACTGCGCGGTCAACGGCGACTGAACCTTTTTTCTCTTTTAATTCATCGAATGAATAAGAAGCCATTAGCATGCCTTCGGCAACCGCTTGCGTAGTGACATCACCGCCGATTGAATTATGTGGGAGAGAATCAAGTACGATCGAAACTGATTTTACTTTATTTGATTTCAAAACACCGTGTGCAGAGGCAACCGCTTGCCGCAACACTTCGTGATTAAATTTCTCAGCGCTTCCAACTCCAACGACCACTAAGTGTTGGCTGCCAGCAACTCCCGCATCGCGGAAGAACATAGTCTCGCTTGCTGCTCCGGTAATAAGACCTTGATCAATAGACGACTGGACTTTCGCCTGCATAGCTTTGCCAATGCCCTCGACCAAAGCCGTGGCTTTTGATTCTACTGCGCTCTTTGTCGAACTTTTTTTCGTGCCCTTGGCTGCTTTGTTAGCTTTCGCTTTAGACGCGAACACAACAACTGCATCTGTCCCAAGGTTATCCAATGACGATTTCTTAATTTCGATTTTCATATTCCCTCTTTAGGTCGCGCGCATTATTTGCGGCGGCGCATTTAGTCTCATAAAGTTTCAACGAGAGATATGAAGTATCATAGGGAAACAGACGAGCCAACCAGTTCAATCGTATTGGAGATGAATAATGATGAACGCAGGACCCCGAAGGCTATTCAGAATTCTGAATACTGGTACGGTATTCAGAATTCCGAATTGGCCTGAAAATCGGGCTAGACTCGTCGGCCTATTTGTTAAGTAACCCCTTAAAATACCGAAGAGAACTTGTCATCATTGAATTAGTACCGAGATTGTCTTCGAGGAGAACATCATGCCTTTAGTTCCGATAGTCGTTGAGCAAACATCTCGAGGCGAGCGTAGTTATGACATCTACTCACGCCTTCTCCGTGACCGTATCATTATGCTTGGTACGCCGATCAATGACGATGTGGCAAACATCGTGATCGCACAGATGTTGTTCCTTGAAGCTGACAACCCAGATAAAGATATTCAGTTGTACATAAACTCACCCGGCGGAAGTGTTTCTGCAGGGCTCGGAATTTATGATATTATGCAATTCGTTAAGTGTGATGTTGCGACAACCTGTATTGGCCTCGCAGCCAGCATGGGTAGCTTGCTACTCACTGCTGGAACTAAGGGAAAGCGTTACATGCTTCCTCACGCACGAGCGATGGTGCATCAGCCGCACATTATGGGCGGTCTTTCTGGACAAGCGAGTGACATTGAGATCCAGGCCAATGAGATGATTAACACGAAGAGACGACTCACAGAGATCTACCAAACACATACAGGTAGAGACTATAAGTCGTTAGAAAAGTCTTTAGATCGAGACTTTTTCTTAAGCGCTCCAGAGGCGCAAGATTTTGGGTTAGTCGATCACGTAGTGAAGTTCCGAAAAGGTGCAGCAGCAGTAAAGTAATTTGGCGGGACCCGCAGTAAAATAGGGTGAGGAATTTTGAAGATGAATAAAAAAGAAACAACAGGATCGGGACTTTTACGCTGCAGCTTCTGCGGAAAGAGTCAGAACGAAGTTAAAAAATTGATCGCTGGCCCAGGTGTTTATATCTGTGACGAGTGTATTGAGCTTTGTAATGACATCATTGCAGAAGAGCGTGAGCGCGAAGACAATGTAAAAGCGACTCTTCGTGTACCGAAGCCAATCGAGATCAAAGGTCACCTTGATGATTATGTCATCGGACAAGAGAAGGCTAAGAAGTCTTTAGCTGTAGCGGTTCACAACCATTACAAGCGCATCAATGCGATGACTGGCAAAAAAGACGAGATCGAACTTCAAAAATCAAATATCCTTCTTATCGGACCAACTGGTTCGGGTAAGACTTTACTCGCGCAAACGATTGCTCGCGTGTTGAATGTTCCATTTGCAATGGCAGATGCGACGACTCTCACAGAAGCTGGTTACGTAGGTGAAGACGTTGAGAACGTGGTTCTAAATCTTCTTCAGGCTGCTGACTACGATGTAGAAAAAGCGCAAAAGGGCGTCATTTATATCGATGAAATTGATAAAATTTCGCGTAAGTCTGAGAACCCATCAATCACTCGCGACGTCAGCGGTGAGGGTGTGCAGCAGGCTCTCTTGAAGATTCTTGAAGGTACTGTGGCGAATCTTCCCCCTAAGGGCGGTCGTAAACATCCACAACAAGAATTTATTCAAGTTGATACTTCAAACATCTTGTTTATCGTGGGCGGGGCATTCGTTGGTCTAGATAAAGTTATCGAGCAGCGTCGTAACACAAAGTCGCTCGGTATCACGGCTGACATTAAATCTGAGAAAGAAAAGATGTCGGGTGTAAATATTCTTCAGTACGTCGAGCCAGACGATTTGGTTAAGTACGGATTAATCCCAGAGTTCATTGGCCGTTTACCGGTCAGTGCAGTACTAGACCCACTCGAAGAAGAAGCGCTCATCGACATTCTGATTCGTCCTAAGAACGCTTTGATCAAACAGTATCAAAAATTGTTTGGTTTCGAAAAAGTAGAACTCACATTTACAGACGAGGCATTACGGGCCATTGCAAAACAAGCGCTCATCCGAAAAACTGGCGCGCGCGGTTTACGCGGTGTAATTGAAAATTCGATGATGGATATCATGTTCGAAATTCCTTCCAAACCGAACGTCAAACAGGTTATTATCGATGAAGAGGTGGTGAACCTCAATTCGAAGCCAAAGTTAGTCTATAGGACGGACGAAGAGTTGGAAGACATGGAATCATCGAAAGCAGACGCCGACGATGACTCAGCAGAGAGTGCTTAGTAACCAACGATCGCTCAATATCCTATAAAAAAATCAGGCTCCGAATTAGGAATGCAATGACTGCGTTCCTAACTGCGCAGGCAGCATACGCTGCCGGTGTTAGAGAAGGAGAATTGAATGAGCGAATCTTCTGGACGTGGTGATAAGTCTTCGCCAAAAAAAGATTCCGGAGAAGCCAATAAAGACGGTAGCTACAAGCTTCCGTTGTTACCGCTTCGGGATTTGATCATTTTCCCGCACATGATGATGCCGCTCTTTGTAGGCCGTGAAAAGAGTATTAACGCTCTTGAAGAGGCCATGAGTAAGCAATCGGACATCGTCCTTGCGGCTCAACGTGATGCTAAAACAAACAACCCAGAGCCCGGTGACATTTACGATGTCGGAACTGTTGGAACAATCATTCAGTTGCTTCGCCTTCCAGACGGAACAGTAAAAGTTCTCGTTGAAGGTAAGCGCCGAGTGAAGATTCAACGCTTCTCAACTCATGACTCTTACTTCGTTGTTGAAGTAACAGATCTTCCAGAAATTATGGAAAGCCCCGTTGAAACTAGCGCTCTCATGCGTTCAGTGAAGACGACTTTCGAAAACTACGTGAAATTGAACAAGCGCATTCCGCCAGAAATTCTAATGCGTGTTTCTACGATTGAAAATGCAGGCGAGCTTGCTGACATCATCGTTGCGCAATTGAATCTTAAGCTTGAAGACAAGCAAAAGATTTTAGAAATCGCAGATCCAGGCAAGCGCTTAGAGCAGTTGCTCAACTTGATGACCGGCGAAATCGAAATTCTCGAAGTTGAGAAGAAGATCCGCACGCGCGTTAAGAAACAAATGGAGCGCTCGCAAAAAGAGTACTACCTCAACGAACAAATGCAGGCGATTCAAAAAGAACTTGGTGAGAAAGATGATTACCAAGCGGAGCTTGCAGAGCTAGAAGCTCAGGCAATGAAAAAGAAGTTTAGCGAAGAAGCTCGCGAGAAGACTCTTAAGGAAATTAAAAAACTTAAGATGATGTCTCCGATGTCTGCGGAAGCTACGGTCGTTCGAAACTACATCGACTGGATGCTCAGCCTTCCATGGTTTAATTACTCTGACGAAAAACATGATCTTATCAAAGCAGAAGAGATTCTGAATGAAGATCACTGGGGCTTAGAAAAAGTAAAAGAGAGAATCTTAGAGTTCTTAGCTGTCCAAGCGATCAGCGAAGATCAAAAAGGTCCAATCCTTTGCTTAGTAGGGCCTCCGGGCGTAGGTAAAACTTCTTTGGCTCGCTCAGTAGCCAAGTCGTTAAACCGAAGCTTTGCTCGTATTTCTCTCGGTGGCGTACGCGATGAAGCCGAAATTCGCGGTCACAGAAAGACTTATGTGGGAGCAATGCCGGGCAAAATTATTCAAGCTCTTCGCAAGTGCGAAACTGGTAACCCTCTTATCCTTCTCGATGAGATCGATAAAATGTCTAACGACTTCAGAGGTGACCCATCGGCTGCGTTGCTTGAGGTACTAGATCCAGAACAAAACGGAACCTTCCAAGATCACTACATGGAAGTTGATTACGATTTGTCGAAAGTGATGTTCTTTACGACTTCGAATTCTTTGCACACGATTCCTCGTCCGCTACTTGATCGTATGGAGATCATTAGCCTCGAAGGTTACATCGAGAGCGAGAAGTTCCATATCGCGAAGAAGTACTTGGTACCAAAGCAAATCAAGATGAACGGTCTTAAAGATTTGAAAGTTACTTTTGCCGATCAGTCGATTAAGCACATCATTCGTTACTTCACTCGTGAAGCGGGTGTACGTAACCTTGAGCGCGTGATCGCAACGGTTTGTCGTAAAGTGGCGCACGTTCTTATTAAAGAGCAGGCGATCGCGGATGCGAAGTCGAACAAGTCGACAAAAGATACTCAGATCAATCGAATGAAGGCGAACGCAAAAGGCTTCCAAGTTACTCCTAAAAAACTTGTCGAGCTAATTGGCGAACATAAATACAAATTCGGTAAGATCGAAGAAGCGAACGAGATTGGTCTTACAAACGGTATGGCGTACACCGAAGTTGGTGGCGACATGCTGGTGATCGAAGCGACGATTGTTCCAGGCCGCGGTAAGTTCACAGTCACAGGTCAACTTGGCGATGTGATGAAAGAATCTTGCTCAGCAGCGATGAGCTACGCACGCTCTCGTGGCCCGCTCTTCGGATTAGATAAAGACTTCTTTGCAAACGTTGATATTCATATCCACGTTCCAGAGGGTGCTATCCCGAAAGACGGTCCGTCAGCAGGTTGCGCGATGACGACATCAATCGTTTCAGCGATCACTAAGATTCCAGTGAAGCGCCATGTGGCGATGACTGGTGAAGTGACACTAAGAGGTCGCGTTCTTCCGATCGGTGGTTTGAAAGAGAAGACTCTTGCTGCTCATCGCGGCGGAATCAAAACGATCATCTGCCCGAAAGAGAACGAAAAAGATTTAAAGGACATTCCAAAAGAAGTTCTTAAAGATCTAAAGATCATTCTGGTTGATCACGTTGACCAAGTGTTGGTGAACGCACTCGACATCAAAAATGCGAAGGAGCTCTTCAAAGCTCGCGCAGGTGTTGGCGATGCGAACATTCGCCCGCAGTTCACGGGTCACACAGTACAACAAGCCCACTAATTATTTTGCAGATTCAGTAGAACGAGGCCGCTCACAAGCGGCCTTTTTTATTTGGGGAGTTCAGCGAACGTCAGCGAATACTTAATGAGTCGTTTGGTTACGCAAGGATCATAGCCTCGTTACATTTCCTTCAACCCGCAATTGAGTGGGTCATCTTGGAGGATTAAAAATGATCATGTTCAAACTTTTCGTAGCTATGACGGCTCTACTACTCACGACTGCTTGTGGTAATCCCGCATCCGACGCCTTAGACACACTTGGAAAAATGAGCCCAGGACTTCCTTCTTCACCATCGAACTCAGTCGCTTTTGAAGATTGGCAAACTCACCTTGGATGGCATGCGCTTGAAGTTCTTGATGGCAAAGACGTTCGTGGACTTGGCGTTCAGGGCGTAGTGTACAGCGACAAAACAAGCTTTAAAAATACGAGCGGAACTTACGTTGAAGGCATTGTTTTCCCGCTCTACATGTCAGTCAGCAGCGGAAGCTCGTCAACATTAGATTTTGGGCCACTAAAGGGGTTAGGCACGTCGAGCGTACGAGAGATCGCCAACGGAAAGGTCTACACTTACGAATACAACGGACCGATTCTTATCGATAATTCGGCATCACAGGTTGAGTTTTCAATGACTCTTGAAGTCTCGGGCCCGATTGGCAATGAGTCTAAGAAGATTAGCTATTCTTTCCAAGCAATTGGAGAGACTCAGAAGATCTCTCACTCGTTTACTCTTCGGTAAAAAATTCAGTTGATAGCGGGAGAATAGCAAGATCGCCTCTCCTGTGGAATATTCGACCGCTATGAACATGCTCATCCAAATCTTGTTTTTCATAAGCTCTGCCTTTGCTACAGATCTCTCTTCGTCTCCAAACTTAGTCGACATCAAGCAGGGATCTGAAATTCAAATTAATATCAGCGACGATAAATTAATTTATGATCGAGAAAGAGAATGGGAGCGCATCACTCCCTTTTTCGAAGAAAGGTGTTCCCTAACAATTCAAACTCATTTTGATATAGTTACAGCACTTGAAGCGGGTGTTGTTACCTACAAAATTAAATCTATTTACAGCGTAGGAGACACAGCTCGAAAGCGGGATACAAACCAAAGTATTTCAATGGGTTTGACCACAGACGATGTTCGACTTCCTACTCTTAATTTCTACTGTTACAAAATCTGGTATGGTTCTGGTTTGGGTCTAGTGGTCAGCGATATTGCTAAGCTCATGGATAATCCGAAAATGTTTGAACGAAGCACTTTCGATGACACTCCTTCTGTGCTCGCGCGCGACTTCTTTCCGAAGCTTACGAAGGGAAGAATTTTAAAAGAATTAGTTTTTGTGCTCGAGCCTATTGGCGAAAGTACGACGCACTTTCGCCCAATTGACCCTATTTTTCAAAAAGGCAAGATTGTATCCAAATCAGAAGCCGGAAGCCCTTACTGCATGGCAAGGTACTTTGTTCAGGGCCAAGGGCATCTACCTATGAAAGCCGGGCGAACTGTTCTGCCTCCTACTGAAAACTTTGAAATTATGTCGTTCCAGGGAGCGCCTTATAGCGGGATTGACTTTCATATGTATAGTTTTCGACTGACTGCCCCTGACGGAACGAGCCTTGATGTGACTTGCAATAGCTTCGATGCGCGATTCACAAATTTTGCTAACCTGCAAGAGCAGCTCGAGGGCATCATCGAACTTCGCTAGTTACTTCTTAGGTAGCTCGAGGGTGCGGCCTTGAACTCTTACTTCGACCGCGAGGCCACCTTTGACAATTGCATCGAGCAAAAACTTCTCGTCTGATCCGCTGCCGTTTCGAAATAGTCCTTCGATTGAAAACGAGATTCGACCTGCCGAATCTTTTGCTTCACTTGCGACGCTTAAATTTCGGAATCGACTCTTGGTGCCTGTCTTGGCATCTTCTAAAAAACTGCAGGACTCAAGATCATCTGAGTTGCAGTGAAGTCTTAGCATTTGATTAGATGTTTCAATCAACAAATCTGAGTACAGTGTGCGCGCACGAATAAGTTGCTGCTTTGGAAGCGACAGGTCGTTTTTACCGACAGTGATCTGCTCACCTTCAATATTTGCAAGTTCAACTAACGATCCGGTTAATTTCTCGCTCTCTTGAAAACCAGCAACTCCGCAAAGTTCAAAATAGATACGAGTTAAGAGCCCAACGGTTGTTGAAAAGCTAACCGGTCGAGAGCCAGGGTAGAGAAGTGTTCGATTAATAACTAAAGCGTCCTTCCGCGAAACATAAGGCTTATCCAGAAGATCAAAACGCAATTGGTCGACAGTCGGTAGAGAGCAGCTCGCTAGCTTCTTAAGTCCTGTAGCCAGTTCTTGGTTCGCTCCGCACTTTGGATGAAGGAGGCAGGCTTGATAAAGCGAACGAGAATGAATTGCAGCTGACACAATGGCTTGTTCTGCAGGGCCGCCACCATTACCTACCCCTGAACTTTCTCCCCCTTCAGAGGCAGCTTGGGTAGAGAATAACGCTATAAGGATTACCACAGAGGCTCGAAGTACTATTTGGCCTTGGTCACAAAATCTACCCATGCTAAACCCTCGATTCATGAAGCACATTTTCATTGCCCTGATGCTTTTCTGCGAAACAGGCACCTGTCTTACTAAAACGGAAGCAATCGAATTGTCAAAGTTAAGGATTGCGACCTTGGCAGAGTGGGCTGGAACATTTGGTGGCGAATGTTTTATGAATGAAGAGCATTGCGGAGTTGAGGGTAAATCACAAACCGCGATTCTCAATTACATGAGACACGAAGCAAATAAATTTCAAACCCAAATAAGCTACTCGTCTGGCGACGCAGAATTTTTTATCGACGGTGCAGTTCGGATCGCTAAAACAGGAAATGATTGGGGAAGTCCGATCATATTCAATGAAGATCTTTTATCTAAAGAACAAAACGGCGATTACTCAGCAGTAGGTTTTTTCGAAACCCTAGGTATTCTCATTCATGAGCTTGGTCATCACCAAAATCAAATGCTAGCTGCGATTGGGCTCCCGCAACTTGAACATTCAGAGCTAGATACAATTGCAATGCACGCAGTGACTTATTTGCAAGATCGCACTCGAAAGATTTCGATCACTTCAGACGACGTTCCCGGACTTAAAAAAGATGACGAGCTTTCAATTTATTTTATCGATCGTGAATGGGACCCTGGCATTCGCCAAATTTGGGGCCAAATATTTGTTGATAGTCGAAGTGGCGTTGCTGAAGTATCTGAGCAGATCGCATTGAACTTGCAGTGCCCAGTTCAATACCAAGATGGCCGGATCAGCTTTAAAGGTAAGCCAAAGTATGCATCGTTTAGAAAGATCAGCGCACCCGAGGTAACTTCTACTGCAAGCGAGATCACGATCGAGCAAAAAGTCGGCAGCTCTTCAGTTTTGTGCGTCGATGAATTTATGAATCGTTACGATATTTTTTCTGGCTACGAAAACGGCTTGCTCAAGTTTAATTTCTCGCTCAGTTCTGGCCAAATCACCCTTAAGAGCGGATCATTTTCAGCAGCGCGCCCGACGGATGGTCAAGAGTGAAGCACCAAGATTACAGAAGTATTCTGAAGTCTGAATTCGAAGCGCGAAAGAGTCGCGGCCGCGAGTTATCAATGAATGCGTTTGCAAAATTCATTGGCGTAACACCTTCTCACCTCAATGATATCTTTAGCAAACGGCGAGGCCTTTCAGATGCAAAGGCTGATCAGATCTCCAAAAAACTTAAGCTCTCGCCAGAAGAAAAAGAATTTTTCATAAATTCAGTTGCTCATCTTCACGCTCGCTCGGCAGCTGAAAGAGAGAAGGCAGCCGAGTGCCTAGCAAAACTTCAACGCAATAAACTAACCATTATTCAAGCCGATGTGTTTGCCCTTGTCTCTCAGTGGCAGCATTTCGCAATACTCGAGTTAAGCCGTTTAGAGAACTTTAACTACGATCCGAAATGGATTGCGGCCAAGCTTGGAATTGAAGTGAGGCTTGCCGCAGACTCAATGAAGAGACTCGAATCTTTAAACCTCATGATTCTTAAAGACGGCAGCTGGCAGGCGTTTAAAGGGAATCTACGTACTACAAGCGATGTTCCAAGTGCCGCGATTAAATCTCATCACCATCAAGTTTTAAATATCGCGCAGAAAGCCCTGCAACTGCAGGATGTTCATAGTCGAGAATTTCGTACGACGATGCTTGCTGTTGATAAATCGGTGGTTGCCTTAGCAAAAGAAAAAATCCGAAATTTTGACTTAGAGATGAGTGAGCTTTTGACCTCAAAATCGACTGACCGAACTGAGCTCTACTGTTTAGCAACACAGTTCTTCTCGCTCACCCTGAAGTCCTGACTAAGTCCGATTATCCATATGAATCGAGGGGTTAGGCTAAATTTGGCCTCTGTATTGATTTCCCGGTGCCTAAATTTTATCGCAAACTGATTGACTCAAAACGCTAGCTTTGACAGAACTCGTGTCACTTACCGACAGACTTTTTAAGAACTCAAAGAACAACAGGTTTCAGTGGGCGCGCAAACTTCATTAGAATCGAAACTCGAAGTAGCCAAGCTGTATTATCAGCGCGGCGATTTCGGTATTGCGATCCCGAAGTTTCTCGATCTAGCTCCTGTGTTTTACGCTGACGGAAATTTTACAGCCTACTTAGATTGTCAGACTCGTCTTCTTCGCATGTACGCTGAGCGTGAAGAACAAGATAAAATTAATGACTTAAAAGAGAAGCTTCAGGATTTAGTTCTGAATCAAGAGCTTGAGTTAAACTCACGCACGTTTAGAACTCTCGGCGTTTGTGCGTCTTACAAATTTCAATACGACATAGCACTCGAGTACTTCCAAAAAGCATTGGCAATTGGCTTAGCGGCCGATTCAAAAGAAGATATCTGCCAAGCTATTTGCGATATCTCTCGTACCTATGCTGATCTTGGTCGCTACACGGAAGCTTTAAAAGAGATCTACAACTTGCAAGTCTTCTTCCAAGTTATGCCGATGCCTGAAATTCAACTTGTATCGCAAATGATCAATGCATCAATTCTTAATGAACTGAAAAAGCACGATCAGGCCCTTGAGATCTATTGGGGTTGCTACGATCTTCTACGAGTCGAAAAGAATTTGTATCTCTACATCACGCTTCTCTACTCGATGGCAAAAACTTATCGCATGATGGGTGAGCTTGATATGGCTCGCATGTATCTTAAACTTGCGAAGCGATCGGCTGATCCAGAAAACTTAAAATACTTAGTACGTTACGTTGATAAATTGTTAGCTGAGTTGGGCGTTAATGCTCCAGACGAGTATGACTTGGTTCTCAACTCAACTTCAAACGCCGTTGTTGAACGTAAAAAAGGACAAGTTGATTTCAAAAATCAATTCATCCTTCTTGATATGCTTCGCACGTTTATGAACGAGCCAGGCAAAGTCTATACAAAGGAATCACTCGTGAAGACTGTTTGGAAACAAGACTACGATCCATCGACTCACGACAATAAGATTTACGTGACGATTAAGCGTCTTCGAAAATTGATCGAACCGGACTATGAAAAGCCGAAGTACATCTTTAGAGCGAAGAACGGTTACTACTTAAACAAGAATGCAAAAGTGCTACTAGAGCGCTAACTCGAGGGGAGTTTTTGTGAAACGTTTATTGTTGGGCTTGTTCGCTATGACTTTAGCGTTCAGCGGAATTGTAAATGCTGATCCAGATCGTCCGTCACCACTTAAAGGTATAATGATGCCTTTCCCGTGGGAAAACATCAGTGGCGTTTGGGACATTAATGATCCAGGCCTAGGTTTAATCTATAGCTTCGAAGTAAAAACTACTGCCGACGGAAACAAGGTACTCGAAGTCCTTCAGGTTAAAGAAAAGACTGGCGAAGTGATCGCTCAAGGTGCAGGCGTGGCCGTTCCTGGGGATAAGAACACTGTTAGCGTGATGATGGCCGGAGAAGATGCAGATCCGTATATGCTCTATGTTCGTCACATCCGTGAGAAGCGTTACAGCCGCAAGAAATTCACTGTCTTAACAATTAAGACATTGGGTGATCCAGCAGCTCCAACGCCGATTGCTACTAAAGAGTACAACTACAAGTTGAATCGCGTCTCTGAGGCTCCATTCCAATCTCGAGATGATGACTGGGAAGAAAAGAAGAACTAGTCGATCGCGGGCCAAAAGCCCGCGTTCTATATTTGACAACCCAGGGGAAGTTTTCTAAAACCATCTTTCTCGGAGAGGCTTAGCTCAGTTGGTAGAGCAATACCCTTACAAGGTATGGGTCACAGGTTCGAGTCCTGTAGCCTCTACCATTTTAATTTAAAGAAAATTAAAATGGTTTATGACAAAGCGAACAGATCCTGTTCGCTTTTTTTATTTCAAATGAAGTTACTGACGGGCTTTTGATTTATTTGCGTCTTTAACGGATTCACGATTCGAGACATTCACTAAGCCAGGTAAGCAAGAGCCCAGATTTTTGATTTCATTTTTGGGCAAGATTGCAATCGCTGGCTTACTTGTCCAATTGACCCATTCTTTTAGTTTCTCTAAATCTGCAGATGCCATCGACATACATCCGCGCGACGCACACGATTTATCGCTAGTAGAATGAATCATCAGACACGCACCATTTTTTTCGGCTTTCGGTGACAGATAAGTCGAAGGGTATCTGAGCATCAGCGCATACGGATACTGAAGGCTGTCGAAGGTACTTTTGCCAATATTGTTATCTTGAGTAGTAATTAAATTGTAATAATCGCTTCCTGGATCAGTCACGCAGCGGAAGTTTTTAACACGATCACTTACTGGCATCAGGCCGCCGTAAACTCCAATCGGAGTTTGTCCGCGATCGCGCTCGATTCTTTGTTCGGTCCGCGGAGCCATAGAGAAATAACGATTTCCGTAAGCAAGTCCGCCTTTGCCGAAGTTAATTGGTGAGCTGTCAGCGCTCACGGAAGTGTATCGCTTTAGATCTGCGTCCCATTGATAAGTTCGAAGACTTCCTTTCTTCGATCTATACGAATCGGCTTCGATGAGCAAAAGCTGACAAGAACCTGAAAGCTCAGCTGCAATTGCCGGCCGGATTTGGCTATCGCACTGTCGCAGTTCATTTTCACTCGGGCCTTCGCATTTAGTGTTTGAGAAGCCAGGTGGAAGCAAATTAATTGGAGTGCCGACTGCAGCCGGCTGCGGTTTGGCAACTATGGGAGCGGCCTCAACTTGCGAACTCGTCTTTCCGCTATTTCTGTCCATTCTTGCAAGAACATCGTTCGAGCTTGAAAGCGACTTTAAATTTAAATATCGAGTAGCGATCTCATCGGCTTCAACGTTTTGTTGGCTGGCTTTACGACGAGAAATTATACCCTTTTGCCCGGGGCGATCGCGCTCTTGCTCGAAGTAAGCTCTCACACTTGTGTTGAGTGCATTGAACGCAGCCTTTTGCTCGGGCGTGAAATTTTTAACGAACGCAAACCCTTTTGCGTTTGAAAGGTCGCGACACTCCGAGCTCGTACCAACAGGATTAGATCTCGCAGCAATACAAACTGGGTTGAACAACACCGAGTTGCACTCGACTTGCCCTTTTGAGCAAGAGCCTTGTGGTGGAGTCTCACAGCGACCATTTTGCTTTTTTAAATAGTGGCCGGCGTAGAGGCAGAGTTCGCCGGAAGACACTTCATCTGCCGCGAATGAATTTGAATAGAAAACAGAAACGGTGAGGAGAGATAAAACGATAAGACTCTTTTTCATGAATCTAGAATATCTCATTTTATATGCCCGAGACCACTCGCGAGAGAACAACTAGATTCAAGTCGTAGGTCTAGTTAGCTTGCGGAGTTCGGTTGTATAGCGATTGAGGGCCGCAGCGAAACCATTGATGTCATCAACGACCGTGTGAGCGTGGGATTTTGAAGGCTCTACAAAGAGATCGTGCATGGGCTTTACTTGCTTCTCGAACTGGGTGCGTACGCCCTCTGGGGTGCGGCCGCGCTCTTTTACGTCGCGCTCAAGGCGGCGTTGATAGCGAAGCTCCTCAGGAGTGCTGAAAAAAATCAACTCATCGCAAACTTGTCGTACGGGAACAGAATGAAAAATCAAAATTCCGTCGACGACGATAATTGGCTTCGCTTTTATCTCAACAGTTTCAGGTCGGCGTTTATGTGTAGCAAAATCATAAGTCGGAATTTGAGTCGTCTTACCTGCCTTAAGCGTAGCTAAACATTGTGCAAGACATTCGAAATCAATGCTATCTGGGTGATCGAAGTTAACTGAGCCACCATCATGATCAAAACGGTGACTTTGATCGATGTAGAAATTGTCTTGGTAAACAACTTCACAAATGTCTGATCCAAGTTCTTCGATCAAGGCCTTTGCGAAGTAAGTTTTACCGGAGCCGCTGCCGCCAGCGACACCAATAATTAAAGAACCAGTTGGTGGTTTACTTAGTTTGGTAGAGACGGTCACCCGCATCTCCTAGGCCAGGTACCAAATAGCCCTGTTCATTAACGTCTGCTTCCACATTGAGAGCAAAGATCTCCACATCTGGGTGAAAATGATGAATTCGTCCGATTGCATACTGGCTGATTAAAACAGAAATAATTCGGATGTTGCTCACTTCATAACTTTTCAGGCGGTCAATCGCTGCAATGATTGTGTCGGCCGTCGAAATAAGAGGATCACACAAGATCGCCATCTTACCTTTTATGTCAGCGGGCATTTTGAAATAATATTCAACAGTGTTGTTGATGAACTTATCGCGGTAAATTCCGATAAAGCCAACTGATGCAAAGGGAATCACCGACAAGACGGCATCAAGCATTCCGTTACCTGCCCGCATGATCGAAACCACAACAGGCGGATTAGCGATACGCTCAACTTTGGTTTTTGCGATCGGAGTTTCAATCTCGACTTCAGTAAACTCTGTCCAGTCGCGCATCGCTTCGTGAGCCAGCATATAACTAATTTCTTTAGTGATATTACGAAACTCAGCACAAGTTGTGTTCTTGTCGCGAAGGTAGCCAAGTTTGTGGCGAAGTAGTGGATGTTTTAAAATTTCAACTCGTCCGTTCATAGCTGTTCCTTTTTTGGCCTTTTTTGGTCCTTCTATGGCCTTTAGAAAACTGTTCCGTCAGATTTAATGTTGAGGGGAGGGGTGCCGCCAGCGCGTTTCTCCTGCGCAATAAAACGACCCGCCCACCAAGTTCCGCCTTCAAGTACTTTTGCCAACGGAAAATCTTGTGGAGTGCGGTCAATGGCTTGCTGCACTCGAGCGCCGATTATATCAAGCAAATGAATTGTGAGCGCTCGCCATTCGACAATAAGCTCAGAGTCAGGAGTCCACGGAGTTTTGAGATCTGCGGGGTTCTTTAATTTCAGTAACTCAGTATCAATGAGCAAGCCACCGTTTCGATATTCTGCTAGGCCTGTGAGATCTTCTACTCCCGTAACAGTAAAGCCAGCGTCTTGAATCGGCTCGATAAGAGAGTAAGTAAGCCACTGAGAAAGTTTATGAATTGGAACGAGCGAATCGAAGGTGCCTGGCTTGCCAAGTTTCGAGTGAGACCACACATCACCTAAATTTACAGAGCTACTTGAAGTCACAGCAGTGATTCGTCCGGGCCAAATTGTTCCGAGGCCGTCGAGAACCGCGCGCAAAATTCCGGTCGCCGGAATTGTCTGCCCAAATTTTTCTGATAAGTAATCAACGATGTTGCCTGGTCTTCCGTCTTTGAAAATCGCCCTGTTTTCGAGCGCACGAGCTAGATTATTTAAAAGCTGAACGCGGCCTTCAACGCCAATGAGCGGATTTTTCGCTGTTACTTGAAAGTGAGTTTTTAAATCTTCAGAACTCACTGCGCGCAAGCCGCTAGCGTCAGCACGTGCTGACTTTTTATCTGAACTCATCACGCCCGAGCAGAACATATGAAAGCTTGCGACTCCCAGGCCTTCTGATCTTGCAAATGACTTCGAAGAAGACGTTTCAGCATAAGACCATTCAGCACCTGCTCCTGCATCTAACAAAACTGATGTGATCACAAGATCAAGTTTCGTTCGCGCTTTTTCAATCGGAGAAACGCTCGCGAGAGCAGAATCAAAATTCTTCACACGATCGATGCCGCCGACTCTAAAATGTCCCCATCGAGAATGAAACGGAATGATCAAATCTGGGTAATTTTTTCGAATCGTCTGCAGAACGTACTCAATTGTCGGAGTTAGCATTTCTGCTTGATAAGTAAAATGCGTTTCGCCATTTTGAGTGAGTTCAAAAATCTGTTTTGCGCGCTCTCGAATTGCAGCGGGCGAAAGTAAATAGTCGACTTGAGTTTGGTTGAGCTGAATGTTGTTTGCCACGATTTACTCGTCAATCTTTCTGCCCTGAACTTTTTTAAGTTCGTCGGTCGATTTTTTAGGTTCAACTGAGAAGTAACCTGCGGCTTTCTTAGCTTCCATCTCGACTTTTGCATCTTGCGGGATCAAATTATCTGGAATCGAGATTCGATTAACTACTTCAATGCCACTTTTTACGATCGCATCGTATTTCATGTTGCTCATTGAGTGCAGATTGTGAATTTTTGTAATCCCAAAGAAGTGAAGCGGATCTGGCATAAATTCTTGGAAGCGAGCGTCTTCAGTTCCGGCAACACATTCAGTGCGATGGAAGTAGGTTGCAGCAGTATCGCCGCCTTCTTGTCTTTTGCGAGCATTGTAAACCAAAAACTTAGTCACTTCGCCAAGGGCGCGACCTTCTTTGCGGTAATAAATAATGATTCCCACTCCGCCGCGCTGAGCGGTGCGTGCCGCATCTTCAATTCCGTACATCAAATAGGGGCGGCATGTGCAAATGTCTGAACCGAAAACGTCTGAGCCGTTACACTCATCATGCACGCGACAAGTGAGTTCGATTTTCGTATCAGCAAGATTCTGCGCGTCTCCAAAAATGTACGCTGTCGAACTTCCGATAGGCGGGAGCCATGTTTTGAGATCAGGCCTTGTGATGAACTCTGGGTACATGCCACCAGTTTCTTGGAACAAAATTCTTCTGAGTTCGCCTTCTGCAACTTCTAATCGCGCTGCAATTCCCGGAAGATACCAAACCGGATCAAGTGCGACCTTCGTTACGCGCACGTCGCCATTTTCTTTTACGATCTTGCCATCAACTTTTAAACGGCCAGCTTTAATAGCGTCATTAATCTCGCCAATTTGCAAATGAGCCTGAGTGACCGCAATCGTTGGGCGAATGTCGTAGCCTTTATCGAACCAATCTTTGAAGTGTACTTGCGGATCAAGTCCCCATGGATCGATTGACACCATCTTCAATGGATCACTCCACTGCTTGTAAGGTCCAATTTTAACAGGGCTTTGAGTGTTGTTTAAATCAGGTCGATGTTGCGAAGGAAACTTGCCACTCGCAATCGAAAGTGCGCGGTAAACAGTGTAGCTACCGCTGTGAGTGCCAATTGCATTTCGCGCTTTCGGGTTGGTGTTGGAAGCAACGACCGGTCCGCGGGCCATCGGATCTTTCGCACCCCAATTGATTGGCAGCGTCTCTTTGAACTTTAAGTTGTTATGTGAAGCAAGAATTACGTGATCTGATCTTTTCATAATATCTCTCATTTAAGACATCCAGTTGGAATCTTTTTGGACTTCCCATTTTGTTGTTACTTTTTTTACATTCGACCAGAAATCAAGGCTGTGATGTCCCGTGATGTCTCCGTGACCAAACTTCGAAACGCTTACTCCGCCAAATGAAAAAGGCTCGCGTGGAACAGGAACGCCAACATTAATGCCGACCATTCCAGTTGAAGCTTCGCGCATCACGCGATCAGCAAGAGCGCCATTGGTTGTGAACACGCTGCAAGCATTTCCGTACTCGCTCGAATTTTCAATTTTCATAGCTTCAGATAAATCTTTGCAGTGAATGATGCTTAAGATTGGTCCGAACAATTCTATTTGAGCGGCCTCGGATCCTGGCTGAACGTTGTCGAGAACGGTAGGGCCGATCCAATTTCCTTGCTCCATACCTTTTGGAGCTTTCGCTTTACGGCCATCAACTAAAATTTTCGCCCCAGCTTTTTCAGCACGAGTAATGGCTTCAATTAAGAAGTCTCGTTGCTCTTTAGTAATGATGGCGCCCATGTCTTTGCCGAGTTCAAGCGAAGAGGCCCGAGCAACAATTTTCTCGATATGTTGTTTGGTATCACCCACGGCAAGTACTACTGAGGCCGCCATGCATCTTTGGCCCGCGCAGCCAGTGAACGAATCAGAAATTCCGATTCCGCTTAACTCCATGTTCGCATCTGGCAACAACACGATATGGTTCTTTGCTCCGCCAAGAGCAAGAACGCGTTTTCCATGTTGTGTTCCGCGCTGATAAACTAGCTTCGCAATTTTGGTTGAGCCGACAAAGCCAATTGCTTTAACAGCTGGGTGGTCAATGATTGCATTGACTGTTTCTGCTCCACCATGAAGAACAGTGAAAACTCCATCGGGCAATTCAGCTTCTTTAAGCGCGTTTGCGATATAGAGCGCCGTCAATGGAGTTTTATCCGAAGGCTTCCAAATATAAGAGTTACCGAGGGCCAAACAAATTGGGATCGTCCACATCGGAACCATCGCAGGAAAATTAAACGGTGTAATGTTCGCAACCACGCCAAGAGCTTCGCGACGATACTCACAAGTGACTCCGCGAGAAACCTCAACTTTTCCGCCAAGATCTAAGTTTTGAATTGAAAGTGCGAACTCTAAAACTTCAATGCCTTTTGACAGGCCAGCTTTAGCTTCTGCAAAAGTTTTACCCGATTCAGAACTTTTTAAGTGTGCGATCTTGTCGATGTCGCGGATTAAAATATTTCTAAAATTGAATAAAACTGCCGAGCGTTGTTTTGCAGGAGTGCGGCCCCACTCTTTTTGAGCTTCTGAGGCAGCGTCGATGGCTTTATTTACTTGCGCAACCGATGGAATCGAAACTTGGCCAATGACCGACTGGTTGTAGGGAGAACGAATGTCTTGCTGACCTTCAGTTCCGGTAACCCAAGAACCGTTAATCATATTGTGGCAAATCACTTTTTCAGTAGGTAAAACAGTCTGCATAAACCCTCAGCTTTTAAGCCCGTTAGAGTCGCATTTGCGAGGCGTAGAGGGTATCTGAAAATTCAATAGTTAGGCTGAATCGCCGCAAGGCAGCGAGGCTAAACCAATTAATCAGCTGCGGTTGCCTCTCAGGCCAGAATGCCGGTACAGAAGCTAGATGAATATTACTTTGATTGGCTTATTTTTATCAGGTGTAGCGATGGCTCAAAACGAAGGGGTAACTCAAGCTCTTAAGACAGATTTGAAGAAAGGTAGCTTCTCTGCAACCCTTCAAACCGGATTTCATTTTAACGACAAAGCACCCAATCAGCTTAAAATTGACGAAAAGCGAGTTCAGCCTTCTGAGCTAAAGAAGCAATCAATTACTTTTAAGATCCCGGCTGGTGAATACAGTGCTGCACAGGCGTCGCTTTATATTTGTGACGATGCAAATACTTTTTGTGAACCTCGCCAAATTCTACTCAAAGGGTCCTCTAACGGCGGCGCGAGCGAAAAATCATTGGCTCCAGCCAAGAAAAACTCACATGGTTTTTTAGAGATTAGTCTTGAAGAGGCTCAGGAGCTAGCGAAAGGCAAACTCATCTTAGTCGATTTTTCAGCGAGATGGTGCCCGGGCTGCGTTCGTCTCGAGCAAGAAGTTTTTGAAACCAAAGATTTTAAGACGGCTTCGAAAAACTTGGTCAAAGTAAAACTAGATGTCGATCGGTTCGAAAATATTCCGACAAAAAAAGAGTACGCAGTTTCTGCAATTCCGACCCTGATCGTCTTAAACTCAGAGTTAGAAGAAATTTCGCGAATCGTTGATTATCAACCACCCTCGGTCATCAAAACTTTTTTAGATCTCGCAGTGGCAACTCCGCTTACATTTGCAGAGTTAAAACCGAAAGCTGAGGCAGGGGATTCAGAAGCTTCGCTTATTCTTGGGCGTCGACAATACAATGCGGGTCAGTTTGCTGAAGCAGCGAAATATCTCGAAAAAGTTTCACCTGCGCCAATCGAACTCCTTGATGCCAAAGCACAGGCAGCGAAACTAAAAGGGGAAATCCGAAACTATCAGATGGTTTTGCGTGAAGCTTTATCAAAAGAAAGTTCGAGCAGTCGATCTTTGCTTTGGCGAGCAGCTCTGGCTAACACTTTGAAGTCGGGCGATGCAGAGAGAAAGAAGTTGGCACAAGAAGGCCTTGCAATCGCAGATTCAATTTTAGCTGACGATCAAAAAACTAAAATCGCAGTTGAAGGTGATTTAGTAGGAGAATTTGCCGGTATCGAAAAGCTTCTTGTCGGATTTCATCGCGTTGAGTTAGCCCAAGCGGGAGAATTGGGTGAGCAAGAGGTAGCGAACGCGAACAGCAAAGCGGCTGAGATTGCTAAATCACTCAAAATTCCGATTTCTAAAACTGGCCCATCAATGCGCTATCTCCTGGCTCTGGTTGGAGCAAAAGACTGGAAGGCTGCCGAAGTTCAAGCAAGAAAGTTACTCTCTCGTGATCCGAAAAACCCTGAGTTACAAAGACGACTGCTCAGGGTCTTAAATGAAGTCGGCAATCATTCTGAGGCAGTCAAAGTCGGAAAGTCAGCCTTAGCTGGCTCATATGGCAAAAACGAAATATGGGTCGTGCAGCAACTCGCAAAAGCTTATGCAGGAGCTGATCAGCGTTTAGAAGCTAGAGCGCTAATTCAATCATATTTAAACCGTTCTGATATTGACTGGTCACTCAACAAGTCTGAGAAAGAAGACCTTGAATCGCAGCGTAATCGTTTAGCGGTACAGTAGCGACTATCGGCTAGTTAGTTTAAGGTCGACTCCGACTGTAGTCTTGCGTCAAGCCAATCAGTCGTTAAACAAAAATTCTTGAACAAAATTTGTTGGTATAACTAAACAAACTTGATTTTTTACCGATTGAATAGACATGAGTTCATCGCCAATTAGTAATGTCATCAATTTACAGTCTCTTAAGGTAGTGGTTTTTCCTGGAAGCGGAACTTCTCTTCCAGAAAACCGTCATTCTTATAACGAGGCGTACGCAACCTGGAAACTTGTTTGGAAGCAGACTCTCCAAGAGCTTGATGGCAGTGATTCGCTCTACTCAGACCACTTCACTCGACAGGACTATGTTGTCGCGCTTTACCACGGCGCTAAGTGCATCGCGCTTTGTTGTTTTCGTCGAGCAAGTTTGTCGAGAGAATCAGACCGAGAAGATTCTTGGTTTAAGCCTTGGCCAAACGAAGCTCTAAAAGAATTCGGTGAAGAACATGGACAAGGAATTGTCTTAAGTTGGTTGACGATCCATCCGGACTACCGGCGCTCAATCTCAGTCGAACACGTAAAAGAATTTAATGTCAGCGATCGACTTTGTGAATTGATCAATCAGTTCTTACAAAACTGTAAGATGGATATTGCGTTTGGTGTCACTCGTAACAATCGGTCAGTTAATAAAATGTCAGAATATGTTGGCTTTAAAACCTACCAACAAAACGCCAAATATCATGGTGTAGACGTCGATTTGATTACATTAGAGCCAGCTGATTTAGTGGCTGCGGCGAAAAAATATCCCTCAGTTGCTTTTGAGTTGTGGGAAAATCGCGAGGTCATCTTGAATGAACCTTTGCAGCTTCATACGTCGGTCGTTGAACCAAAACGAAAACTGAAGATCGTCAGTTAATGACCAGATAATTTCTAACTTAAATCGTGTTGAAGCGAGTGCTTTGCTCGCCTTCAGCAATCACTTCTGCGCTATAGGTCGAGAATGCGCCCGCAGGCTCTCCCGACGAATAATCAAAGAGCGGCACGATATATTTTGGGGTGACCTGCAAAGTCTTTAATGACTTAACGAACTGATATTTTTCTTTTTGAAGGTAAGTGGGTATGTCATATGAAATTGGCCGATCACCTGAAGAGAACATTCTCTGGATTATCTTTTGCGTAGCTTCTAGAACGTGCGTCGGTTTGTCGTAAAGAGTTTCCCAAGAATTAACGGATAGATCTAAGAGATTATAGCTGCAGACTTTAAAGAAACGCATGTTGCGATAGAGTTGAATTCCCTGAAGATTATAAAGCTCAATGACATCGTCAGTTGCGACGATATCGAAAACATCATTGTTCTTGGCTTTAAGGCCAAACTGACTCAAGGCCCACTTTAGGCGCGCTACTTCACGAGTGCCTGGAGAGCGGTCGATCTCGGGTTCTAGGTTTTCTGACAGAATTTGAATGTATGTCGAAATGTTCGACATGATTTGAGTCTGCATTGCGAGCGGAAGGTTGGCGAACATCTCGATTGAGGCCGTCGCCGGGTCAGCTGCCGGAGACTTAAGTTTCGTGAGTTCCTGCTTTAGTTTCGCGAGGTTAGTCTCTAAAACTACTTTATTTTCGAAATGAAGCTTCTCTGCGTACATCAAACACCTCAATTAATGGGTGATGTACTTCAGTGCAAGCCGGCTGCCAACTACTTAAATAAGATATATTTAAGAAGCCTTTCGAATGTCCTCTTGTGGTTGAGCTGGGGAGTAGTGAATCACTGCCTCCAGCGGCCTAGGCTTGTTATCAAGGATCCAAGTAAAGTGGGGGTCAGAGTTGTATTCGGCTCCCAGAGCCTCTCGTAGCGGCTTTTGAAGCTTAGGAAGATGGTACCAAGGCACATCAGGATAAAGGTGATGCTCGGTATGATAGTTGAAGTTAAGGACGATCCAACTTGCAAACCACCGAGGATAAATACAGCTGCGAGATATTTTATACTGCTCCCAAAATGCGAATCGAGTTTCGCCGTAATACTGGGGAAGCTGTAGATGATGCGGAAAATTTACCACTTCAACTGCAACAAAATAGAGAATTGCGCCTGGTACGAGTGCCCCTAGAAAAAATGGCATCGGAGTCAACGCAAAGGCTAAACCCCAAGTGCAAATCGGCGCAGCGAGGCTAATTGCAAGCCTCGGAGAAAGACGATTTTGAAGTGTAATCTTGGCAGCAAGGGCCCAAAAAACTGTGTACTGAACCATCGCTAACAACGGAAACCAACTCATCCAAAAAAAGTTTAAAACACTCTTTACTCGAGGAGGGAGCTTCGGAAAAATCGAGATGAAGGCTGTAACGGGATCTTTATCTAAATTTCCGCTCCAGGTGTGATGCTCAAGATGACTTCTTCGCCACTGTTCAAATGGTAGCAAACAAATTCCACCGCTGATGAAACCAGCCAAATCGTTGGTCCACTTGTTTTTAAAAGCTGCCTTGTGAACTGCATCGTGCATTAAGGAAAAGTTGCGAAACAGGACTGCAGCAACTAGCGGAATGGTCGCAAACTTTGCGAGCGAGCCTTGGTTCCATACAAAGTAAATTGCCGCAACGAAGATAGCCTCGCGAAGGTAGTGCGCAATGAGTGCCGAAGATTTGATAGAAAGATCATGGCTTTTTCGAATTGCGAGGTACTTCGCTTTGTTCATGCCATCTTTTCGGAATTTTACGCAATAGAGTTTAAACGGAATTTGTTTTATTGGTCGAGTATTTGATTAAGTCGTAAAACAAATTAAAGAAGTCGCATTGAATTAACTCAAATGCGCCTGGCTTTGATCTATCGACCTTTTTGGTGAGCGCACAGAACTGTTGGACCAAGGGCTTAGCTTTTCGTGAAATAAAATGACTGGCCCCAAGCAGGATATA
>CAZIYJ010000013.1:51714-91286 GCA_964543475.1 uncultured Bdellovibrionales bacterium | reverse complement strand
CGTGCAGCCAAAGACTTTGCTAAAGGCGATGAATTACGAAAGCAGTTGAGCGAGCTCAAGATTGCTCTTCACGACACACCCACAGGCACTCACTGGGAAGTCCAAAAATAAAAGGTAGCTGCTACCAGAGTGTAGCAAGGGTGCGTTAGATTTGGTTGAGGGGCGTCGGTTGCGGCGCCTTTTTGTTTTTAGGCATCATTGTTGAACTACTTGGGTAGACGACGAGGGAAAATGATGCGAGATCGTTTATTGCGAAACATACTGTCGCTTCTTTTTACAGTAGGCAGCCTAATTTTGCCGTTGCAATCAGCTGATGCACAGGTGAGTTGCCAGGACCTCTTTAAATCATCGGGAACCTACGGGTCACTCAAGCGAGACTTTAAACATAACAGCAACTATTCGAATGAACTTAGCGAGCAAACCGCGATCAAAAACCAATGTCAGTTGGGCACTTGTCACCTTCATTCGTGGGCCTCGGCCATCGAGAAAAGTCATCTCAAGAGGACGGGTGAGCAAATTGAGGTTTCAATGCCTTACCTTGCGGCCGTTCATTGGCTCGATCAGGCGATCGGCGCTGTTAATGCCAAGTATGTGAGATCGCAGAGTGCAGGCTTCGATGTGAAGTTGGGGGCGAATGTTTCGCAATCACGAATGATTATTCGAAAACACGGAATCGTCCCTGAGGGAGTTTGGGCACCGAAAATGCATTTTGATCGAGCTCCTGTTGCAGGGCGCCTTGAGGAAGCCGTTGTGAATCGAATTGCAAAAGCTAAGTGGGACCTAGAGCGTGAAATAAACCCTCGCAGGCAGCATGAGATCCGCGAGCGCACCGAATTAGACTTAAATGATCTATTCTCTGCGATGGCTGGAGAACTACCTGAAAGTTTTAATTATCGAGGAAAGACATATACTCCCCAAGAGTTCGCGCGGGAAAAATTTCCTGAGATTTTCGAGCCACAAGTCATGTTGTATGTAAACGACGGCCGAAAAGATCCGACGTTTAGACGTAAAAAACAGGGTGATACTCTCATCGACACAAATATTGATAAGGTTGAAGAGCTAGCGCGCAAAGCAATCGATGCTGGCGAATCGGTGTATTTAAGTTATGAACACAACGGTAATTACGTTGATAAGAAAACTGCCATCATGTCGATTAGTGCATTTAATTTGCCAAAAAACTCGGGCCCGATGTCTCGAGAGCAAAGAGCCTATTTCAAAGTGAAATCGGGCGGTCATGCTGTTCAGATTATTGGATACGACACTGATCCAAAAACAAACAGAGTAGTTAAGTGGAAGATTCAGAACAGTTGGGGCGATCAGGCCGGAGATCAGGGGATCTTTCATATGTATTCTGACTACTTCAGGGCCTTTACTAAAGGTGTTTCATTCAGAGCTGCGGCTCAGATCGATTTACCTGCCAATGAGGCTAAAACTGAGGCTCAGATTTCTCTTCCGTTTTAAATAAGCTAAACATCTGTCGCCCTATTTTAAATCTCACCTTCTTGTGGAATACTACCCAATTGTCTGGACCCCTCCAATTGGGGTCATCTATCTAATTTCGCAGACCAGTTTAGCATAATGCTAAATTTGCGCTTACGAAGTAAGCCCGAAGGGCAAGGGCAGGAGCCCGCAGCAAAGGAATTTATGCGAGATACAGATCGCAAGCACATAGGTCAATTCAAACTCGTGACTGAATACAAGCCGTCGGGTGATCAGCCAAAGGCGATTGCGCAAATGGTTGAAAACATGAGAAGTGGCGGTGATCACCAAGTTCTGTTAGGTGTGACTGGCTCAGGGAAAACATTTGCGATGGCAAACGTAATTCAGCAAATGAATTTGCCTGCGATTATTTTAGCGCCGAATAAAACACTAGCTGCTCAGTTGTATGGTGAGTTTAAAGAACTCTTTCCGCAGAATGCTGTCGAGTATTTTGTCTCGTATTATGACTATTACCAACCTGAAGCTTATATGCCTTCGTCTGATACGTTCATTGAAAAGGATTCTGCGATTAACGAGCAGATCGATCGAATGCGTCACTCAGCAACGCGTTCATTATTTGATCGCCGAGATGTAATTATCGTGAGTTCAGTTTCGTGTATTTATGGTCTTGGTAGCCCCGAGGCTTATTCGAACATGATGATTCACATTGTTGCGAATACTGAAATTAAGCGAGATAAGTTTTTACGTGAACTAGTTCGAATTCAGTACAAACGAAACGATGTTGATTTTCATCGAGGCACATTCAGAGTTCGAGGAGACATTGTTGATATCTTTCCGCCGTACGAAGACGAAAGAGTAGTTCGAGTCGAGTTTTTTGGTGACTACATCGATAAAGTTTCATGGATCGATCCGCTGAGAGGCACGATTTTAAGTCAGCTTGATCAAATTGCGATTTATCCAGGGAGCCATTACGTCACTGGAGAGGACAGTCAAAAGCGCGCAATCGGAAGCATTCAAGAAGAGCTTCGGGGTAGGCTCGTCGAAATGAAGTCTCAAATTAAATTGATCGAAGCTCAGCGATTGGAGCAACGGACCTATTACGATATTGAAATGATCGAAGAGCTTGGTTTCTGTCAGGGGATCGAAAACTATTCTCGTCATTTAACGGGGCGTCAACCTGGTGAGCCACCACCGACGTTGCTTGAGTATCTGCCAAACGACTTCATTACCTTCATTGATGAAAGTCATGTCACGGTTCCGCAAATTGGTGGAATGTATCGCGGCGATCGTGCGCGAAAGATGACTCTAGTTGAGCATGGGTTCCGTTTGCCGTCTGCACTTGATAACAGACCTTTGAACTTTCAGGAGTTCGAAGGGCTTATGGACAAAGTGGTCTACGTATCAGCAACACCAGGCCCCTACGAAATGGCAAAATCAGAGGGTCTGATAGTTGAGCAGATCATTCGACCGACTGGGCTGCTTGATCCGCAAGTTGAGATTCGAACCGCGCGACACCAAGTTGACGATCTTTTGGGAGAAATTCGCATTCGGGTCAAAAAGAATGAAAGAGTGCTGATCACAACTTTAACTAAGCGAAGTGCTGAAGATCTTACTGAATATTACGAATCGCTCGGTATTAAAGTTAAATATTTGCACAGCGATATTAAAACAATGGAGCGAACTGAGATACTTCGTGATCTCAGGCTCGGAGTGTTTGATGTATTGATTGGTATTAACCTTCTTCGCGAAGGTCTGGACATTCCTGAAGTGAGTCTTGTTGCGATCACGGATGCTGATAAAGAAGGTTTCTTAAGGTCAGAGCGTTCGCTGATTCAAACTATTGGGCGTGCGGCTCGTAACGTTGAAGGTCGAGTGATCTTGTACGCAGATAAAATGACAGACTCAATGGCGAAAGCGATCAGCGAAACCAATCGGCGTCGTGGAATTCAAGAGGAGTATAATAAGGCTAACGGCATTACTCCGGCGACGATCAAGAAGAAAATCCGCGAGAGCTTGCAAGACATCTATCATTCAAGTGAGCCGGCAGCGCCACTTCCAGGCTCAAAAAAAATGACCGCGGCTGTTGCTGCTGCCAAAAAGGATTACTTGATGGATCCAGCAAAAGCCGAGAAGCAGATTACGAAGCTTCGTAAGGAGATGAAAAAAGCTTCAGCAGATTTAAACTTCGAAGAGGCTGCGAAAATTAGAGACGAAATTAAGAGACTTGAGCTAGTTGCGATGGCTTTAATGTCAGGACCAGTTGAAGAGGAGTCGATTAAGACGATAGAATCTGAAGGGTCAACGGGCGGAGTCGACTAATTAAGGCGGATTAACTTTGAGCGATGAAGAGCAGCAGTCTCCAAAAAAGTCTCCCAAGAAAGAGCAGTTGACTAAGATTGAGGAGATCAAGGAACTTTTAAAAGAGTTTCCTCAAGGCGCTGGCGTTTATCTAATGAAGAACGCTGGCGAAAAAATCATCTACGTTGGAAAAGCAAAAAACATTCGCTCGAGAGTACGCAGTTACTTTCAAAAAAATGACGATCACTCACCGAAGACTAAATTTTTAGTCAAACAGATTGATCACATCGAATACATTATTACGCCGAGTGAAGTTGAAGCGTTCTTACTGGAAGCTTCCTTAATAAAGAAACACCGACCGAGATATAATATTCGCTTAAAAGACGACAAGTCTTATCCGTATATTCGCGTCAGTATGGCCGATGACTTTCCGAGGCTCTACCTTGCGCGCAAAGTGAAAAAAGACGGTGCATTGTATTTTGGTCCGTATACTTCTGGTTTAGCTGTTCACGGGACTATTCGATTTTTGAACCGTACATTTATGATCAGAGATTGCAAGGATGCTTTTTTCAATGCGCGAACGCGACCCTGCATGACTCATCAAATTGGTCGATGTACCGCTCCGTGCGTGAAGTATGTAACTAAGGAACAATACAAAGATGACATCAAAGCGGCGGTTGCCTTTCTGCGAGGCCGCAACAAAAAAGTTATAAAAGAACTCACTGACCGCATGAAGCAGGCGGCTAGTAATGAGCGATTTGAAGCTGCGGCCAAACTTCGCGACAGTGTCGAAGCCATCAAGAAGGTTCTTGAGCGTCAGTCAGTTGTGAATGACACAAGTGAAATCGATCAAGACGTGATCGGATATTTTGGTGGTGATGGCGGAACGCTCATTGAAATGATTCACATTCGTTCGGGCCGCGTGATCGGAAATCGGTATCACTTTATTCCGATGCTTGATCCGAATGCTTCAGATGAAGATCCTAGAGAGTGGCTCACCTCTTTTATCAACCAGTACTACGACGACAATATCGTTCCTGACGAGGTTCTCTTAACTCTCGATCTTGGGAACGATATTATGCGTTTACTTGAGGCGGTGCTGAAGGAACGAAGCGGTCATGATGTCCGCGTATGTTTCCCAACCAATGAAGATGGTCATCGTTTACTTGATATGGTCAATCAGAACGCTGAAAGCCATTACAACGACTACGTTTCTAAGTCTGAAAAGAAAAAAGAGGGGCTCGTTCTCATTCAAGAGAAGCTAAGTCTTCCGGAGCTGCCAACGAGAATTGAGTGTTTCGATATCTCAAATTTTCAGGGCGCAGAGAGCGTAGCTAGCCAAGTTGTTTTTGAAGATGGAGCTCCAAGTAAAGATCACTATCGACGTTACAAAATTAGAACTGTTGAAGGGCCAAATGATTTTGAATCGATGCGTGAAGTGCTAACGAGAAGATTCGGCCACGCTGAGTGGGAAGATCCGAAGCTAATCGTTGTTGATGGTGGCAAAGGTCAACTAAAGGTTGCTTGCGAGGTTCTAAAGGCCCTCGACAAAACTCACGTTCCGGTAGTTGGGTTAGCTAAGGCTCGAACAAAAGGTTCGTTCACCGACCAAGAAGTCGGTGCAACTGAAGAGCGATTCTATATTCCCGGAAGACAAAACCCGGTTACCTTTAAGCCGGGCTCCGAGGCATTCCAAATATTAGTGGGTATACGAGACGAAGCGCACAGATTCGCAATTACTTATCATCGTAAGTTAAGAGAATCGACTTCGCTCGAGAGCGAGCTTGATTTGGTTGTAGGTCTTGGCGAGAAGCGAAAGAAAGCTTTGCTAACAAGATTTGCTGGGATGGATGAAGTAAGAGCTGCAACGGTCGAAGAAATTGCAGAGATCAAGGGTTTTAATCGCGTACTCGCTGAGCGTATTTTGTTGCAGCTCAACGAGGAGGGTGAAGGTAGCGAGACGCTTACTGAAGAGTGAAGTCTCTTTGGCGAAGCTCGATCTGACAAGACGGGCAGTTTGATTTTTCTTCAATCTTCAAAGTCATATAATCAACTTTGTGATCAAACTTTAAATCTGTTCCGCAGAGGCAACAACGGTTTTGATCTTCAAGAACTGCTTCGTGCTTTTGGTCGATGCTCATGTAAATTGTCTTTGCCGTATTCATCGTTCACTCCTGTAGAAAAGCCAGCAACGATTGCGTTGCCTACAATGAACGATTCGGTGCCCCCTCACACTTCCTGAAGAGCTAGAGGTTTAATCTCATGACTTCTGTGCTTTACGCCGAGGAAAAAGTTGCCGCCTGCTTGCCTATCTCGCTTGAAATGGGTACTAAACTGACATGGATCAAGATCACTTAAAGAACGTATTAACCTATGTCAGAGATGTCCTCGGTGTTGAGTCGTTTGCCATCGCACCGGCTTCTGCCGATGATCTTTCTCAGGCTCTAGCAGTTGTTACCAAGCCCTATTTGTTTGTAGGGTCGTATTCTTTGAACCAGCCAGTAATCGAAGAAATGCAAACAAGAATGGTTGCAGCGCTCAAGTTGAATATTGCTGATTTTGATTTCATTAATATCGAGCAGACAAACGTCCAGGTCGAACTTATAAACTCAGCGCAAGTTGTTGTCGTTTTCGGAGAAGAGGCGAAGCAATCATTGTCTCTGGAATCGATTGCTATTGGTGAAGTGAAAGCCAATGGTTCTCAGAAAATTATCTTCACACATTCGCTTACAGATCTCGCAAGCTCCGCTCCTTTAAAAAAGGAAACCTGGGCGCACCTTCAGTCTGTTTTCTAATTGCGCCAAGCGCACCCCAATGGAACAATCTAAAAGGCGTCGTACACCCTTTTTCCACTTTGCCTAAAATTTGCAAAGTGGAAAAAGGGTGTACGACGCCTTTTACGAATGGATGTCACGGATGACATGGATTGTTTCTCTATTTATTTCTGCCCAAGCTTTTGCGGCTATTCCGCCAAAGCCAATTGCTGTTGAAGATCTAAATCCTCCAGTGCGTGTTCGACTCAAAAGTCTTCAGTCAAATTCGTTTGAAATCATCGGTTCAAAAATTAAACTTGGCAATCGTGAGGTAACTCAGAACTCAATTCGAATTTCTCGTTTAGAGGATGCTTGGGTGGCAGATCTTGGTACTGAGACCTATCAGTTTGTTGGCGACTCGCTTCCGATTTCTGGGCAGAGCCTATTTGTTGAAAAAGTTTTTGTTCCGCCGACAATTACACTTAAGGCGCACAAGAATTCTGTTGATGTGATTGCCACTCTGCCGCTCGAATCGTATCTCGAAGGAGTGGTGGCTTCTGAGATTCCAAGATCATGGCCGCATGAAGCACAAAAGGCTCAGGCAATCGCTGCAAGAACATTTACGATTAATAAGTTAAAAGAGCGCCAGAAACAAAGCTTCGATGTTGAAGCGACAGTGATGGATCAAGTTTTTAAGTATCGAAAGTGGGAAAGTTTAAGCTCGTCGCAGAAAGCAGTTCGAGAAACTCGCGGAGAGTTTATTGGAAACTCAATCGGGATCGTAGAGCCAATCTTTTATCACGCTAGCTGTGGGGGCGCGACTGACGGTGCCGATAAAGTATTTAGCCAGCCAGTTTCAAAAGGGGCTCGAGCTAACTCTGTTAAAGACTCTTGCTCGCTCAACACAAGAACTACTTGGCAGGTAGAGATCTCGAAATCTGAGCTTTATCAAAAGTTAAGATCGGCTCTAAGGCTCTCACCAGGAGCAGACATTTTGACAATTGAACCGCAGCAGACAAGTCTTGGCGGAAGAGTGATTAAGCTTGCTTTTAATACCACAGACGGGAAAGAGCAGATCACTGGCGAAATGCTGAGAAGCCTCATCGGTTACACGAGAATCAAGAGTACTAAGTTCTCTATATATAAAGAGGGCGAGAATTTTGTGTTTTCGGGTAAGGGCTTGGGGCATGGAGTTGGTCTTTGTCAGTGGGGAGCAAGGGATCTGGCATTGAAGGGGAAGTCGGCAAAAGAGATTCTTCAATTCTACTTTCCGTACCTAGAGGTCCGGACTAAAGAACGTCGCGCAATCTAGTCTAGATTGATGAAGCTATTACTTTAACTACGAAGAACAAAACTGCTGTAAACACTACGATATTTCCGACGTTCATAAACCACCCCTATTTAACTACTCGGCCTGGCCTCAAGTTTCCTAAAGCCATTTAATAGCAATTCACATCTTTAATATTCGAAGTCTCGATGTTGTTAAAAGCATCGACACTTTCAGCTCAAATCAAATTCGCATGGTGTCTCAATCTGCGCCCAAATTTGGCGCCACTGTCGTGCGCTTTAACAGGTGAAATGAATACAGGATTGTCTCATTGTGAGACGTTTTTTGAAAACTTCCGCAGAGATCAGCTACTTAGCTACCAGGCATAAGGTCGGCACGCAGTTAGCAATAAGATCTCTACGAGTGGTGGTTTTAAAAACAGAGGGTAATATATGAAAACGCTAAACAGAGCACTAATGATGACGCTAATGGTGGTTAGCCTCATCGGTTGTGCAAAACAAAAGGCCTACGTAGCACCTCCGGCACCGGATCGTGGAAGCGATATCGCTCCGCCAGAGGACGTTCAACAAGCAGCATACGGATCAAAGACCGTTGCTCTTACGAATGTGAGCACTTCAGTGCTTCGCTCTTTCTTCTTTAAGAATCCTCCCAACAATCCTCAAAACATTAGAGCGATTGTGGAGCTTTCTCCAGATGGAACAGGACTCGGTGGTGAAATCAGAGTTCAATTTGATGACAACGGTGTAACACGCCAAGCGGTGTTAACTTCAAATCATCCTTACTCTGGAATCTCTGACACAAGTTTAAATCAATGGTTTGTATCTGCTGGTCAGCAAGTGTTCCACGGCATATATCAAGATAGCGCCGGCGCGATCGTACTAGTTGTTGATAGCGTACTTAGCCAAGGTGATGGCGATGGTTCATCAATCTTAGGTGGATCGATCTGGTTCCAGAACTTCGGTTACTCGAATTCAGCTCAGGGTCCAAACAAGATGTGCTGGGAAATTCAGATCGGGCCTTACGACTGCCGCACTTTCCTTCAAGGTGGAGTAGATGCTCGTTACGACAAGGCGATCATTGATAATTATTCTTCAGTGAATCCGACAACGCGCACTCTTGGTGGCGATGCAACTAACACATACAACGGAAACTTCGGCGGCGATCGTCCGAAGTACACGAAACTTGGAACATTCACTGGCTTACTTCGCTCAGAAGCGTTTGGCCAATAACTGTTAAAGTAACAAATTAAGTTTTTGGAGTTTAATTATGAAAAATTCAGTAACAAAAATAGCTTTAGCGCTTCTTGCAGTAGTGACAATGACTGGTTGCCCAAGCAAAAAGAACAACAACAACCAAGTCGTGAACCCTTACGGTTATCAAACAGGATACAACCCGTACAACGGTTCATACTGTAATCAACTTAACGGTTGTTACGGTCAGTCAGGTTACGGCCAAATGTTTACAACCGGTCTTGGAAAAATTCAATCGAGTCACTTGCATGCTGAAGTCGCTATCAACTTCTCTACATCTAACTCGGTTAATGGCTTCGCAATGAATAGCTGGCAGGGCAATACGCAAATGGTTGCGACGATGAACGTTTACTCTTCATCTGGATTCTGCCCAATTCCTCCAGGTCAATATCAACTTCAAGGTACTGGAAACTTCGGCTACGGTGCTCAGTCACTTTCTTTCACAGGCGTTCTTTCGGCAGGAAGCTATGTTGGAATTCAATTCCCAAGTAACTTCTTATCGTCGATGCCTACTACTAGCGTGATGGGCCCAACATTTAACTTCGCTGTTCAAAACAGCGTCTACGTACACTCGCAATATGGATCATGCGGCGTGTTTGTAATGGAATAAGTTTTTAACCCAATAATCAAAAAATTTAAGTTGTCCGTGTAACCCTCAACCACTCATGAGCCGAAGGCGCCACCACGTCTTCGGCTCTTTTTCGTTTCAGAATTCTGAATACAGTTACGGTATTCAGAATTCTGAATTTACCAATAGATTTTTGCTGGGATCTATACTCTAATCTGGGCATGGCTCTACCACTCTGGACGCAATTCTTCGAAGATTTGGAGCATATCCGCGGGAGATCTCGCAACACCGTGATGGCGTATCGTCGCGATCTTGAGTTGTACGAGGAATACTCGCTCAAATCTAAAGACATTCCTGGTTTTTACGCTTTCATGAAAATGAAAAAGCTCTCGCCTCGTTCGCAAGCACGAGTGATTTCATCTTTAAGAACTTACTTTAAGTTTTGTGAGAACAATGGATTAAGAGCAAACGAGCTTCGCGAGCTCCGTCCACCAAAGGTGAATGCGGCACTTCCGAAAGCACTTTCTCTCGACGAGTTTAATAAGCTCGTTGAAGCTAGTCAGTCGACTGAACCTAACAAAGCTGCGCGAAATCGCATTACACTTTTATTGTTATTTGGACTCGGCTGTCGAGTCAGTGAGCTAATCAGTCTCAATATTCATGACTTCAGTGAAACTGAGAATTGGCTTTCAATTATTGGTAAAGGGAACAAGCAAAGACTTGTTCCGTTAACTGAGCAGTTAAGCCGTGAGCTTAAAGCTTACTTGGTTAACGTTCGCCCGCATTTGCTCAAAGAGAGTGCTTCAACAATTTTGATCAACGACCGTGGTCACAGACCATCGCGAGTAGATATTTGGCGATGGCTTTCGGCTTGGTCGGCCAAAGCTGGTTTTGATCAGCCAGTCAGTCCGCATCAGTTCCGTCATGGTTGTGCAACCGCATTGCTTGAAGCGGGTGCAGATCTTCGTTCAATACAAATGTTGCTTGGTCACTCAAGTATTCAGACAACGCAGATTTACACTTCGGTCTCAACAAAGAATCTGACTGAAGCTATTGATACTCATCATCCGCTTTCACATCTGAAATCGTCCGACTAGACGAACTTCGACTCTGTTTTTCCTTTTATCTTTTCAAATTCGATTCAGAGTGGTTGCGGTAATTGCATTCGTTCAAGCGTATGAAAGTTCGATCATTCATGCGTCACGCACAAGAGTTCACACCGGTTGAGGTTGAGTTAAGTCTTTCGCCGGGTCTCCCGCAGATTTCATTTTTGGGAATGCCTGATCCTTTTATAAGAGAGAGTGTTACGCGAATCAAATCTGCTTTGCGCGCACAAGGTTTCGACTTTCCGAAAGGCCAGCAAGTTCTTGTGCAACTGAGGCCAAGTCACCTTAAAAAAACGAGTCGTGGTTTAGATTTGGCAGTTGCAGCCGCACTTATTTGGGAAACTGAGCAAGCCAAGAAGCCTGAAAATCTTGATGATCTTAATATCTACGGTGAATTGAGTTTAAAAGGCGAAGTGTTTGCTCCCGATGACATTGACGACTCAGAAGATTGTCTTTCTGAGCGAGATGTCATTGTTACAGGTTCAGAACTAAAAAGTTTCAATGGCAATTTATGGAAGCTCAAGCAGCTTCGCGATTTAACTGAGGTCCCAGAAGTTGAAACTACATTTCGCGAAACAGTCAAATCAGTAAGACCACCTTCTCCTTATAAAGAATTCACAGAAAAACAAGCCGACTTAATCTCTGTTCTCGCTGCTGGTGGCCATTCCTCACTTTTAGTGGGAACTCCCGGGAGCGGCAAATCAGCGACGGCGGAGTCGGTGAGTGCCTTCTTGCCGGCACCGACTCCTGAAGAATGGAAATCGATTCGCAAAGTCGCTGCATTATTTTACAAACCGCCAACTTGGCGACCGAATGTTGTTGTCCACCATTCGATCACATCGCTTGCGATGGTAGGTGGCGGATCACAAATTCGACCCGGTGAAATTACGCGTGCACACGGCGGCACATTGATTATGGATGAACTCCTTGAGTTCAGAGCGAATGTTCAAGATTCAATTCGCGAACCACTTGAAAGCGGAAAGATCGAGATAGCACGACAGGGAAAGTTTGTCGAAATGCCTGCGCGGTTTCAGTTGGTGGCGACAAGCAACCTTTGCAGGTGTGGTAACTACGTACCAAAAGATACGTCGAGATGTAGGTGTGAAGGTTATCGCCTGCGCCAGTATCAGGAGCGTTTCTCAGGACCTATGATTGATCGTTTTGCGGTAGTTTCAGTTTTTCTAGTTGATCAAGCGAGCGCAAAGAAATCGGTGAGGTCCGATGAGATCATGAGGAGAGTGATCTCGGCAGGCGAGACGCGCGCTTCTCGTGGGCAAGTGCTCAGGAACGGTGAAGTATCATTTGCTGACATGATCGAATATTTAAACACCAACGAGAGCTACATCGATGCCTTTACCAAAAATGTTCATTCTCATCGCTCTCGAATGCAAATTATGCAGGTGGCACGAACCTATGCAGATATTGATAATTCAGAGAAAACAAAGCGCGAACATTTTCGTCGCGCCTTTGATTTAACGATTGGATCAAGAGAGCTGCTCTTGAAATGTCTTGCTGGTAGTTAGCGTGGGCAGGTTTTTTTGTCTGCTGTCCATGCAAGCTGGTAAGAAAGTGGGCTGGTCGAAAAGTCGAGAGAGTCTATGGCTGTAATCGAATCCTCAGATGCATTTGCATTTTGGCCACTCACTTCAAGGCTGATAGTCATAAATTGGGTCGTTTGTTTCATCTGAGTTCCGCAGTATGACCAAAGAGGTGTGTCTGCAAAGCGGCTATGCATTTCAACACTTTCTTGAGCTGGTCCAACAAACTCTCTGACGAACTTCATTCGCTCATGGTGCTTGGCGCTCCCAAAAATTGACCAGTGTTGAACTCTAATTCCACCACGAGCCTGTGCAGGTACTCCAACAAAGCCACGTACATCTGATCCGACAATAGCGACTCGATATTGTCCGCTGAAGTGAACTCCGAGCACGATTTGACAAAACTTTTTTTCGAGAACTGAATTTGCGGCCTGACTGAGTTGAAGGCTATCGAACAAGATCGACACTGCTGTGCTGTCAGGTGAGAGCGCCGCAGAAATAGATCCGGTAGGGCATCCTGGTCCGAAAGTGCGCATGACTTCAACTTTGATCGGAAAAGGTGCGGGACCAAAATTTGGTTTCCACATTGATTTAGCAGAAGCAACTTCTGCTGCTAGTAGAGCGACGAGACTTAGAAGCATCATAAGTAAGCGCATGGTATCCCTCTGACACCGCAAATAGGCGTCATCACTTGATAAAGCAAGCAAGGTGCCAACTGAAGTGGTAGCAAAATGTAAGGAGAAAGGGATTTATGGCGTAGTTGTCTGGCAAACTTCTTCGTCGACTTCGCCGAGGACCAATTGACGAATTGGGTGGCCGCCTTTGAACTGGTTCGAAGTTAGGAGAGTCCAGTTGATTCCATCTGAGCTCTGATAGGCTTTTTGATTAGCGTAAGTGCTTCCCCAGTTACCAGTAATCACCGCATATTTGCCTTTTACAGAGTCATAGGAGCTTGGGCCGAACCAAGCGGTGTTCATCAATGTTCCTACCCACTGAAGTCCGTCGGTACTGGTCCATTTCTTATTATCGGCAAAAGCAACAAACTGAGATCCGTCGAAGAGAATGTTTGATGTCCACTGACCCATAATTCCTGAAACTGTTGACGGCGTCCAGGTAACGCCACCGTCGGTCGAGCGAGCAATGAGACCGGGAGTTTTGGTTTTGTCGGGTCTTTCAAATTTTGCGAGCGAGACAAACAGGCCAAGATTGTTCGAAGCAAAGCTTCCGCCAAGATGCGTATCATATGCTGTCGGAGTTAACGTCTGACCGCCATCACTACTGACTGCGAGATTCACAGCATTAGGGTCGCGGGCAACAATTAAAAGACGATTATCGAGTGCTACGGGCCGAGGGTGCGCGATATCGTAAATAGAAAAATTTGTTGGAGTGACATTTGACCAAGTCGTGCCCTGATCACTTGATAATTGCCAGGTTCCGCCGCGCCAATATAAATTTCCGTTGACGTATGCAAGGCCTCCGCCCCATTCGTTAGAGCGAATTATTTCCCAGTTTACGCCGTCACTTGAACGACGCACAGTGCCTGGATATCCCCACCCAAAAGAGGCGTAAAAATATCCTCCTCCGAAAGTAGCGCCAGAATTTGAGTAAGGCGTGTGGTCGCATTCAACGTTCTTAGGGTGCCCAGTCGTCCAACAGCGAACTTCATCGTCTTGCGATTGATCGTGAATCCAGCTGACTCCTCCATCGCAAGAAAGCACTGTGCGTCCCATGTGCCCAGTGGCAACAAAAGCAGAAACTTTCTTGCCTGATGGTGCAGGGCTAGAGTCACTCTGCGAAGAGGCAACGATCGAGTTTATTTCGGGAGGAGCGAAGCCTGAGCAGTTGTTGAAACCAACAAATGAGACGAGGACTGCTAGGTGAATTACAAACATATTGAGTCGACGTCGCATCGCTAGCTTATCGGTAGATTTTCGCTAATTGGCGAGTCGTGTTCCAGTTTGAGACGGAACTCTAACTATTGAAAACTATCTGAATAGTTGGAGAGTGGGCGAGGTGGCCTTGTGATCTGCATTTCGATTGGGTTATCTGGAGTAATGACAGACGTGTCGAGGGATTCAGTAGTGAACTCGATTAAATTAATGTTCCGTTCGCCGGTATCGATTCCGACATGCTTTAAAAACTGAATGCGCTTGTCGATTTTAAGGAACCTGCTATACCTCTGAGTGATTCTCGAATAGTCGACAGAGAGTCGATCCTCCATTTTTGTCTTCAAATTAAATTCGATTTGCAAAAGATCACCAACTTGCCGCTGCGAAAACTCATTTTCTCGAAGCACAACCCAATCAGACGATTTTGAAGTGTATTGAGATTGCTTTTGTGGGTAGAGGTGCTGCTTCTCGCTCATCGACATGACGTCATGAAGGATGGGGCGAGTGAAGTCGTCGTGATCATACTCCCGCATGAACTTTTCAATTCTGATTCGAACTTCTCTTATTGGCTCAGTAGCCCGAACCATCATTCGCATTTTTGCGGAGTCAACACGAAGCGCTGCCGAGTCTTGAGAAGTCGGTGACTTAAATCCGTCATAGCCTTCAACTTCGGCTGCTACAAACTCAACCGGAGACCTATGTTGGCCTTTAAACCGACTCGCTAAATTGAAACGAAGTTGATTTTCTGAAGAGACTCTTGATCCGTCTTCTAATACGACGGCAGAAATCGAAATTTTATCAACCGCCGACACTCGAGGTATCTTAACTTCAAACTCGTCAGTGAGATCATTTGTCGACTTAATCGGAATCTCGAGATCGCGGTCGCCTGCACGCACTAATAGTGAGCGGACTTTTGAACTTAAAGCGCCGCTAGCAGTAGAAGATACCCGTAGAGTTGATTCATCAACCTTCGTGCTAGTGAGGGCCACTGTCTGACCAGATTCATCTGCAGGGTAATGTTGGGCTCTCGCCATTCTCAAAATTTTAGCGGCTCCTCGGGTTTCAATTGCGAACTCAACGTCGAACGTATCTTTAAGCGGCCCCTTAAAGAGTGATGGCTCATACCTTCTATAATCTTTCTTTTCTATGTTGACGATGTGGTCTCGAGCAGAAATGGTAGCGCGTAACTTTGCGATTCCAGTTTTAGAATCAACTTCTACCGATTCATTAGTCCATTCTAGATGTCCGAGTGCGGTGAACAATTTGTGAAAAGGCTGATCTGTCATTAAGACATTTTTGCCGATGTAATCTGCAATTTGTCTCGAAACATCGACTGAGCCATATTGGTCGTTTAAAATAGCAATGAAACCAGAGTTTTCTAATTCTGGGCGGTGTTCACCCAGGTGTGGCTTGTAGGGAATTGAGAGAATTTCAAGGCTGGTGTTATCGTCAATTTTGATCGCTCGATAATATTTCTGAAGGTCACTAACAACGTCAGCTGCAAAGTCATCGATCGGTCGTTGATGTTCGGGCTTGGTTTTTCCGCCTTCAGCAACTCCGGGAATTTTATGACCGAATTCATGAAGCAGTAGCTGAGTGACGTCTAGCAAATTAAATTTATTCGTACGGTTTGAAATCAGGCGTTCATTAATATAAATGGGCCGGTCTGGCTCGGAATCAGTTTTTGCCGTTCGCGCAGGTTGTCCCTCTTCGAGCCGAAAAAACCAGTCGTCATATTTGCTGGTTTTGACAAATGAGAGTTCTGCTTTGTAACGAACGTAGTAGCTACTCCAGTAGCTCACATTGTTTGATAACATTTTTCTAAACTTATCTTCTAAGTCCCAATGTTTTTTATTTGGACGGGTAGCGGTAAGATCGATGATCGCTGCTAAATTTTTGTAAGTCTCTTGGAACATAACATTTCTGTCGACTGTGTCTGAGAAGATCATCCGACAGACATCGCGTGCTTCAGCCATCGGCGAAAGCAAGAGGAGTAGTGCAATGAATAGGCTTTTCGTCAGTCGCGGCATAGCTAGGTGAGATTGCAACTTACTTGCCCGTTAATCGCTTTAGGCAATCAATAATAAGGAGCTAGCGAGCGATATGAGAGGGAAGACTATTTGAGCTAACCGGTGTCTAATCTTTGTACACTTCGGTGAGTCTCACTGAAATCGGGTTTGATTGTATAAGAATGACTGCGTTTCCTTTTGTAGCTGCGCAAACGAAATTCAGCGCAACTGACGTAGTCTTACCTTGAGTGTGTAGAGACGAAAACTCAAGCCGCGGGCTTTCGCAGCCGAGCTTTTCAATTACGGTAGCGGTCAAATCAACAGATCGATCTGCGAACTCAATTGCGATTAGCTCATCGATGACAACGCCGTGTTTTAAAACTCTAACTGTTCGAATTAGATTCTCTCCGTTTGCAACCACCGCTCCGGTCTCTTGCATGAAAGCAAAAACTTTGTCGCCGATAGCTTTGCTAGTTTCGGCAGAGTTACGTTTTGAAAGTAGTCCTTGCAATACAATCGAACCAATTTCGCCGAATGATTTAGGCAAGCCTAAAGCGTCGTAAAGAGATGCAGATCTGATCCAAAGTATATCGCCTTGATTGCTTCCTGTGACGTAATCGGTCTCGATGTCATGTCTGAAATCAATTGGCGTGAGACTAAGTTCAGTATTGAGCGAATCAGCTAAAGCTCGAAGCGCAATTTCTTCGCTTGAGTTAATTGGACAGTTTGAAGTGTTCGCTAGGCAGAGGTTCACGTATCGATTGAGCGATTGAAACACCTTGAGGGCTTTCATTTCTCCGAATCCGCCACCATTGCCGCCCGTACGCTCTGATGCATGCGAAACATTGAAGCTTAGAAGTGTTACGAAGAGAAGAGAGAAAAGAGTGTTCATCGAAGGCAAAATTATAGGAGTCGCTCGTCTTTCACAAGGGGAAGCCTGAATTAATGTGTTCGGTGAGCCGAAATTCACCGAACAGGTAAAACTTTTACAGAGGCGTCCAAAGGTTAAACAGCAGTTCTGTTAAACGCTGACTCGGACCAGTTGCAATCCAAACGAATAAACCTTGTTCTTGGTTGGGCTATGCCCGTACTTTTTAATTAGCTCTTTTCTCATTCTAGTAAGATCAGCTTTGATGAGTGGTAAATCGGCTGAGTCGATCGAGAAAAAACTTGTTTGGAACTCACGCTCTTTTAAGTCTTGAGAATAAAGCGCTTCTTCGGCGCGCCGAAGGGCTTGTGTATGATACTTCTTGAGTGCCGCCGACGGAATTTCTTCGCCGACAAATGTAACAGCCGTTTTTGTTTTCCAAATAGGTCCTGAGTTATCAAGTTCTCCGAGACGGACCAACCTTCCCACGGACTCGCGGACAATGTTTGAAGGCAGTTTAAGCGCTTTAGTTATCGCAGAAACTTTATGATATTTCTCATCAAGCTCGACGAGCTCAAGAATTGCGAAGTGCTGCCAGTCGGCAATAAGTGCAAACTTGTCGAGCGAAAGAAGAATTTGGTCAGAGCGTTTGCGCGCGTCGATGCGAAGCCTAGCTTCTTGACGTTCTTTTTGAGATCTTGCGAACTGTGCAGAGATTAAATCTTTGAAGTGATCATCGTGCGGAGCTTCAAGCTTCAGTTTTTTAGCTAAGATCTCGCCTTTAGTAGGCGAAATGCCAACTTTGCCATTGAGTAACTCACTGAGCGTAGAAGGGGAGAGATCTAAATCTCTTGCAAATGCACGGAGTGAATAGGCAGGTCTGCGGACCTGTCGGTTGGCGAGCTCATGCTTTAAGTATTCATGTGCTGCGGTTGGCAATCCGGTTTCGTAATTCATAAAAGAAGGATACATCGATTCCTAAGTTTGCACAATAGTCACAGCGAACACTCGTTCGCTGTGACTTAAAATGCGTTAGACGATGAGGTAGCTAGAACTATTTTTCAAACCGGGCGGTCGCATTTTCAAAGTTTGGCGGAAATGCATTGGGATCAGAGGTCAAATTACAAGCGACTCTGAAGTAAGGTGGGGTATGCCTTTCTCCAAGACAATTGATGTATTTGCCGACGCTGTCACTTTTTAGGCCCAAGATATTTTGAAGGCAGCCTCCCGCATACGGATAAGAGACGTTTGTGATTTTGATTGAAATCTTCTGGCCACTAACGCTGGCAACTACTCCGTTCGCGATTTCACCGCTGCCATTGCATGAGTGGTAGTAGGTGACATTGATTTTTGGGCCAGAGTAATCTTTTTCGAATTTCAGGTTAAAAGCTGACAGAGTTTGACCATATTTGTCTTCCCACAACCATTCTCCTAAATAGTTTTGCGGAAAAGTGGCTGCCACGAGTGGGTTCACTGACGAGAGTCTTTTTAATTTGATGCTGAAGGTAATTTGAGTGCAATTTTCTACTCCAAGAAACTGCGCCTGAAGCTTTGCTTCGACACCCGGTGTGTTCGTGAAAGCAGTGCCAGTGTAGAGTGAATTGCCAGAACCACTTGAGGCGTCTTTAAACCAGCCAACTTTTACTTCGGCATCATCACATCCGACAAGACTTGAGTAGACGGATTCAACTTTCATCGAAACAAACTCAGGCGAAGCAAATACAAAGTTCAAGCCGCCAGAAGAGAGCTTTCGATCAGTATCGATCGCGTATTGGTAGGTGTCGTCAGCTCCGAATGCAATCTGCTGAAGGGATAATTTATCAATGAAGTCGTTTTCTTTTTTCGCAGGCTTGCCACATGCTGCGATTGTTCCTGCGAGTAATAATCCGAAGATTAGCTTTTTCATATTCCATCCTTTGTTTATTGAGAACGTGCGTGACACCTACTTACGCTGCACCCAAGTTTCGCTCAATAATCGTGGCCGTCTGTGTGTTCGGAGTGTTCGCTGTGGAAAAGATTACTGGCCGAACAGAGCGAACAGATATGAGCTGGCTGCTCTGTCCTAAACAGAAGGAGTTGTGGCACTTCTTACTCATCTAACAACCCAAAACAAAGGATGAAACGTGAACACATTCAAACTTGCGATCTTAACTTCTGCTATTGCTCTCACTGCATGCCAAACCGTGCCGTATCAAGGGCAAGCTCGTGAGGTGAAGCGCAAAACTGGCCACGGCGGTGTCATTGCTATTCCGCTCAACAGCAGAGAAGAAGATCGTAAAGTGGCGACCGCGAAAATGAATGAGGCTTGCGGACAATCAGAATATCGAATTCTCGAAGAAACCGAAGTCGTGGTCGGCACAAAATCGACTTCGAATGCGCGCAATACAAATCGCGATGATTCGCGAAGAGATGAAGGGCGTTTCCTCGGCATCAATTTAGTGTCTGGCGAAGCCGGCGGAACTGATTCAAAAGTTGAAACTGCAACAGAAGCAGTTAAAGAGTGGCAAATGACATATGAGTGCAGCTCATCTAAGAAAAAAGCGAAGATCTAAATTGATGGGGCAGCATTGAGCTGCCCAATAAAAATGGAGGTGGTAAACGGACTTGAACCGCTGTAGCACGCTTTGCAGGCGTGTGCCTAGCCACTCGGCCATACCACCATCTGAGTGAGGATTAGAGTAGTAGCAGCCCGAATTTTAAAGTGCAATTGGATTTCCGGATCGAAGCTTAAATATTGTGCGTCTAAATGCTTAAATAGACTGATTTTTTACCCATTCCATTGTTAGCATTAGAGCATGATTACGAAAGTCGTTGAGCGACAAGGTGAATTTCAGTGGATCGACGTGACCGATCCAAGTCGAACTGAGCTTGAGCAGATTGCTCAAGACTACGGTCTTCACTCGACTTCAGTAAAAGATTGTCTCGACCCAGAGCACTTACCAAAATACGAACGCATTTCTGATCTGCACTTTGTGATCTTGAGAAGTTTTGATGATCAGTGTTCGCCTGAAGGCGACACTGTAGAAGAACTCACGCGAAAGCTTGCGATTTTTTATACAGACAAGTTCGTCATCACAATTCACAGAACGATTCATCCTTATTTAGAAAGAATAAAAGAGCGGTGGGCCGAGAACCATATTAAAAATTCTGAAGCTCCGGCCAGCTACATCGTTTACGATATCTTTACTGAAGTTTTCAGATCTTATGACAAGCCGATTGACCACGCTTTGAACGAGCTTGAAAAACTTGAGATGGCCGTGTTCGATACGCCTGGCACTCAGCCTTTTGATATTGAGCAGGCCTACTATCTTAAACGCCAAGCTTCGGTCTTTAAGCGGATCATTCGTGCTTCAGCAGACCAATTGCCGAGACTTATGACTCATTTAAAAGTTGGTGCACCTCAGTTTCAAGATCTGCGTGAGCAAACTGATTCACTTTTCTTTTATTCCGACGAGCTGACAGAAAGTATTAATACGCTTTTGAATCTGCATATTTCTTTTTCGGCGCAAAAAACCAACGAAGCCTCACGCCATACGAACGAAGTAGTGCGAGTCCTTACGGTGTTTTCGGTATTTATGCTTCCGCTCAATGTGATCGCTGGAATTTACGGAATGAATTTCGACTTTATGCCGGAACTGCGTTCACCTTGGGGATACCCCGCAGTCTTGTCTCTGATGGTTGCAACGGAGCTTGGAATTTATATTTGGTTTAAACGAAAAGGCTGGTTGCACCGAAGCCGCACATCGTTCGTGACTAATCCGCGCGGTCGCACTGAGCTTTAACAGCCATCATTGTTTTTCGAAAGCTCTCGCGTTTTAATTCAGCTTTAGCCGCCCAACCAATTTTAAATTTTTCCCAATCCGGGAGAGTGCAAAATCCGCCTTGCTGATAACACTTCAAATGATGATCCATCGCTCTCGCTTCAGAGTTGTCGCAAGTAAGTTCAAAATCGTTCATGAGTTCGCTGACAAGGCAGCTCCGAATTTTAGCTAACACGACTTGTGTTGCGGGCTCGTAGGTGTTTTCAAGCTCGACGTACTTTATGCAGTACTTGTAGCCAAACCGAATCAAATAGTTGTCCTCAGAACACTGGAGAGCCGAATTTACTCCGGTATACGCTTCGCAGAGTCTTTCATCGCCAGGTTTAGCCGTCGAAATCGATGTCGATAAGAGTAATGCTGCAAAAAGAATAGATTGAAACATGATGTGCTTATAGCACAGGGAGCTTTCTCGAGAGAAGAGTGGTGACTCAATTCACAAGATTTAGAAAAGCTTTCATGCTTTTTCTGTGCGGCCCAGACGCTGTGGCTCGATATAAGTGGCGCGGTCGAAGAAGCCGAAGACGAAGAGGCCAAGGGCAAAGCCTGTAGCCACATCCCACCAATAATGCTGCTTGGTTGCCATTGTCGAATAGGCGATTAACAGCGCCCAGATAATTGCTGGCCAGGTGTACCAACTGCGTTCTCGAATGAAGGTGCCGCAAGCAATTGTGGTCATCGCAATGTGCATGCTTGGCGCACAGTTAAGCGGAGCGTCTGTTATGCGAATGATCGAAAGCAACCAGCCCGAAAGAGAAGTTGAGTCGAGGATTGGGTGAAGATTGCGGTCGATCACAGTTGGAAAAAGGAAAAAGATAATTGTTCCGAGGATCGCAGAGGCGAAGAAAGAATAAAAGATTTGATTCGAGTTTTTACCTTGCGCAGTTAAAAATGCACCAATCAAAAAGAAGTAATAAGAAACGTAAACCCAGATCCAGGAAGAGCTAAGCGGAATCATGTGGTCGATAAAAGTGACCGGGACGAGCTGTCCCTCAAATATCGGAAGTTTTTGGGGGAGCATATACAGAACAATGATCCACACCAAAATAAAGAGACCAAATGGAATTTTCGTCTTTGGAGTGAGCACTTTTACAAGTTGAGTCGTCATAGACCTCTTACAATAGCTAATGAGCTTGCTACGGGCGAGTTTGGTTTAGAAGAAATTAGACTTAAGTAATGGATGTTTGCGCAAACAGCCGAAGGTGGTAGATTTCTTCTTATGAGAGCCCAAGCGTTATTATCCTATTCTCTTTTAAGAAGTGTATTTTTCACGGCGGAAGGCTTGCTGTTGCCAGCCATAGATCTGTTGGTGAATCGAAGGCGCCCAAAGCTTTTAACGGATGATCTGGAGCTTCTGAAAACTTCTCGAGCCGAATTGCTTAGCTTGCTCCGCGCTGATGCAGAAAATATTGCCGCAGGAATTTATCCTGTGAGTGTTTTGAAGCCAGAGTCCGCATTTAAGCATTTAACTCGAATTCCGAAGCTATTTATCGATGGAGTCAAGGCAGCGCAGAGAAAGTCGAGCAAGCAGGCTCATCATTTTAGTGCCGACGCTAACGAGCTCTTAGAGGGGCTCCCTGAATATTATCGACGAAACTTTCACTTTCAAGACAGTGGTTATTTAACGGACCACTCTGCAGAATTGTATGACCATCAAGTTGAAGTTCTGTTTTCTGGCTCTGCAGATGCGATGAGACGATTGATCATCAAGCCGATGAAAGAAAAATTTGATAGCAACGGAAAAGGTTTGAGGTTTCTAGAGATCGGCGCAGGAACTGGTCGTGCGTCTGAGTTTGTTCAGGCAGCTTTTCCGCAAGCTCATATTACTGCGCTTGATCTGAGTGAAGCGTATTTGCGTTTAGCCCGAACGAAAACAAACACTCTAAAGAAAGTCGACTTCATTAAAGGTGATGGCGCTGACCTGCCATTTAAAGATGAACAGTTCGATGCTGTTTACTCGGTGTTTATTTTCCATGAGCTGCCTGAGAAAGTTCGTGAAGCAGTCATCGCAGAGTCGCTAAGAGTTTTGAAACCGCAAGGCTTTGTAGGTATGGTGGATTCTCTCCAGCTGGGAGATAACCCAAAGCTTGAACGTGCTCTCGTTGATTTCCCTCGAGAATTTCATGAGCCGTTTTACAAGAACTACATTTCGCGACCGATGGAAGATCTTTACTCAAAGCAGGGTGTGCTTGGAGTAAAAAGCAGCCGCGGCTTTTTCTCGAAAGTCGTGTGGGGCGCGAAAGTTTGAATTAGTTATCGCGGAACCTAAACAGATTGACCTTTGATAAACCAAGTTTTCTTGTGCCTCGAAATTTGTGGTGACTTAAACATTCTTTCGCTCATCTTCTTCTCAGCAAGTCTTATCAACTTTAAGGCTCGAACTGTTGCGTTTCGTCTAATTTCAGCAGTTCCGAATCATGAGATTTAGAGTCTCTCTCTTAGCGTTTAGCAAATCGAAGATTACAAAAGCTAGGGAACTCATCCCTCCTGTCAGACAATATAGGTACGGAGCCTCGGGGGGACGGTATGAGATCACATGTAAAGTTAGTTAAATCGGATGGACTTACTCATAAGGGTGATTATGCCGTGAGCATGGAGTTTATAGATGAGACGAAGTGGGTCCCGAATGCAGCTTGCAGTGATGATGAAGTAGCTTGTGAGCTTCCGAACAAGAGCGCAAGTGAATGCCACGGCGACTACTGTTCAGAGCATTTGCCGCTAAGTGACTTCTCAGAAAGAGATTTAACGAATGCTCGCTTTAGCGGCTCAGATTTAAGCTGTGCAAATTTTCGAAAGGCAAAACTTCATAGCGCAGATTTTACCGGAGCAGAGCTCTGTCAGGCATCGCTTGCAAATGCAGACCTGAGAGAAGCAAATTTTTCGGAAGCTGATTTATCTTTTGCCGACCTGCGCTTTAGCGATTTGCGAGGAGCAAATTTACGAGGCGTGCGTTTTACAGATGTTGAAGTAAGAGGTGCAAAGTTTGATAGGCATACTGAATTGCCGATTTCGCGTGATGATGCTGAGTTGCGAGGAATGATTTACTGTTTTTGAGAAAGGATGAAAATGAAAATCGAAGGATTAGAAAACGAAAATCAGCATGATGTAGTGGAGATGACTGCGCGGCTTACGGGGTTACTCGAGAAAGCACCGTCTGATTCGAGTGCCACACTGTTGATTCGAAAAGATGGCAATGACTACCAAGGGCTTTTAAAGATTAGGTCTGTTCACAATAAATTTGTCTCAGCTTGTCGCTCATCAAATTTCAAGCAGTTGGTCGAGTCGATCATCAGAGATACCAGGCTCCAGCTGGAACAATGGAAGAGGGAGCGCCCAGCAGATTTGTCCTTTTCTTCATAAACCGCTGACCTTGAAAGAAGGATTCCTCATCATGATTCCCATACCCTGAAGGTGGACGCGCCATGCAAAAGCTCGGGGGAAAAAATGAGGAAACTCAAGGATATTAACTGGAACCAGGTCTACTACTTCTATGAAGTAGCGCGCAAAATGTCGATGAAGGAAGCTGCAGAAGTTACTGGAGTGTCAATTCCGACAGTGAGTGAACAGATCAAGCGCTTAGAAACACTTTTAGAGATACCACTCTTTCACAGAAGACCTCGTCGCATTGAGCTGACAACAGAAGGTGAAACTCTCTATCGATATGCAAAACAAATGTTTGAAGCTGGTTTGCGCTTTCTCGATGTGGTGTCACCTACGTTGATCGGTGGCTATCCGGTCCGAGTGGGCTTGCAAGATGGTTTCGCTGGCTCTGTTGAAGTCGATTTTTTATTAGGATACTTCGAAGTGTTTGCCCCATTTGGCACTGTGCACACGGTTCGCGAGAAAAACGCAGATCGAATGCTTGAGATGATCAATGATGGTGACATTGATTGGGGAATGACATTGACGCCGCCAAATTCTCCGCGACTCGAGTTTGGCAAAGTGGCTTCGCCGGAAGTTGTATTTGTCGTTTCTAATGAGATCGCAGAAAAATATAAAAATCGAATTGAGATTTTTCAGAACTTGCCCCTTGCAAGGTCTCGCCATGATGAGCAACTCAATAAATTGGTCACTGATCACTTGCAGTCCTCAGATGTGTATGTCGAAGAGGTGATTGAAAGCGATCACTGGGACTTCTGTGTGAGGCTCGCGGAGCAGGGCAGATGTGTAATGGCTGTAGCGAAAAATTTAGTCGAATCAACACTCACTCATGCAAATTTGCAATCTTTCACTGTCGGCGGGCCAATGGTTTTGAACTACTATGCGGTTTGGCGTCAAACTTCGAATCGTATGATCGCGGTCCGAAAACTTATTGATCTTTTAGAAAAAGAAAACAAAGTTACGCGCGCAAAGCCTGCAAGTGAAACCATGCTGCCTGGAATGCCTTTGCCGATGCAACACGATGACAGTGCTGCAAGTGCCGAGGCAGCGCCCGAAGAGTCAGTCGAATTGCCGCATCAGTTTTCGCAAGATTTAAATAAGTATTCGTAGCAGCTGGTGCGACCAGTGGTGTGATCGGCGTGTTTAGAAAAGTGCACTAGGGATAATATTCTTCCTGCGCTATGTTTCGAGTGGATGTGTCACGGGAGAAGCCCAAAATCTTTTTCGTGGGGAGAAAAATTATATGCAGCAACAAGACAACTCGACTCAGGAATTTCCTTTCGCGTTTCCAAAAGGCAACGCAGATGAACTTCCAACTTTAGCAGAGTGGAACGCACGTTATATTGATTACGTGTTGAACTACACCAAAGGCAAAAAAACAGCTGCGGCAAGGATTCTAGGAATCAATCGCCGCACCCTGTATCGCCGAAATAAAGGAAAGATGGATGATTCTCCTGTTCCTTCAGAAGAACATGAAGTCAGCATGAATAATCAGGTGACTCACTAAAACTGAATTTTGCAGCGGAGGCCGGGAATGCCGATAGCTGATGTTTGTAGTCGCAAGGTTGCTGTTATCGATCGTAAATCGAAAGTAACCGATGCGGCTCGAGTGATGCGGGAAGCACATGTGGGAGACGTTGTAGTTTGCGAAGGCAAAGAGCGTCGACCAGTCGGAATACTCACCGATCGAGATATTGTTGTCGGTCTTGTCGCATTACGGATTGATCCCGACACTGTGCAAGTAGATGACGTCATGACTCCGGCCTTGGTCACGGTAACCGAAGATCAAGGCATCTATGAAACCATTCAGTTAATGGAAAAATACGGAGTTAGCCGCTTACCGGTCGTGAATGCTGAAGGCGTGCTGATCGGAATCGTTTCGTCTTCAGAGCTACTTGAATTGTTAAGCAGAGAGATTGGTTCGCTTTCTCGTTTAGGGGAGCGCCAACGTCACCGGGAAAAAGAAGTCAGACTGTAAATAAAAAAAGGTAGAGCATTGCTCTACCTTTTTGATTTTAGCGTACGAAGAACTCGGGAACTACTTGAGTTCGCGGTGAACTGTATGACGCTTTAAAGTCGGGTTATATTTCTTTTTCTCAAGGCGCTCAGGGTGCGTCTGTGAGTTTTTAGTAGTTGTGTAACGTGAAGGAGAGAGTCCTTCTTTACGGGCTTCAGTGCACTCGAGAGTGATAATACGTTTTTTGCCTTTTTTAGCCATGACGAACTTCCCAACCTTTTAGATGATCTTGAATGAAAGGTGATAACATAGCTCACCAACCAATGGTAGGTCTTTTTAGTGGGGAGAGAATCTCAAAATGCTTAGCCAAGTCATCGATATTGCTAAAGAAGCCGGGGAGCTAATTAAGCGAATCTACCTCTCAGAAGCCTATAAATTCGAGCAGAAGGCAGATCAGAGCCTCCTGACCATCGCAGATACCCAAGCCGATGACCTTATTGTTGCCGCTTTAACCGACCAGTTTGATGAATTTGTAATCTCTGAAGAAAACTACCGAAGCGATGATTTGGCACCCGATGACGATGAGCCCTATTGGTTGGTCGACCCATTGGACGGGACCAAAAACTTTGTTGAACGCAAAGATACTTTCGCCGTTAGCATTGCCCGAATGGTCGGTGGCAAACCTCAGCTTGGGGTGATCTATGCTCCAATGTTTGACGAGATGTATTCAGCAGAGCTGGGTGGCGGCGCGTTCTTAAATGGCGAAAAGATTTTTAATTCTCGAACTTCAGAGCCGTTAGTGGCGATTGCAAGTGGGTCGCAAGTCACTGAGCGCGGACAAATGTTTTATGAAAAATTTGAAGTGAGCGATGTGATTCGAATTGGTTCTGCGATTAAATTTGGCTGGCTTGCTTCTGGTCGCGCCGATCTTTATCCGCGCTTTGGTGAAACTTCTGAGTGGGACATTGCTGCTGGCCACGTAATCTTCTCGGAGGCAGGCGGGAAGATCATTTCGATGGAGACTGGTCTTGAGATGGAATATGGAAAGCCGGGTTTACGCAACCGCGGCTTTCTTGCTTCTCGAAAGAACCTTCATCTTGAAAGTGAAATGATGAAGATCCTTAAGAGCTGATATCTGTTCGAATTAACGAGCTAAAAGTTTTTGAATTAAACTCTGAACTAAGTTTCCGTTTTTTGCGTCAGCTTCTAATTTTTTGAACATCTGATTTGCTTGCTGCGCGAATTGGTCGTTAACGTTTTGAACTGACAAACAATTCATTGGCCAAGTGGCAACGCGCACATCCATTGCTTCGACTCTTCGGGTTTTTGCATTGAGATTTACACCCAAGATTTTAAAAGCTACAGCTTTACCAGCGATCAGCTTATCAAGAACCGGCTTGTTCAATGCAGTCGCTGCTAGATTTCCTAGAAGTGCCGGGCTTGATTCAGCCTGAGTCGAGCAATTGCCATTGAGTTCTTTTCTGATTTGGAAGATCGCAAAGTTTTCTGGATTCATTCGACCAGCTAAGCCACCTTCAGGTCCAAATTCAATTTTTACGAGAGGATTTAAGCTTCCAAGGTTTGGCTGCGCATGTGTAAGAAGGAGAGTCGGGCGAGTAAGTCGGGCTTGCGCACCTTTTACGACAGCTTGTTTAAAGGCAACTTGGCTATTTGTCATTCCAAACGGTTTTTGAATGTCGTTTAAGCCCACAAGAAGTTGGCTATGAAACGAACTCGCATCACGAGCAATTTGAAGCTTTACTGCAGCCCCCATTAAATACGCTGGGTCTTTGAGCTTTGCTCCAGAGTCGCCAGCTTTTCGTGTGCCTTCAGAAATTTGGAAATAAGTGTCAGTTGCTTCGCGGCTACCTTCTTCAATTTCGACATCCCTCACTGCAAAAGGAAGCTCTGCAGGGATTCCGAATTTTTGCAAACTCGTCGTTGCTCCGCCCATTTGAAGTGGAACTAGGTAGAGTCCGAGGTGTTGTTTCGTATTTGGAAGATTCTGATTTAGCGATTTCAAGATCGTAAGTAGACGGCCTTGCAAAACCGTCACTGTGCTGCTGAGAATTTTCGAAGCGTCGAGACCAGCCTCAGTCATAAACGAAGAACCAAGAGCTTGAACTAATAGAGGAGCTGTTTGCAAAAGATCAGCTCTCACCTTCAATACTGCAGCACGCTCATTCGGCGTGAGTTTGTCTAATCGAGGGAGAGTGACAAGCAGAGTCCATGAATGATTAGCAACCTGAGGTACTAAGTGTTGCGTAGTCGTCGAGCCGACCGGAATATCTTTAATCACGCCATTTACTTCGTCTTCGAAGTTTTGCACGCGACGTTTGAGAATTTTTCTAGCTTGAAGTGCTGCGATCGAAGGTTTTGCGACGGGGTCGTTTGAAATTACAGTAAGGAAGCTTCTGAATTTTCCTTTTAAGCGTGGGAGTGAATCGATTGCATCAAACACTTCAGTAGCGCAGTTGGGTCGAAGAGTGCTGTAGAATTGCTCGTTAGTAATCTTAGCTGCTCTATTGAGAGCAATCTGGAGAAGCTGAGATTTTTCTTCTGCTGAAAGATCTAATTCATATTGTTCAAAAGGATTGCTGCCGTCGATCTTCTTTTGCGCCGTCGAAGAGACTTTTCCGATAAGGCTGTAGTTTTCCATAACTCCCAGGGCAAAGTTGTACCCAATATCCTTCGGACGTGAAGCCTCGAATGAAACCATCAAATCATTAGCCGTAGTTTTTCGACCGTCGATTTGATTTTTAAGTTGCACTGGATTTTTAAGTTTAAATCGAATTTGAATATGTGCTGCTTCAACAACGCCTGCAATTGGGAACCGCACAACGTGCACATAAACATTTTCAACATCTTGAACTGAGAGTTTAGCTTCCCAGTATTCTTTTTCATGTTGGTAGTTGTTTAACGAGAGGGTGCCATTTTCGATCTTGAGGTTTTGAATGACACGAAATCGGTTTGAGTCGATACATTGACCAGCAAACTTTTCTGAATTTGCAGTGTATTTGTAGGCCACTTCGAAAGGGTCATTCGTTTGCTTACATGAGCTATCGGCTTGTGCTGCGAGCTTCTGTGCGGGATTAGCAACTTGCGCGTGAAGTGATCCGGCTGTAAACAAGGTCCCAAGAAGAGCTGCGCTTACGGTTAAAAAGGTCGATTTCATAGTTACTCCTAGTGGGAGGACAAAAATTGAACGCTTACCGTCTGGGTTATAGACGATCAGTCCTCGTAGCTTTGTCCTGCCAGATTGCTTTAGCTTCGAATTTAGGTAATTGCAGGGTACGTACCAGAAGCACGGCCCTCGGAGTTAGTTCCTGTAGCTGTCTTTTGCGAGGCGGAGGTCGCGCAGTTCTTCGACCGATTTGGCTCGAACAAATAAGTTCACCATCTTTTCGATGCCGATGGTTGAAGGAATTGTCGGAAGATTTCGTCTGCGGAGTTCGTCGGCTGCGGCGATGTAAGTTTTTATATCGAGATTTTCTGGGTCGAGTGAAATTGCAAATTTTAAATTTTGAACTGTATATTCGTGGCCACAATAGACTTTCGTGTCGATCGGTAAACGTGCAAGTTTTTTGAGGCTTAAAAACATTTGTTCAGGAGAACCTTCGAAGAGTTTTCCGCAGCCTGCAGAAAAAAGTGTATCGCCACTAAACACGAGTCGGCTTTTAGTGAAGTAATAGGCGATGTGGCCAAGTGTATGGCCTGGGATAAATAGAACTTCGACTTTTTCTCCGCAGAAGTCGAAATCGTCGGACGAATCTGATGCGGTCTGTCCAGTGTAGCGAGCCAACGCAGGCTGCTTTGCTTTGCCTTCAGAGGCGGCCCGCAGGGCGGTCGAAATTCCGAAGTGAGCAAATGGCAACCGCGGCAGGTCGTAATCCGAACAGTAGATTTTGCAGCCAAATAAAGTCGAAAGCTCAGCAGCACCACCGACATGGTCAGCGTGGTGATGCGTCAGCAAGATCTTATCGATTTTGTAGCTTGAGAACTCGGCTTTTAAGACTTCGTTGACTGGCTGAGCCTCTGAAGGATCGATGATTAATAATTTTCGATGAGATTGCGAAGCGACGACATAGCAGTAGTTGTCCGTTAGAAGCGGAATAATTCTGACTGTAAGTTCGCCAACTAAAGAAGACATAGACTCTTGGCTAGCCGTAGGCAGTGGAGTGGTCAAGTAATGTTAGAGAAACGCTATAGGCTGTGACACAATAGATCTATGGCCTCAAATGAACCTCAAACAATTAAAGTCTCAATCGATGGGCAAGACGAGCTAAAGCTCGTTTACGAGCTCAATGATCAGCGTCAGATTGTCTCGGCGAAACTTTCTGTGATTGGTTGTCCAGAGATGATGGACCTTGTGAAGCAGTGGCGCCCCCTTTTAAAGGGAACTGTTGATTCAATTCCGCTTCCGACAGAAAGCCATCATTCAGCGATATTGCTCCGGCAATTGCTGCTCGAGCTTCAGGGTAAATGGGATTTTCCTTACAAAGATTATGAGCTCTGTCACTGCCGAGCGATTACAACGAAAAAAGTTGATGATGCAGTTATTTGCGGGGCGAAAACGGTGAGAGATGTGAGCCGTAAAACTTCAGCAGGTACCGCTTGTGGTACCTGCCGTCCTGATATCGAAAAAGTTTTGAAATATCGTCAGGGCGCTTAGCTTATATTTAGTTTAGTCGATGACCTTAATGTCTCTAGCGTTCTGAACCGACGCAATCGTTGAATTCTTCACTAATATTTCTGAGTAGGCATTGCTAATCGAGCCAACTTCACTGTTGATCAAGATAATTGTTCCACCACTCGCGTTTTCAATTGAATCAACTTTAACGTTTTCGAGAATGAGTGTTCCGCCTTGGAACTTTTTAATCGATCCAATTTTAAAATCTTTGAACGCGTGAGTACCACCCGTGATCTCAGCAACTTCTGGAATGCTTGCAGAGCTACTGCGGCCTTGAGCAACCATATAGCCACCAGTTCCGATCACGCTTGGCATTGTCTCGGCACTAATACAAAGATTGCCTCCGGTGCCATCGAAAGAAGTAATGCGGTTTGCGATAACAGTCGTCGTTCCACCGTAGGTCTTAACTTTATTAATGCGTGAAGCATTGAAGTAACCAGTGCCACCGAAGTGGTCGATGCTGTCAATCGATCGAGCGACAACAGTATGGGTGCCACCTTTATAGTTCGCAGTCGAAATATTTTCGTGATTTTCAGTTCGCGTACCACCTGTACCACCAACAGCTACTGCTGCTGAATTGGTGTCTGCGATTGAATCGTAAGTGATTGCATCATTTACTAATTGAGCACAGCTTGATTTGTGATCTGCAACGACGTCTTCAATCGACTCTTCTTCTGATCCTGGAGTAACAACTGGTGGTGTAGCTCTTACGATTGGAGTTGGACCAGCTTCTGGAATTTCTCCTTCTTCTGGGGTTTCAACTACTTTTGGTGTCGCGACAGCAACTGGGATTTCTCCTTCTTCAGGAGCTTCTACCACTACAATAGGAGACTTAACTTCTGGGATTAAGACAATTGGTGTTGAAACAGGTGCTGGAGTTTCTCCGGCTTCTGGAATCGATTCTACAATTGGTGCAGCTCCATCCCCTAGATCATCAGCGTTCATCTTTATATAGACGCCGTCTTCTTCCATCGACTGAAACTTTACGGGAGAGCAGTTTTGGAATGCAACGAACACCATCGGCGCTACAAGTAGTACCAAAAGTTTTGAGTGATGTGCTGATTTCATAAGTCCTCCGACTCTAGGTATCTTCAAAAAGAAGACCAGCCCAGCATCAATTAAGTCGGTTTAGGGACCGAACTTCTGTTGAACCTAAAAAATCTGTCTGGAAGCTCAACGCATCAAAATTAGAAAAATCTCAAATTGAGACGGAGTGATTAAAAGCTTAAATACGAGAGCAGAGTTGAAGAGCGTCTTTGATGTATTCACTCTTAACGGGAGCAGTGGTGAGGCGGCCACGAGTTGTCTGGAGCTTATGCTTAAGGCCAATGAGGTTACCGGTCTTTGCCATGTTTTCCATTTGATGGCCCTCACCACGCATTGAAAGAACGGTTGCGAGAGCACGCTTTTCAACTAGGTCGACATCTGGAACAACTGCTTTTGGCAGAGTCCACTCAGTAGTGGTGCTGCCTTGTAAGCTTTGGCATACCGAAGGAATAGCTGTGGTGCATGAGCGTAATCCATCTGGTGTTTCATCGGTGCAAGTGGTGGCCGCAGCAAGTTTTTGATCTAAGAAGAACACAAACCAGTATTTCTCCTTTTTATTATTGAGACGATACTCTGAGATTGTGCGAATGCTTTTATCTTCGTTACGTATCACAGTTCGTATTTGCTCTGTTGCTCCAACGGGCTTTTTCAAACTAAATACTTCGCTTCCCTCATCGTCTTTTGAGGCTGTCCAAAGAGAGGGATCGATTTCAATCGCTCCATCGGCTCTGACTTGCCAATCACGCTTTTGAGATGCGGGCTTTTGCTCTTTTAAAAAACGTTCGAGTTCGGTTTGAATATCAGCACCAATTGCTACAGATGATGGCGCACGTGAAGCATTAAAAAGTTTTGCGTTCGAAGACATCTGCATAACGGGCGGTGGAGGGGCGGCAGCTATAGAAAAGTTTCCTGCTAAAAAAATAGCCAAAGCAGCGGGTGCTGCTGCATAAAAAAACCGCATTCGCATCGATAGACCTCACAACTTATTGTTAGCTGAGAACTTAATCGCATATGGGTCTGTTCGCGAGGCTTGATCGACGGCTCTCTCGCTCGAGTAAGGCTCAGCCTATTTACCGCTTATGTTGACTGGTCTTTGGTGCTGTTCTACTGCTTTCTTCATGCAGCCAGCTTCAACCCAAAAGTTAACTCCACTGATGCAGCAGTATTGGGAGATTAAGTCAGCACACAACGACAAAGTCGTTTTGTTTCGCATGGGTGACTTCTTTGAAATGTTTCATCGTGATGCTGAGATTGCGGCACCCATTTTGGGAATCGCTTTAACTTCGCGAGATAAAAAAGCTGAAGTTCAAACTCCGATGTGTGGAGTTCCTCATCATTCCATCGGTCCGCAGATCAATAAACTTTTAGCGGCGGGACACAGAGTTGCAATTTGCGATCAGCTAGAAGATCCAAAATTGGCAAAAGGGCTTGTTAAGCGAGGAGTAAATCGAATTCTTACTCCAGGTGTTGTTTATGATCCCGACACACTTGATTCGTTAACACCCAATTATCTCGCAAGCTTTGATAATCGGACGGTAGCCTTTCTCGATGTTAGCAGTGGGGAAGCGTTTTACTACAATGTGCGCGAATGGACTGAGGCGCTAAAGCTTATGAAAGTGCTTCGGCCGGTTGAGATAGTTTTCAATCCTGAATTCACAACCCCAGATCAGCAAAGTGACTTTGCACAGATTGGCTGTTTAACCACTGAGTTTAACCAGCTGCTGCAGGGCGGATCTCAACAGCCGCAGGCTTGCCTGCTTTTGCTCGGCTATGCCTCCCATCTTCAAGGAGAAGCATCACTTGCTGTGATCTCTATCTTCGAACGACGTGAGCTTCTTAATCGTCTTGAGATATCTCCGACAGTGATTCGCCACCTTGAGATTTTTGAAACGACAAAAGGCGAAGCGCGCGGAAGTTTATTCTACTCAGTAAACAGGTGTAAGAGTTCTGCGGGCGCGAGACTTCTAAAGCAGTGGCTGAGTTTTCCGCTCGCTCAAAAAGATGCTATCGAAGATCGTTTAAACCACGTTCAATTTTATTTTGAACAGTCGCAATTGCTTGAGCAAATTCGTCAACGTCTTGGAGCGCTTGGCGACATCGAACGACGCCTTGGCAAAATTGCGAATCCAAGCTGCCATCCGCGAGACTTGATTGCTCTTGCTGATTCTCTTGCGACAGGCGTTGAAGCGAGCTCGCTTGCGAAACATAAGAATTGGTCTAAATCTTCGCTCGAAAAAGCATTAAAAATTTCTGATCAAATTCTTCAGACGATTGTTGATGAGCCGCCTGCCCAAATTAAAAACGGTGGGATCATTCGAAACGGCACAGATGCAACGCTTGATGAACTCGTTGAGCTTTCGACAAATTCGCAGACTAAAGTTCTTGAGCTTGAAGCTCGCGAAAAAGAACTCACCGGAATTTCGTCGCTGAAAGTCCGATTCAATTCTGTTTTTGGTTACTATATCGAAATCACTCACACACATAAAAGCAAAGTGCCGGTTGATCGTTATGAGCGAAAGCAAACTCTTGCGAACGCAGAACGATACACAACTCCGGAGCTTTCTGAGATCGAGCAAAAAGTTTTAACGGCGCAAGCAAGAAGAGTCGAGCTTGAGCTAGCGATCTTCGAAGACCTTCGCCGTCAGATTCAAGCCTCGGCAATTGAGCTTTTGGGATTAGCCCGTGAGTGGGCTGAGCTTGACGTATTGACTGCATTTGCGTGGACGGCGATTGAGCAAAATTATACGCGACCAAGGTTTAATGACATCGGTGATTTAAAAGTTGAAGGCTCACGCCATCCGGTTGTTGAGCAGTCTCTCAAAATTCCGTTCGTAGCAAATACGGTCGATATTAGTGCTCATAGTTGTTTGTTGCTAACCGGTCCGAATATGGCGGGTAAGAGCACGTTGATGAGGCAAGTTGCGATTACGGCTTTGATGGCGCAGGCGGGGAGTTTTGTTCCTGCCTTGCGGGCCGATCTACCGATTTACGATCGTTTCTTTACCCGCATTGGCGCAAGCGACTTCTTATCTGAAGGGCTTTCGACTTTCATGGTCGAGATGCAAGAAACAGCCGAGATGTTACATAATGCTTCGGCTCGCTCGCTCGTCATACTCGATGAAGTCGGTCGAGGGACAAGCACTTACGATGGAATGAGTCTCGCTCAAGCAATCCTCGAACATCTCTTAAGCTCAACTAAAGCGATGGTTCTGTTTGCGACCCACTATCACGAGCTGACCACTCTCGTTCAACAGTTCCCTCAAGTGCAGAATGCGCACATGGCAATTCATGAGAAGAACGGGCAGATTACGTTCCTTCACTCGTTAGTTGCGGGAGCTGCGAATAAGTCTTACGGAATTCACGTGGCCAACCTTGCTGGAATACCTAAGCAAGTGACTGCACGTGCTCAATCTATTTTGAAATCGCTAGAGAAGAAGTCACAATCAGTGGTGGGTGAAGTTTCATCAACTCAGCTCGGGCTTTTCGATAGTAGTCCTGCTCCACAAGTAGAATTCATTGAAGATCCTGAAGTAGCAAAACTCAAAGAAGAGCTTGCTACCATCAATCTCTCTGAGACCACTCCGCTTGCGGCATTGAATCTCATTTCTCAGTGGAAAGAGCAGCTTAAGGGCTAGTCTGCTCTTGCTCAAAAGTCCCATTACTGTGGCGAAGTAATAATCGAGTGATTTGATTTTGAGTACGTGTGCGGTTATGTCGAAACCTAAAAGAAAGTGTTCGGAAGTCACAAGACTAGACACTGATAACACAAGAACTATTTCGGTTAATCGCTAGCCCTTTTTCTAGTAAAATTTTAATAATTTCAAGCATTTAGGCCTGATTTCACTTACTTGGTCGAGTGTGAAAAATGGTTTAGGTAGATTAAGGTCGCCAACAGAAAGTCGGTCCAGATTATAAAAAAACGACACAGGGGTATTGCGCTCGACCAAAAATCTGTGCAGACTTTGAGACAGGTTGAAACGGAATACAGCCTAAGTTTATGGGATTTAAGTCTAACAATTAGCGGGAGAAGCACGGATGCTCAGAGACGTATTGATTCAAAAAGGTTTGTCGAATCGCGAAGCCGAAGTAGCAGAACTAGTTTCAAAAGGTTTGTCGAACAAAGAAGTAGCTAACCAGCTCTTCGTTACTGAAAAAACAGTTAAGTTTCACTTAACTAATATCTACAAAAAAATGAGCGTTAAGTCTCGAGCACAGCTCATCGTATGGTGTTTGCCACACCTTGGTTTCGTGGAAAACGAAATTCAAGCTGCTGCAGCAACTACGACTGCAATGGCTGCTGGCGCGCAAGCGATCAACACCATCCCAGCTGGCAACAGCACAGTTACAGGTATCAATAACAACGTGACTCCCATCCGCAATGATATCGGTTCTGGCAATGACTCAGGTGCAGGTTTCGGCCTCTAAGATCAGAGTCTCTGATTAAAATTGAATTCTGAGATTCGGCCTTCGGGCCGATTCTTTTTTGAGCCTCCCTCATCGCAGCTAGTTCATCCCAGACGAGGTATCTCATGCCTGTACAAGGTCGACCAGTATCACATTCCGTAGTTCAGATGACAGAACTTGTTCTTCCAAGCCATACCAATGCACTCGGCACCATCTTTGGTGGCGTGATCATGTCGTGGGTTGATATCGCAGCAGCAATTTGCGCTCAAAGACATTCAAGTCAGCCAGTTGTTACAGCAAGCATTGATGCACTTAATTTCGTAGCTCCTGTTCACTTAGGTTGGGTCGTCAATCTACGCGCCTCTTTGAATTACGCAGGTAAAACTTCGATGGAGATTGGAGTTCGCGTAGACGCTGAGAACCCAATTACCGGTGAGAAGTTTCACACAGCCTCAGCTTACTTAACTTTTGTAGCTATTGGCTCAAGCGGGAAGCCACGCGAAGTTGCTCCTGTTATTCCAGAGTCCGCTGAAGAGAAGCGGCGGTTTGCGGCTGCTCAGAAGCGTCGAGCGCTTCGTCTTGAAGCACGTAAGCTTGGGAAATAGATAAGATCAACTTCGAGTTTACTTTCTAAAGATTTTTAAAAATTCTTCTGCAGGCAAGGCCCTGTGAGCTTGTGTGTAAGCGAGTTAGCTCTGACTTGTTAACTGCGAGCTTGTATCCCTGACCTTTTAAGATGTCATAAGCGTCCAGCAAGAATGAATCGAACAGATGACTTCTATTATTGAAGTCGACAGCTTGGCCGACGACTAAAGCTTGGCGCACGTTCTTCATAACTTCTTTTGTTTGAATGAAAAGTTTTTGAGTTTCAGCAAGGTCCCAATTTGCTTTGAGATCGGCCCGTCGGCGAAGACTTAAAGCGGGATCTACAGTGCGATTTTCTGATGCTTGAAAACTCGCAATTAGTTTATCACTCCAAGAGCTGCTTTTCTCTCTAGTGTCTTTGAGAGGACTCATTGGGTGATAAATTCCATTTTTCTTCTTGAAATAGGTCGATCTACGCGTTTGTTTTTCAAGATGTTCATAGGACAAGAGATCATTCTTAAGTTCGTCGCTTGTTCGCGGATTTAATCGATGGGCGTTCTTATTGAGAAAAAGCAAAAAAGATCTTGATGATGGAATCGAGCGGTCTTTCGACAAAATGAATTGCGCTTTAATGTTGCGACTAGCTTCTTCTGAAAATTGAAATTTTATATGATCAGGAATGCTTCCGTTATAGCCGGAGTCGATGAGGAGAATTTCATTTCCTGCTTTGAGAGATTCTTCAGAAATTCCCTTTTGGTTGAGGTAGGGGACAAAATTTCTGTCCCTCATGTTCGCGCGCGATACATTAATCAAATGAATGCGGGAGAAGTCAGCCGTTCCCTTTGTTGCCAATTGAGCAACATCATAAAGGTACTCTGCATCTCTTGCTAAGAAGTACAGTTGCTTGTTCGGATAGAGCTCTAAGAGCTGCGCAACGAAGATTAACTGGGCTTTTTTGATAGACTCCCAATACTCGTCAAATTGGCTTTGCACGGGAGCTATTTCAAAAATGCTCGGACGCATTTCATAGGACTCGTCCTGTGACGCATTGGCATCGGCACAAACCAGCATGAGGGTGCCAAATAGAAGATTGATCAACAGGTGTCTAAGTATCATACAGCCAGGGCTCCACAGTCCGAGTACTCCGGTCGAAAACATGATTCTTTATAGGAAGTTGCAACTCCGAGACCGCGAGTTCATAAAGTACGCTAGCTCTCGATGCTGCATCTTATGGTGAGCGTGACAGAGGGTAGTTAAATTCTCTATCTCGTTCGATCCGCTTTGAGAAACGGGAATAATGTGATGGTGATCGAGCCATCGTCTTTCTTCGCATCGCCCGAATTCTGAAACGTGTGTGCACTGACCTTGATCTCGGTGATTGACTGCGTGGATCGTTAATCGCTTTAGAGGCTTTCTTTTAATGGATTTAGCCATCATTGGCTTTTTGTCTGCCGATTCAGAAGGCGTAACAGTGCCCGGGCACTGTTGTTCTGCAAGCTCGGTCTTTGCTTTTTGAAGATCTAAAGCAGCTTTCTTCTGAACTCGAGCCATCGCTCGCTCAGCTTTCTTCACTGGGTTGTGTTTGTCGTTGAATTCACGCATTACAAAAAGCAAAGCTTCTTCGCTTGTGACCGCGCGCGACTGCTTTTGAGAGAGCAGATCTTTTGTCGTTCCCAAAAGTTCCATCCACTCTTCGCTGACACCAAGTTTAAACTCGATTCGATCTGCAGATTTATATTGAGCTGACTCTTTTACTGCTTCTTTAGGATTGGCACCTGCGACACACCTTTCAATGACTCTTGAAGTTTCATATGTCGCCAGATCAATCCATTCTTTATGATTTTTAGGCGTAATCACCGAGCAAATCTTTTTGGCTTTCGATAGCGACACTTTACCTGACTCAACTGCCGCGATGAGTTCAGGAACTTCTTTTCCCTTATTGATGACGGCGATGAGTGCGTAAGCGATGCCATCGGAAATATGAAGAAGGCGGGTGCAATAAGAATAGAGACTCGGGAGGCCGCAATCGAGATGAAGCTCTCTTTCGGATACGACTTCGATCACTCTTAGCAAATAGGCTTCTGACTTTTGGCAGCTTTCGACGGCTTTGACTGCTTCGAGATTTAAAGCATTTAAATCTAACTTTCTTAGAGCACATTTATCCATTGTCACTACTCCTTACCTTTGGCGGATGTTGAGCACGAAGAATGTAACACGGAGTTTTTTCGCTTCGGAGAATGAGCTCTGTCGAGCGCTTTTGAAAAATTTCTCTTTAGAATAGCTTCAGTAAATTAAATGCAGTGAAGGGGATTTACGGGAGAAATAAGAGGAGCGCTTTGTGCTCTCGAGCATCTTAAAAATAATTGCTCGCTGAGGCTGTCAAACAATATTTTGATGTTCGACGATTTTTAGTTAATCTGATTTTGCAAATCCGATTTCTGCGCAGATGATATTTGCGAGGATGATATTTGCAAATCTGATTTTTGCGCAGCTGATTTCTGCGAGGAAGAAGATGGTCCGTCCATGTGAGGGCCTTTCTGAATAGCATCCGCGCTATTCAGATCATAAGACAAAAACCAATTTACATTTTTCAAGCGGGCTCAACAGTGCCCGGGCACTGTTGCAGAGGAGTTAAGAGTTAAGAGTTAAGAGTTAAGAGTTAAGAGTTAAGAGTTAAGAGTTA
>CAZIYJ010000013.1:0-51614 GCA_964543475.1 uncultured Bdellovibrionales bacterium | reverse complement strand
GAGTTAAGAGTTAAGAGTTAAGAGTTAAGAGTTAAGAGTTAAGAGTTAAGAGTTAGTTTCAAGGATGAACTAAAGAAGCAGGAGGGCGGGCTGCGATGTCGCAACTCACCGAGGCAGGCTTCACAACTCTAAGAGTAATGCGAGTAGCGCGAATAAAAAATTCTAGAACTTAACGACAGCCTTAGTTTTTTTGGTGCTTCCGCTGCCGCTGCTAACTGAGGCGACGGATCGCGAAACTAGGCGATGTTCTCCGAACTTACCATTTAGAATTTTTGCTTCTTCGTTTAAGTAGCCTTTTGCGTTGTCGGCGCTAGCGTGGAACTGACTGACGACTTCATGGGCTTCTTTAAACTTTCCTTCGCTCATCAAAAGACGAACTAAAGCGCTGGTCGCATTGAGTGAAAGCATTTCGGGATTTTGTTGAATTGAAAGTTGGTAGGCGCGGATGGCTCGATCTTTTTCACCGAGCTTTTCGAGTGTCTGGCCGTAGAAGAAGGCGTAGGCTGAATTCTTTCCTTCGAGTTGGTAGTACTTAACGAAAGTTTCGGCTGCGGCTTTGTAATTCTCAGTCTTGAGTTGAAAGGAAGCTAATTCGCCAACGACTTCAGTGTTGCGCGAAAGCTGGAACTCGTAGAGGTAGGCCTGTTCAGCGCAGTCGAATCTACCGGTTGAAGCGCAGGCCTCAGCCAGTGAGCGATAGTCGTCGGCAGAAGCGAAGCCGATCGCAGACTTAACTTTGAGAGGGATAATGCTCCCAGAGTACTTGCCCCAACTCATCATGTGAAAAAAACCAAGAATGATTACTAAACTGATCGCGATCATCATACCGATCGTTGATTTTTGATCTTTCTCAACATGAACCATGAAGAAAACCTCCGCTTATCAAGCTATGAAATCTATCGGGAGGTTACTGAGTCGGGATGAAGGAAAAGGATAATTGTTTTTGAAAGCAAACAAAGTTACTGAGGCTGTCGAACTAATGGCGACTCAGACTGAGAATAGCTCTGCGATTGAAAGCTACGTCTCGCGAAAGGCGTGTTCGCTAGAATACGAATGACATCGTAATGTAAGGGTAGATGTACGACTCGGTGTGCTTGTCAGCAATGTAAGTGCCTGAAGCAGACTCTTGCTTCATAAACGTGACGGTTTTGTAGGTGAGCGTTGGGCCGAATGCAATCTTCTCAGACAGTGGAAAGAGAAGACTTGTATCTAATTGGACGCCGGTGCCCTCGGTGCGCCGAATGTCGCCAGTCAGTGCTGTTTCATCTTGCGAAGCAATCAAGAAATACGTTCCGATCATCGAAAACTTGCCGTAAAAAAAGCCGACCGAATTTCCGATCGCTACTTGGTTAACGGCTCCGACTCCATTGGCTATTTGTTGGCTGAGTGCCATACCAAAATACAATCCTTGAGGCAGGCGATAGCCAGCTTTAAAATTCACGAGATAATTAGTTTGGCCACCGGAAGTGTTTCCAGCAGTTTGGCGAATTGAAAGACTGGGTGTAATCAAAACACCGGGAAGGTTTGCATCTTGAGCCAAACCTTCTGTGCTCCATGCAAGCATGAAAAACATTGCTAAAAATGAGAGGCGAAGGAGATAGCTGCGCATAACTTATTCTAACTCCAAATGAGAATTTTCGTTCAGGCGGGTTCGAGTTTCTGCTATCGAACCAAACCAAAGTCTTGCGCTAGGGCCGCTATCGACTAGCTCAAGATTTTGCGAAGCTCGGTTTTGTCATTCTCCGAGAGAACCAGCCATTCGCTGGGTAGATTTTCACTGACAAACTTCCAGGCAGTTTGGAGCATAGGCTTGGCCATTGGTTTTGTATGAAGGTCCTTTAGCATCTGCAGATTTTGAAGGAGCGCTTTGCGGGTGGGCAAGAAGAAGCCCTTGTCATCTTTCCCTTGGTTGTCGAGCTCAGAGGATTCAACTTTTCTTATAAGTGAATCGAAGTACTGATCGAGACTCATAGATTGCCCTCCTGTTTTGGACCTGGATCGATAAATTATCATTATGCTTTCAGTAGTGAAAACCGTTTTCACTAAGCTTTGACGCAAGCTCTGTGGTGGGGTCAATATACGATCGCGATGTCTATAAAAACGCTCAATGAAGTCCCATTAAATTTTGAAGGAAAAATCTCAAGCTTGGCTGGCGATGACCTTTTGGTGTCTCGTCTACAAGAGCTTGGATTTATTCGGGGTGAGCAGGTGAAGCTTTGCGGTCGTGCTCCCTTTGGAGAGCCTTTACTGGTTGAAGTGCGTGGTACGACGATCGCCTTAAGAAAACGAGAAGCTCAGTGCATTCAGCTTTAGTCCAAGAACGTAAACCATTTGTTGCGCTTGTTGGCTCGCCCAATTCAGGGAAGACAACTTTATTCAATTGGCTGACCGGATTGAAATACAGAACAGTTAATTATCCTGGTGCAACGGTTGAGTACTCGGTCGGTGAAACTCATAATCGCTACGGGGCTTCGCTCCCGGTCATGGATACGCCGGGGACATATAGTCTTCTTGCAAAATCTCCTGAAGAGCAAGTGACCGTGAATGCGATTTTCGATCACCCCACTCTGGGTGCGGCCGATGTTGTCATTGCAGTTGTCGATGCGACTCAGCTTTCGCGACACTTACTAGTTGTTGAGCAGCTTAAAAAATCTAAATTTGAAATTGTCGTAGCCCTCACTATGATCGACCTCGCTCACGAAGCCGGAAAAGAAATCGATGCCGAGATGCTGCAAGCTGAACTCGGAGTGCCGGTTATTCCTGTCGATGGACGTCTTGGTGGCGGAGTAATTGAGCTCGTAGCCGAAATCCAGCGATCCCTCAATAAGTCAGGGGCGTCTGCTCGCGTGGTGCCAACTCTTGCGCCTTGGACTTCGAGCGAAACAGAGACCACTCTTCGGCACACAGCAGATGTCTTACAAAAAGTAATTCGTAAAACTCCGAAACAGCGAACTCTTGATGCTCGTCAACGGACAGATCGAATCGATCGAGTGCTCTTGCACCCGGTATTTGGATTGGCCGCATTTATTTTAATTATGAGCTCGCTGTTCTCTGCAATCTTTTGGGCGGCGGCTCCGGCGATGGATGGCGTTGACTCATTGTTCACATTAATTGGTGAAGCTCTTCAGAACGCGGCGCCTGAAAATATGTTCGTCGATTTTTTAACTGAAGGTGTGATCACGAGTTTCGCTGCCGTCTTTATTTTTGTGCCGCAGATTTTTGTATTGTTCGTGGGAATTTCAATTTTTGAAGACTCAGGTTACCTTGCACGGTCTGCAGCGCTGATTGACAAGCCGTTCGGAAAATTAGGATTAAACGGTCGGTCGTTTGTTCCTCTTTTGTCGGGTTACGCCTGTGCAGTTCCAGCAATGATGGCAGCCCGAACAATTAATTCGCGGCGCGAGAGATGGCTGACTCTTTTTATTATCCCGCTCATGTCTTGTAGTGCGCGACTTCCGGTCTATGCATTGCTGTTGTCATTTTTATTTATCGGTAAGCCTGCCTACTATGCCGGGTTTGCTCTTGCTGCAATTTATCTTGGTTCAATGATCGTCGGGGCGCTGGCTTCTGCAATTGCGAACAAAGTGCTTCGCATGAATGACGAATCAATTTTTATGCTTGAGCTGCCGATCTATCGAAGACCTCAGTGGCCAACAATTCTCCGAAACAGCTACACGCGCACGGCCTCTTATGTGAAGCGGGCGGGTCCGCCAATTTTTATTTTTGCTTTGCTGATGTGGGTAGGGACCACCTTCCCGCACTACGATATGGAAGATACTGTTCAGCGAACTGAGCAAAGCTATTTGGGCCAAGTGGGAAAAGTCATCGAACCGGTTTTTGAGCCGATGGGTGGAGACTGGCGCGTGGGTGTTGGCCTAATGTCGGCTTTCGCTGCACGTGAAGTGTTTGTTGCGTCGCTTGCGATCGTTTTCAACATCACCGATGAAAACGAAGAGACGATGCAGAGCTCGCTTTTATCGACGATGTCGGGTGCAAAGAATAGCGAAGGGCAGTTAATCTTTACGACTGCCTCAGCCATTGGTCTGATCATCTTTTTTATGATCGCTCTTCAGTGTCTAGCGACAACGGCGATTGCTGGTCGCGAGGCTAATAGCTGGAAATTCGCGATAGCCCAGTTGATCATCTTCAACCTTGTTGCGTATGCGCTTGCCGTGGCGGCAGTTCAGGGCCTTCGGGCTGTCGGAATCGCCTAGACTTTGCTCGGCACTTAAGCACATTAAGCCTGTGTAATTACGGGCAAATTATTCGTTCCTGACAGAATCCTGACAAACCAAAAATGCCAGGTCATTTACCATTAAAAGTTCATGCTGAATTGGTTCAAACAAGGGCGTCGAAAAGACACTCATCTTAGCGATAGAATTTTCTATTACATTCTCAAGTGTATTGCTTGGAGCATGATTCTTCTTCTTGCGGCTATCGTTGTCCTTCTTGTTCAGTTGTCGCTCCCAATTTTTAAATCGGTTGGCGCATCATTTTTTATAATCAACGATTGGAATCCGCCTCTTGATATCTTTGGTGCGCTCCCGTTTATCTACGGAACATTAGTTTCATCTTTGCTTGCGTTGTTAATCGCAGCACCAGTTAGCATTGGCGTTGCGCTATTTTTGACAGAGCTTGCGCCGAAGTCCATCGCTCGGGTGGTTGGATTCTTAGTCGAAATGCTAGCTGCAATTCCGAGTATCGTTTATGGCCTTTGGGGAATTTTTGTCCTTGCTCCGTTTATGCAGCAATCTGTACAGCCAACACTTACGACACATTTAGGGCCAGAAACTCTGTTTGCATCGGTTGTGGGTCAAATCCTTACCGCGCTTTTTTATCCGATAGTTCTCATCATCAATTTATTCCGCCAAGATGACTGGAGCCTGAACCGAACTGCCGAAGCATGTATGAGTGTGGCGCAGTCGCTTTTTGCTGGGCCAAATTATGGTGTCGGCATGTTCACTGCTGCATTGATCATTGCGATCATGATCACACCGACGATTGCCAGTATCACTCGTGACGTATTTAAAACTGTTTCTCCGGGTATCCGTGAGGCGTCGCTAGCGCTGGGTGCTACTCGATGGGAAATGATCAAGATGGCTGTTTTAAGAACAGCTCGTTCTGGCATTATCGGTGCGATGATCTTGGGGCTTGGTCGAGCACTCGGCGAGACGATGGCCGTAGCGATGGTGATCGGCAATCGAAATGAAATTAAAGCTTCGATCATGGCGCCAGCGCAAACTATGGCGAGTGTTATTGCAAATGAGTACAACGAAGCGTCGGGCCTACATATGTCGGCGCTTGCGGCGGTTGGCCTTGCACTTTTCTTTGTGTCGCTAGTCGTGAATTCGGTTGCGCGGTTTATTATTTGGAACGTGGAGCGAAATAAATAATGAAACTCGAAACTCCATCAGAAAAACGCAGATTCGTTCGAAGAAAAATCACCAATGTGCTGGCACTCGCTGGCTTAAGTGTCATCGCTCTCGCTGCAGTTGCGCCGCTCTTTTTTGTTTTCACTTACGTCATCATCAAAGGTCTTCCGGGCCTGTCGTTTGAGTTCTTCACTGAGATCCCTAAACCGATGGGTGAAGAAGGTGGCGGAATGGCGAACGCTATTGTCGGAAGCTCCATCTTGATTGCGCTTTCAAGTTCAATCGGAATTCCGTGGGGAATCGCCGCCGGAATTTATTTGGCTGAATACAAACAAGGTCTTACGACAAAAATTTTGCGTTTCACGACCGATATCTTAACGGGTGTTCCGTCTATCGTGATCGGCCTTTTTGCCTATGCACTTTTGGTTGCGCCGATGGGCGGCTACTCGGCATGGGCTGGGGGTTTCGCTCTTGCGATTATCATGGTTCCAATCGTCGCAAGGATTACAGAAGAAATGTTGAAGCTGATGCCAGATCACGTTCGCGAGGCGGGGCTTGGGCTAGGGCTTCCTCGGTGGCGAGTCATTTTAAGCGTCGTACTGCCTGGCTGTTTAAGTGGAGTCATCACCGGGGTCATGCTTGCGATTGCTCGGGTTGCGGGGGAGACAGCACCCCTTTTGTTTACGGCCTTTAATAATAATTTTGGTTTTAGAGGCTTAAGCCAGCCAACAGCCTCAATGCCAGTTCAGATTTTCAATTTTGCAATCAGTCACGACGATACATGGAGACAAAAAGCCTGGTCAGGTGCGATGGTATTAGTGCTCTTTGTCTTCGTGCTGAACATCACAACTCGCATGTATTTGGCTCGAAGAGGAAAGTACTAATGGCTTTAGCTCCTACAGTTACCGACGCAATTTTATCAGCCCGCGAAATTAACGCTTCGTTTGGGGCGAACCATATCGTTAAGTCGGTGAACCTTGAAGTTGGTCGCAATGAAGTTCAGGCTCTCATCGGTCCGTCTGGCTGCGGTAAATCAACTTTTATCCGTTGCCTGAATCGCCTGCATGAAGAAGTTCCGGGAGCGAGTGTCACCGGTGAAGTTTGGCTCAATGGTAAAAATATTTACGCAACCGGAACAGATGCGGTGAAGGTTCGTCGCAGTATTGGAATGGTTTTTCAAAAACCAAATCCGTTTCCCTCAATGAGCATTTATGACAATGTCGCTGCAGGACTTAAGCTCGCAGGCATCAGACGCCGAGCTGTTCTTGATGAAGTGGTAGAGCGATCTCTCAAGAGTTCGGCGCTTTGGGAAGAAGTAAAAGATAAGCTGCGTGCGCCTGGCACTTCGCTTTCTGGCGGTCAGCAACAACGGCTTTGCATCGCAAGAGCTCTCGCAGTTTCTCCCCCTGTTCTTTTGATGGATGAGCCGACAAGTGCGCTTGATCCGATCTCGACAGCAAAAATTGAAGAACTAATGGTGGAGCTAAGAAAAGAAGTCACAATCATCATCGTGACTCACAATATGCAACAAGCAGCACGTATTTCGAATCGTACTGCATTTTTTCTTATGGGTGAGCTTGTAGAAAACGGTCCTACAAACCGAATTTTTACGAAGCCAAAAGATTCTCGAACTGAACAATACATCACCGGTCGATTCGGCTGATTTTTCGGAGCAAGCAGATGGAAAGACGATTTGAATCAGAATTAAAAGAACTAAAAGACTTGATCCTCAATATGGGTGGTCATGTTGAGCAGGCCATCGAAAAGGTGATCGAAGCTTTTAACACTAAAAATAAGAGTAAACTTGAAGACGTGTGGCCAATCGAGAAGAAGATCAACACTCTTCATGTTGAAATCGATAATGCTTGCCTCGAGGTTTTAGCTCGTTTGTCTCCGGTGGCTGCTGATTTGCGCCTCATTTTGGCGATAATCAAGATCAACAATGACTTAGAGCGCATTGGCGACCAAGCGGTAAACATCTCTTACAACGCTGAACATTTCCTAACAGAAAGAAATCTTGATCTTCAACTGGAATTGCCGAGAATGGCCAAGTTAGTGCAAGCGATGGTTCGCGATTCGCTCGACGCATTTACTCGCGGCGACGTGAATTTGGCTCAAGAAGTTTTGGTACGGGACGATGAAGTTGATGCGATCAAAAACGGAACGTTTAAGTTTTTGGTTGGCCACATGCAACAGAACCCGTCACAGATCGAGTCTTCTCTCGATTTAATTTTAATCGCGAGAAATCTCGAGAGAATGGGCGATCACGCTACTAACATTGCAGAAGATGTAATTTTCGCCTGCACCGGTGAAGACGTTCGACACGGGGGCGGCCAAGGAGCGACTTGATGGTATCCGCTATGAGCTCAGAGCGAATCTTAGTTGTCGAAGATGAAACTGAAATTCGTGAGTTGATTGTCCTTCACCTGGAGCGAGCCGGATTCGAAGTCAACGCCGCTGGTAGTGCCGAAGAAGCCGAAGCGCTTCTCAAACAACATTCTTTTGGTGTTGTGGTGCTGGATTGGATGCTTCCTGGTCGTCATGGTCCACAGTTCGCAAAAGTCCTTCGAAATAACCTTGATACGATTGATCTTTCGATTCTCATGGTCACTGCGAAAGCTGCACCTGACGACATCGTCGCAGGACTTGAAGCTGGAGCCGACGACTATCTTTCGAAGCCCTTTGAGCCTTCGGTGCTGATTGCGCGAGTAAAGGCTTTGCTGAGACGGCACAGCCGCAACGATCATTCCAATCCCAAGCGTGAAGTTAAGCCAGAAATAGCATCAGCAGCGATCATCAAAGAGGCTGAAGTTAAGCTGGGGGGACTAACGATGAACCCAGAGACTTATGACGTGAAATGTGGCGATGATCCAATTTCGCTGACGCCTTCAGAGTTCAAACTTCTGCTAGCTTTAGCCCATAACAAGGGGCGAGTTCTGACCAGAAACTCCCTGATTGATCAAATTCAAGGCGAAGGCGTGTCGGTCGTCGGCCGAACGGTCGATACTCACGTGTTTGGGCTAAGAAAAAAGCTCGGGGCGTGCGCTGACGTTATTGAGACCGTGCGTGGAATCGGTTATCGTGTGAAGGCCGACGACTAAGACGCTAAAGGGGCCTTTTCTTGACCATTCGACCACGTCGATATTTTCCCTGGAAACTCGGGACAAAATTCTTTCTTCGACAGCTCATGGTCGTTATTGGCTTTACAATCTTTGTTGGCTTTTCGATTCGTTATGAGGCTTACGAGCTTTTTTCTTCTACCGCTGATGTTAATCAAGCTTTGGCTCGTTTCGATCGCTATTTGACTAGCTGGTTTGTAGTTATACTTTGCCTATCGGCTCTTTATCTTCTGGCACTCACACGAGTTAATTATCGGCCTCTTGGTCGACTCATCCAACGAGCACGCGAGCTTCGTCGCTCGCGAGGAGAACTCACGCCAGCTGAACTCAGTCACGCAAACGACGACGCCGAAGAAGATGAACCAGGTGAGTGGTCTGATCTTGAGCGAGTCATTAATCGAATTCATGGTGACTTAAAAAAGCAGACGGGCGCGTTGGCTCGCGAGCATGAAGAATTGTCGGCACTGTTAAGTGCCGTTTCTGATGCAATCTTAGCAGTCGATAAAGACGGCGAAGCTCTATTTTATAATTCGCAGTTTGCGCTTTTATTTAAATCAAAAAAAGTTTCGCGGCTGCATGAAATGTTTCGATCGCCTGAAGTTCTTGAGGCCTATACTTCGGTGTTAAAGACAGGGTTAGCGAAAACTTTGACGACAACATTGGTCACCCATAGTGAGCACATGGTTCGTCATTTCTCTGTTTCTGTAGCACCACTCAGAATGAAAGATGAAGAAACTGTTTATGGGGCTGTCGGAGTGTTTCACGACGTCACAGAGCTACATAAAGCAGAGCAGATTCGCATCGAATTCGTTGCCAATGCTTCGCATGAGCTTCGCACTCCATTGACGTCAGTGAAGGGCTACCTTGCAACTCTTCAAGAAGATGTGAAAGCTAAGCGCCTTGATACTTCAGAAAAGTTTTTAGACATCATTTCTCGAAATGTTGATCGACTCATTCATTTGACCAACGATCTGCTCGATCTCTCGACGATCGAATCGGGGGCTGAGTTAAAAAAGGTCGTTGTGAGTACTCGCGAAATCACTGATGCGGTTCTTAGGTCGCTAGAAGAAAAGCGCAAAAGAAAGAGCATTGAAATTAGCACCGACGTTCAAGTTGAAAGTGTGATTGGAGATGCGGTTCGGGTCGAGCAGGTTTTGACCAACTTAGTTGAAAACGCAATCAAGTATACACCTGAAAAAAGTCATATTCATGTGAGCTGGAAGCTTGCTCCGAATAACGATATTTTCTTATCAGTTTTAGATAATGGCCCGGGAATCCCTCGTGAGCATCATGCCAGACTGTTCGAGCGTTTTTACCGCGTTGATACGGGGCGCAGTCGTGAGGCCGGTGGTACAGGGCTTGGGTTATCGATCATTAAGCATATTATGCTTAAGCATGGCGGAAGTATTCAGTTGAAGAGCGAGACTGGTGAAGGGTCTGAGTTTATTTGCCGGTTCCCGCACTAGTAAACTTTTTGAGTTTCTCGATCACCACAGCGTACGAATCTTTATTTAAAATACAGTCGATTACAAATAGCGAGCGGTGAAGCTTATCTAAAAAATGGCCCTCGCTTGAGATTATTATTCGTTGAGGGTGTTTGTCCCAGGCGGCCTTCGTTCGGTCATTCAGCCGCGAAGCCTCTTCATAGTTTTCAACTCGAAGGGGGTTAGAGAGGTCGTAATAAGTCTCGGGAGCTGTGTCGAGGTGAAGGACCCAGTCGTATCGATTTACTTCGAGTTCGGCAGTCGAACCGACCGACAAAAAGAACTCATCAGGGTTACTTTGTAAATAGGCAAGGGCGTCGAGAGAGCCTCGATCGCAAACTAAGAGGTGATGAGGATAGTCATCTGTGAACATGGCTTCTAGCTCACGCTGCAAAAAATAAATCGCGCGCTGCCGATGGAGAATACTTTTCTGTTCATTCTTTCTCGGAAATCCGCCCGCGTAGAGCATAGACGCAGATTCAGGGACGACGACTAGCTTATTAGCAAACTCGCGTTGTAGCGCCATTGCGAGAGTTGTTTTTCCACCTGAGGGTCCGCCGGTTAAAACTAGCTTCAATTCGATCTCCTGAAATGTTTAACGTTTCGAATATTCTAGTATCTGCAGCTCAGAGTAAAGCGCGTTGTGATCGGAAAGCTCGCGCCATGGATTTCCTTCAAGGCAAATCGCACTTTCGACTTGAAGACCGCGTATATAAATTCTGTCGAGAGGAAGCATAGGCAGCCAGCTCGGAAACGACCTCGCATGAGCTCCTTTTAATTGCTTAAAGGCTTCGAAAACCTCGAGTTCGCGCTCGAGAATCGGTGAGATAGTCTCTCGCCAGTCATTAAAATCGCCTGCGATAATTAGGGGGCTATTGTGCGGCACAACTTCTTCGATTCTTCGGGTCAGCTGCTCAATCTGCTGAATGCGTGACTTCTCAAAAAGATTTAAGTGAATACAAATCAAATGTACGGCTGGCTTAATGCCAGGAATATCGAGTATTCCATGTAAAAGCCCTCGACGCTCAAATCGATTTGTTGAAATGTCGATGTTTTCAAAAAATGAAAATGGAAACAGACTTAAGATGGCGTTTCCGTGGTGGCCCTCAGAGTAGACGGCATTTTTTCCGTAGGCATAATGGGTCCAAATTGTGTCTGCTAAATATTCAAGTTGGGTTGTGACCGGCCATTGATCTTTAAATTTTTTTCGATGACCTGTGTGTTCGCCTTGAACCTCTTGTAAAAACACGATGTCTGCGTTGACCGATTTAATTGCTTCACGAATCTTTTCGAGAACGAACTTGCGATTCATCGAAAAGCCTTTGTGAATATTATAAGAGAGAATGCGAAGTTTCATGCTCTCAAATCCACTTTCCAAAAAGATAAGCGATCACGCGGCCGAGTCGGTTGAGCCAGCGCTCGCGGTGCCACTCCTGCAGTCCAATTTGGCGTGACTCGCGTAAGTCATTTTGAAACTGAGAGACCAGTGTCTCTAAGGTAGCTGGCATGGTAACTACCAAATCAACTTCTAGGTCATGGCGAAAGCTGCGAGTGTTGAGATTGGAAGTGCCGACCGTCGCCCAGTTGTCGATGATGACTGACTTTGCATGCAAGAAACGCGGTTGATATTCAAATACCTCAACTCCCACCTTCAAGAGTGCTCCGTAATAACTTTGCGCCACCCACTTCATAAAAAAGACGTCAGAGACTGTCGGGACAAGAAGTTTCACATCGCATCCGTAATGCTTTGCTGTGATAAGTGCCGAAAGGAAAAATGGATTCGGAGCAAAGTAGGGGTTCGTTATCCAAACACGGGTAGCCGCGCTCCGTACTCTTCGACGCAGATCTAAGGTTCCAGCTTTACGCAGCCGGCGGCTGTCATTTAGTCGCACAATCGAATTTTTCGGTAATGGCTTTCGAAGCTTGAAGATGCTGCGCCAACTTGCTTTGCGAGGATAAGGTTCAGATTTATTCCAGGTCCCCTGAAAAGCTTCGCGCAAAATCCAAAGTGACTCGCCACTCACTTCTATTGAAGTGTCTCTCCATGCGGCATCGCCTCGAAATTCACGAAGGTGTTCGCTCGTAATATTCATGCTGCCAACCCAAGCTTTGACTCCGTCAATCAGCCAAACCTTGCGGTGATCTCGCTGATTGATTCGTAAAAAAACTCGACTGGCTTCAAACAAGCTAAATCGAACGGGGTGAAACACTCGAACCTCACAGCCGCTAGTGAGAAGCTCAGCATTCCATCGCCCAAGCCAGCTCATAGAGCCAATGCCATCAACCAGTATTCGAACTTTCACTCCGCGTTTTGCCGCATTTATAAGTTCAAGTTCAATAGTTTTGGTAAAGGTGTCGAGAGCGAAGATGTAAGTTTCAAGATCGATCGAGATTTTAGCGGAGCGAATATTTTCGATAATCGTTCGAAAAAATTCGTCGCCGCTAAAAAAGAGTTTCTCGTGTTCCCATTGCGCCATAAATCATGGATTCGGTGTTGTTGAGGGAGCAGGTGTAGGCGAAAGTGATGCAACAGGTTCGGCAAGCGCATTTAAAGTAGTTAATCGATCTTTGATATCGCCCGGAATTTGAGTGCCTGCGCTTCCTGAGTATCCTTGGATAATGCTATCGTTAAGACGTTTATAGCAGCTTCGTGCCAGTTCTGTGTGAGGCATTCTGCGAACACACATTTCGTAATAAGTTTCATGCATCGTCCAGAAGTTTAAATCTCGAGTGTTTTCAGCTGCAATGCCCGCAAGGTAGAGGGCGCGAGTCGAAATGCGGTCTTTTGCTCCTCGGCTTCCGAGAATTTGATGCAGAAGCGCCGAAGCCCTAAAGTAAGCGATGTCTTGCGACTGATCTAATGGGTCTTTCTGAGCTTTTTGAGCGCGTTCAATCATTTTCTCTGCACGGTTGATGGCTTGATATGGAGATTGAATGAGTGGAGCACGTTCGCTTTTCCACTCAGTCGCTGAGCGCAACCATGGCTGAACATTATCTTTTACAAAAAGAGGAGTTGAAGGGTTGGCCTGCATTTTTTGGATGAGTTCGATCGTCCGTGCAGGGTCTTTGTAAACCTTCACTGCAATTGCAAGAGCCGAGCGAGAGGCTCGCTGCCATTCAAACGGTTGGGTTTTCGCAAAGTCTTTATTTGTGATCAGTGCCTCAAACTCTTTTACTGCTGGTTCAAATTGTCGAGTTGCTGCAAAAAACTCTGCCTTCTCCATCGATGTCAGTCCACTTAAGTCAGCAGTCATATCGAGTCTTGGATATTTTGCTCCGCGATCTGTTTGGGTGTGGCACTGAATGCAATATGAAGTTGAATCAAGTAAAACGCGTCGAGCGTACTGCACGCGCCCACTTCGAAGACTTACCAGTGCACGCTCTAAATCATCCGCAAAGAGGTCAGAGACAAGGCCCATGCTCGGATCATTATTTGGTCGGGGGGTATTAGAGTTAAGTACGTGCGCAAGAGAGCGGAGTTCGGCTGTTCGTTTTTCGATAAATGGCAAATTGGCTGGGTCTGCAAATTTCTGTTCGTTCGCTACAATCGGCCAGAGTTGCGAAAGTGTTTTAGAGAGGCTCTGCATGCGCGAGTGCCAAGACGTTGATTGCGACGGCGCCGGAGCTGCTTGAGGAGCGCTGGTGTTGGTTTGATGAGTGCAACCAAGAAGTAGTGCAGAAACTAGTGCTGAAAGAATTAATCGCATTTTTACCTCGCGATGCAATCATGGCATCACAGAGGGCACGCAGGCAAGAATGCTGTGGTAGTGCTTAAGCTACTTTTACGTCGCGAATGCTAAGAGAAGGGTCAATCTGCGCCAAGTTTAAGCGTCCAGAATCTTCTAGCTCCCGCACTTTTGTGAGTAGCTTGATTCTCGCCGCTTCAACTTCGCCCGGAGTTGGTGTTTGTTCTTCGAAAAGCGATTGAATCTCTCGCTGCTTGAGCGGTGTCATTGCGACAATTGATTTATCAAAAAACTCTTTTGGAAGGCCATGTAGTAGAATTGCAAGTGTTCGCGGAGCCAGTTGCGTAGTTACTTCTGCAACTTGAATAGCATCCCAGCTGTAGACCTTCTCAATCGTCACCATTTTAGTATTGATCAACTTGGCCCACGATGGGTCTTCGGCTTGAATTAGCTTCATCAACTGATCACGCTTGGGCGCAGTGCAAGTCTCAAGGAGCAGCAGCAGTTGTTGAAACCCACCTTGCTTGCGGTATCGAGCTAACATCGACATAGCCTTGTGACCTCCGATATAAAATTATCGGCTCTATCTGGGGCCTGCTTTAAATTTTAGCCTAATAAATGTGTCTCAAATTGGACGCGGGAAAATGACTACCTTGGTTTTGAGGTGCTCAGGTAAGCGAGCATCAAATAGCTCCTTTAGGTAATGTGTCGTGTATCGAGCTGAGATATGAATCAGCAGAATTTTTTCGGATTTAATCGACTCTAGGACTGGCAAGAGTTCGTCAAAGTGAAGGTGTCCCCACTCTCGAGCATTGGCAATCGTCTTTTTCTCGTCAACAAAAGTGGCCTCTGTAATCAGAACCTTACTTTGTTTTATCCAGGGGCGTGAATCTAAGAATTCAATTTTGGTGTCGCCGGTGAAGCTCACGAGAGGAGTATCGGTTGATTCTTCTAGGTCAATCCCTTGTGCTTTCATCGCAAGAAGTTCGTCTCGAGTTTTATTGGCAAGGTCAGTTCGAAGTTTCTTTTTTCTTTCAAACACAGTGTAGCCACACGAATCGATTCGATGATAGGTCGGAAACGCTTTAAAAAAGTACGGCCATTTCAGCGGATATTCTTTATCAAATTCGATCGGAATAAAATTGCATTGGTAAGTGTGCTCTTCGATCTTTTCCCAGGCCTTCAAAATATTCTTCATCGGCTGAACTAACGATGCCGGCATGTAGATTTGCGGAGTCGGCATTCGCGTCATCGACTTTTGTGCGACGACATAGGGAAGGCCGTGTGCATGATCCATATGCCCATGGGTAATAAGTAAATTGGTGATCGGCATTTGAAACGGCAGACCTTGTGCTACGTCAAAACAAACATCAGCGTCGGGAAACGCGATGCTTGTTGAGATCCCGGCCATCGAGTACCCAATAAGCTTTATGCTTCCGTGTGTCCAACTATAGCCTTGTGCAAGAGACATCGATCCGCCTGACTAGTGCAAATGGTTAGCGATCACTTGTGCAAGCACATCATGATTAAGCCAGAGCACCGGTGCCTGAGGCTTAAAACTATCTCGATACATAACAAGACCTGTCGCTTTGAAAACTTCTTCGCTGAGAACAAATGTGATGAGCTGCTTAGGGTCCTTGTGCATATCGATTAAGTGGTCGGAACTTTGAAGCATCAACTCCATTTGCTCTTTGGTGTTGTGACGGGGCCAGCGTTCAAAATCAGAATTGAACGGTTTCATTAAAGGATTACTTAGATAGCCTTCAATAAATTTTTGTACGTCATCGAGTGTGTATTCGTCTTTCAAGAGGGACTGGCATTTTTGAAGGAGCGACTGAGCATACTTTGACGCCTGAGCTTCTTTTTTAATTGCTGCCATTAGCGGGTAGAGTGAAACTTCAACACCCTGAAAGATGCTGCTGGAATTGGTCAGAATCTCGGGGCAATTATAAACTGAAGCTTCAATACCATTTGCTTTAGCGTCTCGAGCAACTTGCTCGAGTTTCATTTTTGCCCAGCCCTGGAAATAGGGAGTGTAGGTCTGCCATTCGTAGCGCCCTTGATTTAAAATTTCGGTCCCGTGATATCCGTAAGCAATATATCGAGCCGTGCCTCCGGCTTTTTCAATTTGGTTTCGGACTTCGCTCGATAGTTCGATGAGATGAGTGAGAGTGTTCGCTGTTACTTCTTCGAAATTTATTAAACTAAATTTTCCTAAGTCAGAGGCAAAAAGCTGTTCTGAACTTAAGTGACGATCACCGGTGCCTTTAAAAACCTTATTCATGGTTGGCATGATCACTTTTGTGCGCGGTACTCCGCCTGCCATGATGTGCGCAAATATAACATTTGCACCTTTTGGAATCATGGGTGCCAATTTCTCCATGTACATGGCCGTATTTTTTCGAAATCGCTCAACGCCTTTTTTTCGAGACTCTTCGATCGACTTCCAATCTAGCTTTGCTTGTGACCATTCGCTCATCTTGACGCCGTGAAGTTGATCGACCGGAGATTTGCCAGAAGCTGCGACTTCCATATCAAAGCCAGCTTCGAGCGGTACATTGATAAAATCTTTCGGCTGGCTTGCCAGTTCGTCATTGGTTAAAGGCCGAAGTTGGTTGTTTTCATCTCGACGACCAACCGTTGAGTAAATGACTTTTAAGCCAGCTGCTTGAGCCTCATCAACGATCCCGTTTGCATAACCTCGCGCGAAAAGTTCTCCAAAAACAACAAGCACATCGCCTGCTTTGTAAGGCGGCTTCGCTGGAACCGATCGAACTGATGGAATTTGAGTCATGAATGTCCTTTCGCGCTATCTTTGACAGGTCACAAGACTATGCCAGCAGGTAAGGCATGGCAAACGACAACACCTAGCATTTGATGGATTCTTGGTGGTAAGCTTTTAGGTAATGAGCACCAAGCCAACTCAACTTCACACATTACGGCCAGATCTAGATCGGGCTGTGTTCGCACTGCGAAGTAGTGAAGTCATTGGCCTTCCCACAGAAACTGTCTATGGTCTCGCGGCTTCGATTGAAAGCGAAAAGGGTCTTAAAAGAATCTTTGAAATTAAAGAGCGCCCTTTTTTTGATCCGCTGATTGTCCATGTCTCTACGTTCAAGCAGGCGCAAAGTTTGACGACCAATTGGTCACCGCTAGCTGACTATTTAGCGCGAAAATTTTGGCCGGGACCACTCACTTTAATTTTGCCAAAACAGAAACACGTCAACTCACTTATTACTTCGGGTCTGGACACAGTTGGTATTCGAATGCCGGCACACGACATGGCGCTTGAAGTAATTAAACGTTTAGGTCATCCAGTGGCAGCGCCGAGCGCAAATAAGTTTACTAAAACGAGCCCGAGTCGCGCAGAACATGTAAGAGATGCTTTTCCGGATGTTCTTACGCTTGACGGTGGGGCTTGTGAAGTTGGCGTCGAAAGCACAGTCATTCGAGTGAGCGATGAGCTGATCGAAATTCTTCGTCCCGGAGCAGTGACTCAAGAAGCACTCACCGAAGAATTGAAGAAGTGGGGACAGCCAGTCCAAATTATTCGAAGTATCAGCCAAGCTTCGCCAGGCCATCTTGAACATCACTATATGCCTGAAGTTCCATTAATTATTCTTTCAGAATCTAACTTGAAAAAAAGTTGGCAAAAAGAAGTTGAGGCAAAGCTGAATAGAGCTTTTAGCCAACCCAAAAAGTTGAACCTTTCGCACGAGGCAAGACTTGCAGCTCGCGAACTGTATAGCGAAATGAGACTCACTGTTGAGTCAGGCGCTGACCTGATTTACGTTATAAAAGCAGAGGCATTTACGGGCGGATTTTGGGATGCGATCTGGGACCGACTCACGCGCGCTGCCACGCTCGATCTTTCAAATAAAAAGATAACTTAACAGTTAAATTTCGCTTTCTTCGCACTCTGGGCTTCTCGATAAGATACTTAGAGAGAGGGGTAAAAATGCATATTCACCCCAAAGATTGAGGTTATCGGATGATCTCCAGTTTTTCAGTTTTTCCTTTGCCCGGGATGGTGTTTTTTCCGTCTACGGCGAAGCCACTAAATATTTTTGAGCCTCGTTATATCAAAATGATCGACGATGCGGTTCAAACTAATTCTTTAATCGCTCTGGCATTCTCGGACTACTATCGTCTTCATGGGTTCAATTCTGATCTTGATTCGCACGTTCAAATTCGCCGAACTGCTGGAGTCGGCCGACCTACTGTCTTAGAGCGTCGTAAAGACGACACGATGTTGATCGTTGTTGAAGGGGCGGGAAAAGTAAAGCTTGGAGGACCCGTCTATTCTCCAGAGCCATACCTCATTCACAAAGGCGAGTGGATTGAAGAAAATCTCGAGCTTGATCAAGAAAATATTTTTCGGCTGAATCGGTTTCACAAAGAGTTTGTGACTTGGCTTCACTCGAATGTTGATGATCGAGAGAGGCTTGATCTTTTCTTAAGCCAAATTGACAAGCCAGAAGAAAAAGTTAATTACGTTTGTTCATTGATGATTCATGACGCTGAAGCGCAACAGCGGCTTCTAGAGGTGAACGACATCAACGTAAGGCTGTCATTGCTCTCAACCTATGTTGAAAGTCGTGAGCGGCAGTGGCCAGTCAATCCAACGATCTCTATTTAAATCTTTGCTTGGCAATTGCTACTAACGGATTCTCGGGCCAATCATGTTTAGGGTAGCGCGCTCGCAGTTCTTTTCTCACTTCTTGGTAACTTGAACTCCAGAAGCCTTTTAGGTCAGAAGTGATTTGCACCGGCCGATAATTGGGGCCAAGCAGCTGAACTCGAATTTTTACTTTTCCATTCGCAATCGTTGGCGAATCCATCCAGCCAAAAAACTCTTGGAGCCTTGCCTCGATAGTGGGTTGCCCTTGAGCGCTGTAGTCGACTTTTACAAATCGACCAGAGGGAATATTAAAACCTTCAGGGATTTGTAGACTCAATGCTTTTTGCTGCTCGCTTGAGAGCATCATATTTAAATAAGGAGTTAAGTCTTTCTTGAGTGCTTCGTCTAAAGATTTTTCGCCCATCATAAAAGATTCTGCTAATGACAACTTAAAAACGTCGTCGATCAATGGCCATTCAAGTTCTGACAAGTGTAGCCGAGCAAACTCAATTCGCTCGATCCACCTGCGTGAGTCTTCGTGTTCACTTAAAATCTTTTCCCATTGCTTGACAAAAAGGTGAGGCAACATCGATGTCGCTTCTTCGAGTGTTGCACCTCGGCGTTTCGGGGCCTCAAGGGGCAACTCTTCTAGCGCCAAGAATTCTTCGGTGACTAGTTGACCAGTATCAGAATCGAAGTCAGTACGTCTGATTTGTTTGATTTCAGTTTTAAACTTAAACTTAATTCGCTCAGCTGAAATAGGCGTGGCTTTAGTTATGGTGATCTCATTTGAGCCTCGAGGTGAAGTTGCATCTAGGCACAAAAACAGCGAAGCATTTTTCGTAAGACTTGAATCATGTAGACGAACACCTTCGCCAGTGATCAGTTTTGCTCTTGGTTCACCTTGTTTTCTCCTCCAAGCTAAGCGATCACTGAATCCGGCTAATAAAATTTCTTCAAGATTGTCTTCGATTGAAAGCTTACTTGGCTTGGATACAGCGCTTGCCAGCTGTTCAAACTGTTTTACAGCGCGTTTGAAAAACTCTGGTGGATCTTGGCGCTCGAGCGAATAGATTCTTGCAACGAGATCGGAGTCTGATTGAGCGAAAGAGTGAAGGTTTGAGCCATCAAAAATATCTTTCTCGGAGAGGAGTGCTGCGACTTGCGCTCCAAGTTTTACACAGCCAATTTCGATGGAGCGTTCAAGCATCGCTGCAATTCGAGGGTGGGTTGGCCAACGAGAGAGTTTTTTGCCGGTCTCAGTAATTTGTCCATTCGGATCAACTGCATTTAGTCGCTTTAGCAACTTCACCGCTGCATCCAAGTTTTTATCAAACGGTCGCTCAAACCAAGAAAATGTTTTGGGATCCGAAATGCCGAGACGGCTTAGTAACAAAACTGTATCGGCTAGGTCGCTTCGAAGAAGCTCAGGTGCTTCAGCCTCCGGCATTGACGCCTCGTCTTGTTTATTCCAAAGCCGATAATTGTATCCCTTCATTTCGCGTCCTGCTCTTCCGGCTCGTTGAGTTGCCGAGAACTGACTTATTCGCGAAAGGCTTAATCGTGCAAAGCCCGCTCCCTCTTGCCGTAGTACCTTAGCAAGTCCAGTGTCGATGACGGTTGCAACTCCGGGTACTGTGAGCGAGCTCTCGGCGATGTTCGTGCACAAGATAACTTTACGTTGTGATGTGGGCCGGAGAACTTCAGTTTGCTTTTCTAATGAGAGTGAACCGTGAAGTTCATGAACTGAAACATTTTTTGACTGACAATAGCCTTCAATCATTCGGCGCACCTGAGAAATTTCGCCTGCGCCTGGCAAGAAGACGAGAATGCTGCCGCTGCTGGGTCGAGCACCACTCACGAGTTCGTGAATCGCCTCACTGACTCTTTTGTAGAAGGCGGGCAGAGTGACCAGAGTCTGAGGCTCGCGATCCCAGATTGTCTCGACAGGATAAAGGAGTCCTGGAACTGAAATTATCGGACAGTCGCCAAGAAACTCACTTAACCTAGAAGTCTCAAGCGTTGCCGACATCACAATGATTTTTAAATCAGGACGCGAGAGTTGTTGAAGTTCACGAGCCATGGCGAGCGCGACATCTGTTTGTGCACTTCGCTCGTGAAACTCGTCGAGTATCAAACAACCTATTCCGTCGAGATCAGGATTGTTTTGAAGACGATGTGCAAAAATGCCTTCGGTCAATATTTGAAGTTTCGTAGTTGAACTTGTGCGATTTTCAAATCGTACCTGATATCCGACTTCTTGCCCCAGCTGCCACGTTTGTTCAGTTGCAATTCGCTGCGCGGATGCTCGCGCTGCTAGCCTGCGCGGCTCAAGCATGATTGCGATTTGTCCTTTTAATAGATTTGAATTTACAATTGCAGGCGGGAGACGAGTGGTTTTGCCTGCTCCCGGAGAAGCGGTGAGAACAAGGTTTGAATGAGATTCAAGAGACTCGACGATCTGAGCCAGATATTGATCAATAGGTAAAGACTGAAGATACTTGTCTGATGAATCCACTTTATTTCGAATCCAGTACAAAAGTTGGCTTGGTTGAGTTTCCCATTCGTTCGACCTTGCTTCCGCACAAAGACGGTGCAGTTCTAATTTCGCCAATTAATTTCAACGAAGCTCAAGTTCACTCACTTAAGCAATTTAACGTCACTGACATTGTTGCTCCAAGCGATATTCATCACTTGTTCATATTGGATGCGCAAAAAATATTTCCGAGTGCGCGGCTCTGGCGAGTGCCTGGGTTAGAGAAGAAGCGCCCCGAAGTGCCATGGACCCATGTACTTGGTGAAAGTAAGTGGCCGATCGAGGAAATCAAGGTTCTCCCGATCGACGGAGCTTCAAAATTGAGCGAACATCTCTTCTTTCATTTACCTTCGAAAACTTTAGTGGTTACAGATTTACTCTTCAATGTTGTGCGGCCACCGGGGCTAGCTGCGAAAATCATTTTTAGTATTATGGGAACTTACAATGGGCTTGCGATGAGTCGCCTTTGGAAAGTAGCAATCACAGATAAATCGAAGTTTCGTTTGTCGATCGAAAAGGTTCTTAAATTCGAAATTGAAAATCTGGCGCTAGCCCACGGAAATAATGTTCAGGGAGATGGAAAACGCTTATTGATGGGTGCTCTGGCTGAGCGCGGATTTATTTTTTAAGATCAGTCGCAAATAATTCAGTAACAAAGAGAAAGCGATTTGCTTCGACGGGGTAGGTTGGACCAATCTCGGTTTCACCTGGGAATTGAGCATCGGCTTTTTCATAAAATGTACGGCCTAACGAACAAAGCGTTCCCATGCTTTCATTCTTGGTAAGGAACAATACTTCCCAAAATGCGCGGTAAGTGTTTCCGCAGCTATCTTTAAAGGTGTCAGACATGATCGTGTATTGAATTGTGTCGCCGCGAAGACAGTAGCCAGTTACCGACGAGGTAACGCAGGCTTCAGAGTCGCCTTTAAGTTTTGAATGGTCGTAAGAGCCGACGACATATTTATGATATTTCTTTGTCGACTGATCGGCACTTAAAGGTATTAAAAGAGTATCTGCGCACGCGAACGTTTTCGTTTTGACCTTTGCGAAATCAAGTTTATCGATATCGTAGGGCTTAATTGTCCATCCGCGGAACGCCTCAGGGTTCGGAACTTGCGGAGTAGGTAACTCAGCCGCAAAAGTGCTGAGCGAAACAAACGACAGAACTACTGTTAGTGACCGCAAAGAAATCTGCATAGGCTCAAAGGTTTAAAGGTCTGAGCACTGACATGCAACCGCACCAATCCAGTTTGCAATTTGCCTAGTGTTTGGGCAGCTCCTGCCCTGTAATCTCTGCACCCACAGCTCAATTACTAAGCTGACTGCCTAAGGTCCTTAAACCTTTAGAAGAATCAGCGTTTTTTTTGAGGGGCCCGCATTTCTTGGTGGACCGCAGCGCGCAATTTAAATATGACATGGTTCCATTTTGGCACATTTAAATTCGCTGTATGTTTTCGAATCTGATTTTGTTGGAGGATCGATGAACAAGTTTTTGCTCGGTTTCATGGCGCTTTCGTTGACGGCTTGTGCTCCTGCCATTGAGCCAGTTTTGAAAGTTGATAGTCAGACTCCTCAAATTCTTGGTGGCGAGCCGGTAATTGCGACTGATGTGATTGCCAAGTCGACTGTAGCAATTATCGATACTTTTCAGGGTGGAGTTTGTACCGGAACTTTGCTTTCAAAGAATATAATTCTAACGGCCGCTCACTGTGTTCAAAGCGGTAAAGGCTACCTCTCGGTTTTGTTCGGCTTAGATCTTAAGGCGGCTCAAAAAATTGCAGCCTTAGAATCAAAAGGTCATAACCGTTACACTGAGGCGATGGAAGAAATCGAAAAAATCCTTCAAAAGATCATCGACGTAACTCTTCCAGGTGAAGAGCGCGAGCAGAAGATTTTCATGGCTATGGATGAGTACAAAAATTGGGGCGACATCGCTTTAATAAAGATAAAGCAAAGCGCTCCAGTCGGTTTCGTTCCGGCTGAGTTACTTAAAGACGGCCGCTATATTCAAAACGGCTCAACGGTTACTCTTGCTGGTTACGGAATCACAAAGCCTTACTCTGAACAAAAGCCTGGCGACAAAGATGAAACGATTCTTCGTAAGGTCGACATCAAAGTAGCAAATGCGGTGTTTAGTGAAACTGAAGTCAGCTTCGATCAAACTGAAGGACGTGGCGCTTGCCACGGGGATTCAGGTGGACCGGCTTACGTTAAAATCGGTGACTCTCTAAAGATGTTCGGGATCACCAGCCGCGGACTCAACGATCCCTCTGACTCTTGCCGACAGTTCTCTGGATACACTTATCTTCCGGCCTATTTCTCTTGGGTTTCTGAGACAGTTGCGGCTTGGGAAAAGGCTGCCACACCAGAGAAATCTCAGTTCTAACTGGTTCCGTATTGATGCTGGCTATGCAAATTGTTCATAGCCAATTACCTTAATTTTACTACGTTGATTTTAAGCTGGACCTGCGTTTGCTCTAGTACCTGAGCATGAAACGCCTCGTGCATTTAATAACCGCGCTTTTGATTGTTCCGAACACAGCTTCTGCTCGTCAGATTCAGGGTTCAGTCTTCGAACTCGCAAAACAGCAAAACCTCGCTCACTTCATTCTTGAGCCCAGAGGAATTACAGATACTTGCCTTGGACGAAAGATCGAGTTCGATGTTGTTCGAGTCGGCGGCGGTTACTACGTAAGAACCCAAACTGCTATGCGTGCTGGGTTTATTGCTTAATCTGCGATTGGAAACTTCAAGATAAACGAAGTTCCCTTTTGGCGTTCGTTTGTCGCAATAACACCCTTCATTTCAGAAACTAAAGATTGAACGATGCTTAGGCCAAGGCCAGTGCCACGACCGCGTTCTTTGGTAGTAAAGAAGGGTTCAAAGATCTTTTTGCGTGTGCCTTCTGCGATGCCGGGACCATTGTCGTTTACTTCGATAACAAGAAAGTTGTCTTCGTTATAGGTTTTTACTTCGATCTTAGGTTCGGGTGAACTTTCGAGCGCATCGCGCGCATTGCTTAAAAGGTTCAGAAGAATTTGTTGAATGTGCAGAGGCGATGCAGTGACCAGATCATTTGTCGCGATGAGGTCAACACTTGTGTAAATCTCGCGGCCCCCAACGATGTCCTGAAAAAGCTCAAGAGCGATAATTATATCTTCGTGAATGTGCTGTGGTCCGAAATGTTCGGGTTTTGCTCGAGAGAACCCCGAAATTGTTCGAACTAAATGAAGTGTTGAATCAAGTCGATTTTCAAGCCGATTTGTAAGTGAAATTAGCTCTTGGTCCGGAGCTGGCTGCTTGTTCACCAAATTTCGTAAGCGCTCGTTTAACAGCAGGGCAGCAGTTAATGGGTTAACGATTTCGTGACTGATCTTTGAAGCCGTTTCCCCGAGAGTCGCTAGGCGAGCTGAGTGCGATGCTTTTTCAAGTAACGTCTGTTTTTCGGTGAGATCTAATACCAAAAAGACGGCTTCTTCATTTGCACCAAAGCTGCGATTACATATGTACCGAGACGAAAAAATTCTGTCGTGATCTGCAGCCCGCGGCATACGAAAGACAATTTCAGACCCGACGACTTCAGAAGAACTAAAATGTCGAGTAGTTTTGTAGTGATCGATTTTAGCAACTTTGACGTCTACTAGTTCACGCGAGGTAAAGTCATAATTGTTTTTTAGCTGAAGCATTTCTTGTAGAGAAGCAGACGCTCTTACTTTTTGAGTTTTGAGATTAACAAACAAAAAGCCAAGTTCAGCTACTTTCTCTGCGGTTCTCAATAGATGGTCACGCTCTATTGCCGATTGGCGATTTCTAATTGATTTTTGGTTTTCGTACTCTAGGCCGCCAAAAATCATGGTAGCTAAGATGTGAATGCCGACAATTGAAAAACCATTATCAAATAAAATTGTATCGCGTATCTCTTGTGGAAGAAGAGCCGTCCAGACGAGTGCACTCGCAGCAAAGATAGTGCCGATACCAAACATCTCGAGCCATGAAGGTAGACGAGGCTTTTTTAAGAAGTATGTGTAGAGCCAAAGGCCGATGACTGCGCTTGCGGTAATCGATAGAACTCCGGGAATGACACCGATTCCGCCCACCCAAATCCGAAACACTATGGGAATCGCTGCTGCCACAATCGTTGGTCGAAGGCCGTAGCACAGGGCCACGACTCCGATAAACGCTGAGCGAGCGTCGTAGCGAACTCCTTCAGAAATTACGAGTGGGCTTGTCATGCCGAAGACGGTGATCGCGGCATAGGTGAGACCAATGATGAGATCGTTCCAGCGGCCAATAAGCGAAAGAAATTTTGCGCGTATGAGTGAAGCCGCAAACGCGAAAATAAATATTAATGCGGTCGATTCAAGAAGCTGCTGCGCAATCATCGCAAGACATTAAAGAGAGAAGGCTAGGCCTTCAAGCTGAATCTACTCACGTCTCATAATAAACAAAAAGAATAGATAAATATCGCTACTCGCAGACACTTATGCCGGTATATCCACCTGAGTTGAGCGCCAGCGCTTGAGTGACTGTGCAATGAGAAAATGGGCGTGCAAACTGTTGAGAATAGTCACTTGAAAACACCGTCTCAGTTCCGGCAACACCGATCGGATTTGCATTACAAAATGAAGCATCGTTTGCGAAAGCATAGTAAGTGACGGATGAAACGCAGCTGTAAGCGCAAAATCCAGCCGGAAAAAACTCGCTCGGGAGACTTAAGGTGACCGTGCAAGTGTAGCTTGAGCATGCCTCTGACGAAGAAGGTTTTGCAGTTGTACAAAAAGCATCGCCAACAACCGAGCCGAGACTGCTGACGCAACTCACCGCGCGAGATTTTGCACCCGAGCTACAAATGCTCCATGCCCCAACACTCCAGGAATAAGTTTGCGATACGGGCGGCGGCGGAGTCGCTACGGGAGAAGGAGTAGCTGTCGGTGTAGGTGTCGACGTTGGAACACCTATCGATGACTGAGCTAAGTTAGAAATATCAGGAGGGGCAGCAGCCGAGCAGTTCTGAAAAAGCAGAGCGCAGCTCAAGAGGCTGAGGGCTCCAGCAATAAGTTTGGATTTAATGCGTGATCTCAACTTGCCCCCGATAAACTTCTCTAGTCGCAGACTTCGCCCGGCACGACAACTAGATCGCTAAGTGAGAAAAGGTTACCAGTGCTGTTCTTGTTTGTATCTAAGAAGTTTCCGCCTCCAACTTGCGCCATCATCTTTAGGCGATCGCTAGCATCAGAATTTTCTGGTCCGTAATAGACGGTGTTAAAGCTGACTCTGCCTGGCAGGGTCGCGACAATCTCAAGAACTTCGTCTTGTAAGACATCGTCTGCTACTGCGGGGTCAGGTTTACCGTCAGAAATAAATACGACAACGTATTTACCTGTAGCGGTAGGCGTAGGGTCAGCGTTAACTAGTTCAGTCGTCTTGTCGAGTGCGATAACGTAAGGAGTTCCACCAGTATCGTTGTAACCATCAAACCAATTTAAGAAATCCGAAAAAGTTTGACCATCACCTTCAGCCAGTCGAACTTTTGCAGAGGAACCAGCAAAAGAAATGGCGTTCCAGCTGAAATTTGTTTTTGATGAGTATGAATTGTAAAATCGAGACAGCGATCCTGCTCGCACTTCTTTATTCGGGTCTGTTGCGTCATTCGATCCAGAAACGTCGACCACATAAATGATGTTCACGTCTGTTTGTATTGTCTCTAAGACGGTTCGGCAGTTTGGACCACCAGTATCTGTTCTAATCACAGAAGAGCTCTGGTCGTTGGCGCTAAACTTTACTTTGTTACAGTTCTGAAAGAGAGCCGCATGGACGGTAAAAAGTGCAACGATTAGAATTTTCGAAAAGGTTTTCATATTTCCCCTCGGTAGCTATGAGAAGTGCAACCTGTGGGCCACTTCAGACAGGTAGTATTGGAGAAGGCGTCGAAGTGATTCGATTGTGCTGCTCAACCTAACAATGTCGTCCAAAAGTTTTAAGGCCTCTCAACTAACTTATTAGACCGTCTCATTTTGATACTCTCTAATTTCTCTACCAAATTAGAATCGGGCACCATAAAACAGTTGTCCGCTGACTAACGTTGAAGAGACTTGGACATCAACAATGCGTGAACTAATTGAGTGAACAAGAAGTCTTGCTCCACCCAATTGAGTTTCTGTTTTTACTCCAGCACTGATGTTTGCATTAAGTACGAGGGCGGGGGCGTAGGTTTCTAGATTTTCTTGAGTGAGCTCTTTAGTGCGCTGGTACTGAACTCCTAATCCACCGACGGCTTGCCCGACCGCAAAAAAGCGACCGCGAACATACGCATACCCATATCCACCGCCTACGCCAATTGTATCGAACTTGCCAGAGCTCAGATCGGGCGGAGCATTGGGTGAGTTGGGATCAGTGCCAGGAATAAAAACATCGCCTGTCGAAAGTTGAAGGTGATTGTAATAGGCGTTTAGGAGCCAGCTTCCACCGCTCAAAGATTGAAATTCGTTTTGTGTGAATGCCGCGCGCAGAGAATAGTTGTCTGGCGACATCACCCAGTAAGTGTTGACTCCGGCATTCGCAACAAATGCTCCGGGCAGCTGAGGGAAACGATCAGGACGATTGGCGCTAAAATCAGAGAGTGGCCTGTGCGCGTAGAGTCCTTGATAGGATTGGTAATAGACATTAAATCCAAAACCACGCCAATGCTGACTGAGTATGTAGCTGGTTTCTCTTGAACGGCCACGGCGATAATTTTCTCTCGATGGCTGACGGATCGGGAACGCAGCTTTAACTGTGATGTTCTTGTAGCCATACTGCAGTCCAACTTTAGGACTAAAATTTGGAATGTAAGAAGACCCGCGGATGTCGGGCGCACCTAAGTAAAGTGAATAGAGTGAAAATTCGGTTAGCCCGAGAAGTAGGTGTCGTTGACTGAACGAAGTGAATTCGGGCTTTGCGGGTTCTTCTGGCGCAACTGCCGCATGGGCAGTTGGTAGTAGAAGCAGGAATATTGAAATTGAAAGTAAGCGACTCATCTAAGATAGAGTCAGCGAAATTAACATCCTCCGCAAGCGGGAAGTCCTGCTGGTGGAGATGAGTTCGCTGGACAAACGCATCCGCATTTACCATCGAATTTCATGGGAATACTCTTTGCGGCGTAGCACGCTTTGTTGGTTTGAGTGACACATGACCCGCCGGGATCAGCGCAAACCTGGGTGCCTGGACCGCACTGACAAGTTGAGCAGAGACCATTCGATACCGCTTTACACGAAGTTCCTTGCGGCTGGCAATCGCAGCTGCATCCATCGCCTGCCTTCGTAGCAGACCCGCATTCAGTTACATATTCGCCGCAAGTGCCCGGGGGCGCAGGTACAAAGACTGCAATTGAGCCCGTCGACGGAGCGTATTCCTCGCAAAAATTTTGCTTACAGATTTCTTCAGTTGGGCATGCTCCCGGAGGAGCTCCGCCATTGCACTCCATCTTAATTCCTTCAAGTCGGAAACACGCGTCGTTGAGCCCGCTCTGCGAAAAAGCAACTGAGGTGAAGAGCATAATAAACAAAGCCGCCGCTGAGGCAAACTTTGAACTACGGTACGGTTTTAAAAATTCCATCGATATCACCTAACTTTTTGAATTCACCGAGGTTGAGGACCGGGTTGTTAAGAGAGATATTTACAAATTGTCCGTAGAGAATCGCTGTTGATGGCAAATTCTCATTTTCATTAGCCTTACGAACAATGTAGTAAACGAAGATCACATTTTCGTTTTCTTCATGCATCAAGAATGGACTTTTCAATCCAATGTTGTCATCAACAATTGTCGGGTAGGTCGGGATCAACGGCAAATTGTCGACTCGGAAATACCATGATTCTTGGTTCAGCGGGCATCCCTCGAGAGGCTGCTGTAAAAGCTGATGAGTGTACGAAAGCAAATAGTTGCTTGGTACGTTATCGTCCGGGTATTTTGGATCTCGACCGAATGCGATTTCTCGATAAAGCGGCCAGCTATCTCCGTCGACGTTGTTCATTCGATCATAAGTATTGGCAGAACTTCCTTTTAAAATCTCGACATAGTCGGGAATATAGTCGGCATCGGAATCGAGACCGTCGGTCAATCCGTGAGCAGCGAGGTCGCACTTTGTTAAGCCAAGTTCATTTGGTAAACCGCAATTGATACTGAGCGGGCAGCCAGACGCTGGCGCACCAGCAGGGCAGAGGCCATCAAGTAATTCATTGCCTTGGACTCTTGATCGCGCACGTTGAGGATCAAAGCCTCGTTTCATCTCTTCTTCATCCGAAAGGCCATCCATGTCAGAGTCGGCGACAACCATTCCTTTGCTCATAAGAGCGTTGAGGTTAATCACGCCAACTTCTTTAACGGTGTACTTAGTGCGTTTGCCAGAAGAGAGAAGATCGCACAATTTAATTTCGTTTACGTTGGCAACACTCACGCGGAAACTATCGCCTTTTTCAGCCATGAATTCCAAAATGCTGTAAGCCTTTGGCAAATTAACTGCTGCGTTCGGTATTTTATCTTCGCCATAAAGAATCGGCTGAAGTTGGAAGCCGCCGGCTTGATTGTTACCGACGTCGCTCATTGAATTTAATTGCGGTTCGAGAAGTGCTTTCGTGTCAGCAACGTACGTCGAGTTTGAAATATCGACATCTGTCGACAAGCCGTCAGTTAAAAAATACGAAAGATAAATATTTTTCGATTTCTCTGCAGAAGGTAAACTTGCTACGTGGCTCTTCATGATGCTTTCTGCGCACTGAAGACCTTTCGAGTAATTCGTCGAAGTCATATTAGCGGGAGTTGGATCATTAAGGTCAGTTTCTTGAATTAGGCGTAGGCTGTCGAGTTGTGCTAGGGCATTGGCTGGGTTCACGAGATTTGTTTTCGAGCAAGTGCCACCGAACCGATCGGCGCTGAATCCGATGACGGTAAACTTATTGTTTGGGTTCTTATTGATGCAAGGGTCTTTAATGAAATTCTCGATCACATCGAAACGAAGACCTGGTCTATCAGTGCCTGGTGCTGTGCCGATATTTAAGTTTGAGCCTGACATATCAACGATAAAGATCACGTTCATTACGTCATCTGCAGAAGTATCTAGTGCAGAACAGAAAGCGCCCTGAGACTTCAAGTTCTGAAGCGGCAGCGGCAATTTTGTAAGATTAACGTTACTGCAGTTTTGGTAAAGCAAGCCAATTCCAACTAGCGATAGAAGTGCCACTGCATACTTGCGAAACTTTTTATTCACTTTCACTCCCATCACTTCATATCCACTAAAATAGGAAGTTGAATTAACTCGTCAAACTCAAGTCGAACTGATACCGGGTGTCCCGGACCTTGTGGCACTAAAGTCTTTCTGCTAATCAACCAATAAATATCTGTTGGGTTCTCAATTGCAACAACTCGGGCAATGAACAGAATTTCATTTTCACTCGGGGCGTGGCTTGTGCCGACGAGGTTTGTCTGTTTCGATGTCGGACCTGTGTTGTTTTTTCCGCGATACAAGATCTGATGGGTTGCAACTGGTGCCGTATGCACAAGCGGAAGATTGAGAGCTTCAATGCGATAAAGCGGAACGTTTACGACGCCACTTGGAGTGGACTCTTGAGTGTAGTCCTCATGAGCGACATTTAAAGAAATATAATGAGAGTAAGGCACTTTCGCGATCGGGTAGTTTGGATAAACTCCGGCGCTAAATTGCTGATGATCGGTACTGCCGAACGAAGTAACAACATCATTTTGCTCGTTACGATTAGGGTTTAGTCCTCTAATAACTTCATGAGCATCTAGCAAGCCATCAAAGTCCGAGTCAGCTGAGTCCGGATTGGTCTCGACAGTTCGCTCTTCGCACTCGTTAAGTCCGTCGCCATCTCTGTCGTAACTTACGATACAACCGAAAGTTCGGCAGCCGTAGTCACGTCGGAGTCCATCAAGACAAATTCCATTTGAGCGAGCTACGAGCGGATCGAAACCAAGCGCTGATTCTTGATCATCTGGCACACCATCAGCGTCGCTATCGATAACTACTCGGCCAAACGAATCAACGAAAGTATTGAGGTTCATCGCATAGAACGAGTCAATTTTGTAACTCGCGTGGTTACCAGCTCGAGCCAAAATTTGGAATGGCGGCGCAGAGCTTTTTAGTTCCCATTTTTTTGCACTCTTAATCCGTTTAAATATTTCATCAAAAATATTTCGGTTCGGAGGAGAGTTCGGCGGATCCATTTCATCAGAATGAAGTCGCTCAGGATGAATTCGAACTAGGTGTGTATCAATTGATGAGCCGCCAAGTTTCTCTGGCAAGCTCAACGTTTTTTGAACGATGTCGATGATATTTTCGAATTTATTGGTAACCGGATCACCAAAGAACTCCATGAATCTGTTTGGCCAATCCGAGTTACAGAGTTGGTAGCCGCAAGTCCATCCAACTCCACAGCTTCCAGCGTCGCACGCCATGTGGCTAGATCCCGATGAGCATTCTGACTGTGTCGGACAGCCTGATAATTTCAAAGCATTTTCTAAGTAGGGCTCGATGGGTTTAAACGCTCCATCTGACATGTAAATGAATTTGAATTTGCTTGTTTCAAGCTGAGAGCTCAAAGCAAGATTGGTCATCTCTTTTTCAATCATTGTATAAACGTAATTTAATGTCGGTGCAGGAACTGTGGTACCCATAAACTCTGGACCGTTTGAAACATCCGCTTCTGCTTTTGCCAAATCAGAATTGTGTTCATCGCGAAGCTTTTTCGCCCACAGTTTAGCGGTCTGTAAATCTAAAAATTTAAACTTGTGATTTGCCTCGCGCAATTCAGCCTTAGTTGGTCGCTCTTTAATTCCGCCTGAGAAAGGGATAATCGCAATTTGCGGATCATCTAAAGACTGATCCTCAATCAGTTGATCGATCCAAGAATCAATGACGTCATAGCGATGCGCCTCTGGATCAATTCCCGGGAGAGGCGTGCAGCCTGCAGTTGATCCATTAAAGTCAGGTTTAGTTCCATCTAAGTCGCCCGGGCATTTGCCCATAATCATTGAGTAACTTTGATCGACCAAAATGACTATTCGTACAGTTCCATCTGAATCTTTTGGAGGAGTTAAGCGGGTGAGTCCTTTTACTGAGCCGAGCGAAATGCTATCTGCGCGTACTAATTTCGTATTTGAGCAGTTCTGAAATGACGAGAAGATTGCAGCAATGGCAATTGTAAGAAGGCTTAGTCGTTTAAGAAGAGAGCTGTTTACGCGCATATTGCTCCAGCATTACTTTACGAAGGTACAGACGTTTATCGGCTCATATTGGTCTGGTCTTGAGACACTTTAGGCATTTAGATTTCCTAACAATTTAATGGTTAAAGTTAGCTAGTTTACCCTATCTCTTATAAATGCGGTCAAGCTGGGCTTAAACCCTGCCGATTTAGAATGAGATGAGAAAATACTTAATTGCACTGGCCGTGATAGCTATCGTGACACTCGTTTTATATGGACGCGAAGAGAAGCGGACGGCCTCGATGTCATCTTCAAGTGCGACTCCTGAGCAGAAAGTTCCTCAACAGTTCCCGACAAGTAAAACTACCAATGTTGCAAAAGTGGATTCAGAAAAAATACTCGATGAAACTTGGAAGATCGAAGTTGATCAAGACGGGCGAGTGCAGCACGCCATCGGCGGTTTGCTAAAAGGCGCTTTGAACTCTCCCCAGACAGCACAAAAATCTGCAAACAAAATTGCAAAAGAATTGGGATTTGAAGGAGCAGAGCTCTACCTTCCTGAGGCCAATACGAATGAGTCTGCGCTGACACGAAGTTTTTTCTTTCGACAGCGGGTAGCTGGCTTTGAAGTTTATCAGGGCGGCTTAACGTTAATTGGAAAAAGCTCAGGTGATCTTTTTATGATTAATTCGGCTCTAAAAAATGTTCGTTACGACGGACAAATCAAACATTTCGATCAGCTACACGGAAGTCAGGCGATCGCAAAGGAACTTAAAGCTGCGCCACAATTAATCTCACTGAAAATCAATGCGCCAGTGTTGGTCGAAGTGTCTCCGCAAGTCAGTCATCTTGCGTGGGTTTATGATGTTGAATTAACTGGTGCAAAAAAAGGTTCTCACGAAGTGGTGGTCTCTGCAGAGACCGGTGAGATCCTGCATATGGAGGCTCGCTATGCGAACTAAAAGCTTTCTTATTGTTGGAGCTGTGGTCGTAGGCGCTCTTCTCTTTCAGAATTGCGGGTCGTTTAAAGCATTGCCGGGCACAAATCTAAACGGTCAAAAAATCGATCTTCCATCTGTCGGCTCATCAGTTCCGTTTCCGGAGCCGCTTCCAAATCTCATGAATAACTGCGAGTCTAATCCGAATTTTAATTCGTGTTTGCTCTGGAAAAATCCGGTTGCTCACCAAAACACTAAACTCACGCCAGCCTACACTCAAACTATGGATATCAGCTCTTGGCCAAAGCATGGAGTCACAGTTTCCGGATTTGATAGCTCGGGAACTCTATCGAATTCTACCTTCTCTGTTCTTCCGGGCGGGAAAGCTGCCACTGACGCGGGTCAGTGGGTGGATATTACATTACTAGAAAAGGTTTCGACGACTGGTGGGAACTTTAAGTTTTCTCAAGGGAGCGATACGAACTTTAAGCTTCAGCAAACGTCTGCCTTCTACTGGTCACACTATCAACTTGAATTTATGAAGCGAACCAGCGGTAAATTTTGGGCTGAGGGAAAAGCAATTAAAATTTATACTCATAATCCTGATTACTCGAACGGAATTTTTGATGCGAACAAAAATGCGGTAGCTCTTGGAACAAAAGCGGGAAGCGCATTTGCAATGCAAGCAGAAGTTATTGCCCACGAGATGGCACACGCCAACGTGCACTGGGCCACTAACGGAGCAATTTGGAATTCAAGTGGTGCGCCTAATGCGGATAAGCCGTGCCCGGGTGTGACAGGTTCGGTGACGTGTTGTCCAAGTAAAAACGGCTGCGCAAAAGCAATTAACGAAGGCCAAGCCGATTATCTCGCTGCAGTCCTCTTTTCTAGTCGACCTCAGTTCGGTGAGACTTGGGCCAACAACACAGCTGGGCTAAAAACTCCTGCTGATAATGCGTTCAGAGATCCTCGAGCAAACAAAGATTTGACTGCTGATACTGCTTACAATGTCGTGGCAATGATTGGTGGCGCGCCTAAGAATCTACCAGGAGAAGCACGATCGATGGCGACACTCTACACCTCAATTTGGTGGGAGATTCGCAATGGTGCAAAGTCGGTTCCTGGCGGTGCAGTAAGCGAAATAGATCGGCTCTTCACTGAGCATCTTCAATCTCTGAACGGTAATGAAACTTTCATATCTTCGCGAGATAAGGTACTTACATTCGACACTCAGCTTTTTGCCGGCAAATACGGAACGTTGATTAAGAACGAATTTGCACGCCGAGGATACTAGCCAGCCTAAGAGCTAGGTGAAAATACACCAGCTGCACCTAGCCTAAGTACTAAACTTCAGTAGTTTGATTTACTCGGCCTCTAGGGTGCGTAGAATACAAATATGGGGCTAAGTTTGCGTCTTCAATTTCTTTTTGTCGTTTTGACAATCTGTTGCGGTTCTTCGTTTTCGAATGCCGCAGATCCATATTCAGTACCGATGGCTGTCGCGGTTGAAAACAAAATGTTTGAACCGTCCCATGAATTGAATTTTCAACTCGGAATTCTTCCTCTCGATGCATTTTACAAAGCTGCAATTTTGAGTGCGGCTTACACTCGGTATTTCGCATCTTACTGGGGTTGGGAAGTTGTTAATGGATCAATTGCGTTCTCAAAAGACACTGGGCTACGAGATGAGTTACGACAGTTCAATGTGCAAGAAGACAAATATCTCGACTACATCAAGTTTGCAGCTACAACTAATTTAATTTACACGCCGGTTTACAATAAAAATCTGATGTTCAACAAGTCGATCGTTCACGGAGAAATGTCGGGTGTTTTCGGTGGCGGAATGGTGGCGTTTAAATCGGGCGATACAGCGCCGATGGTTGGTGGCGGATTAATTTTGAGGTTTTTCATGTCGCCTCAGTGGTCAGCCAAGTTAGACAATCGCCTGTATTATCATTTGTCTGCTGGCAAAAGCTCGAGCTTCTTTATGGCAGTTAATCTCGGTTTCGCATATGAATTTGATCCAGGTGGCAAGAAGGCGCGACGGTTGAACGAAAAGGTGAATTAGAATGATGTTTGGAAAATGGATTTTCCTGGCAATAGTAACTTCTTCGTCTCTGGCATCGGCCCAGAGCTCTAAGCCAATAGTAGGCTGGCGGTACATTCCGGTTTTTTCTGATTCGTGGAGAGCTGTTACTGGTCGCCTTGAAGAAGGCAAATTTGAGTCGGCTTTCGAAAATGCTTTGGACATCACCAAAGCTGCCAAACAAGACGCTGAAATACATGAAGGCCATTTAGCACTTGCGAAATCTTTAGGTGCTCTTGGTTACCCGCAGGTCGCATTTCATTTACTAACATCGATCGTTGATCAGGCTCCAAATTCTTATGCGGCTAACGAAGCACTTTTGGAGCTCGACAAAATCTCTCAGCAGCAACCAGTTGACGAAGAGTATTTGGCTCGAGTCATTAGTCGCGCAGCTCCAACTGAAGTTCCAGAAGCCGCGATGTCGATGACAGGTTACTACTTGCTCACTGATCATTTGGCTGCGGGGCAATTGCAGTGGGTGAAGAACTTCACAACAATGCTTAAAGCCGGTACTTTCTGGAGTGACCGTCTTGAATATTTTAATTCACTGGAACTTCTCAAGGACGGACAGGTCGAACCTGCAACAAGCAAACTTCAGGGCCTGCTTGCTAAAGGTGAACTGAATCCTCTTTTGAAGTTGAAAGTAGAGTTACAATTAGCTCGAATCTATTTTGAAAAATCTGACTATCCATCTGCTGAAAAAATTTATGCTGGCCTGAGATTAGCTGAAAGAAGCTCGGGCAGAGTTCTTTACGAACGCGCGTGGAATCAGTATTACCTAAAAGATTATTCTGTTGCATTGGGGATGTTAGAGTCTCTGAAGGCACCTTACTTCAATCCTGCTGTTGAGCCTGAGCAATATGTTCTTAATTCTTTGATCCTTCGCGATCTTTGCCATTACCCCGAGGTAAAGAAGGCATCGGTTCAGTTCTTCCAAGTGTTCAATCCGGTGCTTAAGCATATTCGCGACAATAAGCCTTTAGAGAAAAATTCGACGTTGATGTCTATGGCTCTTATCCAAGATCCAATTCGAAGTCTTGCCGACGTTGTAGACGCCATTCAAAAGGAACGAACTCGCTTACAAGCTGAGCGCGGAAGTCATCGAGCAATTAAAGAAGTTCTTAAACAGCTAGCGAGTCGCGAGCTAGAGCTTAAAGGTCGACTTTCACGTCGACTGCATGATCCACTTCGTGCGCAAGCGCAGCGATTGCTTGAGATTGCTGACCAAATCAAATTACTCGACTACGTTTCTGGGCTCGATGAAAACCGAATTCAAACCGTATTCGAAAATCGTGGTTACAAATCAGAAAAGCCAGATACTCTTCGGTTCGATACGCTGTTCTGGCCGCTGAGAAAGCCTTCTTCACTGAAGAGTCAGCCTGAGTATTGGTTTGATGAGCATAGTGCTTTGAAAGTTTTAATTTCAGACCGATGTCAGGGGGCAAAGTGAGAAAGAATTTAATCTTCTTACTTATTGCGGTCATTTTCGGCGGGAACACAGCATTTGCGGCTAACAAGCAGCTCGTCTTACAGCTGGGTGAAAATCTCACGAAGGTTGAAAGTTCGATCAAACTTACGAAAACCAAAATTCAAACGTCAAAAGAGATTCAATTCTTACCTGAGCTTTATTTATCACTTGCTGAATTGCTCATCGAAAAATCGAGAATTAAATATGAGATTAAGATGGAAGAGGCGGGAGGAAAAACCGCAGCCCAACTTGATTTCACAGCTGAGAAACTTTTGAAAGCTGAAGCTATCGAAGCTTTAACGCAAATCGAAGACCGGTATCCAGAATATGAAGGTCTCGATCGAGTCATTTTTGCGATCGCCCACGAGTACAAAGAAATGGGCGAAGATGACCAGGCCATGAAGGCGTATAAGCGGCTCGTTGATAAGTTTCCAAACAGTGCATTCTGGGCAGACGCTCAATATGGCATCGGAAACATTTATTACGATCGCAAAGATTATGAATTTGCACTTCAGCAGTACAAACGGATTATCGAAAAACAGCCTAGCGTAATGACTCTTATGGCCCACTATAAAATGGGTCTTTGTTATCTTCATATGGACAAGAGCTTAAGCTCAGTAAAAGAGTTTGAGGCTGTTCTTGAGTCAAAATTGGTTTTCGAAACAGATAAGGTACCTCAAGACTTCAAACGTAAAGATGTGCGCGAAGAAGCATTGGTTGCAAGTGTAAAGCCCATTTCTGATTTATCGAGCGAAGAGCTTAGACGAAATCCAAAATACAGATATCCACTTGATTACTATAAAGCGCTCGCTCCAAACCGTGCTGCCTACAGATCGGTTCTGGCTCGACTTAATAAACGACTTTCACTAAAAGCTCGTCACCACGAAGCGGCGCAAGCATCGTTTGAACTTATCAAAGTGGCTGCCGATTTGAATCAGGCAAAAGAAGCTTTAGAGTCGTATTATTTCGCGATGAAAAAAGCGAAGCGCACGGACTACGATTTCGTAGCTCCCAAAATCGTTAGCGAACTTTTATGGAAGCTAAAAAACGACGGTAAAAAAGGTGAGTTCCAAAAGTACGAGCCGGTCTTACGCGATATCTCTACCAGCCTACACAAAGCTGCTTTAAAAACGAAGCGCCCGGATGATTTGAATCAGTCTATCGAGGGTTACCGAGATTACCTGTGGATTTTTCCGAATTCTAAATTTAATTCAGAAATAACGCTCAACATGGCGGAAGCCGCGTTTCATGCTGGCCGATTTGTTGAAGCGGGGCTTTGGTACAAGCAATTGGCTTTAAAGCCTACGACAGCAAAGCCAAGCCGAGACTTTTTTATGTCGGCATTTGAGTCGTTTAACCAAGCATTTAAAGAACAAGCTCGCTTAAACATCCTTGATAAAACTCAAGGCCGAGCAGCTTACTTCGTCTTAGCTTCAAACTTTGAAAAGAGGTTCTCGCAAGATCCTGCGATGTCTTCGGTTTTGTACAACTTGGCTAAATCTCTTTACGACGGTCAAGATTACGTTGAGGCCGAAAAACGACTCGAACGTTTTTTACGTCGCTACCCAGCCGATAAGAATGCTCAAGCTGCGGCAGTTTTAATTTTAGATTGTTATTATCTTCGCGGCGATCTTCAGGGGCTAATGGCCAAAGGCAATAAGCTTCTTGCACTGCCATTGTCTCCAAGCTCTAAAAAAGAAATTCAAGTTGTGATGCAGTCATCTGCTCTTAAGCGAGTGCGATCGATTGCTGGCGACTTTGCTTCTTCTAGTTACGCTGATGAGTTTCTAAAATTTGCGCAACAGTCGGGTAAGTCACCGCTCGGTGAGACTTCATTGCTTGAAGCGTTTGTTTCATTAAAGGCCGGACAAGATACAAAAGCGTTTAAAGTCGGCGAACAGTTTCTTGGTCAATACGGTGAATCGCCAAAGGCTAAGGATGTCTTAAGCAATTTAATCCAGCTCGCACTTGCGTCTTCAGATTTTATGACTGCGGCAAAATACTTGGCAGCATTCTCGCAAAAATATCCAACTGATGATTCAAGTTCTAAGTTTGCGATGACGGCAGCCCAACTCTACGCGTCTCTCGGAGAAGTGAATAAAGCATCACGGGTTTACTTAGCTGTTCGCCAGCCTGAGCAAGCGGCTTCGGTATTATTTAAAAACCAACGTTGGAGTGACTTAGTAGAAGTCGCTCCCAAGGTTCCTGGAAGCACTGGTTTATATTATCAAGGAGTCGGGCATTATCGGCTTGGTAAAGTTGATGCTGGCTTGCAACTTCTTGAGCGAGTGTTTCAACAGGAAGCATCAGACGAGACGGGGCGAGAATTCAAAGCTCATGCGGGATACTTGCTAGCGGTCCGCGAGTTCGAACGCTATCGAAGTGTTTCGAGCTCAGGAATTAGTTCGACAGCGAGTATCAAGCAAAAGGCTGCTGCGCTTAATGAAGTTGATAAAGTAATTTGGAAGGTTCTGGAGACTGGCGTTGGGAAGTGGGTCATCGCATCACTTCAGATGCAGGCAGTGCTCTATCGAAACTACGCTCAGTTCTTAAAGGCCGGACCTGCTCCTCAGCCTCTTACAACTGCTCAATACGCAAAACTAGTGTCACCACAAATTGCTACCTATCTCAAAAGCGCAGATGAAATTTCTCAGAAATGTTCGGTGAGCGCAGAAGACTATGAAGTTGTGAATGAGTTTGTAGCGGGATGCCGTACGAGATCTGTCGCACTCATCCGTGAAAAATATGAACCCATGCCTTCTAGACGACCTGCGCGTGTCGGAGCGTATTCTGGCATTCAGGCTCGTTTGTTAAAAGATTCTGAAAATGTGAAAATCCTTGATGAGTTGGGTCAAGCTGCAATTCGTGGCGGCGATTTTCTTCAGGCGAATGCGGTTTACAGCAGAATACTTGAAATAAAGCAAAACGATGGCAACGCGTTTGCGCAGTTGGGTGTTATTAATTTGTTCCACTCAAAGTGGGATCAGTCAGTTTATTTCTTTAAGAAGTCAGTTGAAAATGAACCGAAAAACTCGACAGCACTTTGGGGACTAGCAAGTCTCTACAACAAATTCGGCCATAAGAAAAAATTTGCGGAAACAGTTCAAAAAGCGAAGAGTGCGGGGCGTCCAAAGGGCGTGGTACATCCGATCATGCGACTTTGATTTAGGGGATAATGCGTGCGACTTCATGTTGAAGTAGTTGAAAATAAGAAAACTCTTTTTTCGGGAACCTTCGAGCGGTTTCCGGTTACTTTTGGTAGAGCGGATCATTGTCACATTGTACTTCCTGACGCTCGCTCAGTAAGTCGGGTACATGGTGTTATTGTTTTTAATGGCTCGTCTTTTTATGTAACTGATCTCGAAAGCAAATCCGGTCTCTTCAGCATGAACGGCGAGCGCTTTCTTCAAGCGAAATTTGCAACTGAAGGCGCTTTCAAACTCACGTCATCGATTACAGTTAAGCTTCGTCCTGAATTCACTTCAAAAAAAGAAGAGTCTTCAGTGCGAACCCAAATCAATGCTAGTGAATCGAGTTCGCAAGGTGGCATGGTTGCTTATGCTCCGCTACCGAAGCTTGAGAACTGGCCGCAGAAAGAGTCTTCGGCTCCTGCACCTGCGCCCGTAGCTAGCTTGGTTGATGATAATGTGTCGTTCACCGAAAATTTGTTTAGCGACGTTCCGGTTGCGCCACATGATCGATTGGCGTCAATTTCAGAATTTTTGCGGCTCGAAGTTTTGCCAAACTTTAAAACTTTGCCAACCGACAAAGTCGTCTTACAAGGGGTTCTCACTTGGGGTGATGAAATTGTTGATGTTCGTCAATTTCGGGCAGGCGATTTAATTTGGGTTGGGGGCGACATTGATGCTCCGGTTTATTTACCTGGTACAACTAAACCAATCGTTTTGGGTTGGGCGGGGCACAAAAAGGGATCACTACAGGTTACTGATCAAATTGATTGGCGCTTAAATCGTGATGGAATTAATTTTGATGCAGAATCGGCAGCAGCAGCCAAGTTTTTCAGAGTAGGTAAAGGCAATAAAACTGTTTTAGACATTCAAGCCGGCGACTTGTTTACCTGCTCACTACCAAACAACACAGCTTTGCATTTAAGACACGTCGAGAGCGAACGATTTTTCATTCGACGTACATGGATTGAAAATCGAGAAGAGTTCGTTAAAGCATTCAAGATGTCGGCAGTTATTCATGCCGCAGTTGCAGTGCTCTTATTCCTTAACACGCCAGCGACTCATTCACCGAAAATCGAAAACGTGCCTGAAAGATTTGCGAAACTTTTAGTGCAGCCACCTAAAACTCCGTTTGCGGCAAAGCCAACTCCAACGCCTGCTCCGAAACTGGTGGCAAAACCAGAGCCGCCACAGAAAAAAGTGGTTCCTAAAAAGCCAATCTCGGTAGCAAAGAAGAAAGCGCCATCACCGAGAAAAATCGTAACGAAAACTGCGCCATCAAAACCAGTTGCAGTGACGAAGCCAACGGTTGTTCCTCCTCCTCCAAAAATTTCAGAAGCAGTTCTTGCTGAGAACTCTTTACTTGAAGCACTTTCGGCAAACCCAGGTCCACCGCAAGCAAATGCCAACAAGGCTATCAAGATTACGCAGAACTCTGGCGCGCCAGCTGGTATTGCGGGCCTTTCAACTGCGGGAATTTCGGGTGCGCTAAAAGCTAAAGGTGGCAAATTGCAAGGGGGCGCTGGCGTAGCAGACGGCACTTCGGGAACGAAGGTTGGCCAATTTGGTTACGCTAAGGCAGCTGGTGGAAGTAAAACTGGAACGCGTGGAGTAGCTGGCTCTGTCGTTGGAACACCTGATCTTGGTGACTTCGAAGGAACCGTCAACGGACTCACTGAGAAAGAAGTCATGTCGGTTGTTAATAAGCACTTAAGTGCAATTCAACGTTGTTACGAGCGGTCATTGTTGAACGATCCTGCTCTCTCGGGACGCGTTCAATATGAGTGGGATATATCGCCAGCAGGGGGCGTGACAAAGGTCCGGGTTAAGCGATCAGAACTCACAAATGGTGACTCGCTTAATGGCTGTGTAATACAACTATTTAAAGCTATGAAGTTTCCAGCCGCAAAAAACAAGCAACCTACTACGGCCAATGTTGGATTCCCGTTTGGTAAGGAGAATTAAGTATGGGTGATTTTGGTCGAATATTCTTTGATCACTGGTACATCATGTTTCCAATTGCAGCGAGTTCAGCGATCGGCGTGGCTATCGTTGTTGAGCGATGGATGACTCTTTCTGCGGCTGCGTCAGTAGATAAAGATGAATTGCTAAAGGTGATTCAAAGTTACTGCATGCAGGGAAAACTCCAGCAGGCAATTAGCGTAGTATCTCAATCAAAGGGCCCACTTTCGAACATTGTTCGCGCAGGCCTTGTTTCGGTTGCAAACGGAAAATCTTCAGAAGAAATTCAAACGGCAATGGACGCTGTGGCATTGCGTGAAATCCCAAGACTTAGCCGCCGAATCGATATGCTTTCGGCACTCGCGAACGTAGCCGTTCTATTGGGTCTACTCGGAACTGTCTCGGGTATGATCGCAGCTTTCGGTGCGGTCGGAAATCTTCCTCCAGCTGAGCGAGCAAAAGTTCTCGCAAGTTCAATTGCTGAAGCTCTTAATGCCACAGGGTTTGGACTTCTCGTTTCAATTGTTCTTTTTGCGGCATGGGGTTGGTTAGCAGCGTTTTCATCTCGAATTATCGATGATGTGCACGAGGCGAGCGTTTCAACTCTGAACTTTATTCTAACGAACAAAGACAAAATCATTCGTCCGAATAACGTGGGGTAGTCGGTGTCAGCAGGCGGGGGTTCAGAACCAAATCTTACACCGTTTATCGATCTGTTTTCGGTACTCGTGTGTTTTTTGCTGATGACTGCTGCGTGGATTAATTTAGAAGTACTACCGACCAATGTGGAAAAAGCGACTGCCGGCGATGCGGCAGATCAAGTGGTTCCACCGCCTCCCGATGAAAAAAAAGTGATGCTAGTAGTTGAGCTTGGTGCAACCGGTGTGACTCTGCGAGAAGATAATCGGCAGCTGGTTGTTCCGTATGCTGGTTCAGGTCTGAATACCGAAGGACTAAAATCAATCCTCAGTAAATGGAAAACACGCCATCCTTTAAAAACCGACGTCATTCTCAACAGCGAAGCTCAGGTGCAATACGGCAAGCTCATAGGCATGTATGACCTGTTAGTTGCGAGTGATTTTCCTGATGTTGGAATCAGTCCTCAGTAAGGAATTTTGTGTCTGACTCAGATAAAGTGAAAGGTTCTTTTCATAGAGTTATTACTACCCCGGGATATCATATTCTCCCGCAGTACGACCTTTCGCGAACACGTCACATTATTAATGAAAAAAGAAATAAGAAAAAAGGCTTTCATTTAAATTTAGCGCCGATGGTAGATATGTTTTCTATCTTGGTGATCTATCTCATTATGAATTTCTCCTCTGAAGGCGAGATCTTTTTTATTTCAAAGGACTTAAAGATCCCTCAGGCCTCTGCAGGGCGCCCGATGCAGAGTTATCCGTTAATTTCAGTTGTTAAGAGTCAGATTGTTTTTGATTCAATTGATGGCGGCGGCACGGTCGCTGAAGTCAATGATCAGAATGTTCCTCGATTTAGAGCGTCTCTTCGAAAGATTCGAAGCATTGAAGAGAGCGTCGGGGGTCCTTCGGCCTTTAAAGGTAAGGTCAACCTTCAAGCTGATGAGCTCACGCCGGTTGAAGACATTAAGAAGGTAATGCGAGTTCTGATCGAAGAAGGTTGGACTGGTATTAACTTTGTCGTGGCCCCATCTAAGGGTTAGTCTGAGCGCTAAGATTCTTAGAGCTGTAGGATTTCGGAAGCTCTTCTAAAGATCGTTCCCGAAAACTTTTTCGCATTAAAATTCTTCCATCCAAAGTATTTCGCGCGCGAGATAAAAGCCTTAAGCCGTTGTTGCCATTGGCTTCGCCGCGAATCTCGACATCTTCAAGTTCAACTTTGTTTTGCATTTTAAGCTGCGCACTCGCAGTTGGAATCCACAAAGTGGCAGTGAGAACAAGAGCGACTACGATTCCGAATTTTCGATTTAATCTCATTAGATAGCCCTCTTCCTTCTATTAAAATCGGCATTCCCTCTGAAAACTTTTAATAAAACTTGGTTTGTCTCAGATTGATACAAACCAAACAAGTTTAGCCATGAGGATTGAGTGCACAGCTTCGTTAGAGTCAGCGTCACATTTGACTCTAATTCGCATTAAACAGGTCTCAGATGGTCCCTTGGTTGCAGTTCTTCTTTGTAAGTTAAAAATGAATTTGAGGGAGAATGTAAATGTCCGTTTATCTGAAAATCATCTTCGCGACTGGAGTGATTGTTTTAGTTTTCGTCTTATCTCCGTTTCAAGAGGATGAAGTCAGCACAGAGTCATCTAGTTTGACTCTAAGTAGTGCTAACTCAGATTCAAGTCTGTCGGATTTTCAAGAGGCCAATGCGGCTAACAAGAAGGGCCAAGTCGAACCGAACGCTTCAGTTGCTTCGACAACTGATCTGCCTGAGCGGCCCGAGGTTGTTCGCAAACGAAAGCTTTCAATAAAGTACGAGCCATTATTTAAAAAGTTATCGAAGCTTTCTCAATCAGACTCTGATCTTAAGAGTCTCCCGATCTCAGATCGTCAAATTGCTTTTAACCTCTTTAACGATGCAAACTTTTCGACTCAAATCACTTCGGTTAAGCCTTCGATGAACGGTGGCTTCATTGTCCGCGGCGTGGGAGAGAATGATAAGCAAACAGTTTTGACTTTGATAGTTGAGAACGGAATCGTGATTGGAACGATCGAATCACCAAAATTCCTCTTCGAGATACAATCAGAAAAAGGCGTACAATTTGCTAACGAAGTAGATCGAAGCAAAGCGAAACCAGACGATCCTCCGCGTGGTGCTGCTGACTGGGATTACATTTATAAAAATGATGAGTCTGACCATGCTGAACATCATGGGTCAGCCGATGGTGGAGTTGTGGCTGGATCTGCAGGAAATGACTTTCTAGAAATCGGAGGAGCGACAGCAAATAGTATCGATACAACAATCGATGTGATGGTTGCCTACACTCCAGCACTAGTGAAGGCAAAAGGAAGTGTATCGGCTGTTCAAGCTTCAGCTCAGCTTGCAATAGATCTCGCAAACCAAGCTTACGAGAACAGTTTAATTTTACAACGCGTTCGATTGGTCGGGTTTCATGCGCTCGATGTCGATGAATACGGTGACTCTGCTAAAGATTTAAATGCGATTATTTCTACTAATGGTGGCAAGTGGGATGCAGTTCATGCAACTCGAACCAAACTTGGCGCAGACTTGGTCGTTGGGCTGGTCGCAAGAGTTGATAGTGGCAGCAATTTAACAAGTTGCGGGCGCGCGACAGTCAATGCTACGGCAGCAACGGCATTTAGCATCACTGAAGAGTCATGCATTAGTCGACATTCGCTCACTCACGAAATGGCTCATAACATGGGTGCTCAACATGACCCAGATTCAGATGTAAGCACCTCGGCGGGTACAGCTTCGTACGCTCGAGGTTTCGTCGACAAAGTAAATCGATTCCGTACGATTATGGCTAAAGACACAACTGAGCAAGCGGTGAGAGTTAATGTTTTTTCGACACCTAAAGTTTCTTTTAATGGAAATGTTGTGGGTACGACAGAGCAGGACAACGCGCGGGCATTAAACAACCGACGATCAAAGGTAGCAGGATTTTACAAATCAGCTGCGGCGCCACAACCTACGCCAACTCCGTCTGCGACACCGGCTCCAAGCCCAACGCCTACGCCTACGTCAACGCCTACGTCAACGCCAGTTGCGACACCGGCCCCAACTCCTTCTTCAGGTAGCTGTTCGATTCAACTTTTAAGCCCTAATTCAGGTTCGTTTCGGCGCGAGCGATATGTAACTGCAAATTGGAATCTCGATGTTCCTGCTGGCTCAAGTCGCGAAGTGCAAATTGTACTCATGCAAAACAACGTTGAGCTTCGTGTTCTTAAAACATCAAGCCAACAAGGCTCATCGCGGTTTGTGTTTAAATCGAAAAAGCCGGGACAATTCACACTTCGAATTCGGTCAACAAGCTTCACTCAATGCTTTGACGATTCAGATGGAGTCATCACGCTGCAGTAGTGAAGATCAAAGGGCCGCGCAGCTTAACGCCCTTTCAGTTATGTGCAAAAGATCTTATGGAGTGAGGCAATAAGCTTTTTCACCTTAGGGTCGACGATTTTATAGTACACAAAAAGGCCACGCTTCTCTGACGAGATCAGTTGCTCGAGCCGCATCCGATTTAAGAATTGCGAGACGGCAGACTGTGATGCTCCGCAAAGCTCTTCGAGTTCCCCAACAGTTTTTTCGCCACTTGATAGGTGGCAAAGAATCATGAGTCTCTGCGGATGAGCGAGAGTCTTCATTAGGCCCGCGACGTACACACAATTATCTTCCATGTCTTTTACTGAAACTGCAGCTTGCTTTTTCATATTAAAACATTATAATATACTTATATCATATAGCAAGCATAAGGAAGGCCTAATGAAGAATAAGCAGCTTTTAGACCCAAAAGTCGTGGATGACGTACCAGAAGTCACGCCTGAGCAAGTGGTCGGCCTTCTGAATAAGGTAACGCTTATTGATGTGAGGCGCCCTGAGGAATTTATTGGCGAATTAGGACACATTAGAGGTGCTAAGCTCGTGACACTTGGGCCCGACCTGGACTCATTTCTCAATCAGCATGATAAAGACGACGAAATCGTTTTTATCTGTCGAAGTGGGGCTCGCTCGGGACGCGCAACGCTTCAGGCGCGCGCTTCTGGGTTTTCAAAGGTAGTTAATCTTCAAGGCGGAATGCTGCAGTGGAGAAATGTCATGACACAGATCAAAGAATTTTTTGACAAAAATACTTGGACCCTTACTTACGTTGTCTGGGATGAATCTACACGAGATGCAGTCGTCATCGATCCTGTTTTGGATTATGACCAGGCGTCTTCGAAAACCAACGAAGAGTCGGCAAAAGCCGTCATCGGTTTTTTACGCTCAAAAGAGCTCAATCTTCATTACATTCTTGAAACTCATGCTCATGCCGACCACTTAAGTGGTTCGCAAATTCTCAAGCGAGAGTTTCCGAAAGCACGAGTCGCGATCGGCGAAAAGATCACTAAAGTTCAAGAGGTTTTTAAAGGAGTGTTTGGGCTTCCGGCAGATTTCAAGACCGACGGTTCGCAATTTGATCGCTTGTTGAAAGACGGCGAGCAGATCGATGCTGGATCGCTAAAAATTAAAACGATTTTTACGCCTGGGCACACGCCAGCCTGCGCTTCATACTTAATCGACGGAAACGTTTTTGTGGGTGATGCGCTATTCATGCCGGACTACGGAACTGGGCGCTGCGATTTTCCTTCAGGAAGTGCAGAAGATCTCTATCACTCAGTTCATGAAAGACTCTATGCCTTGCCTGATCAAACGAAAGTTTACACCGGGCACGATTATATGCCGAATGGTCGAGATCTCAAATTCATGGCAACACTCGCCGACGAAAAACGAGGGAATATTCAATTGAAAACAGAAACGACTCAAGAAGAGTTCGTTCGATTTCGTAAAGAGCGAGATCGTACGCTTGCGGCACCAAAACTTCTTTTGCCATCGATCCAGGTGAATATTGATGCTGGTCACTTGCCTGAGGCTGAAGGTAGCGGGAAGCGATATCTAAAAATCCCAATTAGTTAAACTACATTGCTGGTTGCGGTGGCTTAACAAGAGTCTCGAGAGGAATGGGGCTGATTGCGTATGTAGGGTCTGATGCGTAGCCGTTGGTGTTCATCGGATCCCAAAAAGTCGTGCGTGATTTAATTAAATCATAAGCGCGTTTAGCATCTGCATAACCGTGCTGAACAAGAGCTGCATTTGCTGCCAATGCTCCAGCAGCATAGCCACCACCCCAGTCAGGGTAACCATCCATTTTTGTTGGGCAGGGAGCGTTTACTCCAAAAGTGGCGTTGTGCATTTCGCGCCAAGTTTTTAAACGAGTCGTGCTAGGCTGAACAATGTAATAGTAACCAGCTCCGTTGTTCGAGCAGAAAACATTGTCAGTCTTTAAAAATCTTCCGGCTGTAAAGTTTTGTTTCCAATCCAAAATGGCTTTAGCTTTTGTGTAACCGCGCTGATAGAGAAAACCATAAATGATTGTATAGAAATCATCTTGCCAAGGAGCAAAGTCTCCGCCAGATCCAAGGTTGTATCCCCAAATGTAGCCCGCCATTTCACCTTGAGTTGCATTGTCTTGTACGACTAAGCGCTCGGTAGCGAGATCAAGATCGTTATCAACGATTTTATCAAAGTAGACCTTTAACGGATGCCCATCAGGCGTAATGTAGGCAGCGTTCGCTACTGAACGTAAAGACCATGCGCCCGCACGAACTTGATCATGACCTGAAGTAAAATAAAATCGGCCATTCTGAGTGTGATAAGCGGGATTCACAATATTAATAAAAGATGCAGCCTGCATGTGTAGGCCATCGAGATAATATCGATCTGCAGTGATCATATACGGAATATAATAAAGAGAAGGTTGATGGGCGTTATCTACATTCCAGCCGGTATCGGTAGTATCCCATTTTTCAGGAGGGCAATCGGGGCTTGTGCCGCAGCGATCGTCTGCCCAGATCTTGGGGCGGTTATCTCGAGTAACGGCTAACTTTGTCACAGGGTCACGATAGTGAATAGGAATTGAGCCGCCAGCGTTTGCCAAACCTAAAACAACATCTTCCATCAAAGGATCTTGCGACATGATATACATCGCAGTCCAAGCTGTTTCTGGCCCGATATCAGGACGGCCGCCAGTGCCAGGCATATACTTCTCAATGAGAGAGCCCTCCATGGGCTGTCGCGGAGACGAAATAAAATTTTGGTATGTTGAAGCTATAACTGAAGAAGAAATTTTGGCAGTTTGATCATAGTTTAAAATTGCTCGCGTCTTTCGCCATTGATTCGGTTCTCTCGCAACATGAACTTTCGGAGCTTCACCATTATAGTAATAAGTCTGTTTCCAATTGGCGAAGCGGTGATGGCGCTGATTGGCTTTGCTGTAAACCGTAGTGCCAGCCTGCTTGATGGTGACATCGTAGGTAAATGTCTTTACGCCGACTTTGTAGCCCCAGTCATTGGTGAGAATCACGTCGGTTTTTATTTTTCCGTCTTGATAAATTCGAACATCAAAGTAGACATGAATAAATTCATTGAGCGCTTGGCTAACATTAAACTCAGTTGCGAGCGGTCCCTTTAGCCATGTGACTGCCGATGATCCTGCTGCTTGCAAGGCTTGGCGTGCGCTGACCGTGGACACCACAGAGTTCATAGCAATCGACACTTGCACATCGTAGCCCGTCGCCAAGATGTCGGCCATTGTTAAGTTATTACCTGCAAGTGCTGTCGCAGAATTGTAAAGCTTAAGATTTACTTCTTCCTGCGGCGCTAAACCGGGGAGCTGAACAGTCACAGCTCCGTGTCTTAGCGAGCCGTCAGGATGAGTTGCCTTTTTATCTATTTGTATTGCGACAGCTTGATTTTTAATTCTTCCATAGAGCGAACTGCTAGCTGGCAACTCTCCGGGGGCAAAGACTTGCCCGAAAGTGATCTGCTTGGGAGCTACTGACTGCGACTGACGATTCTCAATTTTTAAAGTGGTGAGGTATTCACCGGCCATCGTTGGACTTGGTGTCGCGGGAGGAGGAGGCGTGCTCGACGGCACCTCAATGCCAGGTGCGCTTGAGCTTAGCAGCGCATCGCCTTTTGTAACTTTGAAACCATCACTGCAATTCTGAAATAGAACTAAGCCAACTGAAGCCAATATAAATACGAGAATTTTCTGAGTTCGCGTCATGTAGTCTCGCTCCAGCTCTTACAGCGTAACAAACTTTTCGGAGGCGTACCTAAAAAAGACAAATTAAAAGGAGCGATTCTCATTTTGAGACGACTGCTATAGAAATAGTTTATCTCAAGAAAAATATGAATTTGCCACTAGTTAAAATGCACAGAGTCAACCCAATCAGATTGCGGCTTCACGCAGCATCATTGGTGAATTTAATTTTTCACTAAAAATTGTTTAGCCTTAATTTGAGACTCAATAAGAAATATTTAACCGAAGCCTCGTGAAATAGTTTTGTTTACCGAAATGTTTATGTGTTCGTACGTTTGCGGAGGCAATTTCATGAAGTTAAATCAGCGAGTTTTGCTCTTTCTAAGTATCACTTTGTCCCTGAGTGGCTCGTACGCTCAGGCCTGGGACATAGACTCGCTAAAAACGTGGATGAAAAGATGGGCGGCAACCGACACTGCACCAGAGCAGGAGAAGCCGAAACATCGCAAGCCAGTACAGACGATCTTTGGTCCGAAGACTTATTTTGTTGGCGAGCAGGGCACAGAAAGTTTCGGCGCTAATGCAAATTCAAACTACAAACTCAAAGTTCGGGCTAGTGGTGACGTCAAAGTCGACTACATTTTGAACGGCAAAAAACACAAGCTTGTAATTTCGAACAAAAAAGATCGCCATAGACAATCCATTCAACTCAATGACCAAAATACGCTTCAAATTTTGAAGGTCAGTGGCAAAGCGAAGGATTCAGTCACATTCCGCATCAGCACACGCGATCTCGATTTACCGCCAGATCCTGTAGTCACAGCTCCGGCACCGAATCCGGCTTCAGCACCCGACGTTGCAGCATCCACAGCTTTCATCTATTCAGGTGCTAATCCAATTCAAACTGGAGTTGCCTCAGGCACAATCGATTCTCTACGAGTGGGAGTATTGCGCGGGCGTGTTCTCGATGAAGAATCAGAGCCGCTCGCTGGCGTAGTGGTGACAGCACTTGGCCATATTGAGTATGGGCAGACTCTGACCCGCGAAGATGGTCTTTTTGATTTTGCGGTTAACGGCGGAGAAGAAATTACGCTTAACTTTAAGAGAGACGGGTACCTCTCATCAAACCGTCCGTTCAAAGTATCGTTAAGGGATTTCACGCCGCTCGATAAAGACGTTATTCTTATCGAACGAGATTCAAAAGTTTCGCGAGTTACTTTTGGCTCAAATTCAAGTCAAGTCGCAACTGCGAGTCCGGTAGTAGATCAAGACGGTCAAAGAACTGCAGTTCTTTTTGTGCCGCCTTCGACAAGTGCGAGCTTAAAGTTCGCGACTGGGCAAACACGGGCAGTTACCTCTTTAAATATTCGCGCAACTGAAATTACTGTTGGCGAAGATGGTCCAAAGAAAATGCCGGCTCCGCTTTCGGCCAATGCTGATTACACTTACGCGGTTTCATTTACTGCCGACGAGGCAGAAGCCGCAGGCGCAAGTTCAGTCGTGTTTTCAAAACCTATTTACCACTATGTCGATAATTTCTTAAACTTACCGGTCGGATCGATTGTTCCAAACGGATTCTTAGATGAAACGACAGGTAAGTGGGTTAGTTCACTAAACGGTAGAGTGCTCAAACTTATGACTGTTAGTAATGGGCGAGCAGTTCTTGATGTTGACGGTGCTGGATCAGCAGCCACATCAGCACGGTTACAACAACTTTCAATCACTTCTGAAGAGCTTCGATCAATCGCTAACTTATATCCTTCAGGCAAAACTTTCTGGCGCTCGCCAGTTCCACACTTCTCTACGTTAGACTCAAATTTAGCAACTAATGCAAGTAGCGTAGATCAAGCGCAGCTAGTTGCGAGTGCTCCGCAAGACTTATGCAATGAGTGCGCGAAGAGGGTTCAGGGATCAATCATCGATGTTGAAAATCAAACTTTAGGTGAATCAGTACCAATCGCAGGCACAGCATATTCGCTTAACTACACAAGTACGCGCGCTCCTGAGAGAATCGAATCGTATTCTCTTAAAATTCCCATCACTGGGCCGAACGTGCCGGCAACTTTGTCGCAGGTTCTCCTCAGTATTTCTGTAGCGGGGCAATCCAAGTTCTTCAGATTTCCGGCGACGCCAAATCAGGTCTTTGAATTCGTTTGGGATGGTAAGGATGCCTATGGACGAAAAGTAACAGGATCTCAAATTGCCTTTGTGA
>CAZIYJ010000012.1:0-97084 GCA_964543475.1 uncultured Bdellovibrionales bacterium | reverse complement strand
CGGGCAGCCAGAGCATGAACCCTTCATCATCAGATAAACAACATTGTCTTCGTAGCGATCGAACGCAACGTCTCCGCCATCCATTGCCACCGCAGGACGAATTTCATCGTTTAAGATGCGCTTGATCGTCTGAATCGTGGGTGAGTCTTGAGAAGGTGCGCCTGGAGCTGTCTCCGCCTCAACTTCGGTTAGAACAGTTTCGCCGCGTTCGATATGCTCAGCGATGAGGCCCGAAAGTGGCTCAGCGAGGGTTTCCCAGTCGACCCAGTCTTGCTTAGTAACAGTCACGAAATCACGGCCAATGAACACCCCTTGAGTCCAAGGGAATCCAAAGAGCTTCTTAGCTAGCGGCGACCTAAATGTCGGTTCGCCTTGCTTGAACTCAGCGGAGTCGCTTGTGATAGCGCGATCGACCACGAATTTAAGACTTTGTGGGTTAGGAGTTGCCTCGAAATGGACTCTGACTGTGTCTGACATGCGTCTTACCTGTTCTTGGCCTGTGCCTATAGGGTGTGCACGAGGAATATGAGTCTTAAGGTGCCGCTTGTCAATTAGTCGAAGGCAAAGCCAAACCCTTGATCCATTTAGGGTTTCCTTGTTAGCTTGATGCGATTTATTTTCATTGTTCAAAGCCAAAGTTAATCCCGAAGGGAACTAAAGATGACTCCAAGAGTCCGAGAAATTTTAAGCTGGTACGGATCCGACAATGTTGGAACTTTAACAAACCTTGCACGCCTTATGAATCATGGTCGCCTTGCTGGAACTGGAAAGATGGTGATTCTTCCGGTTGATCAAGGTTTCGAGCACGGCCCAGCACGAAGCTTCGCAAAAAATCCTGATTCGTACGATCCTGCCTATCACTTCAATTTAGCGATCGAGTCGGGTTGCAATGCATACGCAGCACCACTCGGATTTCTCGAAGCAGGTGCGCGGGATTATGCCGGAGAGATTCCGCTCATTTTAAAAGTAAACAACTCTGAAACTCTTTTTGACGTAAAAGGTGCTCCGATTTCTTCAATGACGTCGGCAGTTGAAGATGCTTTGCGTTTGGGTTGCGTGGGAATCGGCTTTACGATTTATCCGGGCAGCACGATGAGAAAAGAAATGTATGAAGAGCTTGCGCAGATTTCTCGTAAGGCAAAAGATGCTGGCCTCGTAGTGGTTGTTTGGTCTTACGTTCGCGGAGAAGGTATTTCAAAAGCTGGTGAGACTGCCATCGATGCCATCGCATACGGCGCGCAAATCGCAGCACAGCTTGGCGCACACATCATTAAAGTAAAACCGCCTTCGTCACATATCGAGCAAGAAGCAGCTCGCAAAGTCTATCAATCAGAGGGAATTAAAGTTGATACTTTAACTGATCGGATTCGCCACGTAGTTCAATCATCATTCAATGGTCGTCGTATCGTAATCTTCTCTGGTGGCGAAACAAAGTCGACAAACGAATTGATGGATGAGCTAAAACAAATCGCTGCTGGCGGAGGGTTTGGTTCAATTATGGGCCGTAATGCCTTCCAAAGACCAAAAGCCGAAGCTATCGAACTTCTCACGCGCGCAATGGATATTTTTGCGGGAAAAAATCACTAATGTCAGATCAAACGCAGCACCCTGATCGAGAAAATCCGCTTCGCGCTGAAAAGCGCAAAAAACTTCAGGCTCTTCGCGATGCGGGGATCGATCCGTTTCCGCACACTTATGATCGAACGGCAGTTACCGCTGACATTCGCCGTGATTTCGAATCAGTTTTGCAAACTGGAGACGTGAAGCCAGAAAGCGTTTTTAAAATCGCTGGCCGTTTGATGACCAAGCGCCCGATGGGGAAAGCTGCTTTCTTTAATATTCAAGACCAGAGCGGTTCAATCCAGTGTTACCTAAAAACTGATGAGCTTTCTGAACAAGATAAAATCGCTTTCGAATATTTAGATATCGGTGACATCGTTGGTATCACAGGTTTTGTTTTTAAAACTAAAAAGGGTGAGCTCAGTCTCCACTGCAAGGAATTTAAAATGCTTTGCAAAACTCTTGAGCCGCTTCCAGAAAAATTTCACGGCATTGCTGATGTCGAAATTAAGTATCGTCATCGCCACCTTGATTTGATCACTGACGAAGAGTCGCGAAAAGTATTTATGACTCGATCTCAGATTATCGCTGAGATCCGAAGTTTCTTAAATTCTCGTGGCTTTTTAGAAGTTGAAACTCCGGTGCTTCAGCCAATTTACGGCGGAGCAGCTGCTCATCCGTTCTCAACTCATCACCGAGCACTCGACATGAAATTGTTCATGAAGATTAGCCCTGAGCTTTATTTAAAGCGTTTGATCGTTGGTGGTTTCGAGAAGGTGTACGAAGTCGGAAAAAACTTTAGAAACGAAGGCATTGATCGCTCGCACAATCCTGAGTTTACGATGCTTGAATGGTATGAAGCCTACACGGACTATGAATATCAGATGAAACAGTTCGAAGAAATTTGCGTTCATCTTTGTATGAAAGTAAAAGGCACAACAAAGTTTCAGTACCAGGGTAAAGAAATTGATTTCACACCACCTTGGCGCAAGCTCACAGTTCTTGATGGCGTAAAAGAATATGCGGGTATTGATCCGTTAGAAATGGATGAACAAGCGTTATTCAAGAAAGCAAGAGAGCTTGGGTCAGATGCGAAGAAGCCTGGTTCACGCGGGCAAATGATCATGGAGATTTTTGAACTCACAGCCGAGCAGCATCTCTGGAATCCAACTTTCGTTATGGATCATCCAGCCGAAATTTCGCCGCTTACAAAAAAACATCGGCGTCATCCAGGTTTGGTTGAGCGATTTGAGCCGTTTGCTGCGAACATGGAAATCGGCAACTCTTACTCAGAGCTTAACGACCCCGAAGATCAACGTTCACGTCTCGAAGAGCAAGATCGTCAGCGTGGAGACAACGAAGAAGCTCACCCAATGGACGAAGACTTCTTGCACGCGATCGATACCGGCATGCCACCCACGGGCGGCGTAGGCATCGGTGTTGAGCGTATCGTTATGCTCCTCACTGATCGCCCCAGCATCCGCGACATCATTCTCTTCCCAACCATGAAGTTCAAATAATGGTGCCATCTTCCTTTTTGGCCCGCGCCGCATCAATCACTCTCAAGCTCTCGCTAGTGCTTGGCCCATTGCTTTTTAGCGGTTGCGCAATGAAGCCGACGAAGACTGATTCGCAAAACAACAGACGATACTTTGCTGAAAGCACTAAGGGTCTTAGCGATCTTGATTTCTCGAATGACGCAAAGATCATCGATGCGCGCCCTGCGTTTGCGCACTCACTTGGTTTTATTCCCGGTGCTGCTCGCATTCAGTGGAGTGACTTCACTCAAGCCGAAGAAGCACAGCGAGGAATTCTACAGAGCGACTTAAGTGTCTTGACCAGAAGGCTTGCGGCACTCGGTGTTGGGCCAGAGATGTCTTTGACCGTCTTAGGTCGCGGATTAGAGGGCGAAGGCGAAGAAGGTCGCGTCGCCTGGATGCTTGCTTACCTCGGCGTTAATAAAGTTCAGTTTGCCGATATTAATTCGGTAAAGGGAAAATTTAAATTCGCAAAATCTGATCCCGGATTTAGTCCGATGGGGCAAGTGGAGCAACACAGAGACGCAAAAGAGAAAGCTACTCTTGAGCAGGCAGATGCCGCTACACCGCGGGTGAAAGCAGTGCCACCTTGGGCTCCGCAAGTAGATTCTAGCCTTCTTGCAACGCGCGACGAAGTCGTGTCAGTAATTAATGGCGGAGTGGTGGCAAGAATCATTGATGTGCGATCAGAGAGTGATTACACCAATAAAACAGGGCTCGGTGTCGTGCGTGCGATTCCGAACATGGGCGCAATTAATATTCACTGGAAAGAATTTCTGACCGCTCAAGGTCGACCTCGAATTGCGTTTAAGAAGAAACTCGAATCAGTAGGGATTAAGCCTGAACAGCGGATCATCGTCGTAAGCGAAAATGGTGTCTCTTCAGCAGCGGTAACCATGTGTCTGCGCGCGATGGGTTACAACAATTCAAGTAACTACTCAGGCGGGCTTATCGACTTGATTTCGACTAAGTCTGACCGCTAACACAACTGAAAGCATTACGATCATCACGCCTAGCCACTGCAATGGTGCCAGGCGTTCACCAAGTAAAGCCACCGCAAAAATCATCGCAAATGGCGATTCAAGTAAATACAAAATGCTTGCGGTAGTCGGAGAGATAACTTTTTGTGCGCGAATCTGAAATAAAAAAGCCAAACAGCTTGAGCCAAGACTAATTGTTAAAATCCCGGCGATAGCGAGATTGGTGAACGGAGCGACCGGAATTACTTCGAAATACAACATAAGAATTCCTGGGATGATAAATGCCCAGACTGATTGCAAAGAGTTAAACGCAATTGATGAGCCAATTTTGTTTGCGATCAATGCAAAATAAAAGATCTGTAAACTTGCTGCAAACGTACAGAGAAAAGTAATTGCATCACCTTTATTCCATCCGCCGGCGTGCAGATCGACAATCAGAGCGGTTCCGATCAGCGAAGTCAGAACAAAGAACCAATGCCAAGGTGAAATCTTTCGTTTGAAATACCAAGATTCTAATATTGGAACAAAAACAATATACAGGCAGGTAATAAATCCCGACTTGGTAGCAGTAGTGTAAGCAAGACCCCAAGTTTGCAGAACGAGAGTTAGGGCTAAGAGCATTCCCGGCCAAAATGCGAGAAGGAGCTGGCCCTTGTCGATGAGATCTTTTTTTGCACCAACCGCTACTGCGATAGCTCCGCAAACGACCGCTGCAATGAAAAAGCGAACAAACGTGAGGGTGAGAAAGCCAATCGATTGCATGGCCCAGACAGCAGCAATGAAGCTAAAACCCCAAAGTATCGATGCAAAACCAAGCTCTGCAATTGCTCTTGACTGCTTAGTTGCCATTATTATTTCTCAAGCGAAGTGACAGGCGGGAGTTGCGCCGCTTTTCCTGGCTCGATGTAGGGAGGGCGACCGAAGAAGTTAAAAAAACGATCGTTGTTTGGAGTCCATTTAGTTTGGCGAACTAAGATCTCGGCTAAATACAAAGAGGCTACGGTAATTCTTTCTTCGACCATTCCTCTGTAAGCGCTGGAGCCTTTTTTGATATCGCGCTTACCCATTTTCTTATCGATCTTTAAAAGATCATCTAGATCGGCATAAGAAATCTCGGTCATATCTTTTAGGAGAGTGAGAATAGATTTATCGGCATTTTTCTTGTGAAACTGCTTCCAGCGTTTTCGCGCTTCTTGCATGACCTTTTGCTCAAGCGAACCATAGTACTCGTCAACAATAGCATCTTCAAAAAAAGAATGAATGCCTTCTTGCTTAGACAATTGGCCATTGAAGTTTTCAGTGACGTGAAGTGGTTGTCCGAGGTCGCCAATGTAATGGCCGATCACTCCAGCAGTGAGAAGCCAGTTTGCTTGATGTCCGAATCGCTCTTGTTTAGTTAAGTCCGATTTCGAAAGTATTTCTGAGGTAGAAGACAGTAGATCGTAGAGTTCGCGTACTCGCCAAAAGGCACGACCAGCATCGAGTGGAATTTGCGGGAATTTTTCATCAAATTGTTCGCGGCTCATTTCAAGTGGGTCGGGCCCTTTGTAATCCTTAAGTCCGCGGTCAAAAATTTCTTTGTCGTGATAATGCTGCTTACTTTCTTTCGCGTAGGTCGCAGGCTCTTTCCAAATAAAGTCTGGAGTATTAGCATAGTAGCCAAGGTCGTAGCTATGTGACTTATAGAAATCGTCTTTTACTTCTTCGCTAACTAAGTATCCCGCGGTTGTTCCGACAATCGAATGGCCACGGCGTCCCCATGCATGTGAAAATTCAAATGAGAGAAGAATTAGAGCGACGATTATAATTCGCATAGAAGCTGATTCACAGTTTTCATTACAATTGGTTCGCCTTGTCCTAGGTCTTTTTGGCACTCAAACAACGTGCGAACAATTTTTTCGTAAGGTTCATTTTTGCCTTTTCGCTCAAGCATGTGAGAGATATAGCGAGAAGCGCGATCTACCAATTTGTAGTTGCTTGCGCGAACCCAAAGCATCAAATTTCCCTCGTAACGTCCGAGGCGTCCCATTCCCACAGTCGAAATAGAATTCAATAATGCTTTTACTAAAAGGCATTCGATCAACGGGTCCGGATGACTTTTGAAAACGACGCTTTTGTCGTTTGCTTTAATCACAACTTCTTTTGGGTCTGCTTCGAGAGAAAAAAGATTTTTTGATCTGACTTTTGAAAAATCAAAACCTAAAACAGTATCCATACCGTAGGCTTCAAAACCTTTCCAAGGGAGAGGTCTTGGATCTCGCCATAAAAGTTTTTGCCATGCTTCCTTCGATGACTTTGCATCAGGAACATTCGGGTAGGCCCAAGATTTCCAGTTATCACCGTTTTTGTCATTTTCGAGAGGGAAAAGGCTAAATGTCGGTGATCGTTCAGTTACATCTGTTGCTACACTTAAGGCATGCGTGTGCGATGAGTGGGTGAATGTTTCACCGCGCTCGTAAGCTCCAAACTCTTCAAGCGTCACAGCTTCTGAGCGAGAAAAATCAGTTTCAGTGAGAGTGATGAGTAGTTCGTTGAGGCGAGTGATAAACGGCTTGCCATCGTGCGCTGACAAAAGTGCCGATCCAGCGGCAAGCATCAGGCAGCTTGTTGCCTGAAGGCGAGTGGAGCCGCATAAAGCCATTGGGCCGATTTCAAAAGACATTTTATGAACAGCGGTATTTTCTAAAACTTGTCTACAGCGCTCAAACGGTTCGAGTTGCGAAACCGGATTACAGAATAAGAAATAACTTTTTCCGGGGCTGATTTCGGCTGCGCGAAGAGTCGCCCCGATGACAAAAGGAGTTTCTCCACCTTCAGTTACTCCACAGAATAGATCTCCGGGTCTGAAGCCTAAGTCTTCAAGCTGACGAGCTCCGTACTCTGGGTGATCTTCGAAAGATTCAATTGAACGCACCAGCGCATAGTCTGCGCCTGCCATAAATCCGAAAACGTTGTTATGTTCTGGCCAAACCCACTCGAGAGTGAGCGCAAGCCTTCCGGTTGCGCCGCATCCTCCAAAGAAAATTCGATGTCCTTGGGCAAGAGTTTGCTTCATCGCCTGACCCATGGCTTCGATTTGATCAGCATAAGCTCGCATCTTAGAAAGCGCTTCAGCTTCAACGCGACCGAAAAGCTTGAGTGCTTCACCAGGATGAGTCGCAGACATTGCACTTAAGTTTTTTGTGAGCGGATGAGGGTTTTCGGTAGTGAGTCCGCCGAGTCTAAACTGCGACGATTCACGAAGAAATTTTTCTGCAAGTTCTTGTGGTGACATATGAGAAATAGCACAACACGCTCAAAGCGGTTTGTCATGTGGGTCGGGGCAACTTTTTGGTCGGGGTTTTAGGCTCTAGTTAAAGTCAGCAATCAGCTGAGCATCAAATTTAAGCCAGTTTTTATAGAGACTAGCGTAGTGACGCGTAAGGGAAGTCGAGTATTCAACCGGGAGCTCGTTCTTTTTTAGCTTGCTGCGAAGTGCAGCGGGCCCGAGGTTATAGGCGGCTAGGTAATGCTTACCCCGATTCTCGAATCGATTTCGTAAGAAGCTGATGTAGGCTGTGCCGATTCGAATATTAAATTGCGGATCAAAGAGAGTTGATTCGTCAGACCAGTTGATCCCAACGCGGCCAGCAATCCATCGAGCTGTTTCGGGCTTAATTTGCATTAATCCAATTTCACCGTGTCGCCCCATTGCGTCTGGTTGGTAGTGGCTCTCTTGTCGCATGACTGCCAAAATCAGAAGTGGATCGAGTGAGTAGATGGTGCTTGTCGAAAGAATCGTTCCTGCGATCTCTTCTGCTTGCGCTTTATAAGCTTCTGGAAGTTCTTGATCGAGTTGTGCAATTAGAAATTCAACGAGGTTTTCTTTTTCGATTGTTGTGCTGACCAGAGAGATTGCTGAGCTTTTTCGGCCGAAAATTTCTTTTGCTTGCTGTAAGCGGGCCGGGGCCATCACTTCATCAATATGCAAGATGGGAGCGCCGGCCGGAGTGATTGAAGATAACAAAATCATGCTTATGAACATGAAAATTTGCTTATTCATTAATGCCCCTTTCAGTCCCGATTGGTTCGAAATACGTGTGGGACGTATATAAGGAGTTGAACTGAGAGTGAAGGGTAAAGCTTGAGCTCTTTGTCTGAAATTTGCTTAAGAGTGTTTAAACGAGGCTTATCAGCCCTTTGAAGATTTCACCTAGCAAGAATACCTTGAAGATGTGAAAAAAAGCCCGTATCAAATATGACAACGGGCTTGAGAGGGGACGCTAAATTTTGAGAAACAAACTACATTCGCACAATAGTTTTTGCACGAACTTGGCGGCGAACTGATGGGCCAAGAATTTTCTCAAGCTCTGTAGCTTCAGCATTCAAATAGCCTTTTGCATTTTCAGCACCTTCGTGGAACGCCTTTACAATTGCGCGAGCCTCAGAGTTTTTACCCTGTTTCATCAACAAGCGAACAAGTGCGCTAGTTGCATTGATCGAGAGATTTTCTGGTTTTAGCTCAATTGATGTTTGGTACATTTCAACTGCGCGTTCGTCTTGATTGATTTGCTCAAGAACCTGACCAAAGAAGTAAGCGGCGTCAGAATTTTTTCCGCCGAGTTTGAAGTAAGTTTCGTAAGTTGCTGCTGCCTGAGGAAAGCGCTCAAGTTTTGTTTGTAGTTCAGCAAGCTCGCCAACAACTTCTACGTCGTTAGTTTTTTGGAAGAGGTTTACATAAGATTTTTCAGCGCAATCCCACTTATTATTATCAACGCATGCTTGCGCTAATTCTTTATAGCCTTCAGCGCCGAGCATCCCAAAGGTGCTCCCAGCTTGAAGAATAAGAGCCGAACCTGCGTGAGGTCCCCAGCTGATGATATGTCCGTATGCAAGCGTCACTACTACAGCGATTGCAACGAAGATTCCGATTGTTTGTTTTTGTTGTTTTTTCTCGGCGGCTCCAATGTGGGCATCAGAACACCAGCCACATGCACATACTGCTTTTCCATTTAAATATCGCTCTTGCGGGATCGTTGTTCCGCAAACGGGACAATAGCTGCTCAAATCCATAACTAGACCTCTCTCTATTTTTATTCGGCTTCTTTATTCAAGCCAGATAACAGCAAGCCCGCTGCCACTGTCTAATCGGTGTACAGATGAGCTGGGCACTTTTGGTATGAAGAGATTTCGTTTTAGGTGCCGTTCTTAGGCTTAAACCTAACTGGACAGGTGGTCAGCTTCGCAATCTTTGGGAGTGTGATAACTTTTACACATATCGTTCACAACCTGCACATGGGTCAATTCGGAGAGAAACGCAAATGGGGAACACGGAAGTTCTACAACTTACTTTGGGGATTTTATTAATGATCGCGGGCGCGCTTAGCTTTTCAATCTGGCGCGATCGCTTTAAGAAATTAAAAGAAGAAGAGCGCTCACACTTCCTTATGTATAACGTCGTTGGCGGTGCATGGCTCTTCTCGGTCTTCTTTATCTGCGGCGGCATTTACGCATTCTTTGAGCCACTCATAGCTTTTTAGCCCAAATCAACGAGTCAGCGGAGCTTCGGTATGGCGAATTTCAGTTCGCTCAACCGGAGTCTTTGCCTCTTCTGTTCGTGTGCGTGTAAGTGCAACGACAGCAAGTGCGCCAATGCCCATTACAAAGTGAAGCGCAAACTGTCCGTCAGAAATTAAGTCACGATAGCCGAACAGAGCAGGCGACAATATCAACACGATACCTGCTAATGCATCTAAGGCCATGTGCGCGCCGAGCGGAATAATCTTCGCAACAGAATAGTAGTAGTTGGTGAGTGAGCTGTATGCGAGCCATGCTAAGCCCACTACTAAAAATACATTTCGGGCGGCCGTAACATCTGCAAAGCCAAAAACATACGGCGACAGCACCAAAGCTACACCAACAATATAGTCGATCACATTATGAACTTTTAAAGGGATCATCAGAACCTCCTCATCCTTGAAATCTTAATTTAGCTTATTGATAGCAAGCTGAAAGACTCAAAAGAGAGTGGTTTGCACTTTATGTGAAGCTTGTAGAGAGCGTCACTTCTCCTTAACCAGTCCGACCAGATTTCATCGGAATTAAATATGGAAGCCATTGATCTGGAGTTTGTTCAGACAATCTGAACTCGGGTCTGACCGCCGGAAGCCATGTGGGAACTTTTGGTTCAGTAAGTAACGGCATTGCCGCTCCTAGAGGAGTACGATTGGCCTTGCGATGATTGCACTCTCGACAAGCGGCAACCACATTAGTCCAATCTTTTCGTCCCATTTTTGAAGCCGGAATCACATGATCAAGAGTGAGGTCTTTTGCGCCAAACTGCACGGCACAGTACTGACAAGTGTAGTTATCTCTCAGGTAAACATTTTCTCTTGAGAATTTGAGACGGGTTGATTTGCGAGGCGAGACATATTTTTTCAGGCGCATGACTGCCGGAAGTTTGAATGAGGCGCTAGCGCTGTGTATCTCGTAAGAGTGGTATTCCAAGATTTCTACTTTTCCTTGGAACCAGAGTATTATCGCCTTTTGCCAGGAGACGAGTTTCACAGGCTGATAGCTCGAATTGAGAACTAATGAGCGATTTATTGAATCGTTGAAGGCTACTACCCCCTCGTAAGATATAAGTTAAGTGTGACTGGTTTCTCTGTCTAATTTCAAGACCGATTCTTCAATTGAGGCATCTTTCCGAGAAGAAAGTGAGTTAACGTCTACAAGAGTTTATACGTTTCCTAAGCTAATTTTATATCTCGACCAGGGTGTCGCTTTAATCGGGTATGGTTACAGCTAGGGAGGTTTGTCATGGAATGGCTCTCGTACATTGCAACTGTGCTTGGTCTCACTATCCCGCTCGTCATTGGTTTCTTAGTGATTGGCCTAATCATCGTTGGTTTGGGAATTCTCGGCGCGGAGCTTTACACCGAGAGCGACACAAAGAAACGTTTACGGTCGCGCGAATGATCGATTGGTCTAAATAACGAATAAGGCACCAAGACCTTAGTCTTAGGATAAATAATCTTTGTTAGGAAAATCAATCCCGGACTTGATGGTCTAATTCAGCTAAATCTAAACTACTAGCAGTACATCGAGTGATAGGTATATCTCCGAAGGAATTTCGTGAAACGTGCTCTAGTAGTTCAGTCGAACGAAGAAACAGCAAAGCTGGTCACTGATGCAATAGGCGATATGTTCGCAATTGAGTTCGTATCTGATTTCGCAAAAGCCAACGAGTTAGCGGAAGACTCTTTCTTTGACATTTTAATCTGCGCTGTAAGTTACGCTACTTTCAAAGACGCAACGACTCTCGTTTCATTTTTGAAAAAGCTTGATCACTATGTAAATTCTCAAGTTTTCATCTTAAGTAATGAAAAATGTATGCTGCAGCTAAGTAGTGCCTTTGAAGCAGGCTGTGACGAGTACTTAAGCCTACCGATTGAACCTCTTGAACTAAAGGTGCGAGTTCGTGCGAGGTTAAAAGATTCACTCCCTGCGATTAAAACAGATTTCCACTGGGCTGCAGAACTTCGCTTTTGTGCTGGAACTCTTCGAGTTGTCGCCACTGACGATACTTCGACTGAAGACCTTGATCTCACGCCAAATGAATTTAGAATTTTATTTCTTCTCTCTCGTAACCTCAATAAAGCCTTGTCGCGTGATTTTATATTGACCGAAGTTTGGGGCAAGAAGATGCATGTCGTGGCACGCACTGTTGACAAACATATTTGTTCACTTCGCAGAAAGCTTGGTAGACGATCAGGCTACTTAGTTTCAGTTCCAAACAAGGGTTATATGTTTCAAGTTCAATCAAAATCTCAAAAGCCACCAGTCATTAGCAGCCAGGCTTTAAATTCTGCCTCTTGATATATGAAATTGGTAAGTTGGAATGTGAATGGATTGCGTTCGGTTCACACAAAAGGATTTTTTGATTTCATCGAACAGGCAAAAGCAGACTTAATTTGTCTTCAAGAAATAAAAGTTAATCCTGATGTTTTAAAAGAACCCATCAAGCACCCAAAGAGCTACCATTCTTTTTGGAATCCAGCAGACAAGCTCGGCTATAGCGGAGTCGCAGTTTACTCTCGTACCGAACCTCTCGAGGTAATAAAAGGCATCGGCCATAAAGTTGCCGACACTGAAGGACGAGTTCTCACTTTAGAATTTAAAGATTTTGTATTGGTGAATTCATACTTTCCCAATAGCCAGAGAGATCACGCAAGGCTTCCTTTCAAACTTGAGTTCTGTCAACAGATGCGACGGCATTTGGATGGTTACAAGAAAAAAGGGAAGCACGTGATAATCTGCGGTGACTTCAATATCGCGCACAAAGAAATCGATTTAAAAAATCCAAAAACTAACACCAAAAATGCGGGTTTCTTACCTGAAGAGCGCGCTTGGATGGAAGAGCTACTCACACATGGATATGTCGACACTTTCCGAGAATTCGAAAAAGAGGGCGGGCATTATACTTGGTGGAGCTATCGTCCTGGAGTTCGCGAAAAGAATATCGGTTGGCGACTTGATTACTTCGTTGCCAATGAGGAACATCGCGATCGATTAAAGGCAGCTTCTCACTTGTGCGATATTAAGGGGTCAGATCATTGCCCCGTTTTACTGACGCTAAAGAAGTGACGTAATAATTTAAACTTGCGGTCGAGACTTCACCCAAGCTGTCAGAGACAACTGCATCGCCTTTTCAGCAGACAAATCCACCTCAGTCAGCTGACTCTTGTTTGCAATAATAGTGTAGCCGCCCATTGCATACGAAAACGGTACGAAGACAGCAACTTCAGTGTTGCCAATAATGTTTCCGAGATCATCGAAGTCATCGCGAGTTACGAGACCAAGAATTCGAACTCCAGGCGCAACGCTTACAAGAACTGTTCTTTTTCCGGCTTGCTGTCCGGCAAACAAATTCATGACATCTTTAAGCGGAGAGTAAATAGCTTTCACAAGAGGAATTTTTTTAAGAGAGCTTTCAAGTTTCGAGAGAATTTGGTTGGCGATAAGATTATTGACCAAAAGCCCAATGGTAAAAATAAAGGTGAGGCTTAAAATTAACCCCAATCCTGGAATGTATGCGCTCTCGGGTAAGAATCGTTTTACGGGTGTTGAAAATCCACTCTCTAGAGTTTCAATAAGCCATGCGACTAAGTACACGGTAATTGTAATCGGTAGAATTGTCAGAAGGCCTTTTGCGAAAATCTTGTAGATGGAGCTCATTCAACCTCAATTGGCGAGTCAGAATAATCAACCCAAAGATCTTCACCTTCGTACAAGCGAACTTTCAGAAGGCGGGCTGATTTATTCATCGGTTTGTGAATCATTTGAACAGTCGTCATGATTTTTTTCAGAGAATCAAAACAGTATCTTGCGATATTTTCTGCGGTCGGCACATTTGACTTAAAAAATTCAACGTCTTTATTTAGATGGTGGTGATCAAGTGGTGCGACCAACTTCTTTAACCACGTGTCGATGTCTGCAAGGTTGATGATCATTCCTGTTTGAGAATCGATTTCGCCTCGAAAGTGAGCTTCGAGTCTAAAGTTATGACCTAGTCCCGAGGGCATCGCAGATGATCCGTAGAGCTTTTTGTTTTCATCAAAGCTCGCGCCAGGCTTCGCGTAGGCATGGGCCGCACTAAAATGAACTCTGCGAACAAAAACAACTCTCTCGCTTTTCATATCTAACTCTTATTTTGAAAGGAGCCCCGAGGTCAATCTGAGCTCAATGAGGTCTTTGAGCTTTGCTCTAGCGGCGTCATCGAGAGAATGTTTGAGGCCCTTAAACTCGTAGAAGTCACCTGGCCTCGGCTGCACTTGTTTGAGCTCTTGGTAGCCCTTAAAACTCGTTGCGAGCGTGATAATGTCGTCATTTGCTCCGTGAATGGCGTCGACCGGGAGAGTGCTTCTTAGTCCATCATAAAGGTCAGGGAGGAAAGCGGTACCAACTCCAATAATCCCCGAAACGTTACTGAGTTCGCGAGCAATAAATGGTGAAAGTACTCCGCCTTGTGAAAAACCAACGATGTGGAACGTATTGGACTCTAGGCTCAAGCTCTTGATTAATCCAACAAGGCTTCGAGCCGCGACTTCAGGTGAAACAAGAGCGAGGTTTCGTGATGAGTCGACGAAATACCAAGCATAGGCCTCACGAAATCCATCATCAGTCTTCACTGGCACAGGATAGACGCCGTTTGGCGCAAGGATATTAAAGTCGTAGTGTTGTTCCTGTAGATGTTTGTCGTCACCGAAAGCTCTTTTAAGGAGAGCGACTGCTGAGTCTTGGTAACCATGGAGCAAAAGGACAGTTTTGTTTGTAGGTCGCTGTGCTTCCTTAAAATAGTAACTCACGGGGAGCGTGAGTCTGAGATCAATTTTTTGCTTTAAAGAATCTAAATAGCTCATACAATGCAGTCATTATAGGAGGCAAAGACCGTGTTTCCAAAACAGTTTATACTCAAGTTCTGGAACTTTTGGCCCCCATTTCTTGGAGCGGGCATCCGAATCGCTGAAGTTCAGCCCAATTTTAGGTATCTGCGCGTTGAGCTTAAGCGCAGATTTTGGACCAATAATTATGTTGGAACTCAGTTTGGTGGATCAATGTTCTCAATGACTGATCCGTTCTACATGGTCATGTTAATTGTGAACCTCGGTCCAAGCTATATCGTCTGGGATAAAAGTGCTTCGATTCGGTATCTCAAGCCAGGAAGAACGAAGCTGACCGCAGAATTCAAACTTACCGAAGAGCAGATCACTGAGATTAAAAGTTTAGTTGATCGAGAAGGAAAAATTGATCACCAGCTCACAGTAAACATTTATGACACTGAAGGAATCCACGTAGCAGCTGTCGACAAAGTCCTCTACATCCGAAAAAAATCACCCAAAGCTAATTAATTTTTGTAGCCTGGGTACTTTGACATATCGAACGCGGTGATTTTGTTTTCATTCATTCGCGGAATGATGATCGTTTGAGTTTCGAGAATAAAGCCAATGTCGGCTGCGCCCTTCATCCCCTTAAATAGCTCCTGCACTTTTCCGGATGGTGTAACCGAAAACACTTTGCCGGCCATCCAGTCTGAAACTAAATAATTACCTTTTCCATCGATCTCAAGACCATCGAGATTTCCGAGAGGTCGCTGCGTGATGTACTCAATAGCTTTTGTCTTGAGATCAATCTTCATCAGCCGGCCCGGAATTTTCGTAGTGAAATTCGCCTCGGGTTTTCCCCAGCTTGCTACAATGAGCTTTTGATCTTGCACCAGCAATCCGTTCGGTGCTTCGAGCTGCGGACCTTCAGCGAACGTTCCGACAGTGCTGTTAACGACTTGATAGATTTTATCGTCAAGCATATCTGAAACGTAGACTGTGCCGATTGAGTCGATGGCTACATCATTTAAAAATTTTGCTCCAGGAACTTTAAGCCGTCGTGTGATTTTAGATGTCTTGATATCAATTGAAAGTATCTGATCAATGTCGGCGACCCAAAGAACACCTTTATGAGCTCGTAAACCTTTTGGTGCGTTTAATCCAGTCACCCATTTCGAATGCACCATTTTGCCGTTGGACTGAAGCATTTGAATTGAGCCTTTGCCATCCTTTTGGACTGGCGCTCCATTGATATTCGAAATGAAGAGCATCTTCGATTCTGGATCGTAGTAAGTGCTCTCGGGCTGTGCGCAGGCATCGCATCCAGACCAATTGTACATGTAGTTCTTAGGCGGGCGATTGACGTCAACTGAAGCGGTCGCTAGCGAAGCGATCGCCAAAGAGGCGATCGCAAAAGAAGCTGTTAGATTTAAAAATTTTAACATTAGAATGTTTCGTCGAAGCTAACCGCTCCTGAAACACCAACTTGATAAGCTGATACTCGACGTTCGAAGAAGTTTGTAAGTTCTTGTACGTCTTGAAGTTCCATGAAGCCAAACGGGTTTTTCACATTAAAGCGCGTTGGAATGCTGAGTGCGCGCAAGCGTTGATCGGCACAATACTCAAGGTATTGGCGCATATCTTTTTCCGACAAGCCCGCAATACCTAGTCCTAACACGTCTTGAGCGAACGCCATTTCGCATTCAACTGCTTCTTCGAGCATCGCTACAACCATGTCTTGCATGCCTTGATTAAAGAGCTCTGGCTCTTCAGAGCGGGCTGTTTCGATAACTTTGAATGCAAAGTTCATGTGAGCTGATTCATCGCGGAAGACCCAGTTAGTTCCGCTTGCAAGGCCATCAAGAAGACCTTTTGACCGAAGGAAGTAAACGTAAGCAAATGCTCCGTAGAAGAACAAGCCTTCTACGCACGTAGCGAAGCAAATGAGGTTCATCAAGAAACGTCGGCGATCTTGAATTGTTTCGAGTGTGTCGATCTCGTTGATTGAATCCATCCACTTGAAGCAGAACTCAGCTTTGCGCTTGATCGCGGGAATATTCTCAACCGCATCGAACGCTTTCGCGCGATCTTCTGGATTAGGAATATAAGTATCAAGAAGTGTTAAGTAAAACTGAACGTGCAGCGCCTCTTCGTAAAGCTGACGTGAAAGATACAAGCGAGCTTCGGGAGCATTGATGTGTTTGTAGAGGTTAAGAACTAGGTTATTCCCAACAATCGAGTCGCCAGTAGCGAAGAAGGCCACAAGTCGGCTGATTAAGTGCTGTTCAGCGGGAGTCAGGCGAGTGCGAAGGTCAGTTGTGTCCTTAGAGAAATCAACTTCATCGACCGTCCATGTGTTCTTAATCCCATTCTTATACATCTCGTAAAATTCTGGGTACTTCATTGGGCGTAATGTGAGGTTGAAGCCTGGGCTTAAAATCATTTTCAGTTCTCCTGATGTATCCACCGAGGCGGCCTATGGCAGGCTCAGTGGGCGTAAATTATGTAATCAAAGCTGCAAATCTACTTACGAAACTTATGTGCAAGCTTCGCAAGCTTCTGGGTTTTCTAGAGAGCAAGCAATTGCTTCAGAGTCTGAGAACGCCGAAGACGTAACCGGAGCTGCTGAAACTACGTCTGGAGTAGTAGCTACAGTTGAAGTCGGTGTCTCAGTATCTAAAGTCGTTTTTGAAATCGAAGTCGCCGGTCGAGAACGCATGTAATAAGTGGTTTTAAGACCTTTTTCCCATGCGTACATGTACATCGAAGAAAGTTTTCCGATGGTTGGGCTTTCGATAAACAAGTTCAACGACTGGCTCTGATCGATGTAAGCGCCACGAGCAGCAGCCATATCAATCAATGCACGCATTGGTAATTCCCAAGCGGTGCGATAAATATTTCTGATCTCAGCAGGAATTGCATTGATGCTTTGGATTGAACCTTCGTGACGTTTGATATCGTTACGAACTGTTTCGTTCCAGAGGCCAACTTTTTTAAGCTCTTGGCAGAGGTAGCGGTTTACTTGAAGGAACTCGCCAGACAATGTTTCGCGTTTAAACAAGTTAGAAACCATCGGCTCGATTGACTCGTAAGAGCCAACAATCGACGCAATTGTCGCTGTTGGAGCGATAGCGATCAGAAGTGAATTGCGAGCGCCTGATTTCATCATGCGAGTGCGCAATGCTTCCCAGCGAGCAGTGTCTACAGGTTTGATATTCCAAAGATCAAATTGGAAGTGACCTTGAGCCGCGCGAGTTTCTTTAAAGCTCGGGTGCGGACCAGCTGCTTCGGCAAGTTCGATCGAAGTGAGCATCGCATTGTAGTAAATCTCTTCTTGGATCTTTGTCGAGAGATCACAAGCTTCTTTAGAGTCGTATGCAAGGCGAAGCTTGAACAGCGCATCTTGAAGACCCATAACTCCAAGACCAACTGGGCGCCAGCGGTTATTAGAGCTGCCAGCCGAATCGATCGGGTAGAAGTTAATGTCGATCACGCGATCTAAGAACTTCACAGCAGTTTTTACTGTCGTAGCAAGCTTAGCAAAGTCGAACTGACCATCAACAATGTGATGAGACAAATTCACCGAACCAAGGTTACAAACCGCAGTCTCTTGGTTCGAAGTCACTTCTAAAATCTCAGTGCAGAGATTTGATAAGTGAACGACATTTCCTGGAGCAGCTGTTTGATTACATTTTAAATTAGAAGCGTCTTTAAACGTCATCCACCCGTTACCAGTTTGGGCAAGGGTCTTCATCATGCGAGCGTAAAGATCTCGAGCCTTCACTTGTGCTGCAAACATTCCGTTTGCTTCAGCTTCAGTGTACGCTTTTTCGAACTCTGGGCCATAGAGGTCAACGAGTTCAGGATTTGTTTTTGGATCAAAGAGCGACCACATCGCATCTTCTTTTACACGCTTCATGAAAAGATCTGGAACCCAGTTTGCGATATTGATGTTGTGAGCGCGTTTTGCCTCGTCGCCAGTATTATCGCGAAGTTCTAGGAACTCTTCGATGTCTGCATGCCAGCTCTCAAGGTAAACACAGCAAGCACCTTTACGTTTTCCGCCCTGGTTCACTGCTGCAACTGAAGAGTCGAGAGTTTTAAGCCAAGGAATGATTCCGTTTGAGTGACCGTTTGTTCCTTTGATGAGTGAACCACGCGCTCTCACACGGTGGTAAGCCACACCGATACCGCCAGCAAACTTAGAAAGTAGCGCGATATCCGTATATTTTTTGTAAATTGACGACAAGTCATCTTCTGGCGAATCAAGAAGGTAGCAAGAAGACATTTGTTGGCGAAGAGTTCCAGAATTGAAGAGCGTCGGAGTGCTTGGCATGTAATCAAGCTTCGACATCAATTCATAAAGTGAAATCGCTTCATCAACTGATTGTGCAAGACCACAGGCAACACGCATAAAGAAGTATTGAGAAGTTTCAAATACACGGCGGCTCTTTGGATCTTTTAAAAGGTAGCGATCGTAAACCGTTCGAAGACCGAAGTATTCGAAGTTTTGGCTTCGCTCTGGCTTGATCGCAGCTTGCAACTGAGCTGCATGCTGAGTAGCAAATTTAACGATGTCTTTATTGAGAAGTCCGAATTCAGCTCCGTACGCAATCGATTCGGCAAAAGTGTTGATCTCGAGTGTATGAACTTCTTCGTCGATGTAAGTCGCAAGAAGGCGCGCAGCAAGAAGAGAATACTGTGGCTCTTCTCCGATCAATAGAGATGCTGTCTGGATGCAAAGGTTATCTAACTCTTTTGTTGAAGCGCCGTCGTAGAGGCCGCTAATCGCTCGAATTGCAACGCGAGTAGAATCAACTTCGGTAAGACCAATAGAGAGACGGGTTACACGCTCGACAATTTTATTTACGTTAACTGGTTCAAGAGTGCCGTCACGTTTGCGAACTCGCATCAGTGGTGGCGCCTGAATTGCTCCAGTTGTTCCGTTGTTTGATAGACCCGTAGTTGCAGGTGTGAATCCGGTCATCTCCATATGTTCTCCTCAGTAAGCGTGAAATCTCTTCGTGAGATTTCTCAAAGTTGCGTTCAAAGTTGTAAAAGTCTTCGTATGTACCTAGTTGCCGTTCTCTCGATTGCCATCGACGGGTTGCAGACGCTAAGGCGTTGCAATCTATCTTTCAACCGTCATCGCAATGTGCGACGAACAGTTAGGCGCTCAAAAGAGCAGCGTGCGAAAGCCATCAAGCCCAAAAATTAATCCGGTGCTTAAAAGCTCGCGCAATAGGAGTATATTTTTTCATTTATATAAGTGACGGGTAGGCTGGTCCGAACACATTTTTGATACGGCGCCTGACTTGTAAGCATTTCCCCTCACGCTTACTAACCAGACACTGCTTTGCTTCCGTGCTCTGAACTTGCGAGTAGCTCGCTTGTCCCTCGCGCAAATCCTTGCGCTTGTATCGTGTACAGCCCGGCTTCTAGTCCCTCAACCAAAAGCCAATTCACTCAACCTCTTGACCGTAGTACGGCGATAAAATTTCTGTCAAACCTGATTTAAGAATCTCGACTGATTTATTTTTATGCCTTACCAAGCTTTAAGTTTGCTCCCGTTAACTCGCGGAATCCTTTGTGATTAACGGTTTGACGGCCGTGCATAAATTTTCGGTTCACGTGATTTTAAAAAAAAATTCGAGACCACTTTTGCTTTCACTGCTCAAGAGTGCGACAGACTAGACCTTAATCGCGGTCAGAAATCGAGCATATCTGTTGTGGATAACGCCTCTTTTGTCGCATGTGTAAGCAGAATTTTTTGAAAAGTGTTTCTTATCTGCAACGACTCAATTGTTTGAAATCCTCATAGAGCGGTTGCGACTGTGTATTGGAGTGATCGGTTTACAGGTGAAGGGTTGTCTTAATAATGACCCATCAGAGTTTCGCTGCTCGAGGTGAAAATCAGATGTGATCGTAACCTTGAAGCCGTTAAAAATGGAGTTGATCTGAATGTGATCGGCAGTGATTCCGCCAGTATCAACGCCAGCTAATGTTTCGTAAGAAATCTGAGTTGTTCCAGAGTATTCGACAGGCGCAGCAAATTTACCGAAGTCACCGAGCCACCAAAAGTACACATTTGATTTTGGCACTGGAAACTGTTGCTGTTGATCTTTGATTTCCGTCACATAAAAAAGAGCTTCGTTCCCATTGGCCGAGCCAGTGGTTTCACATTCGAGCGCTTTATCAAATTGACGAACTTTTGCACTCTTTGAGGGAAAAGCATCCGTGGAAAAGAGAGCGCCGACATATTTTCTAACGATGTCGCTCGACTGATAATTTTCATAGGAATCGCGAAATCTTTTATAAATGGTTTCGTGAAAGTAATAGGCATATTTGTTCTCGTCATCTAGGAGGTCCCAGAATTCTCCATCAGCGAGGATTCGACCAGAATCTGCACCTTCATCGATATAGACCAGAACTTGGACGACTTTGCAGTTCGGTGGCGGCTGTAAAATTAAAGTAGTGTCATTGGTGGGATTGAGTCGTGTCCCCGACGGGATCCGGTTGAGTCGGCTAAGGAAGTCATCGTGATACCAACTGTTCCACATTGCTATGTCTTTTTGGCGATACTGAAATGGAGCATCAGTCGGTTTTTCGTGAAGCGAGCTGTACCAAACAGGCATAACTCGTTTAATCTCTGACTGAATGTCTTTTGAGGCGGGGATTTTGTAGCCCCAAACATTTTTTGCCTCCCATAGATCGAGAGATTCAACGGTTCTTTCACCGTGTGATTCACAGAAGACTCCTTTGCCACCGCCGCCTTCTTGCCCTCCGCTTGCTTTTAATAAGGTCGGAGTCTGTACCGCTACGCACACGAGTAACAACATTAAATAGCGAATCATTGGCCATCTCCTTTTAAAAAAGCTACCGGATAGAATGAGAAACTAAAGTTATAGACGGAATCTTTATCTGCAGTTGGATCAGAAAGTAGTGCCGCAAGTGAGCGGCGAAACTGAGTGATAAGTTCTGCGACCTCATGAACCTTGGACGAGTCGACCGATATAGTGAGCGAAGTTTGGTTGCGCTTTGAGATCGGAACCTCATCTAGAGCGCGAATTGCTTTCTCAAGCACTTCTCTTTGAAGCGATCTCTTTGCTTTTGCGTCTAGCGTGCCGCTAATGTTTGTGTTGCTACCTGATTTGACTAGCTGGCCATTTTTATTGCGTTTGAGTAGCCCAAAACTTTCTAACTTTTGAACTGCGATTTTGGCTTCGGATACGGTGATCCCGATTGTCTTTGCGATCCAGCTGGGGTCACTAGAAAACTGCTTAAGGTCAGATAGCTCAAGAATGGTGTAGTGATACCAATCAGAGATCTCGCTCGCTTCTCTATCAGTGAGAATTTTATATTTCGCTGATTTTGAAAGAGTCTTTAGTGACGACTTTTGCTTGAGTTCAATCTCACCCTCAGCAAAACCCATCTTAGCGACGAGCTCCTTTACTTTTTTCTCTGATAGTATTCTTTCTCCCGCAATCACTCGAGAGAGAGTCGTGTGGCTTGTTTCAAGAGACCGGGCAAATGCTCTAAGTGAGTAGCCCGGATTCTTTTTGCATCGTCTTAGTAATTCATTTTGGAGAACGCTTTTGAACTCTTGCATGCATAAGGTTTAACTGCGCCGTACTCAGCCTGCAATACATTTTGCACCAAACCGGTGCGCACCAAGCACTTAGTAGTAGCTTCTAATTAGTCTTTGTTGAAGGAGGGATGCTGGCTTTTGGCTTTTCTTTTTTCAAAAGCTTTTCTGACTGAATAGCAACGGTGCCAGTGATGTCTTGAAGCTTATCGAACTGCTCTAAGCTTTTAGTTGTACTTTTGTCATTCTTCAATTCTACCGTGAGGACGGGGACGTTCTGGTCTTTCCACATGTAGCGACCCAAGCTTCCCGGATAATTTCCGAGAGCAACCCACGGAAGTGGACCGAATTTTGGTGCCGGAACTTTTGGACCATCAAAATCTAACACTCCCAGCGGAGTGTGGATCGAAATAATGAAATCGGGCTTAAAGTCATCGATGTGCTGAACTGCGCACTTTGTTTCGGGCTCTCCTCCAGCAACAGTGCCAGGATTTCGACGATGATTAGATCCGTGCTTTTCTTTCCAAAACTTAATCGCAAGTTCATCCCAATCTTTGCTTGGGAAATTACGATTCACATCAACGCCATTTGCATTAGTGCGAGTTTTTAAATCCCAGCTATCCGGATTCATCACCGGAATTACGCGCCAAGTGTTGCGCGGCTGAATTGACATCAGGCGCTCCATCCAGGCAGCAGAAACGGACGCGCTTTCGGGTTCATCACCGTGAATTAATGAGAGCACTAAAATTCTCTGAGAACTTTGCTCCTTTGGATCACCTTCTTTTTGCCAATGAAAAATTGGCTCACCCTTAACGCTAGTGCAAGATGCCATTTGTGCGACTTCAGAACACACGCTTTCAATTTGCTTTAACTGCGATGCGCCCGGAACTTTCGAAAGGCGAGTTTCACAAATCTTCTTTAAATCTTGAGTGGGTTTGACAATTGGAGTAGGCGCGACTTCTTGAGCGAAGGAGCCGAGCGACAATAGAATTGTCAGAAAACATGAAAATGTTTGAGCGAGTTTTTTCATCAAGAAGAATATTTAATCGCGATCCTCGTCTCAATGCAAGTCGGCAGCTTTCGCTGAGAAAGAGCTTAGGGGTTTGCACGATTAAATTTGCATCATTTTGACCTACGTCTAGTGAGCTAAAGATGTGAAGTTTTGCTATAGAGCAGTTACTGCAATTAAGGCCGGCGCCCAGATCACCGAAAAGAAATAACGATGAGATTTTTCCAAGCAAAACGGCAAGTACAGACTCCGGTGAGCGCCCGCGATCACCTTCACAAATCTGCAGTCGACGGACGGTTGTTTGCGTTGATTGATCCGGCCTCAAAAGTGCCGTTAGAGCTCGAAGCAGCGACCTTGCAGTTTCGTGATACGGATCCCATTTTTTTTGAAATGATTGCTTGGGATAAAGTTCGCTTTCGATCGCCGATGTTGGTTCAAGTAGATGAAAAAAACTTTTCGTATTTGGCAGAGAGTCTGCCGCTTGAACGCTGGGGATTCTTCGTAGTTTCAAATTTTGATCTTTGGGCCTTGGCTGAACATTTTCAAAAATTCGTTATCGCAAAAGGGCCTGATAAAAACCCATACTTCTTACGCTTCCATGATCCTTCGGTTATCGAAGTGCTTCTTCGAACATGGTCAGATGACGAACGCCGAGTCTTTCTTGGGCCGATCGAAAGTATCGGGATGCCAAATTTAGCGAACTTAGATCTTCAACTTTTTACTTCGCCGCCAGTTGATCATTTTCTGCTTCCATCTCCAGAAGAATGCTTACTTTCGCTTAGCGAAAGCCAGCTTTTGGAGTGTGCTGAAGCAATTGAGAGAGATCTTGTTAAAATCGTCTATTGGCATTTGCGTGGCTCGCATCCAAAGTCGGTCCAGTTCCTCAACACTGAAACACTTCAGTCAAGAATTGCGATGGCCCTTGAGCGAGCTCGTCAATACAACTTGATCTCTGTCTCTGATATGGTGGGCTTCGTATCTCTTATGTTCGAAATCGCACCCAACTTCTATGAGCACCCAGAAGTTCGTCAGGCTCTTGAAGATCCGGCCGCGCCACCTCTAGCGAAGATGCAATACCTTAGCTCCCAGGTCTCAGAATCTGTGTGGCAAGAGGTCGTGCTTAATTTCGACAGAAACTTCTGGAAATAAAAAAGGTAGCTGCTACCAGAGTGTAGCAATGGTGCGTTAAATGAAATTTAACGTAACTGTCTCATAATAAAACGTTCTTTGGTTACATTAAACCAGTCTCAATCCGATAAGTATCTGATGCAAAAGAATCATTTCGCTGAGTTACCAGATTCTGTCTTCGAAGAAGTGCGCACGATCATGAAGCGCGTTCTAGATACTGATGCCGAAACGTTTCACCACTGCGTGCGCGTTAGTCGCGGATCGCGACTTCTTGCACAGGCTGCTGGCTTAGATGAATATCAGCAAAAAGTAGCCGAGTATGCCGGACTCTTTCACGACATCGGTAAAGTCTATGTTCCGACAACAATTATCAACAAGCCAGGCAAGCTCACTGATGAAGAATACGAGATCATGAAGTCGCATCCTATGAAGAGCGTGCACATGATCGAATCGCTTTGCCAGCACCAATTCTTTAAAGATTTAGTCCCAGGAATAATGCATCACCATGAGAGAATTGATGGACGGGGATATCCATTCAAAGTTGCTGGAGATGAGATCCCCTATATTTCAAAAGTGATTTTAGTTGCAGATACTTGGGATGCTATGTCGATGGACCGAGCTTACCGTAAAGGCTTACCAGCTGACGTTGTGGAGCAAGAGTTGCGCGACTGCTCTGGAACCCAGTTTGATCCGCAACTCGTTACGATCTTCTTGCAGGCGCGCAGATTCTGGGCTCGTCATGCTGAAGCGATCGAGCAAGAAATGCTCCAAACCCTCACTAAAGCTGCTTAATTATTTCTTTTTTATAAGCTCAAAGAGTTTAGTCATGCATTGTCGTACTTCGCTATCGCTAAGAAATGGCGCTAGTGAAACTCCGTGAATGACGGTGCGAACAAATAGTAAATCAGATGGTTCAGTAACTCCGGTTTGCTGAGAAACAGCAGCCAGATATTTCTTTTCGTACGATTGAATCATTTTACCAATTTCATCTTTGCGATCTCGGCCTCGAAAGTAAAAAGAGAGTAATTCAGGAAAGCTATTCACTAACGCTCGACTTCGCATAAAGGCATCGAAACCGCTGAGATCTTGATGCGCTTTTTGCCGTTCAATTGATAGGCCGTAAAGTTCCTCGAGAACCATTTTCAATGCAAAATGCAGCATTGCTTTTTTGTTTGCTCCGAGTGTCTCGTAGATCACTGACCGAGCCACTTTTGAAACTCGAGAAAGATCGGTCACTTTCCAACCTAAGTGGCCGTGCAATACGTCGAGTCTGATGAGCTGGGCACTTAGGCGTAAGGTTTTTTCATACTTAGAATTCACAAAGTGATAGGTACGGAGGAGAGGGCTATTTCGTCAATGGTAAAGACAGAAAACGCGAAATCTGTCCGGTGATTTAGGTGGCGAAATTCTTTAGACAAAGCTACTTATTGCTCACGAGGGGGCGGTAATGGAGTTGTTAACAATGCTGACTGAGCGCTGGATGACGATTATGTTGAGGGCAGTAATGGTACTTGGTCCGATGGTGCTAGTTTTTTGGATCATTCGCCCTAAGTTCATCAATAGATTTCGAATTCATCAGCCGAAGCAGCTTGCGCCAATTACGCGGTCTGAACTTCCGAGAACAGTGATGGGTCTATCGATTTATCTTCTTCCCGGGATTGCGCTTTATTTTCTAAAGACGAAATTTAATTACTCACCGATGTACCTTGATATCAACGAATACGGCTTGGCTTATTTTGTTTTTACTATTTTTGCGTTTGCGGTCGCGACCGACACTTGGTTCTATTGGACTCATCGGCTCATGCACAGTCACTCGTATTTAAAGAGCGTTCATCACGTTCATCATCGCTCTTACAATATTACCCCTGTGTCAGCTTACAGTTTTCATATCGTTGAAGGATTGCTCAACATGATCCCTTACGGCATTTTGGCTTTAGTAATGCCGTGGCATCCGCTGGCGTTACTAATTTTTGGAATATTCGGGTTATTTTATAACGGCTACATTCATTTGGGTTACGATCTTCCGCTCGGCATGAGAAAGAAAATTCCCGGCGCAAATCTCTTTTATTCAGCTACTCATCATTCGATTCATCACCAAGCATTCAATAAAAATTTTGCAGTGTACTTTACGTTCTGGGACCGCTTGATGGGAACAGAGTCTAGCGCTTTTTAAAGTCAGAGAGGAGCTGCATAGCTTCTTCGGGCTTGATGACCGAGCCGATGCGAGTAACGTCGTCAACGTAAGGCACTGATTTCATTCCGACGAGTACAGAATTTACACCTGGTACCGAAATATAAGTTCTTAAAACTTGTTGAGAAAGCGTCGGCGTTTCTTTTAGAGAAGGAGCGCTCGTCACAATTTGCTCTGATAGGAGCGATGCGCGCTCGTTACCAAGGGACTCTAAATTCTTTGTCATCAGCGACAACAGTTCTAATGCAATCGTCCGATATTCATTTCCCCACGGAACTTGCGACGGCTGAAGTCGATCAAGAGCAGAATCGAGTGAGGGGAGGATTTGGTGAAACAAAACTTCTCGCCACATTAAAATATCTTCGATTTGCTGAAAACCTTGTTTGAGCGCTTGGCCCCACATTAAGCCTTGCGGAAGTTTTCCGCCTGAGAATTTCTTCTCTAGCTCAATCACTCGGCCCATTACCGTGTGCAGCTGACCTTTCACTTCGACTTGATCATACTGCGGAAACGAACTAAGGCGAGTGAGACGGCCGCGCATGATGGCATTGAGCGGGCGGTTAGTGAGAGTGCCAAGCTTTTTGTCACGAGCAAACTCTAGAACAGTTTGCTGGTTCGTATTTTTCATTAACGCCGCAGCTGACTCGATCAAATTAAACGGGAACTGAACAACAGCAAAGTTTTTAACTTTACCGCCACCTGCTGCAACTGCGGCGTCGTAAACGCGGGCAAGAGAAGTAAATTCAGAAGATGAGTCGACATCAATAAATGTATTCGATGAAACTCCGTAAAATTTAATTCTTCCTTTTTGGACTTCTTTTTCTAAGTGCTCAAAGGCTCGCTGAATTCTTGCGTAGTAGCCATCGCGTTGAGTTGTCGTTTTTAAAAAGTATTCAGGATTGTGAAGTAAGAACACATCGAGACATTCAAGCTTCAATCGGCTGAGCGATTGCGTGATTTGCTCCTCGATAAACTGCGGAGAAATATTGTGCCAGCAGTCGGCCGAGAACTCGACCATCTCTGGATACGCTTGGCCTTGAGACTTTTTCTCTTTGGCCAAATCCATGTTCTTACCTTGAACGTACCCAGCTTTGCTAACGATGACGACTTGATCTCGCGTGATTTCTCCGGCCATGAACAATTCAGAAAGAACTTCGCCAATTAATTTTTCTGAACTGCCATCAGTGTAGTTTGAAGAAGTATCGATGAGGTTGATTCCTGATCGCAAAGCGCTTTTCAAAGCTTCGCGATGATCCGGATCAAGTTCGTGAATGCGATAGCTGCCGAATCCGAAACGAGAAACTGTTAAGCCGGTCGCACCAAGAACCGTGGGCGCTATCCGCGAACGTTCTTTAGTAAAATAGCTCTGAGTACCTTTGGTCGAGGCGCATGCTGACATACTGCTAGCATGAGGGAGACCGAACGTTTTCTCAACCTTCTATTTGTTAAGGCGGTTCGAAACAAGGTCCTGGACTACTCCCGGATCAGCAAGAGTCGATGTGTCGCCGAGCTGGTCAGGAGTATTTTCAGCAATTTTGCGAAGAATTCTGCGCATAATTTTTCCGGAGCGCGTCTTCGGTAATTGTGGTGCCCATTGCAAAAGGTCTGGGGTTGCAATGGGACTAATCTCTTTTCTGACCCATTGAACGAGTTCTTTTCGAAGCTCATCGCTCGGCGCTTCTCCAGTTTTCAAAGTGACATAGGCATAAATGCCCTGACCTTTAATGTCATGCGGATACCCAACGACTGCGGCCTCTGCAACTTTCGGGTGACCGACTAATGCTGACTCGATTTCGGCAGTGCCGAGTCGGTGGCCAGATACGTTGAGTACGTCATCAACGCGTCCTGTGATCCAGTAGTAACCGTCTTCATCGCGGCGGCATCCATCGCCAGTGAAATACTTCCCTTTGTAAGTGGAGAAATACGTCTGTTCAAACCGTGCATGATCTTTGAAAACTGTTCGCATCATACCCGGCCAAGAATCAGTGATGCATAAGTTTCCTGAAGCAGCACCTTCTAATACTTTTCCGTTTTCATCGACTAACTCAGGAACGATTCCGAAAAACGGTAATGTCGCGGAGCCAGGTTTTTGCGCAATCGCGCCAGGCAGCGGAGAAATTAAAATTCCGCCAGTTTCTGTTTGCCACCAAGTATCAACAACCGGGCAGCGGCCATCGCCAACAACTCCGTGATACCAGAGCCATGCTTCTGGATTGATGGGCTCACCAACCGAACCCAAGAGACGAAGAGATGCACGAGAGGTTTTTTTAACCGGAGCTTCACCCTCACGCATAAGCGCTCTTATCGCAGTGGGTGCTGTGTAGAAGATGTTTACTTTATGTTTGTCGATCACTTCCCAAAACCGCGAAACAGTCGGGTAATTCGGAACACCTTCAAACATTAAAGTGGTCGCGCCGTTTGCAAGTGGCCCGTACACGATATAACTGTGTCCTGTGACCCAGCCAACATCGGCCGTGCACCAATAAATTTCACCGTCTTTGTAGTCGAAAACATATTGATGAGTCATCGATGCATAGACGAGATAGCCTCCAGTCGTATGCAAAACACCTTTTGGTTTATTCGTTGAGCCAGAAGTGTAAAGGATGAACATTGGATCTTCGGCGTCCATCTCCTCGGGCTTAAAAGTTGCCGGCTGATCGCTGACAGCGTCGTGATACCAGACATCTCGGCCTTCAACCCACGGAACATGGCCTCCGGTGTGTCTCACGGTTAAAACATGTCTGACGCCAGGACATTTCAAAAGAGCTGCTTCTACGTTTTGCTTTAAATGTACCGGCTTACCAGCTCTTACGCCTTCGTCAGCGGTAATAATAAAATCTGACTCACAATCATTTACGCGATCTGCGATTGAGTCGGGAGAGAATCCGCCGAAAATTACCGAGTGAACCGCACCGATTCTTGTGCATGCAAGCATCGCGTACGAAGCCTCTGGGATCATTGGCATATAAATAGTGACGCGATCACCTTTTTTAACGCCCATCGCCCGCATCGCGTTTGATAGTTTGCAAACCTCGTCGTGCAGCTTTTGGTACGAAATGTTCTGCGAGTTTTTAGCTGGGTTGTCGGACTCCCAAATAATTGCAGTTTGGTTGGCGCGGGTCTTTAGGTGGCGATCGATGCAATTATAAGAGACGTTGAGCTTTCCGCCCAAGTACCAGCCGATTTTGACTGGCGAGTTGAAACTTACGTCTTTAACTTTGTTCCACTTTTGAAACCAAGTAATGCGCTCGGCTTGTTCTCCCCAAAATTTCTCGGGGTTTTCGAGCGACTCCTTATACTTCTGTTGATACTTTTCAGGAGTAATGAAGGCTCTTTTTTTCCATTCAGGAGAAACATCGAATATCATTTGAGGGTAGCCTCCAAAGTATTTGCGCCCTCTAATCTCAATTCGAAATCGGTTTGAGATCAAGGTTAATGACATCGCTCCATGATCAAAGTACGTTTTTAACTATGAAATGCTTAATTGCTGGCGCGACCGGATTAATTGGCTCTCACGCTTTGAGATTGCTACTCGACTCACCTGAAGTACATCAGGTGGTGAGTGTTGCTCGCAAATCACTCCCTTCACACCCAAAGCTGAATCAGGTCGTTATTACCTTTGGCGCCCTCGATACCGAGCAGCTTCCGTCTTGCGACGTTGCCCTCTGCGCATTGGGGACAACAATCAAAGCGGCGGGTAGTCAAAAGGCGTTTAAGACGGTCGATCATGATTATGTGTTGGCGTTTGCGCGGGCGGCGAAACGGGCAGGCGTGCGAACGTTTGTGCTGGTAAGTGCCCTCGGTGCTGACGAAAATTCGAAGGTATTTTATAGTCGGATCAAGGGAGAAACCGAGAGAGATATCAAAGATCTTGGCTTTGAATCGGTGGTAATTTTGCGGCCGAGCTTGTTGATCGGCGAGCGAAAAGAGAGCCGCCCCCTCGAGAAAATGGCCATTTTGATGGCCCCTTTGTATCGTCAATTTCTCGTCGGTCCCCTCAAACAATACACTCCTGTGAGGGCAAATAAGGTCGCCGAAGTGATGGTTGCGCTCGGTCTACAGGCAAAAACAGGGGTTTTCTCTCTGCAAAATGAAGAAATAATCGATTTCTCCGAGGAAAACTCACTCTAATGCTTGATTTTTTCCTCTATTCGGCAAACTCTTGTGTCACAAGGTTATTGTTTTTCACCAACAAAGGGGTCGAAATTGGCTAAGAAGAAAAAAGCTACGAAGAAAGCTGCAAAGAAAACAACTAAGAAAGCAGCTCCTAAAAAAGCTACTAAGAAAGCAGCTACTAAGAAAACTGCTGGCAAGCGCAAGCCTTCTGCTGCGTTCATGAAGCCACTTACTGTTAGCTCAGCACTCGGTGCAGTTATCGGTAACGGCAACGTACCACGCACTGAAGTTGTTAAAAAACTTTGGCAGTACATCAAGAAGCACAATCTTCAAGATGCTAAAAATCGTCGCAACATCAATGCAGACGCGAAACTTCAAGAAGTATTCGGCAAAAAATCTGTAAACATGTTTGAGATGACTAAACTCATCGGCAAGCACTTGAAGTAATAGTTTCTTTTTAAGAAATTAAAACTACGAAAAGCCCGCTCGAAAGAGTGGGCTTTTTTTATTCCGAAAGGCTACAGCCTACTGATCTTTAATCGCATTGCCCTTTGAGTTTAGAGCGATTCGGCACTTAACACTCTTTGCAGGGTCATCAGAGAAACCATCTGGTGAGCTCATCTTTGCGCACCAAATTTGTCGGGCGCGTTTCATTTTAGTTTTTATCGGGCCCATGTTGTCATCAGTTTCTGGAACGTTTGTCATTTGATTGAATAGATCCAGAGCTGGTTGTCCGAAAACTTGAAGATGAACTTGTGCGGGTGACTTATTTTTCATGAAGTCGTACGTGCCGCTTGGGCCAGTTGTTCCGCCGAGGTCGCCATAGAACATGTCCAAATACTTGCTATTGTGTGATTCAGATTTGCCGGTCGCACGGTCACCAAAGGCCTTTACTGCGCCATCTGAATCAACGGTCAGTCGGCAGCGTAGGCGTGGAAATGGATCGGCAAGTAGGTCCTTTGAGTAATGCCCGCAGCGTATGCTCGAGCCAGTTCGCACGAAGTAGTTCGACCAAGATGAACCTTTGTCAGCAGGGATCCACTGAATCTGCTCTTTTGCTTCCGGGATGTTGTACAAAAGGCTCTTTGCGATATCGCCCGCGAGCTCGATCACAAGTTTTCCGTCTGCGATCGCTGCTCGAGCTGAGCCATCGACATCGTTAATAAAAGTTCCGTTATACATTTCGCGCATCGACTTAAGGGCGACATTTTGATCGGCGTTGTTTTGCGCAGAGGCGACGATAGAAGAAAGAGTTATCGCAAGTAAAACGAAAGTTCGCATTAGGGCTCCATTCGGCAATGAGAATGGAGAGACCCTACCAAAGATCTCTTCGCCTCGCTCGGATTCAAGGCAAAATCCAATTGGGTCTGAATTTTATTCAGGTTTGCTGTCGTTTTTTGATAGGTATTCTTGATTACCTATCGGCTTGTGCGGGCGCTGCTCATGCGGCCAAGCTTTTCAGCGAGTTCATCAAACCGAACCGTCTGTTGTGTGCCGGCCTTTAGATCTTTTACTGTAGCTGAGCCATTTTTTATTTCGTCTTCGCCGATGATCACAGCAAGGGGAGAGTTGATCTTATCAGCTCTCTTCATGCGCTTACCCATGTTGCCAGAGTAGGCCATGTCGGTTGCGATTCCGCTCTCACGAAGTTGTTGCATCAGTTTAAGTGCGAACTCTTCCTGACCTTCACTTGCTGGAATGATCGAAACGATCGATTTTTGCGGAGGAGTAGACTCGAGCATCATCGCTAATCGATCAACTCCCGCAGCCCAGCCAACGCCTGGTGTGTAAGGGCCACCCATATCTTCAATCAGTTGATCGTATCGGCCACCGCTTAGAACTGCGTTCTGTGAGCCTAGTGTCGTCGTCGTGAACTCAAAGACGGTGTGGCAGTAGTAATCGAGACCGCGAACGAGCATTGGGTCGACTTCGTAGGCGATGCCGAGAGCTTTTAGGCCTTCGAGTACCTTTGCAAAAAACGTTTTTGACTCTTCATTCAAAAACTTTTCGAACGCAGGCGCGTTTTGCAAAACTTTTCGATCACCCTCGTCTTTTGAATCCAAAATCCTTAACGGATTTTTCTCGAGACGAGATTTCGAATCTTCACTTAGTTCTGAGATGCGCGTTTTAAAATAGGCAACAAGGGCGTCGCGATATTTTGCGCGCGACTCTTTATCACCGATCGTATTGATTAGCAGTTTCGGCTCGGTGAGGCCCAGCGTCTTCAGGATTTGGGCACCCATAGCTAGTACTTCAATATCAGCCTGAGGCTTATCGCTTCCGAGTAACTCAACGCCCATTTGCGAAAACTGTCGATAGCGACCTTTTTGTGGCCGCTCGTATCGAAACATCGGGCCCGAGTACATAACTTTCACGGGAGTATTCTGCGCAAGACCAGCGTTGATAAACGCACGCGCAACACCGGCGGTACCCTCAGGTCGAAGCACTACTTCGTCGCCACCTTTATCAGTGAAGTTGTACATCTGCTTTGTCACGATGTCGGAAGTATCACCAAGCGTTCGCGAAAACACCGCGACCGGTTCTAAAATCGGCGTCTCAATCGGCTCAAACCCATAAAGCTGCGCCACCTCAAGCGACGTCTCAACCACATGTCGATGCCTGCGCGCCTCATCGGCCAACAGATCTCTCGTACCTCGTACTGGTTGTAGCTTGCTCATGTGATTTGCTCCTAAAGAAGCAAACTTTAGCTTGCGGTGGGTTGGGAGGCAATGACTTTAGCTTGCGCGCTTTATAAGGGAAGCTGAGGCTTCTTCTTGCTCTTGAACAAAGCCGCAATGCCGGCATTTAAATACAAACTGGCCTTTGTCGTTCGAAGCCAGATAGAAGATACCTTGATGGCAATTCGAACACTCCAAGTCGTCTTCAAACTTGTCGACTGCCTTATTATTTCCGGCGTAACCATCAATCGAATAGCATTTGATCAAATCCTGCTCGAACCCCTTGAGGGTCAGTTTACCTTTTGATGCTGTCACAAACTGCGAAGTAGGCATATTTTCGAACACGTCGTGAGTAATCAGGATTTCATTAGGATCAGCAGCCGCCGACAGACGACAAGCCAAATTCACTACTGGTCCGATGGCTGTATAGCATTTGTAAAGCTTTTCGTTTCCGTAGAAGCCCACATTTGCGTAACCATGAGCAATCCCAATGCGAATTTCTAACTTGTTCATCCAAAGATTTTCATATTCTTCTTGCCGGCTACTTATCCGTTCCCGAATTTCCATTGCAGCTCGAACTGTTCGCTCAACGAAATCGGAGTGGCGCACGGGATCGTTGGCAAAAGCTAGAATTCCATCGCCTAAGAATTTGTCGATAGTGATATCGTACTTAAGGAGAATACGAGCCGTATCTTCTAAAAACATTCCAATTACTTTGTTTACTTTTGCATTGTCGACTCGGACAACTCGCTCAGTCGAATTTACGATGTCGATAAAAATAGTCGATATTAAACTTCTCTTTGCGCTTACTGAAAGCTCAAGAGCGCCAGTGCGAATTGCTTCTACAACCTGTGGGCTAAATTGGTTGCTAAGTCTCGAGAGCTTTACATTTTCCGTGGTCTTTACTTGAATAACCTCTTCGCGATCTGCAACTTCGCTTGCAAGGGCAAGCTGCGCCTCTACTTCTTTAATTCGAGTGCGGAATTGAACTTTCTTGATGACGACCCCAATTAATACGGTCCCGAATACAAATGCGGAGTTGGCTACGTAGGTAGTAAAATTGTCTCTAGTAACTTGAAGGCCGCATCCAATTAAGTAAGGGATAAAGATTGTGGCAAGGGCAAACCATTGAACTTTAGGTCTATACGGTATGAAGAAGATCGCTAGTAGAGCAACTAGATTTAGGCCGGCATAATAAATTGAGGCAGGGCCTGAAGTCATAAGTATCATGATAGTAATCAAGTTACTCGCGATTGCGGCCCAGCTAGCTCCCGCTATTTGATATTGTCGCAGTGATCTCGGCTGTTTGAAGTAGAAATACAATCCTGCAACAAAGAGACCGTGTGTAACTCGAAGCCCAAGGAACTTCCACATTTGATCGGGAGCATAGAAGCAATCTACTGCCCAAAAGCCAAGATACAGAAACGGTGCGAATAGGAAACCAGTCGCGAATGTTTCGCGCGTTTCCTTTAGCAAAGTTTCTTCGACTTGATTGTCGAGTAGCTTTTTGGGAATCATAATCTTGTTAAGTATCCTACTTCTTCAGTGACGCAAATAAGTTGATGCCGAGACTTTCTTTTTCTACTGTGAAATTGCCGAGTTTCCCAAATAAACGTTCTAGATCTCTCGGCGTGCGGTAAATTAAGTGCCAATCGGTTACGAGTGACATTCCAAAGCGATTCGGAGCCGAAATATCGAAGTTGCCAATGATAAGCTCTCCACCTGGAAGTACATTCGTAAATAATCGTTGAGCTGCGTAAGACGCTACAGCATCGGATAAGTAGTCAAACAGGCCTGCTGTATAGATCATGCTGAGTTCAGGGACTTGTAGACCATTTTCGATTATGTTCTTTACTGCCCAATTGTGAAATCTGAACTTAGCTTTTACTTTAAATTGTCGTCCGAGTAGCTCAATGCGTTTTTGACATTCTTTCAAAGCCTCGGTGTCCTGATCTACGAAATAGATCTCAACATCTTCAGTAAGAAGCTCGGGATTTTCTTGTATCAAGTATTGAATTTCCATTGCTGGGCCGCAGGCGAGTGACAAAAAGCGATGAGGGCGACCCGGGTTGCTTTGAATAAAGTTGATGATCTTGCCTTGTAAGTATCTGCCTCTATTGCGGACCGCTTGAGACTCTGGAACATTTACGAAATAACGTTCAACGCAGCGACCGAATAGACTCTGGCCGCGCTGTTCGTTATTATAGACGCTCTTCATCATCTCAAAGTCGCCTGCATATCCGCGTGGTTTAGTGTATGCGCGGTTTGCATATGCTGATTGGTAAAGATATGGCCCAACTTGTTCTCTAAAGAAAACGAACGAGCTTTTTACAGTTTGAGAGTCGAGCCCCTCAACAATGTGTTGGATTTTTGAATAGAGTGGATAGATGTTGCTCTCGATGTAATGAGCCACCATTTCAGTGACAACTGCTTCATATGGTTCGAGATACGTTCGCGAATGCTCGAACGAAGATTTCTCAAGTGAATTTACAAGAGATTGTAACTTCGCTAACCAGTTTGTGATTTCATAAGAAACAAGTTTAAAAGCGTCAGGGACTTGTGGAGCGGAAACCTGAGCTAAGTGTTCAGAAAGAACTTCAGTTGTTTTTCGGACTGCTACCGCTCGCTCCATCGAAATTGGATTGCCGGTAATTGCAAAAGCAGTTTTGTAGCCGTCGTGCTCGTTGTGGAAATATTTTTCTGAGCGAACTTTTTTGATTTCAATTTGTTCGATCTCAACATTCTGCACCACAAAAGACGCGATATAAGATTTATCGGTCAAATCTTCTTTCGTAAACACAGCTAAGCCGAACGGGCTGAAGTCGATGACGTTGAAATCACCATCTTTAGTTCGGATGATAGTCTGAAGATCGTCAACAGTGACTCGATCTTGTCGAACTACAATCAGTTTTGGCATTTGCGGTACCAGGATTTCATCCTGTTGTGTTTTAGCTAAGTTGCTCATAGAGTCCTCCACACTTTAAAATCGGAAAATCCCTTGGAAAACTGCATAACTAGAGCGCAAAGGTTTGCCGTAAAGCACAAAACTAGACTGTAAACTCGCTCTCTAATGGCAAGAAACTCGACTAAAATCCTATAAATTCAAAAGTCAGATCAGCGTCGGCATTGCAATCTTTCACCGACAAAGGCATAGCTATTCAACCAACAGTCGGGGCTCACAATGACCAAACTCAGCGTTAATGTAAACAAGGTTGCAACACTTCGGAACTCTCGCGGCAAAAACAATCCCGATGTTTTGCAGGTGAGTCTTGATCTAATAAAGTTTGGCGCGCATGGAATTACCGTTCATCCGCGGCCCGACGAGCGACACATCCGCAAAACAGATGTCTACGCACTCAAAAAAGCAATTTCAGTTGAGTTAAACGTTGAAGGTTATCCTTCAGATGATTTCATGAAGATGATCGACGAAGTTCGACCTGCTCAGTGCACGTTAGTGCCTGATCCCCCTGAAGCAATCACAAGCAACGCAGGTTGGAATATTTCTGCAAACGAAAAACAACTAGCTGGAGTTTTAGCGTCGTTAAAGAAGTGGGGAGTGCGATCATCAGTCTTCGTAGATCCCGGAACCTCTGACGCTGACTTTGCTACTCTTGTAAAACTCGGCTGCGACCGCATCGAACTCTACACCGAAGACTACGCTGACGCCTTCGGAACTCCTTTGCAATCCAAAGTGACCGCTGAGTACAAAGATACCGCCTATCGCGCGCACGCTCTCGGCCTCGAAATCAACGCCGGCCACGACCTCAGTTTAAAAAACCTGAATCACTTAGTAAAAGAAATCCCAATCATCGCCGAAGTCTCAATCGGCCATGCTTTAATTGCAGATGCCCTATATCTTGGGCTCGAACAGGTTACTAGAGAGTATCTTTTAAAGTTGATATGAGTGGTCCGCGGACTGACTGAATTCAGGGTCGAGCGACAGAGTCGGCAATCGAATTCGAAGCTTCGTTCCAACTGTTAAGTGTTCTATCTCGACGTCACCGTGCCACGCTCGCAATGTCTCCTTCGCATAGTATAGACCTAGCCCATTTCCAGCAGGCTTTCCGTAACTGGAACCTTTTTTAAAGAGAGCGTGTCTTATTTCTGCGGGAACTCCTGTTCCATTATCGATCAAGTCGATCTGAACTAGATCAGATTTTGAATCTACTTTAATGATTATTACTTTTGCTGACGCCTCTATTGCGTTGATGATTAGGTTCGTCAGCAGACGTTTCATTTTCTCGGCATCGATTGCAGCAATGATGTCGTGCCTCTGCGATTGGACAATAATTTTAGTCCGGCTGCTATCTATCTGAGGAGACAAATGCGAGACCACTTCGTCGACAACAGCTTGAATTAATTCAGGACGAAGAAAAAATGTCTCACGGGTCACTGTTGAGAGATCGTCCATCATCAGTTTTAACCTGCGAATAGATTCATTCATCATCTGGGTTGCCGCAAAGTCGGTTTGTAATTTTGGCTTCAATGAAATAAGAGCTCCAATTGGTGCAGCCATATCATGACGAATTTGAACTGCCTTCGAAATATAATTATTATTTCGCTCGCTAATTTCATCCTGAATGGCGCGAAGCTCAGCTTCTCGCTTCAGTTTGAGTTTGAAGGCCGAGATCGACCGCTCTAAGTTTTGTGTATTTGCTTGAATTTTATTCGATGCGCCCACTGTTCTTAATATCCGATCACTTAAGCTTGCTGGCTGTGTTTGATTCTCGAAAAGCCTAGCAACCGATTGATCCATTTCTTTGCGGATGGCCGCAGCGAATTTTGATAAAGCAGTCATCAGCATGAGCGATATTGAGAAAATAGTCGCTGCTATAAGAATGAAGTTCATGCTGAAAAACCGTGAAATGGGATAGTGAGCTTCTGCTCTGACCCCTTTGTTACCAGCTACCAAGCAGCTATGAGTCTCATAACTTTTAACCGTATCGATACATGCAGGGGAGAACTTGCGACCTTGATCTGCAATCGTTACGCAACTGCCCGGATACATGCGCGAAGTGCTGAAGCTCATGACTTCGTAGGCCGGCCTTAAGCTTCCAGTTTCTAGGTAATTTGCAACGGATTCACACATGATCGAAGTAAATTTCGCTCGAGAAGACTCTTGGATCAATCGACTTGACCAAGTAAATGCGATTGCCAAAAAAATCGCACAAAGAAATACTTTAAACCTTTGGCTTATCATAAGATTGGATGTCTTTGGGGAAGGTGGTAGGCGTCGATACCATTGTTTTCAAGGGCGCTCTTAACAAAGCTAATGCCGTCGGATGACAAGCACCCAGTATCGAACAATGGGACTGCGTTGTTCGCAGTAGTTCGGGCTGCCCAAAATTGACTTTTTAAGTTCAGGCGGGATTTTAGGTTGAAAACTTCAGTGCAGTAATTCAGTTCAGGAGTCAATATCGAGCTGTTGTCGCTTAAGCAAACTGAAAGCGGCTCGGTTAAATAGTGTTGAATGCCTTTTTCAATCCACGAAGCATTCTCGGCAACTTGCATTCGATTGTTACCAAGAACAAAAAGTTTATCGATAGATTCAAAAATTGCTGGCTTCCAAAATTCGAGACTTCCGAGTCGGCCTTTTTCGCCGTTGCAATAACCAAAGGAAACACCGTTTTGCGACTGTCCTTTAGTAATAGCAATCCCGCTTATGCGTGATTCAGTGACAAATCTTGAGGTGAGAAGTTTTATTTCGAGTCCGTCGATTGAAAAACTGTGCTTGAGACAAAAGCCATCCCATCCAAATTTTAAAAAGGATTTAAGCAAAAGATGTCGTTCCAGTAATTCATTTCTGCTCGCAGCCATCGCCGCAGCCAAGTCGAAATGCGCAGCCCATCCATTGCTGTTGCGAAAGGTATTAGGAGTTTGGAAACACTTGGAAAAGTACTCTTGCATTGCTTGCCGCTCAAAATGTTCTGCAATGCACTTAATTAGGGCTAATTTTCGTAAAGGATCTCGACCGTGGGCAGGGCCACCAATTCCTTCTGTAGAAAAGAGTGAATAGGAAAGTGTTCCAATCTGAAGTTGAGATTCAGCGAGCGGTAATTGTAGTCGAAGAAAATCTGCTACGAGACAGTCTTGTGTGGTTCTAAAATCTATTGCCTCGTTCATCGAGAACTTTCCTGTATTCGCCAAAGCTCTATTTCTGCATCGGTAAGCGATTGGTTGCCCAGATCCAGCGATTCTCTAAAGATGAACTGCGTAACATTAAAAAAAAGAGGGATTGCAACTTGGCTACGAAGCAGCCATTTCTCGTAGTCCCTTAAAATTTCACTGTTATCCGCAGTTATCGTCGGAGACTCCGCAAGTTTCAGATCGATAGGAGGTTTCACTAACGGATGAGTGATGTATCGGAGTTGGACTGCGGGATAACGTTCAGAGGCTGCGTAACTACTCAAGATGAAATCAAATTTTTCTTTTGTTTTAGGATCTTCGAAAGCTGCGAACCATTCTTTGGATGGAACAAAAGTGAACTGCAGATCAGCTTGAACAGATAATCCGGCCGATTTGATTAAATCGATCAAGCCATCGCTGAAAAAACCCTCGGGACCTATTAATCTTATGGTCTTTGACGTCGAAGGTGGAAGCGACTGAAGAAATTCGTCTTTGGAAATTGAAGTGGTTTTCGAAAAAGGCAAGAATGTCTCGGCTGGGCTGATGACGGTATCTGAATTAAGTCTCCAAAGGGCCTCGACAAAGTCCTGTCCAACCTGAGCGGCATTCCCAGTACCCTGTAGGTAGATAATCGAAGAGGGCGTGGTACTTTGCACTCTTAGTCCATGACTCGCCCAGTTGACTGTCTGGTACGGTTTGTACGAGCGAACTGCGAGATCGATAGTTCGATCTACAAGAGATTCATCTATTGCCTTTAATGGTATCGCTTTCAATATGATTGATCGAGGTGAATTTTTGAACTTCTGAGAAATCGGCGAGTTTTCATTTCTTACTAATGTCGCAGATTCTGAAGTTAAGGTCGCTACTGAGTATGGGCCAGAAAACTTTGTTGGAGCAATTTTGCATGTCGTGGAGTCCATATCATCCGCCGACCATATTGCAGTTTCTGGTGAAGCTAGCTGAAGAAAAAATGAATCATTAATTGTTTTAAGTTTGATACGAATTTCGCTATTGGAATAGATCAAGCCACTGCAATCATCATTTAGCGTTTTGAGACTCTCGCAGCCGACTACGTATTCCCAAAGTGGAAAATGAGTCGAGCTTTTTAAAATTAACAGACGTTTTATTGTCCAAGCGATGTCCTTCGTAGTTATTGGAGTTCCATCGCTAAATTTGATATTAGGTCGAAGTTTGAAAACATGGGAGCCATCAGCGGAAACATTCCAATCGCTCGCGTACAGAGGAGCGAATTTGCGTTGTTCATTTTCATAGGCAACTAAGCCACTGGAAATATGATCGGCATAATACCAGTCGCCCGCAGACTCGATCTTCGCAGAGTCTGGTATGGCCGTGGTGCCAGTGATTCTAACTTTTAAGGTCTCAGTTGCTTGCTCCACTTGGGCAGATGTTCCTTTGTTGAAAATTAAGAACATTGCTGAAATCAGAACGATACCAGCAATCGCAAACTTCATTTCAGCATTCCCTCGTCGGATTAGTTGATCCTTGTGGATTATTTATTTCACCACTTTGAATTCGAATTTTTGTTTTTTCTATCAGTATGTCTACATCAGGTGGTAGACACGCGCCTGCCTCGATAACTTTGGAAAGTTTCGTGCGCTCTTCGCTTGTGAGCTGCGCCTCCAAAGAATTTGTGTTTAGATCACCTTTGTTTGAAAGAATACAGGCTAAGCTGATTAAAGTTTTAGTAGAAAGCATAAATACCCCTATTGTTAACACTGGGGTGTAGAGCAATCGGCAAGCCTGCGCCAAGTGCAATTAAGTAGAGCTTGTTTAGTTTAGCGGAAAGAAGTACACGCCATTTCGGCACTTTTTGCAAATCGCAGGCAATTCGAACACTCCTCCTGGTTTTTGTTTGCGGCGAAAAGGACCGGCACCGGTCCCGACGCCAAAGTAGTGCGATAGAAGATTCTGTTGAGTGAGTCTGCACCGTTAAAAATAGGAACTTCGAAAGTGGAGCGATCGATGTTTTCGCACAGGCAAACGATTTCTTTAACTGTCCCGGACATCTTGCGGCTTCAGATTCATTCTGGCGGGTCGTAGAGCTCGTACGGCATTTGCTTATGCATTTAAGATTAGCCTCTGCGCTCAGATAAAAATAAATATTTAAAAGTCAGTATACCAACTATAATTGGTATACTATAATGGAGTTGCCAGTGCCGATGAGTGGGAGAGCAATGAAGAAGCTCTATGAAAAAAATGGTTGGCTCGCTTTAAGGCAAAATGGGTCGCATGTGATCATGGGCAAAGGCGATCTCAGGGAAACGATACCGATGCATAAAGAGCTTAAGGCGGGTCTAGAGCACAAGCTTATTAAGCGACTGAGGGGGCGGAAATGAAATATCACTTCAAAGTCCACAAAGAAGGCTCGGGTTTTTGGGCTGAGTGTATTGAGATCAAGGGTTGTGTTAGCCAGGCGAGCTCGAGAAAGAAGCTTGAAGTGAATTTGAGGGAAGCTCTGAATCTATTTTTGTCGGAGCCCGAGAGCTCGAAGATTATCTTCCCGCCGCCAAAAGATTTTAAGAAAAAGCCTTCTAATGTGATAGCAATCCCTGTCGATCCTAAAGTTGCTTTGGCTGTGAATATTAGAAATTTACGACTCAGGCATGGCTACACTCAAAAACAGATTCAAGAGAAGTTGTCGCTCAATAACCTCTATAGCTATCAACGATTAGAGGAAGTTGATTCGAATCCGACGCTTGCGACTCTTGTGATGCTTAAAAAGGTTTATGGCGACGAGTTTGGTATAGACCAAATTTTTGAAACCGAAGACTAGGCTTAGGCGCGCTTTTTCTTGTTCTGATTTTTCGGCTGCGGAACAGGGAAAGCCCCGCAAGTTAGATAAGAATCGAGCATGGGGCCGAGCTTGCGGCGACACGAGCCACCGCAAGGACCAACTCCCGCAGTTGTGCGGTCAAAGATTTTGTTGAGAGTGTCTGCGCCGTTGCGAATAGCATCTTCAATCGTCGTGCGATCGACGTTGTTACAGAGACAGACAATATCTTTTTTGTTTTTAGGCTGACTCATAACCGGGGGAGCGGGCTCCACCCAACGATTCCTCTAAGAGTTTTAAGACATCTGCTTTGACCTTATCATAGGGTCCTAGCAAAGTCGCTCCTGCAGAAAATGGGTGGCCACCGCCGCCTAAGCGTTCGGCAACTTGCGAGATCTCAAAACGGCCCTTACTCCTCAAACTCAATTTAAAAGTTTCTGGAGCATCTTCTCGTAAGATGATGGCGCATTCGAGAGTTTCAATGTTCATGATAAAATCGATCAGGTCGCGCGAGGCATCAGACTCTAGGCCTAAGTTCTTAAAGTCCTGGGCCTTCAATTTCAAGAACGCAATCTTGCCGTCACTAAAGTATTCGATTTGATTCAAAGCTGTAGCAAGCAAGGCCATCTTTTGCGGAGAGTAATTCGAGAAAAGTCCGCGATGTATCTCCTCAGCCTTAATGTCATACTTTAACAATTCGGCCGTGATCAAATGCGTTTGCGGAGAGCTGCGAACGAACCTAAAGAGCTGCGTATCGAAAACAATTGCTGTGTAAATTGCGCGGGCGATCTTTGCGTCGAGTTTAATTCCGAGTTCGTTTACTAAATGAAACGCCATTTCGCCGGTGCTTGCGGCGCTTGCGTCAATCCATGAACCTTTTGTTGGTTCAGGACCTTTTTTCAAAATCGGATGGTGATCGATAAACAAAACTTCGACGTCGCGCTTTCTTAAGTCGCCAAAAAGAGGCTCGAGTAAACGGTGATCGTTAGTATCGAAGACGATCGCAAGATCGGCATCAGTGATTGCGTCGTGCGCTCCTTCATAAGCTTGAACGATCGAAGTATCTAAGAACGAATATTTTTTGGGAGTGTCGTCGACGTTAAGAACGCGGACTTTCTTGCCGGCTTTTTTAAGCGCGTGAAAGAGTGCGATCTGTGCGCCCAAGCCATCGCCATCGCAGTGACGGTGAGTAGTGAGGATGATCGAGCGTGCTGCATGTAGTTTGCGGGCGATGTCTTTTAGCATTCTAGTTCAATCTCATCGGAAAACAGCGCCAGCCGATAAATCGCTAAAATGAGAATTTCACAAGATAACAGGGACAGGCACTCGTCAAATCGAATTTATGCGTTCTGGGCTAGAGCTTTTGATTGCCGGTCGCTAAACCAGTGTGTATAACACTGAGCTTCATTTTACAGAAATCGCATTACGGTTCTGTTAACGCAGTATTGCTACACTCTGGTAGCAGCTACCTTTTGGAGTTTGAATGTCAGCTGATCGATTGCCGATTACTATTAAAGGCAAAGCTAAATTAGAAGAAGAACTTAAGCGTCTATTACACGTAGAGCGCCCAAGTGTTATTAAAGCGATCGAAGAAGCGCGCAGCCACGGCGATATTTCAGAAAACGCTGAGTACGAAGCTGCAAAAGAGCGCCAATCGATGATCGAAGGTCGCATTGCTGAAGTACAAGGTCAGATTGCTGGCGCAGAAGTGATTGACCCTTCGACTATTAAAGCCGATCGCATCGTTTTTGGTGCTCACGTTCAGATGGTTGATCTTGAGACTGACGAAAAAGTTGAATACCAAATCGTTGGAGTTGATGAAGCGGACGTAAAAGCTGGCAAGATTTCAATTATCTCTCCGGTTGCACGCGCCTTGATCGGAAAAAAGACTGGTGATCTAATCCAAGTACGAAGTCCTAAAACTGACAAAGAGTATGAGGTTTTAAAATTCTACTTTGAGTAAGCGCCAATCAATGAGGGCTGCTTCGGCTAAGCCCAAAGCTAGGGCCAGCGTCGCAGCCAGAATCAAATCAATTTTCGTCTGTGTACTTCTGGCCGGCATCATCGGAATGGGTGTCAGGCTCTATTTTTCTCCGCCTCGAATCGAAAAGTTTCTTAGACATCAAATCGCACAACAAGATCTTCCCTACAAAATCGATTTCAGGTCAGCGCGCTTAACTTTAGCGCGCTCAATTTTTCCGACGTTTGCAATCGACATTACAGAAGTTAAAGTTTCGCACTTTGCGCCTTGCGTGACCGAGCCATTCGCAGACGCTGGTTTGCTTATCTTGCCAATTGATTGGCTAAAACTTTTCACAGGCAACGTCCAACTTGGAACTGTCATCGCAGAAAGCGTGAATGTAAGTGTCGATCGCATGCAGTGCTCGCAGATGAATGCATCATTAGTGAGCGAACCTGAAGTCACAGTCGCCTCTGTGACTCGCGACCCACAACAAGTTAAGCCATGGTTTAAGTCTGAAGATTTGGCCCGTGTGCAAAACGCAATTGCAGGCATCGATATTCGAAACGCTTCGGTGTACTTCGATAACTCAAAAAAATTCGTTCAAATTTCTTACTTTTATGTGTGGCACAAAGGCGAAAGCATTTTATTAGACGGAGAAGTATCTCTTCCTGCCGAGCTCACTTACGGAGAAGCTTTTCCACCACTTCAGTTAAAAGGTAACATAACTTCTGAAGTCGCAAAGCTTGAAGCAAGAAATTCGTTTGATGAGGGAGAACTCGGTGCAGACATCGAGCTCACTCCAACTCAAGATCCAAAGGTGCCAAATGCAAAAGTAATCGTTCGGGCCGGAGCGATGCCGCTATCAATTTTCTCAGACTTTTTGCGCAAATTAGGTGTGCTCTCTAATGCAAAACTTCAACCTAAGTTCATGTGGCTTAACTGCGAAGTAAGTTCTGAGGGGCCGCTTCCAAAATTGTTTAAGCAGACAGCTCTCAAAGTTGAAGACTGTATGGTTGAGGGAGACGCTGGCCGAATTGATATTGGTCCCGCTGTGCGAAGCGAAGTAGGTGTTTGGCAGCCATTTAATATCGAGATCAAGGATTTCAACATCGAAGATCTTTTAGAGACCTTCAGTGAAAAAGGACCATCGGGAGTTCTAAGTTCTTTCGGAGTACTACAAGGAACTTTGAGCTACGTTTCAAGCAGCAAACAAACTTTCAGTGGTTCGATCGAAGACTTAGAAGTGTACTTCTCTAACCGCAATGTTCGCGCCTTTCAAAAAATCAAAAATGTCGAAATCGCTGCTGACCGAATTAACGACGAAGTTAGCGGAAAGATATTTAATGTTTCAATGAGTCCGGGAAAAGCGACCGGCGAAACGACATTCGCGTTCGATAAAAAATTCGCTTCAGGTAATTTAAATTTTGATCTTCGTGAACTCTCGCTTGATCCAAATATTGAGCGACTTATGGCTGATGGAATTTTTGAGGAGCTTTCGCTTAAAGGTCAGCTCGCGATTAGAGAGCATAAAATCGCGACATGGAATGGAAAAGTACAGGCAGTTGCTTACAGTGGCTCTCAACTTAGAATTTTAAAACCAGTGGTTGAGACTTCGTTTTCTAAAGGACGATTTGAGATTTCAGCGCAGGCAGCTTCAGGGGAGCTTTCGCCGCAAGCCAAGTGGCTGTCGTGGGTCAAGCGTGTAGCAAGCGACATCAATATCGCGCCTGCTAGACACGAAGAGTGGATTCCAATTTCCAATATCAAATCACAAATCTCAGTTGAGCAGGGCTTAGTGGGCTGGAAGAACGCAAGCCTTACGGTTGCGAACTCAAAGGTTCAAATCACAAGCACAGGTGAAATCAGAGCAAATCGACAAGCTGCTGGGTTACTTACGACGATCGAACCAGGTGCCACGAATAGAAAATTCGTAATTAGTGGTTCAGCCCAGAATCCAACACTCACACCAAATAACTAAAAAATTATCGAATTTCGCAAAGAGTATTTGCAGATTTGCCGTTGCAACCAGCGGCGAAGATATCCATTTCTGGATCATTTCCAGAAGGGAATTGAGCGGCTTCAACTTTTACGTCGTCGTTCAAGTTGAGTGATAAATCAAGGTCAGCTGAACTTACCGCAAATGCAGCTAGCCCAAAAAACAAAACGGTCACCACTCCGGCAAGGTAAGCAAGAGACTGGTCAACGATAGGGGCTTGAGATATGCGCTGCATGAGACTCTTTTCGTCTACCGGCCTTGTATTGGTCAATAAATTTTCTTAAACTTTGGGTTCGGGGGAATTATTTCTATAGCTCAACTTGAAGGCATCTCATGCGAATAGGGCTATCAAGCTTATGGCGGCCGCAGCCTTGGCCCTCGACGGCTCCGCAGCTTCCCTGGATACAACGGCACCGCGGGCAATGGCGAGACTCTGGCGTGCGTGAAAATACCCTAGAGGCATTCAGGCTTGCGAAAACTCAAGGCTCAACAATGGTTGAGCTTGATGTTCGTTTGTCCAAAGACTTGGTGGCTGTCGTTAATCACGATGAAACATTGAAACGGCTTCAAGGATTAGATTTGCGTGTATGTGATCTAACCGCTGCCGAGCTTTGGGAAAAGGGACAAGTTCCAAGGTTGTCTGAAGTGTTGAGTGATCCAAAATGTCCTACTCTCGTGAACATCGAGATCAAAGGTCATAATGTAAAAGACATCGGTTTAGAAAAAGCAGTGGCTGAAGCGATTGATAAAGCGGGTGCTCGGTCAAGAGTGATTGTTTCTAGCTTTAACCCATTTAGCTTAATGAGAATGGCGAAGCTTGTGCCTTTGGTTCCTCGAGCACTTCTTGTTCACGAAGAGCCTGGGTCAAAAAATCCAATTTATTTACGCCGAATGTGGTTTGCATTTCTCGCAAAACCTCATGCTCTGAATCTTGCAAACTCTATGATCACGAAGACTCGCATGCGAGACTTCAATTCTCGAAATATTCCTGTTTACGTTTGGACAGTGAACGATCAAGCGCGCGCTGATCAACTAAAAGAGCTCGGCGTTCGCGGCATCATCAGCGACATTCTTTAGTATTCGGGCCAGAGGAGAGCCGAAGGTGTTTGGTTTGAGCCAACCATTGGTATGCCGTCGGCAGAGACGTAGCGAAGGTTTGCGTTTGCCCAGCGAGTGAGTTGCTCGGCCTCAGCTTCAGTCGAAGGAATCTTTGTCCATGAGCCCAGATCTGAAAGTGGAATAGTTGCTTCGGCTTGGCGAAGACATGAAGAGCGCCCGTCGTAAACACTCAGGAGCAGGCATCGTTTATCGAAAAACGAATCAGAACCCCAAATATCAACTGTGATTTTTGCGGTGTCCTGCATGGCCTTGAGTTCTAGAACGGCCCGAACGTATCGCTCATCTTTTTTTAGTGCGAGCTTGCCAGAAAAAATTTTCTGCCCATCGATCTCAGCTTTCACTAGATGCTTTCGCGCAAGCATTTCAGGCGAATGTGCCATGACATAGCTTGAGTAAAGTTTTGAAATCGTATCGAAACCATAGGCGGGAGCGAAGGCGCAGTGATTTCCGTTTGGCACCAAAACTGTTTTCAATTCTGTTTTCAAGTTACTTGCATTGAGAAACCGATGAAGTTTAACAGCGTTCGGCGCTGGATTAACCACCCAGTCAGTAAGTGCAGAGAAAACTAAAGTCGGAGTCGATAGCGGTGTTTTGAAATATTTAAAAAAGTTGTTATGATCCCAGAGTGATTCAACTGAATTAATTGGATGCTTATCAAGCGGAGGCAGCGTCCATTCTTGAGGTTGCCGAGAGTAGTAACTCGAAGAGTATCCAGCAATCATATCCGGGATCATACTCGTGCGAGGAATTTGATCTAGCTTCTCATAAAATTCGCTTAGTAGCGGAGACTCAGCTTTTTTCTTAGCCACGTTTCGCATTAGAACTTCACGTGAAACTTTTCCGCGGACCGTATCGGCAAACAAATAATCAACAGATGGCTTTAAGTCGACAACTGGACAAAGTGCAAGAGCGCTTGAGAAATAAGGTACGCTCATCGTGTCGAGGTTATGCTCGTTAAGATAAGAGCTCATCAACGATGCGTGTCCGCCTAGGCTCATGCCGATTACATGAATGCTTGAAGTTAGTTTTGAAAGAGGCGAATTACGCACGATGCGCGCAATACGCAAGAGTTGCATGCCATCATCGTAGCCACCGAGAGCTAAATGATTATTGTCAGCTGCATAGTTGGCGCTCGTATTGTTGCCGACGGCAATTACGTTAAAAGGAGCTTGGTCGAACATATGCATGACCATCAGCTTCGTTGAGCTATCTTCAACTTCGCAAAAGACTCCGCACTTATAAATTACTAAAGGTCTCGGTTGATTGACGCCATTCTTGTCGGCCGGTTGCATCGCAATGATGCCGCCGAGCTTTGTACCATCATCGAACTTTAAATTAAGTCGCCGTACACGAGGGTGGTTACAGTAGGCGTATCTTGCTCCGGCAAACATCGCCATGGCTCGGGCATTTGTATGATGAAATTGACCTAATCTCTTCTCGCACACATTAAAGAAAGTCGTAATCGCATGCCTTTTGAGAGTCGAAGTAGGTGCGGCGATGATCGCATTCTCTAGCGTCGCTGCTGTGCATGCCGCCGGCTGAACATAATTGCCCACACCATTTGGACGCCATTCAACGGGAACGCTTCCTTGATTGTCTCCTGAAATTCCATCGAGGTTGCACGACTCAAATTTTGTGATTTGCAAATTGGCATTGCGAAGACTATCAAAAAACAAATCATCGACTGATGAGCTCAGGGCCTTCGGAGAAATTATTAGACAGAAAATCAAAGCGATAAATTGCAAGCCAGTCCCCCAAAGACGACAGCGATGACGCATCTCTACATAGAAGTAATAGTGCCTAATTGGGTTGGCAAGCAGGTAGGACGGCGCAGCGTCCTAGATTCCGTAGCGAGAACGCCTTACAAAACCAAAAGCTCGAATCAAAGCGAGTTCACCGGCCTCGGCCAATCTTTTGATTAACCGATCGCTCATTTTTTCAGGGTGGCTGTAGCAAATCTCATAAAGATCAGCCTCTTTTGCCTTCGAAAAGAGATAGTCATCGCTTGTCGTAATCTGATCAATTAGCCCAAGTTCAACGGCGTGCGAACCATACCAGTATTCGCCAGTTGAAACTTTCTTGATGTCGATTGCGGGACGATTTGTAGAAACGAAACTTTTGAATAGTGAATGAATCTCCTCAATTTGCGATTTGAATTTTTCAACACCTGCGGGCGTCACTTCACCAAAAGTTGAAACTGTTCGCTTAAATTCGCCGGCAGTGAATTCTTGGTAATCAACATTGTTTCGCTCAAGCAACCGATGGAAATTTGGAACGCCTGCAACTACTCCAATCGAACCAACGACCGCAAAAGGGGCTGCCAAAATTTTATCAGCCACACATGCCATCATATAGCCACCACTTGCAGCTACAGTATCTACGCAAACGGTGAGGGGAATTTTCGCATCTCGAAGCCGGCGCAGCTGAGACGCAGCCAAGCCATACTGGCTCACCATTCCGCCAGGACTTTCAAGTTTCATAACAACTTCATCGCCCGGTTTCGCAAGAGTTAAAATCGAAGTGATTTCTTCGCGAAGTGATCCTACTGCCGTTGCCTTGATGTCGCCTTCGAAATTTAAAACGAACAAGCGATTGCGGTTGGCCTCTTGTTTTTTTGCTTTCTTTTCTTTTTTCTCGAGCTTCTTTATATTTTTAAATTCTTTTTTGTCGAGAATTTGCGAATGAAGCACATCGCGAAGCCAATTGTAGTGATCGTTAAGTTTATCGACAGAAAGCTCCTGCCTTTGTCGGGATCGATTGCGCGCAGCCAGATTAAATATAGCTACGAGAACAATGAGTATAGCGAGAATTATCAGGCTAGTTTTAGTAGCGAAAATACCTAGTTCGTAAAGGAACTCCATTTACTCTCCACAGCTTTGCCTCACCCTGAGACATTTTTTGAAACATAACTTTAGCATGCCTGGACTTTGGCCGGAAGTGGCTGATGTTAAGTTCCTTGTTAAGTTCATATTTAATCTACTATTGGCCGATAGGTTTATCGGAGATACACCGTGGATAGCAACCTGAGATTACACCAACGAGTTTTATGCAGCATCGTGCTGATGCTCGCCTTGCTTTGCACTTTCAAAGCACAGGGAGAATCTGAGGCCTACAGCCGCCAAGTGAAATTTGAAACTGAACGAGCTGCTGACTTCCGCCGATTTACCAAATATCTCGAGCAAATTGAGCGCGAACGCATCGGTGACATTCCAAACTATCAAACTAAAAAATTAAGAGAAGATGCTGAGTTCGAACAAGCAAGAAAAATCTATGCAGAATGGCTAAAACGCGAAGAGCGAAAGAAGCCAACTGAAGAGTTTATTGAAAGAATGCTAGCGAATGAAGCGGCAGAAAAAGAACGAGAAAAAGAAGCTATCAGAAAAGAATTTGTCAAAATTCAAAAAGAGATTGAGCGCGCGATAGCGAATACAAGGCTTGATGAGGCAGAGGAGTATCAACTTGATCGATAATCTTTTGAACGATCAATTAAGACTCACTTTTGCGTTGCTTGTTGTGTTTCACATTAAACACTTCCTTGCTGACTTCCCACTTCAATTCAACTTCATGTTGAAATATAAAGTTTCGCCAGCATGGAACTTTGTTATTCCACTTTCGCTTCATTGCCTTATTCATAGCGGATTTACATTAGTCATTTGTTTGGTCGTTGATCCATCTTACTGGTGGCTATCAATTGTCGACTTCTGCGTGCACTTTACGATGGATCGCTTAAAAGCGGGCCCTCGTTACTTAGGTCGCTTCAATGATCCTAATAAGTCTTCTTTTTGGGTTTCGCTCGGCTTTGATCAAATGATTCATCATTTGACGGACATTCTAGTCATCTACATTCTTGTTACATAATTTTTGAATTCATCGCTTGATCAAATGCACGAAGAAGCTCAGCTTTTCGTTTGCCATTTTGAATGAAGAAGCCGTTGATATGGCCGCGCTCTGGATGAGGCCAGAAGAATTTCGGCTCGCTCATTTCGCTGAAGATCTTTTCGCCATGATGAAATGGTACGACCGGATCTTGCTCGGAGTAGAGAAGATACTTTGGTACACGCGGAAGCCGTGCAAGGCTTTCTTGACCGCCCGGCGAGTACATATCACTGATTAAAAAAGATGATAGAAACTTGAGAGGTCTGGTTACCCCAAAAAGATCAAGTTTTTCTCGGGCGATTTGTCGGTAGCTGTAAAAGCTTCCCTCGATCACAATTGCTTTTAGTTTCTTCGGATGAATTTCTTGAAGCGCTTTAAGCATCAGACTTCCGCCAAGACTTTGTCCAATGAGAATCAAGCTTAAGTTTTTCTCGATCGCTAGTTTGTCGACGTATTGAATTGTCGCGACGACATCTTTGTAAACTTCAGTCATGCTTGGGTCACCAGGTGAACTTCCGTAGCCTCTGTAATCGAATGTGATTAAATCGAATCCCTCATTTGCAAGCCAATGAACCGACTGAAAGTGTGTTGTCATATTTTCGGCGTTACCGTGAAACTGTACTACGATCGCTTTAGCTGGTTGTTTTGGAGCGGAGAAGTACCAGGCACTTAAAGGCGTTTGATCAAAGCTAGGAATGCTGAATGCTTGAGGCGCGATGTTCTTTTCAAACGACGCCGGAAATATCCGTTTGCTTGGCTGAAAGAAAACGCTCGTGCACCCGCTAAAAATAAGAGCGACCAAAATGTACTTCAGCGTTTTCATTGTTTCCCTAGAAGAGTAGGTGATGAATCAGTACCGCTTTTCCCTCGTCAACGTTTGCCGTGCGGCTGTAGCCGCCGCGTAGCTCGAGGTTTCGGTTAATTGAAAGTCCGGCTTCGCCAAATGCGCGGCTGAATTTATATTCACCGCCTAAAAAATAATTTCGGTATTCAGCTCCCGCAGTCGCTCTTAGCCAATAAAATGGTTTTATAAGGATTTGCGTTTGTACGCCAGCACCTGTGCGAGAGTTTTTTTCAAGATCGCCGCCTGAATCTGAGTGAAGTTGCAGAAACGAAAACCAGACGACATTTTGTGACTGGCCAAAGGCAAGAGCGTTTCCGACGCCGGCCGTGGTTGTGAACGCAAGCGCTGAGGAAAATGGTTGATCAGGCAAACGCGCAACTCCAAAGTTTGCTTTCCACGAGAGCGGTCTAAAGTAAGCACTCCAAGGCGAAAGAGCCATGATATCAAGAATCGAAATCTCTTGGAGGAGTGTGTCGCTTGGGTCGATGTAACTACGTCCGCTCAGTTTGAAAATTTCTAAGTGAGAGCTTGGCAAGTAGCCTGTCTCGTTCGATAGAAGGTGATGATAGGCTGCACGAACATGATACTCGACAAATGTATTCGTATCGCGCTCGCCATAACCTAATGCCAGTTGCGATGAATCGTGACCTTGCTCAGGCCGTGCCGGTGCTTCGCTCGTTGAGCTTGGTGAGCGAACTCCAAGGGCGGCTCGTTGCTTTTGAAGCGAATGAGAGTGTTCTCTCCACCGATCTGGCTTGTCGTACGCAAGCAAACTCACGTATCTCAGAGCGCCATCATAAACCTTCGCCTGATCAATTGCCGGAAGGCTAGCTAAGTCAGTAGGTGGAGTTTCCTGATGGACTAATTCACGAGTGAGAACTTTCTCTGCCTCAGATAAGCCGTAGGCAGATGAATAGAGTTCTGTGACAAGACTTGGTCGATATTTAATTTCGCCGACTAGCTGGTTCGTCGATACTACGCGCCTAACAGTATCGGCGGGAATGACGAAGTAGACGAACTTATCAGTGAGATGCACCGATGGTCTTGCGATCTCAAGCAATGCAAGCAGCTGATACGAACAATTCTCATCTAAGAAATAGTAGTCGAAATGCGTGTTCTGAATTTCAAGAAGGTGATCAAGCATTCGATCGAGTTCGGCAGGGGTAAGATTAAGCGTGTACTCATAAACGTCGCGGCCTTCGAGATTCGTGTAATCCTTTAAGGTCTGGTGATAGGGGAGTAAACCGAACTCGCCTCGATATCCTCCGGCCAAACCGCGAATTGCAAAAGCAGCACCGCCGTCGACTCCGGTATTGGCTGCAAAGTTAACTCCGTAATTCAGAAGATCACGATCTTGACGGTTGTTTTTTGATTGGAGCTTTAAAAATGTGTGCCCGAACATACTTGCTGGATTTCCAAAGTACGCCGACGCAAAAATGATCGATGCACCTACGACATCGAGCTGTTTCTTCCAGCTAGCGTGAGCGGGGCATTCAAGTTTTGGAATTTCAGTAATTGCTAGTCGCTCGAACAGAAAATTTCGTCGCCCGATGTAGCGACACTGCGGATGCTCATCGTTTCCCGTAGCTACTGGCTGTGAGAATGCTTCGATAGTTGCTTGGGCTTCAGCTTCGGGGTTGAGTCGTCCGTTTTTATCAAGGAAGTAATCATTCCCATCGATTTCAGACTTATAGCCACCGAGAATGGTTCTTTTGCGATAGTGGCTCATCAGTAGCCATTCGCGTGAAGTTGCAAGGGCAGTATCTAGGGCGCGTTTCTTTACTTGATCGATACCCTCTCGAGAAGCCAACGATTCTTTTGCATCGCTAACGATTGGCGATAGCAGAATTAGGATAACAGTAAAAAAGATTAGACGAAGGATCACGGTCATATGACGCAAAAAAGCCCACTTTGCGTGGGCTTTCAAGCGAAAAAAAGGCGTTCGGCCGATTTAGATTGATGCGCAGGTGCTCGCAACAGTGTTGTTCATGTTCTGAACCATCGCTTCAGCAGATACGTCTGAAGAAGAAACGATTGAAGAGTAAGAAGCTTGTGCTTTAGCGGCAAAAGCGCGCTGAGCATCGCCTTGGCAACCGTAAAGAGAAGCAAGTGTTTGAAGCTTTTCGCCTTGGCCTTGAGCGATCTCACGGCTTAAGTCAGCTTGGTTAGCTTCTGTGAAATACTGAATTGCTTTGTCATTGCGAACGATCTGCTGTGATTTGCAATTTGAAGTGCCAGTAGAGATTGCAAAGATTTGACCGCCAGTACCGTTTGTAGTTGCTGCAAGGACTTGCATAAGTTTTGTATTTTCTTGAATGATCATTGAGCCAAGACCGCAACCTGCGTCTTGTGCTTGTGCGAAGTTAGCGCCGAGTACAACTGCTGCTGCTGCTAATAGAATGCGTTTCATCTGAAAAACCCCTTGTAGATCATTGGGCCAGCGTCATTGCTGGCCGCTTCAATTTGAAGACTAGAAGATTAGAGCATGCTGATTTTTACTACTCAAGACTACTTAGCGAGAAGGCTGCGTAGCATCCAAGCTGTTTTCTCGTGCAATTGAATTCGCTGAGTAAGTAAGTCGGCCGTCGCTTCATCTCCGCCGCTCTCTGCAGCCGGAAAAATTTCGCGAGCCGTGCGGCAGACTGCCTCATGACCTTTAAGAAGGTCGTTAATCATGTCGGTGGCGTTTGGAACTACTTCTGATTCTTCAATTTGAGAGAGTTTTGCGTATGCTTTATAGCTTCCTGGTGCATATTCGCCGAGAGCGCGGATCCGTTCAGCGATCACATCAACTGCCAAAGCAAGTTCAGTGTAATGTTGTTCGAACATCACGTGAAGGGTTGTGAACATTGGTCCAGTTACATTCCAGTGATAGTTGTGAGTCTTGAGATAGAGGGTGTAGCTATCAGCGAGAAACTTAGACAGCCCCTTGGCAATTTCAATTCGATTATTCTCTGGGATTCCTGTGTTTACTGCGATCATTGACGTTCTCCTCCGGTTACAAAGGACGAATCTACAACTAAGATTTGCGTTCTGGCAGAGCTAACGCCCATAGACTCGAATTGTTTCAGCAATTAGAAGCGGACTTTCATTCTCACGGGGCAATGATCTGATACATATCGAAGGTAATGCTTGGCGTTCTTGTATCCGGCGCCGTCTCTAATGTTCGTGCAAACAGAAAACGCTTGAGGAACGGAAGTTGCTGTTACCAAACGATTTACATAGAAGTGATCGAACTGACCTCGGACGTTACCGCTTCGAAATGTGTAGTTTAAGTGACCTATTCTTCTAAAGCCTGCGCCTGACTGATTTAGCTGATTGTTGATGAGGTCCACATCGTCTTGCTTTAAGCCGGTCTGTTTAGCAGAGAAAGTGTTGAAGTCGCCCATGACTACCATAGGAATATTAGGATCATTTTTTAAATCTCGACCGATCATACCAACCTGCTTTAGCCGCAGTAGTGCAAAGTGCGGAGCAGACTTTAAATGCACTCCAACAACTCGAAGAAGTCGCTGATTATATTTGTTAACAACATCGACTCTGATGGCAGGTCTTGCGCGATCAGCATTGTAGTATGCGAGCTCATTAATGAGCCCGTCATTATCGTAAGGAACTTTCGCAAGTTTGTAGGTAGCTGAAGCGCAAACGGCCACGTGCTGGTGGAGAGCAAACGGATGTTTGTAGCTTGCACACTTCCAGCCTTTAGGAAGAACACTTTTTAGGGCTGCAAGATCTACGATTTCCTGAAAAGCAGCCACATCAAGAGGAAGCATTTCTTTTGCGAGAAAATCTTTTACTGCGCTAATGCGCTCAAGCTTTGTTGTCGGTAATTGATAGGTCTTGTCGTGCTCTTCAGAGCCGAACCATCGAATGTTGAATGTTCCAAGTTGTAAGGTGTTTTTGCCTGCATGTGCGCTTTCTGTCGTAAACAGCGCGCACAAAGCGAGCAGCAAAGCCCCTCTTTTTGCTACGTCTCTCAATTTCTTCCCCTCGGTAGTGGGCCATTTACGGCGGCCCGTAGAAACGCCGAACCAATTTTCGGCTTATACTTCGGTCTCTGACTAAAACTTTAGGTGGCCAAAGTTGAGTGAGTCAAACGACGAATCGAAAAGTTTTAAAAATTGCTGTCAGGTTTGCGTCAGTGGACAATTGGTGCGCGTAATCGGAGCAAAAAAAGCCCGGTTGCATAGGCACCGGGCATCAAGTTTAAGGCAATAGATGTAATAAGTTAGTTGCCGGCGAAAATTAAACTTCCGCCTTTGATTGTATCAATTAATTTAGTTCGGTTCGTCATCGAAATCGCAGGACACCCCCAGCTACGACCTTGCTTCACGTTTGAGTCTTTGACGTAAGACGCTCCATGAATGACGACTGCGCGGCGGCGAGCGTTTGAGTTGGTTGATGATAGTCCATCAAGTCGAAGCGAATATCCATTACTCCCACTATAGGTTTCAGCCGTTAAGTACGCTCCAAGTGAACTTGCGTTCGAACCAGAGGTATTACTAAACCGCTCAGCATAGGCATCGTGATTTGAGTCTGAACCCTTACCGTGAGCGACGTGTAGCGACCAAACGGTCCCGGTTGACATGTTAATCACGTGCAGTCGCTTTTTATTTGATGGAAGTGAGAAATCGAGAACAGTAAGAATTGAAGTTCGTTTAAGGCGCGATTTGTTTGCGTTGTAATAAATAACTGCTTTCTCTAATAATGACGTGCGAATCGTTTTGTCTTTATCGATGAAGTTGTATTTTGAAAGCACTTGCGATTTTTGGTTGCTGGTAAGGTTTGGAGTTTCAAATCGCGCATCAGAAATTCGTGAAGCAGATTCATCTGGAGCAACCGACGGGTCTGTTCCCTCTTTACTTGGATCATCTGGAAGAGCGGGAGCATTCGTATCGTAGCCTGCGGGCGGGAACTGAGTGTCAGAGGCCGGGGCGCACGCGATTGCTGAAAGGGCAAAAGCGAGCACCAAAAAAGAGCGAATATTCATGAGAATCCTTCCAGGGTTCTATAGCCGACAAAAATAGTTTTTAGCGTGGGTGCTCTTTCAGTTTGCTAAATGTCGACGTTGCAACAAAGGCCAGAACCCTTTAACCGAGGACGTATGTCTTGGGATTCACTGGCCAACTAAGCTTGTGCCTTATTGAATTATGGTTTTTAGGGTGGAGGTCTTAGGCTCTAAGTCTGAACTTTTTGCCAGCGGCGGGCAAAGGCGAGCGGGTAGCATCTGCACGTTCGAATAAAATAGAAGTTACTTTCCAAAATTTCCTAACGGCTTTAGCTCAATCGGACTTATAAATCCGCCATCCAACGGAGGATCCCTTAATGCGTTCAAACATTCGTTTGTTCTTAGTTCTTTTAGCGTTCACGTTTACTTCAACACTCGCGCTTGCGAACGACACTCAGCAAGTGTTGGCAGACATCTTAAGTCCCGACGAACTCGTTCAAGAGATGGGGCTTGAGGAAGACGCATCTTCAATCCTTTCGAACATGCTTTTCAACGACCTTGAGCCTCGTTTGCACATTAAAGTTGATAAGTCGCTTCAAGGTACATCTGCGACTGCACAAACGATGGAAATTTACTTAGACGGCGTGCTCATCAGCAACATTTTGGTTTCAACTGGTCGTCAAAAGACAGAATTAGCAAAGTCAGGACGAACTTACTTCTCTAGCACTCCAACTGGAACTTTCAAAATCTATCGCCGTTCAAAAGACCACTTCTCTTATACTTGGAAAGCACCAATGCCATTTGCGCAGTTTTTTACAGGCGGAATCGCAATTCACGCAACAAGCAAAGATCATTATGCAGAGCTTGGAACACGTGCATCAGGTGGCTGTGTTCGCGTTACTTACGAACACGCTGAAATGATCTGGAATTTGGTTGAAGAAGTTGGCGTTGAGCGAACTCGCATCACTGTTTACGATAACGGCCTATAAGCTCTCCTGGGCATAAAATCAGTTTCGTCTAAAAGATGGCCACTCTTCTTTGATTAGAATTCGTGGCCGTCGATATCCGCTCTTACGCCTTATAATCGGCAAACGAAGTTTAGAAGATCGAGATAGTTTCCTTCCAGCCAAAAACCTCCATTTTCCTGAAGTACACTAGGTAAATAGGAGGTGAATCATGAAATCAATCATCGGTTACATAGTGGTGATCACGGCATTAGTTCTGCTGATGCTGGTCGATCGTCAAACCTCTGAGGCAAGCGATGGCACAGGCAGCGCCTACTATTCGAGTGCGGTAACAGGTGCATCATTTAGTTCTAATGCATTAAATTTAAAGAGTAAGTCTCAGAAGCGCTTGGTGGCGAACAATAACAAGTTAGCTGTCTGGCCAGAGCGCATTCTGAAGGTCAAGCATCGCAATTATCTTTTGGCTCAGGCGTTTGCAATTAAAGCTGATGATTACAAAAAAGAGATGGGAAAATATCTGGCCAAGAAAGATGATTTCATCGTCTTCGCAGCTGAGGACGAATCTCGATTTGACGGATTTTTTGTAACTTTAAATAAACTTCCTGTCGTGATCAACGAAACAGATGGAGAGTTGGGAGTCGTGACTGGCAATGTGATTGTGAAAGTGAAATCCCCAGAGGTGGCCGGGCTTGTTGCTTCAGGGTCGAAATCAGAAATCATCAGTGTCAACGATCTAAAAAAGACGGCAACTCTCAAGTTGCCATTAGACCAGGATCTGACTGAACTGATTCATGCGATCCGTAATCACTCAGGAGTTGAGAGCGCGGATTTTCAGATTGTATCAAAAGGTACGTAAATATCTGGGGACGACTAACGAATCCTAAAGCTTTGCGCTTGCACCAGCATAGATAAGGCTTCCGCCTTTAATGAGATCAATTACTTTTTCGTGATACTCCATCGGAAGCGCTGGGCAGCCTTGGCTGCGGCCTTGTTTGCGAGCCTCATCCAAAACATAACTTGCACCATGAATGACGATCGCTCGTGAATAGGCATTAGAGTTCGTGCTAGCTAGGCCCTTTAAGCGCAGTGAGTAGCCGTGCTTGCCCTGATAGGTGACGTCGGTCATGTAGGGCCCAATTGAAGTCGCATTCGACTGTGGAGTGTTACTGAAGACTTCTGCAAACCCCGAGCTATCATCGAACGAGCCCGGATCTGAACCGGCGCCGTGGGCAGTGTAGGTGTTCCAGACCTCACCAGTGGCGACGTTCATCAAATAAAAACGCTTTTTTGAGCTGTGAATCGAGAAATCGATAATCGTAAGTGCCTTTTGATTTGCAAACTGACTCTTGTTTTTATGGAAATACAAAGTAGCTGCTTTGAGCAATTTAGTATTAATCAATCGCTTTGGATCGAAGTGGCTATATTTTGAAAGGATCTGCTCATCTAAAGATGGCGAAAGCAAATCGGATTTGCCTGGAGAAGCAGGAGGAGCGGGTGGTTTTACGGAGCTGAATGCTTCTTGTGATCCGCAGCCAGTCAAGAGCCCAGCCATTAGTCCAAGCGCAACGAATCCATTCGTAAGCGTATGAAGCATAAGCACTACCTCCTGTATCACTATGCTTTTGTGCGAAACTAAATTTTCTCTTTTGTGAAGAGGCATTAACAGAGTCGAGGCCTTCAATATCGACAATTGTCCCGACTAGTTTCTAAGGAATTAGCCCCTGAAGCGGGACTTACGTTGGTCTGCTGGCAAGTTAACTAGAACTTTCCCCGACTTAAAAGCAGGGACCGACTCAAATTCTTTTTCGCGGTTTCCGCATTTTTATTTGAGCGAATTAATTCTCGTGCCTGCTTACTGTTGCCAGATTTAAATTGGGCTTCGGCGGAGTTTGGCTGAAGCGCTGAAATTTCCTTCCAGATTTTTTTTGAATTTCGCTTTTGTCCAACCTTCTCTAGAACGTCGGCTAAAGTCTTTCGAATCACCAAACATTTCTGCTTTCCCACAGAACGGCTCTCGCCAATTTTAATACAGTGCCTTAGCAGTTGAACGGCTTTTTGAATATTGCGCTTCGCTGGGCGATGTCCGAAGAGGCTTCGCTCTGGGTTTTTAAAGGCAAGAATGATTAAGCAAATTGCTTCACGGTAAAGAAAAATAATATTGTTTGGAATTCGCTCGTTCAGCTCTTCGTAGCAGCTAAGTGATCGTTCATACTTTTCGTCAAGAAAGTCGAGTATTCCTTTATTGTTCAAAATTACCCAAGGAAGTTGCCCATGCCGAGTAACCTTGCCATCGGCAACCAAGCGTTCTTCGTCTTCAGAATTGAATTTCCCCGCGTAGACCACTTCAATTGAGTCATAACCGGCGTTATCCAAGATTGATTTATCTTCTTCAATATAGACAGTCGTGCTTTCGCTACTTGTGGGAGAGTCGGCACCGGGGTCATTCCCAAGTCGCCGTTCCTTTGGCACGGCAGCTGGTCCCGATACGAAGACGCGATGACCAAAAAATGCCCCAAAACTAATTTGAATTCCTTCGATACAATTATCAAAGAGACGTTCCTTTAAATGATTTTGTTTAATCAGTGCCACTTGCACTGGATCAATCAAAAACTCGTATGCCTTTTTGATTTTCTGAAAATGTTCAACCGCAGTTGGGTCATCGTTGCGGTCAGGGTGGTAAAGAAAAGCACGTTGATGATAAGCTTTTTTTAGATCCTCTTTTGATGCTGTCTCAGTCACACCAAGAAGTTCGAGGTATTGTTTGATTGTGGGACTTGAGCTCCATTGACCAGACATGTTGGCAGTCTACATCAATTCGCGAGCGCGAGCGACGAGGCCCTCGGTCACGGAATGGAAGAAGTTAGTTTTGACAATTTTTTCTTCAGAAAATCGGTCTCTAAGCCCTTTTTGAATCAAGGCTAACTTCGATGTTCCGCCCGTGCAGTAGACCAGATCGATTTGCGCCGGAGAAATCTGTGCGGCCTTAATTGTGTCGTCCATTGTTCTTAAAATCTTCTCGGAAGGTCCATGAACGAACCGGTCGAAATCTTCGCGCGCGACGTCCATAGAGATTTCAATGTCAGGGTAGTCAAACGAAAATCGAGAAATCATCTCAGTTGTAAAGCGCCTCTTGCAGCTATCAATATTTTCAAACAAATCAAAACCAAGTTGGTCATCAACCAAAACAAAAAGTCTTGCGAGACGAGCTTTGTCGTCAGCCGTGATAGCCCATCGTTGAACGTCTTGAAAGAAATTAAAGTATTCGCTTTTTCGAAGTTGAGCGATGTCGGCCGGCGAGCAAATGTGATCGAGAAGACTTTTGGGCATTTGTAAGATGTTCGAACTCAGAGGAAGTCTGTAAGACACCTTTGAACCAAACCAGGGTGCGATTTCTTCCTGCATAAATGAGCCATCAATGACGTCACCCGCAATACTGATTCCGCCCATCGCAAGCAAATCTTCGTTCTTAAAAGTCTGAGGGCCGATTTTGATAATTGTGAAATCACTAGTGCCACCACCTAAGTCGACAACCAAAACAGTTTTTGGTTCAGTAAGCTTCTTTCGAAGCTCAAATGCAGCGGCAAGTGGCTCGGCCAAAAACTCGATGTTCTTAAAGCCTGCAAGTGTGGCCGCTTTTCTAAGTCGATGTTCGGCAATTCCGTCTTTGACAGGGTCATCTGAGAATTTTGCAGGTCGGCCTAAAAGCACTGTATCTGAATCGACTCCAAGTTCAGCGGAAGCCCGCTTTTTCATCTCTAGCAAAAAGAAGCTGATGAGATCTTCTAGCCTGACGAGTCGATTGTCGATCCATGAACCAAGAAAGTTCTCTGATGGAAGAAACTTTTTTATCGATCGGATGAGTCGGCCTTCTGCTTGATTCTCGCTGTACATTTGAACAGCTTCTTGCCCGTAGTAGCACTGACTCTGATTTGGAAAGTATAAAAGACTTCGAAGGACACTCGGATCTGGTGCTGTCCTATCGAGCGCAACAGCCGGAATGTCGATTCGACCATCGGTTGCGCCTAAGAGAGAGTTGCTTGTTCCAAAATCGATAGCAAATACAACCGACTTTGAATTTAATTGAGTTTTCGACATGAAGCTAAAAGCCTAAAGTCATCTCGGATTTGAGTCTACAGGTATTCCGCTAATTCGGAAGATGGTTGGCTCTTTGAATGAGCGCAGATAGAAATTTTGTAGAACTTGTTCACTTGACGGATAAAGAGACGGTTGCACCAATGCCTGAGAGAAAGTCTTTAAGAAACTATGAATACTTGCAACCTCGACTTTTTGTTTATCGAGCTGGCCGATGACCGAAAGTGGCGTGGTTGAAGTCACCTTGATTTTGTCTAAATTTTTGAATTGTAAACGATAGAATGAGACCATCTTCTGCAAAATACCATTGCGATAGAGCGTTTGGCGCTCGAGAAGATTTTGTGCTTCGTTAGCAGCCTGGATTCTTTTATGAGCCTTCGCTACCTCGAGCTCGTGGGTGTATTTTTGAATGTTCGTATTAGCCAAATAAATTTCTTCAATGAATGCTGTTGTGACCCGCTCACGAATATCAGTTAAAAGCTCGAATGTTTTAGTAATCTCTTTTTTACTGCTCATGAGTTGCCAAAAGATGTTTTCGTTGGAATATGCATCAATTAATTTTTTTAATCGCCAATTAAACTGTCGCGCTTCGTGTTTCGCAAAAGCAATTCGTACATCTTTTAACTTAAAGGTCACCTTTTCAGTGAATGACGCTGGGAGTGCTGCAGCCGCAAGAGCACCAGTGAGTGCGAACATAAATCCGAGGATGGTGCCTGCGCCAGGAAAAAGCGTTGTTCCGACAGTGGTTGCTGTGATGATTCCAGTTACAAGAGTTACGAATCGACCAGTCGCGATCGCAAGTCTCCAGGTATTGTAAAACCAGTTTTCACGCAACTCATCGTCGAAAAATAAAATTTTTGCTACGTTTCCAATCATCAAACGAGTAATTCGAGCTTCGTCAGAATTATTATTTGAATTTGCCGTGTCGACAAGGGCGCTAAACCCCATGCTCCAAATTCTCTCAGACTTGTCGTAGTCTTTTGGATCAAGCATGAGGCGGGCGTCACGCCAGAGTTGTGCACAAGCTTGAAAACCGACAAAGTAGATCAACGACATGATGCCGCTTTGAATAAGATTAATAAAAATCGGGCGGGCAACTTTGTTTTTGAGAACTTCGTTTAATGCCGCAACTGGCTTTTTAGAGATGGCTCCGATGCCAAGATCGCTTGCGATACCAAACCAGACATCGCCGCTATCTGCGACTTTGAGTGCGGCTTCTGCTGCAAGCTTAGAGTATTCTTCTGTTGAAAGCGTCTTTCCAGAAAGCTTGGCTTGTCTTGCTTGTCGGCGCACAAGTTCGACACCGGCAAGGGCCGTCATTAAAATTAAAACTCGGCCAGCTTGACCGATATGAGTTGATTTGTATTTTCCTTCTACGTTCTTTTGATTAATTTGCGCAGCTGTTGGTCGGATGGTGGTCATGAATCGCGGGCGAAGTGCCTGAGCAGTTTGTTTCCAGTTTTGCAGACTGAAAGTCTGTGCCGCCGGGTGCAAGGTACTCGCAAAAGTAGCTTGTGATAAGAGGCTTATGCAAGTCACTGCAACTGCAATGATCCTTCCTGTCGAGGCTCGTTTAGCTTTAAGTCCAGACATGCGAGTTTTCACGTTATCTACCAAAAGCAATACTCGAACCGTCGCAAATGGTGCCTATTGCAAATAGGCGGCTCTAAAAGCTGTCCGAATCGATTGGCGCTAGAGGTATGGCGCTGTTAAGAAGTTCTACAGCGTTATACGCCTTGGCCTGCACAAAGCGATCTACTATAGTTTTCCTCATGATCTACGGGAATCAAACAATTGCGGCTTACACTCCCAGCAACATTGCTGTGTGGATGGCTCTCGCATTTCAAGGCGGAGTTCTGAATGTCGGTGGCTTTCTTGCCTGTCACAGATTTGTCTCGCACGTGACTGGTTTTGCAACTTTTTTTGGCTCAGACCTAAGCGCCGGAAGCTATTCAGCTGCCATCGGAATGTTACTTGTGCCGTTTTGGTTTCTTTGCGGGGCAATGGTGAGTGGATACCTGGTTGATTTACGCCTTCGAACTAACAAGAAGCCAAAGTACTACATCGCATTTGCCGTTATGTTTTTGCTTTTACTTTGTGTTGTTGTCGGAGGGTTCAATAATCTCTTTGGGATGTTTGGCGAGCCCTTGGCGCTGAGACGCGACTACGCGATGCTTGCACTGCTTTGTTTGATCTGCGGAATTCAGAATGCGACCGTGACTTCAGTTTCACGAGCAGTAGTTCGGACAACTCACTTAACCGGCATTACCACAGATTTAGGTATCGGAATTGTTCGTGTTTTAAATCGTAAAGCGCTTGGCAATGTGTGCGATGATATAAAAGCTAACTGGATGAGAGGCGGAATTATTTTCTCGTTCATAGCGGGCTCAGTTGTCGGTGCCTTTTTATTTCGGCAGGCTGGCTACCGTGGTTTTATCCTTCCGCTAGCGATCACGGGCTTGTTATTTGGCGGAGCTTTTTACTTTCAGGTGATTCGAAATGCGACTCAAAAAATTCGGGGCTAAAGAAGCTCGCAAGCTTATTCCGGTTCGAAAAAAGACTGATAACAAGTCTTCTGCAGGTCGTAGCTTAATCATTGCTGGCTCAGAGGGAATGTACGGAGCGGCTGTCTTAGCATCTGAATCCGCCGCTCGCATAGGCTCAGGGTACGTTTACTTATATTCGCCAAAGAGTGCGTTTTTGACTGTGAAACATCCAAGTTTTTTGGTGGTTGATTCTGCAAAGAATAAAATTCCGTTCAATCTTGCAAGTGCTATCGCCATTGGGCCGGGACTGGGCAAATCAAAGAGAGCTGAAAGTTATTTGAAGCAATTGATCAAGAACGCTCCAGAGAAAGTAGTCATCGACGCTGATGCTTTAAATATTTGTTCCCAAAATAAATGGTGGCCGCTTCCGCCAACATGGATTGCGACTCCACATGAAGCAGAGCTTGCACGCATCATTGGTGTTAGCTCGCGGGTTGTAAAAAGTGATCGAAAAAATGCGATCAAGAGAGCTCAGGACAAACTTGGATGCATTTGTTTACTTAAAGGCAACCGGACGTTGATTGCAGCCGACTCGCTTACAGAAATTCAATCGGGTAATGCCGCCTTAGCAAAGGCGGGTACGGGTGATGTTCTCACAGGAATGATTGCGGGTTTACTTTCTCAAGGGCTTAAGCCAGAGGAGGCTGCGTGTCTGGGAGCATTCATTCATGGTTGGCTAGCTGATCAGTGGATCAGTGACCGCAATGACCAGCTCAGTCTGATGCCAGAAGATTTACTTGAGCGACTCCCGAAGGGGCTGCGTTTACTTCGCAGCTAATTTTCCAAAGCGAGCAACTTGAAGTTGTTTCTGCTCTTCTGAGCACGTGAGCATATCGACTTTGCATGATGAGTTTTCGAAGATCACAGCGCAGAATGTGCGCTCGCTGTCGGCCTTTACGTTAATTAAGAACGCAGGGTTACCTTGGGCAGTTTTGATTTTTCGCGTGCGGGCGACTTTAACTGTGTCAGCCCATGCGTACCTTGCGCGACCACGATCTTTTGCTAATTCGTTAGCTCGATCTTTACAGGCATCACTCGGATCTCGAAGCGAGAGGTCTTGAATTGCATTTCGCGCTTTGATCTTTTCAATTTGAGTTTTCGCTTGTTGAACATCGCGCAAGTGTGCGTCGCTCGGAGTGTTAATTTGAGAAATCACAGTAGAACGATTGGTCCAATTGCCAACTTCACCAATAAGGGCTGCTGTGAGCACTGATATCGCGGCAATGACCATAATTACTAATTGCAAAGGAGCCCCCTATGAAAACGCGACAGTTAACTTCTAAACACTGTCTAAGACTGTTACTGAGACTCTGCTTTAAACAGATCTGATCTGCGATCTGTTAGGCGTCTCTAATAAAGTCTACTGCTCAGCTTAAAGTGCAAGGGGCCTGCCAAGTTTTGGCAGGTGATGAAATGAAATGTTTCAATTTGAGACAGAGCTTTGAGAGTTCTGCTTATCGATTTTGGAGAGTAACGACAGAGCCGTTAGGTGCCTTCCAAATATTTAAGCCAGCGGGAATCGAAAATCGATTTGTATCAGAAATTTTCGCGACAGCTTCGGGATTTTCGATCACGACTGAGCGAATTTCGGTTTTTGATTTATCGACGAAGATCCAAAAGAAGCTATTGAAACGCCCGCTATCTCGAGTCCAATTTTTTAGATTGTCGTTTTTGCGAAGCGGAGCACCCCAGGTGCCTTCGCCAATAAACACTGTTCCGTTCTGATCATCACGTTCGAATCCTGCCTCGCCGCCTGCAGAAGGGCGCACCGGCCATGTCACTTTCACTACATGCGCATCAGCTTCGGCAACTACATTCATACGGCCAGAGTAGAAGAGTGGGGCCCATGATTGATACATTGCAGTCTCATCTTTTTTGCCAGCTGTGTGCGGGCGAATCGGGCTGTGGTATTGAGCAAACTTCCAGGCAACATGAGAGTTTGCGCTTAGATCTGAACTTAACCATTTTGTTTGGTCACCTGTGACGGCTGATTCTGAATTGAGAGTGTAAACTCGAAGGAGATCTTTCCCAAAAGTGACGCCATAATAAACTCCCGTTGGCGTATCAAAGATATTCTCGAGGTCTTTATTTGAAGACTCATGATTGCCGCGAGTAAAAATTGTTGGAGTGACTCTGCCGTCATCAGCAATCGTCAGCTGCCAATCGCCAAGCCAACGTTCCCATTCCCAATCTGAATTCAAGGTTGTGTGGTCGCCTTGGAACATGACCACGTCGGGGCGAAGTTTTGCGACAATCTTCATTCCGTCTTGGCGTGGCTTTCGATTGGTGCGCGTGTCGCCGCCAGAAATAATTGATAACCGAGTCGCATTTGAATCTGCGGCGGTCTTAAACCATAGTCTTCGGCTGACTCCGCCTTTGCCGTCAGTGATCATAAAGTAGTATGTCGTTGATGGCTTCAAACCTTTAAGTTGTAGGAAGTAATTGAACATACCTTTGTGCTCGACAGTTCTTGTTGGAGCATAGGAGTTCGAATAATTTTGGTAGGCGAGACCTTTATCTTTCGTGTCGACGTAAACTTTGGTGTTCATTTCCGTAAGTTCTTTAGCTGGAATTTTTGAACCCGGAACGCTAACAGAAGTCGATTGGTTAGTGCTGTAACCGATCGTTGCAGTTGTTGATGGATCATTGTTAAGCATCACTCGATAGCCAAAAGTTTTCGAAGACTTCGAGTTTTCGGTTGCAACGGGATCGTCGCCGCCAACATCTTGCTGAGCGCTTTCGTTATTAGGTCCGCAGTTTGCAAAAAGAACGAGAGACGAAATAAGTACGGCAGATCTCAGAGCTAAGCTCTTGAGTGATAGGTTCATTCCTTTGAACTCCCAATTTTTTGATCAATGAATAAATAGAATACTTGGAAACAAGCGATGCGAGTTGGGTCTAGCCGTGAAGCTAGCCCATCGTCGGAAGTCGGTTGTGCTGAACCTAACTAATGTCGGGCTCTAGAGTTGGCGGTGATTCGATGGTTTACTCGCGCCCGAGTAGACGAGGCTTCCACCTTTGATAGCGCTAATTAATTTAGACGTGTACTTAGGAGCAACCGCCGGGCAACCCAAGCTACGCCCTTGTTTCGCCGCCGTGTCGCGAACATACGATGCGCCGTGAATTACAATATTGCGATCAAGTGCATTCGAATTAAATTTAGAAAGACCTTTTAAACGAAGCGAGAGTCCGTGATCGCCTTGGTATGTTCCCAATGTTAGGTAAGGCCCTACAGAAGTCGCATAGCTATTGAGTTTATTGTTGAACACTTCAGGCATCCCGTCATGGTTACGATCAGAGCCACGCCCGTGCGCAACGTAAGTGCTCCAAACACGGCCAGTACTCATTTCAATTACATAAAGTCGTTTTGCACTTGAAGGGCGTGAGTAGTCGATCACTGTGATCACTTTTGTATTGGAGAAGTTCGATTGGTTAACGTAAAAGAACGTCAACGCATCTTTGAGAAGTTTCGTATTGATCTCACGCTTTGGATCAATGTGCTTAAACTTCTCAAAAACTTTCGTTTCACCGGCTGCATTTAAAGTTACGAACCTAAACTTCACTGGCTGGTTATCGTTAGCAGGAACCTTCGCAGGAATCTTCGCAGTGTGCTGTTGTGTAGCAGGTGCTTTTGCAGCGGGTGCAGCCGCTGGCGTTCGCTCAAACTGAACATCTTTATTTTTTAGAATGACTGCAAAATTTTGAACGTTTGTACCGTCAGCAGTTAGTTCACGAGATTGACGAGTTTTGAAGCCTTGGCCGCAAGCAGATAAGCTGATGAGTAACGCTGCCGCGCCGATTATTTTTGAATTCCTGTTTAGACTATTGCCCATTGTTGTTTCCATATCTGGAACCCCCGTTCCTGTGAGGTGAATTAAATGCTTTTGTGGCAATTTTCTCAATTTTTTAAGAAGCCTCTCGAAATCAATTCAAGACGCGCGCCCGAAATCGTCACTTTGATCGCAAAGGCTTCGATTAGACGTCGTAAACGACGTCGTAGAGTAGAGTAGTAAAAAATTCTGTCGATTTTACCTGGTTATGAGAGAGGCAGTTTCATTGTTTCTCGAGATCAATTTTGCCTGACTCGTCGAATGGAATTTCAAAGAGTCCAACGGCAACAGTGCCTTTTACGCGGTAGGGAGCACCCTTATTTTGAAGTAAAGCAAAGGCCGAAGAAACAATATCCTCAAGCTTTACGCTAATTGGAATTGCAACTCGAGTAATTTGATTTGCAGCAAGCTCAACTTTTTTATCAAAAATTCCAGAGGCTAATTCCTTCTCGTTAACCGACAAATTGTAGTTGAGTTTTCGGACGGTCGCTGAGGCCGAGTTTTTATTTTCAACTTCGAGAATGATATTAAGAATCGCCGTCTTGAAGTCAGTTTCCTGCAAGCGCACATCTTTCAGTTTTACTTTCGGCGGGTCTTTAAGCAGCGCGACGGTCGAGCACGCGCTGGTTGAAATAATGAAAAGTAAGAAAATGAAAGCTCGAAATAATCGCATTAAAAGAGTGCGTTGTTCGGTGTTCGTGGAAACGGAATGACGTCGCGAATGTTTGACATGCCAGTTAGGTACATCATCATTCGCTCAAACCCAAGCCCGAAGCCTGCGTGCGGAAAGCTTCCGTAGCGGCGAAGGTCTAAGTAAAAGCCGTAATCTTTTGGGTCAAGCTTCATCGCACGCATACGTTCTTCTAAAAGTTCTAAATTATCTTCGCGCTGTGAGCCACCAATAATCTCGCCGATACCTGGTGCGAGTAAATCCATTGCGCGCACAGTTTTTCCGTCGGCATTCATTTTCATATAGAAAGATTTAATTTCTTTAGGGTAATCAGTGACGAACACCGGTTTTTTGAAATGTTCTTCTGCTAAATACCGCTCGTGCTCAGATTGAAGATCTGATCCCCAGTCACACTTAAATTCAAACTTTTTGCCTGATTTCTTTAGCAGATCAATCGCCTCAGTATAGGTGATGCGGGCGAATTCGTTGTTCAAAACATTATTGAGTTTGTCGAATAAGCCTTTTTCGACCCACTGATTGCAGAAGTCCATTTCTTCAGGACACTGATCCATTACATATTTGATAATGTATTTGATCATGTCTTCACCTAAATCCATGTCGGCATCAAGATCTGCAAACGCGATCTCGGGCTCGATCATCCAGAACTCAGCCGCGTGGCGCGAAGTGTTTGAGTTTTCTGCGCGAAACGTCGGACCAAAGGTGTAAATGTTTTTAAAGGCAGCGCAAAAAGTTTCGCCGTTTAACTGACCACTGACCGTGAGATTTGTTTCTTTACCAAAAAAGTCTTGAGTGAAGTCAATTGAGCCATCAGCTTTTTTAGGAAGTTTATCAAGTTTCATCGTTGAAACTCGGAACATCTCTCCGGCACCCTCTGCATCTGATCCGGTGATGATCGGGGTGTGAACTAAAACGAAATCGCGCTCTTGAAAGAATTTGTTAATCGCAAAGGCAAGGGCTGATCGAATGCGGAAGACAGCAGAAAATGTATTCGACCGCGCTCTTAAATGCGCTATCTCACGCAAAAACTCAAAGCTGTGTCGCTTGTTTTGGAGCGGGTACTCGGCCGATGCCTTTTGAACGACTTCGATGCTTGATGCAAGCACTTCAAACTCTTGGCCCGCACCTTGAGATTTAACTAACTTTCCAGTGACGTAAAGGGAGCTTGCGATCGAAAGCTTTGCGACGTCATCGAAATTGGCAAGTTTAGTATCGAACACAACTTGCACACCTTTAAAGAATGTCCCGTCGTTAAGTTCAATGAAGCCGAAACTTTTTTGGTCTCGGATTTTTCTTACCCATCCCTCGAGGCGAATTTCTTGATCAAGGTGCTTTGCTGTCTCGCGATAGAGAGCTCTGACTGAGGCTACTTTCATTTACGACCTTCCACATTGATTCAGGCTTGAAAAGCACCTATCTTAGTCGTATTGCGATAATGGAGGCAAATTGAGAGTATCAATTAAGTTCATCATTTTACTTTTCTTATCAATCAATGCCCACGCGGCGCCACCTGCTCCCTCAGATTCTGATCACCCTGGCAGCAAAACCTACACTCATCAGTTCACAGTGCAGGCAATGAAGTGCTTAGGGAGAGACGTCACTGTTTACGCCCCAAAACTTCAAGATGCTAAAAAGAAAGTCCCGGTTGTTGTCTTCGGTCATGGACAGGCACTCAAGCTAGAGCACTATACGGGTACTTTTGAGCATATTGCTAAAAAGGGAATCGCAGTTGTCTTCCCGATGTATGACAAAGGATTTTTCGACCAAGATTGGACCCGCATGGCCGGTGATTACATCGCTATGTCTATGTGCGCTATTAAATCGCAGCCTCAGCTTTCTGTAGATCAGGTTGTTTTTTCGGGTCATTCAAAAGGAGCTTATGTTGCGTCAATCGCGAGCGGAATTTCTGCGCGTGATCAGTTATCGCCGACCCCGGGTGCGACGGTTCTTTTCGGTTTAGCGGGATTTGATTCAGAGACTGCTTCGGTAATGTCGCCGAGCACCGCGATGACCATAGTCTTTTCTGATCGCGAGAAAGTTGTGTCACGAGAGTTCTCAGAATTTCTTTATCGAGATTCGGCGAGCAGATTCAAACAGTTCATAGATTTAAAAAGTTATCCGGCTGATCAAAATGGTGAAGCGCTTTTAGCAGACCACTTTTGGCCACAAACCAAGTCGGCAATTTTTGGCGGACGAAGTGAAAATGCACTTCATTACTTTGGTTCATGGAAATGGTTAGTTGCTGCCGCTGAAGATTTAGTTAATGGCAACAGGGTGACTCATCCGTATCTTTACGGCGAAATGGCTGGCGACAAAGGTGTCGCCGGCCTTCAAGATGAAATCAAACGGAACTGGTAAAAAATTTAAGGAGTGTTAATCGCCTTTAATGCGTCGACCATTCCGTATCCAAACGTGTGATTCGGAATTTGTGCACCATTCACTCCGCCGCAAGTTTCTTTTGCCTGAAGCGGGTCAGCCGATTTTTTTAAGATTTCAATCGTTCGATCAATTTGCCCAATCAACTCTGGACGAGCCGACCAAAGAAGTGCCACCACTCCTGCTACTTGAGGGCTTGCCATCGATGTTCCTGATTTATCGTCATAACGATCGGGCGAACCAGTGATTGAAGATCGAATAATTTCACCGTAAGTCGTCAGTGTCGGAGATAGGCCACCATCAAACTTTGATGGTCCACGGCTCGAAAAGATCGCTGCGTCTTTGGTGTAGCGGTTGTATGCGGCAACAGCAAGAGCCTCTGAGCTGTAATGTGCTGGTGGTGCGGCAACCGAGCCGCAGTAAGGGCCTTCGTTACCTGCTGCCACTATGTTTATGATTCCCGCAGCTTTCAGAGCTTGAACGGACTTAAGAAGTTCGTCTCCGCGACAACCTTCTTCTGTTGAGCAGGCCCATGAGTTATTCACGATATGAGGTGCTAGCTCAGGACGTCCGTCGGTTCTTGGATTTCCGCCAACAGGGTAGGGCGCAAGAAAGAATTCAAAGCACTCCATGTATGAGGCAACGGTGCCGTAGCCACCTTTCATGTTGCGACAGCCGATCCACTGGGCTTCTGGAGCCACGCCAATTTTATTTTTGCCGCCGTCGTCTCCGACCATCGTTCCCATCGTATGTGTTCCGTGGTCTCCGTCATCAAAAGGTTCAGCAGAATTTGAGAAGCTGTCGTGCCAATTGTAGTTGTGGTTGGCTACGCCATTTTGAAAGCCTCGATACTGGCGTCGAATTGCATTGTGCTGCCAGTAATAACCGGTGTCTTGTCCTCCAATGACTATTCCTTTTCCTCTTACTCCAAGTTCAGTCCAAACTCGGTTGGCATTAATCCGAGAGATATGACCTAAAACATCTTCTGGCTTAAACTGTCGAAGTGTTTCTTCGTCGACGGGATTTGAACGAAATTTTGTCTTTGCGTTAATTGTAATGCGTTCGACGTTAGTGAGTTGCGCGAGAAGTTTTAGAGTTGCCAAATTAACCTGCTGAACGAGCACAACATTTTCAATATAAAATGGCTTATAGTTGAAGCCCGCCTTTTTTAGAATTAAAAGTGCTGCCGCCTGCGATGAGATTGCGCTCTTTCGAAGCGAGTCAAAAACAAATCGGCCTCGAGCCTCACGAGTAATCATTAGCGAGGAGCTTGATAAATCTGCTGACTCTTTAAAATAAACTAAGACTTCAGCGCGTGAGCCAGTATGAAGCTGGTTCTTTACTAAGGCGTCAATCTTGTCTGCATTGTTGAAGTCAAACGACTGGTTCGCAAGCGCATGGCCAGTCGCCAGAAAAAGAATGGCAAAGATTAATTTTTTCAAAAATTCTTCTCTCGTTTATGGTGTTTCGAGTTTCAAAACTCCGGCGAAGCTGATGAGCGGCGTTGTTTCGCCTTCCATTGTACGGCTTTCTTCGTACATCAAATGATTGCCTTCGCGACGCATGAACATTCTCCAGTTGCGGAACGAGTTTCCGTCGGGCATGCGGTAAGAAGCTTCGAGAGTAGTTGCAGTATATGATCCAATCTTTTGAGCGCCGAAATAGATTCCGCCGTTCGTGAAGTTCATCGTAACGGGGTAGAATCGCTCTGTGTGCTTGTCACAAATTCGTTCGCCGCCTGCGAATTTAAAACTTGATGGAGTTGCATCAAAAATCAATTCAACCGTTGAGCACTGTGTGACATCGGATTGAAAAATGTAAGTCCCTTTTCCGTTCCATTTGCCGCGAAAGATTTCTGGGTTCGCCGACGACTCTGAGCTGATAAGAAGAGTTAAAGCGACTGTCGAGAGAGTGAGTAGGACTTTAAACATGTGATGACCTCGTTAAAAGTTAGGAAGTTAATAAATCACTTGGGGTTTATTTAAAGACGAGCTTTGAACCAGCAAGCCGGTCTGAGGCCCGATTTATAATTTGAGTAAGTCATGCAAGAAGTTGCGGCTGCTTGTCTTTCGGCATCTAAGCCATCTTTTCCGCCTGTAGTCTTCTTTCCTGGGATGAGGTTTTCATCGAAAGCTGCTTGGCAGATCGCGCCCTGAACTGAAGTATCCATTCGGCACTGAATTTTTGGGTGTCTCGCACTTGTTTCTGCGACTGTGGTTTGGTCAGGAGAGTCGATTTTGGGAGGGTTTGGTTGCTTCATAAGTGTTGCCATTAGCTTCGTCATCGATTCGGTTGCAGCTAAGGCCCTGTAGCAAAGATCTTGTTCGCTTGAATTGTTCCAAGCTGCATCGCAAGTTTTTCGAACTACCTTGCTAACTGATGATCGGAACTCTGAGTTAATAGACGTCTCGCTTGACCAAAGTTTGCGAACACAAGCTTGAGTTGCAAAGTAGTCTGATTGTCCTTCAGTTGCCGCCCAAGCTGACATCAGCGGCATGTCTGCTGGAGCAAATGCAAAGCCGCCAAGGTGGTGACCGAGTTCGTGGCAAACGATGAGCGTAAAGCCATCGCGGGTTAAGTCGGGATGTCTGGCAAGAGCACCAGATATATCAACTTGCCAGAAGCCAAATATTTGTCTTGCACCTGCGTTCAAAGTTTTGCTCTTCCAGCTTCCTGATACTGAAAGATTTCCGCCATGAAGCTTTGCAATCGGGGAGTAGATTTTTTCTACGTTAGCGAGAATCGACTTGTAATCAGCTTCTGTCATGTCGCTTTGTCGAGAGACATTGGAATCTTCAATAACATCGACCGGTAAAAAAGTAGCAGAGGCGTGCGCGCCAAACAAAACTACTGCGATAGCTACGATCATTTTCATAGAAAACCCTCCAAATTAGGAGTTTAGCTTTTCTAATGAATCAATGAGCGTCAATTAGATCAATTTATAGACGGCTATACAGACTCGGTGAGTCGGAGCAAAAACGACTCACAAATTGGGCAAATACTTAAGCGCCAGAGTAAGCCTCTGAATGCGATTCGAAGTTGAAAGCCCTGGGAAGGTGGAGTTGCTTAAGCACTTAGTTCCTAAATCATCGCAACGGTTTACGCGGTTGCAGATTAAATTTTTGTCGGAATAAGTGTCGACGGGATGACCCTCAATCAGGATTCCAACTACGCGCTTTTGTCGATCAAATATAGGACTTCCTGAATTTCCACCTGCAGAATCTAAGTTTACTTCAAAATGTTCTGCTGAAGAAATTGAGAGCACAGGTGATAAGCCAGAGAATTTTGCTGGAAGGCCAAAAGGGTGGCCGATTGCGAAAACTTTTTCATTTAAACTTACATCGGTTGTTCTTGGTGTAAGAGGCTTCATCAGTTTCGAAGAGCTTCTAACGATTACACTGCGGTCAAGCTCGAGCACAGCAAAGTCGTTTCCGCCCTCAACATTTTCGGCACGAATCACTCTCTTGCAGCCGTAAACTTGATCTTTGCGAACGAGTTGATTGGTTGTTTGGTTCTGGTTTGCAGTGTTGAAGCCAAAGTACCACTTAAACGCTTCGCAAAACGGGTGAAGTTCATCGTTCACGATCCCATTCGGCAATATGCAGTGGCCGGCAGTGATCAAATACTTTTCTCCAATTAAAAAACCAGTGCATGTTCCTATCTGAAAAACTGGCTGCTGAACAAACCTTTCATCGCTACACATGAGCGACGATTGGCCAAAGGATTCAACGTCATCAACTTTGTAGAAGTCTTTGTCGAAATCTTTCAAATAATTAATTGGGAGTGTGATTGCTACTGCTGCAGCCTGCGGTGCTAGTATTGAAATTTCGCCAATGTCTTTTCGATTATCAACGCCATAAATCGCGGCGTTCAATGCCGAGCAGAAAATTAGAGTTGAAAGAAACGTGAACAAAGTTTTCATTGCAGGGCGGTTATACCATCTCAGATGAGAATTGGGAGTAGTCATTAGAGAGCTTGAAAGAACTTCAGGTTTCTAATTCTGAATGTACTTCTCAAACCACTCGGTAACTCGCTCAGGGGCTGAGTCTAACCATTGGTGGCCAGCCTCTTCGTCGATGTGAAGTTCTGAGGGCACGCCTTCAGAGCGAAGCAACTGTTCATACTCTTCGGCCGTACTCAAAGGAACAGTCGAATCTTTGCGACCATGCAGGAGTAAAGTCGGAGGGTGGTCTTTCGGAAGTTTATCGGGCATCGAGCAGAGAGGCCCTAGGCAAGTTGCGTAGCTGGCTGAGTGAACGGCGAGTGCGCGAAATTTTCCGGCGAAAGAGACAGCCATGCGAGAGGTGTTGTATCCGCCACTTGAAATGCCGACGGCAAAAAGATTTCGAGTGTCGATTCGACCAAATTTTCTTTCATCGATCGCTTTTAAAAAATTTGTGAGAAAAGCAAAGTCGCTCGACTTTTCGTAGAGAGACCCAGCTACATTCGACTCCCAGAAAAGGCTATTAAATGCACGAGGTGCTAAAACTGCAAAGCCGCGATCTAAAAGTTCACGAATCAAACTCACTTCATTGATGGCGCCAAAAGGGAGGCTGCGAGAGCGTTCAAATTTAACAGTGAAGTAGCTACCTTGATAAATGACTGCAGCAGGGTATCCATCTTTTGGCATTTTTGTTTTTGGTAAACTGTAATAAACGTTTCGAGCAAACGTTCTTCCGCCACTGATCTTAAGTTTCTTGGATGGGCAGCGAATGCCCCATTCAGATTCAACGCAATGGCTCTTTTCAGATGAGCCTTCAGTGGCTTGGCTTGTGCCCGGAGTAAGTGCTGAGAGCAAAACCAAAATTATAATCTTCATAAACCACCCCAAATCATCAAACTTCAAGACACCCGAGAACTTCCCACAGTTCGCCGCTAATTGGACAGCACAATTCTCAGGACGTGAAACAATTGTAAAGCGTGGCAGGGCACTTAGTGCTGTTGCAATAGCAAAGGTTTTCAACTACTTAGTGATCTATGCCTGAGCTTCCAGAGGTTGAGACAGTACGAAGAGGATTAGAGAAGTTGTGGATTAAAAGTCCGCGAATTGCTGATATCCTCCTTAAGCGAAAAGATCTCAGGTTTCCGTTTCCTAAAAAATTACGAGAGAATCTTATCGGAAAAAGGATTCTCGGTGTGCGAAGGCGCGCGAAGTATTTATTAATCGACACCGAAGACGGCGTTTTATTATCGCACTTAGGAATGACCGGCAGCTGGCGAGAAGTTAAAATGGGCGAAGTTGATGAATTTGGCGATGATCCTCACTCTCACGTTGAGCTAGTTTTGGAAGACGGCCGAAAATATATTTATCGAGACCCCCGTCGGTTCGGGATGCTCGATTTCTTTTTAAAATCAAAAGAACTCACTCACCCTCGACTAAAACATTTAGGGCCCGAGCCACTAAGCCTTGAATTCACGGCTGATTGTCTTTTCGCAAAATCCCGAAAGCGTGCAACTTCAATTAAAGTTTTTATCATGAACCAAGAAGTTGTTGTTGGAGTGGGAAACATCTATGCAAGTGAAGCGCTTTTTAGAGCATGCATTAGACCTACGAAGCTTGCAGGAAAAATCTCAAAAGACGAATCTGCAAAATTGGTCGCAGCTATAAAGTCAGTCTTAGAAGAAGCGATTAGTGCCGGAGGATCGACGATTCGCGATTACACTCAAACTGGGGGAGAAGACGGAAGCTTCCAAGACGCACATCAAGTATACGAGCGAAAGGGCGAAGCGTGTCTGCGCTGTGAAAGTCTCATCAAGGCAAAAGTTATTGGCGGTCGAAGCACCTATTGGTGCCCCACTTGTCAGAAATAACTTAGCTTGCTGAGCCGAGAGTTATTTGTTTTTCAGGGTTAAAGAATTCAGATGGAAACTTCATTCGTGGATCAAGCTTTTTGTCGACGAATGCGGGAATCACTCCGGTTGAGCGATGCCCATGTTCATTAGAGAAATTAAAGACATCAACTGTTTGATAGCCGTGTTTGTCGGCGGCCACAACTTCGGTAATCTGTGTGATTCGGCGTTTACCTTCGAAGTTACGCTCAATTTGGATGACAAAATTAATCGTGTTGGCAATGTCTTGCTTAATCACGTCGTGAGGGAGCTCGGCACTCGAGCGAAGAATCATTGACTCAAGCCTTCTTAGAGCATCTTGCGTCGTGTTCGCGTGAACAGTCGTCATTGAACCTGAGTGACCAGTGTTCATTGCCATCAACATATCAAAAGCCTCGGAGCCACGACATTCACCGATGATGATTCGATCGGGGCGCATACGAAGCGCACCTTTGAGAAGATCCTTCATTTCAATTGGCGCGTCTGAACCCAAAGAAGGTCTTGTTTCAAGGCGCACGTTGTTGGCAACTTGCACTTGAAGTTCAGGAGTATCTTCCATCGTGATCACACGCTCTTTTTGGCCGATAAAAGAGGTGAGCACACTGAGTAGAGTAGTTTTACCGCTACCTGTTCCGCCGCTGACAATGACGTTTTGTTTGCACATCACCAATTGGTGTAGGAAATAAACGACTTTGTCGTTAAGTGTCCCCTTTGCAATCAGATCTTTGTAAGAGACTGTTGAGTAAGAAGGCTTACGCACAGTGATTGAAGTTCCGTCAACCGCAATGGGGTTCATTACAATTGTTAATCGAGTGCCATCTGGGAAAGCACCTTCCATGTACGGAATTCTTCGGTTGAGTTCGCGGCCGATAGCTACTGCGGCTGCTTGTGCGAATCGATCAAGAGTTTCAGGATTTGGGAACTTCACCAGCGATTGTTCGATCACACCTTTTCTTTCAACGAAGATCAGGTCCCAGCGATTGATCATGATTTCAGATATATCTGCATCATTGAGTAGGGCACGAAGAGGGCCAGCCTCTGATCGCCAATCGATTTTAGGTGCGCTGATTTGATTCATTAAAAGTTAATTCCCAACATACCCAAGCCGGTCCATGAGTCACCTGCTGGCTTCACGTTCGTATCGGGAATGTTTCTGCTTTCATCCGCAAAACTTACAAGCTGGTAAGCGCCTTGAATCCCGAAGTACATTTTGTTTTTCAGCATTGGAATTTCAATTCCCGCTCCTAGATTGAATCCAAAAGCAGAGTCTTTCGCGTAGGCGCCGCTAGTTACGTTGCGAAGCGAAATTGTGCGTTGAATCGTCGAAACGCCACCAAGAATATAAGGATTAAGGTTGGCTAAGCCCTTGGTTACGTTTTGAGTGTTAAAGTAATGCTTTAAGTTTAGTGAGATGTCCGTAAGGCTCACGGTGCCGTCAACATTTCCAGTTCCAGAAGCTAACGGCGCACTAACGGCGTGCGAGCTTGATAAAAACCCAATCTGCATTCCGAATCTGAGATCGAAAAAGAAGGTAAGGTTTAAACCGTAAATTCCACTCGAACTGTATGTTTTGTTTAAATTGCCCGTAAATCCGCGAAGACCTGCGGTGAAGCCGAGTGTGAGAAGTCGTCCGTTCCGGAAGAAATTAAGGTCTTCTTCTTCCTCCATCGACTCTTCAAACTCACTGTAATCAGCAAAAGGGTCGTAAGCATCGTCATCTTCGCTTTGAGCAACTAAGATGCCGCCAGCGGGAAGCAGGCTTTGTGCTGAAGCGTCAGCCTTTAATGTCGGGCCCATGAATAGAACAGCAACGAAAGTTGCGGCGCTTATATGTCGCAAAATCAAAATTCCCCCTGTAAATCCACGGACTATCTAAAGTCTACCGCAATCTATTAAGAGAGCAAGCCCAGGGCCAACCTACACCCAACCGAATGCAGAAGGCCGACGAAAGAATTGTCAGTGACCAAGGAATTTGCATCCCGTTACCCCTTGCCTCGACCTCTATCCAATGGTTCACTTCTAAGCCATGAGCATCGACTACAAACGAGCCGGGGTAGACGTCGAGGCTGGCGACGCATTCGTCGAATGGATTCAAAAGTCGCAGCCTAGTCAGTCTCCATTTTCCGACAAAATTATTTCTGGCGTCGGCGGCTTTGCGAGCATTTTCAAACTCAACTTTCCTAAAATTAAAAATCCCTGTTTAGTCAGTGCAACCGATGGCGTCGGCACAAAAGTTAAACTTGCTGCTCAATACGAAAATTACTCGGGAGTGGGTCAAGATCTAGTTGCAATGTGCGTGAACGATCTCATCTGTTGCGGAGCTCAGCCTCTCTTCTTTTTAGATTACTACGCGACTGGAAAGCTCGATATGAAAGCCGCGCAAGCGTTTTTAAAATCAGTGCGTGACGCTTGTCATGAATCGGGTTGTGCATTGATTGGCGGAGAAACTGCCGAGATGCCAGGTGTTTATCACGAAAAAGATTTCGATTGCGCAGGGTTTGCCGTCGGAATCGTTGATGAACATGAAACGCTTGGACCTCATCGAGTTCGCCTTGGTGATGAATGTATTGGGGTCGCAAGTTCGGGGTTTCATTCAAACGGCTATTCTTTATTGAGAAAGCTTTTCGCTGAAGACTTAGATGCCTGGAAAGATTTGCTCCTCAGGCCGACCAAACTTTATCCAAAATTGGTGATGGGTCTTTACGAAGCGAGAAAACTCAATGCAGTGGCTCACATTACTGGCGGTGGAATGGAAAATCTTCCTCGCGTATTGCCAGTTGGAACAGAAGTGAAGCTTAAGCATTGGGATTGGCCGTCAGAGTTTACCGAAGTTCAAAAACGCTCAGGTATGAGTCGAACCGAAATGCTAAAAACTCTTAACTGCGGAATCGGATTAGTGATGATCGTTGATCCGGGCCTAGCAGGTGAAGTTGAAGAAGCATGTGAAAAGCTTGGTCACAAAACATATCGAATTGGCACTGTAGATGCTGGTTCAGATTTAACCAAAGAGGCACAGGTTGTTTACTGAGAGATGGGCCATCTTTATCTCGGGTCGCGGCTCAAATCTCTCGTCTCTTTTAAATCTTCTTCAAAGCGAAAAAATTAAGGTCGTAGTAAGTTCCTCAGAAAAAGCACTCGGAGTTCTGCGTGCTCGTCGGGCGGGAATTCCGGTCCTTATCTTGCCGCGTCCAATTCAGTGGACCGCAATCGATCAAGAGCTAAAGCGCCGCGGAATTAATCGAATTTTCCTGCTCGGGTTCATGAGAGTGATTCCTGAGCATTTTGTTGAGGAATGGTCGCGCAAAATCGTCAATCTACATCCAAGTCTGCTGCCAAATTACCCAGGTCTTGAGAGTATCGAGCGAAGTTTTGCGGAGCGGGCAGACATGGGAGTAACGGTTCACGAAGTAGTGGCAGAAGTCGACGCAGGGAAAACAATTTTGCAAAGACGATGCTTGAGCTCTCAAGAGATCCCGGAGTATTCTCTCTCAACTGCTGAATTTAAAGTTCACATTGACGAGCAACGCTTGGTTGAGGAGGCCTTCTTAAGATGGCGACGATATCCTTAGATCGAAAAGACGTTGTTATTGCGTCGGCTTATGGCAGAGGTCATTGGCTTGCAAGCCACCTAAGCGAACTCGGCTGGAAAGTTTCGCTCTTTGATTTCACTGGAGCACTCGGTCCATTCACGCCCGAAGATTACGAAGGCCCTTTTGGACTACTTGAAACTGATTTAGTTTCTGGCTCTCAAAAAAGTCACTGGTCTACGGAGTTTGGTGCAGACACCGTAGAGCAAGTTCAAAACGGCTACACCATTTGGCTCAAAGATGGGCCTCTTGAAGGTTCAAGTCAGCTCTCAACATTTCACACCCAAGAACGCGCACTTTCACTTGCGGTTCGAAACTATCTTCACATGGTCGGTGATTTGTCAGACATTCGACTTAAGAATGAGCGGTCACAGCTAGCCAAGCTCCCATTTGAGAATTCGTGGCTTGTTCGATTCATGCACCAATTTCATTCTAACGAATTTCGTGATCATGTTAGCTCGCTCGAAAATGATTTTGCGACGCCGTTTTTCTCGCGATATTTTGTTCGCAGTTTAGATCAAGGTTCGCACAAAAAGAGTTTACAGCAACTTCGAGCATTAAATGTCGAGGTGGTTGAAGATCCAGAAATTATTTCGGCTAAAATTAACGGTGATGAACAAGTCGTATTGAGTGCAAAGCACGGCGAAATTGAAACTCGCAGCTTAGTCTGGTGTCTAACAAGTTTTGAGACTGACAAGGTTGCAAAAGAATTTTCGAAATCTTACTACGGAAATGTGAAGCCAAAGTCTGATTGGCAGTGGCGCAAGTTTATAGTGAGTTTCAAAGAGCAACCTCAAGAAGTTCCCCAGAGCTTCGTACTTCTTGGTGATCCGCATTTGCCCTGGACGCATTCAAATGCAGTCAATGTTCGAACGACAAATGAGTACTGGATTTGCTGGATGAGATTACCATCTCACCAAACAGGCTCAGGTTACTTTGATGAGCAAGCTAGTGAGCTTCTTTCGGTCGTCAACCAAAGATTACCTTGGGCTGAAGCAACTGCGCGCTACTCAGGTGATTCGGCTCCCGCTTGGCAAGTTTATGATTATTCGCAAATTAAAAATTTAAGAGAAAAAATATCGAAGAATGTTTTTGTAAGTGGCCCCGAGCACTGGAAGGGTGTCGATCCGCTAAGTAAGTTTCTTGCTTATCGAGGCGTTTTATCAAAGCTCGAAGAAATTCGACGGGTATGGGATGCACGCCAAGCGAAGCGTGAACTAAAAGAAGCGCAAAGACTTCAAAAGCAAAAAGCCAAACAACAAGCCAAAGATGATAGAAAGCGGGCTGAATGATCGAGCGTTACACAAGAGCTGAGATGGGTCGAGTTTGGGACCAAGAAAATCGCTTTGCAAAGATGCTCGAAGTTGAGATTGCCGTTGCTAAAGCTCAGGCCGCGCTAGGGTTGATTCCACAAGCGGCCGCTCGTGATATTCAAAAGAAAGCAAAATTTAACGTAAAGAGAATTCTCGAACTCGAGAAAACAACAAAGCACGATGTGATCGCCTTTGTTTCTAACGTAGCAGAAAACGTCGGTGAAAACGGAAGATACGTTCACTTTGGGCTCACGAGTTCTGATGCGCTCGACACAGCAATGAGCCTTATGGTTCGTGATGCCGGAAAAGTTTTGCAGAACTCAATTGTTAAGTTAAAAACCGAATTGAAAATTCAAATTCGAAAACATGCGAATACGATTTGCGCCGGACGCACACATGGTATGCATGCTGAGCCAACGACTTTCGGTTTGAAGCTTGCTGGTTTTTTTGCCGAGGTCGAACGAAATGAAGAACGACTTCAGCGAGCGTTGCAACAGATGATGATCGGAAAACTCAGCGGTGCAGTGGGGACTTATTCAACTCAAACAGAAAAAGTTGAAGCTCTTGTCTGCGAATCGCTAAAGTTGGTTCCAGAAAAAATTGCGACCCAAGTTATTCCAAGAGACCGACATGCAGAACTGTTTTTCTCACTTGCGTGTTTTGGCGCGGGTCTTGAGCGGTTGTCAGTCGAGCTTCGGCATCTTCAGCGAACAGAGGTTGGAGAAGTAGTTGAGGGATTTACTCCAGGTCAAAAGGGCTCATCGGCCATGCCTCATAAGAAAAATCCAATCAGCGCCGAGAATTTAACTGGCTGTGCAAGATTATTGCGCGCCTATTCTCACGCAGCCATTGAAGATGTGGCTCTCTGGCATGAGCGAGACATTAGTCATTCAAGTGTTGAGCGAGTGATCTTCCCGGATGCATTTATTTTGGCCGACTATGCATGCGACCGAATGGCGGTTTTGATTAAAGGTCTCTTTGTAGACTCTAAGCGCATGAGACAAAACATGGAGCATTCGCAAGGAACACTTTTTAGCTCCCATTTACTTCTTTCGCTTGTCGAGGCGGGGGTAAGTCGCGAAGACGCATACAAAACTGTTCAGCGATTGAGCCATTCGTTAAAAGCAGGTGAACAGCTTGAAGCGAAAGTATCAAAAGACAAAGAAGTGACAAAGCACTTAAGCTTGAAAGAAATTAAAACCGTCTTCTCTGGAAAACGACATCAAGAAAGTGCATCGCAAGTTTTGAGCCGCAGCGGATACTTGAGTCATGCAACTAGCAAAAAGGTGAAACGATGATTAGCTACCAAAAAGGTGAACTCGTTTACGAAGGCAAAGCTAAACGTCTTTATTCGGTGAAAGATCATCCGAATTTAATCTGGCAAGAATTTAAAAATAGCCTCACAGCCTTTAACGCTCTAAAAAAAGGAGAGTTTGAAGGAAAGGGTCGGCTCAATCGAGACATCACGACTCTCATTTACAAGCTACTTGAAAAACGCGGCATTAAGACACATCGAGTAGCTGAGCCCGGAACTAATGACATGATCACGAAGCAATTAAAGATGTTAAAGCTTGAAGTGGTCATCCGAAACGTCTTGGCTGGCTCGACCGCGAAGAAGTTTAATCTTGAAGAAGGCACGCCACTAGAGAAGCCTTTGCTTGAGTTCTTTTACAAAGAAGACGCTCTAGCTGATCCATTCATAAGCGACGAGCAAGCTTTGATGCTAAAAGTGGTACCGGCGCAAAGTGATCTTGATAAAGTAAAAGCTCGAGCACTTTCAATTAACATGGCTTTAAAAGAGATTTTTGAGGCGGTGGAAATCCGTTTAATTGATTTCAAAATTGAATTCGGAGTCGACACTTCGGGTGAGCCAATCTTGGCTGATGAAATCACTCCTGACAGCTGTCGGTTGTGGGATAAACAGACCAACGAAAAAATGGATAAAGATCGATTCCGTCGAGATCTAGGTTCGATCAAAGAAAATTATGAACAAGTCTATGATCGATTGTTAAAAAAATGGGGACCAACGATATGATTAAAATCGGTGTCAAAGTGATGCCTCGAAAAGAAGTTCTCGATACTCAAGGGCGCGCAGTCGAAAATACTCTTCGTCAGTCGGGTCAAAATGTTTCTGCGTGCAGAGTCGGTCGCTATGTTGTTCTTGAGTTTGCTGACGGCGATCAAGCGACGGCGATGGCCAAGGCAAAAGAGATTGCTGAGAATGTGCTGCATAATCCTCTCATTGAAAATTACGAGCTCGACACACAAGGAAACAGCTAATGAGTAGCAAGAAGTGTGGCGTACTAAGATTTCCTGGCACTAATTGTGACCGGGATGTTTTTGGTGCAATTGAAAACGCAGGCCATCAAGCTGAATGGCTTTGGCATCAAGATCAGTTTGATCCGAAAGCCTACAGCGCGCTCTTTTTGCCGGGCGGGTTTAGTTACGGAGACTATTTAAGAGCGGGAGCTTTAGCAGCTCGCTCTCCGGTGATGAAGTCTGTACGTGAAGCCGCAAAGCAAGGTGTTCCAATTTTAGGAATTTGTAATGGCTTTCAGATCTTGTGCGAGGCCGGACTTCTTCCGGGAGTATTAACTCGCAATAAAACCCTTCGATTCAATGATGACTGGGTGACCTTGGTAAATTTTGGATCCAATAAGCATTTTGCTGGAGCTTTAAAATCTGAAGATCGCGTCAGGTTGCCGATCGCACATGCAGATGGTCGTTATCACATCGATGGCGATGGGCTTCGCGAGATACAAGATAACGAACAGATTTGGTTTTTATACGAAGACAATCCGAATGGTTCCGTCGGCAATGTTGCAGGCGTGATGAACAAAGAAAAAAACGTAGCTGCTCTTATGCCTCACCCTGAACGAGCGATGTTCGATTGGATGGGCGGCAAAGATGGTTTTTCATTCTTCAAGTAGGTGAACGTGAGCGACGAACTAAAATCAAAGTTAAAGACCTACCGGTTAAGCGAAAAAGAGTACGAGATGGTTTGCACGCTGCTTGGTCGCGAACCGAAAAATGTCGAATGGGCATTGTTCTCTGCTCTCTGGAGTGAGCACTGTTCCTACAAGAGTTCGAAAGTTCATCTTAAAAAACTTTTCAATAAATCTGAGCGAGTTGTTCAGAGCTTTGGTGAAAATGCAGGAGTAGTTGATCTAGGGCACGGTGAACGTGTTGCTTTTAAAATTGAAAGCCATAATCACCCGAGTTTCATTGAGCCATATCAAGGTGCTGCAACTGGGGTCGGCGGAATCTTAAGAGATATCTTCACGATGGGCGCTCGACCGATCGCGCTTGCTAACTATCTTTGTTTCGGTGAGCCCAAAGCTCCGCGAATGCAAACTCTTGTCGATGGAGTTGTGCGAGGCATTGGCGGATACGGTAACTGCGTCGGTGTTCCGACAATTACTGGTCAAACTGAGTTCCACTCGTCTTACAACAATAACATTCTCGTCAATGCGATGGCTGTAGGTCTCTTTAGACCTGGCGAAAACGTATTTTTGTCAAAAGCAAAAGGCGTTGGGAACTGGGTCGTCTATGTTGGCGCAAAAACTGGTCGCGACGGAGTCCACGGCGCAAGCATGGCGTCTGAATCGTTCGGTGAAGATTCAAAGGCAAAACGACCGACGGTTCAAATTGGTGACCCATTTTACGAAAAGCTTTTGATTGAATCTTGCTTAGAAGTCATGAAAGAAAATTTGGTTGTAGCAATTCAAGATATGGGCGCAGCGGGACTCACGAGCTCAAGTTTTGAAATGGCCTCAAAAGGCGGAGTGGGCTTAAGTCTTCATCTCGATCAAGTTCCTCTTCGTGATGAAAGCATGAGTCCCGAAGATATTTTGTTAAGCGAAAGTCAGGAGCGAATGCTTTTGATTTGTGAGCCTGAAAAATTCGCCCGAATTAAATCGATTTTTGACCGCTGGGATCTCGACGCATGCAAAGTCGGCGAGGTTCATGAAAAGAGAACAGTTGATCTGTTCTGGCATAACGAACTTCTGACTTCAATTGATCCTGATTTGCTGGTGGAAAATGCTCCTCAGTACGAGCGCCCATTTAAAAAATGGGAAGCCCATAGTGAAGCCAAAACTTCTGCTGAGCTTGGCTCTGAAGTAGCAGACGCAAAAGGTATGCTATATAAATTACTTCGCGATTCTCGAGGCACCAGCCGCGATTGGATTTACCGTCAATACGATCAACGTGTAGGAGCAAACACGGTTCGCGATTGTCGTGATAGCGTAGGAATTGTTCGGCTGGCTGACAGTAATCGTTCTCTTGGAGTCGTGCTTGGCTGTCGACCTCATGTCATGAGAATGGATGCTCTAATTGGCGGGGCGGACGCCGTGATTTACCCGGCACTCGAACTTGCTGCAAAAGGTTTCACGACTCTTGCTGTAACAGATTGTTTGAATTACGGAAATCCTGAGCGCGAAAAAATTATGACTGAGTTTGTTGCTTCACTGAATGCCTTGAGCAAAGCCTGCGAGCGCTTAGTCGCACCGATAATTTCTGGAAATGTGAGCTTCTATAACGAAACGACTGGTCAAAACATTACTTCAACTCCTTCAACCGGACTCATTGGTCTAAGAGAAGAGGGAGAGCTGACAGATATTCCGCAGTCAAAATTCGTGAAAGCGAATAATCGTTTATACGTGGTCAGAATTCCGATTATCAAATCGGGAGGCTTCATTCAGGAAATTGCAAAGGGCACTAGCAAGTTCATCGGAACTGCGCGCAGATACAGCGGATACAATATCGAGGAGGCTGCTGATTTTGTTAAGGCAGTTGAGAAAATCGCAAAGTCACCTTCTGTTTTGAGTTCGCGAGTAGTCGGAAAGTTTGGTTTGGCCTACGCAATCGGAAAAATGTGTACTGATAAAGTTGGTGCACAGATCCCAGAGAAATCATTGAGAGCGATTCGCCCTGGATTGAATACTGATAGTCTGTTTGAAGAACACTTTTATGAAGTGATATTCGAAGTCGACGCTTACAAAGAAACTCAGTTTCTCGAAACTTTCAATAGTCAGCTAGAGAACTTGAAGGATCTTGAGGCGCAAGCGCTCGGGGAAACTCAAGCTGATACTTTGAATTTTGAAAACTTCTTTGAATGCCGAACTGAAATCTTACGCGAAGAATATGAGCGGGGATGGAGAGATAATTTTGAAGGACTCTATGCAAATTGATGACAAATTCAGAGACGAGTGTGGGGTGTTCGGCATCTGGAATCACCCAGAAGCAAGTCGGCTCACATATTTAGGGCTCTATGCTCTTCAGCATCGCGGACAAGAGTCCGCTGGTATTGTGACGATGTATGAGAATAACCAACTCCACAAAAAAGGATTAGGTCTCGTCCAAGATGTGTTCAATGAAACTGATCTAGATTTTTTAAAAGGTTCAGCCGCCATCGGTCACGTTCGATATTCAACGACGGGCGGTAATACACTTGGTAATGCGCAGCCGCTAACAGCGCAGCTCTTTAGTGGTCCCATTGCGGTAGCTCATAACGGAAATATTGTGAATGCAGACCCGTTACGCCTTGAGCTCAAGTCTTCAGGCTCAATTTTTCAGGGAACCAACGACACAGAAGTTTTAATGCACTTAATCGCAAAGCACCCAAGTGACGATATGCTTGAATGCCTTAAGTCTTCTCTGCCTAAGTTAGATGGCGCTTATAGTTTAACGTTTATGTCTCGCGACGCGATTTATGCAGCTCGAGACCCATATGGTTTTAGACCACTTGTTCTAGGCAAACTGGAGCACGCCGATGGTTTGGCAACTGTGATCGCTAGTGAGACTTGTGCTTTCGACTTAATCGGAGCCAAGTTTGAGCGGGAAATTGCACCGGGCGAAATTGTTAAGATTGATAAGAGTGGTGTAGTGACAACAATGTTGCCGAACAAGGCCCCACGATTAGCGGCCTGTGTTTTTGAACATGTTTATTTTGCACGCCCAGATTCAGTAGTTTTTGGAGCAAGTGTTTATGAATCAAGAAAGCGTGCAGGCGCTATGTTGGCTCGCGAAACGGGAGTCGAAGCTGACATTATCGTTCCGGTTCCAGATAGCGGAGTGCCGGCAGCGATTGGTTACAGTGCTCAAAGCGGAATACCTTTTGAACTTGGCATCATTCGCAATCATTACGTAGGCCGGACTTTCATCGAGCCTCAACAGTCGATTCGCAATTTTGGCGTGAAGATAAAACTTAATCCACAGGCTCATATATTAAAGGGTAAACGTGTGATTTTAGTGGATGACTCGCTCGTCCGCGGAACTACGAGTAAGAAAATTGTTAATCTTGTCCGACAAGCCGGTGCTAAAGAAGTTCATCTTCGAATCGCCGCCCCTCCGACAACAGGTCCATGTTACTACGGGGTCGACACTCCACAAAAATCGCAGTTAATTGCATCAAGCCACTCGACCCAAGAGATTTGTAAGTTTGTCGAAGCCGATTCACTCGGGTATCTTTCTATGGAAGGGTTATACGAAGCCGTGGGCCAAGCGCCGAATAAATTTTGCGCCGCTTGCTTTGACGGTAATTATCCGACAAAACTCTTTGGTTTGGACACGAGTGATTAAAAACGCCTGGGCTCCTTTAAAAAAAGGCGACCTCATTGATATCATCGCACCAGCTTTTCGATCGGCTGATGAAGCCGTCGTCCGTGCCGAAGAGTACTTGAAGTCGCGTGGTTATAAAGTTCGCGTACCTCAAGATATTTTTGGCAAAGATGTCTTGTGTGCGCAAACCGACGAGATCCGATTCAAACAACTCAAGTCTGCTTTGCTTGCAAAAGATTCAAAGGCAGTTTGGTGTCTTCGTGGAGGATACGGCGGGCTTCGTCTAATTCCTGATCTCTTTAAGCTCAAGGCGCCAAAGCAAAGCAAGCTCTTTATCGGACTCAGTGACATCTCATCTTTGCATTTATATTTAAATCAGCAATGGAAGTGGCCAACAATACATGGCCCGATGGCTGATAAAGTTTCTCAGGGCAATATGCCAGCTGAATTCATTGAAGAAGTGTTTCGAGTGGTTGAGGGTATCGATTCAAAAATCACCTTTGATTCGCTGACGCCATTAAATAATGCCGCAATGAAAAAGAAAACCGTTCGTGGTGTCGTCGGCGGCGGAAATCTTATGACCTTATCGTCCCACCTCGGAACAAAGCTGAAGTGGAATACCAAAGGTAAAATTTTATTCTTCGAAGAGATTGGCGAGCATGACTATCGAATCGATCGAATTTTTGAACACCTCCGTCAGTCGGGGATGATCGAAAATGCGGCCGCCATCGTACTTGGCGATTTCACAGACTGCGGAGTGAAAGATCGAACCGATAAAATTTGGCCGGTGATTCAGCGTTTTGCTGATTCGATAAAAATTCCGATGCTTCGCGGGATTCAAACTGGTCATGACCCAATTCAAAGAGCACTTCCTTTTAACACTCCATCTGAACTTTTCCTCGGCGATCACAGTCGATTAGTTTGCCAAACGGGTGCGGCGGTTGTGTTGCCAACCAAAAATCGGCGATTAAAGTGAATCTCCTCGAGAAACGTCTGACGAATATTCTAGAGCCGGTTTATCGAGAAGCGACGCCAGGGCTTGTGTTCGAGGTTCATCACAAAGGGAAATTGAAAGCCCATGTTGAGCTAGGTAAAACGTCGCCGTATTACGACTGGGCATCTATTACTAAGATTGTTTTCTCGGCAAGCGCCTGGATGTTTGCTCTCGATCAAAAGAAATTTAAGCTCGATGATCCAGTCAGCAAGTATCTTCCGTGGTTTTACTCGGGCGCTCCGAAAAAATTTTGGCGCATCCAAGATCTGATGACCCATTCTGCAGGGCTTGAGTGGTGGAAGCCTTATTATTCAATGATTAAAGAGCCCGGAAAAAATCCTGAGGATAATTGGAAGCAACTTAAGCAAATCTTGCGCGCCGAAATGGAAAACCAAAGTTCGGGTCATGTCCACGAAGTTAGAACCAAAGAAGGCGCGATCTTAAAACTCGATCCGAAGAAGCAGCCAAAAAGTGTTTATTCTGATCTTGATCTTTTGATACTTGGAGCAGCCCTCGAAGAAGTTTATCAAAAGTCTCTTCATGAAATCGCAAATGAAGTATTGGATCGTTTAGGTTTGATTGAAAGCGGGTACCACTTTGGCAATCAGCCCGCGGGCCCTCGCGAACTCTATGCGCCAACTGAGTCTAAAGCTTTTTATGGTGCGACTCGCGCAGGTGAGGTCAACGATGAAAACACATGGGCACTTGGCGGAGTTGCTCCGCACGCTGGAATTTTTGGACCCATTGAAGACTTAAGCGAATATGGATTGTTGCTACGCGGAGCGTATTTCGACGATCTGTCAAAAAATGATTCGAAGCGATTTGCAACTTCAAAGACCGCGCGAAAATTTATGAAGCGAAGTGTGCCGACCGATGTTGGTGATTGGGGCTTATTGTTCATGATGCCGTCGATCGAAAGCCCTACCTGCGGGCCTAAATTTAGTCGGTCGTCGGTTGGGCACCTGGGATTCACGGGTACATCATTGTGGTTCGATCCTAAAAAAGATCTTCTCGTAACTGCGCTTTCGAACCGAGTGCATCCTACCAGAGACAATATCAACATTAGGCTCCTTCGTCCGCTGCTTCACACTGCAGTTGTCGAAGAGCTTGATCTGTAAAAAGTTGGAGCTTAAATGGAATTGTCGAAATTAAAGCCTGGCGCACACATTCATATGATAGGAATTTGCGGGACAGCCATGGGCTCACTTGCTGGTTTATTAAAAGAGCGTGGATTCAAAGTTTCGGGTAGTGACCAAAACGTTTACCCACCAATGTCGACTCAGCTCGAAAACCTTGGCATTAAAATCATGCAAGGTTACAAGCGCGAGAATTTGAATCCGCGCCCAGACTTTGTAATCGTCGGAAACGTGATTTCGAAAACCTTCGACGAGGCTGACGAACTTCTGAAATCTGATATTCCTTATACGTCACTTCCTAAAGCGATGGGCGAGATTATCATTGCTGATCGGCACTCGATTGTTGTCTCGGGGACTCACGGAAAAACAACGACAACGTCGCTCATGTCATGGATTGCACAATCGCTCGGACATAATCCTGGTTTTATGATTGGTGGCATTCCAAAGAATTTTGGAAAGTCCTATCAAGTACCTCAGGGTGACTGGTTCGTCATTGAAGGTGACGAGTATGACACGGCATTTTTTGATAAGGTTCCAAAGTTCATTCACTATCGTCCGCGCTCTGTCATTTTGACTTCTGTCGAATTCGATCACGCCGATATTTATCGTGACCTCGATCACGTAAAAGAGGCATTTACCATGTTGCTTAAGTTAATCCCTGAGGGGGGCAACTTAATCACAAACGCTGAAGACGAAAACATATTGTCGATCTTGAAATCGGCGAAAGTTAAAAATGTAAAAACTTTTGGTTTAGCTAATGGCGATTACCAAGCTCACAATATTAAACTCGAAGCCACAGGCGGCGTGAGCTTTGATGTTGTTGCTGGAGGCAAGACGCTTAATCGAGTTAAAACCCAGATGATCGGTGATTATAATATTAGAAACGCTTTGGCTGCTTACGCTTTGGCTCGCGAGCTTGGTTGGAATGAAAGCAAGGTAGTTGAAGCACTTGGCTCGTTCGAAGGCGTTAAGCGCCGCCAGGAAATTATTGGTCAGCCAGGTGGCATCACTCTCATCGAAGATTTTGCGCATCATCCGACAGCTGTTGGTCAAACGATCGCTACCGTTCAATCGCGCTACCCAAACGCGAAAGTCTTCTCGATTTTTGAAGCTCGCTCTGCGACTTCTCGTCGAAAGGTTTTTCAGCAAGAGTATGTCGATGCCTTCGCGCAAGCTCATGCTGTGTTGTTACCACCAGCTTACGATCAATCTAAAATTTCTGAAGATGATCGATTCTCAACCGACGATTTGATTCGCGACATTCGAGCTCGAGGCACTCAAGCTGACTTGTGCGAGTCAGTTGACGACATCGTTACAAAGGTGAAAGAGCGCGCCAAACGTGGCGATGTCGTTTTAATCATGTCAAACGGCGGTTTCGGCGGGATCTATCAGAAGCTCAAGGATGCATTAAAGTAAGCGACACCGGTGCGGTAATTCAACGTTGAAATTATCCTAATTTGCCAATGGTCTAAACGATTTTCCCAATTAAACAGACTCGACTGTCTCACTGTGAGATTTTTAAATCTGCCGCTCTCGGTAAAATAGAATCAATCCGATTAGTTATATGTGAAAAGACGTACGGCAACTCGACATATTTTCAATTCAATTTCTTTTGTGATTGTTGCGCTGACTTTAGCCCCACTATTTCAAAACTGCTCGGCCGGTTTTGGCATTGACGAGAAGTTGGTGTCGCTTTCGAGTTTAAGTAGCGCCGGTGTTGAACGTTTTGCTACGGCACAAAAGGTAATGAACAGTAGCTGCTTTTCGTGCCACTCGTCAGGTGGAAGCGCTTCTACGTATCCTTTGAACTTTTCAAACGAGCAGCAGTTCATCACAGCTGGTCTAGTCGTTCCAGGAAAGCCCGCTGAGTCAAAGTTGATCGCGCGTCTTCGCAATTTTTCTTCGGCTGCCGCTGCTAACATGCCTCCGAGCGGACCGCTTGCTTCAGCTGACTATCAGGCGATCTATAACTGGATTTTAAGAATGGGCGAAAAGGATGGCCCGTATGCTTGTTCGTCTGATGATCCGCAGTCCAATATTGTTTCGAACCACGGAAAGCGTCTGTCGGCTCGTCAATATCGCAACACAGTTTCGGATTTGGTAAGTCGATTTCTGGGCGCCTCAGAAGCGTTAGCTTTCACGAGCCAAATATTAACTGTAACGACACAGCCGCAAGACTCGACTCGCTACAAGCGCTGGGACAACAGTTCCAGTGGTCAGCATTTTAAACATTACTTTGAAGTAGCCAATGCATTCGCGCAAAAAGCAGAAACTGATTTGGCATTCCGCGATCTTTTAGTTAAGAAATTTGTAAGCTTTGATCCGGGAAGTTGTACTGCAGTTGATGCAAATAATCTTTCAGACGCTTGTAAGCAGCAGTTCGTGCGGAACTTTGGCTTACGGACTTTCCGGCGGCCACTACGAGAAACGGCGACTGAAAATGAGTTTGCCGCATTCATGAGTGAATTTAGTGGCGTATCGTCAGCGGTCGGAACCGGGCAGGTTGTATTCAGAGCTATGATGTCTCCAACTTTTTTAAGTCATCTTGAAGAAGTCGACTCACCAACATCAAACCCAGTCATATTTAAGCTTTCATCGTATGGGATTATCAATAGGCTTTCTTACACTTTCTGGAACTCAATGCCAGACGAGCAGCTTCTGACGTTAGCTAAAACAAGAGATCTTTCTGTTTTGAGTGAATATCAAGTTGCCCTTGATCATGTGTTCGCAAATTCGCGATTAGCAAGTTCAGTTAAAGAATTCTTCTCCGACTGGCTACAGTTGGATCATCTTCCTAACCTCGATTCTACTAGTAAGGCAGGGGCGGTTCACTCAGCAGGGTATACGATCGATAATTCTGTACGAGATCAGATGGTATCCGAGGTTCAGGATTTGGGCGTGTTTATTGCCGAGACTGGCGGAACTTTTCCAGACCTTTTTACAACCGACATTTCATTTGCTAAAACTCCTGAGCTTAAACAGCTCTATGGTGTCACTGAAAATCAACAGCTTCCAATGACCCTTCAAAATGCAGTGCGCCTGCCAGCGGGAACCAGAAGCGGATTGTTAACTCGGGCAGCTCTCTTGCTGCATGGCAAAGGCGATGGCACAGCTAACCCAATCGGAAGGGGCGTGCGAGTTCGTCACGAAATTCTCTGTTTGCCAGATGGAAATCCACCAGACAACTTTGCCGAAGTTGCAGCGGCAGCTCCAATTCACCAGTCAATGACTTTGCGTCAGCGCACAGAAAGTCAAACATCGGGTGCTGCTTGTATCACATGTCACTCAAAGATTAATCCAATTGGATTTGCGCTTGGTAATTACAATGGCTTCGGAATCTATAAGACGACTGAGCCGCTCTTCGATGCGCAAGGTAATTTCACCAATCAAACTGCTACGATTGATCCGAAAGTTGATCTCTCGGCCGTTATTGGGCCGGGTGCCTATGCGGACAACCCAATTCAATTCAGCGAGACCATTGCCGAGCGACCAGAGACGAGAAAATGTTTTTCTGAACACTTCTCAAAGTTCGTACTTGCTCGGTCACCTAATTACGTAAAAGACGGTTGTCGATTAAATCGTTTGTATGAAGCGGCTTCGAGCAACACCTCGTTAAAGAATTTAATGCAGGCATTGGCGCTGGATCCCGAATTCCGATTACGCAAAATTACAGTAGAGGCTCAGTAATGAAATACAACCCAGTCACTCGAAGAATGTTTTTGCAAGGTGTAGGCGGAAGTTTGCTGGCGATACCGTTTCTCGAATCACTTCTCCCGTCGGTCGCTTGGGCAGCTGATCCAACGATTAGACGATACGTTGGCGTGTTTGGTAACTATGACTACGGCCACCCATCAAACTGGTTTCCTACCTCATTGAAGCCAGCGATGTCTTTTAAGCCTTCAACTGGTGAACATACAATGCATTACGCACCTATGAGTTCATTCATTCAAGGTCGTCAATTCTCCCGCATCATTGTTCCTGAACTGAATCCATTTATGAATCAGTTAACGATGTTCCGTTCACTCGATTTTCCTCAGCGCATGGGGCACGGAAACGCAATGTCACTCGGTAACGTTGCTTCAGCAGTGAACCATGGCGATTTCGATAGTCTGCCTGATCTAGCTACGATCGACCAAGTGCTTGCATACAATATTAATTTCAATCCGAAGGGTCCGAACAGTGCGCCCGTACTGAATATGCGTCACGCCTGGAGTCACGGTAGCTCATGGGGACCAGACGGCACCGGAAAAATAGTTCTAAAGCCGCTCACGGGCAACGGCTGGATTACCAACGTCTACAATGAGATATTTAATAACGGGACTTTTCCCGAGTCGGGTTCTCAACCAACTTCAGTTAAGCATCAGCGCTCCGATGCTCTTACTCGAGTAATGGAAGATTATACGCGAGTAAAAAACAGTCACCGAATTAGTTCAGTGGATAAAATCTTACTTGAAAATGCTTTGGATCAGATTTCGACGCTTCAGAGCGGGCTATCGGGTGGTCAGACAGTTGTGAACGGCTGCAGTCACAAGAATGTCAGCCTATCAGGTGATTCAAATATGACCGAGCCACACTTTGATCAATCGGCCGCCTTAAAAAATAAAGCAGATCTAATTGTAGCAGCACTCATGTGCGACGTAACTCGCAGTGTGAACTTTAACAGTTCGCCAGGCGACAGTTACTACGATCTAAATCCCGCAAGTAGCTTACAGTTCCACCATGATGTCACTCACTTGCCCCATGCTGAACATGTTTGGAGCGAGAGTAACGGAGTTGCAATTCCGAACTGGCAATCGATGGGTTTAATCTACGGTCGCTTCATGCGAAACTTCATGGTCCCTCTGCTTGCTAAGATGGATGCTCACAAAGAGGCTAACGGACAATCTCTCCTTTATAATTCTTTAGTTCATTTCACGATGGAAAGTTCACTCGTTCATCACCAAATCAATATGCCCTGCTTGTTAGCTGGCTCAGCGGGCGGAAACTTTAAATCTGGGAACTATATTGATACCACTAACTATGATTTGGTTGAGAATGGCAAAACTGGTCAACCTTATCCCTATTCGGTCGAGGGTCATTTCTCTGCTGATCCGGCAAACTCTACTTTCCACCAATGTCGCCCAGGCATTCACTACAACCGGGTTTTGGTTTCTATACTTCAATCAATGGGTCTTCAGCCTTCTGACTACGAAAAGAATTCAGTAAATTCATTTATAGCGGGTCGGAGTGATGGAAAGTTTGGCGCCATCAACAATGGGATAGCAAACCTTGGTGGTTACGGTTACGCAGCATCACCGAATCCCCAAGCTAGTGAAACGGCAAATTGCGCTCGCTTGAATTTGAATTACTATCGCTATCCAGTTCCAGTTCCTTCTTAGTTCAGCGCTCAAAAGGCACTGACATTGCACTTGTTGATCCCGATGCCTCTATCTGCAATGTCTGTTTCGAAAATTTTCCTTTTTACTTGCTTGTCGATTCTTTTGACAGAGTTTGCTCACGCTAGCGAAGCTTCGAGTCTAATTAGACGGCTACGCGGCGAGAATGAAAACCCAATTGAAAGCCGTACTTTTACTCCACATTTGACGATCGATTCACGAACCCGACCAATCGGCAAAGTAAGTTTGCAGCGCGCTCCTGGTGCAAACATTAACACGGGAATGTTGTTATCTTCATTCGTTGTGGCAGTTGCTCCGCGAATTGAACTAGGCACTATGCCAGTGTTCTACACTGACGACATTCACAGATATAACATCAACGTTAAGTGGAACTTCTGGAGAGACGATCTGATTGATTGGGCATTTGGCTACTCTTTATTTGATTCTCGATTAACTCGTGACGAGAGCGATATTGAACAGGGAAGAAATTTATCTTTGAAAAACAGTGCCAGCCAAATTTCGTTTAACTTTCATCCACAGTGGACTCGCTTCTCTTTATCTGCTGCCTACACCGTTGCATTAACAAAGATTACCGGTGACGAGGCACTAGCGCCGTATGCGACAAGACAAGTGAGCGACTTTGCTTGTGACTTATCTTATCCGGTAGGACGCAGAGTTGATTTGACTGTAGGCGGAGGGACTATTCGCGAGTTGGGCTTCACTGCTTACGAAGATCGTAAGTTTGGATTCGGTCCATCAACAGGCATCTACTTTCCTCAAGGTTTTGTATCGAAGCTTACAATCGGTGGGCACTACATACCATCAACTGGCAAAACCCAAGCCCTGCTTGGCATTAAATTTCTATAGCTTCTGCTAAGTCTGATTTGCAAGCAGCGCTCTGAGTGAATCCTCATTGAAAGGCTTTGCGAGATGCGAGTGAAACCCGAACTTGATTATTTTATTTCGTTCGCTGGTGAGAGCAT
>CAZIYJ010000011.1:0-99527 GCA_964543475.1 uncultured Bdellovibrionales bacterium | reverse complement strand
GCATCAAATAGATACCTAAGCGTAAAAGAGGCACTACTTCTCCCTGTCGAAAACAGGGCGTCTGCACTCAAAGCCCAAGGCTCAAAAGGCGAAGCAGCTCTAGTGACATTGATGTTCGATCAATCTGCATCGATGGACCTTCGCTGGAAAGCAATTACATCTGCGGGTCTTGTTGGCGGTAAATCACTTAGGCCGCAAATCCAAAAAGCATTGGTCGCTAAAGAATGGTTTGTTCGAAATGCTGCGTTGGTGGCGCTTGAATCAATCGATCGCAATGAAGCAAAAGTTTGGGCGAAAAAATTTTTGGACGATAAAGCTTTGGTTGTTCGATCGGCTGCAGTTGAAACACTCGCGCGCTTGGAAGATCGTTCGGCAACCGCAGTATTATGGAAGAAGCTAAACTCGAAAGAAAATTTTCGCGGCAATCAAAGTCTATGGATCCGAAAGCAAATCACGACTGCGCTTGCGCAGCTTGATAAGAGCGAGTCGCAGAGACAATTCATTGATCTGCTAGAAGATCGTGATGAGGGAGTACAAGAAGCTGCAATCAAAGCTCTTGAGCTTCGTACTGGTCAGCAACTTGGTAGTGATCGAGAGCCTGTAAAATTCAAAAGAGCTTACTGGCAGCAATGGTGGAGAGAGCGGGTCTAGCTCGAGCTCTGACTTAAGCGATTGAGCGCCTTATCAATTTTGATTTCGCGACCGATTCGATACAAGATCGCTTTTTCTTCTAATAGGTCACTCTTCAAATTTTCGGGATCAGCAAAGAAGTCTCGCTGTTGCTCAACTTTCTTTAGCACCTGCACTTTAATTGCGGGCTTGCCGTTAGTTTTTCCCTTTACAGTGCGAATAAGAATTCTGTATCGATAGCCTGAACCATACGTCACAGTTTTATGTGGTGGCTGAAAACGAGCATCACCTTTAATGTAATCTGTTTCTAGAACTCCGGCCTCTAAGTTGGCGACTTTCTGAGGGTATTTCACCATGACTTGGCTTATCGCGCGGTCAACGGCTTCGGCCTCTGCATAAAACACATCTTCAACCGGAGTCGGTACTCCGGCTTCAACTTTTTTCTCGGAGTGCGAGCACCCCGTTAGACCTGCAGCTAAAAATAGAACAAGTAAAAATCTCATTCTCTGAGATTAGAGATCGACCGCAGAGCGAGTCAAGTGCGTGACTGAATTCATCAGCTCTGGACCAAGAGCGGTAGGTGCCGAAGTTAATGGTGCCCCCATGAAAACAGTTTCCCAGCGCTTTTGGGGCGCTAGCGTTTCACGAGTGGCCGGTAGTGTTGGCAAAACAATTTCAGTCGCCCACGTAGGTGCATAGACATCCCATTCAGGGGTTTTTACTTCGTAGGAGTTCTTGCCCACAGTCTTAATTTCAACTGTCGACAGTGTGGCCGTTGTTGCGACACCGTTTAATGTTGATGGGACTGTCGGTGGACGTAAGATCAAGGCGCCTTTTATAAACTTTGGAGCAGCAACAAGTGGTAAAAAATCAAATGCGTCAGCATCGCTCGCATCTTTCAAATTCACGCTCATAAAATCTGTCGCGGCGCCGGTACGGTTCTTAGGAGCTTCGCTCAAGACTCCTAATAAATGCCCGCTAGAGTTCATCGGGAAGCTCAATTTTCTCGATTCTTTGCTGGCTAAGTTCTTAATGTCAGTAGGGTACAGCTGAGTTCCGTCCTTTACGAGCGCGACCGCGAGAACAGATTGCGTCTTGGTGACTACTGGAGCAAGCGCCGTGACTGAAGAATCAAATTTAAGTTGGTTCACAGGCAAATTCACAGTTTGCTTGTCGGTAGCAATGACTGTGTTTGTTATTCCAGCCTCAAGGAAAGTAAAGTAATTTACTAATTCAATTCCAGCATTTCCGCTCTGAGATTCTTGTATAACTTTTTTGAACGGAAATTTTACGTGAGCAGAAACCATTTTGTAGTTCGCTCGACGATCAAAATACATCCGATAGGTCGGTTTATTTAACTTCACCGTGATGATCATCGATTCAGATTGTTCAGGCAGAGTGATGTTACTCGGGAGGTAGGCGGTCTGGCCTGCCGCTTTGATCACATCATTTTCAGGAGACAAAAGTGTCGATGCCTGAAAATTCGCTAAGTCGGCTCTTGTGAGTGCTGGGATAACAATACCCACATCAACGAATCCATCTTTTACGAGCGTTCCGAAGCCCGTTGTGATTCCGTTAAGCTCAGGTTTAACTGCCGGCGCTTTCGCTCGAACAACGAAATATTTTTGTAGCGGGAGTTGTGACATATAAGTAGTACGAACAAATCCTTGCGCTGAAATGGTCACTGGCAGAGCCACATTCCAATCGCGCATCGGCTTAAAGCTTCCGGCTTTGTCAGTCGTAACTACGTTATTAGCAAATGGTTGGTTGGGAGCAGTTCCAATCATAACTGAGGCTCCAGCAACCGGGCTGCCTGAGGCATCGGTAACGATGATTGCCGAGAGAGAGCCTTGAGTGTCCCCAGATTCATTTTGTGATGGGTCGGTCGATGGCTGCGGGCTATTGGTATTTGAACCGCAGGCCGCCAATACCGCACAGAACAAAGGCAAAGCGATTAGTTTTTTGAGCATGTCTATCCCCCCAATATGAGTGGGTTTTATTGCATCGGTTGAGGCTTTTTAAGTCAACTGGTTATGTCAGGGGATAGTTGACTTGGCGCTCTCAGGGCGAGTACATTGCCCCTTCGTTTATAGTTAGGTAAGTGGCGGGGTAGCTCAGCTGGTTAGAGCAGCGGAATCATAATCCGCGTGTCGGGGGTTCAAGTCCCTCCCTCGCTACCAATTAAAAACAGAATTCTGAATACTGTAACTGTATTCAGAATTCTGAATCGCTCAGTTTCGAGCATCTTTAATCGTAATATTTTTTGAATGCATCAGTCTATAAAGGCATGCGCCTAAGACATCGGCCTTTTGGCTTATGGTAGCGTTAGGCACCTTTAATAGTCGTAATGTAACCTCTGACTCCTTCAACGATGCATAAGCAATCTGATAGAAGCGCTTCTTTTCTTTAATCGAGGACTTAGCGTTTCCTTCGGCAAGATTTTGCGAAATAGAGGCGGAAGATCGGATGACTTGATCGCGAAGCGGACCCGAAATATTGAGAGCTTCAACTTGGTCGTAAAATTCAATTGCGAGATCAAGCGTTCTAAAAGTTTTCATGTAACTCCTTTTGATGAGCCCGAAGGCTTTTGCAAAGCGGGAGCCTGCGGGATGATCAAAAGAAGATTAGCTGAGTGAGAGAGGAGTCCGGATTTATTTTACGGACTTAATCCAGTTTTCAATTAGCGCGATTTGTTCGGCAGTGAGGGTGTCTCCGCGCGGAGGCATTCGGCCGGGGCCAGTCTTGAGAACTGATTTGATGAATCGGCTGGTTTCGGGTGAGCCGGGGATGATAAGTTTTTGCGCCAAAATTTGCTCTTGGGTGTTTAGGGGAACATCGAATGCTGAGGCATCGGTATCTGCGCCGTTGTGGCAATTGATGCAGCGGACTCTAATTACGTTGTCGAATACTTCAGTGAAGGTCACTTCATCTGGTTCGCTAGGCTCTGTAGGTTCAGTGTCTGGTGTTGGTTCAGTGTCAGGAATAGGCTCTGTAGTTGGAGTCGGAGACGGAGTAGGCGATTGCTCAGGAGTTGGCTGTGGCTCGATAGGCGTCGAGCAAGCCGGTAAATCAGAAACTAGTTTATTAGAAGTCTCAGGTGCTCCATCGTTTAGCCAAGCCTCAAGCATTTCACTTTCGCAATCGCTGAGTGTCTTAGGTGGCTCTGGCATTTCTCTCGTAACAAACACAGAGATTCTAATTGCGTCGAGATTTTTTTGAACTGAACTAGGCGAATTCAAAAGTGCGTGTCTAAACGACTTATGACATTCGATGCACTTCGGCTTTAAGACTACGTTCGAAAGCGTTGAAAAATCTAAACGTGCGTCTGCTGATCGAACTTTGTTGATACCTTTAATATTTAGCGGAGGATCGTTCGACAAGTACGAGCACCCGACAGCACTAAAGCTAGCCAGCGCGACAGCAAGAACTGCGTGAGTCGCTTTAGCTGCAATCAAATTTACATGCGCCGTGAAACGTTTCAGTGTCTGCTCCAAAGAAAGAATCTCTAGCTGGCAACTTTTTGCAACCACCTAGTACCAGACATTATCTGTAGCAAAAGGCGTGCGAAGGCAAGTAAGCCATAATGTACCCAGAGTGATTCTCAGTGGGCTTTCATTAAATGCTATAAAGCAAAAGACTTCATTAATTTTGCGGCGATTGGGTTTTCGATCTTGCGCTCGGCGGCCACTAAGAAAAGTTCTTCTTGAACTCCTTGAAGCTGCCCAATCTCCACCAGATCTCCCCGAGAAATCTGACCACTCACAGTGTGTGCAGCAGCAGCGATGAGTCCAAGCCCTTCAGTAGCCATTAATTTTTTCACCGAAATGTCCTGACTTTCAGTGATGACATTGAGCTCAATTTTATGAAGTTTTGCCCAATGATCAAGATCTTGGCGGAGGCGCGAGTCATAAGTCGGAAAAATCATCGGCTCACTCGAAATCGAGTGAGGAAAGTTCTTTCGTAACTTCTTAAACTTTGGCGCTCCGTAAATTGCGACATTCTTTTTCGCAAGTGACCGTGGATGAAGTCCTTTTGCATCAGTTCCTGACGGAAGAAAATTCGTGATCACTAAATCTATATTGTGCGAAGTGAGTTCCCTCAGTAATTCGTCTGACTTTCCCTCCGACAACGTAATTTGGCAGGGTGAAATTCGAAACGCTTGTTTTACCATTTCCAAAACAATTTGCTTTGAAACGCTATCGAGGGCTCCGAGATGAAGAGTTGGACGGTTTGGCTTTAACCGATCGTGCAAAACCTCATACATCTCTGAGCCAAGTTTAAAAATGTTCTTAGAATAGTCGAGAGCGACTTTACCTTGTTCCGTTAGAATCAGTTTTTTGTGCTGACGCTCGAAAAGCTGTACTCCCAAAGTATCTTCAAACTGTTTAAGTTGAGCCGACAGGGTAGGTTGGCCAATCAAAAGTTTCTCTGCGGCCTTTGAGACACTGCCTTCTTCAGCAATCGTTTTAAAGTAAAACAGATGGTGATAATTGATCCACGGGTTCATCGCGTTCTCCGCATTAAAGTTTTAGCATCGCTATTCACGATACTAAACACGTTTTTTATCGATTTGAAAGATGTTTATAAAACCCCAATAATTAGAGGTGAATTTGATTGGAGAGAAAAGATGCTACTTTTCCCGTTTTACGACTATTGGTGGATTTACGCTGGATTTACTGTGTTCGTTATTGCGATGCTCGCCCTCGATCTCGGCGTCTTCCATAAAAAGGCACACGAGGTTTCATTTAAAGAAGCATCTATCTGGACGGCGGTTTGGATTGGTTGCGCACTTATATTTAATTATCTCTTTTATCTTTACGCCCTCACGTTGTTTTCTGAAGAGCAGGCTAAGACCACGGCACTCGAATTTTTAACAGGTTTCGTCGTCGAAAAGTCGCTTGCGATCGACAATATATTTATTTTCGCAGTCGTCTTTTCTTACTTCGGAATCCCGAGAATTTATCAGCACAAAGTCTTATTCTGGGGAATTTTAGGAGCGCTGGTTTTTAGAGGAATATTTATCGCTCTGGGCTCAGTGCTCATGCAGTATCATTGGGTCATCTTATTCTTTGGCGGCCTACTGATTCTCACGGGCATAAAAATGTTCTTCGCTGGGACCGAACCCCAAAATCTCGAAAACAGTTTTATCGTTAGACAATTAAAGAAGGTCTTCAGAATTCATCCGCAGCTAGAGGGGCAACATTTTTTTATTAAAAAGAATGGTCTTCTGTATGTCACGCCTCTCTTTTTAGCTCTCGTGTTTCTTGAAATGACCGATATCATTTTTGCAATCGATTCGGTTCCGGCAATTTTTGCGCTTACTAAAGAGCCGCTGATAGTTTTCACTTCTAATATTTTTGCGATCTTAGGCTTGCGATCGATGTACTTCATGCTCTCAGGTGTAATGGATAAATTTGCATTCATTAAATACGGGCTAGCCTCTGTTTTAATTTTCGTCGGCCTCAAGATGGTTTGGCTCAATCAAGCGTTCGGCGGAAAGTTTCCGATTACTTGGTCTTTAATGATTATTGCGACGCTCATTGGATCGTCGATTTTTGTTTCTGTTTTGATTGATCGAAAAAAAATGGCAAAGGAAGAAATTTTATGAAAATGGCTAAAAGAGTAGTTCTGTTTTTAGCAACTAACGTTCTGATCATTGCAACGATATCGACAGTGATGGCTCTGCTTGGTGTGCAGCCGTATTTGACTGCCCAAGGAATTATTTACGAATCACTTCTCGTTTTCTGTTTGCTCTGGGGGTTTGGCGGAGCGTTCCTGTCGTTGGCTCTCTCTCGAGTAATGGCTAAGTGGATGATGGGCGTAAAAGTCATCGATCCGAACACCAATGATCCCGAGATGCTAAAACTCGTCGCAAGAGTTCACGCTTTCTCGAGAAAAGCTGGTCTCTCGAAGATGCCGGAGGTTGGATACTACGAAGCCGATGACCTCAATGCATTTGCTACCGGCCCGACAAAGAATCGATCGCTCGTTGCTGTTTCGACTGGCCTACTTCGTGGCATGAACCAAAAAGAGATCGATGGAGTTCTGGCGCACGAAGTGGCGCATATCGCAAATGGCGACATGGTGACTATGACGCTGATTCAGGGTGTGGTGAATGCTTTTGTTATGTTCCTCGCTCGAGTCATTGCGTTTTTCGCAAGTCAGTTCATTCCTGAAGAGAAACGTCAGATTGCGCAATTTGGAATTGTTTTAGGCGCCGAAATTATTCTCGGGATTTTAGGGATGATTGTCGTGTCGAAGTTCTCTCGAATGCGAGAGTATCGAGCTGACAGTGGCGCAGCGACACTATCGTCGACTGAAAATATGGTGATGGCACTCGAGAGGCTAAAGGTGAACTCTCGATTACCGCAGACTGATGATCAGCCTGCGATTGCTTCACTTAAAATTTCTGGCAAGGCGGGGGGCTTGATGAAGCTTTTCGCAACTCATCCTGATTTGGATGATCGGATAGCCAAGCTTTCCCTCGCTAGAAATGGCGCTATTCTAAAGTAAGCAGCCTGAAGAGTATGGGAATTGCTCGCACTTTGCCTCAGACGATTCACAACCTGAAGAGTGCGGGAACTGCTCGCACTTAGATTCAGACGATTCACAACCTGAAGAGTGCGGGAACTGCTCGCACTTAGATTCAGATGATTCACAACCTGAAGAGTGCGGGAACTGCTCGCACTTAGATTCAGACGATTCACAACCTGAAGAGTGTGGGAACTGCTCGCACTTAGACTCAGATGATTCACAACCTGAAGAGTGCGGGAATTGCTCGCATTTAGATTCAGACGATTCACAACCTGAAGAGTGTGGGAACTGTTCGCATTTAGATTCAGATGACTCACAGCCAGAAGAGTGCGGGAACTGCGAACACTTAGACTCAGACGACTCACATCCTGATGAATGCGGAAACTGCTCGCAGCGTGGTGGATCTTTTGGTCGTTTGTCTTTACTAAATGATTCAGAGCTGAACGCGAACGATACACAGAACAAAAGCACTAAACTTAGAAGTGGTGTCACTTTTTTCATAATTCCCCCGATGCCGAGGGCTAATGCGAATGGAGTGCCAACAGTTTTGGAGTCGAAGTGCACTAGCTAAAACAGCGCAGCAAATTACTGAGCTTTCCAGTTGCCGATAGAAGTAGCAAGGGCAAGTGGGACTAACAGAATCAGAGTGATGAGTGATTCAAAAGTCAGAGTTGGCGTACGAGCAAACATTAGAGAAGTGATTGGCCAAGCGACTGCAAAACTTAATATCCATCCGAACGAGAGAGCAAAAAGAATCAACGACCAACTTTGAATGTTGGCAATTACTTGAAGCCTGCGTTTTACAAGACCAACAAGTCTTAAGAGTTCTTTTTGCTGTTTTGATCTCTGCATGTTGTAAATCTGAATACTAGTTACTACTAGCAATGAGGCGAACAGAACTAAAAACGCCATTATCTTAAGAGCTAGCGCCATCTTTGTCGTTGTTTCAAGAAGCTGCGCGACAGCTTGGCTTACATCGATGATTGAAACATTTGGGAACTCGCGCACAAGGTCTTGTTGATAGTGAGCTTTTACTTCGTTGCTCAGTTGATTCGTAGATGCCAAATAAACTTTTGGCATCTCTGTCAGCACGCCTTCTTGAAACTGAATAAAGAAGTTAGGTTGAAAGCTCGCCCACTTCACTCGGCGAATAGAAACGACCTCTGCCTTGAGCTCGACGCCCATAATTTCAAAAGTAAACTTATCACCAATTTTAGCGCTGAGTCGCTCACTGAAGCGTTCTTCAAGAGAAATCTCTGGTAATCGATTGCTTGCTGGGTCGAACTTGCTCAAAAACTCTCGGCCTTCGATTAAGGTCTCAGAAGTTGAGAGTTTTGCTCGCTCAGTTAAATTGAAAGTACGGTTTCTTGAGCGTGCGGCTTGTTGTTCTTCTCGAGTCTGAAGACTTGAATCTTCTTCAGATGTAAAATCAGAAGAGTCATTAATTGCAGTTAGACGAGCTCGAACCATTGGAGAGTCGTTAACAAGCTCAACTCCGTGTTTTGATCCAAGTTTTCTAACACCTTCGATTTGATCTTCTTGAATGTCGAAGAGAAAGAGCGAGGGCTTGAGACTGCCAGCGCCGATTTCAAATTCGCTGCTGATGCTTCCCTCTATCGTGAAGACAAGGCTTGCAAGCATCGCACCGATCGCTAGAGCGACGAAGGTAGTTAGATTTTCGAGAGGGCGTCGAATGAGTTCGCGAAAGGCGAACCTAACTTCGAAGCTGCGAGAGGGAAGTAAAGGTGATGCGGCTTTGAAAATAAACAAACCAACAACTGAAAGTGCTGCTGCAGACAATAAGAGTGAGACGACAAATAACGAGGCAACTTTAATTGAGTTCGCTTGCCAGATTGCTAAAGCATAGAAGAATAAAACGGCCGGCAGCCACAACAGTAACGCTCGCGCATTGAGTTTAAGTTCAAGGGCAAAGCTTTCTTGAAATAATTCACTCGGAGAAAAAGTTCGAATTTTTAATAAGAGTGGGAGCAAGCAAAAGAGTGTGCTGACCATTCCCACTATTGCCACAAGTATAAAGGCCGAACTTTCGGCGCGGATAGCTAAGTTAAACGGAAGAATTTCGGAAGCGAGTGAATTGATGAGCGGAAATATTGCGAGTGAGCCCAAGAGGGCGAGCACGACGCCAGCAAATGACAAAAGTAGAACTTCGATGGAGTAGAGTTGAATAATCTTGTTTGGTCGCATTCCAATCATTTTCAAAACCGACATATCTTTAAGTCGATCGATGAGGTGAGCTCGGAAAAGATAAATGCCGCCAATATTTGAAAGCAGGAGTGCAACGAGCGATATAAGGCCTAGGTAGTCATTGAGATAAGAAAGCATTCGAGCACTTGCTTCGCTCGCTTGAGAATGGCTCCGAATGTTAAGTGTTGAATCCTTTAAGCGACTTGAAATTCGTTTTGCGAGTTCATCGGAGTCAATCGCTGCTGGCAGCTTGAAAACCTTCTGGTAGAAAACCGTACTTCCTTTTTGAACTAGTCCGGTTGCCGTTAGAGTCGCGCGGCTAACATAAGCTCTGGGAGCGAGTGCGCCTCGGCCAAGCTGTGGTGCGGAATCTTTTTTTATAACTCCGGTAATTTTAACAGAAAGCCCACCAATACTGACCGAGTCACCGACATTTAGATTAAGTTGAGTGAGTAGCTCTGGCGACACCCAGCAATGATGTCCACGTTCAAGTTGTTCAGAAGTTTGCAGCGGCTCAACTTCAATCGTCCCGTAAAATGGTAAGTTTGCAGATTGAGCTCTTAACTGAAGGAGTCGAGAAGCCTCTTGGGTTGAGGCCATTGTTAAAACTTCTTCTGCTTCACCGAATTCATAAGCAGTATTGCCAAGCTCTGATTGAACAGTCTGCAATGTCTTTGGATCAATGGTGAGTCGACTTGAGACAACTAAATCGCCGCCCGCCGAAGCTTGCGATGAAGCTTTTACTTCGCGGTTGATACTAGCGTTAAAGCTCTCGATGGCAGAAAGGCCTATGAGACCAATCATGATGTTAATGACAAATAGAAGTGTATAGCGCGGGTAAGATCGAAGTTCTTTCAGCGCATATTTTAAAAGCACTAGATCTCCGAAAGCTTTCCGTTTTCTAAAACCAAACGTCTCTGGCATCTCATTGCTAGCTCTTCACTGTGAGTCACTAAGACGAGCGTTGATTTGTGTTTCTCTATTAATTCAAAAAGTAGATCCATGACTTTTTGGCCAGTGCGAATGTCCAAATTTCCGCTTGGTTCGTCGGCGAGAATAATTTTTGGCTGGATGGCTAGCGCTCTAGCAATTGCCACTCGCTGTGTTTCGCCACCACTGAGCTGTGACGGCATGTGGTTCATTCGATCTATTAAGCCAACTTCGCGAAGGTAGTCTTGGGCTTTTTCTTGAGCCTTGTCTGTGGCGTTGATCTCAAGAGGGAGCATAACGTTTTCAAGAGCAGTGAGATGAGAGATTAGATGGAATTGCTGGAAAACGATGCCGTATTCGCGGCCTCGAAATGATGTCAACTGATCATCGGTCAAAGAGGCAAGATCGCGCCCGAGTACTTTTACAGTTCCAGAAGTTGGTCTATCAACGCCAGAGAGTAGAGATAGGAGAGTCGACTTACCACCACCTGAAGCTCCGACAATAGAAACAGTTTCTTGCGGACTTGCTGTAAAGGTAACTCCGCGTAAGACCTCAATCTTTGAGTCTGCTCCCTGCGGGTAAGTTTTGGTGATGTCGTTAACTTCGAGGACGTAATTCATAATTTTTTCTCGAGATACTTAAAAATAAGATCGCTCATAATTTTGTGACCTTCTTCATTTGGATGAAGCCCGTCGCTTTGGTTGAACTTAAGCTCGCCAGCAACACGGTCGAGAAGAAATGGAACGAACACAATTGACCGGTCTTTAGCTAAATCGGCAAACACTGCATCAAAAGATTTTGTGTACTGAGCACCTAAATTGGGTGGGGCGCGCATTCCGGCTAATAAGACTTTCGCGCCTCCATCTTTTGCGATTTCTATTGTCGACGCCAAATTCTTTTTCATTTCCTCTGGCTTGAGGCCCCGAAGTCCATCGTTGGCGCCAAGGGCAACGATCACCCAATGAGGCTTGTTCTTTAAAAGAAACTTCATCCGAGCAGGGCCACTAGCGGTCGTTGAACCGCTGATCCCCGCGTTAATTACTTTCACGTTCTTTCCGGACTTCTTTAGTTTAGCTTCGAGAAGGGCCGGATAGGCTGCGCTTGGCAGGACGCCAAGACCCTCAGTCAGCGAATCGCCAAGTGCCACGACGATGAGCTCACTTGAAGTAGGGGGCGCGGCATTGGCAGTCAGTGAAACAGTTGTTAGTAGCGAATAAAATGTTAGACTGAAGAGCAAATTTCTCATGATGCAGATCCTAGCATTGATGAGTTCACGTGGGTACGGAGAAGTCTTTTAATGACGAACAATGATGTGCTGCGCTCGATCAGAAATCTTCTCGGACTCAATAACTCAAGAGTCGTTGAGATATGTAGTCTTGATAGTTTACAAATTCCAAAAACCGAAATTGAAAACTTCATGAGAGGCGAAGAAGACCCAGACTATATCTCGTGCCCTGACGGAATCATGGCTCACTTTCTTGACGGACTAATTTTCTTTTTGCGAGGAAAAGATGATTCAAGGCCGCCGATGCCAAAAGAGCTACCGATCTCGAATAATTTAATTTTGAAAAAGCTGAGAGTGGCGTTTCAACTCAAAGAAGAAGATATTCTTGCGATGCTCAACGGTGAAGGAATGAAGTTTAGTAAAGGCGAGCTCTCGGCAATCTTGCGAAAAAAGGGTCATGACAACTATCGTGTTTGCGGTGATCAAGTGCTGCGGTACTTTTTAAAAGGCCTCACCAAAAAGGTAAAGCCCGCCGAAGATCAGTAAGGAAATTAGTGGTGCATTTTCGAGTGATCCAATTTCATCATTGGACCCGTCATCGCAGGTGGATCAACAACACGCGGGTTTGCATCCCACTTAAAGCCACTGAAATTTCGTAATTGCTTACCATTTCCTAAATCACCACCAGAGCAATTTAGGAGCTTATCAATACAGTTTTTGTGCCACATGTCCATGACGCCGTCGTCCCAAGCTCCGAACCAGTCTGCGTGTACGGTTTTGCCCGGTTCAACTTTGTTCATTTCATCCGAAGATAGATGCCAGCCATTCTGTGTCCCGTTCCAAGTGCCATCTGCCTTTATGTCAGTATAAAGATCTTGATCAACTGTGTACCAAGCCCCAAGTGTGAAAGTCGGAATCACGTACGGATGAGTGTCTGGACACTTGTAGTATCCCCACGAGCCATAGCCTCCAAACGCCATGTGCGAACGGTGATCGGGCGAATCTAAATTCACTCCATCCCAACAGTCTGGAGCATTGATGACTAGTCCCAGACGATTATTCGCATAAGTAGTTCCATCTGCGAAAGGACAATTCTTAGCCGCTTCAATTATCGTAGTATAATGAGCAGAATTTGTTCCCGGCGCTTTTTTACTCCAATCTTTCGAATCACAATTGAAATAACCACCAGTTCCCGAGCCTGTCATTGTTTTACCAAACACAAAGCGAAGTCCGCGCGGAATGTCGACGCAAGCTTTACCCTGCTTCTGACAATTTGGATCGGTCTTCGGCATGCGCTTATAGTAAATCGAAACGTAATCTGGTTTTACGACTTTACCTTTTCCGTTCATCATCGCAGGAATCCAATAAGCAGAACGGTTGAGTGGAGAATTGCAGGTGCTAGCTCCGGTTGTTCGAAGTGATTCGTAAGTCGATTTTCCGTTAGCAAGTGTGTTTCCGAAGAATTGGTGTAAATGTGATGCGCCGATCATGCCGGGGTAAACGATGGGGTCATCGTAAGCTTCATGGCTCGGGTTACAAATGAATCTGAACGCTCCGACATTATCTGGAGCGGCTGAAGCTGGAATCGCGCCGTTACCCCAGGCATCTACAAGTTCGGGGTCCACAGCGAAGTTCGATAGTATGAGAGGTACCTCCCCCACCTTAGGAAAAGCACCTGGTCCTGGAATTGGAGTAGGGGCCATTGGTGGTCCACCTGCGCCTGCTGAACTTAGTGCCGTACTTTCAACTGGTAATGAACTCACGCCAGTGCAGTTCATGAAGCCGCCACATAAGACTGCTGTAATCGTTAGGTATCCTACAATCCGTTTTTTTCTATAAGTTCTGAGCATAGGTTTCCTATCGGTACGCGTATTCGAAATGATAGTTTCTGAATTCAGTTCTCAAAATGAGACAAAAGAGAAAGCCAAAGACGCTTTCTATCCCGGTAGCTAATCGGAACAAAAAATTACAGGCTCAAGACAGGTTTATGATTATCCGCAAGAACAGAGAATTGCTGTTGAGTTAGTCGACAATGCACAGCAACTTTACAATTCAGATCGCGCTGTTTAACAGTTTCGCATGCCGCATATTCGAATTCGCGCCCTAAATGAAAGTATTGTAAAAAACTTGAGCCGTGAGCTTCCAGTAGAGCTCGCTGGACTAATGCAAACGCCAGTTGAGAATTTTTCGGTGGAGTTAATCTCAACTGAGTTTTTCAAGGACGGCGAAGTTGTGCAGGGTGATCCAATGATTGAAGTGCTTTGGTTCGACCGCGGACAAGAGATTCAAAACAAGGCCGCAGAAAAGATAACCGAATTAGTTCGAAAACAGGTTTCTGCTGAATACATTTCTGTGGTTTTTATAAATCTCGCTAAAGAGAACTACTACGAGAACGGCAAGCATTTTTAAACTTAGGGCGGAAAGTTTATCGTCGAGACTTCTCAGTATAAACGTATGCCCAATATATAAAAACAAACTGTAATGGGATTCGCGCCCACAAGATTGCTTCAGGCACATCTACAAAAAGGCTTCCTCGAAATTGCAGCATATAAATGTGCACCGAGAAAAATGAAATCAACATCGCAATAATTGTCCATGCTGCTAGTGATCGAGTTCTCTTTGGTATTAGGAAGATCCCGCAGGCGACTTCGACCACTCCGCTTACCAGAATCATTAAGCGGTGGGCGGGAATGTAAGGTGGCATCATTGGTAGGTAGAAGCCTGGGTCGATAAAATGATTGAGGCCAGCACCGATATAAAAGAAAGACATTAGGCCAAGAAAGAATAGTTTCATGCCAATAGCGTATCCTGTATAAAAGCAAAAACGGAAGGTACTTCTACCTTCCGTTCAAGCTGAATTGCCTTAACTATATTTACGTTTTAGTTTTTAGCGCAAGAAACAGGGTTAGCCTTGTTTCCATCTGGGAGTGGTGTAACAGACTTTTGTTTAAACTTTGCTGTGCCGATTGCTTTCGTGCCGTATGCAGTTAAACGCATGACACCTTTTCCATCTGCCTGAAGATAGATGTTTTTGTTTTCTGGGCAACCTGGCGTGTGAACTGATACGCGAAGCATCGCTTGTCCCTTCGCATTTTTGTGCGAACAAAGAGATACTTCCTCAGGGAATTCGTTATTGGTTTGAACAATAAATTTCGTTGAATCGTATTTGAACGAAATTTTTTGGTTAACAAACGGAATTCCAGAAAGCTTCCAGGTGCCTACAACTGCTTGTAGTCCTCCGAAAGTCTTCATCACTGCAACGAGGTCTTTCATCGAAGCAAGTTCGGCAGGTGAGTTAGCGCAATTTGGAGTGTTCTCATCAGGAGAAGCAAACTGAGCTACCGTTACCTTGCTAGCGTGTGCTGCCGTTGAAAGCGTTAATAAAGAAGCTACTAATAATGATCTGAACTTTAATGTGTTTTTCATGTCGAGAGGTCATTGCACCGAGCGGGCCAACCCTTAAGTTGCGTATAAAGCCGCTAGAGGGTTTTTGGGGTGGTGTCATTTGAAAAAAGTAAAAGATGGGTCGTAGAGAAAAGTTTAAGTCAAAAATTCGCTAGGGCTTAAACGTTATCGGGCGCAGTTGGTTTGCCTTCCAATCGCTCCACTTCGATTCCTACTGTAGATAAAAGAGCGAGTGAATCACTTGATCGATAATCAGACGTATAGAAGATTTTTTTCACACCACCAAGATTGATCAGTCGCTTGGCGCAAGCTGTACAAGGTAGGTGAGTGACGAAAACATGCTTTTCAATAAATCTCGGGGAGTCGCAGTTAATGACTGCATTTTCTTCTGAATGTAGGCAGCCGCAATTACCTTTTTCATCTCGGTCGCAATCATTAGGTAACCCAGTGGCGTTGCCATTGTATCCAACGGCGAGAACTTTTCGATAATCAGTAGTTGTCACAACAGTGCCGACATTCAGGCGTCGACAAGTTGAACGCTGAGAAAGTGTATGCGCGAGCTGCATGTATATAGACTGAAAGCTTGGGCGACTCATTTATCCTAAGTCCTTTTGGGGCAGATGTGAGGCATGTTTGCTAAAAAGGCGTAGCATGCCTTCTAAAGCATGTTTATCACGAAATACACCATCACTAGCGCCTAAATCAAAAAGATCTATGTATGACTCCGAACTAATCCTTACTTTGGCTGCCATCACGCTAGCCATGCTCCAGTCAGGCATCATTCTATTTGAGCTGTGCACTTCCCCTAACACGGTAAGGTCCATATTGCGTTTGTCGGCAGAGATGCGGGCCAGGCATTCGCGGACCTTAGTTTGAGGGCCTTCCAGAAGCTGCATATAGAATCCGTCTCGATATATTAAGAAGCCAGTAATTTGATCCTGCTCATTTCTCCTTCGAGATACTTCGAGGATATCGTTAAGGACTTTCTCGTCGGGAATGCCTACTGATCTACTTCTGTACACTAAGTGAAAAATATCCATGAGCTGCGAGTTTAAAGCCGTTAGGCGTGAGTTGCAACAAGTGCACAGCAAGGCGGGGCACGCCGCCGTCCTCTGTCGAAGTTTTTGTCGTTACAAACGAATTTATAACAGATGGAGGTCGCTATTTACGTCAGCCGATCCTCCGGTTACACCTGTTACATGATTTCAGCACATATTTTAGAACGATTAGATAACGCGGGAATCGCTTGCTTCGTAAAACGAGCCGACGGTTCATACTCTTTTATAAACCAAGCTGGAGCAGAAATGCTCGGCCTTCAAGCCTCTGAGATTCTGGGTCGAAGCGACGTTGATCTATTCAAGAGATCAAATGTTGCTGAAATGATGGGAATGGATCACGAAGGCTTTTGGCAAAACGACATGATGAGCGGAGGAGTCATTGGCGTTTCAATCGCTGATGAACAACCCACGCCTGAGCAGCTTAAAGTTTTAGGCTTAATGAAAACAATTGTGACTGAAGCAACAAGCGAAGTTGTTGCACAGTTTGAATTGCTCAGCGGCCAACAAACCATTCATTAAGGAGACTTTATGAAGACATTAATCTTAGCAGCTCTTTTACTGTCTGGCATTGCAGCGCATGCAGATCAGCCAAAAACCGATTACAAAAACGAAAACTGTAAAGACTCGAACTTAAACGGCCTGGGTGTCGTGGGTGATTACGACAAACTTCAATATCGGAATCGTTTTAAGTTATTACTTAAAGTAGATTCACCTGCTCCTGCGGGGATTGAGCCTTTGAGTTTTGGCGACCAAATTTGTTATTACACTCAGGCTACTTACTTGAAGCATTCTTCTGGAAAGGTCTATGTGATGTACACCACTCACGATGACTCGTGCGATGGGGGAAATACTCAAGGAGCAATGGTAGATATTCAAACATATCGTGGCGAGCAATCAATTGAGAAAGCGGTTGTTGCCTACATCGGCGACTCTCAGTTCTCGTGCGTAGCAAAACAGGAAGTGAATTAATGAAAACTCTTTTAGTGACTCTTGCTCTTTCAGTTTTTACCTCGCCAGCAATGGCCCTTGATTGCGACGGTCAAGTAGCGAAAATTTTTGCAAACTTGATTTCGGTTCAAGAAAATGTCGCGGTGAGTGCCGAGCAGATCGAAATCGGACATTTAACAAAGTATGAGTGGGTGATTCGTACGATATTACCGAACGGGAAATACATTGAATTTTTAGCTGATGTTGATAACGACATTAATTGCAACATCACATCGATGATCGAATCTGATGCTGAAGCTCCGGCTTATGACCGTCATTGGAAGAAGCAGAACTAGATATGAGAGTCATTCTAGCAATCGTCATCTTAATCGTCGTTGTCAATTCACTAAGCTATTAAGCAGGGTAGGCTTCGCGGTCGGTAATGATCGTGAGCCGAGGATGATTCATCAAAGCAGAAGCGGGGACTGTCGGGTCCTTCGCGAGTAAACGCTTTAAGATTTCTCTTTTGCCTTTACCTTTTACGATGATGCTCACTGCTTTGCAGCGCATGAATGCGCCTGCGCCATAACTCACGCCCCAACTTCCCTGAGGCAAATTTAAATTCTTGCAAGTGACTTCGCTTAATTGAACGCAGCCGCTGTAGAAATCTTCGTGAATACCTGGTTCATGGAATGCGACGTGACCGTTCACACCTAATCCTAAAAGCCCAAGCTCAGCTTTACACTCGCCACTTTCGATGAAGCAAAGTTGGCTTTTGAAACTTGGAAGATGTTGTTCGAAAAACTTTTTGAACACGCCTTCTTGAGGGGAGCTTAAAACATCATCAATTTGGATGAGTTTCATTCCCTTAAGATAGGCGGGACGTTGCTTCTCCCAGAGTTGGTACAAGCCTTCTGGCGTTGCTCCCGCAGGAATGAACGCTGACTTAATACCAAAGTCTAGGACCTTCTTCTCACACCACTTCGAAACAGAGGCGTCAACTTGATCGCTACTTTCGCAAACTATTAGTTCCATGGTTATATTTAACAATCAGGAGAATCGAAATGTCGAAGGGAAAATATAATCTGGTCTGTGTCGCGCATCCCGATGACGAAACGCTCTTCTTTGGCGGAACAATATTGAGTGGTGCAAAATCATTACCCTGGCGAGTCGTTTGTACCACCGATGGAAATGCCGACAACGACGGAGCCCGCCGCAAAAAACAATTTGAAGCCGCGTGTAAAATGCTTGGAGTCAAACAACTAGACTGGGTGGGTATGCCTGATCGTTATGAACAGCGACTTGATACAAATTCGCTTGAAGCCTATTTGCGAAAGTTTCCGACTCCTCATGCTGTCTACACTCACGGAATTTTAGGCGAATACGGACATCCTCATCATCAAGATGTTAGCGTTGCAGTTCATCGTGCTTTTGCTGGCCACAAAAACCTATTCTCTGTTGCCTACAACAGTTTTCCAGAAAAAACAGTTACGCTCACTGAAAGTGAATTCAAGAAGAAGGCAAAAATTCTCACCGACGTTTATGGTTCAGAGACGTCACGTTTTCTAAATCTATTGCCAGTTACTTTTACTGAAGGATTTCAGCGATTGTCTTTGAATGAGGTCGAATTGCTCTATGACTATTTCACTGGTAATTCTGAGCTCACCCCAAAAGCATTAAAGCGATACCCGTGGTTAAAAGAGTTTCTTGAAGCTAATCGCGATCGCGCTAGACCATTTTAAAGCTTGCGCTGTTTGTGCTGAGAACTAAAAGCAAGTTCGGTTTAAACTAAAAATATCTTAGCGCACACTCTTCAGAAGCCAGGGGAGTGCACATGACAAAAGTGATTTTGGGTCTGTTGTTAGTTTTTTCTTTTTCTAAATCCTCATTTGCAGACTCGACTGCTTGTTATCGGTTTGAAATTCAGGAGTCTGTTGAGAGAAGTTCAATTCCTATAATTGGATTGCAAACTTGGTGTTACAAGTCGCTTAATAATCCCGCCGGATCAAAATTTATCTACAATGCTGACGAAACTACCGTGAAGCCCGAACTTTCTGCGATAGTTGAGGCAGATGGATTAGTCACTCATGGCTCCCTTTTAAAAGGAGAAGTCAGCACTCATCGAGTTCACTCGAGCGATATTAATCCTTTGCCTGTTCCACTTGTTGAGCCAACCCACTTAGCTCCAACTTGGCCTCAGGACACTTCAGTTGATTCTACAATTGATTTACTTCAGCGAACTAGTTCCGAAGCACCAGATATGAGGGTGCAAGAGGGTCGCCTTGAGGCGGCTGTTCCCGAATCTAATTTACCGTGGAGGGGATTTTGGTGGTCTTACAAAAGCAATGCACTCGCCGGCACTTCAGTTTCGCCACTCGCCAAGTATGATCGCTACGTGAGTGCGCGCACGGGAGTAAGTCCGCGAGTCGCTTCTTGGGAGCGAACCTATCATGCTTACAAAGATGTTGCGTGGGAGGGTCATTGTAACGGATGGGCAGCAAGTGCCGTACTTCGAGCCGAGCCGAAGACAAGCAAATATCATCAACAAAGTGGGGTCGTGTTTACTGTCGCAGATCAAAAGGGAATTTTAGCTGAAGAAGATTACTGTGCTGCGGTTGCATTTTATGGGCGACGAAATTATGGATACGCAAGTAACGACCCAAGAGATATTTATCCGGCCGAATTTCATAAAGTACTTACCTATTACATTGGGCAAGTTGGAAAAGTTGTCGCAATGGATTATGTAAGTTCGCGCCCGGTCGACAATCACTTGGTGAGCGGTTACACAATGGATCTTGTGCAGAATTCGGCAACCACATTCACTGTTACTGCAAAGCTTACGGTTCACAAGTACGACGCGAGTTACTCGAAGCCTCCCGGAGTGGCACCCACATATATTCGAACTTACAAATACAGCTTACGAGTCGACGCTGCCGGGAATGCAGTGGGAGGTTCGTGGCTGTCGGCAAATCCTGATTTTATTTGGGTGCCGCTCAGTCCAATTGATTGTTCGTCAAATAATCCGCGAATGAACCAGCAGTTCACGAGCGACATCCTCAATCTTCCTCCCCGGTAACTTTACGCAGTTGCGCTACCAAAAGGTATGAACTACCTTTTGGGGATGGTGACTGTAATTCATGAGTTTGTTGAGAAGGCGCAAAAGGGTGAGAACCCTTTTGTGATTGCAAAGCTAGAGACTTGTTGGGTGGTTGCGACTGAGCAACCGTTGACTCGGGGTCACTGTATGACGCTGGCTGATCCGGTGGTTTTTAGTGTCAACGATTTGTCTGAAGAGCTTCGGATGAACTATTTCCGTGATGTCTGCCGAGTGGGCGATGCGCTCATTGAGATCAATGGGGCATATCGAATTAACTACGAAACTCTTTGTAATGTTGCGCAAGCTCTACATTCTCACATCATCCCAAGATATAATGATGAACCAGAAGCGAAGCGAAAAGAGCGCGCAGCGGTTGCGTACCCTTCAAACGAAATCAAAAATTTTGACCCGGCTAGAGATGCTAAATTTATTTCTGAAATGAAGAAGCACTTGGCCCGGCACAGTTAAAAAGGAAAATATGACAGAGAATCCAAAACCTAAAAGTATCAAGGCACGGCACATTTTGGTTGAGCATGAATATGAGGCGAAAGATATCGAGAGAAAATTAAGTGAAGGCATTTCTTTTGAAGAGCTCGCGCAAAAATTTTCAAAGTGCCCCTCAGCTAAAAATGGTGGCGATCTCGGTTACTTCGGAAAAACGCGAATGGTTCAAGAATTTGCTGATGCAGCATTTGATTTGGGAAAAGGAGAAATCTCTCCTCCGGTCCGAACCAAGTTTGGTTACCACTTAATTAAAAGAGACGATTAGCTTTCAGCGTCGAATAGAGCAATGACACTGTTTGTAACGAATATGAGATGCTTCTGGAGGGCTTTGATCAGGCTTTGGTCCAGTTTGCGTTTTTTAGTTCTTTTGGGTGTTTTCGCAGTTGAGTGATCAACAACGGCAGCTATACTTCAGTGACTATTTAGATGAGGGTTTTCAGGAGGAAAATGGATCAGTCGAATGCTCGGCCAATTAATTGGGTGAATTTGATCTTCTTTACAGCGGTGCCGATCGTAGCATCGGTTGGCTTAATTACTTACTTCACTCGGTATGGATTTTCTTGGGGTCCACTCATCCTGTTTTTTGTAAGTTTCGTTATTAGTAATATGAGCATCACTTGTGGTTATCATCGCTACTTCTCGCACAGAAGCTATGATGTGCACCCGATCATCGAATGGCTCTATGTTTTTTTTGGCGCCGGGGCCTTTCAAGGTTCAATCATTCGCTGGTGTACCGATCACCGCCGTCACCATCGTGAAGTAGATTCTGATGATGATCCGTACAGTATTAATAAAGGTTTTTGGTTTGCTCATTTAGGTTGGATTTTACTTCACGAAGATCCAAAGCATGAAGTCCGTGGTTGCCCTGATCTTCAAAAGAAAAAGTTCATTATGTTCCAGGACAAATATTATTTCTTGTTGGCGTCGTTTGTTGGATTCATTCTTCCTGGGTTAGTTGCAGAGATGTTTGGACTTGGGTTTTGGACAGGAGTTTTATTTGGCGGAGCACTTCGTGTTGTCGTTTCTAATCACTCTACATTCTTGATCAACTCAGCCTGCCACTTCTTCGGTCGCCAACCGTATACTGATAAGAACACAGCACGCGATAATTTTATTTTGTCAGTACTCACGTTTGGTGAGGGTTATCACAATTTCCATCATATGTTCCAGGCTGACTACCGTAATGGCATTCGTTGGTATCAGTGGGATCCCACCAAGTGGTGGATTCGCTCACTTTCGTTTGTCGGTTTGGCATCTCGACTCAAACGTGTTTCAAAAGAAGAAATTATGAAGGCTCGCCTTCGAATGGATGAGCAAATTTTGTTATCTAAAGGTGCTTGCCGTGAAAGCGTTCTCGCTTTGAAACAAAGAGTTGAGGAAGCTCAGGTAAGAATGCGAGTGATGCGTACCGAATATATAAATTCGCGACGTTCAATAGCGCTTCAAGAAAGCGCAACAAGGCAGATCGCTGACTTAAAAGCGAAAGCACGAGTAGCTAATATTGAATTCAAGATGGCGCGCGCCCAGTGGTTTGCCTACGTAAAGGCTTATCGCACGATCCAAATCGCGGCCTAAATCGATACGACTCTTTACCTTTGCTCGGTTTCTACCGAGACGAAGGTATAGGGGGAACGTAATGCCGTTGAAATCAAAGAAGTCTCCAGCCAAGCGCAAACCACAGCCGAAATCTAAAGTTAGTAAACCCAAAAAAGTTCTGAATATCTTTAGGCAAATTCTTCAGGACAAAGAACGAAAGAAGGAGCAGTCTCCTCCGCATCCTTATCGTTCCGACCAAAAAGGTTATCAGCCTCCGCAAAGACATGAGCAATTTGCTAAATTTGCGGGACCACGTAGAAGAGCCGCTTAAAGTCAGTCAGACTTAAAGGCAAAAAAATGGCGCCATCTTTGGCGCCATTTTTATTTTAAGAAACCTTATTGCGGCTTATGTAGGAAGTTGCGTAGCGGAGTCGCAAACCGTAGAGGCATCATGTTGGCAACGAACTCGAGGGTACTTGTCACAATACCGCCATCGCCAATTTTTTCTTTCATCTCAGTAAATGCTTCACCCATCAACAATGCTTCTTCGTCCGCTAGCAAGGCTTGCGCAGCAGTAAAGATTTCACCTTCTTCTTCTTCGATGTGATGAAGAAGCGAGTCGCGAAGTTTTTTTGCAACTGTTGTCCACTCGGCATCAACTGCATTTAAGCCTTGAAGAGTGCGAAGAAGAGTTTCTGCCTCCATGTGCTCAGCGTAACCATGGCGAATTAAATCTTTCGCTTCAGGAATTGCGCTCAGTGAGTTGTAAAAAACAGCTTCTTCAGCGCGCGAATGAGGAATCAAATCATCACGAATCTGGTTAATTAAGCTAGTGCGTGTTTCATCGTCAGCGTCAGCTGAGTGCACTAAGCGCTCAAGTAGGCCTTCTACTTTGCGATGATCCTTTTTCAATAAGTCGTATATTGTGGCTTTCATTTTTGGACTCCTATTGTTTGTCTCGCCTATTGTTTGTTTCGACAGTTGATTTGGCGCAACTGCAAGCTAATTGAAAACCGGATCTAAATCGCCTCGATTTTGCAAAGTTCATATCTCGTTTCGAACATAATTTCTAAACTGGTGACGGCGCAAAAATTCAAGCTACGATCTCTGTATCCAAACGAACAAGGATATCCAAACGAACAAGGATGTTTTCATGGCAACTGGGGCATTTGAAGAAAAGTTTATAGATCGGCTAGAGGCAGCTCACATGCTTGCAGCGGAGCTTGAGCATTTGCGAGGTGAAACCCCGTTGATTCTTGCGATTCCTCGAGGCGCTGTTCCGATGGCCAAAGTGCTTGCAACAGAGCTAGAGGGTGATCTTGATATTTTGTTGGTGCACAAAATCGGACATCCGAAACAGCCAGAGTACGCAATTGGCTCTGTCAATGAATCGGGGCATGTATTCATTAGTGATCAAGAGAGTTCGGAGTTTTTAGGTGAAGAGACGCTCGAGTCTCTTGCACAAGCTGAGGTTGCTCATCTCCAAATTAAAAGAAGTCTCTACACACCCTTTCGTGGACCTATAGATGTTCGAGGGCGAACTTGTGTCATCGTTGATGATGGTATTGCTACTGGGTCAACACTTCAGGCGGCTATTAACACACTCAGGGAGCAAGATGCTGGACGAATCATCGTTGCGGCTCCCGTTGCCAGTCGACAAGCGATGGAGATTCTGAGGCGAGAAGAGATTGAACTTTGTGTACTCAGGGTTCCGCACCATTTTTTCTCGGTCAGCAGTCACTTTGAAAAGTTTGATCAAGTTGAAGATTCAGAGGTCATAGCGCTACTAAATAATGATCAGCAAGATGTAGAGATTGCGGTAGATGAATTTAAGCTTCGCGCCTGTTTGCAAATTCCTAAGCGAGCTAAGGCGCTCATCGTTTTCGCGCACGGAAGTGGAAGCGGCCGACTCAGCACACGGAATCAGTATGTAGCCCAAGCGCTAGGGAGTCAGGGCTACGCAACACTTTTAGCAGATCTTCTTACAAGAGAAGAGGCAAAAAATAGGGACAACGTCTTCGATATTGATTTTTTAGCAGAGCGAGTGTCGTTAGTCGTCAATTGGGGACATGCGCACAACGCTTTAAAAATGTTGCCGATCATATTGTTTGGCGCAAGTACGGGAGCTGCGGCTGCAATTAAGGCGGCGGCACACTCAGACCTTGAGATTACTGCTGTCATTAGCCGTGGAGGACGGGTTGATCTTGCTGACGAAGCACTGGGTGACATCTCGATTCCTATGCTTTTTATAGTCGGTAATTTAGATGCCTCGGTCCTTGATCTCAACCGCGAAGCGATTCGAAAAATTAAACATGCAGATGTTAAGCTTGAGGTCGTTGAAAATGCCTCGCACTTGTTTGAAGAGTCAGGGGCGCTCGAAAAGGTTTCGGAGCTTGTAATTGCATGGCTCGATAGATTTTTTAGCGGTGACGTGCCCTCGGATCGTTCTCTTCGGCACCATGAAGAAATGACGAAAAACTGAGTAATTATAGGGTGATTAAGTAACTCCTTCGTTAAGGTTTCGTAGTTTTCCAATTTTTACATAGATTAAGTTTGACAGTTCAGACCTCAAATTGCGATACGAGTGTGGCTACGCAAATATAAGCCGATAATATGGATCGGCGTTTCTACTGGGCACCATTAATGCCTGTCTATTTGGGAGTTAATTTGAGAAACGTTCTGTCTTCTCTGTTCGTGATGCTCTTTGTTGCTTCGGTTTCTTTTGCTGGTCAAGACGGCAGATATCCGAAAGGCCCTAACGAATCAATGACTCCCGGGTCAGTTTGTAAGAGTCCTAGCCGTTATCGTTATCCCGAAAAAGTTGCTTACTGTGAGCGCGATGTGCACTCGGTGCTTAAGCGCGAAATCATCGCCGAATACGATCGAAAACTTGGCTATCGAATTGAGTCGATGGATCGCCAGGCGTTCAAAATCGATCATTACATTCCACTTTGCATGGGCGGAAGTAATCATCGCAATAACCTCTGGCCGCAGCACCGAAGTGTTTACGAAGTGACTGATCCGCTTGAACAAGTTCTATGTGAGAAGATGGCACTCGGGGTTCTTCGGCAGGCGCAGGCGATTGATCTAATTCGAGAGGCAAAAAATAATCTTGGTAAAGCGCCCGACATTTTCGACTACGCTCAGAGTTTGTAAAACCTTTGTCTTTCACCATATAAAAAAAGGAGCTGAATCAAACAGCTCCTTTTTTATTTTAGCTTCTAGATTTAATTACTTCATTAAAATGGGATTAGCAGATCCAGTAACGATCCAAGCAGCTAGGTTATCGTCGCCAGCTTGTTTTAGTGTTCCGAATAAAAGTCCTTCGGATTTTCGTTGGTTAACATAATTGCTATTAATCCAGCTGCTAAGTGCCGACTTAATCGGTCCTCCGACGACAGGAACCGGAACGAGTTTGATTGCTAGCTTCGCTAAAAGCAGGAATCTTCGAAGGTCTCGAACGCTGTAAGGTTTGTTGGCGTCGTAGGCAACCGAAGGTTTCTTTTCAAACATGCTTCGCTTAACCAAGCCATTGCGAATTTGGGTACCATCTATCTTGAAGCAATTTCCGTAAGCTGCGTCGCCGTTATCAACAAAGCCTTTACATTTTTTTGAGATCTTTTCCTGTGTTTTGTCACCAAAAGTTGCCCAATGTTTTCGGGCGTCTTTTCGGTCACCTAACTTAATTAACGATAAGCGAGAGTAGAAGATTGAAGAGCGAATCAAACTTTTTTCTTCGTTGGTGAAAGATCCGTCGTCACTGTCCAAGATTACTAACAACTGATTCTGGTAGAATTCGCGTCGACTCTTCAGTGCCTCGATGTACTCGCCAAGAACGAATTCGAAGATGTCAAAAACCGGACCGACGCTGATGACTTGTTTTGCTCCTTTTAAAATTAAATCGATGATGTGCTCAAGTGCCTGAGCTTCGTCAAAAGAGGCAGGAGAATAGGGTGCGGCGAGCAGGCGAAGGCTGAGCGCTTTCTTTAAATCAATTTTTGCTTTAGCAACTTCATTTTGTAGATTCACATCGCTGAGAAGTTCTGGATTAAACTTCTTATTTAAAAATGCTTTTGTTCTCGCGTAGGCTTCTCGATCTTCTTTCGACTCGGGAGCAAGCCGACTAAAATCTGATGCGAGTAAAGTCTTTGATTCTTTGAATTCTATATATGATTTCTTTAAGTCTGCCAGCAACTCATCTTCTTCAGACAATTCAAAATCTAAATTGGACTTTTTAGGTAGTTCAATCTTTGCAATTTTTCCGTCGCTATCGCGTGTGATCGTAAATGGGAAGTTTTGGGCCGCTGCCAGGGAGGGCAGAAGCGCAACTGCTAGGGCTATGGTGCCGAATATTCTGGTAAACATGATGACTCCTTGAGATGCATCCTTGATGGATTTCTCTACGAATAATTATCCTCCCCCAAAATGCCGAATGAGAACCTAGACCGACCTTTAATAGACTAATCACTAGCCTCTAGCATCGCGCCAAAGATTTAAAACGAAAGCGTTAAGAGAAGAGTTTAAAAGTGAGAAGGGGCGCGAGTTGCCACGAAACCAAATTAGCAATCGTTGCAACAGCCATCGCTCGCAATTTACTTACATCTAAAAGCCAATACATGAAAATCGCTTCGCTTAAAATAGCAAAAGCCTCTGCCATCAGAATGTTTTGCAGATAGGTCGCCTTGAGATTCATGATTCCAAAAAATACGACAGGATGGGTGACCGAGTTGATGGCTGTCACCGCGCAAAGAAAAAACAGAATTCGCTCTGATTCATAAAGGCTTCTCGTCAATAAGCTCGGAGCAAGGCTTCTTAAACCAAAATAATAGAATGGAACTTCAAGTAAGTTCGATTGCAGAAAGACATAGAGGTACTGCCAATGGATTTTCGTCATCATCATCGGCGCTTGAGTCCTTTGATAATCCAACTAAAATTTAAAAGCATGATCAAATAGACAAAGCCAAGGAGCCACACTTTCAAGGTAGTGAGCTGAGTCTGACCCGGCGACTGTTCAAAGTAAAAGGGTCGAAGCAATGATGTTTGATCAAATAAATTAAGAGCGATTCCGTACGGGGTAAGAAAGAGGGCAATGTCTTGATTGATTTGCGAGAAGTCGGGCAAGTCGTAAGTTGAAACGACAGCGACAAGGAAGATCAGAAGGAGCTGTAGTACTAACAATCGAAAGCTTCGAAACATAAAAAAAGCCTACTCAAGGCTCGAGTAGGCTTTCAAGGTTTATCGATCTATTGGTCTAGATTAACGGCAAACTTTTGGTTCGAAAACTTGCGTGTCTCCGAAGCTATCTGCTTGTAAGCCGGTGTTGATCGAAATCGTGCAAGTAGTTTTGCCATTTTTTCGAATTGCCATTTTTCCGTCGCTACCTGAAACCACTTCTCCATCTGAGCAAGTAATGCCCATGAGTTTTGCAGTAACGCCGTTTGAAGCATTAGACATGATGCCGAGAGATTTAAATGTTTCGTCGTATTGTTTCTTTAGTTCAGGCTGCATCGCAGTGATGACACTGATCATTGATGGAAGGATTTGTTGAAGCTTTTTTGCCTCTCCGCCAGAAAGGGTAATTTCGAAATTTGGATTAGCGATTTTACGCTTAAGCTCGTGGTTCGAATCGAGTTCTTTCATCTTGATCTGATCTACTGTGATAGCGGCTACTCCACCGTCATTTGCAAGTGCGGGAGCGGTCATCATCAAAAGAGCTAAGGCCATTACGAAACGTTTCATCGTTATCTCCATCGTTTATTGTTTAGACATGGCGACTAAAAGGGCCCACAGGAAACGTCCAATGGTTTTTGGACCTCGATAGTCGTCGTTCGGGGGGTAGAAGAGCAATCACTGTGCCGAGAATTTTTAGTTTACTAGTGAACAACACCAGCTTGCGTGAGAGCTCGGTTCACTGAGGACTGTTTTGGAAACTTCACTGTGAAAGTTGACCCTTGAGATGGCCCAGCGCTGTGGGCGGTCACCTCGCCGCCATGGGCATGAACGAGTTCGCGAACGATAGAAAGACCCAGTCCTAATCCTGGCTGATAGGCTTTCTTGCCAAGTCGCTGTTTAAACCGATCAAAAACTTGCGGCATAAAATCTTCGGCAATTCCTTCACCGGTATCTGTTACTTTTAGAATTAGATTTGTTGGATCCTCTGCGAGGGTGACGCTGACCAATCCTCCGGAAGGAGTAAATTTAATCGCATTCACCACTAAGTTCTGAAGAATTTGATGAAGTCTCACTGGGTCGGCCATCATTCGGGCAAATGGACTTTCGATTTGGCATTTGAGTTTCACGCCCTTGTCTTTGGCGAGCACTGCAACCGCTTGAAGATTTTGCTCGATGAAAGTTGCAAGGTGAATCGTCTTTGTTTCGAGTCGCAGCTTTCCCATTTCGATGCGAGTTGAATCAAGGAGGTTGCTAATTAGATCAGCTTGTTCACGAGTGTTTCGATAAATAATTTCAACAGTCTTTTTTACGTCTTCATCTAGGTCGCAGTCTTCAAGCAATAGCGAAGACCATCCCATTGTAATGTTGAGCGGAGCTCTAAGTTCATGAGAAATCATCGAGACGAACTTGTTTTTTAGTTCCACTAACAAATCTAATTTATGTTTTTCGGCACCCATATCGAGTGCTGTTGCTACACAACTTGCAAGTGCCTTCGCTTTTGAAAGACTCTCTTGCGTCACTCCGGCCGGGCATTGAACACTGAACAATGTTAGCCATCCCCAAAGATGATTGGGCGAGAGCAGAGGAATGCTAACATAAGAGGTGAGGTGAAGGCCTCGGAGGTTTTCGAGTTGTTCAGGGTTTTTGGCTAAGCGATGAAGAAAACTTCCGTCATCACAAGATGAGTATTCGGCCTCAGCTTTGTCCCAAAGGTGATTTAGGCTTAGTAGCCTAGCTATTCCAGACTCACTTAATTCAACTAAGTTTCGATGTAAAACCCACGGCTCGCGAATCGTTTGATCCTTTGTACAGAGCTCAACAGCGCAGAGATCACCGAATGCAGGAACAGCGTTCTCTAGGCAGGAGAGAAGGAGGCGATCGCATGCCTGGCTTCGACAGAACTCCAGATGGGCTTCTTCGAGAGGGGAAGTTGGGTTACTGGCTATGCGGTCTGAGGAATCGAGCATTTGGTCCCAAAGTAGCTTTGTTAAGGTTCTGTTAAGGGGTTAACATTGCTGGTTTTGAATTACAAACAAAGATTTTAAAATTATTTTGGAAAAGGTGAAACGCCGAATAACTAAAAATTATTTAATAAAGGAAAGATGATTATACAACATGAAAGAAGAAAAATTTTCTAATTAGTTAGGGCGGGAGAAGCTTTGAAGGCGCATATGCGCACCTTCAGAGACTTATTAGGTATAACTTAGCTGAGTGAGGCCGGTTGGAATAGTTACTTTGCTCCCGGCAAATCAGACCGTTTAGATATGATCTTTGAAATAAGTCCAAACTCTTTCGCTTGGGCCGGAGACATCCAGCGGTCGCGATCAAGGGCATCTTTGATCACTTCACGGGGCTGACCTGTTTCGTGGGCGTAAAGATCAATAATCATATTTTTAGTTTCGATGAGATCGCGAGCGTGAATTTCGATATCAGAAACTGAACCACCTAATCCGCCCGACACAGACGGTTGGTGAATTAAAAATTTGCTGTTCGGAAAAGCGAATCGATTTCCTTTGTCTGCACACAAAGCAATGATCGATCCCATGCTCGCAGCTAATCCGGTTACCACTGTGTAAACGGTCGGCTTAATAAATCTGGCTGTATCGAAAATCGAAAACCCTGAATGAACTTCACCACCCGGAGAATTAATGAAGAGGTAAATCGGAGCTTTGTCGTCGGCTCGTTCCATAGCCAATAACTTAGTGTTCACGAAGTGTGAAAGTTTTGCGTTCACTGGCGAGCTGATCAAAACGATCCGCGCATCGAAGAGTTCTTTTTCTTCCTGTATGCCAATTTTTTCGATTTTCTCTGTTTGCTGCGGCTTTTCTGTTTCTTCCATGTGAGCTCCCTTGAACATCAATGATTGCAAATAGGTATTAGCAGGTCAAATTACGTTCGATTCATATGCTGAAGTACGTATGCGTCGTCTGGCTTTGTTTGGCCTAAGGACTAGCGAAGCTACTCTAGAAATAGCTTTCGCTCTTCTTTAGTGGGCACGCGGCAAGTCTCGCGTTTTCCAAACCATTCGTAGCGGTGAGTTGCGATAAGGGTATAAACAGAGTTTCGAATCACTTGAGGGATTAATTTAAGAACTGAGGCCAATCTCCACAAGCCTCCGAGGTCTGACAATATTTCGATAGCAGCATCTGATTGTGAGAGCATTCTACCGTCTTTTAAGTAGATGACGCTGGTGAATGATGGTCCGTCGGGACCTAAAACTTTATATCGACTTATTGGAAGTCGTTCGGTCGCTGTACTTCCCTGTAGAGGTGCATAACGAAAAAGTCGCCCAGAATCGCGCTTAATTAAAAAATCAATAAAACCATTGCAGAGAGAGCAGACGCCATCAAAGAAGATAATATTTTCTAGCTCGTGCTCGCGAACGTTTGTCACAAGTTATAAATCCTTTAGCTCCACGCCGAGTGCAATTAAAATAAGAATCAGGCTTCCGACAATAATTCGATAGTATCCGAATACTTTAAAGCCATATCGACTCAGATATTTAACGAATGTCTTGATAGTGATAGCCCCAACGATAAATGAAACAATGTTGCCGACAACAATCACTGTAATGTCAGCAGAGGTAATTTGAGGAGCAATTTTCAAGAGCTTATAAGCTGTTGCAGCACCTAAAGTGGGAACCGCAAGGAGAAATGAAAATTCAGCGGCGGTCTTTCGGTCTAAGTTTCGAACGAGGCCGCCTACAATTGTCGAAGCGGACCGCGAAACTCCCGGTATAAGTGCAGCACATTGAGCGACGCCAATGATCAATGAATCTTTTAACGTCAGTTGGTCTGTTGAATGAAGTTGATCCCCGAGATCTTTTTTGGCGAGCCACTTATCAATGAATAAGAGAAAAATTCCGCCGATTAACAGGGACCAAGCAACGACCGTTACGCTACCGAGCAAGCTTTGAATTGGATCTTTGAGGGTGAATCCAATAACTGCCGCCGGAAGAAAGGCCACAAATAGCTTCTTGTACAACTCAAAGGATCTCAGCAGATCTCTCCAGTAAAGTGCAACGACAGATAAAATCGCTCCGAATTGAACGATGACGGTGTAATCCTTTACGAATTCATTTTCGTTTATTCCGAGAAATGCAGACGCTAAAATGATGTGACCAGTCGATGAAACTGGAAGGTACTCTGTGAGTCCTTCGACGATAGCCAAGATGATTGCGTGTAGAAGTGTCATTAAGGGCTAAGCCTAGCAGGAATGGCCAGACTTGCTTAGAACTTTTTGATTTGATTGACGAAGCTGGTTACGATTGATGAATGCCAGATCAAACTTCGATCAAACGTTTAACCTCTGATGAAGCTTTAGCGGGACTAAGATCTCGATCTTTTGCGCATGCTTCAGGATACAAAGCGATGTACTCAAGCTGGATCGGTGGAATCATCACTGACCCAGCGCTCATGATTGTTCCGGTTGATGATCACATTGTTCATCGAGGCGACGGAATTTTTGAAGCTATCAAGTTTGTGAATCGAAAAATTTATGGGCTCGATCGGCATCTTAAAAGATTGCAAGGTTCGCTCGAGCAAGTCGCTCTAAAGCCGCACTGGAAGGTTGAAGGTCTTAAAAGTATTGTGATCGAAACTTGTCGAGCGTCAGGAATTGCAGACGGACTTATCCGTCTCTATTGTTCGCGAGGCCCCGGAGGCTTCACGACGAATCCTTATGAGAGTATCGGTGATCAGCTTTACGTTGTTGTGACGACTTTAAAAAACCCGCCCGATGAAAAATATCAAAATGGACTTGTGGTACGCATAAGTGAACTTCCAGCAAAAGAGACATTTTGGGCGAACATTAAAAGCTGCAATTATTTGCCTAACGTTATGATGAAGAAAGAATCTGTAGACTGGGCCGTAGATTTTACGGTTTCAGTCGATGAGCGTGGCAACATTGCTGAAAGCTCAACAGAGAACTGCGCAATTATTTCTTCGACAGGCGAATTTCTTGTCCCGAGTTTTTCTCGCACCCTTCGAGGAGTTACCATTTCTAGAATGATGGAGCTCGCTCAGCCGATGATCGCGCGGGGTAGCCTCACGGGAATTCGTGAAGCGCAGTTCAGTGTCGATGAGATCTATTCGGCTAAAGAGATGATGATGATGGGGACGACGATGGACGTCTTGCCAGTTGTGCAATTTGAGAACAAGAAGATAGGCACCGGAGCTCCGGGGCCTGTCTTTGCTGAATTCTTGCGGTTAATTCGAGAAGACGTTTTGAGTGATCGCAAAGAGATGATCGATCGATTTTAGTGTTGTTTCCTCCACGAAAACTATACCGGCGAGCGATTGATTTAAGTGCGTTTCAGTCCCATAACAGGGCATGAGCAGACTTCAACAGAGCCACTTGCTTCGACCAAAGAAAAACTGCTGTAAGATTGCACACTCTGGTCGTGTTGGAGTTCTTATTGATGCGAGCAATTATTATCGAGCGTTGCACGAGACACTTTTACGCGCAGAAAATCAGGTACTCATTCTTGGATGGGATACAGATAGTCGCGTTAAACTGTTGCAAGACGATCCTCAATGTCTCCCTTTCGGCGAATTTTTGTCACAACTTTTAAAACAAAAACCCAATTTAAAAATTCACATTCTCAGTTGGGATTACGCTTTCATTTATGCGTTTGAGCGCGAAGCTTTGCCAAAATTTAAATTTAAAATGACTGCTGACTCTCGCCTCGAGTTTATTCTCGATAATAATCATCCGCTCGGCGCAAGCCAACATCAGAAAATTGTCGTCATTGATGATGAAGTTGCCTTTTCAGGTGGACTCGATATCACCGGGCGTCGCTGGGATACTCAGGAGCATCAAGGCATCGATGAGCGACGGGTAGATCCTGGCGGTGGAAACTATGCTCCGTTTCACGATGTTCAGATTGCAGTCACTGGGGAAGCGGCAAAATCGCTGGGAGATATCGCTCGTGAGCGATGGAGAGTTGCAACAGGGGTAAGTCTGATTCGTCCTATGGTCGGATCATCGATTTGGTTTAATTCGGCTGAGCTTGAATTTAGAAATGTCAAAGTCGGAATCTCTCGAACTCTTCCTGCTAATCAGGGCAGGCGGCCAGTGTATGAGGTGAAAAAGCTTTTTCAAGATATGATAGCTGCGGCTCGAAATTGTATTTATATCGAGAACCAATATTTCACGAGTGATGAAATCGCTAAGTGTCTAGCAAAGAGACTTGAAGAGCCGAATGGCCCGGAAATTGTTTTGGTTCTTCCTCGCGACAATAGCGGTTGGCTCGAAGAAAACACAATGGGGATATTGCGAGCGAGAGCTTTAAAAATTCTTTGTGAATCAGATCGGTTTAAGCGTTTAAGAGTCATGTACCCCATTGTCCCGCAGTTGCCTGAAGATAAATTTCTTAACGTTCACTCGAAAGTAATGATCATCGATGATTCGATTCTAAGAATTGGTTCGGCAAATCTGAGTCAAAGATCGATGGGCTTTGATTCAGAGTGTGACATAACAATTTCTGCCGAAGTTAATCAGTTGAGTGCTGAGTTAACTAAGTCGATTCGTCTGATTAGGGCGACCTTGTTAGCTGAACACTTAGGCTCGACTGTAGAACAGATCGAAAATATTTTGCATGAAAGCCATTCATTAATTTCGGTAGTCGATAGACTTCGTGGTGGACCGCGTACCCTTGCTGATTTAAGTTGGCAAATTCCCGCGTGGGTTGATCGTTTGCTTCCTGAGGCAGAGCTGATTGATCCTCCAAGACCTTATCGTCCCTTGAAAATTATTCGAAAATGGATATCTGATTTGTTTGAACCAAAAAAGCCGAAGACAAAAGAAGTCTATGGTTGAACAATTACGAGCGAGTCTTCCTCTTAAGATAAGCCTAGCCTGGCTATTTTTCTCATCAATTTGTGTTTTGTTCTCTCAGCAAAGTTTTGCGCAGGAGCCTGCGATAATAGATCCGACTGAGTACCGACACTTTTGCGGAAAAGTTTTTATCGGAAAAGGCGAAAAGCTCGATCTAAAAGAGATGGAGCGAAGGCTCATTTGCGGCGATCCCAAAGGGGATCAAATCGGAATTGCGTGGGCCAACATTCCCGCAAATCAAGCTTCGTTTTTTTTAAACTCATTTCTTCAATCGCGCGCTTATCATAAGCCTCAATTAAATATCATAGCCGGAAATCTTTATGTGCGACTTGGACCGAAATTTCGCGCGGGTGCATTCACGCTTAAAGATGAGCCTCCGGACTGGAGAATTCCAAATCGAAGATACGTCCGCGGTCGTTTGCTTGAGCCCAGTTTGCTCGATGAGCTTGCGGGCTGGGGAGAGTACCAACTCAAAATGAACGGCTATGCGTGCGGAGAAGCATCAGTACTTTCTGACCCAATAAGTGGTGAGATTGAAGTGAGACTTCTGCCAAAAGATCGTCTTCGAATTATGCAAGTGATCGATGAAAGTGCCACTGGTTTAAATGGTGGTGTGATGGAGAGATACAATGCTTTTATCATGGGTGATTTCTACAACCAGCGAATGGTTGATCTCACCCAGAGACGAATTTCTGAAGAAGGGGTTGTTAGCACCATCGACTTCAAACCTCGCTGTGAAAAAGATGGAGTGGTTCTTTTGCGGAGAATCGACCCCGGTCCATCTCGGCAACTTCGAATCGGCGTCGGTGGTTCTACAGACGAAGGGCCCCGCGTAAGATTGAATGTGCGCCAAACCCGAGTAGGTTCATCAGCTTCGACGGCACAAGCTAATCTTGATATGTCGTTTGAAAAGCAAGTCGCGACGGCTTCATTTCGCTGGTATTACTCGCGTACACATACTCGATTTTTTATTGAACCCGTCACGGAATTTAGCAACATCACAGATGAAAACCGCAAAGAGCAAATCTTTGATGCAACACTTTTTCACGGTTGGCTTTATAATTTTCGGCCAACCTCTCTATTGATGCGAGTTGGCCCAAACTATTCAGAAAACTTTTTGATCGAAGGGGATGGACCAAGGCGGACCAGCTTGACTGTCTTGAGTGCAGATATTTCGCTGATGGATCATGACTGGGAGTTCTTTAAAAGATCGCCTCGTGAAGGCTTTCACCAAACGCTCGATTTTATTTTTTCGCAAAACGGTGTGGGTTCGAATTTCTCGGCCCAAAGGGTGCGCTATCAAGGTCAGCATTTAGTTAACATCGGTTTCTTCGATCCACCGATGGCCATTTTGGGATTCCGCTGGAGTGTCGGCTCAACTTTTACAACTGAAGGTATACAGCCGCAGCTTCCGACTCGATTTCAGTTCTTCGGGGGAGGCACCGGAAGTTTAAGAGGCTGGGAGAGCGAGCAGCTCCCAAGATCGGGTGCAGCTTTTAGTGAGGCTCGAATTGGAACCGAACTACGTTTTTACAAACTGCTCTTCAACTTGGTGGATCCGTTAGTATTTGCTGATATAGGTCGTCTAGGTGACATCGGCTTAAAGCTTGGAGCTCCGACTTTCTTTTCGCCAGGCTTCGGTCTTCGTTGGGAGTCGCCAATCGGCGCAGTGCGAGGATTTTTCGCCCAACCATTTGCTTGGGGGATCCCAAATGGAGAGTCTGAGTACAAGCAGGCGATTCGAATCGGTGTGACACTCGGAGAGGAGTTCTAATGAAAAAAACCGCGATCTCGCTTTTCAAAATATTTGGAATTCTAGTTCTGTCGCTGGCGGGTGTGGTTGTAGTGGCGATTTTCGTTTTTGCAATGGTTAGCGAAATCATTATTCCTCGTTCGCTCATCGAAAAGGGTCTTACCTATGCTCCTCAAGACACAAAGTTGTCGTATGAAAAAATTGATTTGCGGTTTATTAAAGAATCTATCAATCAAAAAAAGTTTCAGTTTGTATTGAGCAAAGTTTGCATCGACTACAAAGACAAAGCTTTGGACACTTGCTTTGACGAGTTGAGCGGCGGCATTTCGTTTGCTTTATTCTTACCTGAACTTGTAAAGGTATCTCCGCTTAAGCTTACTAACGCTCAGTTGGCTCTCGATCTGAATCGTCTAAGTTCAGATGAGCCAAATGAAGAGGCGAGCACATCAAATCCTTTAGATTTTATTCGTCGAGAAATTCTTCCGAAGTGGGATTTCCCGGGAACACTTGTTGAGCTGAAAAAAATTGAAGTCGTAACGGGTGAACAGAAATTTGTTACTTCGGCCTACATTGACGCAAAATCCGATGGTCCAGCGGCTCTTAACCTTAAGGTTCCAGATTTTAGAGAAGTAGTTTCGGGATTTCCGCGAGCGAATTTAGAATTTTTAGTTGCGTGGCCAACCAATTCTAATCAGAACTTCGAGTCTCAAGGAAAATTTAATCTGATGCCGTCTAAGGCTCAGTCGATTGAATTAGATCTACAAACACAGTCGCCAAGTTGGGAAGATGTTACCTATAGCCTCAACGGAAAAGTGAGTGGAGTAGCGCCTCTCAGGTTAGTTCAGCTGAGTGGAAAATATACCCCTGAAAAAACTGCGGGACTTCTTTCAATTCAGCTTGGAGGTCAAAACTCTCAAATTCAGCAATTGAATTTCATCAACTGTGAATACGCACTTGAGTTGAACAAGCAAACCGGAAATCTTAAGTGCGGACCACAGCAAGTTAAGCTCGCGATAAAAGAGCACCCAACTTTCAGATCTCGCCCAGCCATGTTTAAGTTTGCGCCAACCTTTGAGCTCAAACTTACAAAACTCTCATACGAGAAAGGTTTTAAAACTGATTACGACTTTGTACTCGAGCTTCAACATCTCAATTTCATGAACGCAGCAGTTAAACTGGATGGGTTCATCGACGCGACAGGTGAGAAACTAAAGTACGAAGCAAAGGCGAATGCCGATGTGCAAGTTGCGGATTTCAAACGCTTGGTTGGATTCTTAGAAGATACGCCGGCCGCAATTCCAGCACCGGTTAACGTAATGAGTGGCAAAATTGGATTAGATGTCGATGGCTTTTTAAACCAAGCTGAAGGCAAATTCGACTTTGCATTTAAGCCTGATCTTAGCTCGAAACATCAGCGGTTGCTCTTTACTTTTAATGGAAAAGTTTTACTTGAAAATCGCGCTGCGGGACTACACTCCAAACTCATTCTCAACTCAAATCTTCAAGACGTTAAGCTTACGCTTCCGCGACTTGAACTAAAGGCTCCGCCGCAAGTTTTGCCTGACAATCGATTTAATCTAGCCAAGGTGCGCGAACGTGAGAAACTGGCAGATGCCGGTTCGATCGAGTCGGGAAGTACATTTGCCTATGATGTCGAAGTGACGACTCCGCAAGTTGGTTCAATTGCAGTCGCTACTAACTTAACGAAAAATCCGATCCCAATTGGGCTTAACTTGAATGCAAACAGCGAAAGCGGAGTTGGACCAGGCGAAATCGAAATTGGACGAGTGGCCCTTGAGCTCTTTAGGCGTAAAGCATTTCTTGAGGAGTTAGATGTCGAATTTCACCCTTCGGGTGAGAAGTTTCTCAAAGGAAATATCTCGATCAAGTATCTAGATTACGACATTTCGATTCGAGTGGCTGGTACGACAGAGGAACCGAAAGTGATTATGGAAAGTGTTCCGCCGCTCACCCAAGATCAGATCATTTCGGTTCTGATATTCGGAAAGGCACCCGACGAACTCGATGACTCTCAGCGCTCATCGGTCGGCAACGTGAGCTCCGCAATTGCAGATGCGGCGCTTAGTTTCTCGTCACTTTACTTTTTGGCGAGTACTCCCGTTGAAAGTGTCGGCTACGATGCGCAACGCGGCGTGGTCACGGCCAAGGTCGGGTTGGGTAAGGGAACTTCGCTTGAATTGGGCAGCTCAGGCCAAGCTGTGTCAGAAGTCGGCGTGAGAAGACGCTTGGGTCAGAATTGGTATTTGAACAGTTACGTCGAGGAAGATGCTCAAAGCGATGAGCGTTCAGTCGTCGCATTTCTCGAGTGGATTCGAAGGTTCTAAAAACTTCGAACTAGAGCTAACTGTCTAGCTAGTTTTCTAATCCGAGTTTGCCCAGACAGAGCCCATTGGGTTACTGTGCTAAGTATGGAAAAACATAGCTATTTGAACCGTCCCAACCTTGAGTACATCGAGGAGCTTTATCAACGATTCCTAAAGAACCCGGATGATGTTGGATCAGAGTGGCGCTTGTTCTTTGAGGGTGTTGAGTTCTCGCAAAATCTGGGCGCACCATCTTCATCAACTTCGACGAGTACTTCAACCGGATCAGTTTCGAGCCAAGAACTTGATGTTTATAATTTGATTCGCGCTTACCGCGATTATGGACACTTCGAGGCAAACTTAAATCCACTTTCTGAAGCAACTCGATCGTTTCCTGAATTGTCATTTTCGAATTTTAATTTGAAAGAAGACGATCTTGAAAAAACATTTCAGATCGGTCGAATCATTGGAAAGCCAAATGCAAAACTAAAAGATATTATCGCCCATCTGCGAAATTCTTATTGCCGAACGATTTCAGTTCAAGTGTCTGATGCAAGTCCAACAGTTCGCGATTGGTTCATTAAAGAATTTGAACAAACATCAGAACTTCAGCTAAGCGCTGATGAAAAGAAAAACGTACTTCACAAGCTTATGCTTGCAGAAAGTTTCGAAAAATTTATTGGCACACGTTACGTGGGTAAAAAGCGCTTCAGCGCTGAGGGTGCCGACTCTATGATTCCAATGCTTGATCGGTTGGTGAGTCGCGGAACATCTCTTGGAGTTGAAGAGATCGTTGTCGGCATGGCCCACCGTGGCCGTCTCAATGTTTTGGCAAATTTTATGGGTAAAGCTGTGAACTCAATTTTTGCAGAGTTCGACGGCGTCCGCGACGACGAAAATTCATTCTTCGATGGCGACGTGAAGTACCACTTAGGATTTTCAAATGATCGCGAAACTGCCCATGGCTCATGCCACTTGTCTCTTGCGTTTAATCCATCGCACCTTGAGGCCGTAAATCCGGTTGTGCTCGGAATGGTTCGAGCAAAGCAACGCCGTAGACTCGATACGAATGAACGGAAAAAAGTTGTACCTATTTTGATTCATGGTGATGCTGCATTTGCGGGTCAGGGTGTTGTGCAAGAGACTCTGCAGATGAGCCAGCTTGCTGGTTACACTGTGGGCGGAGCTATTCACTTAATCATCGATAACCAAGTTGGCTTCACTACGGGTCCTGAGTGCGCACGAAGTGCGCCTTACTCTTCTGACATCTCTAAAATGATTCAGACGCCAGTAATTCTTTGCAATGGTGATGATGTCGAGGCGTGTGTTCGCGCAATGGATATTGCAATCAGATTCCGCCAAGATTTTAAACGAGATATCGTTGTGAATATGATTTGCTATCGAAAGTACGGACACAACGAGGGCGATGAGCCTGCCTTCACTCAGCCACTCATGTATGAAAAAATTAAAAAGCATCCCACTGTATTTGAGATCTATTCGAATCAGCTGACTCAAATTGGTGTGATCGCTAAGCCTGAAGCCGAGCAAATGTTCAAAGCTCGTATCGATCAACTGCAAAATTTATTAGATGAAGCTCGCAAGACGCCACCGAAGATGAAGCCTTTAGCATTTGAAGGTTTTTGGAAAGGGTTGCGAAGAGCGAAGTCGGAAGATTTCGCAAAGCCGACTGATACGACTACAAAAATGGAATTTGTAAAAGAGGTTGGAAAGCTACTCACAACAATTCCTGAAGGATTTAATCCGCATCCAAAGATCGTAAAGCTTCTTGAGGGGCGAGCAAAGATGATGGACGGCGAAGGAGCTGTCGACTGGGGCATGGGCGAAATGCTTTGCTACGGCACACTTTTAAAAGAAGGAACGCCAGTTCGTATTTCGGGCCAAGATGTTGTGCGCGGTACGTTCACACATCGCCACTCAGGTTTCTACGACATTAAAACTGCGCAACCTTACTTCCCGCTAAAGACCATCAATCCAGAAGAAGTTGAGTTCTGTATTTACGACAGTTTCCTTTCTGAGTATGGCGTTGTTGGTTTCGAGTACGGAAACTCATCTTCAGACCCAACATTCCTCACAATCTGGGAAGCTCAGTTTGGCGACTTCGTTAATGGTGCTCAGATTATCATTGATCAATTCATTTCAAGTGCTGAGCAAAAGTGGCAGCGAATGAGTGGGTTAGTGATGCTTCTTCCGCACGGTTATGAAGGGCAAGGGCCTGAGCACTCAAGTGCACGGCTTGAGCGATTCTTACAGCTCTGTGCTCAAGACAACATGCAGGTTGTAAACATGACGACACCGGCACAGCTTTTCCATGCACTACGCAGGCAGGTGAAGCGCGACTTTAGAAAGCCGTTGATTATCATGTCTCCAAAATCACTTCTTCGACATCCGAAGGTGATTTCGACTTTAAAAGATCTTTCTGAAGGAACATTCCAAGAAGTGATTGCCGATCAATTTGTGACCGGAAGCGAAGTTGAGACAGCTGTTCTGTGCACAGGTAAAATCTATTACGATCTTTTAGCTGAGCGCGAGAAGCTTGACCCTAAGGATCGTGAAAAAACTGCGATCGTTCGAGTCGAGCAACTTTATCCTTTCCCTGAGCAACAATTGGCGCAGGTACTTAAGAGTTACAAGCGCTTAAATCGAGTAATTTGGGCGCAAGAAGAACCAAAGAACATGGGTGCTTGGTTCTTTATTCAGAATCGAATTACGGAGTTGCTAATTGGTGAGGGTCTTTTGATTCCGGTCGTTTATATCGGAAGAACAGAAAGAGCTTCGCCAGCGACTGGCTCAGAGAAAGTGCACCAGCATGAGCAAGCAGAAATTGTTCAGGCGTGTTTTGCTCCGCCAGTGGTTTCGATTAAATCAAAAATGGCTAAGAAATAATTTTTTAGAGTGAGGCTTAAGTGAAAGCAGAAATCAAAGTTCCCGCAGTCGGCGAATCAGTTTCTGAAGCAACGATCGGTGAGTGGGCAAAAAAGAGCGGCGAATTCGTCAAGCGCGATGACGTGATCTTGATGCTTGAAACCGACAAAGCAAGTGTTGAAGTCGTTGCTCCTAATGACGGTGTTTTAGTCACTCAAGCAAAAGCGGGTGAGGTTGTAAAGATTGGCGCAGTCGTCGCCTACATCGACACGGCAGGAACTGCTACGGCTGGGATGCCAGCTCCTGCTCCTAAAGCAGAAGCGCCGAAGCCTCAAGCTCCGAACGCTCCGCCTCCTGCTGGAGCATCAAAACAAATTGCGCCTGAACTTCAACAGCATCTATCGCCTGCGGTGAGACGAGTAGTTGATGAAAAAGGAATCGATGCAAGTAAAGTGGCAGGGACTGGTAAAGACGGTCGTTTAACAAAAGCCGATGTAGAAAATGTTTCGAATGGTTCGGCAAACGTTGCCGGTGGCCTCGGCGCTGTGAGTGCTGGAGCACCACAGCCAGCGGTTGCAAAAAAGAGCGGAGAACTTCCGCCTCTTCCGGTCGCCCGCGGTACTCAGTCAGGAGAGCGTGTTAAGCGCACACCAATGACGACGATCCGTAAACGCATTGCTGAGCGTTTAGTTTCGGCTCAGCATAACGCTGCGATTCTTACGACCTTTAACGAAGTCGATATGACTCAAGTTCTTGCGCTTCGTGAACGGTACAAAGACAAATACAAAGAACGATATGGCGTGAGCCTCGGTTTCATGGGCTTTTTTGTAAAAGCAGTGATCGAAGGACTCAAAGAGATCCCGGGAGTGAATGCAAGCATTGAGGGGACCGACATTCTTTACAAGAATTACTACAATATCGGTGTAGCGATCGGGACTGAAAAAGGTTTGATGGTTCCGGTGATCAAAGATGCTGATCGTTTGTCGATCGCTGAAATTGAACTTGCGATTAAGCACTATGCAATTAAAGCACGCGACGGAAAAATTTCGGTGGATGATTTTGCAGATGGAACATTCACGATCTCTAACGGCGGAGTTTATGGTTCACTCATGTCGACGCCAATTCTCAATCCTCCTCAGAGCGGAATTTTGGGAATGCACAAAATTGAAGACCGCGCAGTGGTTGTCGATAAGCAAGTTGTGATTCGTCCTATGATGTACACTGCACTTTCGTATGATCATCGCATGATCGACGGAAAAGAAGCCGTTACTTTCCTTGTGAAAGTTAAAGAGTGCATTGAAGATCCTCAGCGCATTTTACTCGAAATCTAATTGGCACCTTTCGCTTCGGAGTTTTAAGTGGCAGACGCAGCTAACGAATTTGATCTAGTGATTATTGGTGCGGGTCCTGGTGGATACACCGGCGCAACTCGAGCAGCACAACTTGGATTCAAAACAGCCATCATTGAAAAATCACCCACACTTGGTGGAACTTGTTTGAATGTCGGCTGCATTCCATCGAAAGCCCTCCTCGATTCGAGCGAACATTTTCATGATGCTGCTCACGGCGTTTTAGCTACTCACGGAGTCAAAGTTCAAAATGTCGAGCTTGATTTGCCAGGAATGATGTCTCGCAAAGAAAAGATCGTAAAAGATCTCACCAATGGTGTTGCGTTCATTATGAAGAAAAACAAAGTTGAGCGTTTTGAAGGCTTGGGCTCAATCACTGGCGTGAACTCAGTTCGCGTGACTGGTGCAGACGGAAAAACAACTGATCTCCATGCAAAACAAATCATGATTGCAACGGGCAGTGCTCCGATTGAACTGCCGTTTGCAAAGTTCGACGGAAAGAAAATCATTTCAAGCACTGAAGCGCTTTCGCTTAAAGCTGTTCCCAAGCACATGATCGTGATTGGTGGCGGTGTGATTGGCCTTGAGCTTGGTTCAGTGTGGCTTCGCTTAGGTGCAAAAGTCACAGTCATTGAATTTGCTCCGCTGATTGCCGCAACAATGGATAATGGGTTATCGAAACTACTGATGCGTATTCTCACTAAGCAAGGCATGGAATTCTCGCTCAACTCAAAAGTTCAGGATGTAAAAGTTAAAGGCGACAACGTTGAAGTGACTTACGAATCTGAAGGTAAAGCCACGACGATTACTGGGGATATGTGTTTGGTAGCTGTCGGGCGCAAGGCCTATACAGATAAACTGGGGCTTGAGTCAGTGGGCATTGATCGAGACGATCGCGGCCGAGTAAAAGTCGATCATCACTTTAGAACTAAAGTTCCAACTATTTATGCAGTCGGAGATGTGATCCAAGGTCCAATGCTTGCGCACAAAGCTGAAGAAGAAGGCGTGGCGGCCGCAGAAATTATGGCAGGTCTGCCGGGTCACGTGAATTACGAAACTGTTCCGGGTGTGATCTATACTTGGCCTGAATATGCTTCAGTAGGTGCTACAGAAGAGCAGTTGAAGGCCGCTGGAGTAGAATACCGATCTGGTTCGTTTCCATTCTCAGCAAATGCACGAGCTAAAGCGATCGGGATGACAGAGGGCCAAGTTAAAATTTTAGCTGACGCAAAGACAGATCGAGTTTTGGGAGTTCACATTCTAGGACCGCGTGCTTCAGATATGATTGCTGAAGCAGTTGTTGCAATGGAGTTCGGTGGAAGTAGCGAAGATATCGCTAGAAGTTTCCACGCTCATCCAACTTTGGCTGAAGTGGTTCGAGAAGCAGCGCTCGCTGTCGATAAGCGAGCACGGCAGGCTTAGTTCTTAGGTTGATTAGGATCTTCTTTTTCTGAATAATTTAGGCGAACGAAATCACCATTACCAGAAATCCAGAACGCATTTGATTTACGAACATTCGTCATGATGTTCTTAACTTTCCAGCGAACTTCGCCTGGAATTGCCGCGATTGGATTAGTTCTTGTTCCATGGTTTTCAATTCGGCCAGTCACGAATTCGGCATCAAAGTTAAAGCCCCAAACTACATTCAACTCACTGTGAATTACGTTTAAGTTTTCAATGTAACGTCCGCGGCCATTAACATTTCCACCATAAGAAAATGAAACTGCGTATTTGTAGTTAACTACTTCGACGCCCATTCTGTTTCTGAGCGTGACAGTGAAGCCTCGTGTGATTGGACGTCTAAAGCCCGCGACTTGGTCGCGCTCAGCTCTGTTCACTGGCAAAATAGAAAGACGCTGAGATGAAAGATTTGCCGATGCCTGATTTCCTTCAACGATTTTCCAGACCGCTCGTGCGACGCGAGTAAAGACTGCGCCTTTAATCCCTAAGTATTTACCAAGTTCAATTGCTTCAGCGACGCCTGCAATTGTTGACGGTGTATCTGTTTGTTTTTCATTTTTTTGAATTGGTGTAAGTTGGGAAGCAGCTGCTGCTTCCTCTGCTTTTCTGCGTTCTTCAGCAGTCGGCGGGCGCTCTTCAGTGATCGCTTGCATTTGAGTTAAGTCATTTGCTGGGTCATTTTTATGTGAACAAGCACCAGTAATTAAAAGTGTAGCGAGTAATGCTACGGTCGTTACTGATTTGGAATTCGTCTTGTTCATGGGCCCAACCTTTCTTAAAGAGTGGCTGGATGGGACCTTAACAGTAGGCAGGCGCTGTGTCATGAGTGCTGACGAGAGAGTGTAAACGAATCAAACAAGGTGCCGTAAAACGGCACCTCAAAATAGCTATAACGTGTTTATGACCGTTTAACCCAAGTGTTGCACCAGCCTTTGCCCTCAACGCCTTTGTTCATAAGGATTTGGCAGGGTGCAGTTGCGACTTTCGCTGCGTCGGCACCTTTATCAACGATGTAAAACTGGCAGTTATTGCAAAACTGCTTTGCTCCCTCAGCACCTGCGCGCTTCGGCCACTTCTTTGTGTCTACCTTAGTAGCGTCAGTGATGTAGCCAAGTGCTTGGGCTTGGGGATTCTTTGGGTCAATCATCTCAAGTTTCGCACCAGCTTTTGGAGCTTGAGCGTGCGCTGAGAAGATTCGGCCAAAGGTGAGAGTAGCTGGGATCGCAAGTAGGGTTCCTAAGCTAAGTTGTCTAAGAAAGTTTCGACGAGACGAGTTGTTATTCATCGCTGGTTCTCCTTTTCAATACGTTTTCATTTAAGAGCTTACATTTTTCAGGGAAAAAAGTAGAGAATTATTCTAGCTCGACAGAGCGCTGACACATGGGAGAAGATTCACGTAATTATGTCTCGAGCAGAGTTCTACCAATCGCATCTAAATCTCGTGAGCCGGAGCTTTGCTTTCTGCATTGCTCGTTTGCCCGAGCCGTTGCGCGAACAAGTTGGTCTAGCTTATTTGCTATGCAGAGTCCTCGACTGTGTCGAAGATGCGAACTGGGAACAAAAAGACGACCAGCTCACTCAATTCAATCAGTTTATTGGCTTCATGACTTCGACTGCAGGTCTTTCTGAGATCAAGCCTTGGGTACAAAAATTTCCTCCCGGTTTGCCAGAGGGTGAACTCGAGCTGCTTCAAGTTTCAGGAGAGCTGCTAGCTGACTTTCATTCTCATCCTCCAGAAGTCCAAGCCGCCCTTCTTAATCCGATTCTAAGCATGGCTCGCGGGATGTCTTACTTCGCAGAACGAAAGAATGACGATGGCGAGCTTAAAATCAGAAGTCTTCGTGAGTTGAATCAGTACTGCTTCTTCGTTGCTGGAGTTGTTGGCGAAATTCTCACGAGTCTTGTTAAGCTTCAAAACGTGAACATTCGTGACAGCGAATTAGAAAATGCGATTCACTTTGGCTTCTTTCTTCAGAAAATTAATATTCTGAAAGACCAGCTCGAAGATGAGGGGCAGGGTCGATACTTCGTTCCGTCTCGAGATCTGGTGAAGCAGTCTCTTGAGCAGCACGCAAAATGCGCGCTTGAGTATGTCACTCATCTACCTGAGCGCTTAAAAGGCTTTAGACTCTTTTGCAGTTGGTCTCTTTTTCTTGGTCTAGCTTCGGTTCCTTGGATCGAAAAATCATGGCGAGCAAAGAAGCTGATGAAAATTCCTCGTCTCCAGACGCAGTCTTTACTCTGGGAAATCGAATCTAAAGTTGAAAACAATAAAGAGTTAACTGCACTGTTTAGTGAGCTTTTCCCAGGTTCAATGAGTTCTGCTGAAACAGCTACGGCATTGCCTACTAATGAATTGGCAGATGATTTAGAAAACCTTTATTCAGGAAACTTATCGCGACTTCAATTAAAGAAACTAGGGGTAGCCGGATGATTGCACGAGCAGCAGATGGAATTCTTTCGGGTGTGTGTGCTGGAATCGCAAAGCGGCTTGATCTTGAGCCCTGGTTGGTTCGATTTCTTTTTGTATGTTCGATCATCTTCTTCGGAACCGGAATCTTCTTTTACGTGCTTTTGACTTTTTCACTTCCGCGCGAAGATCGCTTAGATCACGCTTTCGACAAAAAAATAATGGGCGTTTGCTCAATGATTGCAAAACGGAGTGAGCTCGACATCGGTCTCACGCGCTTTCTTGCTTTGCTTTTGTTGTTTGCGTCGTTCGGTTGGGCGATCGTTGCTTATGTAGTTTTATTCTTTGCGCTGCCAACTTCAAACGTTGCTAAGTGAACGGCGGAAATGCGGCGACAATCTTTCGCCATCCCTGGGCTTTTTCAAATCGAAGTTTCCAGTAAGTAAAATAGTTGGCAAATCCCCAGCGAAGAATTCGTCCGCTCACTCCTTCAAACTGCAAATCGGCTTCTGATTCGAAATAATCTGTGTAGGCTTTTAGAATTCTTGGTTGATCAAGGTAACTTGACCATGCAATTTGTTTTCCGCGATTCGTAAGAATGTTTGCGATTCGATATGTCCCATTGTCGAAGGCTGCCACTTCAATTGACCAAGCTTGACGACGAGTAAGTTCCTCGGGCAACTGATCTAAAAAGCCTTGAGCAAAATTTTGCGCACCTTTGATCGCGCCTTCACTCAATTGATCATCAGCATCGTCTTGAATCCATCTCTTCGGAATACTATCTGGAATGATTTTCTGTTCAAAAGTGTGAACTCTTACAAGGGTCGCAGTTTTTTGCTTGAGACGCCCTTTTAATTCTGCTGAAACAATTAGATTCTCTTGCAAAACAACCGCTTCGCCGCTTGCGATGTCGTTTAAGATATGACTCTTGATCGGCTTCCAGTAAGTTGCCGGATCATAAATAGGGGTTTTCTTCTTGAGAAGCTCAACGATGAGCTGCTCAGGTGTCGCAAACATTCCGCGCTCGGTTTCGTAGGGAGTAATTCCCACTGCAGGACGCACAAAAAATCCCGTCGGGAATTCTTTGTGCAGTGCCGAGTCGATCTGGTCGCCATCAGCCAAAAGCTTTCCTTTGCGATTAACAAGTTGGTGTCGCTCGAGAAATTGTCTGAGGCCCATTGTTTTCGGCAAGTAGATTTGGGCCGTTGAAGCGCCGAGAGTTCGCTCGAAAATGCTTGTCATTAAAAGCTTATCGCTTAGGTAAGCACTATACTCAGAAGTCGAAACGATGTTCTTACTGTAGATCGTATTGAGCCAGTCATTTTTAGTTGGATTAGATTTGAGACTAATCCCTTTACCAATACGAGGAGGGATACTCTTTGATTGAGCAATTGCGCGGTTGGTTTGTTGAATCAGGAATGTCTCAGGGGATTTAAGCACTCGATTTTTTGCTTGAGCGGGTAATGTGAAATTCACGATGACAAAAACGATAGAGCTAAAGATAATCTTTTTAGACATGCACAAACGTTACTGATCGGGTGAAACATTGGCAACTGATCGAAAGCGGAAAATTAGTAACCTGCCACGAAAGCCAGCGCGCTATCCCGTCGATATACCGACGACGTTTAGACCGAAGGGCGAAACCGAATGGCATCTGGGTACTCTTGTAAACTTGAGTACTGGCGGGTTCTGCCTTCAAACTGGCACTGAAATGAAGTCGAATATGACCCTCGAGCTCCTCTTCGATACCATTGATAAAAACCGTCGGAAGCATAAGCGTTTGGTCCTTGCTCGAATTGTCTGGAAACGCCTTACTCGTTATGGCCTCCAATTTGTGCGCTCGCCAGGCAAAAAGGGTAAATTTTAACCCCTAAATCTGCCTTTGGCTGACAAATCCGTGACAATTCAAAACCCTATACATATTAAGCTTTTATATATGTTTAACGACTTGGTTTTGGTTCATCAAAAGACGCCCGGAGGGGCGACATCGGCATTCCTTAATCAAGATTGGTTCAGTCTTTCGACTTGTCTGCGAAAAATTGCAGTAGGTCCTTCGGCTCAACTCAATAGTCATGTCGTGAACAATGAGCAGTTTGAAGTTTTCGAAGGTGCTAACGCCTATCGCTTTATGCTTGAAGTGATCTGTGGGTTGAAATCTCCACTGGTAGGCGAGACCGAAATTTTCGGTCAATTTAAAACGGCCGCAACTCAGTACGAATCAGTCGCAGATATTGGCTCAGCTCCGCTGCGAAGATTTCTTCGCGCACTCAATGAAGATGCAAAACGAGTCCGTGATCTTCATTTAAAAGATCTTGGTAGCCAGTCATACGGAAGTCTCGTTCGAAAAGAATTAAAGGGTATCAAACATGTTCATATCATCGGCGCAGGCCAACTGACGCGCGAGATTTTGCCTTGGTTAGGTAAAGACGGCGCCGTTGTACATGTGCATGCCCGAAACGAAAAGCGAGCACGAAAAGCGCTTATCGATTTTCCAAATATTCAAATTCATTCTCTATCAAACTCGGCTACCCAATTTTCAGGTCTATCAGCATTGATCGTTGCAGCACCAGTAGAAGCGAGTTGGTTAAACACATGGGCTCGCTCATTAAATTTTGAAGTGTTAATTGATCTTCGTGGTGACTCTCACCTCGATCTAATTTCGCTTGAAGTTTCTAAATCGATTCTGCTTAAAGAATTGTTTGAGCGAATCACTGAGAATCAGAACATCTTGCATGAGCGCAAGGACCGTGCGCTAAAAGAGATTAGCCAAGCGGTTACAGTTCGTGAACAACACGTCGAGTACCGTCCATTTGGATGGGAAGACGTATGCGCTTAAAGATTGCTGCTAGGCAATCGGATCTAGCAAAGCTTCAAGCGTACCAAGTTGCAGAAGCCATTTGCGCCAAAAATCCAGATGTAAAAGTTGAGTTTCAGTTCAGAGCATCTCTTGGTGATTTGAATCAGCAAGATCCGCTTTGGAAAATGCCAGAGCGTGGAGTATTTACCGAAGACTTCGTGCAAGACCTCGAAGCTGGTAAGTGCGACATGGTTGTTCACTCTTGGAAGGATCTTCCGACAGAGGCAAGAAAAAACAGTCAGGTTGTAGCAACTCTTCCGCGAGTTGATCTCCGGGACGTTTTATTGTTTCGCAAAGACCGTTTGAGCGAAGCGCTTGAAGGACGAAGTCGAAATTTGAGAGTCCTCACAAGTTCTCCGCGCCGAGCTTATAATCTGGCTCCGTTTTTAAAAGAGTATCTTCCGTTCACACCCAGTGATGTCGAATTTGTATCAGTTCGCGGTAATATTCCAACACGGCTTAAGAAACTTTTAATTGAAGATGCTGATGCGTTAGTTGTAGCAAAAGCCGCTCTTGATCGCTTGCTTGGTAGTCCGCAGGAAGAATTTGCACAAACTCGCTCTGAGATGCGAGACGTTTTGAACCGTTGTGAGTTCATGGTTCTGCCTTTAAGTTTAAACCCAACAGCAGCTGCGCAAGGTGCTTTAGCAATTGAAATCAAAAACGAACGCAAAGATTTAATTGAACTGCTAAGCTCAATTCACTGTTCGAAAACTTTTGAAGCAGTAAATCTCGAGCGTAATGTGCTGTCTGGTTACGGCGGCGGCTGTCATCAAAAAATCGGCGTAAGTATTTTGCCGCGCGAGTACGGTAACGTCATGTTCTTGAGGGGCCTTACAGATTCTGGCGAAGTTCTCAATCAGGCCTCTGTTAGTCGGCCGCTCGATCAGTCACTCAAGCAACCTCCAGTTCAGAATTCACGCCCTCGCATTTGGCCAGAAGATCCGAAAGAATCGTTTTTCTTTAATCGGGAAGCAGTGATTATTAAATCTAAAAAGCTCGATGCGGCTGACCTCGTTTGGATTGCGCGGGAGAATGCGTGGCCTGAAGGCTTAAGTTTAAGAGAAAAACTTGTGTGGTGCGCTGGCCTTCAAACTTGGAAAAAGCTTGCTGCGCGGGGCCTGTGGGTACACGGCACATCGGATAGCCTAGGTGAGTCAGAGCTTCCGAACATTGATACTCTCGTTGGACGGTCAATTAAAATGACTAAGCTGACTCACGCTGAAGCTCCTGAAATTGGCCCGATGACGAACCTTGCGACCTATAAGCTTGTGCCAAAGGCATCAGCCGCGGCTATTGCCGAGCAGTTTGAGGGAAAAACTCACTTCTTTTGGATGAGTGGTTCAACATTTGATGAAGCCATCAAGCATCAGCCTCGTTTACGTGATGCGAATCATGCGTGCGGACCTGGACATACTTACACCCACTTGCGTAAGACATTGGGTGACAATGCAAAAATCGAAATTCATCTTGGGTACGAGGCTTGGAAACGGAGTCTAAAATGAAAATGGAACTTTCAAATCAATATTTTGAGCGCGCAAAAAAAGTTGCACCAGGCGGTGTCCATAGTCCTGTGCGCGCGTTTAAAAGTGTCGGCGGTCAGCCCGTATTTTTTAAATCAGCGCAAGGTGCCGAGCTCACCACTGTCGACGGAGAAACTGTTATTGATTTCTGCCAGAGCTTTGGGCCGTTGCTGCTAGGGCACCGTGACCCCGATGTGACTCGCGTTGTGCAAGAGATGGTTCAAACAGCCTGGAGCTTTGGGGCTTGCGAGCCCTATTCTTTAGCGCTCGCAGAGTTTATTACTTCGAAAGTTCCGTGGGTTGAAAAAGTTCGCTTTGTTAGTTCGGGAACTGAAGCTGTGATGAGTGCGCTTCGCGTGGCTCGCGCATTTACCAAGCGCCATAAGATTTTAAAGTTTGATGGTTGCTACCATGGTCACGCAGATTCTTTGCTCGTAAAAGCGGGCAGTGGACTTGCTGGATTAGGCGATGGGCAATCAGCCGCTGATAGCGCCGGGGTTTCGCCTGGCTTTGCTTCTGAAACTTTGGTGGCTCCGCTTGATGATATTGAGGCATTTGAAAAGATTTTTGCAAAACATCCTGGAGAGATTGCAGCCGTCATCGTAGAGCCGCTACCGGCTAACTATGGACTTCTCATTCAGCGACTTGAGTTCTTAAAACAAATCACCGAAGTCGCACACAAAAATGGCGCATTGATGATTTTTGATGAAGTCATTTCTGGGTTCCGTGTGGGGCTTGGCGGAATGGCCGAGCAAACTGGAATTCGCCCTGACTTAGTGACTTACGGAAAAGTAATTGGTGGCGGATTCCCAGTCGGGGCCTACGGCGGCCGCGCTGATATAATGGATCTAGTGGCGCCAATGGGACCCGTTTATCAGGCCGGCACTTTAAGTGCTAATCCGGTTGGAATGTCTGCGGGTCTTGCGACGCTCGAAAAAGTTGTTCGCGAAAATATTTATGTAGAACTTGAAAAGCGCGCAGTTGATTTTACAACGAAGTTAAAGAAGGTCTTTGAGCAAAAAGCGCCGACTCTTGATATCGCAAGAGTGGGCTCTGTTTTTTGGATTCACCCAAAAGTTAATGGAGTGATCAGACGCCTTGAGCAAATTCCCTCAGATCACGCAGCAAACTTTAAAGCGATTTTTCACAATTGTCTTAATGAAGGTGTTTATCTAGCGCCTAGCGGATACGAAGTTGGATTCATTGGATATGCTCACACTCCGCAAATTCTTGATGAAGCAGTCAAGCGAATCGAAAGAGCATTAGGAAAGTAATTTAAGTGGCACGAACGAAGAAAGACTATTTTAAACTTATCGCAGTCGTGGCCTGGATCGTCACGACTCTGGCATTAGCTGGCTGGTGGTTTATTTTTGCACTTCGTTTGATTGGTGAAACGTCAGACCGGCAACATCGAATGCTGATCATGGAAGGAGGATTTTTATTTATTCTTCTGCTGATCGGCGGAGTGACGCTGCTTTACTACATCTCTCGCGAGACAAAGCGTGCGAATCAAATCCAAATTTTTTTTACAAGCTTCACTCATGATCTAAAAACCTCGCTTGCAAGTTTGCGTCTTCAGGCTGAGTCATTAGAAGAAGATCTTAAAGGCGCCGACGAGGCAAAGCTCTTAAAGCGTCTTGTCAAAGACACCGTGCGCTTACAGCTTCAACTCGAAAACTCACTTTTTGTCGCTAACCCTCAGATGGCAGCTCTTCATATCGAAGAAATTTCGCTTGAGCGTTTTTTCAAATCACTTGCTCTTGAGTGGCCAGATCTCAAGCTTGATGTTCAAGCAAAGTCGAAAGTCAAAGCTGACCCACGAGCTCTTGAGAGCGTATTTAAAAATTTGATCCAAAATGCTGTTGTCCACGGACAAGCAAATGAAGTCCGCGTTGCTGAGCATGCTCAAGGGAACATAGTATCTCTTTTGGTGACTGATGAGGGCCGTGGCTTCGTCGGCGATCCTCGCCACATTGCTCAGCCGTTTCACCAGCATCATGGCGGAAGCGGCAGCGGAGTTGGTCTTTATTTAGTGAAGATGCTGGTTGAGAAAATGAACGGCAAAGTGATTTTCAATTTCTCTCCCAAGTTTTCGGCTGAAGTGAAACTGCCCAAAGCGGGTGGCGTATGATTGCGCGATTGCTATTGGTTGAAGACGACAAGTCTTTAGGCGAGACGCTAAAAGAGCGACTGGAGAAAGAGTCTTACGATGTGACTTGGGCGCAAAATTTTTCAAATGCGCTTTCGCAAATTAAAGAGTCGCGATTTGACTTAGTAATTTTAGATGTCAGTTTGCCAGACGGTTCTGGGTTTGATCTTGGAACAGAAATTCGCAAAAGCAGTTCTGCGCCATTTCTTTTTATGACGGCACTTAGCACTGCTGAAAATCGACTGACTGGCTACGAAATTGGAGCCGAAGAATTCATTCCAAAGCCATTTCATTTAAAAGAGTTACTTTTAAGAATAAAGCACGTTCTTCAAAATCATGCTCCTCAAGCCAAAATCAAATGCTTTGGCAAAACACTGGATCTTGAAAGTCAGGCCGTCATCAGCGAAAGCGGCGAAAAAGAATTTCTTCAAGCCCGAGACTTTCAGCTAATCAAATTTTTAATTCAACGAGCGCCGCAGGTGTTAAGTCGCGATGAGATTCTCAATGAGATTTGGGGAGAAGATAAATTTCCAACTCATCGAACAGTTGATAATGCAATCGTGCGCCTGCGACAGGCGATAAACGATTCTGAAGGCGAAATGATTCGATCTGTTCGCGGGGTCGGATATCAGTGGGTCGCTGAAGAATCAAAAGAATAGGAAGCCGATATGAATCAGAAATTTCAAAATAGCCTAAATAGAGTGCCTCAGAATACGCCGCCAATTTGGTTTATGCGGCAGGCGGGCCGCTATCACAAACACTATCAAGCACTTCGTTCAAAAAATGGCTTTATGGAGCTTTGCAAGGTTCCGGAGTTGGCTGCTGAAGTTGCAATGGGGCCGATTCAGGACTTTGACTTTGATATCGCAATTCTCTTTAGTGATCTCTTGTTTCCGCTGGAAGCGATGGGAATGGGTCTGCACTATGATCCCGCGCCGCGCTTAGAGTGGCAGCTTGACGAGAGTAATATCTCTAAGCTCCGGCCAGTTAGTGAATCGCTTGAAGGAGTCATGTTTCAAAAGGAAGCGATGATTCACACTCGAAAGCGCTTACCTCAAAATAAAAGTCTCATCGGATTTGTCGGCGGTCCTTGGACACTATTCACATATGCAGTCGAGGGTGCCCACAAGGGCGGGCTTGAGAAGAGTAAGCGACTCAATCAGCTGTTTGCAAAGTTCTGCGAAGTCTTATTGCCGCTTCTCAAGCGTAACATCGAATTGCAACTTGAAGGTGGCGCCGAAGTTGTGATGATTCTTGACACTGCTGCGGGCGAGCTTTCTCCGGCTTTCTATCATGACGTTGTCGTTCCGCAGCTCGAGAAGATGAGCAAGGACTTTCCGGGCAAAGTCGGGTACTACGCAAAGCAAATTCAGGCCCCGCATCTTCAGCACAAACTTTTTAAACCGGGCAGTCCAATTTGTGGTTTAGGATTTGATCACCGCTGGGATTTCACTGAAGTGTTACCGAACTACAAACTCGGTTTCGTCCAAGGAAACTTTGATCAATCGCTTCTATTTTTAGAACCGAATGACTTTAAAGTCTGGGCCATGAGATATCTTGAAGGAATAAAAAAACTTTCTCCAGAACAGCGTGCAGGCTGGGTATGCGGCCTTGGTCACGGAGTTTTGCCTGCCACTCCAGAAGAAAACGTTCGAATGTTCGTTCAGCTGGTTCGAGAGGTATTCTCGTGAGTTCAGAGTTATTTAAAAAATACGACATCCCGGCGCCCCGTTACACAAGTTATCCGACGGTCCCGTACTGGACGGATTCGCCAACTACCGAACAATGGATCAGCCACTTAAAGTCTGCCTTCGATAAAAATTCGATGAGTTGGTCGATGTATATCCATATTCCATTTTGCGAAACGCTCTGCACATTTTGCGGTTGTAACACTTCGATCACCAAAGATCATAAGCGCGAAGAGCCGTACCTTCAGCTTCTGTTGAATGAGCTTGATGCCTATCTTAAAGCAGTACCCGAGATGCGAAATCGCCCGTTACGCCAGTTGCATTTTGGTGGAGGCTCTCCCACTTTCTTCTCGGCTAGCAATCTTAAGAAGCTTGTCGAGGAAATCTATTCTCGAGTGACAATTGACAAAGAGAACTTTGAAGGATCAATCGAAGTCGATCCGCGAAGAACTACGCGCGATCAGCTTGTAGAGCTGAGACAGCTTGGCTTTAGCCGCGTGAGCCTAGGCGTTCAAGATTTTAACCCTGAAGTACAGCGATTGATTAACCGAATTCAGCCGCGAGAAATGACCGAGCAAATATCTCGGGAGTCACGCGAGCTCGGATACACGTCAGTGAATTTCGATTTGATTTATGGTCTTCCGAAACAAACTGATGAGTCGATCAGAGAAATGGCTGAGCTCACGGTTAAACTTCGTCCAGATCGAATTGCGCTTTACAGTTTTGCACTTGTGCCGTGGATCAAGCCTGCGCAGAGACTGTTTAAAGACGAAGAGCTCCCGGTCGGAGAAGAGAAGCGCCGTCTTTATGAGATCGCTCGCGAGATTCTTCAAAATGCTGGGTACCGAGAGATTGGAATGGATCACTTCGCTCTTCCTACCGACGCACTTTCTCAAGCCGAACGCGAGGGAACGCTCCATCGCAATTTCATGGGTTACACCGAGCATCGCACGGATGTTCTTTTAGGGCTGGGCGTAAGTTCGATCTCTGAAGCTCCGGGCTGCTTTCATCAAAACGAAAAAGCTTTACCTGTCTACGAGCGTCGAGTGCAGGCGGGTGAAGTACCAACTCTGCGTGGTCACATTTTATCTGAGATCGATCGAAAGCGAAGAGAGCAGATTCTTCAGTTCATGACTCAATGGGAAGTTGAGCTCGAGAGTGACGAGCAAGCTGAGGACACGAAAAAGTTTCTGGAGAGCTTGATCAAAGATCGTTTGGTTAGAGTTGAAAATCGCAAACTTATTCTTACCGATGAGGGTCGACCATTTTTACGCAACGCTTGTATGGCATTAGATCAGCGACTTCGGGAAAAGGCTCCGCAAACACAAGTTTTCTCTCAGTCGATGTGAGTAAATTTAAGTGAGCGAAAACCATGCTTCAAAAAAGATCGTTGTAGTCGGAGCTGGCTTTAGCGGCCTGATCACGAGCTATTACCTTCTTAAGCAGGGCTCAAAAGTTGAGATCTTTGAAAGTCAGGGGAGATCGGGCGGCCTCATTAACACGCTCCAAACTGAACATGGACCTGTAGAAACAGCTGCTAACGGAATCCTAAATTGCGCTGAGCTAGAGTCTCTTTGTAAAGATATCGGTGTTGAATTAATTTCGACGAAAGCCGAATCTAGAAACCGTTATATTTTTCGAAATGGGCGTGCGCTTAAGTGGCCGCTAAAAATATCTGAAACCCTTCGGCTCATTTGGTTTATTCTTCGCTATCTCGTTTTCAAAAAAAGCGTTGCGCCACAGCTCAACGAAAGTGTTTCTGCTTGGGGCGCAAGAGTCTTAGGCTCAAGTGCGAGTAAATATTCAATTGAAACCGCTGTACTTGGTATTTACGGGACTGAAGCCAAACATCTCTCTGCTTCACTTGTTTTGCGAAGACTCTTTAGTGCAAATAAAGAATCGCGGCCAAAGTTAGATCTGGGTCGGGGAACAGTGTCGCCTAAAAATGGAATGGGCGAGTTAATGTCTAAGCTTACGGACTATTTAGTGAGTAACGGAGTTAAATTTAATTTTGATGTCGAAGTTTTATCTCCAACTCAGCTTCCGGCTTGTGATTTTCTTGTAATTGCAACTTCGGTAGAGCATGCGACCGATCTGCTTTTGTCTTGTTCGGATCCACGTGCCGAAGTGCTGAAGGCAATCTCAATGGTTCCGATTACGAGTACGACGGTCTTTACGAAACCATTAGAAAAGGCAAAAACGGTTGGCTTCGGAGTTCTTTATCCGCAAGGTGATGGTAATTTTGCGCTTGGAACTTTACTCAACAACTATATTTTTGAAAATCGATCTCAGAATTGCCAAAGTGACACCTGGATTTCACCGGGAGCTGAGATTCGGGATCAGATCTTAATCGATTCAATTTTATCTGAACGAGAGAAGGTCCTTCATCAAAAAGTTGACCTCTTAAGCTATCAGGTGAATCGTTGGGCAAAAGCGCTGCCACGATATGATCTCGATCTCGAAAAGGCTGTGAGTGATATTGACGTTGTGCGCGGAAGAATTGCTTTGATCGGAAATTACCTAGGAGAAATTGGCCTCAAGCAAATTCTTCTGCGGGCGAAGCGATTAGCAGGAGAGCTTGCAAAGTGAATGGTGCAGAAAAGACCGCAGTCTTAATTATTAACCTCGGTACTCCCGATGCTCCGACTCCGCCAGCGGTCGGTCGGTACTTAAAGCAGTTCCTGATGGATAAGTGGGTCATCGACATTCCCGCCATTCTGCGCTGGATACTCGTCCATATACTGATTGTGCCAAAGCGGAAGTTTGCGTCGGCCGAGGCCTATGAAAAAGTTTGGACAAAAAAAGGATCACCTCTTTATTTCCATTCACAAGAGTTTTGCGCCAAGGTCCAGAATCATCTGGGGGATAAATTTTTAGTTCGTCTCGGGATGCGGTACGGAAATCCATCGATCCCAGCTGCGATTGAATATTTTAAGAAAGCTGGCGTTAAAGAATTAGTCGTAATGCCACTTTATCCTCAGTACGCCGAAAGTTCGACGAGATCATCGCTTGAAGAAGTCGAGCGCGCTCTTAGAAGTGATAGTTTTTCTCCTCGAGTTAAAATCGTTCCGCCGTTTTTTGATTCAGTGGGCTTTATTAAGGCTTACGCCCAAGAGATCCGAAAGAGTTTGACTCAAGACTCTCATCTCTTGCTCAGTTATCACGGATTACCTGAGCGACATGTTCAGAAAACTGATCTTACAAAAAATCACTGTCTTAAGTCGCCAAACTGCTGCGACAAGATGGTGGATGCAAATCGGTTTTGTTACCGCGCCCATTCATTTGCTACCAGTCGAGCTCTAGCGACAGAGTTAGGCCTTAGCAAAAGTCAGTACAGTGTTTCGTTTCAATCACGATTGGGCCGTGCGCCTTGGATTAAGCCCTACACTGATTTTTTGTATAAAGATCTCATCGCTGAAGGCAAAAAGAATATTGTTGTGGCAAGTCCATCGTTTGTGGCTGATTGCCTAGAGACGATTGAAGAACTTGGTATGCGACTGCGAGAAGATTTTATTCGAGATGGGGGAGAGAAATTTGATCTTGTTCCGTGTCTCAACTCATCAGATCCTTGGGTACACGCGGCCTCTGACCTGATCGTTCGATTTGCCAGAAGCTAAAACCAGAACCTAAAAAAGGAGAGGCGACCGCCGTGATCCCCCATCAGCCGACGACCGCCTTCCAAATTTGATTCTTTAACTTTAAATTTCTATCTTAGTAGCAACGCTTCCACTGAACGTGATAGACGATGCCGTTCGACACATCGATCGAGTCGACAGTCGCCATTGCCTGATCTCGTCGACTGTTGCTTCCAACTAGCATGCTTGTGTTCATGCGAAGGTTAGTGCTGGCGCCACACGCTGACCAAACAAGTGCCGTAGCTTGAAGACGATCTGTGAATATGTAGTCGCTTTCAGAACCTGCTCGAAGATTTTTTGTTGTGCGAACTCCTCGGCTGCCGGCAAAGAAATACTCAACGTTAAATTGACCGCGTCCGCCTCTTGGAATCGCAGCGAAACCTCGGTAGTCGACTTGGAAAATACTTACGCTGTATCCTTGTGGAACTAAAACTGGAATTGCGATGTTACAAGATTTTCGATCAAGAGATTTGCCTGTGCTTCCGCCAGCTTCAGCTACGTATTGATCAAAGAGAATACTTACTTCGTTTCCGTCGGGGCTTACCGATGCGCTCACTGTCCCTTGAGGACAAGCGGTTCCGCCGTGTTCAGGTAAACCCAACTGCAAACCACTTTGTGCGTTCGCGGCCGAGGCGCTAACTATCATCCCTAGAGCCAATAAAAACTTCTTCATGAACTTCCCCCTATTGTGAGTCACGTCAGGTGACACACAGAAAGGGTAGAGCAAGAGTCTTGCCAATAGGTTTGGGACCCTTTTGCTACCAGGACTAGATATTTTCGCTATTAATTAGAGCAGATTGCTCACCAAGATTGGGATCTTGTGATGGATCGATCGTTTGGCTTGAAGGAATTTGGACTTCATTGACACCATTTATCTTATTAATTTGTTCGATCAGCCAATCAAAGTTGTGGCCGACCGACGCAGAGTTCACGGTTGAGTCAATCGGGAAGCTAAACGAGTGAATGCCAACGACAACATCTTCGTCTCCGCGTTTGCAAATAACGCCTCCGCCAGAATCACCCGGTCGTAAGAAAAAGCGCGGATCAGAAGTGATGAGTTTTTCGCTCTGGAAATTATCGAGACTTAAGTTTAAGCCACCAAGTTCTTCGGGGGGTGTCGCAAACTTAACTCCGTGAAGGATCCCGCCGCGGCCATCGAACTGGTTTCCGTAGCCGAATGCTCCGCAGGCGTCAGTTTGTGCGAAAAGCAAGTCGGCGCCTTCGCTTGGGGTAGCAGCAAGCAAAGCCGGAGGTAAGGCAATATCAGATTCGAGCTTTAAGATTGCTACGTCGCTTGATACGCGCCATTGCTCTTGATCATGAATCGGATTGCTAACGCTTTCTTTTACATTTATTCGTGCAACCGTGTTCGCTCCGCAGTTGAGTTGTGCTGACTGATCTTTGATTTTGGCGAGACAGTGATTGGCAGTGAGCGCTAGGTTTGGACCTATCAAAACAGCGCTGCAAATGAACTTTGCTTTGTTGTTAGCTATCGTTGTGATTGAACACATGCTCTTTGGAAGCCGTTCTGCTGGGAGTAATACTTCATTGAGTTGAGATTCAAAGGGCGCGTCGAGTGCAACTAGAGAATTCGGATTAAATAACTCATCTGTGCAAGTGACGATTTCAACTCTCTGATCAGTTTGTAAAAGACCAGAGACCTTCTTTTGTTCACGGCTCTTTGATAAGCGCTGTGCATTGATGACAAGAGTCGAGAGTTCTTCTCCAAATCGCACCTTGTAGCTATCTAAATTTATGTCGGGGTAGCGTGGTAGGCGCGATGCTTTCGAGAGAAAACTTGCTTCAACAACTCCTACAGGATTTATGAGTTGTAGAGTGGCAGTGTGGGCTAGGTCATTTGTGTGATGGATGTCGACGACAAATCTCACGCTTGTGGCTGGGTTAAAGCAAGTGAAGCGACGGTCGATCTCGTGCGGGAGCATTTCGTAGCGGGTAATTGATCGAATTTCTGGTTGTGAGCCAAGTGGCTGCGAAAGCGACAGGGCTGATTCGTCGACTGGAATATCGGAGTAATCAAACGCATAGGCAAGGGTCGCAAAAGTAAGTCCGAGAGATAGAGTTGCGATACGTTTGAGTCGTGAGTGAACCATAAGGTCTTTAAATCACTGCTATCGGCGGGCCAGCGTTTTTACCCTCTAAGGCGCACTAAAAACCCTGCAATTTCAATAAGTTGCATTAATTACTGAATGAAAAAAAGTAACTGAGCTCGCGCAAAAACGGAAGAAAAATTGAATTGTGCGAGTAGCTTCACACCATCGAGAAGAAATCTCTCAACTTTCTAGCTAAGGTAGGCCGTTCGAAATGTTCGAAATGGAGGAACACAAAATGCCAAACAATCAGTCTCAGTCACAGCCTGCCTCGAAAACACAAGCTTCTGCTAATAAGCCGCAAACACAAAGCGCGAGCGCAAGTAGCAGTAGCAATCAGTCAACGTCAATGAACTCTGGAGCAACATCAATGAATTCTGGAAGTGGTGATGCGTTTGAAGAAACGATTGCGAAGGGCGTAAGTTCTCTTATGCAGACACTTGAGCCGCAGCTTAATCGCATAGCTGGCCAGATCGCCAATCGTGTAATGGCTCGTAGTCATGACTTCGCAGATACAGGTGTTAAGCGCATGCAAGAGCAGCCATGGTATTTAGTTGGTGGCGCACTAGCATTGGTAGCAGTTGGGGTCGGATTACTATTCGCCTTCGATGCAGAGCAAAAGCCCGATTTTTCGAAGTCTTCAATTCAGTAGCTCATTAAGTTTTTGAAGAGTTAATCATAAATAAAAACGGCGTTCTCTTTCGAGAACGCCGTTTTTTTTAATCTACAGAATCAAGCGCAAACGATCAGTGCGGAAGGCGATCAGTAACGCGATCAACAGCACGGTTAATTGTGCCAGACACGCCACCAACTCCGAGATCATCAGCTACATCGCGAACTGAATCTTTTCCGGCGATAGCCCAATCTCGTGGTTTAACGTCCATCGGATCTTTGCGAAGAAGCGGAAGGACTCGACGAATCACATAAGGAGCTACAATAGCAATGCCTGCTGTGATGAAAACGTTACGCCACATTGATCCACCAAAAAAACTTTTGTTCTTAACTACTGCCATAATTCCTCCTATGGGAAAGTTTGTGGCCCAATCTTAGGTTGGGCAGGCAGCAGAGTCTTTCTGTCCTTGTGTATTGAATCTCTAGGTTTAGGAACAACTTCGGATGAGACTTTACGCCGCAGCTTTTTTCCCGAGCAAAACATCGCATCGATCAAGCAAAGTCACTCTGATATTCGAGCGATGACGAAGCAGTTCTGGTTGGCTTGTGATCTGCACAATTTGATAAAGCGTAACAACTCTCTCTAGCTCGAGCAAAAGCCGTTTTGATGGACCTTGTGGTAGCGGAAATTTTGGAGCAGGTTTCTCTTCGATGGCAGAAGCATAAACAGCGAGTGTCCAATCAATTTCAAGTTGAGTGAGTGGAATAACTGGAGTGAGACCGCTTTGAGTTGTCTCTTGTTCAGTGAGCTTAAGTTCAACGTTAATACGATCAAGTTCTTCAACGAGTGAGTTTAATTCGTGATCGTATTTTTGACCGTAAAGTTTGAAGACCACCTTCTTCCAGGCGTGAGAGAAGTCATCAAACTCGATGTCGCGAGCTTTTGAATAAAACGATGGATTCACAATCGACTTAAGAGTGCGAGTCATCACATCTAACGAAGTTACTGCGGCTGTTTCAATTTTTTGAGACTTCTTTTGAGCGCGCATAATATTGTGAGCCCAGCTTGCAATTTCATAAACTGACTTTTCATTTACATCAGCTGTTCTGAAATCAAGATAGAACTCTTCAAAGAGCTCGTGATCCATGGGCTTACTTAAATAACGGTCAAAAGAACTTTTTGTGCGCTCGAATTTAGGTCGAACAAAAAAAGCATCTAAATGTTCGGCAAATTTATCGAAGCTGTCTTTCCAGAGCCCTTCAGACTTGCAGGCTTTATAAAGATGGAAGGACTTCATTCGATTTGGCCCAGAGCCTTCGAGAAGACCGTTTATATTCTCTTCGAGCAGACGTGGGAATCGATTCCATAATTCGTTAATCATGATGTTATTCTAACAGTATTAAATCGCAGAAAGCTCTTCGTGATCTCATTCTGAGACACTCGCCTTCAATGTTGCCCAACACTGTCTATCTTAAGTATGACTCTAACATTCTAGCGTTGCTCGGGAAAGCAGAACGGTGATTGCGCTAATTCCGCAGCGGCTATTCGCAAGGGCGAGGCGATCTCTTAAAATATTCTTACGTAAGAGGTTTTATTTGTCGGAGTAAACTAATTTTGTTGTGAATGGCATTTCTTATTGATTGATTTGCGAGACAAAATTATATTGCCCCTCGATGCGAACACTTCAGAGAAATCTTTTTGATCAACTTGAAACTCCCGCAGCAAAACGAGAGCAGAAGCGAAGGTTAACTCATGGTGGAGAAAAGTCTAAGGGTAAGCGAAAGCTGAGACGTCCGCTTGCAACTAAAAAATGGATTCACTTAGTTTTAAAGTCCGATAAGGCGAGAGGGAAGCTTTCGATGCTTGCGAAGGCAAATGCGAAGTGGATTGACGGCTTAATTAAGTTGAAAGCTGAAAATTTTAAAATCGAACTAAAGCAATTTGTTAATATGGGTAATCATATTCATTTTCAAATTCGCATCACTGATCGCAAGAGCTTTCAAAATTTCTTACGATCAATCACGAGTCTCATCGCTCGACATGTCACTGGCGCTCGCAAGGGGAAAAGCTTCGGAAAGTTTTGGCAAGCACTAGCGTACACGAGAGTTCTTGCCACCGCTTTTGAAGTCTGGGGCCTCAAAGATTACTTAACGGGAAATCGTGTTGAGCGGCAGCATGGCTATGAAGCTCGTGAAAGCTACTTAGAAAAAGCTGCGAGGGCGAGAAGGAAAAATAGACTTCTTTTGAGATAGCAAAATGCAATGCTAAGGATGGGAAAAAGGTTTCTCGCGGTGTAAAAAACTAAAGTCGTATCGTTACCTGTAGAGCACTAATCGTGGTGCCAGCTGATCTCAAGCTTATTGCCGTCAGGGTCTTTTACAAAGAACGATGCGTATGACCCTGCTTCGGCTCGCATGTCGCGTACAATGTTGGCGTTTCCATCTTTCATCTTTTTGTAAGTCTCGAATACTTCTGCTTCGCTTTCTAAGCAAAATCCCAAGTGATACCAATCTGGTAATTCGGGCAAAGCATCGACCGGATCGGCGGCGATAAGAAATCCGCTGCCATTCTTAAGAAATGCGCCTTGGCCGTGATCAAAAGTTTTCTCGAAACCAAAGTAGTGTTTATAGAAGTTTTGAAAGGCATCTATATTTTTAGTCCCAAGGTGGACGTGATTTAGATTCATTGGTGTCTTTCATCAAGCTTGCTTAAGTCCAAGCGGCGCAGAGTAGGGGAGAGGTAAGCCGTAGCGGCAACGGTTATGAGGCAGACGATTCCGCCAAGGTAAACTGCGGGGACAGTTCCAAATATTTTTGCTGCGATTCCAGATTCGAGTTCGCCAAGCTCGTTACTTGAACCGATGAAGATTGAGTTTACTGCCGAGATTTTTCCGCGCATGTGATCGGGTGATGCAAGTTGAACGGCACCTGAGCGAATGATCATGCTGATGCTGTCAAATGCTCCGCTAAATGCCAACGCTGCAAGCGAGAGATAGAAGTCCCGACTCAGGCCAAAAACTAATATACAAACTCCGAAAGCGGCGACCGAGCTAAAGAGCCAGCCTCCGGTACGCATTCGATTATTAGATCGCGAAAGATAAATAGTCATGATCGCAGCACCTATAGCTGGAGCGGCTCGCAAAGCTCCTAATCCTTTTGGGCCGACCATCAAAATATTGCTCGCGAAAATAGGGAGAAGTGCCGTCACTCCTCCGAACAAAACTGAAATCATGTCGAGGCTTAGTGCTGGCAATAAGATTGGGTGCTTAAACACAAATCGAGCGCCCGATAACAGTTCATCTTTTATCGATGCATGCTTGTGGAGTGTTTCGGGAGAAGGAATTTCTTTTTTAATCAAAAGCATCGAGCCGATTGCACCGAGCAAGATCAAACAGACTATTGACGAAGAAGCCACGGCGCCAAAAAATCCAAAAACGAATCCGCCGAATGCGGGCCCAGCAATTCGCGCCACTTGCATGGCTGAGCTCATCATTGCCGTAGCTCGCATGAGGTCGCTGCGGTTCACCATCCGCGGAACAGAGGCGTAAATGGCCGGCTGAGAGAAAGACCGCGCCAGGCCTGTTAAGAAAGCCGCAGAATAAAGCATTGTGACTTGTGCCGCGAGAGTGAGGTCAGAGTGATAAATATGTTCAGCTAAAACGATTATCCCAGAGAGAAAGCTTACGTACATCACTCGTCGGTAAACGAGAAGTGGCTTCATTCGATCTACTAAGTAGCCTGCGTAAAGCGCTAAGCCGATCGCAGGTACTGCTTCGGCAAGTCCGATAAAGCCTAAGTAGAGAGGATCTTGCAGCAACTCATAAATTCGCCAGCCAAGCACCACCGCCTGCATCTGCACGGCAAACGTAAACATAAATCGGGCACTGAGGAGCTTTTTAAAATCGAGTGGCATTTATTTTCTGTTGTGTTGAATTGCGTATTTAACTTTCGCTTCGTTCCTTAATTATGTCCAGGGCCTTTTTGCACCGGCTCTTAAGAGTACGGCCGATCTGACGATGGCACGAGTTTCGCTAAAGTACCTTGCGATATTAAACAAGCTCCGAATCAGGGGCACTTCGTTACCAATTGGGGGAATAATGAAAAAAATCAGATCAGTAGTAGCCATCGGTATGGCAGTTTTAACAATTGCAAGTACAACTGCTTGCACTGGCACAGATGTATTAACTGCAGCGGTAATTATTGGAGCAGCAGTTGCAGCTCCAAATGATCATCGACCCATCGGACGCGGTCATGTTCGACGAGATCGGAATGATCACCGACAAGATCACCGAGGACATCGCAATGATGGTCGAAACGACAGACGACCACGCCACCGCAATATGTTTGCGTTGCAAGTTGCTGCAACTCCTGAATCCTTTAAAAGTTCTGATGCTCGCGTCGTAAAGATCGCTGATAAATACGAAATCACTGATTACGCAGCAACCTACATTGCTCGTGCGATTATTCTTGCTGAACAAAAAGATTTGTCTGGCGTTAAAGAGATGGGCCTCTCGCTAAAAGATCTTCAAAAAGTTTACAAAGGAAAAGAAATTGAAACTTCGAAGCTTGAAGCTGTGAGTGAAAAGCTTGTTCTTTCGCGCGGTGATACTCAGCGACTTCTGAAGGAAATGAGCGAAGATATCCAGGTTGAAAAAACAGCTCGCGGTCTTTAGGTCGGAGAGTCTGTAGTAAACAAGGGGTAAACGAGAGCCATCCAGATTGGATGGCTTTTTTAATGGCTCGGGAGGAGGGAATCATAATCCCTACTCAGAGCTAGGCTACCTGTGGTTTTGAATTGGGGCAACTGAAGGTTCACTCTTATCGTTGTTAAGCGAGAGCCACCGCCTAGAGCGTGGGCGCATCTACTGACTGTTCCCATATATGTGTACGAAAACTTCGAAGGGGGTGATTTGAAGAAGCTCCTAGGTCACACCATCGATCATTTAGTAAGCAACGATCTAATCCCGCTTATTAATCCAGAGAGCGTCTTAGCGTAGTGATTGCTGGACAACAGTTGAATCACCGTAGTGATCCGTATCGGCAAGTCACAGCCCTATGTGGGGCAATAATAATATAGGGCAGGTAACAGTCTACTCAACCTCGGGCAAAATGATTTCATGAATACCCGTTAGCGCAATAGAGCTTCTCAGTATCAAAAACTCATATTAACGATTAACCATTTTGTTAACGGCAGGAGTCGTTCGTCTTGTCACTTACTTCCCAACCAAAAAGAGGCCGACCTAAGCTGCATTCGAGAGAGTGCTCTAGAGATATTGCTCGCAAATTTGCGGCTGCCGCTAGTGAAGGAAAACTTAGTCAACGCGAGTACGCTAAAAACTTACGTATTTCGACTCGAACCCTGAGGAGATATCTGGCCGATCTAAACAACGAGGCCAAAATGGAAAGGCCGTTTACGATGAACTGGATCAACTAATCTTCCGAATGGAATTCACCTTTGGCGGCTGAACAGGGGAAGGTGCCCTAAAGTGAGTTCGTTAAATTACTTAACTGAAAAGATGGCTACAGCGAGTATTTTGACATCGCTCAACTGATTAGCCGCATTGAATTTTACGATATAGATATCTCCATTTGTAATTCGGAGAACTCCTAATGGAATAGGTGTGTAACCCCTAAATTGAGGTTTCTCCTGAGCATAAAGAGAGAGGTTCAACGCTTGAGTATAGCTAAGGCAATCCGTTCCCCCACCTTTAGCACTTATTGGAATTACATATTTTTCGTTCTTCCTAGTGCCGACATAAACTTCATCGATCTCCACTTGGCCACAACTCAAAAACGTCCGTTCGTGGCCTTGTACTTGCCAGCTATCCATATCTAAAAATTTCGATATAAGATCGTTATTCCGAAGTCTGGTCATAGTAGCTTGTTCGTCATTTCCCAGAACAGCAGTCACTGCGGAGTGTGTTCTGTCTTTAATGACAGATACTTTGGGTTTAAACGCTTTGAGGTGAGGATCGACTTTAATTAAGTTATTCTGTTTTAACTGCTGGAATTCGTATTTTGCTTTGCCTTTTCCAACTATTCCCCAGAAGCCAACGTCGAGAATCGACGCAGGAAAGTCGCATCGTGCATCGTAAGTATATTTTATATCGGGAATATTCTTAATTGGTTTGATTGTACCTTTAGCTGCCAGTTCAATTGCTGCTTGCTCAACATGGCCCTTCGTAAACTCATAGGCTTTTTTCTTGCCATGCTTTTTCACAAGGTCTGCAAAGACTTTCGCAATTACTGCGTCGTAATCTCTTGATCCAGCCTTTTTTGCTTTCGCCACGGTCTAGCTCCGATTGATTTATCTACTTGTATCAATCGTCGCCTAGGGAGAAAGAATGAGATAGTCCTGCGAGGGCAAACTAATTTAAGTCTGGTATCTGGTCTGTTCAGTACCAGACTAACGAATTAGTGTTTACCTATAATTCCATTTCGTTTTCTGGTTTACCGTAGTTTCTATTTCTCTGGGGAATTACGGTGCTAGAAACTCCGAAGTAGTTAGAAGCCTCTGACATTGTGAATTGAAGTAATTGTTCATTACCTAATTCAACTGGCGAAGTCGGCTTTGATGGCCGAACTTTCAACGCTTTCAACACTTGCGAAGCAACAGCTCTCGCTAACAAAGGCGGAACTGAGTTGCCGATCTGTCGGAAGCCATGCCATTTTGTTACATGAAATCTAAACCAGTCTGGGTACGAATGTAATCGAGCAGCTTCTCTAACCGAAATTACTCTTCCCAACATTGGATGAAGAGGTCGCGGCGAAGTATGCGCTCCTCTTTGACTGTCAGTTCCAGCTCGAATGGTATTGCAAAGACCTTTTGAGTTTAACTTAAACAATCGACTCTTCGTCTCCGCGCGGCCAGGTTCTGCTGCAGAATATCTCTTAATCGACTGTGCCGTATGAACAGTTCGAGTGCTTGAGGTCAAAAATTTGCTGTTCCAATTTCTCGGATGTGAAAAATCTTGTTTGTCCTCTATGTCTTCACGCAAAAGCGCAGCATAGCTTGAAGGCTTTCTGAATTTAGCAGCCACGGTATCGCTATCAAGAAGTTCATCAAAGCCATCTAAGTCTGGAATATCGCCGATTGCATCCCAAACCGTTGGACCTTTTGGCAAGTCAGACATCGAAAGATTCTTTGTATTTTTCCCATCAGCACGAGCAACCGTTGGCTCAGGATAGGTCGGTAGGTCTAAGCTTTTTCTAACTCCAATAATAAAAAGTCGCTGACGATCCTGTGGAACTCCATAATCAGCAGCATTTAATACCCTATAAGGTTCAATAACTTTATATCCAAGTTTGTTTGCCTCTTCGATAAATTCGGCGAGGAGCTTCTTGTGATCTCCTAGGGTTAACCCTTTAACATTTTCAAATACGAAAGACTTTGGTTTGATCTCTTTAACTATTCGGAGATAGTGAAAGACCAAAGAGTTTCTTGGATCTTCGAGAACTCGGTATCCAATCATCGAAAAGCCTTGGCAGGGTGCTCCCCCAAAAACTACATCAACTTCAGTATTTATATTGGCGCGTTTTAGAATTTCTTTTCCTGACAAATTCACGACACTTTCACAAATTGTAGTGCAATCAGGAAAATTAAACTTGTGAGTTGCAGAGTGAACTGGATCAATTTCAACACTTGCTTTGATGTCGAACCCAGCCTGTTCGAAGCCTAAGCTCATTCCACCCGCACCGGCAAACAGATCGATTCCAATAGGTCTTTTAGCCATTAAATCCCCCATACCTTGACAGCAGTCTCTGCAAATTCTGTCTGTCGTTGATCAATTTCATTTTTTGAAAAATTGCCTAAGTTTCCAAGTGAGTTGGTAATCCGAAGATCGGAAGTTTTAAATACTTCTTTCTTTCGAGAAAACTCCACACCGCCCAATTGATTGTTCTTGCTCGCTCTTAATAGAGTCATATTTCCCAATCGCTTTACCAATTCAGAATGCAACTTTGAGTCCATGGGCCAACTCGAATTTTGTCGCTTAGGAATCACATGTTCAAGAGTAATTTCTTTTGCGTCCGAGTTCGGGACAAATTCACGTTCTTTTTCGCTTCGAAGGCCAACTTCTAATTCGCGCAGAAAATATCGGGCTTGATGCTGCTTTGAAAGAGTATGAACTTTAAAATCTTCTCTGAAAGAGTTGTCATCAGGGACAGTTCTACTTTCGAGAATTACGTTTATTACCTGCTTAGCGGTCGTGACCTCTTTATTTTCAATTTTCTTAGCAATTGAACAGACAACACTTTCGATTGGACCTGGAGTTGAGCCGCACACTGCGCAGCGAACAGTCCAATTTTTCACAAAACCTATTAACTGGCCAAATTCAACGACGGAGAAATTCCTTAAAGCTGATAATAACAACGGTCGGTGAATTTTAACTGAAAAAAGATTTAATGTCTGTATCGCTTCTTTGGTCGACTGTGGATGATCACTCCAAACTGAACTTTCAGGATTTAACAAAGCCTCAAATAAAACAACTGAGTTGCGAATATTTCCGGAAAAATCGACTGCATGAGATTTTAATCGAATTTCTCGTTTCAAAGTTGAATAAAGGTGTCGCTCTCTAATTAATCCGTTTTGCGAAGCCCAATGAACCCGAATGAAATCTTTGAATAAATCCTCGCCACCATAACCCTCAAGAATGCCGATGCACTGATACCAAGATTCTCTAACAATTTCGATTTGATCTTCAGCTAGCGAGAATAAATAGTTCTTCAGAAGGTCAGTTACAGCTAAATCAAGACCACGATCATTCAAAGTTTCGAAGATAGTATAAGCATTCGACTCATTTGCAGCTTTTACGATGATGACTTTGGCGTAATCCCGCAAGAAGTCGATCCAGTCGAATAGAGCTTCAATGTTACTGGAAGCCAATTTTGCGACTTTGTCTGAAATCACTTCATAAGCAGTTGCCAGCCTTACCTGACTGTCCGTAACGGAATTGTTTACTTCAGGTCGAAGAGATGGCTTCACTAACATTTGTTCGGAATAGAACTTATGATCACTGCCATTGAGAATAAGTTTGGCTTCGAGAACCTGAGTTCTTAAATCAGTTTTCGACAAAAAGTCGCTCTCGATCTGGATAGCTCTTTTTTCATCTAGTTTTTTTAAAAGAAAATCGCGAATGGCACAGATCACTAAGCTCACCGTAGCAAGCCGTTGCTGACCGTCGATAATGTCGTTACGAGTGCCTGACTTCTTTATTAGAACAACAGTTCCCAAAAAATAATCAGTCTGTTTAGTGGCAATGCATTCTTCGATGTCTAAAAGCAGGTCGCCAACTTCCTTGTGTGACCAAGCATAGTTGCGCTGATATTCAGGAACTTTTAATTTTCCATCGAGTAAAAGTGACGCAAGTCCCTTGAACTCTATCTCCAAATTTTCTGATTGACTCATCTGGACCATAGTCCGACAGCGGTCTTTTAACTTCAAGCAAAACACTGAGTTACCAGCCGACAGACACCAATTTTTTTTCAGTCTCGCTCATCAAGTGTGCAACTTGGTCTGCGTTGGTTTGGTGCCCCCTAAAGGCTTAAAATAAGTGCATCAAAGCCATCTGTTTTATAGGTTCCAATTGCAATCGCCATACATTGCGGAGTTTGGTGGCACAATTTGGTTTCCCAATTATTTGCCGACTTTGGCATCTCACTAAACATCAGTTTTAAAATCTATCTGAGTGACCTAATGAACTCAGCCATTAACTCTTCCATAACTCTCGAAGCGGGAGCAACGCCGCAAGCCTTTTTGAATTGCAGGTAAAGTTCCTTTGAAAGATAGAGGGACACCTTAGTTCTGTCGTCTTTCAAGCTGAGCTTCGCTTTAATAGCTTTTGCATCAATCCGCATTCTTTTCATTTTTCAACTGTCTCCTTATAAAACAAGCCGTAACTCAAACCTACCGTAACTTACGGTACATCGCTATACTTTCTATATGAAGAAGGTGGCGTTATATATTCGCGTTTCTACTGACAAACAGGCTACTGGGTTAGAAGCTCAGAAAAGGGCTTTAATCGCACATTGCGCTAGTCATGGGCTTCATTCTTACTTCGTATTCAGTGATGAAGGTGTATCGGGAGCGAAAGCCTCTCGACCTGCACTGAACAGAATGATGGAAGCAGTAAAGGCTGGGGAACTCGCAGGTGTAGTGGTTTATTCGTTCAGTCGCTTTGCAAGATCAACTAGTCACCTACTTGAAGCCTTAGAAGTCTTTAAGAAGCACAATGTGTCGTTTACAAGCTTATCCGAAAAACTCGATACTTCATCGCCAACTGGCCTCGCCGTATTTACAATTATCGCCGCAATCTCTCAGCTCGAACGCGAGCTGATCTCCGAGCGAGTGAGAAACGGTCTTGCTAATGCTAAGGCAAAAGGTAAGCAGCTTGGGCGGCCATCGTCCACGGACAAAGCTCTCGTGCGTGAACTTGTAAAACGAAAACTTAAGTACCGCGAAATAGCAAAGCTGACTGGAGCCTCGCATGGCGTGATTAGAAAGATCGTAAAGGAACTAGAGGCGGTCTAAAGACGCGCATTACGACCATGACGGGATGGTTGAGTAACAACTGTTTTTGAGCAGAATTTGAAAGGCGGGGAATGAGACATTCGACTTTTACCATTGTGTTGTGGATGTTTACGATTCTACCTTCGAGTTTGTTATTTTTATTTGTGGGCGCACCGTTGCACGTCGCTGTACTGGTGTTAATCATTGGTACTTTTTCGTATTGGACTATCGGGAACGCAGTCTTTGGGTTGTCACAGATGTCTTTCACTCCAAACAAACCTGTAACAAATCATTTCCATCAAACAAACTACCAACAGTATATCGAAGTACATCCTCAGCAAAAAATCGACAGAGCTTTTGAAAAGGTAACTCAATACCCAAATGGCTGTGAAAGCGTTGTGAGAGTAGTAGAACGGCTTAGATAAGCAGATTTAAGGAAAGGAAACAGCTTTGCTTTATAGTGAAATTGTAGAGAGCTACTATCGAGTAAACCTAACTAACGCTGACAAGGAGCTAGTCGATTCGTTCTTCACGGGCTGTGCGCATCACTATCTGCGGCATATAGAATCCTTGCAGCGTAATAATGTTAGAGCGGCTGAATTTCATTTTGAGCTATTTCGGCGACACCTTTGCCATTTGAAGTGTGTGATCTATCTGAACGGTAAATTTCTGGAAGAGCCAATTGTTCCAGATGATCCGTTTTTACTTAGAGAAAACTGGATACCTCATTCGTTAGAATTGCCAGACACAGACATGTTCTCTTTTATGCACCCTCTGTCAGAAGCTAATGTGGGCATGAGCCATCCTAACGACAATCTCTTGAAGAAGTTCTTTCTTGATATTCCCTCGACATACACTCACTGAACAGGGCGAGGAGAATCAATAAACATCTGCGCTCCATCGAAGAATCCAAGGCAAAGTTTAAGAGATCAAATTACGATATAACTTCTTTCAATTACCGAATTACCGAAATACTGACTAGAGCATTTGCAACAGTTCAAACAACTCCGATTGTTGCGGCAGCACAGTGAGTTTTCGGTAATTCAGTAATCGGAACTGCTCGAATTGCTATCGCATCTGCGGAGCGCAGAACGAATGGTAGCTAAATCGTTGCTGTCGAGATGGCCCGTGATGTTCTCTGCCATTTCCGCAAACTCTTCAAATGTGAAATTGTTTGAAAAACAGTCGCAAGCTGCTTTGAAAAGCGAGTCGTTCCAAACTCCGTCGTCTGCACCAGCCATCAAGAATGTGCGGGTGGATGGCCTTAGAGTAGTTAGTTGTCCTGCCTGCAGTTCTAGAGAAAGAACTTTTTTCTGCTCGACCATTCCGATTCCTCTTTCCGAAAGCCAGTGTTCAAGCTTTTGAAGCGGTATCCGACTCTCCACTTTAAGAAGAGTTTGGGAGCGTCCCTTTTCACTTCGATAGTGTTCAGGCATTCTGCTAAATCGGCTCGGATTCTTACAGCACTTATCCGCCTTCGGCACCGCGCGAAAGATTCGCTTAGCGAGTTGATCGTAGTCATTTCGGTCATCTAAGGACTCAGCTAGACTGATGATGAAATGGACCGATTTGCCACCTGAGTAAACTGCAGTTGAGAACGGCATCTTTAGTTTGGCAATGTAGTCCAATTGTTCCTGTACTGACATTGTTGGATCGTCGATTTCGATCAGAAAATTTCGGAACTTAATTACGTTTCCATCGGCTCTTCGAGGACGCTGGGGAAAGTGATAAGCTTCTGAAGCGCAGCGATCCGATTCACCATCCAACGGATTAATCGAGAAAAATTGGAACGCCGATGATTTCTTTTCAACATCAAAGACTTTTGTATCCTTAGCACTGTGGCCAAAGCATGTGTGTTCTCCGGCATCAAATAACACTGAGAAAAACGCATCAGAGCTATCCATGATCAATACTCATTCGAGTAGGTGAATGGACAATCGAAAGAGATGCGTGTGCTTTTCCAATTCGATAATACTTCATCGTTTTCTCATTTCGAGTTAGGGATATTACTTCGAACCCTCTGCTTTTCAGGCGGCGACCTAGTAACTGCTTGGTGATTGCCTTCGTGCCAGAGTTTGCGGCCCAAACGCGATAGGTATCATAGAGCTGATTACATGGTACGTCCTCGGAATCTGAGGTCGGCAAAGTAATTCCGTGTTCTTGAAGGAAATCATCTACGTCATCGACTGCAGTAAGCTCACTTTGAATGGCGCGAAGTTCATTCTCCACTTGGCTCAAGTATCCGTTTGGTTTGCTTTCATCGATACCTTGCCAGAGTTTGTCGTAATCAATTGTGTTGATAGCGTTCCAATCAATCTTGTCTACAAGTTTAATTTCAAAGAATCGGCGCATTCCCGTTGAGTCAAATATTTGTTCCGATATTGGTTTGTTGGTTGTTCCAATGAAAGTGCAATTCTGTTTTACACTTACTACATCGTTGGTTCCAAGCATTCGAATGCTCGCAAAATCCTGAGTAATCAAATTCTTCAAGCCATCGATATCTGCCTTGGATGCCCCCTGCATTTCATCAAAAACTCCAATGAAGTTTGGAGTCAGCGACAAGCCAGAACGGCTATCAATCAAATCGGTTATTCGTGAACGAAGAATACAAGGCTCGGCTGGAGTAATAAGCTTTTTCACTGCTTCAGTTTTTCCAATTCCCTGAGGTCCGTTGATGACGGGCATAAGATGATCGTAAACTTTTAGGTTGAGCATCTTACGCTTAGCTTGCCAAATGAAATGAGCAAGTACAGCTTCCGTGACAGTATTCGATCTCCCAGTTAGTGCCTTCACAAAGCTCAGCATCTCGGATAAATCTTCTTGTTTACATTTCAGTCCATCAATCATTTTTCTTCTGGCTTCAATCATAAAATCTTCTGACAACTCTTCGAACGCTTTTTTTAGGTCGTTCTCCGAAAATCCTCTAAGCTGCCGCTTTCCTGATATTCCGAGGCGGCTGTTTATCTGATTTTTTTGTTCTTGATAGTCTAGCCACATCGACTTGAAGATCGCATTTTGGTTTCGACCATTCTTGTCCGACGGAGTTCCGCGAGCATCGATTAAGACACCCTGCAATCTCACCCAGTGATTAACGTAAAGACGCGGAGTCATGACCAATTCTTCTTCAGTAACTTTCTTTCGTTTGTTTGCCATAAAACACCTTAATAAAGGCCATCCATAGCGATTTCAGCAGAGCTTCCGTTCCTGCCGTTTTAATTGTTCGCACTAACTACTTAGTTCGCCGTTAATGACGACAAGTAATCAGTACATAAGGTGTACGTTTTGTTTTTCGATAGTGATCAGTCGATTCAGGATGAGACGTATTTTGGGCAAATTAATTTAGGTGATTCTGCTGCGCTTTGAAGTAGCGACAGGAAAGAAAGAGCCAGCGGAAGCGATCAGAGTAATCCGCAGCTTACTCACAATCTTGCGACGTTTAAACAGCCTCTTCTTTGGTCGTCGATTTAACCTCGGTGAATGGCACGTTGGAAGCGTCTTTGTAATGCTTAAGAGAAGTCTTAATATCTTTGTGACCTACCCACAAAGAAACATCTTCGAACCGTTGCCCACGAGACTGCATTAAGTCGATACAGCCTTTTCTTCCTGAGTAAGTATCTATGTTTTGATGAGTAACAGCTTTGAGTTTTTTTGGTTTTGGACGTTTTACGTTCTTAGCTCGCAGTAGTTCTATTGCCTTCATCTGTTCGTCATAGATGAGCGGGATGTATTTCAAGGAGTCGTCTTCTGACTCTCCTTCAATTTTACTTTGGTTTACTTTCAATACATCAGTTGATCCAGAGCGATGTCTGATAATCAAAGGCCCTTCTGCGGAAACCGTGTCTACCTCGATAGGTCGTAAGCCAAGCCAAAGAGCACAGTACATCCAGTTATATTCTTGTTCATCCAACTTTGTTTTCAAGAACATCAAAAGCTCGACAGTGAGCTGATCGGATTCAGTGCGAACGCCGCTTTTAGTTCGCTGAGCTTTAGCAATTTTCTTTTTAAATGTTTTCGGAATTTTCGGAACAGGCTCAAAATAACTGGAGTGTTTCTTAGCAACGTACCTGCCCCAGCTGTTGAGCATCTGAAGAATCTCAGAGGCGTAATCGACTGAAATCTTCTGTTCAGCAAAGTAATCGTAGAAGTCAGCAGCATGGTCACCGTAGGCGTGGGGCAGTAGCTTCAGTTCCATAATCATCTTTTGAACGAACTTGAAGCCACCAATCAAGCGTATCTTGTAGTTATCCGTACCTGCAGAAGCCTTAGTGACCTTAGTAACAAACTCATCTACGTCTGCTTGAGGGAAGAATACAGCTTCATAGAACTCAATCTTAGCTACCTTGCGAGCAATAGAGGCCGCTTTATTGCGTTCTATCTTCTTCTCTTTGTTAATTTGTTTAATTCTAGTACGAGCTTCATCGAGAGTAGCTGATGGGTTCAAACCAAAAGCTGGATAAGCTTGTTTTGGGACCATCTTCTGAGAAGGTTTTCCGTCAGTCCAAATCTCTTCGAAAACTGACCAACTCACTCTGTTCTTCTTAATGTAAAACGACGACACAAATGAATCTCCTACCGATAAGTGTACGAAACTTCGATAGGGACTTTTGAAACTCACTCCCGACGCTCCCGACTCGCGAGTAGGGGGTGGTTTAAGCTAACTTCCTGAAAAGAGAGAACTCTCTCGGAGAAATGGCTCGGGAGGAGGGAATCGAACCCCCGACCAAGCGGTTAACAGCCGCTTGCTCTACCGCTGAGCTACTCCCGAACATAAAGAAAAAATCAGCGAAAGGTCACAGTAGATAAGGCCTAAATCTTTGTCAAGACAGGCAAATAGCTATTTCCAACCGGCAATGGCTTTCAATTCTGCGAGTGCTGAGGTCATCTCGGTCGACTCGTAAAATCGCCCATCCCAAGAGTAAATGTTCGGGTTTGCTGAATTTTGCATCAAGCTTGAGGTTTTCCCGTCAATAAATGTGATCTTAATTTCAGTCTCGAACGGCCCAAGCTTATCCATCGAATCGATAAGTTCGATCGAGTCGATATAGCAGTGTTCGCCAAGCCACTTTTCGACATCTAAATAGTTCAAAGGTCGGGGGTGGGGATCGAAGGTCTTCCACTGCCAATCGCCGGTGCTATGCGACTCTTCGATTTTTTGATTGTTCCCAAGGTCTATCGAATGAATGCGATTGCGACAAAGATTGATCTGTTTCGTATCGTCGACCCCTGTGATCGAAACGAAAAAACCTTCCATTGAGCCTTCGCGAACTGCGATCGAAGCCCACACAACTAAAGCGAGAGTAAGAAACAAAATGACGAGTTTGATGATCACACTTGTGCGCATGCCTCATCAGTGCCTTAACACCTTGATCAGGTCAATTTGTAGCCGCTATTTTAAATTAATGAATTGAAAACCAACTGGCAAAGTTGCCGACGCTCCCGGCAAGTAGACAAGTGCGTTGCCGATGTTCGTTGCAATCATCGTTTTAGCTGTTCCGGTGACATTGGCAGAAAGCGCTGTGTAAGTGGTGGCGGCATCTTGCAATTGGCCCTTGACGGTGAATCGAATGCCATCTACCTGAACCGCTGGCTGACCTGCTGCTAGCTGGAGAGAAGGGTTTCGAAATTCGTAACCGACCACTCCGTTTTGGTAACTGTACAGCCGCGCTTCGATTCTAAACATCGCTCGTATTTCGCCCGGACGATCACCTGAATTTACAAAAAGATCCCAAGCGAACTCTCTGAAATTACCGTTAATGCCCATTAGAGCTTTTTCGCTCACGTTAAATGGCAATCCAGCTTCAGACGTTTCATCTGGATTGGCAGCAAGACATTCTGAGTAAGCAGCATTTGCATCGGCCCACGGTTGTTTAACAGCAGCGATTTCTGAAGTCAGGTTGATGTTGTTACCGCCATGAGGAGTTGTTGCTTGAAAATTAATAAGCTGCTGACCTTTCGACTGAAACGCATTGAACGAAAGGCGAACGTCATTGCTCCCGTGAGCATTCGAATGACAAAGGTTGCAGTTATTTTTCATGAGCGGGTGATAAGTAGTCGCGTAACTATTGATAAAGGCAGTCTCGCAAACCTTCTTTTGCATAAGACCTGTCGAACTAAATTCTGAAACTTCATTAAGCGCATAGAGGCCGTTTGGGCCACCGCATGCATTAAAGAAAAGCGGCAACAAAGCTGTTGCGATGATCATCAATAAATAAGATCTGCGGATTGGCTTATGCAAACTTGATGGCTTTCTGTAAAAGTGCGCCGTTGAGCATTTGGGCTGCTTCGCCTTTTAGCAAATCCATTCGATTGTTGAGCTTCAAGTAGTTCGCAAACACGGCAACCGCGGCACCTTCTGAAGTTCCAAGAACTGTTGATTCGTCAGCGGCTTGTCCTGCAGTGAAGTGATTAATTTGGAATCCTGACGTTGCTGCGCGCCCAGCAGGGTCGTAATACAAAATGTAACTGACGTTGGCAGAGCCACGGTCGCTCGTCCAAGTAGCCTCGAACCCAGTGTTGTTGGCTTCCTCTCCCGAATCAACTGCACCATCAGTAGTTACTTGAATGAATAATTTCTTACCTAAAATATGCGCGGTTTCTAGAGCGCGACCAACAGTTACACCTGCATTAAAGTCTCTCGTGTCACCAGTAGCGCGAGTGTTATCGTGGTAATCGTACCCACCCATTTCCAAAGATCCAGCGCCAGCGTTACCTTGAAGAACATTGTAAGTCATGCTCGCAAAAACTAAGTTAGTGTTGTTAGAGACCGTATTGTTTGCAATTCCCCAAAGCGCATTGAGTGCTGCGCTATTCGAGTCCCGGCGCGGATCAACAACAATAGCTCCAGAATCAATGAGTGACTTTACTTGTTCATTTTTAATATTCGCGCATTCAAGTAAGTTTTTTGTCTCAGTACCTTGAGCGTCACTTGAAAGCTTTCGAACTTGTGAACTCGATAATTTAGAAATCAAGCTTAGCAGCGAACCCCGCTGTTGCGGCGACAAGAAATTGGGAAGGTCGCTAGCCGGAACGATCGATCCGACAAGAGAGTTGACGCTGCCCACGATCAGAGGGGGCGGCGGTTTCACTACTGCCGGAAGTTGCCTAATTCCGGTCGTCGTTCTTTGATGTCCTAAAAATGGCAAAAGACTACCTTGAAGTCCCGCTGCTGAAAGTAGACCAGCAGTTGAAAGCTTGTTTTCGGATGAGTCATCACGACCGCGAGTGTTCACCGCAACAAAAGCTGTTCTGCTGATTGCATTTGTTGCTTGTGATCTTACTCCTGCAAGAAATTGACTGATTAAAACCTGAGTGCCCGGCTTTTTTCCTGCAAAAGGAACATTTCCAAATTCCATTTCAATGGGAAGGTTGGCTCCGTTATTTCCAAGTCCCATTCGATTATAATTAGCAAGGCGTTGACCTGCTTGATCGTGCGGAACGAAGTTCGCCTGAAGAGCAGCGCCACCGGCTAAATTCAATGTTAGGTAAGGGATTAAGCTGCTGCCCGCAGCCGCCGCGCATGTACCATTTGCCTGCGCATTGGCGGTTGAAGCTGCAAGAGAGATCCAGCTCGGAAGAACAAGATACGCAGAAAATGAAATCACACCTGATGCGAGCAGTTCACGTCGGCTCACTGGCTTACCGTGACCGAGCCGCGCCCACATCGGAATATCTTGTTTCTCTTTCTTACTCACTGCATCCCCCGGTTAATACGTATACGAATCGAAACTTGATAACATTCCAGTGCAAATCAAAATCATTAATGAGTTCGTGTTTTGAGTCACCGCGCGTGTCATGTCTCTTCCAGAAAGAAACGAAGCTCTTGCTTCGTCAAAACTCGCGAGCTCAGCCGTAGTTGCTTCGCGTCCCCAAAATGCTAACGCCAGCGATTGAACAGCAGCGGTGAAGTCTTGGGCTTGAAGGTTTTCGGGCCGAGTTGCAAAATTAATCGTTTTAAATTGCTTTCTCATAGCCATCGTCGCAATTTTTGCTTCTCTCGTTACTAGTTGATTGCAAAATGCCGCTGAAATATTCGTGATCCCGATGAGCATTGGTGGAGTGACTGTTTCGAGATTAAAACTCCCTGCTAAAACATCTAACTGACGTTGATACTCGCTCTGTACGGGTGTATCGATAGGAATTCCAGTTACAGATGACATACTTTCTAAAACTTGCCCGCTCGACAGCAATGCCTTCTCGTTGATAGCAGATGAAGTTCCGGTCACTGAAAGAGCCGTATCGCCAGGACCAACCGAAGCAAGGTACGCAACTTCAACCGGTCGCAAAGGCTCGCTACAATTAGTAAAGAACGGAAAAACTGAAATCATGACGACAAAGCTAAGAGCTAATTTCTTTGTGCTGCGTTTCATGGTGCCCCCTTATTGCCAATGCATGAGGGTAAGATTGCAATTTGCTCAAAGAGTTCTCGAAGGTTGTACTTGCGTTCTTCAAAGCGAGTTGCGAAAGGCTGAACGAAGCTTGCTTCTGTTTTTAAATCTAAATTTGCTCGACAAACTGAATCATAAACTCGTTTGACCATACATTGGCTAAAGCGGCGAGAGTAAGCGATCGCCATTCCTAAACCTTTAACTCCAGCTCCGCCGGTTGAATATTCTCGCCATCCGAATAGCGCTTCATTCGCAGGGCCACGAGCATTGTTCACAAAAGCTTCTGAGCGCGTTACATAGCCGCCTCGGAAGACGCTTTCGTTTTTGTTCATCTTGCCTGAAACGCCAGTAGTTCGATCGAAGCGATCAGGGCGACTTGAAGCATGAAAAGGTGAATCACCATCGCTATCCCACTTAGCAAATGCTCCTCTGAAACCATCCATTACCGTGTGACACGATTTGCAGCTAGTTTGAAACTTCTGATGATCTCCGCCCGGGAAACGATCGATGTCTCGGCCAATCCACGCATCACTCGCCGAAGCATCGGCCCATTCTTCTAGCGGGATACACATGAACTCGCGAAATGCATACTCAACGAGTCGTCGGTTTGTTCCCGCATCGGCATGAGACCGCATGAACGTTGCCGATGTAAGAACTCCGGCTGCATCTGGGTTTCGTACTAAAGCGTCTACATTTTCTCCATTAACGTTGGCGCGTCCAATAATTTGTTGGCCAGTTCGGCGAACCAAAATCTTACCGATATCGATTAAGCGATGTTCAAGACGTAAATAGTGAAGGTTGGTTCTGACAAAATCTGGAGATGTCTCTGGGACATAGGCGTTGCCAGCTATTGGTGCGTAAACAGTGGGATTGCCAGCGTAATGAAAATCTCCGGTCAAAAGATCGCGCGCATCGCCATTGTCGCGAACAGTTCCGATGAACGAAGCAGCGAAGTCGTTGAGAACAAGGTTAATTGTTTCCTCGCGAGTCGACATTTTAAGTGCCATCAGTTTAACAGTTGAATTTAAAAAGCCAGGGTGCTTCGTGCCAGCCTGAGATGCGCCAAGGCGATTGCCTGATCGAAGAGCCGCTGTTGCTTCAAGTAGTAATGGGTGGTCAGCAGGGACCTTAGTTCCCGACAAGCGTTCAACGATCTTTTTGGCTTCAATCGAATAGATATCGTTTGATTGCGCCCATGCGTTTTGGATGTTGGCGAAGATGAAAAGCGTAGTTATTAAAGTCTTCAATCATTGCCCCCGTCATTACTTAACGGCGGCGTTGTGTTCTTCTAAACTGTTAATTTTCTAACGGTTATTCGCGCTTAAATCCCATTTGGATCCTTGAACTTTGGCTAAGGAATGGTCGATGCCTGCCTTCGTTTGGGTATCGTAACAATCTGGGAATTCCTCTTGTAGGCGACTGGACCAGCTAGACTGGCGTTGGGATTCTGAGATTAAGATTTTGCTAATAGCTAACAATGATCTTCCCTAAATCGAATAAACAAACTTTAATTATTAAGGATCTTAAAGATTCTCAGATTGGTTCAGATGTCGCGATTTCGTTGCATAACAGTTGGCCGATTTTCTGAGACTCTATCTTTAGATTAAAAACTGTTTTCATGAGGAGTTTATGTCATCACCAATCAGAGCAGTAATTGCAGACTACAACCAACTTTATCGAACCGGTGTGAAAGCTGTTCTCTGTGAAAGCGAAAATATTATGGTAGTGGGTGAGGCAGGAAGCATTGAACAGCTTGAAAGTCTTTTGAGCTCAATTGAAAAACCTGACGTGCTCATTGTAAATCTTGAAGAGGCAGAAAGTAGTTTAGTCGATGTCATCACTAAGGTTGTCGCCGACTATCCGAATTTGCCAATTGTTGCCATAGGCACTCTTTCTGAAGAAGTCTATGCAGCGAGAGTGTTGAGAGCAGGAGGTGCCGCCTACTTAAGGTCTAACTGCTCACCAACTGAATTGGTTGATGCGGTACAAGTGGTGAGAAGCGGGCGAATGTATCTCACGTCACAAGGGTCAACCTCGGTGATCGAACAGCTCCAGAATCGCAACGCACACAAAGCACCGCATTCATGTTTGTCTGATCGCGAATACCAGATTTTTAATTTGATCTGTCGTGGGATACCGCTTGTTAAAATCGGGCAGCAGTTCGGAATAAGCGTCAAAACCGTCAGCACTTATCGCGCACGTATTTTGAAGAAAATGAACCTAAGTAATAACGCCGAGCTCGTTCAATATGCGGTGAAGCACAAGATCGTAGAGTCGATGCCAGCCTAAAAATTCGGAATCGTTTCTGGTTTGACCTCAGTCTTTAAAAGCATTTCCGATCGTTCGGCTGAAATGCCAAGGCCACTGAGAATTGCTGACCAATAAGGTTTTGGAATATAGTTTGTGAATGGATTTTCCATTATGGTCGGGTGACTAGAGGATTTCCAAGACTCGAGTTGCGGACTTACATTTCGGCAAGTATCTGATTTAAAAATCCCTAAATTTCCTTTTTGAGGCGAACCCAGTTTGTCGCCGCTGACAAGTTTGGCGTGTCGTGAAAGATACGGCAGCCACGGGATATTTTGTGAGTGACGAATTCGAACATCATCGCTGTCTCGATAGGGAGGCAGGGCATTGAATATCGCGACGTTCACCCATTTTTGTGTGCAGTAGAATGGCGCTTCGTGAGAAGCATAGGGGTATTCATCAGCAAGTCCAAATGAATGAAGCCATTCATGAAGGCCGATGCCAGGACGCGATCCAGAAAGAATGACCGGAATGTTTCCGCCTGATCCGCCCTCGTGGTGACTTTGCTTAATAAAGATCATGTGATCAGCACCTTCTCGGCCGCCAAGAATGCCAAGTTCTGCGGAGTCGCATTCGATCAAACGGTCGATGGTGTAGCCGTCGCGATACTTTTTGATATCAGCTTCTGACATTGTCACGCCAGCAAGCTTAGAGTGGTAGACAAGTGAATGAAGCTCAGAATCTGTGTACTTAATTTTCTTTGGTGCACAGCTAAGATCTTTAGACTGAGATTCGTTAATTATTTTTATCTTTATGTTGAACTCAGATGATTTCAAAAGTTTAAACGGATAGGTGGCACGAATTAATTTTTCAAGTCGTGAAGCAGCTAAACCCGAAGCTTCATCAGTCAAAATCACAAGTTGCGCAGCTTCTGATTGTAAAGCCCAGCCCGATATCATTAAACAAACAAAAAACTTTTTGAAACTCATCTTAACCTCAAATTGATCATTTGCGTAAGTGACGTAGACTGTACGTAAGCTCCGTTTAACATTCGAAGCTCAATTGATTTCGCTTTCAAATTTTTCGGTGTCGCTAAATACGAATAGAAAAATGTTGTTTGCTTGGCCGGAGTAGCGCCTTTTTGATTCTCGTTTAAGTAATAGTCAAAAGCTCCGACATAAATTTTTTGCTCTGAAATTTTCTTGCCTGTTTCATCTTTGAGAATAGCGACAGCGTTAGCATTTTCATTAACGGCAATCTTTTCAGTTACCTTAGAATTGCAATCTGTAGCTTGAGTACGATTGTCTTCTACTTTGAGCGCGGGCTCGCCCAAAAGAACTGCAGTCAGAACCAGTTTCATCGTCAATGCGCATGCCATTTCGTAGCCTACTGAATTTGTGGAAGGCTGAGTTGATCCTTCAACTCAGGCAAACTGTGAAGCGCTTGATCAAATCCGCTTTGGCATTGAAACCGGAGCATCGAATCCATCCCAGCAATTGCGCCCTTATTAGGGATATCGCCGGGGATAACTGCATTAGTCCCAGAATACGCAACACCTGGCGCAGCTTTGCTTACGGCCTTACTGAAGAGCTTTACGCTATCGCAAGACATCATCCAAAACGCAGCTGGCTTTTGAACGCTACCAAGTGCAGCTAGCAACCGTTTCAAGCCAGGGGTTTTACTTAAGTAGTAGCTGTAGTCGACATGAAGATTCGTGCGTAGTTTTGGAGGATGGAAGTCTGGACCTCCTCCTTTTCTTGAGTGACCATTGTAGATCGCAAGATCTGAGCTTGGAATTGAACCAAAAAACCACTGAGTAGTTGCGTCTGACTTTGCTGTTTGCTGAGGAGCCAAGACACCAATGTTTTGTGCGTGCTCAGTCGATACTGATGAATTTCTAATTTCGATAGTTGCTTCAATTGGCAGACCTTTTGGGTCACGAAGCATCTTCTTGTAAACTCCGACTTGAGTTTCTTTGAATTCGCAAAGTTCTAAATTGTCATGACAGCGGCTCGTGAGCATTTTGCGATACATGTGATCGTAGGCGATGTCCATCGTCGCGTTCATTCCGAAGACATAGCGCTGTAGGGTAGTGCTCTTATTTGGATAGTAGTCGAAGACGTAATCAGCACCTTCAGAGGAGTCGTAGTAGCCGATACCCATGATAATTTTAATTTGGCCTTTTTGACGAATCGAAGAATAAAACTGATCGCAGTTTCGCTGATCTTCAGGATTTAAACCTTGAGTGTTAGGCAGCTTAGCAATTTGACGAGCAAATGGACCATAGAAATGCTGAAGCCAACTCTCGCCCAGATATTCAGATACTGATTTATCTGTTTGAGCTTGCGCTAACGTTGAAACTGAAAAAATCGCGGCAAGTAAAATGCTTTGATAGACCATTATTTGCTCCGAAGTATCGAGGAAGGTCGCAACCTACCACAACAAACTTGAGCATCGAAAAAAGCCGTCAATTTAATGGGCATTTTGAATTTAGTTTAGAACATCTTTCAAAAAAAACCCGGTAACACGCAAATGCTACCGGGCCAACCTTGGGAACCATGAGACTGCAAAGCTTTGGGGGATCTACAGACTCATATCTTCAAGTGACTCCATGGAGGTAGAGCCACTCTCAACCAAACTAGGGAGAACAACAGAATCTTTGACGGTATCCCACTCTTAAAACTTGGGGGATCAAAAGCATGGAAGCTATCAAAGCCTCGCATCCTTAATTAATCAGATAATCAGATTACTGATCGTGATCTTTTCGGACGCGAACCGGGCGCATCTGCATTGCCCGATTAGATTTAACATCTGGAGTGAAGCCAAACGTCGCAACTATCGTTGCAAGCGCTGCGAACACATAAACAAAAGCAAAACTTAAAAAAACTGGATCATTCATCGAGCCCCCTCTTCTATCGACTTCATGATTTCTTGCACTCGACTTAAAATCATGATCCGAGCTGAACGATTGCTTTCTGCCTTGAGCATTTCAGACAATCGCTTCAATTCACCAGTCAGCTGCTCTAACTCCTTGAGCGGCATAAACTTCCCCCTTCTTTCAAAAGAGATCACTTAGCTGCCCAATCCGTTAGGCTTGCCTGGTGTTCTCTTAATCTATGACAAGGAAGATGTGTTCGGGGGTTAAAGTTTTCGCCGTTAGTTGTGACCTAATTTCTACACAAACGACACTTGAAAAGTGCCTGCAGATTTGGCTGGAGAGGGCATAATTTTGAACTGAAGGCTCAGAATAACCCGGAACACATCAGAGCCTTAGTTTGACATTAATTCGTTGCTACCGTTATAACTTCACTACCTCACAAACTCTTATGGTTTAAATAAGTTTGTAAATGCGCAGGTGGCGAAATTGGTAGACGCACTAGCTTGAGGTGCTAGCGCCGAAAGGCATGCTGGTTCAAGTCCAGTCCCGCGCACCAAATCTCTAAATAGTTAATTCGGCCGAGAAGGCCTTGCGATTCCCGCGGGTGAGACAATCTACCTGCCATGACGCATCCCCAGCTTTTCCGTTATTTTGAACAACTAAAAAGTTCTCGGAACGAACTCCATGCAAATGCGCATTTGGATTGTCGTAAAGTGCCTTCGGCACATTCGAGTGCATACAGCTTGATATTAGTTCGAACGATTTATAGCCGAGGTAGTTCTGCGAGATAGCTGATACTTCGCTGTAATGAAGGTCGCCGCCACCAAAAATTATTGGAGCACCGGTGCCGCTCAACTTTTTGAAGAACAACTCAAACTCAACAGGTGATACGTGTTGATACGAAGATTTCTTTTGAAGACGTCCAAATAGCGGCGCACCGTTCAAAACAATTGTGGGCCGAGGATCATGAGCGATCAGATTTGTTAGCCAATCAATTTGGCTCTCGCCAAAAAATGCATTTGAGGCTGAGCCAGTCTTTGATCCTCTGAAGAAGCGATTATCAAGGCAAACAAAATTCTGGCCGAAAGCTTTTAAGCATGTCGCAACGCCCGGGCCTTTGAATAAATTTTTACGATCTGACTCTTGAGCGAAAAAGTTTTGGAAATGATTAAACGATGCGAGTTTATGTTCCCACTCTCCGGTTCCGTCATTAATTCCGAAGTCGTGATCATCCCATACAGATATAACAGGCTTTAAATTACTCCAGTGATAAAACGGGATAGATAGTCGAGACTCTACATAGCGGTTCCACAAAATTAGTGGGCCGTTAACTGGACCGAGATCACCGTATACAGAGTCTCCGATAAAGAAAATGTAGTCGAGATTCGCAAGAGCTGCGGACTTCCAAATTTCAGTGACCGCATTTTTCGAAACGAAGAAATCTTTCATGCATGACATAATGCCAACGCGGGCATTGGCGTTATTGAGATCGACCGTTTTTAGAAATCGACTATCAATCAGGCGCGAGCGATCATTACTTTCAACAACAAAGTTATACGTGCGACCAAGCTGAAGGCCAGCGAACTGAACTTTGTCGACTTGGTTAACGCTAATTCCGTACGTCGCTGACTTAATTGATTTCGGCTGAATTCTTTTTTTTGTAGCGAGGTCGATTAAAGAATATCTAACCGAGGCCCCTCGGCCAACGCAGACCGAAAGCTGGGTTTCGCTCGCGGTCGTGTAGCCCTGGAGTATCGGAAGCGTCGATGGCGCGAAAAACCGTGGGCCAATGCCAGCAAAAGCTTCGTCGACAAGCAGGCTTCCGGCGGCGATAGCCCCAGCTGATTTAAGAAAGTCTCGGCGTTTCACAGCTTATTCGTTTCCGCCTGCGCGCGCGAGCAGAGTGACTATGACTTTATTATCATCTATCTGAAGCTTTGAATTCGGAACAACAGCCTTTGAAGTCTCAAAGCTCATGATGACTGAAGAAAGTGACGGGTTTTTCATTTTCATTAATCCGGCATCTGTCACGATGTGTTCTTCGTGAGTAAAGGTCACTGAACAAATTTGAACTTGAGCGCCAATGCGACCTTGTGAGTTGTCGCGGCACTGAGAAGTGGTGCGAGTGACGTAAACTTTTCCATCTTCTTGTGCCATTTCGTTAACTGAGTTTTGGGCAAGAATTCCTGATAAGTCTTTTTTATTGTAGGTCGCATCACTGCCGTGGATGCTGACACCGTATCGAATATTTTCTGCGTTGAGAATCAGTGCAGCCATAAGCTCTTTTGTTTGCGCTTCGTTGTTGGCTTGAGCAAAATGCGGGACCATGAGTGCGATCGTGAGCAATAAGGCTTTCATACTGTCTCCTTTTAAAGTTAGTAACGGTCGTAGCAGGAGCAATAGGTGAGCCAGGCAGAGTGCAGCTAAAGCTGTATTTGCAGGGGGAGCGATGGCGATATCGTTGCCACAGGCCGAAAAAGGGGATCGTGCCCGTCGCCACCTAACACGGGTTGCCTATACGCGGACTGCGCGCTAGATTGCCCCTTCAAAATGAACACAACCGAACTCGATTTCCCTTATCCCGAAGAGCTAATTGCTACTGAGCGCGCGCCGACGACTCGCGTGATGTTCGTCGAAAATAGGCAGCCAAGCGAAATTACGATTGATGAGTTGCTAAATAAATTTGAAGCGGGCGATGTTCTGGTGATCAACAACACTCAAGTTTTGAAACGACGAGTGTTTACAGAAGATCAGCTAGAAATTCTTTTTCTTTCTGAAAACGAAAATGGGTCTTGGCAAGTTTTGTGTCCCGCAAGCAAGTGGAAGCAAAACACAAAGCAAACTTTGCCGGGAGGAATCACTCTCGAACTGATCGCAAGAGGTCGGCCGCAAACGTTAATGCCAAGTGAAGCGCTCACGGAGCAGTTTTTTAGCCAACACGGAGAACTTCCTCTTCCTCCTTACATTCAAAAAGCACGAGCGAATCGCCATAACACCAATCAAGACACGACAGCCTATCAAACAAAGTGGGCCGAAAAGCCCGGAAGCCTCGCTGCTCCAACGGCAAGTCTTCATTTCACTCAAAAAAATCTCGACGATTTAAAAGCTAAAGGCGTTCGCGTCGCAAACATGACTTTGCATGTGGGTCTTGGCACATTTCTCCCAATCACAGGCGACACACTCGATGAGCACGAAATGCATTTTGAGTGGAGCGAAATCCCGAAGCTAAGTTGGGAGACAATTCAGCAAGCAAAACTTGCGAAACATAAAATTTGGTCGATCGGGACGACAGTCACTCGAGCCCTTGAATCAATCCCGAAACAAGTTCTAAAGCCCAACGCGAATGGCGACTTCGTTGGCGAAACTAATTTGTTCATTAAGCCCGGATTTGATTACCAAGTTGTTGATCGACTTTTAACCAACTTCCACCAGCCCAAATCGACTTTGCTGGCTCTTGTCTCTGCATTTTCTGATTTGCAAACAGTAAAATCATGTTACAGATGGGCCATCGAGAAAAAGTTTAGATTGTTTTCCTATGGCGATCTCACCGTATGGATTAAGTGATGAAGGCAAGAAGTCATGAAGGTTGATAGCTTCGAAGATGCGCAAAGAATAGAAACGCCGATGGCTGATGCGCTTGGAGCGTTTGAAATTGTCGCGACCGAAGGCAATGCAAGGGCTGCTCGGCTCAACACTCACCACGGCGTCATCGAAACTCCTGTGTTCATGGCCGTTGGAACAAGAGCAACGGTTAAGGCAATGACTCCAGAAGAACTTAAAAGTTCGGGCTGCCAAGTCGTTCTCGGGAACACTTATCATTTGCACCTTCGCCCAGGTGAAAAAACTATCGCAAAGCTTGGCGGACTCCATAAGTTCATGAACTGGGATAAGCCCATTCTAACAGACTCAGGTGGCTTTCAAGTTTTCTCGCTGAGCCAATTAAGAAAGCTCACTGAAGAAGGCGTTGAGTTTCGCTCGCATCTCGACGGTAACAAACACTTCATTTCGCCTGAAGTGAGCATGCAAATCCAAATGGATTTAGGCTCCGATATTATTATGGCGTTTGATGAATGCCTTCCATACCCAGCCACTCGCGAGCAAACTATTGAATCGATGGACATGACATTTCGGTGGCTCAAGCGCTCAAAAGACGCGATGACCAGAAAAGAAAGTTTGCTGTTCGGAATCGTGCAAGGTGGTCTCGATCGCGAAACAAGGCTGAAAAGTTTGGAGCAAATCACAAGCGTTGATCTTCCGGGTTATGCAATGGGCGGGTTCTCGGTTGGCGAACCAATTGAGCTTATGCACAAGCTCGTCGAAGAAACTGTGCCGGAAATGCCTAAGAATAAGCCACGCTATCTCATGGGAGTCGGAACTCCGTTAGATCTGATCCTTGCTATAGATTCGGGCATAGATATGTTCGATTGCGTTCTTCCAACTCGCGTCGCTCGCAACGGAACCCTCTATACTTGGCAGGGGAAAGTGAGCATTAAGCGAAACGAATTCCGCGAAGACCCAAGCCCGCTCGACCCAGAATGCGACTGTTACACCTGCAAGAACTACTCAAAGGCGTACTTACGCCATTTGTTTGTTAGCAACGAGATCTTATCGTCTCGACTCAACAGCATTCATAATCTTCATTTTTACTTCCAACTCATGAGCAAAGCTCGAGCAGCCATCCGACAAGGTCGCTGGGAGCAATACCGCAATTTTTGCTTAAGCCGCTTCTCCTGAGCCAAGGCTCACGCTTCGCTCTGTGTCAGGCTTGTGAAATAGAGCCGACTCTGAGCTTGCCGCGAACCCAATTCCGTAAATAGAATCAGGCCTTTAAAAGAACATTCCAGTTCTGAATTTAAGGAGCTTCACTAATGCGTTTCCTTCTCGTTTCACTCCTGATGACATTTGCAGGTCTCTCTTCGGCGTTTGCACAAGGTGCGCCTGGTGGTGCAGGTGGTTCACCTCCCATCATCATGCAACTAATTCCTTTCGCATTCATGATGGTGGTCTTGTACTTCCTCATGATTCGGCCTCAAGCAAAAAAGCAAAAAACTCACACGGAGTTTTTGCAGAAGCTTAAGCGCGGTGACGAAGTGATTACTTCTTCGGGAATTCTTGGCACAGTAGAAGGTCTCACTGACACTTTTCTCACTCTTGAAATTGCGCCAAATGTTCGAATCAAAATTTTGAGAAGCCAAGTTGCAACAAGTGCAGCGACTGCGTCTGAGGTAAAAGCCACATGAACAAACAATGGAAATTTAAGTTTATCGTTCTAGTGCTCGCGATTATTTTTGCGGGCCTTTATATTACGCCGACTCTCACGGGCGCAGACGTTGAAACTACGAAGCTACCGTTCAAGAAAAAGGTAAACCTTGGTCTTGATCTCCAAGGTGGTTTGTACATGATTTACACGATCAATTTTGATCAAGTTTATCGTGAGACACTCCGTAAGCAACTTGCTGGCGTCATCGCTGATGTCCAAAAAGAAGGTGTTCAATCAAAGTTACTTCCGCCTCCTGAGAAGTTCCCGGACATCGATGATCCTCGTCAATCAGTAGAAATCTCAGGCGATAAAGCAAAATTCCTAGATCGCGTTAAAAATTTCTATCCAAATCTTTTGGTCATGAACGACCAAGGCAACACGATCGAGTTTGGTTTTGCGCGACCGTTCAGAACTGAAATCGCTGATCGCACGCTCAGCCAGAGTATTCAAGTTATCCGAAATCGTATTGATGAATTCGGTGTTGCAGAGCCATCGATTGCTTCTCAAGGTAAAGACCGAATCGTTGTTGAGCTACCAGGCATCAAAGATATCGAGCGTGCAAAAGCTCTCGTTGGTCGTACTGCAAAGCTTGAATTTAAAATCGTTGATGACGAATCAATGCAGCCAGAACAGTTGGCGGCACTCGTTGCTGATCTTGAGACGACTCAAGGTCTAAAGTTTAACGAGGGCGATAAACTTTCTGAGCACATTGCAAAAATTAACAAAGCGGTCGTCGGCAAAATTCCTGAAGGCACTGAGATCTCTTTTGAGCGTGCGGCTAACTCACGAACTGGCCAACTCAATACGCTTCAACCGTTTTTGTTAAAATCAAAAGTGGATGTATCTGGTGAAGATCTTGCCGATGCCTACGTTTCTCCGGGTCAATATGGTGATCCAGAAGTCGCTTTCCAATTTGAAGGTGCTGCGGCAACTCGTTTTGGAGAACTCACTGAAGCGAATATTCGCCGTCGTCTTGCTGTTGTGCTCGATGGTTTAGTTTATTCGGCGCCTGTCATTAACTCAAAGATTTCAGATCGCGGAACAATCAGCTTAGGTCAACGCGATTACAACCTTGCAATGGGCGAAGCAAAAGACTTGTCGCTGGTTCTACGAGCGGGTGCTCTTCCAGCGCAACTTGAGCTCTCTGAGCAAAGAGTTATCGGGCCGTCACTTGGTGCTGACTCAATTAAAATGGGTGTCAACGCAGGCCTGATTGGTTGTGTGTTGGTTTTCGTATTCATGATTTTCTATTACCGCTGGTCGGGAGTCATCGCGACTGTTTCACTCATGCTTAACGTTTTGTTCGTCTTTGCGATCTTAATCGGTATCGACGCAACGTTGACTCTTCCAGGTATCGCGGGTCTTGCGCTCACGATCGGGATGGCCGTCGATAGTAACGTTATTATTTTTGAACGTATCCGAGACGAGCTTCGAGAAGGTGCTTCAGTTACTGGAGCAGTCGAGCGAGGCTTTGATCGCGCGTTTACCTCGATCTTCGATGCGAACATCACGCACGGGATTGTTGCGATCATTCTCTTTAACTTCGGAACTGGTCCACTTAAAGGTTTCGCAGTGACACTCATGATCGGTATCTTCACAACACTCTTCTGTGCAGTGACGGTATGTAAGCTTCTCTTCGACGGTTGGATTGGTCCACGCCGCCAAAACATTCAGACATTGAGCATTTAAAATGGAAAATAAAATGAAACACAGAATGTTAAATTTAATTCCTACTGATACAAATATCGACTTTCTAAAAATTAGTAAGCCGTTCATCATCCTCTCAACACTTCTAATTGTGTTGAGTGTTGCTGGTATCTTTACGAAGGGTCTAAACCTAGGAATCGACTTCACTGGTGGTGCCGAGGTTGCGATTCAAGCTCCCGCTGAATGGAATATCACGCAGCTTCGAGCAGCCCTCGAAGAAGGCGGAGTGAGAGATCCAATTGTTGTTCAGTTTGGTGAAGCCGACAAACATCAGTTCTTGGCAAAAATTCAAGCGAGCCCTGAAGAGCTTAAAGAAGTTTCGGGTCGTGTTGAAGCAGCGATGTCAGCAAAGCTTCAGCCTGGTCAGTACCAAATCTTAAAGGCAGATGTGATTGGCCCTCAAGCTGGCGAAAGACTTCGTAACTCTGCGATTCTTTCTCTTCTTTATGCAGCACTAGGAATTCTGTTTTACATTACACTTCGCTTCGATATTCGATTCGCGCCGGGGATTGTTCGAGCTTTAGCGCTCGACGTTGTGATGACTCTAGGAATTTGGGTTCTGCTTCAAAAAGAATTTACTCTTATGATCGTGGCCGCACTTCTAACGATTGCTGGTTACTCTTGTAACGATACGATCGTTATTTACGACCGAATTCGTGAATACTCGAAAACGCATCCAGATTGGACTCTCGATCGCGTCATCAATCGGTCGATCAACTTGAACTTGGGGAGAACGCTCCTGACTGCGCTCTGCACACTTTTTGTTGTAGTGAGCTTATGGATGTTGGGCGGCCCGGTTCTGTCTGATTTCGCTTTTGCGATGTTCATCGGTTTCATGGTTTCAATCTTCTCAACACTTTTCCTTGCGAACCCGTTGGTTCTTTACATGGAAAACCGTCGTTTGGCTCGCCAAGCGAAGTTGAACAAGGGTGGAGCATCAGGCAAAGCTTCGCGCGCGTAGCTGTTTTCGTTGTCGCGCTTATTAGCGCGACTTACAAATAAGCATCGCGCTAATAAGCGTCTCGCTTGTGGCGAGACGTCAGACCTCACAACTAGTATTTGCAACAGGTGGTCTATAATGGAATTAAATTGGCAAACGAGAGGGGTTGTTCCTTCTCAGCCGGCTTCTCAAAGTGAAGTTGTAGAATCAATCCCTGAAGGGATGCCTCGGCTCATCTGGCAAGTTCTGAAAAGCCGGGCTCGAAGCGAAAAAGATTTAGATCATTCTGTTGTTCAAAACTGGCTTACGCCCTCGCTTAAAGATCTTCGCGACCCAAACACGCTGCTTGATATGCCGAAGGCTATTCAGCGGCTCGTACAAGCTTTTAAGAATGACGAAAAAATTTGTATCTACGCTGACTATGATCTCGATGGCACCAGTGCTTGCGCTCTCTTAAAACAAGCGCTGATCTGGATGGGTTTTAAAAATGTATTTCACTACCAACCGAGCCGATTAAAAGAAGGCTACGGACTTCATAACGAAGCCATCAAGCGTCTTAAAGATGAACATGACATCACCTTGATGGTGACCGTCGATCTCGGCATCACCGCTGTCGAGGAAGTCGATTACGCAAAAACCCTCGGGATCGATGTGATCATCAGTGACCACCATCTCCCAAAAGAGACTCTTCCGCGCGCTCATGCAGTTGTGAATCCAAATCGCGGTGACTGCGAATCAAGCCTTGGTCATCTTTGCGGAACGGGCGTCGCGTTTTATATGGTGCTAGCTCTTAAGCGTGCATTGGTAGAGCAGGGCCTTTTGCAGACAGATTTTGATCCAAAGCAGCTTCTAGATTGTTTTGTTATCGGAACGCTCACTGACATGGTTCCGCTCATCGAAGAAAACCGAGTTCTTGTAAAACACGGAATGGTTCAACTAGCGCAAACTAAACGTCCCGGCCTCAGAGCTCTCTTGCGAGCACTCGATCTCTGGGGAAAGCCACTAACGAGCCAAGATGTTGCAATACGTTTTGCGCCAAAACTAAATGCGCTTTCACGATTAGAGATGGGCATTCGGCCAATTGATTTATATTTGGTTGAAACTGACCAAGAAGCTGAAGCGTTAGTCGAGCGGGTTCTTCTCAATAATCAATCTCGCGTCGAGCTTCAAAAATCTGCTGAAGCAGAAGCGTTCGATTACGCAAAATCGAATCCGCCGACGAGCTGTATTTTTGTTTATTCAAAAAACTTTCATCGGGGAGTGGTTGGATTAGTCGCAACTAAACTTTGCCAAGAGTACAAGCTTCCAGCTTTCGTCGGATCAGTTGGTCCGAACCGACAAATTGTTGGCTCAGTGCGAATGCCTGATTCATCTGGCTTAAGTGCACTGGATGCGATGGAGTTTGCGCAAGATCAGTTGATCCAGTTTGGCGGACATGCGGCCGCAGCTGGCTTTGAGCTTCGCGAAGAAACAGCCGAAGCCTTTAGAGCGAAACTCACTGAGCATTTCGATAAGAAGAAACTCGAGCCAAGTAGTCGTTGCTGGTATTACGACTGCGATGCTGAGCTGGGCGATTTGAATCCGGTATTTATGAATTGGTATGAGCATTTAAGTCCGTTCGGTACCCAGAATGCGCCGCCGGTTTTCTGTCTTCGAAACCTTCGCTTGAGCCAAGTTAAAGAGCTTAAAGGTGGGCACTACCGACTAACTTTCGCAGATTCTGCTCAAATCACCCGCAACGGAATTTGGTTCTCGCCTCCGAAGGGTCATCCAGCTTCAAAAAACCTGAAGTCAGGCATGCAAGTTTCAGTTCTAGTAGAACCTCAATGGAACTACTTTAACGGCTCGAAAACACTACAGTTTTTGGTTCAAGATCTCGCGCTTTTGTAGTCCGTCGAACCGAAAACTAGCGAGCTGATTTCTGATCGCTGATGGCTGAAGCCTTTTGGCCACTCCTCTGCTTGTCTTTCCAAGTTTTTACATGCTAGCTTGACCACGCACTTTTTGAAGCGAGGGGTCAAAAATGGCGTCAAAAGTAAAAGTAAAAAAAGAGAAGGTAAAGAAGCCGGTTTTGACTCGAGCTAAGAATTCCGCTCGCGAACAAATCGATCAATTTCTTCTTGGGCTTCAGCATTCTTCACTGGCTAAATTCTCTGCGAAGTTAAAGGCAGCCGACACGAGCGATCTTCTCACGATGGTGGGTCGAAAGGTTTTAGAGCAGGCCGAAACGATCAGAGCAACCATTCCAGCAAGTTCGCAAGTACTTGGAACAGTTGCTGAGCAGGCAAAGAAACCATTCCGTGCCGCAGCTCGAGTTGCGAATCCTTTGAAGTCTAAAGCAAAGGCAACTTCAAAAAAGAAAAAGTAAAATGAAACCACGTTCAGTTGTTTTGCTTTCAAGCGGTCTCGATTCGACCGTTAATTTATATGAAGCAAAGCAGTTGTCGGACGTAGCTCTCGCCATCACATTTGATTACGGACAAAGAGCAGCAGAGCGAGAAATTGCATCCGCCGAGAAGCTCTCGGCTCAACTCGGTATTCCGCATAAATCTTTGAGCCTTGAATGGTTCAAAGATTTCACAAAGACTTCTCTGGTCAACCGAGCTCAAAGCATTCCAGTGTCAGAAAGTGTTCAGATAGATGACCTCAAGCAGTCGGGCGTTACTGCAAAAGCTGTCTGGGTTCCCAACCGCAACGGAATTTTTCTCAACATTGCAGCCGCATTCGCTGAAGGTTTAAAAGCAAATTGGATTATTCCAGGCTTCAATGCCGAAGAGGCCGCAACTTTTCCTGACAATTCCCAGGGCTATCTTGAGGCCGCAACTCATGCGTTCTCATATTCGACTTCTAATCAAGTGCAGGTGAAATGCTTCACCACTCAAATGACAAAAACTCAAATCGTAGCTCGCGGAAGAGAATTGAAGGTCGACTTCGATTTAATTTGGCCGTGCTATTTTGGCGAAGAGTTACCATGTGGCAAGTGTGAAAGCTGTTTACGATTCAAACGCGCGGTCGCGGCAAATGTCGCACCGATTTCAGAGGCAAAATGAAATCCCTTTTTATTGATAAGAAATTTTCTTATGACGGCACCCAGCTCCATTCACTCTTTGCTTACCTCGGGTATCAAATTTTAGGGGACTCGATTGTTTCGTGGCAGGGGGCTTGTGATATCTCATTTGCTCACATGGTCGATGGTGAAGATCTCAACGCAAAAGCCGAGATTCGCGGCGGAGACATGCTCCATTTTATTGTTGAGAAATTTGATATGAAGTTAAATGGAGCTGTTTACCTGCAGCGGCTTCTCGCGGCTCACGCCTACGACTTGGTGAGAGAAAACTTAGCGGCGAATGGTCGGCTCGAAGATACAAAAAAATTAAAACGCGATGGCGATGATATTTATTTCGATGATGCAAAACTGAGTATCAGTATCGCAACGGTTTCACCAGTTTCGGCGCTCGTGCATTTTGCGGTGAATGTTTCAAATGAAAACACGCCAGTTAAAACGATAAGTCTTTCAGATTTTAAAATTGAACCTAAATCTTTTGCGAGCGAACTACTTAAACGATTCGCGAAAGAAGCGTCGTCGGCAGAAGAAGCTGCGATGAAAGTGAAGTGGGTAAAATGAGAGGTCTCTACTTAATTCTGATGGTATTAGGATCAATGGTTCCGCTATTTTTGGCGACACCGCACTTAAGAACTTACGGTTTCTCTCCAATTGTATTTTTCCAACAAGCAAATGCCACTTCGGCAGCTGCGGCCTGCTTTGCCGACATCACTTTGAGCGCCATCGTTCTGATGATCTTTGTAAGAGCTGACCTTAAGCGTAGAAATGGTCCGACATCTGACTTCTGGGTGACCTTACTGTTGATTCCGATCGGGCTTGTGACTGCACTTTGTTTCTATCTCTTTCGCCGAGAGGGCGCGGTTAGAAGTAGCTAGTAAGTGTAGCTTTTTCTACGAGGCATAGAAAATAGTAACGACTTTAAGGTGATTTCTGTCTTATCGCCGTCAAATCAGCAGCTTAAGTGGAACGAAGAATGCAATAGAACAAGAGATGAAAAAATCTATCTTGTTCCGAACAATTCCTGCGGCTTTGGCTTTTACACTCCTTGGTTCATTCGCAATCGCAATGACCGACGGAAGATCGTCAGTTCGAATCGATTTAACGATGACTCCAGAACAGCGAACAGAACTTCTCAAGCCTAAAAAGGTTGACGCCCATAACACTGAAATTAAGGTCATCGAGGGTGGTAGGCAGACCATTCACACGTATGTGACGGCATCTTCTCGTGGACAAAGCTCAATTGTATTCCCGCGAAAGAATTTAAAAATTCAATCAGTTTACAAAGACGAAGAAGGTAAATCTCCGAAGATGAAAATTGCGGGAATAGATTCTCGTAAAATAATTCTTTCTGCAGGTGCGGTCGACCCACTTCTGACAAAGAACATGACGGTCTATCGGCTATACGATGCCGTTGGTTTACCGACGATGAAAACGTCTTACGCTGAAGTCACAATAAACGGAGTTTCTCAAGGGCTTCACATGGTCTCTGACAGTGCCGATGATTATATCGTTAAGCAGTTGAATGCAGACGTTGCGTTTCGCCGTGGCTACCTTGATAAACTCGAACTGCGCGAATCTAAAAAGTCGCTCTCAGATGAAGAGATCGCTGGCTACACTCAAGCCTTAAAGTCCGTTTATAAAGATCTTAAAAAACTAAAAGGTGCTGAGCTTTTGGCATCACTGCAAAATAAGATCAACTTTGACAACTACCTACGTATGCTCGCGATCAATTACCTTGTAAAGAATGGCGACTACTACGACGAACTCTATTTCTACGGCACTAAAAATCAAAATGGTGACATCTACTTCGACGTATTCCCATGGGATTTCGATGATGCCTACGCTTCTAAAATGCATTTAGCCGGAATTCCCGGTTACTCAAACAACTCTCGATCAAAGCGTTCCGAGCGTCAGATGATTTATAGTTTTGAGAGTCGAATTGATATGGCAATTTCTCAGGATGCAGTTTTGCTAAACAGATACTTCGAGATTTTTAGCGAGGTCGTAACAAAGTTGACGCCTGAAAAAATCAATCAAGTTTTCAATTCGGTTGATTTGCTTTTGGTTCCATACGTTAACGACGCCGACATTCTTGCGCAGGGTTTACTTGATCCTGTGAAAACTCCATACACCGCAATCGGAGTGCGAACAGACCTCTTTCAGCATCGCGATCTGGTACTGGCGACAGTCGAGAAAGTTAATGCTGAGCTTGAAATCATCAAGACCGAAACAAAGACACGAGCGAACAAAATGAGTGGGCTGAAGGTCTTGCTCGGACGTTTGCAGCAGCGACTCATTCTTAAGTTCACGGGTCATTGAGCGAATTCTAGCCCATTAGACAGCTAGACCGTTTAAGCCACTTTAAGTCAGTATTAAGAAGTGGCGCGCATATCGGTTATCGCATTACTTCTGCTTGCAGCAGTCGTAATGATCAAATCAAATTTTAGCGAAACTTCGGAAGTAGCTCAGCCGCTAAAGCTGAGCGGTTTCTCTATATCGAAGCCCAAGCCACCAGCTCCAAAAAATCCTTCTAGACGTTCAACAAAAGTTTCTGCGCCTAAGGCTGAGCCTTCTGTGACTCTTCGAGCGCCAGTAGCAGTTCAAAAGATTCCAATTCAGGCGTTGGCTCCTGAGCAAAAAATTTCTCGCGCTAAACATGCCTGGGAAAAAATAAGAGTAAAAGCGCTCGATAAGTTGAGAGTTGACCAAAGTACTCGTGACCGTCTAGATGAACTTCGCGAAGAATTTTACCAGGCGCCTACCTCTGTGAGATATGCTGAATACGAGCGAAGCTTAAAAGATCTTCTTGGCAGTGAGAGCTTCGTTTTTCTTTACAACGCACGAGAAGAATTTAAGGCGCGCGTTTTCGACCGCGCCCAGCTCGATATGGGTCCGCACTTAGGTGAACTGTGAAATCAATTGCCATGATGGTGCTTCTATTGACGCTCTCGGCTTGCGCTTCGCTTCGGCATGGAACAGCTGATCGCACTCCGGCCGAAGTAACTTCAGCTGACACTCAATCAGAAAAAAAATTAATAGCCTCGATTCCGAAGAAAAAAGTCGCGCGTGAGAACGGCCAACTTATTCTTATGCTTAAGAGCGGGAAAAAGAAGTCATTTAAAGACAACCTGGTTGAGGGTACAGAAAGTTTTATTCGTCACATAGCTGCTGACTACAATGCCAAGCATGATGCGGTTGTCATTGGACAGCAGTTTTATGAAGGCGGGCAATTCTTAGTAGTTTCGCTCAAAGACGGAAGCGAGATCATTACTCCAACAAAACCAACGTGGTCGCCGAACAAAAGCAATTTCATTTCAGTGAATGACGACGAGTCTGACTACACTGATAACATCACTGTGATCGGAACTTGTGCCGCAATGAAATGCAAAAAAGTTTTCAGCGAAGAAGTGCATGGCGGAAACGAGAAGTGGATCGACGACAAAACGGTCGAGTATGAAAAACGAAACTTCGATCCGGGCACTGGAGCAGGTGAAGCAAAAATGATCACCTGCAAAATCGATAAAAAAGTGACCTGCTCTGACAAAAAATAACTCAGACAAGAAGTAACAAACGCCTTTAGGTGTTAAGCATTTATCCCAACGACATCTTTAATTTCAGGAATTGCGCTTCGTAAGCGCGTCGCAATACCTTCTTTTAAAGTGTAGGTAGATGACGGGCAGCCAGAGCATGAACCCTTCATCATCAGATAAACAACATTGTCTTCGTAG
>CAZIYJ010000010.1:0-104576 GCA_964543475.1 uncultured Bdellovibrionales bacterium | reverse complement strand
GGTGTCGGTGCAGGAGTTGGTGTTGCAACTGGTGTCGGTGCAGGAGTTGGTGTTGCAACTGGTGTTGGTGCAGGAGTTGGTGTTGCAACCGGTGTTGGTGCAGGAGTTGGTGTTGCAACCGGTGTTGGCGCAGGAGTTGGTGTTGCAACCGGTGTTGGCGCAGGGGTTGGACATTTTTTTTGAATGTCTTGGTCCTTTCCTTTGCCTTCATCTTTTCCTTTTTCACTATCGTCGCTATGATCACGGTCTTGATCGTGATGTTGGCCACTTGATTTGTATTTGTCTTGACGGTCTTTGAGGTCAAGATCACGTTTTCCTTTATCTTGGTTCCGATCATCGCCCTCATCGTCGTGATGCCCGCGCCCATCTTCTTGTTCCTTCGAATCGTCATCCGAGCATTCATTGGGTGTTGGAGCCGGCGTTGGAGTTGGATCCAGAACTTCTGGGCAATACGCGGCGTTTTCTAATGTCATGCCGTTGCCAGCCAGTACAATTTCCTTTTGGCCAGAAACAGCACCGTATATTCTTCCGTTACCTGCAATGTGGATGTCGCTTCGCACAGCTAGAATTGATCCGTAGATCGTTCCGCTTCCAGCTAAAGTAACACGGTCAGTGCTAACGATATTGATGACGACATTGCTCGGTTGAACTCCGCCAGAAAGCGAGATCTTGGCACTTCCTGCAATTTCCGTTTTGCCATAAACGTTGATTATGAAGCGATCTTTCGATCCGCCTTTAAGTAGTAAGATGTCATTTCGTGAGAGTGTTAACGCACCTTCAATCGCAATGATATTTATTCCGCCGTTGCCGTTAATCAGTTGTGAACCAGTGATCTTTGAGAACTGCTGAGTCGGCTGGTAGCTTGCGAGTTTTGCAGACCATAGATAAAGGTGGTCAGTAACAGAAATAGACGTGTCTTCAATGCCACCGGTAATCTTCGCATTGCCGCCCATCATCATCTCATTTTTGGAACGGCGATAGAGGACACCTTTGATGGTCGCATTGCCGCCCATCATGATAGTTGCATCTTGATCTAAATAAACGTTACTTCCTGTTTTTGCGTTGCCGCCAAGAACTACCTTCGCGTTGCGCATTCCAATTAATGCCGCGTTGATATCAATACATTTATTGGTTGTAGCGACTTCGATTGGCCGTTTGGCTTTGTCAAAGGCGAAGCTATAAGCTTCGATCGATTCAGTGCTTTCACCAGCTTGCTCAGAAGCCGAGGGTGCACAGCTCTGAAGAAGTAGGCCAGCAATAGTTAAGCTCAACATGTTACTGATTTTTATGCTTAACGATTTCACTTGAACACCTCGCTCTAAACTAGTTGCTGATATCACTATCGGTGAGTTGGGTGAGTCCTCCAGATCCTCTCCAAGGACTCGAAACTTCAAGGGTTTCATTGTCTCAGTTGCAACTTGAGACGACGATTCTTCAATGGTTTCAACAGCACAGGCATACTCACATTTTCGAATAAGAATACTCTTGAGCACCCCTTTGACGAATTTACTCAAATTCGAAAATCAATCTTCTCGTAAGTGTCGAAGCTGCTGACGTTTAACAAGGGTGTCGAATAATGATAAGAGTTAAAGCTCTATTGAGAGGCTTTGACCTTCGCGAAAGAACGCTTTAGAACCAGCCCATGAAATTTTTAAAAGATCTAAAGTCAGTTCTAAACCTAACGGTGATTGTGGCCGGCCTCGGCTACTTCGTTGACCTCTTTGACATTACACTTTTTGGTGTAGTGCGAGTGGCTTCGCTCAACTCACTTGGAATCACTGATCCCGCTGAGGTTCTCTCAAGCGGACTTTTAATTTATAACTGTCAAATGGCGGGAATGATGGTCGGCGGCTTAGCATGGGGAATGCTCGCTGATAAACGGGGTCGATTGTCAGTCATGTTTGGGTCAATTCTTCTTTACTCGCTATCAAATTTTGCGAACGCCTTCGTCTGGGATGTTCCGAGTTATGCATTTGTTCGATTTATGGGAGGAGTTGGATTAGCCGGTGAACTCGGCGCTGCCGTAACGCTTGTGGCAGAGTCTCTTCCAAAAGAAAAGCGTGGCTTAGGCACAACTGTCGTCGCCACACTTGGAATGTTCGGTATCGTTTGCGCTGCTTTCGTTGGTCAAATGCTCCCGTGGAAGGTCGCCTATATCCTCGGCGGGACAATGGGGATCGCACTTCTTTTCACTCGATTCAAAATCTCTGAATCTTCGATGTTCAAAAAAACAGGGCACGGCGAAAACCGCGGAAATATTTTTTTACTTTTCAAGCGAGAGCGTCTGTTTAGGTACTTGTGTTGCATTGTGATTGGTGTGCCAGTTTACTTTACGACTGGTGTGCTATTTACCTTTGCTCCAGAATTGACAGCTGGTTTGGGAGTCGTCGGAACTGTTACTGCAGGAAATGCAATTTTGTATGGTTCGATTGGTCTTACGATTGGTGATTTACTATCAGGAATTTTGAGTCATCAATTAAAGAGTCGCAAGAAAGCAATTGGACTCTGTCTTGTGGCTGGGCTCGCACTCATTTTCGTCTACACGAACACTAGTGGGCTCACTAGTTCGATGGTTTATGCGCTAACGTTCCTTATCGGTATCACAGTGGGTTACTGGGCAGTGATGATCACCGTTGCAGCCGAACAATTTGGAACCAACATTCGTGGCACTGTAGCAACAACAGTTCCAAACTTCGTTCGTGGTTCAGCAATTTTAGCAGTAACGGGCTTCGCTTCGCTTAAGAATATTATTCCATCTGCGCAGGCTGCAATGATCGTCGGCTCAGTTTGCTTTGGACTAGCGCTCCTCGCGTTGACCCAGCTTGATGAAACTTTCCACCGCGACTTAGACTACAACGAGAAGGCAAGAAGGCATGAAGGTTGAAGGCATGAAGGGTGATGGCCGAAGGTCGGCCCTAGCATCTGGCGGGCCCCGACCTTGAAGTTTTACTCGCTGTCACGATTTGTGAACAGCAAGCAAAACCTCAAGGAGTTACATTGAAAAATCTTTTTGCGCTCGAATTAGCGATCAATTTTTATAAACTATCTCAAAGCATTAAAATGCCCAAGCATCTGAAGGATCAGTTTGATCGCGCGGCATCTTCCATTGCATTAAACCTGACCGAAGGCGCATCAAGGCCCACGCGTGTTGATCGTCGAAGATTCTACTTCATGGCGCTGGGCTCAGCTCGTGAGTGCCGAACGATTCTAACTTTAAACGAGACGACGCCTGCGGAGCTAATCAATCAGTCAGATTTTCTATCCGCGACTGTCTGCAGACTATGCCAGTCTATGAAGTAGGCTTCATGCCTTCTTGCCTTTATGGCTTCATGCCTTTGTTTGCGTTGTGTTGGAGGCGCATCTGGAGTGCCTCTACTAAAAGCGCAAAGCCCATTGGTAGATAGATGTAACTCTTTGGGACGTGAGCTCCAAAGCCTTCTACGCATAACGTGACCCCGATCGTAACCAAGAATGAAAGTGCTAAGACTTTCAATGCGGGATGAGTCTGGATGAAGCCAGCGATTTTTCCTGAGAAGGCTAAAACGAAAATAAACGAAATAATGACTGCAGAGTAAATGACCCAAAGATTATTCGTTAGGCCAACGGCTGTAATTACTGAGTCGACCGAGAAAACAATATCTAACAACACGATCTGAGTGATCACCGAAGAAAAAGTCATGTGAACAACTGTCTTTGCGTTGGCCTCATGGCCGATGCCTTCAACCGCATGGTGAATTTCTTTAACTGCTTTGTAGATGAGGAAAGCTCCTCCGACGAGCAAGACGAGATCTTTCCACGAGAACCCCATGAAGGCAGGTTGACTGAGAGCAAGAAGCCATGAGGCGCCAAGTAGAAGCAAGCATCGAGCGCCGAGTGCAATTCCAAGTCCGATGATTCGAGCTTTGTTTCGATGCTCGAGAGGCAAACGATCGGTGAGGATTGAAATTAATAGAATATTATCGATACCAAGAACGATTTCGAGACCGACTAGTAGAGCAAACGTTGCGAGTAAATTAACGTCCATGATCATTCACCTCGTTCTGGAAGTTGGAAGCCAAGCTCTCCGCGAAAGATTCGGTCGCCAAGTTTTACTTTGAGCTCACCTTGAGCTTGAAGTGCACCATCGATCTTTACGGTATCAAGTTTCCAGAAAGCTTCAGATAGTTTTAATCCAAATGACTTTCCTTCTCCATTGAAGAATTCTGCGTCCTTAAAGTCAATATCCCCGGTAGAAAACTCGTAAGTTGGCGGAGTAGGAATCTCAAGCCAGTATCCACCCATTTGTAAGACCGAGCTCTTAAGCTCTTCTTGTAAACTAAGCAGTGTGCTTAAGCGTTCGTCGTTCTTAAGTTGCTCAGTCTCAAGCTCTGTACATTGCTTAAGCGATTCTTCTTGTTGGCTCGGCGAAGGCTCGGTTTCGCAAATTCCGGACAAGACACACTCGCATTGGTTTTTTTGATTCGACTTTCGAAGTCTTGTCGACTCAGAAGTATAATCCCTGCGAGTTTGCTGAAGATCACGTGCGATTTTAAGTGACTTAACAAGTAGCTGCTTTGCCTCGCGATCAAAATTAATCGGCCACAAAAGTGCGAACATCGATTCAGTATTTGAGGAGTAAGCTAGACCTAACTTTTCTTGAGCTTTTAGGACTCTTTCAAGTTCTAAAGCCTTAGCTTGTGGGGGAGTGGTTGTCTTCACCTTTGGTGAACAGGCAGTAATAAGAATTAGGCAGAGAAGTATTCTCATTTGTAAAACACCATTAAGTTTGCAGCAAAGACTTCGCTCTCAAACGCATTGCGGCCCGCTAAGGTTTTTGAGTACATCGCGCCAACCTGAATCGGAATCAAAAACTTTTCACGCATGAAGAGGTCGATGGTGTTGATATGAGCGCCCAAAGTTAAAGTCGTAAGATCTTGCGCACTATTTTTTGTTAGAGAGTCAAACCTTGCGCCATCGATACCGCTCGAAGAAAATCGATCTTTAAACTTTTGGCGGTAAATAACTCCGGCGAATGGTGTCAGGAAGCGAGTGGGGCGAGAAAGTTGCGTTCCGATGCTCCACTCGTCGCCATCTTTTCCGCTCACTGATCTCTTGTCGTTAGAAAAATTAATTTCTGATGACTCCGGTACTCGCATATCTCGCTTATAAGAAGTTCGCATTCGATAGCTAGTGACACCCGTCAATTGAAAACGTTCGAACACATTGTAAGAAGCGTTAAGAGATTGAGTTAGGCTCACGCTTTCTTCGAAAAATTCGAGCGGCGTGAATTGGTCGATGTAGCGATCTTGATTATTTGGGATCGCGAGCATTGTCTCGGCAGAGAGCAGTCGTCTGCGCATCCAGTTGTTGGCGGTCCGGGCAATAAAGTTAAAGCTCGGAACACCTTCATACTCCGTGATGTAACTTGGGCTATAGTTGTAGTTGGAGAGTTGGTCGCCTAGTACAGTGGCGCGCTTTTGCTCAATCTCGTCAGCGCGTGAACCTTGTCCATCAGCTCTCAGCTTGGCAATCATGTCGTTGAATTGCGGAGAGTAGGCGAGTGAAGTCTTAAGGTCGAGTTTCACGTTCACTCGAGGTGCAACGAAAAACACTGACAAGAAGTCAGCAGCGCCGTAGCCGAGCACATAAGCTTGACTAGAATAACGAATGTTTAAATCATTAGTAACTCTGCCGGCCTCAGTTTGCGGTGAGAGACCATTTGATTCGAATGCGGCTTCGGCAAGAGCTCGCTCAGTCGGATCAGAAATCGCATTCGCGATTTCTGCGACGCTTAAGTTTTTCGCGAGATTACTTGCAAGAGATTCTGACTGAGACTTTGAATTGAAGGTGCTGTTGATGACACCGCTAGATCCGTATTCGTAATTAAAGACCCAGACTTGATGCGGGATCAAGTCGCTGCTGAGCTGCTGCGGACGGGCCATCAAGTTTGATGCGTCGGCAGTTAGACCAAAAAAGAGGGCAAATACTATCGAGAGCATTTTTCCTTTAGAAGTTGCTGTGCAGTTCGGCGGTCTGCAAGTCCCTCGTAAATTCCAGATGCGACGCTGGCTGTGACTTGCTCGTTAGTGAGAACTGCAGCGATTCGAAGCTGCGCGCATGCGTCAGCTTTTCGATCTTGTCGGAAGTAGAGATCAGCCAGCATTGTATGATTGACCAAATAGGAGCTAAAACCACCGCGGTCAGATTTTTGGATAGCAAATTTCAAATATTGTTCCGCAAGTTTTTTGTCGCCAAACGGCGCAGGCATTCTTGTGTTCGCGATTGCAAGCGTGCGATGACCACCGTAGCCAGCAACATCCGGATGCCCAAGACGCATCACTAGCTTCATCACTCTTTGAATCGATGGCCATTTAGCAACTACTACTAAAGAGCCTTGAGCTTCAGAAAGTCGAGCGAGGCTCGTTCCGTAATTGTAGAGACCGATCGACAGTAGGCGTCGGTCCGCTAACGAAAATTTTGCGTAGGCCGCTTCATCCAACCACGCGCCGAAAAGCAGAACCGATTTTTCAGCAAGTTGAGTGGCTCGCTCTAAACGTACCATTTCGTTTGCGACATCTTCTTTAGTGCTCATGAAAAAGTGAAGCTGGCTTAAATAGTTAAGCGAGCTTGATCTTTCTTGAAGTGTCGTTGCTTCGCGAAAGGCGCTTTCATAACAAGCGATGGCCTTTTCACTCGCTCCGGCCTCTAGTCCGTGTTTCTCAAATAACGGTAAGCACGAAGCAACTAACAAGCTTAAAAGCATATGAAATCCTCTCGAAAAAGAGCGATATCGATATGAGATTTTGGGAGTTAAGGCAAGTTCAGGTTTTTGTAACCCTAGAAGCTCCTGATACCTAAGACGATAGGCTTGCGTTCATGTTTAATATGAATCAATTACAGAATTTTTCGCCTGATTTTGTGAGGCCTGTTGGCACAAGTTTCATCTTAAAATGCCGATAAATTGATATGGCTAAAATCAGGTTTTGTACCATTTTGATATTATCAGCATTTGGTTTTGTTGGCTCTGGTTGCGATAGTATTCCAAATCTCGGAACTACCTCATCTCCATCTCCTTCAGTCCCAGAAACCATCTGGAAACCGTTTGACTCATTTTCGTTTATTAGTGACCAGGCGATCATTAGAACAATGAGCTTGGAACCTAATGCCACTGCTCCGACTGACTATGGATTCAATGAAGGCAATGGAAGTTTGCGCGGACAATTTCGATTTGATGATGCTCGAAAGACTTTTCTTTACGAGAGATCCTTAGCATCTGGGATTTCATGGAACGATTATACGATCTTTCCACCTGACACAAATGGCATGTTGGGCTTTTTTAAATTGAACGAAATAAAAAGAATTTCTGTACTTATAAAATCTCAATCGAATGCAAACACAGGTTTTTCACAGTGTGGTTTAGCATTCGGTTTCGGAACCGCAGCGGGACATTCAATTGCGACCGGCGCAAGCACAGAGCTGAGACTAGCCGGAAGAAGTTGGGCAGGGGCAACCAACCCTCAGAAAAATCCGCGTGATTATTTCCGAATCAGCTACTCAGCACAAACTGCAGTCGAAAAAGTGGTAGTTGATGCTCCGATAAATTCGTTCAACGCAGGATCGGAATGGGCAAATTTCACAGCTGCCGAGTGGCTCGAGTCTGCTGGCGAAGTTAATCTGATCGCGAACGGCGCAGGCATTGATTTAGCTGGTGATTACATCACCTATAAAATGACGCTGCAATTTGATAAAGATAATCACAGCATCGACATCGGAGTTAGTGACCTTGGCTCTAATGTTACAATGACAGGGTGGGGAACTAGCAAATCAGTTACCTGGGATTATTCGGCAGCGGTAGGCACTGTAGATGGTGTTACGGGAACGGCCCGAAGTGGTCTCGACTTAACAAACGTGACTGGCCCCGGCGCAATGAGCTTAGATGATTTTCATGAGCAAACTTTTAAACTTGGCTTCGTCGGAAATCAAATGGCTCGAGTCTGTGAATACAGTGACCTGCAAGTGGTCTTCGAGCCATAACCTAAACTACTAAATCTCGTCGATCTCGCAAGTGACGGTCACTTTTGAAATGATGTTCGATGGAGGTCCGTCAGAAGCTGGGCTTCCTGATCCATAGCTCGGTGGGCAAGCTTGGTATCCGCCGCCGCAAGTGGGGTCGCCTTCTTGAGGTACAATTACTTGAATTACATCATCGAGTGAAAATCTAAGACCATCAATCGCGTTCACCGAAATTAAGTTAGTCGCGATAGTTTTTGCTGACTTAGTACCTAAGGTTTCGCGTGCTTGGCCAAGTACAGTTTCGCCCAGAGTGAAAATACCCATTTGGACTCTTTTCAATGAAGAATCGCTTGTGCTTGTATTACTCGAAACGCTCACTCCGACGCCAACTGGATTCACACCTTGGCGAAGAATAAGCTCGACTGGTTGAGAGTAGCCGTACCCTGCTTGGACATTTTGTATTGTCCCTTGGGCTTGAGAGTTCGAAACTTGGCCTGTTGCCAAAGATGTTTCTTGAAAGTTGCAGGTGACGTTGAAATCGGCCGCTTGTGCCGACGCTGCTAAAAGACTTGATACGATAACTGTGCTTAATTGAAAAAATGCTTTCATAAGATCTCCTTTGAGTTAATTTGGTTGCCCACAACCAATCACTACCAAGGCAGCATCTCGAATTCAAAACGATAAGAGTCATCCCCTTATAACCTTAAGTTATATCAAATTGTTAATTAGTTTTCACGTTCAGGGCAGAGCGATTGAAAATGACTAGGTACTCTCCGCCAATAATTTTAAAGTCTGAACCCTCGCGGGCAAGGGGTTCCATTTCAAATTTAACGGTGAAGCCGGATCCACCAGCGCCAGAGGTTCCGATTTTGACGTAGAACCCTTCTCCGTGCATCGCTGTCTCACCAGGATAGGCGAACCGAGAAATAAAGACGTTGGGTCTTCCGTTTTGAGGCCTTGTGATCGATTCGACGGCCGCAATACTATGAGTGTTATGAGCAACGATCGAAAGTCCGAGCTCTGCCGCTGTTCTCCCGGTAGTGCCGAGCGGACGAGTTGCCAGAGGCTTCTTTGAAAGCCACCAGGTCAAAGTGTTGGCTCGAGGGCCGTTTTCACCAAGGTCAGTCGAATTAAAAAACTTGTTTCGTAAACCAAGATTGTTGATCAGAGAATAAGTCATTTCTAAATCTGGTGACTGGAAAATGACTTTCATTATTAGGTCTTCAGTTGCGCTTCGAACGTCTGCATTCATTTCTCGATAATACTGGAACTCATTAATAATCTTTTGAGCCGCTTCTATTTCTTCTGGTGAAAGCGTGTCTTTAGTCCCTTTCCCGAACCGGATCTGATCTAGAAGATGGAGGAAAGCTGCATCTGAGGCTGCATTTGGCGACTGAGAGAAAAGAGCTCTGCAAGCGTTTGATTGCGCAAGGGCCAATGCAGGGGAGAGTAGGCAAACCCCCATCACTAGTTTCGCAATAATTGATAGAACGCGCATGAGCTTGGCCCTTTTTGGCTTTTACGTGTCAAATTTCTGGTCGCTCAATAGCGACGTGTAGGTACTACGAGAGAACCAAATAGAGAGAATGCATTTGTTGGGCCGACTTTATGGATAATTCTATTCAGCTCACTGAAAGTTATACCCCTATGACTTTATAAGCATTGACTCCAATTATGCTCCCGATTGTGATGTGGTCATTCGGAGGCACCATGCGATTAATGCTTTTATCTTTTTTGTCGATTGTTACATTCTCTTCAGCAAAGGCCGACGAGATCACGTTTGAAGAATTCCCAAGTCATATTTTGAAGTGTAGCCATGTCATTGAAGACGAATCAGAGCAGAGATATGAGCGAACTGTAGAATCAGACTTTGAATACGGCGGAGATTCATATTTCGCTTATTCTAATTCTCGCATCACAATTCCCGGCGGACAGCTGCATTCGCATGTTTCATTTCAGTTTTTTGCGCCTTCGAAATCTTATAAGTACTATTTCGCAACTCGTTCTTATGCGTTGAACGGAACATTGATCCAAGGTAACGAAGAGACGGTAGTCTTTCCCGAAAATAAGACCGTTGTACACACCTACCGATCAAAGAAGTTTGACCGAAAATTTTCGGTTAGCTGTCTAGTAGTAAAGCCTTGATCTATTGATCGAGTAGGTTTTCTAATCGTTCAACATAGGCGCGAAACTCTTCTTTAGGAATTTCCTGAACATCGGAGTTTTTCAGCAGGAGATAATGGAAATAATCGAACTTTTCTGGATCATCGGAGTCCTTAAATACCTTTAAGGCCTGGATAATTTCTTTTGAGCTGTACCCTGGATTCGGCAGTTCGTGAGTCAGCAAAAACCAAATATTTTCGAAAATTTCTTGATCTCTTTTTGAAAAACTATCTATTTTTGATTTGAAGGTCCAATAAGTATTTCTGATTTTTTCAGAGTCAAATTCGGCGCGTGCGCTAATAGCAAGTTGTGCGTGCCCCAAATCATGTCGAAAGAACGCAGATGGACTCATCTCGCGGCCGTCAGCCATAACTTTAGAGTCCACCATCCCCAGAGGCATAATGCTCTCGGCAAGCATTTCATTTAGGTGAACGGCAGTCAGATGAAGTTGCGTGGGTAAAAGCAAAAAAGAACGCAACGCTGGAGCGTCTGCGACATCAGTAAAGTAGTCAGGAAAACGAATATCTGTGCGCCCTTCGATTCGGTAAACGAATTCGTGAGACAGGCGAAGAAACTCAATGTAGCTGAGCTGCTCTGAGCTTTTCATTCTGTTAAGCTCCAAAACAAATTGATCTGAAATAAATTTAGAGCGCTCGCTTCGAACAATCATCCAGTCCAAAGTTTCACGTACAATTTTATTGTTGGTGAGTATGATATCTCGAAGATGAACACCTTTTGCGACCTGAGCTCTATAGGTTTGCGACATCTCGGTGAGGACCGCGAGATCACTTTTCCAAATTGAAGACTTATGGGTAGTAGATTCAAGAGCCGGTTTGGCTTTCGCAGCCGTCGTAAAGAGACTAGAGCATGCATCGGCCGCCACAGACTCGGCAGAAACAAACAAGCTCAGAATTAGGCTCAAAGAAACGAACTTAAGCATAGACTTGCAAGAGTGCAAAGCCAGGGCCCCGTTAGACTCAATATAGGCTTTTAAAAGGGGGTGAAAACCGCAAAAGGCTCAAATTGGCAGACGCCGATCAGAGCTTCGACAAAACTTGGTGACCCAAGGCAATATCGAAGAGCTAGTGATGGCCCGTGCACATCGCTACTGGCAAAAGAGGTGAGAATCTAAAATCTCAAGAGAGTATTTAATTTTTTTAAAGTTTAATTGGCTTCATAAGCGTAATAACAACTTTGAAAAATTTGGCCTTTCTTCAATTTCTTATTGTCTTTAAGAGCAACTGCAATTGCCGTTAAGCCATAATATTCGGATTTTCTAAGTATCAACTTGGCGTTGAGAGACTCGGAAGAGGTGCATAAATCTCCATTTTCGACGCTCAATGAAGTAAATAAAGGAGCATATTTTAGAGGGGGAGAGTTGGTTCTATTGTAGAAATTGAGAATCTCTTCTTTAGACCAGCCGTTAAAATAATTTGAGTCTGCTTTCCCCGGAAACGCAATCACCCCCATTGGAATAGCTTTAAGCTCGTTGGATTCTGGTTTCATTTTAAACAAGACAGCTGGGGCTAAATAATTTGGATCATCATATCTAACGCATCTTCCGGTGGTGACCTCTTTGATATCCTCTAAGCGCGCGGGTTGAGAGTTTTTAAATTCATCTTTCAAGATTTCAAACTGAGTTGGATTTGCAAATGCTGCAGAAGAGATCGAGAGAGCAAAGAAGGCCATTAAGAAATAGAATTTCTTCATATTGAGTTCCTTTAGATGTTTTTGAAATCTAGCTTTTTATTAAAAGACAATTATTAATTGCCATTGCCGACGGTCATTCCGTTAACAGGACCAGTTCCATCAGTTACGTTAGGTTCAATAGCTCCACCTTGGGTCATAATGAAAGAGCAAGCAATAATATGTTTTTCGACGAGGTCGTGACCGACGCGAACTTTTTCTTTTCCTTTAGAATAACAACTAATGTTTTGTCCACGAACAAATTTTTCGTGAGCGCCGTTGCCATCTTGGATTCCTCCATTGTTCATAAGGTACATGTGCATTTGCTCGGCAGGAATACCTGTAATTTCTGCGGAGACATAATAAGCGTAGCGACCAAGATCTATTTCGATGGTTCCTTGCTGTTGTGCGAAGGCAGTTGCAGTGAATAGCAATGATAACAAAATAAGTGATTTCATAATTCTCCTCGATAATGATTCGTTAAATTCATGAACTGTATAAGCTACTCTCCCCACGCAGTGCCACTGGAAATAATTCAAAACTCTTGTTTATTATAACTTTTGGTTATAATTCTGCGGCTAGACGAGGGGTATTCAATGCACTTAAGGTCTATCTTCCAATTTGATGACTACAGAAGCTATTTAGAGCACTTTTACGAGGTTAAGAAGGCCGGGGTGTCTGGTTATAGCTATAGAGAGTTTGCTGAGGCCGCAGATCTGGGATCAGCTAATTACCTCAAATTGATCATCTCAGGGGCTAAAAATCTCACGATTGCTAATATTCACCAGTTTGCTAAGGCTCTGACTCTGACGGGGACCGAGTATGAATACTTTGAAGCTCTCGTTTTAAAGAATCAGTCTAAGGGCGAGCGCGAGTCTGAATACTATCATCAAAAACTAGTTCAGTTAAAAAAGAACAAGCCCAAATCTAAATCGACGGGCTCCATGCGGGATTTGATCTCTGAATGGTATTATCCAGCGCTTCTGATTTCATTGGACGGTGTTGCGGTTAAAGAGATTTCTCATTTTCAATCGCAAATGGCCAAGCGCTTAGGAATTTTAGAATCTAAAGTTGAATCGGCTATTCAAATTTTCACCAAGTCCGAAGTTGTTGAGATCGTAGACGGGGCTTATCATCTGGAAGCCAGACACTTATACGCCTTAGATAGTAAATCTCGCGAGATGGCTCATAAGAAATTTTTGGGTTCTCAGTTGCAGCTCTCGCAAAAATTCCTGCAAGAGAAATATGATAAGGGTGCCAAATTTCACTGTCACACGATTAAAATAAAAAAAGAATCTATTGATATACTGAATGAGAAATTTAAAGAGTATCTCAGTGAGGTCACTGCTTTATCTGATGAGCTCGTGGGTGATGATCTTATTCAGATCAACGCCCAGATTTTCTCGATTTAGTATGGGCAGCTTGTTTTGCAAGTTTGGTGACGGCTGCGCAATCCTAGGCGCGCAAGCCATTTTGAACATAAGTGAGTTCCACGGGATCGGCTGGAAGCGGGCAATCGATTGCATGGCGTTGGCAAAACTCCGTGGGGTCGAACATGTGAGCATGGAAGCAATTGCAACGGAGCTTGGGATGGGTCGTTCTGCGATAATTAGCCATCTCGGACTGATTTGACAGAAACCAAATCTCATCACTGGTGGTTGACTGCGACAATTGGTTCTACGATAACACCGCAGGCCTATTGCTTCTTCGCCGGAATCGTAAGCTGTTTTTCGGTCTGCAGTTTAGGGCATTGCTTGTAAAACTGCTTGATTCGCAAATCGGTCAACTTTGCATCAGCCCAGGAGATCAACAGAAGACGTTCCATGCGCCGAAACAAAAACAGTCCTCTTTCTTGGCTAACGAAAATTTCATCTTTTGGGGAGCGAGTTTCACACGGGATGTACTTTTCAAATGAAATTTCGCTGAATTTGTTTTTGAGCGCGTATTCAAAATCAGATTCCTTAGCCTGAGAAGATACCCACCATGCCTTTCCTGCGACGCGCTGAGATTGCGGATCTAGGGCAAACATTGCGACTGGAGAGCTGTTCTCATCTGAGTACTGAAGGATGGGGTATTCAACAGTTTGAAAGCGTTCGATGTTTGCAGTGGAATTTCCCCAGATCTGAATGACGTTGCTTGCCGGATCTCCAATTTCCACCGATTCAAATTTTCCCATCTTTGACTGGTTTTGACCGATCTTGCTCGGGCTGGCGCAGCTCGATACTGATCCAACCAAAAATATGAATAGTGAGAAGCTAACGAGAGTTTTCATTTGCAACCTTTCTCTAATTTTAGGCGCGAGCCCAGGTTCTTCTCGATCCAGGAGAAAATTTTGGGAGATTTTTTCTTTAGTAAGGCCGGCTCAAACAAAAAGTATTCAACGTTATTTGCGAAGTCTTCCTCAGTTGACTGACGGCCATCCGTTTCTACGAAACCACCTGGCCTTGGTTCTGCATCAGTTGCGGCACCCCATCCATTATCTTTCGAGTAACCCTTAATCTCTTTAGCCCACTCATTACGGATAATATGATGAACAATTTCATGGGCGATGATTCGATCTAAGTTTTCTCCATCGGAGAATGCGCGCGGAAAAAGAATGAGGTACTCGTCAGAGCTGGATGCCACATTTGATGGATTAAAAATGTCGAATGGAGCAGTCGTAGTTACGATTCCCTTAAGTGATCGCGGACGAAAACTCTTCGGCATTTTGGACAACACTTTTCTTATGCGAGAAGCCTGGTCCTCCGACAGTTTCTTCAGGGGTATGGATTCTGATGTTAGTGCGCGATCCCAGTACGGCTCCAGAATGCATTTTGGAATCTGCGGCTTGCAAAACTTAGGGCATTGAATCGGACAATCAAAAGTCCCCATATCAACCTTAGAAGATGCGCATTCGAGTTCGCAGTCAGTACTGTCGGAGTTAATTTTTGTACGATTAAACCAGTCTCGACAGGGTTCGTTTGCACGAGCCGGCAACGATAAAAAATAAACTGCAAGGAGGCCAACTATCAGTCGTAAGTTAATATTCGAAAGTATTGAGACTGGCATCACTTTACCAGTCCTTTATGGATAGTTTTAAGCCAAGCAATAATTTCTATTTTCAACTCGCGGCTAAAAGCGATGAGCTCCTTTGCTTCCTCTTCGCTAATATTGCCGGCAAAGTCGTATTCTGTTTCATTTCTTTTTTTGCGACAGGCATCAAGGTAATCCGCATCAGTTTCGTGCTTCCGGCCAAGGATTAGAGGTAAGGATTGAAGCGTACGATAGTGAGCAAGATTTTTTTCAGCTCTATAGCCAGACGCGTGGAGTGCAATAGTACAAAGCTTGAGAGCAGCATTATAAGCAATTCCGAATCTCCAATCGTCAGATATTCCGTTTGCGGATGCATCTTTGATATCACGCTCGACGATTTTGAGAAGATTGGAGATTTCCTCTTTTGTACTTTTATGGGGCCGAAGCCATCCGTTCTTAGCCCAGTTAGATAAGCTCATCTTCTGTTCCTACTAAGAATACTTTATCAGCACGCACGACGCTTTTAATGAAATGATCTTTCTTTTTAAGCTTTTCTCTCCAAGACTTCTTCGAATAAACATGCGGATTGATTTCTCGCTCTATTAGCTCTGTAAGTTTTTTGAATTGCGAAGAAAGCGTTCTTAGGCCGACATTTCCAATGACGATGAGATCGATGTCGCTGTGCCCCTTCTCTTTTCCTTCAGCGAAAGAGCCGAACAGGAATGCGCATTCGATCTCTGTGATTTCACTGAGTACTTCTTTAATTTTTTCAATGGCTCCAGAGGTCTTCTCAACCAGACCACAAATTTCGCTGTAGAGTGGGTGATCGGAATTGGCGGTGTAGTACAGCCGATTTCCGTCACGCTCTGCTTTGACGAGATCCAATTTTTTTAGATTGCCAATTTCCCGTTGTATCGTGCCAATAGAAAGACCTGATTTTCTTTGAATATCTCGCAGGTGAATTGACGACTTGCGCCCACTAAACAAAAGTCGAAAGATTTCTGCTCTGACTTGGCTTGATAGAATCTGGGAAAGCACATTCATATGTATGTTAATAGCATACGATTGTATGCGTACGGAATACAATTTAAGCGCATTTAAAAAAGAATTGGAGGCGTTCGACAAAGGTCGTGCGTCTTCATTTGCATAGGATTGACCCCGGGCAGAGTTGCACTGCCGACCTACAGTTTAGGAAACCGTTGCTCTATCTGTCTGAGCTACGGGGTCAGACGTAGGCAGAAATTGCTACCTTTTCGCGATTTAGGCAAGACGTTCTATAATACCTACGCATGTAAGAAGTCTATGGCGCTGGTCATCTTTCATAGTCCACATGCTTTAGTTGTGAGCCTTTAAGGGGCATGGGAAAAGCTCCTATCTAAACGGGGGTTCTTCGAGTGTCTAAAACTCAGCCAAAAGCTAATAGCTATCGCCATCAACTTCGCTCAACTTTGTACGTCTTCCTGATTTTAGCACTAGTGATCTTCTCAATCGAAGCGATGGCGGCTGAAACAGCGTCGATTCTTCCAAAAAAAGTTTCTCGTTTTAGAATCGTCGGAATTCAAACATCAGCAGTCAGCGACAAATTAAATTCAAGCGGAAGACTTGAGCCAATTGCCGGCGGATTAAATCGCACTGTCACCGCAAAAGACATGGCAGCGGGCAACCCGCAAATCCAACAACTCCTCGCGGGAGTTCAGCAAGCCGAACAGCTTTATCCGAACTCAAATTATTCATCGAATTTGGTAACTGCCAACATGTATACAGATTTTCAACTCAAAGCGACTCAAGTTATGCCATCTTTTGAGTATGGAGTTTCTGAGAAATGGAACGTTGGAATTAGAATTCCAATAGTAAGCCGAAGTGTTCAAGCTTCGTTCCGCGCATCGGCAACCAACAATGCATCGGTTGCCGCAAAGAATTTAAAGAACACTCCGCAAGCAAAACCTTTGATCGATGGATTAAATCAACTGGCCGCAGTTCCTTTCGACACAGGATATTTCACTAATGAACTATTTCTTAAAAAGGGCTACGAAGCTCCGCGCGATTTTAATAACACCGCTCTCGGTGATATCGAGGTAGGTGCGAAGTATCGCATTGCTAAGTCAGACCGAATGACGAGCTCGCTTCAGACTGGCCTTAGAATTCCAACAGGCAAACGACCTTCTCGCACAAATATTTTTGACGCGGGAACAGGAAACGGGACTTGGGCAACGGGCGCATACTTATTTAACGACTTCTATCCAACATCTCGCTGGACACTCGGAACAGCTTTTAAAACAATTTATAATCTTCCGGATCGATTTCAAGCGGCAGTTCCAAAAGACGCTAATGATGCTTTGCCAAGTAATCTTCCGCAAGACGGGCAAGTGCAAAACGTTGGTCGAACATCTGGTATCGAGTACAACGGAGAGATTTCATCGACAGTGAAGCTTTTCAACAATTCAGTGACACCTTGGGTGGCCTATCAGTGGTTTCAACATGGTATCGATAAGTACAGTGGCCCAGGAAATCTTTATTACAGCGGCTTAGAAGACGGTACCGATTATACTCGTCATGCTGTTGAATTTGGTGCGGGCTATTCAACTGTACCGGCCTTCGCCGCAAAAAAGGCAAAGATCCCTTACACAATCGAAGCGCTTTACAATCGAACATTCGCGGGCCGAAACGCATCATACGTCTCTTATGTGCGCCTCGACCTCATCAGCTATTTCTAAGGAATGAATATGAAAATACTTTTAATTACACTTTCGTCATTAGCTGTTTTTGCTTGTTCGCCCGCACGCGAAGAAACAAAGCAGCGTACGTTTATTGAGCCGATACTGACAGTCAACGAAAAGCTCGCTCAGCCTTATCAGACTCCCTTGAAAAATGAAAACTTGAGCGCATCGGTACGAATCAGTGCTCTTGCTCAGCAAGAATCTGAAAAGAGATTTCAGTTTCTGCACGCTTTTGAAAGTCGCAATGATAAATTAGTTGGCCGAGTTGAAGTTGTGAATAATCCGTTCATACAGTTCGCTCTAAGCTCTGAGCGTTTTCGGCGGGACGATCCAAAAACATTTATTAAGCAGGTCGAAGAGGCGCATAAAAAAGGTGAGATCAGCGGCCTTCAGTGGGCTGCGTTCGTTACAGCACGTGAGATTTATCAAACTACGGGTTCAACTTGGGGATTAAACAAGTTTCAAACGAAAGCCATTAATCAAAAAGTTGCAGCAACATTCCCTGGTGCATTGGGTGGAGTGAATGAGCTCGAAAAATCTCTTCCGTATTTGTTGATCAGAAAATTTGATGGAGCCATTGATCCGGCAAACTCAGAAATTCAGAAGATATTGGCTTCATCACTTCCGATTTTGACGAAGGACTTTCACAATGACATGCGCGAATCGCTTGGCGCTGCGATTCATAATTACCCACTTCAGCAAAACCTTGCTGAGACTGAGCGAGCAGCTTCATTTGTTCTTTTTCAGCGACTGTTCTCGCAACTTTTAGTTCTCAAGGGACACACAGCTGCTAAATTTTCGGTGAAAAGCGGGGCCTCTTCAATTCCGCTTCTTACTGATGAAAAAGTGGCATTTGATTCCCAAGTACGCGTTGGCTACTTCATGGATCCAAAGACCGGAAAGAACGTTGCTCTCTCTTCAGACGATATCGCAAACTATGATCCAATGAAGAGACCCTTACTTTTAGCATCAAATGCTAAGTCGGGAAGTGCTCTGGCAAGTTTGGATATTGAGTTGAAAGTGACAAGTGCAACGGCTCTTGCGTTCGAAGCTTCTTCTCCGGCTGCCTACTTTGTGAGTGGCCCAGAAAATTATATCTTTGGCGATATCACTCAAATCAATCGCGCAGTTGTTCCCGCTGAAACACACTCTCTCGCTTTTGGTCTCACAGTGATGAACCTTAAGAACATTAGTGGTCGTCATATTGCGATCGTAAATGCCGAAGGCAAAGACATTTCAGTTGCTGGCGGCACGCCTGCTGGAATGGCTTTGTTCGAAGAACAGAGCGGTCAAAAACTTGTAAAGCTTGAGAATGTTTTAAAGCTGATCGAACTCAATCTTCAGTTTGATGTAGCTCTCGAGCAAATCATAAAAAAATATGAGAAGAATCCGACCGAATTAAAAGCAATGCACTCTCTCTACATGGAGCCAGCAATCATATTAGGAATGCGAGATCTTCGAGCGAAGCTAAGTGAGATGCGTTTTCCATTGTACCTACTAACTATGCGCATGGTTCTTAATGATCGCGAAACTCTTGGTTGGGATCGGCACAAAGGGTTTTCGCGACCAGTAAATGGAGCGATCTTAGTCGAACGAAAGCAACGAGTGGGCAAAGTACTCGTCGATCTAGGAAGCTATTTAGATCAGCCGTTGATTATTGCAATCGGAAATAAGTTACAGTTGGGCGAGCGATTATAAACCAGTTTCAACTCGGTCATTGACTGACTCTGAGTTGTCTTCGATGCGAAGGTCGTAAAGATCTACCTTCGTTTGGTAAGAAGTTCGATTGAAGGCATGCTGAGTGTCTTTGGTGTGGTCTAAAAGGCCGAAAAATGTAACTAAAACGAACGCCAACAAGATTAGCTCCCAAAGTGCTAAGTGATTGAATCCTCGTCGTAAGTTCTCAACATTTCTGTCGTTTTCCATCGAAGCGCCTCATTGGCCGAAGATATTTCGGCCTTCATATCGCAAAGTAGTATCAAGATCCGTTCCACATCTCATGCGACTCAGAGCTGTTTGGGCCGCAATTTTCGTCACAATTCTAGAGCCTTAGTCAGCCATCAAAGTGCCGCCTCGAGTTTAAAGTGCCTCCAGCCATTAAGAAAAGGGCACTAGTTTTGCTGATGTAATCGATCGGATAGTTCCGTCGTTAACCGGAGGGTCAGATGAAATTCAATGCGAACGTGTTTTTAACTGCGGCTTTAGTAGCAACGGCAACGGCAATGGTGGCATGTGCCCCGGCAAAACGCGGAGCAAAATTTGACGATCGCTCAGGTTCGCGAAGTGGGGGAACTGAAGCTGAAAAAGCTTTCGGTAAAACTCGTATCAACACTCCTGAGAACAATCTGTTCCGAGACCAAATTATTTCTATTGAAGCTCAAATTGAAGAAGCTACTGACGAAGATGAGAGCAAAGAGAAGCTCGAAACGTTAGAAGCTGAGTACAAAGCAAAAGGTGTCTCGGGACTTGAGCCTGTAACGGCAAAAGTAAAATCTGATACTGATGATTTGGTTGGAGTAAAGGGTAGACAGTCAGAGTCAAACGAGCGTGCGAAATATGTGATGAGCATTCACGTGAACATCGCTGACATTGGCGTGCTTGATTTTGTTGGCGTTGAAGAAACTTTCGGAGATGCAAAGGCACTTCAAACTCTTACGCTTTTGCAAGAAGACTGCAGAAAAAAGCATGACGACCTTCGAGTTCGCGCAATCTGCGGAGATAAAAACTGCTCAAAACTTTTAGTTCAAATAGTAAAGAAAGCTGAAGTGGGCAATCAGCACTTGGTGCTTGAAGAGGTTCTTGTAAAAGCACCACAACAAGCAACAGAGTCAGAAAAAAGTGAAGACTTTAAATTAACAGTCTTCACAGCGCTTGATCGAACTGAAGAGCTGCTTGCGAAGAAAATTAACATCGTGAATGAAATGGCAACTTGCAAGGCACCTAAAGCAACTGAAGAAGAAGCAAAAGAAGTAGAAGTTAAAGTTAAGGCCGAAGAGTCTGAAGCTGATCCGATTGCTTTATTAGGCGAATAGTCAAGAGGCGCGCTGAGGATGCTTTTTCTGATGCAGCCTCTGCGTTTTTCGAAACGAATCTAAACTAAAATGTCCGTAAGTACGCTTGCGGAGCATCTCTAAAACTTCATCTTTCAAATCAGTTTCAATTGATTCAACAAAGCTAGTAGGAATTGATCCGCGCGGTCCGATCCGTCCTAAGTAATCACGAGCTACGCGAGTTACGAAGTCTTCGGTGGTCTCTTCTTCAATCAAAGCATTCATTAAGTGCTGTTCGAAGATAGAGTAAAGTGGATCAAAATTAGAGCGCATATTCTTCTATCGGAAAACTCTGACAATTTCGCGAGCTTCCGACGCAATCGAACTTTATTTTTGGACCCTTGGCTCGTAGGATCAAAAGATCATGAAGTCGCTCGATCTCACCGAAGTTCATCAAATTGTCATCGACCTTCAAACCTTGGTCGGGTCACAATTGCAGGAAGTCTTTCAGTCAGGCGCTAATGTTGCCCTAGGCTTCTATCATGAACGTGCCGTCTCTTGGCTTTGGTTCGATCTCAACGCAGTTTCGCCAGTGGTTGTGCGGCTAGATCAACTGCCTCGCCAGTTCAAAAAAGAGATCAAGCCGCTCACTTTATTCGTTCGATCGCACTTCATTGGCTCCAGACTAAAGGCAGTCAGCACATCGCCAGAGCTGGGTCGAGTCTTCGAGCTCCATTTTACTACGGGAGTTTTGCAGGCAAGAGTTTTTCCGAGGGGCCAAAATTTTATTGCGACGGCCGGTGAAAAATCAGTGAGTCTGCAGAAATTAAAAGAGCTTCAGCCAAACACTCCCAACGAAACTCAAATTGATGAGCGTGCTCCACGCGCCTGGCATGACATTGAAGTTGAGTGGAAGAAAATTAATCGGCTCGACGGATCTAAAAGTACAGATAGCAAAACTGACGGCGATGCCATTGCACAGGCTGAGCGTCAATTTAAAAAAGATCTCGAGAAAAAAGAAAAAGCCCTCGGAAGAATGAAAGAAGATCTTTCGAGTAAACAGAACCCGATCTTTCGTGAAGCGGGCGAATATCTGAAATCGATTTCACCAAAAGATTTTCCTTATGAAGTTCCGAAGCACCTCTCGGAAGTCATAAATTTAAATGAATCACATGCAAAAAATATTGAAGCGCTTTTCAAAAGGGCAAAAGACAACGAGAGAAAACTTACAGGTTCTCGAGAGCGAATTCAGAAACTTGAGACCGAAATCAATGATCTGAGGCTTAAGGGTCCGGGTGGCGCGAGAAAAAAACAAACTCAACAGTCGGGCGCTAAAAAGAAGACTTTACTTGAGGCGGCTTCTGCACGCGGACGAAAATTTCAAGCGGCCGAAGATCTTGAAGTCTACATTGGGAAGTCGGGCGCCGATAACTTAGCACTTTTAAGAAAGGCGCAGCCTTTTGATTACTGGCTTCATTTGCGAGATTACCCTGGCAGTCATGCCATCATTCGTCGCACGAGAAATCGACAAGTCACTGATCAAGAGCTTCAGCTTGCCGGAAAGTGGGTCGTTGAGCAGTCGCTTCACAAAACTCCCGAGCAACTCTCAGATCAAAAATTTGATGTACTTCTCGTGGAGTGTCGGTTTGTTCGACCAATTAAGGGCGATAAGCTTGGCCGAGTGAATTACTCAAATGACCGTGTCTTCGTTGTGCGCTTCTAATCTACTCATGCCTCGACATTGGTCGGGTTCGGCCAATGAACACCCGCAAAGGTGTGCCTTGACTACATCGAGAATCAGCATAGGATTTTGATGTTATCCGTATCATTTCCATAACTTGCATTACTGGACTGGTTCCAAGTTCGACTCTCTTAAGATGGAGGTCCACAGATGATAGAAGTACGTCAATTAACGAAGTCTTACGGTGATCGTAAAGCCGTCGACAACATTAGTTTCACTGTTAACAAAGGTGAAGTTGTCGGATTTCTTGGGCCAAATGGTGCCGGCAAAACGACAACGATGAAAATCATCACAGGATTTATGGCTGCAACTCAAGGCTCAGTTTCAGTTGCGGGTTTTGATGTATTTGAAGATCCAATAGAAGTAAAAAAACGAATCGGGTATTTGCCAGAAACTCCGCCTGTCTATGGTGACATGCGTGTCGAAGAATTTTTGACCTTCGTTGCAAAACTTAAAGGTGTTGATTCAAATAAAATTCGCTCGCAAGTCGACATGTCGATTCAAAAAACTGATTTGGGTTCGGTACGAAAGCGATTAATTCAAAATTTGTCTAAAGGCTATCGACAACGAGTGGGGATTGCTCAGGCACTTGTCTCTAGCCCCGAAGTTCTCATTCTTGATGAGCCGACAGTTGGACTTGACCCTAGACAGGTCGCCGAGATTCGCGATGTCATCAAAGAACTCGCAGGACATCATACCGTTGTGCTTTCAACTCACATCTTGCCTGAAGTGCAAGCGACATGTCAGAGAATCATTATCATCAACAAAGGGATCATTGTTGCTGAGGACACTCTCGAAGGAATTTCTAAGCGGACGACTCAAGCGTCAAAAGTGATTGTTCGGGTCACGACCTCATCTGAAGCGTTACTCACGGCAATCAGAAATATTCCTGGTGTTTCGCGAGTGAACAAAGACGGCAGCTTTATTTTTGTCGAGACTCCAAATGCCGATGCAGTTTCACAACAAATCGCTTCAGTAGTGATCAGCCAGGGTGCTGGACTTCTCGAAATTAGAACTGAAAGTGCAAATCTCGAAGAAGTTTTCATTAAACTAACTTCTAAAGAAGAGCAGCAAGGAAAGAGAGTTTAAGATGAAAGGTATCTGGACAATTGCGATGAAAGATATCCGCAGCCTTTTTGTAAGCCCGCTTTTTTATTTGGTCGCCGGCGTCTGCACTTTGTTTTGGTCAATCTTCTTTTCTCTAAGCCTTCAAGAGTTCGCTGAAAGTTCGCAGATGATGATGAGTCAGATGGGCGGTGAAGGCGCAAGTATCAATTACGTAGTTTTTGCTCGTCACATTTCTCTTGTTAACTTTGTGATGATTCTTGCAGTCGCAGCATTCACAATGCGTTTGTTTGCAGAAGAAAAACGTCAACGAACTTTCGATTTACTACTCACTAGCCCGATCACAGCAACACAAATAACTGCCGGTAAGTTTTTTGGCGGAGTCGTCGTTTCTTGGGCACTAGTCCTTCTCTCGGCAATTTATCCGGTCGTGACTGCACTGATCGTAAAAAGCGCTATGCTTCCGATCGTCGCAGCTTATCTTGGCCTCATGCTTGTCGTGGCTTGTTACGTGGGTGTGGGAATCTTTGCATCCTCTCTGACTGAGAGTTCATTTCTTGCAGTTATCATGGCGTTACTCGGAAATATTCTCCTTTGGTTTATGGGTTCATTTCTCGAAAGCGGCGAGGGACCATTTTGGCAAGCTGTTCATGCACAGCTGGCACTTGGAAACCATTTCGTAAATTTCTTACGAGGCGGAGTTCAACTGGCGAGCCTTGGTTATTTTCTCACTGTTATTGGACTACTTGTATTCGTCACTCAACGCGTAGTTGAGAGTAATCGCTGGAGGTAAGTTATGAGTCGAATGGGAAAAGCCTGCTTATTACTGGCGTGTCTGTTTTTGATTGCAACGGGAGTCGCACGAATTGTGCTCGAAGTTTTTCATCCGAGTCTGTTCGTGCCGCTGACCTTGGGGTTGATCTTTTTGGCCGGAGCTGTTGTAAAGGACAATCGCCTCTACAAAGAATTCTTCTCGATGAGAACAACTAAAAACGGCATTGCTATGGGCTGGTTGATAGTTCTAGGTTTCGTTGTATTTGCGTGTGTTAACTTTTTAGCGGTCCGATATAACAAGACTTGGGATTGGAGTGCTGAAGGATTTAACTCTCTTTCGGAACAATCAATTAAAGTCGTAAAAAATCTAAAGTCTGAAGCAAAAGTCATTATGCTGAGCCGCCCTAATCAAGGCGAGCCAAGCCAAGAGGGTGAAGTAAAAAAAGAAGTTCAAGATTTAGTACGGCTTTACCAAAATCACACTGACAAACTAAACTTAGAAGTTCACAACGTACTTACTCGTCCCGATCTTGCGCAGAAATTTGAATTTAAGGCGGGTGCCTTCGGTCTTTTCGTTGAACATAACGAAAAGCATTTACGTGTGGAGCAAGCAAACGAAGAGTTTCTTACCAAAACTTTATTAAAGCTCACCAGAGACAAAAAGAAAGTCATTTATCTTCTTCAGGGGCATGCAGAGCGAGAACTCGAAGGCGAGAAACCAGAAACAATTTCTGAATTCAAAAAAGATCTCGAGACCACTTACGATGTGAGATCGCTGACCTTGTTCCAGCAAGGCAATCGGGTGCCAGACGATGCGGAAGTTGTAATTTTAATCGGTCCGGGCCAAGAGCTTCTACCTCCTGAGATGAAAGCATTAAGAGACTATGCATTTCGTGGCGGCCATTTTCTAATCGCTGCAGACCCGGGAGAAAGACACGGCATAGCCAAAGTGATGAAAATGTTTGGTGTCGAATATCAAAACGATTTCGTTTTAGATATGAGAGCGATGGTGCCTGGCGCTGGAAATGTTGCGGCTCTAGGCTCTGAGTACTCTATTGAAAATGAAATCACTAAGAGCATGAGTGGTAGCCCGAGTTTATTTTTACTCGCATCGTCGCTAAAACAAGCGCCTGATGCTTCAACTGACTGGAAGTTTGATAGTCTCGTTTCAACGAACGAGGCGACAGTTGCAACTGCGGAGTTAAAACAAAAACCTGAGATCACAAGTAAAGGTCCGCATATCCTTGCGATGTCGGTCACCGGAAAGCTTTCTGAACCAGAAGCAAAAGAATTCACGGCAATTCTTATTGGCGACAGCGATGTGTTCTCGAATCAGCTTTATCTTAAGTATGCCAACAGAGATCTTGCGATGAACTCGGCGGCCTCGTTAGCAAAAGACGAAGACATTATTTCGATTCGGCCTAAGCAGCCAAAAGGCACGACGTTGACGATTGCGCAAATGCCTGCGATTAAAATTCTCATTATTTCTTTGCTGATCTTACCTCTTTTACTTTTCTTAAGCAGCGGTGTGATTTGGTTTAGAAGGAGATCTGCTTAATGGCGCGCTCGAAAAAAGGGCTCAGTGGCTCCGTAATTTTCAGCATTCTCGTTGTAGCCCTAGCTGCTTACATTTTCTTTTTCGAATATCGAAAAGGCGAGAAAGACAAAGAGCATAAGGCAAGTGAGGCCAAAATTTTTTCAGGCCTTGATGTCTCTAAGATTCAAGGTTTGATCGTTTCTCCGAATTCAATGAACTCAAGCGCGGATATAAAAGTCGCGAAGCTTGGTGGTGTATGGCGAGTCACGGCTCCGCTGAATGACGTCGCTGACAAAGATGCCGTCGAAACTTTTATCAACACGCTCCTTGAAGAAACGACGCAAGACGGTCTTGGAGCTGACGCAGCTGACTCAAAAACTTATGGTCTTGATCAGCCAAAAGGGTCAGTGACTCTAACCACGCTTACGGGCGATGACATTCAAATACGAATCGGCTCGATCAAAGCTTACGACGGAAGCTTGTACGCCACCGTCTCAAATAAACCCGGGACCTTCTTGGTTTCGAATGTTTGGAGCGCGTACGTCGATAAAAAGCCGAATGACTTTCGAAGCAGGAGAGTAAAGCGCGGAGTCTTCGAAGGGTGGGATCGAATCGTTACAAAGGTTTCGGGGAAGCAGCGCCTAGAGCTAAAAAAGGTCGACGGCGAATGGCAGTCAGTTCCTAAGTCCGAGATACCTATTCATCTTAACTTAGTTGAGGGGTTTATTTTTCAAATCGTGAATCTTGAGATTTTAGACTTCGTCTCAGAAATGAAAACCGATCTTTCGCGGCACGGACTAAGTTCACCCCAAGTTGAAACTCATCTGTCAGGAATAAAAGAAAATAAGCCCTACGATTTTAAGCTCATGCTTTCGCCGAAAGCTCCTGATGGTGAAAAGCAGCATGCAGCTGCGACTAGCACAGATTTAACCGGAGTTGTAAAAGTTTATTCAGCGATTATAAACGTCGCTCAGAAAACGCGCGAAGACTTCTTTGATCGGCGTTATCCATTTCAGTACGATCCGACGCAAGCGATGAAAGTTCGTATCTCAACTCCAGAACTCAAGTTAGTGACTGAAAAGAAAGACGGAAAGTGGTCGAAAGGCCCACAAGTTGAAGAGCTTGTGAAAGCTATTTCTCGCATGGAGGCTTCTGGTTACTTAAAAGAAAAGGGTAGAGGACTAGCGCCTCCGAAGAACAAGATCGAAGTCTTTAATGAGAAAGGCGAAGTTCTTATCAGTTTAGTTTGGGGAGATGAGTACCTGCCTCAAATCGATGATCCTGCCAATACAGGTTTGAAATTCAATTACGCAACTACAAGTAAAGTTCCAAAATACGTACTCTCTCTCAAGCAAGTACAGATCGAAGAACTTCCGCTGAAGTCATTGTTTGTCGCAGCTGCAAAGAAAGAAGCAACTCCATGAACGAAATTTACGAACGCTCACCGACACGAGTCGACTTGGCTGGCGGAACTTTAGATTGCTGGCCACTTTATTTATTCCTCGATAATCCAGTGACGGTGAATGTCGCGATCGATATTTTTACGCATTGCTGGCTCACTGAGCGCAATGACTCAAAAATCGTCTTAGAGAGCGATGACCTTAAAGTAAAAAAGGAATACCCAGATCTTCAGGCTGCGATCACCGACACGCAGCCAGAGTTTGAGTTGTACCGTGCACATTTAAAATTTTGGCATCCCACAAAGGGCCTTCATTTAAGAACGAAGTCTGAGTCGCCAATCGGTGGCGGTCTCGGCGGAAGCTCAAGTCTCTGTATCTCGATGTTAAAGGCATTCACTAAGTGGATGGGCGCCCAAATCGATCAATATGAAATGGTGAGAGTCGCCTCTCACATTGAAGCGCAGGTTTTACAAAAGCCGACGGGAACCCAAGATTATTTTCCTCCAATCTTTGGCGGCGTTTGCTTTATTGAATATGGAGTGCCGGGTCCGCGAATTACAAAAGGCGAATTTAATCACGAGGCATTTGAAGGCCGCTTCCTACTTGTCTACACGGGTAAGCAGCATCATTCGGGTATTAACAACTGGCAGGTTATCAAAAATTACCTCGATGGTGATCCAAAGCCCAAGGCTGCACTTCAGAAATTAGCCGTGGTTTCAAAGGATCTTCAAAAAGCTTGGATCGAACGAAGAATTGAAGATCTCCCAAAACTTTTTGACCGCGAATATGATGCAAGAACAGAGCTCTCAGAAGGTTTTTCGAGCCCTGAGATCAAGAAACTGAAGTCTTTAGCCACTTCAGTGGGTGCGTCAGCTAAGATTTGTGGCGCTGGCGGCGGCGGATGTGTTTTAATTTGGTGTCCCGACAAGCAAACAGAAAAGATGGCTAAACTCTGCGAAGAAAATAAGTTTACCGTTTTGAAAACCAAACCTTGGCAAGGATAAATGGCTGCTTCACCGAGACCACTTCAAATTTATAGATTTGCCGGAGTGTCTCTCGGTGGCGGTAAGACCGACAAAACCTCGATTGCAATTCTTGAGTACTATCCAGAACAAAAGAGAATTTTCTTAAGAACTCTTCGCGATAAGATCAAAGGCGACGCCGAAGTTTCTGCCGATGCTCGTATTCATGCCTTGTTCACCGAAGAAGAGCCAAACATTCATACGATTGCGTTCGACGTTCCCTTGCAAGTTCCTAAGTGTCTTCGCTGTGCTTTAAAATGCCCTGGCTATGAAGCTTGTAAAGAGCCCGAAATTAAATATCTTTGGGCACTCCATAAAAAGAAAACGGCAAAGAAAAAACCGGTTAAGCTTTTCACTCCCTACACCGAACGATGTGCAGAAGCTTTCATTGCGACTGACCTTGAAGAAATATTTCATCCGCAGCATGCCCTTGGCGCGAACTACGCGCCTCTCACTGCAAGAGCATTTTTCATTCGTCGTCGCCTCGGTAAAAAAATCGCAGCCGTCGAGGTGTATCCAAAGCTTTCGCTCTGGAGAATTGGCATTGATTTAAAAGTTCAAAAAACACATTTGCGAAATCACAAGCTAGCAGTCGGAGGGGATGAAGCACGCCTTGCAATCCTTAAAGCTCTTGCTGAGCGCGAAATCTGTTTCGTTTACCAGCAAGACACAAAGACTATGGTTGATAATGCGATGGCATTTGACGCCTTCATTTGTGCGCTCACTGCGTTTCTTAAGTTCCGAGGACAGTGCGAGAAGCCTCCCACCGGTTTTCCAAAGCAAGAGCCATGGATCGAATTCCCATTGAAAGCCATCAGCTGGTTCTAGGCGCGTGGGCCCTAAGAGGGGAGGGTGTCAAAAGAGTAGACACCCTGCCTTGAATAGATTTTAGCTAAGCCTCGATTTCTCAGGCACTTTAAGTGCATTAGATCTCTCGTATGAAAACAAAAGCTGCCTTCACATCATTATTAGGTCTCGCTGTTGCCACTTCTATCTTTGCCGGAAGCACCGCTCATGCTCAGATGCGGACTAACGTTGCTCCGAAAAAGACAACTGCGAAAAGCACTTTAAAAACGAACGTAGCAACGGTTAAACCAGCCGCAGAGAAAGCGTCGCCGTTTAGCCTCAATATTTCAGAAACTTATTACGGGTATGCGCAGAACGAAGGTAACTACCTCGAGAGTTGGCTAACTGCTGGCTACGCGTTCAGTGAAAGTGTGTCTTTATCATTAGAAACAGGCTTCGACGCTCACATGGAAAAACAAGAGAAGAATGCTGGTTACGATCTTGAAGCAAATTTAATGGTCAGAGGTTTGGAGATTGCAAAAGACTTTAAATTTTCGGCAGGTTTAATCGGTGCGATGGCTACTTCTCGTGCTTCTCGCGATAAAAATATGATCGGTCAGTATGGCGCGCGAGGGAACTTCAGTCTTAAAATCGGAGCTCTTTCATTCGGGCTTGATAACAACTTTTATCAAAATGCTTATAAGAGTGCGCCTATCGCGACTCCGGAAGCTGACCTCTTTGAGGGTAATGACGATAAACGATTCTATGGCAACGAATTCACTCGTGCGACAACAGTTCTATCTTCAGGTATTCCAGTTGGTCCGGTTACTTTGAAGAACGACGTACGTTATCGCCAGTCAACGCCTTACGAAGGTGAAGAAACTCGCTCGGTTCGTTACCGTACTCGAGTTTCTTACGGAATCATGGAGAACTTGTCTGCCACTGCCGGCGCATGGTGGTCTCAGAAGGTGACGGACCCAAAGCGTGCTCCATTCTTCAACGAAAAGAACCGCACATTGTTCCTAAGCCTCTCGCTCGACGTATAGTTCTGATGGCCTAAGGGCTTGCGCGAGGCGTTGTCTAAAAACTCAGACATCTTTGTCGTAGACACAGCGCCTCGACTCCATAAAATAGAGTCATGAAAATCCTGCTCCTTTCAATTTTCTCGATCACCCAGTTGTTCGCCGGAGCAGCGCTCGCCCAAATTTCTGAGCCGGGCCCGAAGGCGATCAATATTGAGCACCAACTCATTCGCCGACTTGCGGTTTTTCCCTTAAAAACAGACACCGATAAAGTTAAAGCTGTTGAAGAGGCCTGGTGGCAGACTCGCGAAGAGCTTTCGGGCACACGTCGATTCTTAGTCGCAAGCAAGCAGTTCATGGTGAAGAACGAGGCTTATCGCCCACGTTCAGTCCTAGAGCCTGCTGACGCAATTGTCCTAGGGCGCCTCCTCGATGCTCACGCTTTGATTACCGGAGAGCTTAATGGACGTACGCTCACTATGACTGTTTACGATGCCGCTAACGGTTTCGTTCTCTGGAGCAAAACTTCTGAGCTTAGAGCAACCACTGCCGCAAGTGACCAGCTTCCAACAGCGGCTAAGAAACTCATTGGTGACTTCATTGCATCTGTCCCTTACCAGGCGTTTCAGATAGTCGATCCACTTATCGGTCGAGCTACTTACAGCGATGGCTCACAAACACTTTCGCAAATTGACGTGGGTGTCGAAAGTGCTGCTCAAGTTGGTGATGCAGTTCAGTGGGTAAGAATTGGATACGAGTCAAATAAGCCGGTCTTTCAAGGTGGCGGAAAAATTTCTGCGATTGCCGAAGGAAGAGTAGTGAAAGTGTCTCAAGGTATCGCGACGGTTGAAATCACTCGAGCAGTTCGACGAGACTTGATCAAAGAATTCTCGCTTGTGCGTTTGCCTCGAGAGTTCGAGCGCCTGCAGGCTCAGTTCGCGATCAAAGACGATGAATTAAAGGCAACAACAGATCTTAAGCTGCTTTCACCTGAAGCAGCGCCAATGGAAACTGTCCGCAAAGAACGTAAACCATTACTCACAACCGGAAGTGTGCTTGCAAGTATTGCTGCCTTCCTCTTGCTGGCTTTTTGATGGGCGATAGGTAATGGCTGACTGGAAAACTCGAGCTCACATCTCAGGCGACGTCGTATTCTTTAAATACTCAGAAGCCGAAATCGAAAAAACTTTCGAAGAAGTCTTTGTCTGGGATCTCGATAAGACCTACCTCGACACTCACTTCGGCACGATTAAAGAAGTTTGGCGAACGGCAGTTGAAAAAGCCTTTCAAAAGCAAAATATTCCAGGCACAGCTTCATTGGTTAGAGCCATTAAAGAGTACTGGATCGAAGAGCGCGGCCGTTCTGCTTTTCCAATTTTCTTTATCACAGCTTCTCCTCCACAAATGGAAAACAAGATTCGCGAGAAGCTAGAGATCGATTCGATTTTACCACTGGGCGGATACTACAAAGACAACTTGAGAAATCTTAAGCCCGGACGTTTATCGCGTCTTACTCATCAGGTAGGCTTTAAACTTCAAGCGTTACTTCAACTTCGCTTGAGATTGCGTGATGACGTCAGGCAGATCCTTTGGGGTGATGATTCAGAGTCCGATGCGATCATTTACTCGCTTTACTCTGATATTTGCGCTCGCCGCTGGAATGAAAAAGATTTACTGAACATTCTCCGTGGTCTTCATGTGGTCGGCTCTCAAACCGAAACGATCTTGGACCTTCAAGACCAAATTACTCCGGGCGATCCAGTCGAAAAAATCTATATTAACTTAGCTACCGACACGGACTCTGAATATTACTTAAAGTTTGGCCGACGGACGATTCCAAGTACGAATTCATTCCAAACTGCGCTCGATCTATTTCAAGATCATCGGTTGAAAACAGAGCAAGTGATTCATGTCGCTCAAGACATGTTAATGAATTACGGCTTCACTCAAGACGAGCTTCAATCAAGCTTTGATAACTTGGTTCGCCGCCGAATTTTAAGCGACGAGAGCGTCGCCCGAATTTTGCCATCTCTTCAAGAGCAAAAACTTTTCCCCTCTGACTTCGCAACAACGATCGAGCCCGCAAAGGTCACTGATCGGGTAGGGAACAGAGTGTACGGCCTTTATGGCGTCACAGAGCCTTGGGTCCCTGACCACATCGACTACCTCCACGACTTCCGTTAATCGCCTGTTTCGCAAAAATTAATCGAGTTTTAAATAATTTAAAAATTCACTCGTGCTGTCAGATTGTGGGCGTTGAGATGCCTGTTCAAGAAGAATGTCTCGCAAATGAGATGCGCGAACGCGCTTAAAAAGTTCAAGTTTAAATTTCGCCGCGATGACTTTCGGGTTTCTCTCGCCTTTTTCAAAGGCGTGTCCCATCTCAATGATCATCTTCGATATTGCAGTTTCTAATCTAACGGTCTCATTCAGCAGCTGACTTTTTGGTAGCGCTCTCCAGGTGTTGCCATCAATCCACTGAACCTCTCGAGTATTTTTATCGACGACAAGTTGCGGATCTACCCCAGGCGTATACCCTCGCTCCAACGTTTGCCAAACTCTCGTGGCAAGTTCACTGACGAATGATTTTCCATTTTTTCCGTTAACCCATAAAAAATAAGGTATCGCATCTGCGTCTGCAATTTCTCTGAAGGTGTGAGTTTTTGCGACGCCCAAGGCAGCTTCCATCGCAACGTAGTAATAGCGATCGCCGGCAATCTTAACTATACCCACTTCTTCTATCTTCGGACCACCAGCTCTACCCATGTAGATAGTTGCTTGAACTTCGTTAAAAAAAGAATCGAAAGGAGTTTCGTGATTTGCAGCAGATTCTCTGTCTGTCGCACTAAGCAGTTTTAAAACAAGATTTTTTTCACCGGATTTGTAAAAGAATATGCCGTTGTTCTCACCGCCAGGATCAACATTTGCGGCACTCATGCGACGAACTCTTGTTCCATCAAAAGACAGTCCGATTAACTCTCGTTCTTTGATTTGGTTATTTAAAAACTCGCGGCTTATTCTATCTTTCGCGCCTAAAGCTTCAAAAAACGGGGAGGCGGCGGTCAATGAGCTTCGAGCGAATACTTGCGCGCAAGTGTTCGAATGAGCCGGCACGGCCCCTAGGCAGAATAGAATGGTAAATAGAAGTGCCTTCACCCTTCATAGAAACTGCAATTGCATAGCCAGTTGGTCTGCAATGTAGAGCAGGCTGAACGCTAGGCTAAGTGTCGAGCAAAATTCGCCCAGTCGATGTCAAATTCATAGACAAAGTTGACCTGTGCGGCTGTAAGAATCGCCTGTACAGAATCCTGACAGTGGCAGAGTGGTGTCGGATTTAATATCATCCGCCCAATCGTTAAAGGAGCCCTCGATGAAAGCTGTATTAATCTGCGTCGTTCTTTTGATCTCTGCTCAGTCTCAAGCAGCAAGTCTCGATGAAGTTAAGCAAGCGATCGCAAATGACATGGATAATATTTTGAGTGATACAGTGAACGAAGGCGATGGTTCAGCGTACGTTGCCGAAATTAACGGAAAGCCAGATGTCTCTTGCGTTGAGCGATTGTCAAAAAGCACACCCGGGAAAAAATGGTACTTCTGCAGTGTAGGATTTGATGTTCGTTTCTCTTCTGAATCAGAACTTGAAGGCCGCAGCTGCCGCCTCACGTACTCAGTTCTAAATGACGATCTTCGCAGTCTAACGGCTGATGACGATCAAGAAACTTCATGCATCGAAAATCTTGGATCTGAATAGATCATCTATTCAAAATCTAGGGGGAATTCGTCGACTCTGATCGGGTCGCCTCTAAAAGGCTTAAAGCGAGTGCGAGCGACGACTTCTGACAAGCAGCCAAGGAATAAACGATCGCTCACGTTTGATTTCCAAACGCGCGAGTCTTCAATGTTTCCGTTTGGCAAAATCATAAACGAGATAAGAACGTTCGCTTTAATTTTTTCGTTTTGAACTCTCTGAATGAGGCTTAAGTAACATTTCTTAAACTGGCCGAGTCGAATGCTTAAGACATTCAAAATTTCTTCTTGGGAAATAGTGATTCGATTTTCAGCCGAGATCGGCTCGCTTGGCAGTTCGTTTTCTGATTGATCAGTGATTTCACCTTGAGTCGGAACAACCAAACTTGAAACTGTTCCGCTTGCAATCACCTGAACGTTTGCTGAGATCTCTGAATCTTTCACTTCTTCTTGCGAAACAATTTGTCCCTGTCGGGCTACTTCAACAAAACTTAGGTCGCCGGTACCTTTCCATCGCATTCGACCGTCGAGTAGGGTCACCCGAGTTTTACCACTGGCGTTTTTCTCAAAAAGTATTCGGCTGCTTTCTGACAAATCAAATGCAGCTCCGCCTACAATTTCAAACGTGGCTTTTGCATCGGGCCCAGTTCGAGCGGTTTCAGTTGAGAAAATGCTGTCGTCGATTTTTGCTTCAATGAATTCGTCGGTGTTGGGTTTGCGAACTTGCACTTCGCCTTGCGCATCAACCCAGAATGCTAATTCTTCAGGAGAATAAGTCTTGCGCTTCGGTTGCGTGATCGCAAAGAAGGCGAGCAAAACTCCGACCAACACTAGCGCAAAAGAAATGAGAACCAATTTGCGCTGATGGAGTTTTGATTTCATGAAACTAAACTAGTTTTTTTGCGGAGGAGGAATCTCGGGAGCTGCTGCACCTGGAACATTAGGAGCTGCTGGCGCACCTTGCTGCTCAGCTGGAGCCGGCGCAGTTGTGTTATTAAGCGGTGGTGGATTCATGTCAGCGTCTAAAACCGAACCAACATTTGGGCGGCTCATGATCGTCATCACTAAACAGGTGATTCCAAACGCCATTGCTGAATAACGAGTAAGTCGAGTGAGGAAAGTTGCGCCACCTGTGCTGCCAAGAAGCGAATTCGATCCGCCGCCTCCGAACATTCCGCCTGCGCCTGCGTTTTTAGGATCTTGAAGTAGAACAAGACAGATCAACAAAATGGCGAAAATAATGTGGCAAACAGCAAGCAACGTCATCATAGCTGGGACAAACCTCCGAAATAGGAAGGCCGCAGTATAGGGTAACGCGATGCCGCAATCAATGACTTTAGGGAGTCTATTCAACAGAAGTAAGAAGATATGGCATTTATTGTTTTTGAAGGGCTCGATGGATCTGGAAAAAGTACGCTGATGCGTAACTTATCTGATCATCTCCGCTCCCAACAGAAGAACTTCATCATGACTCGCGAGCCGGGCGGTACTCCTCTCGCAGAAGAAATTCGAAATCTTCTGCTTCGGACCCAAGGGGAAGCACCCGTTGCCCGCACCGAAGTTCTACTTTACCAAGCATCTCGCGCCCAACACGTCGATAACGTCATTGAGCCGGCTTTAAAAGCAGGGCAGTGGGTTTTGTGCGACAGGTTTTACGCCAGCACGATCGCCTTTCAGTGTTTTGCTCGTGGCCTTGATCGCAGCGACATCGATTGGCTCAATAGCTATGCGACCAATAAGCGAGTTCCTCACCTGACAGTTTTGCTAGATCTTCCGGTGCAAGAAAGTCTCTCGCGGATTGAACAAAGAAATCTCAAGCTCGGCTCTGAATCTGACCGTATGGAAGCAGAGAAGCTGAGCTTTCATGAGTCGGTTCGCCAAGGGTATCTTGCGCAGGCAAAAGAACAGCCGCAAAGTTGGCTTGTGATGGATGCGAAATTGTCTCCGGGCGACTTGTTTGATCACTTGAAGTCAATTTTAGTTCAACGTCGATTGCTGGAGGGCTAGCGATGGCCCAAATCCTCGAATCAGTTATAGGTCATGAGCAGGTCATCGCAACACTTCAGCAGAGTGTCTTAAGTGAGCGGTTTCCGTCGACGTCGATCTACTCTGGCCCGTCAGGTGTCGGCAAAAAGTTAGTGGCACTTGGATTCGTGCAAACTCTGGCCTGTGAGATGCGAACTGTTGTTTCGGCTAAAGCTTGCGGTCTTTGCGGCCCTTGTCTGCGAATAGAAACGCGGCAAAGCGAAGCCCTACACGTTGTTGAACCTGCTGGCACTCAGATCAAAATTGAACAAGCCCATGAAGTTTTGCGTTTTTTGAATTTACAAAAGCTCGGTCGGGCACGTGCAGTGATAATTGATCAAGCGCACTTACTTAATCCTCAAGCTAGCAACGCTCTATTGAAATCGATTGAAGAGCCGGCGCCTGGCAATTACTTCTTTTTAATTACAGCAAATCCCTCGGCATTGCTGCCAACCATTCGCTCTCGATCACAAGTTTTCAGATTCGCTGCCTTACTAGGAAGCGATCTTAAAAAGATTGGAAAGTTCGACGACTGGGTCATTCGGTCAAGTCAGGGGAGTGTCGAAGTTGCTCGACAACTTTCAGATGAAAATGGCGGGGCCGCCGGGGATCGAATTGCGTCACTTCGAATTTTATCGCAGGCATTGAGTGGCACGGCTTCCATGAGCGACATGAAGGAATTAATTTCTGATAAGGTTTCAGCTCTTTTCTTGGTTCGATGCTGGATGACAGCACTTCGAGATTTCAGTTTCGCAAGAGCGGGACACACTGAGCAAATTATTAACTCTGACCAGCCTGAATTAATTGAGTGGGGAGCACGTTTTGCGCCTTCGCACATTGGTGAATTAGCCCAGGCCTTACTTCAAATTGAACGCGATATTCACGGCCAAGTTGATCGTCAGCTGAGCTTTGAAAACTTTTGGTATTTGCTAAAACGCCAGGCTGCTTCTACGGTGAATGCATAATGGGCTGGATCGACGTTCACACTCATCTCAACATGCTAGAAGTATCGCCTGAGCAGGCGCTTGCCGATTGCAAAGCTGCGGGAGTTGATGGCGTCATCACAATCGGAACTGAACCCAAAGATCATCCAGTTGTGCTCGAGCTCGCAAAAAAATATTACCCACAAGTCTACTGCACGTTAGGCGTTCATCCTCACGAAGCTGAGCTTTTCACTCCCGAAGTTGATAAATTTCTGATGGAGAATGCAGATCGACCTGAAGTCGTCGCGATTGGCGAAATTGGCCTCGATTACTATTACGACAACGCGCCTCGCGAAATTCAGAAGGCAGCTTTTCGCCGCCAGCTTGAGATTTCAATCGAGAAGTCTCTGCCAGTCGAAATTCACACGCGAGATGCCGAACAAGACACCGCCGATATTTTAGCGGAGTATGGTGGAAAGGTTCGCGGAATTTTGCACTGCTTTACCGGTACTCAGTGGTTGGCTGACCAGGCGCTGAGCCTAGGTTTAGACATTTCAATTTCGGGGGTCGCTACTTTTAAAAAAGCTGATGAACTTCGTGAGGTTGTCCGCCACGTCCCGATCGAGCGTTTGCACGTTGAGACCGATGCTCCCTTCTTGTCTCCGATGCCTCACCGCGGAAAAAAGAATGTGCCGGCGTACGTCGTACATACGGCCGAAGTCGTTGCGCAAATTAAGGGCGTCACAATGGATGAGCTCATGGCGCAGACTCGTATCAATGCTAAGCGAACCTTCCCAAAATTAAAGGTATGAAGGCAAGAAGCCAAGAAGCCAAGAAGCCATGAAGGCATGAAGGCATGATGGTCAAAGGCATGAAGTGTGATGGTCGAGTGCCATTTTGCCTTTCGACTTTAACCTTCTTGGCCCCATGGCTCCTTGCCTTCATGCCTTCTCATGGCTAGATTGTCTCTCTATCAAAAGGGAGTTTTCGAATGGCAAAGGTTCGAGTAGGCATTAACGGCTTCGGAAGAATTGGTCGCGTTCTTTTCAGACTTGGTTTCGACGAATTAGAAATCGTTGGCATTAACAACCTCGACAGTGCTGAAGGCTCAGCTCACTTACTCAAATACGACAGCACTCATGGAATTTTCCCGCACGATGTAAAAGCTGAGGGGCAATTCCTTTTCATCGATGGCAAAAAAATTCCGATGAGCGCAGAAAAAGATCCATCGAAGATTCCATGGAAAGCTTGGGGTTGCGACATCGTTCTAGAATGCACAGGCGCCTTTAAGAAAAAAGAAGAATTCATGAAACACGTTGAAGCCGGAGCGAAGCGCGTAATGGTTTCAGCACCCGCAGATGGCGTCGACATGACAGTCGTTTACGGTATTAACCATAAAACTTACGATCCATCGAAGCATCACGTAATTTCAAATGCGTCTTGCACAACGAACTGTTTAGCGCCGCTTGCAAAAACTCTTCATGAGTCATTCGGAATTGAACATGGGATGATGACAACGATTCACTCGTTCACAAACGATCAGCGTGTACTCGATGCTCCTCACAAAGACTTACGTCGCGCTCGTACAGCTTCTGAATCTATGATTCCAACAACGACCGGTGCTGCTGTTGCAGTAAGTGAAGTTTTGCCAGAGTTAAAAGGACGCCTTGATGGATTATCAATTCGCGTTCCGACGCCGAACGTAAGTTTGGTTGATTTTACATTCCACGCAAAAAAAGACCTAACCGTCGATGCAATCAATCAAACTTTGATCAAGGCGTCAGAGGGCGAATTGAAAAACGTGATGGGAGTTGAATCAGCGCCTCTCGTTAGCCGTGACTTCAACGGTAACCGACTTAGCTCAATCATCGATCTCGACAGCACGATGACTGTAGGCCCTCGTCTCGGCAAAGTTCTTTCTTGGTACGATAACGAAACAGGGTTCAGTTCTCGAATGATCGATCTAGCTAAGTTCATGGCAGGAAAAGGTTTATAATAAATGTCAGATTCCACAGTTGCCTCAACTCCGCCAGTCGCCTCGAAAGTTACTCCAGGACTCAGAGGTATTACGCGCATCGATCAGCTCGATCTTAAAGACAAGAAAGTCTTTATGCGCGTTGATTTCAACGTTCCGACTGAGGGTAGCGGGTCCAATATTAAAATTACTGACGATCGTCGAATCAGGTCCGCTCTTCCAAGTATTAAGTATGCTCTCGATAAAGGTGCTCGCTTGATTCTTGGTTCGCACTTTGGTCGACCGAAGAGCGCTGAAGATCGCGACAAATTCACGATGGAACCAATTGCCCTCAGGCTTGGCGAACTTCTCAATGCAGAAGTCATTCTTATTGATGAGCCGAACTCAGATGCGCCTAAAAATTTGTTACCATCTTTAAAACCAAACCAAGTTTTGCTTCTCGAAAATTTGAGATTTGATAAAGGCGAAGAGAAAAACTCTTCAGAACTTGCTGCTCAGATTTCGACTTACACTGATGTCTACATCAATGACGCTTTTGGAGCTTGTCACAGAGCCCATGCTTCAATCGATGCATTACCTCGTTTAGTTTCGAAAAAAGGAATTGGATTTCTAGTTGCTAAAGAAATCGAATTTCTCGATGCGCTCATGCATGCTCCAGAAAAGCCATACGTAGCAATTTTAGGCGGAGCAAAGGTCAGCGACAAAATTCCGGTCATCGAGAAAATGATGGAGCATGTTGATACCTTCGTTATTGGCGGAGCGATGTCGTACACGTTCTTGGCCGCCAAAGGTTTGCCAGTGGGTGATTCGCGCGTAGAGAAAGATCGAGTACCTTTTGCGGCCGAAATGATTAAACGTTGCGAAGCTCGTGGCAAAAAACTTTTGCTGCCTATCGATCACGTGATTGTTGAAAAATTTGAAAGCGACAAAGCCCAGACGACAAATGATGCGATCATTCCTTCAGGATTCATGGCTTTAGATATTGGGCCAAAAACTATCGAGCTCTATCGAAAAGAATTAAGCCGTTCAAAAACCGTGTTTTGGAATGGCCCGATGGGTGTGTTTGAACGTGAGGCTTTCTCAAAAGGTACTTTCGGAATCGCCAAAGTTCTTAGTGAGCTTGAAGGTGTTAAAACAATCGTTGGAGGTGGCGACTCCGCGGCAGCAGCTGAAGCTTCAGGGTACGCAGAAAAGTTTAGCCATATCTCAACTGGTGGCGGTGCAAGTCTCGAATATCTCCAAGGTGAAAAGCTTCCGGGTTTAGAAGTCCTTCGAAATCTTCGCCCAGGAATCACTCCGACTCTTGAGGGCAACGCAGTAAAAGGTAGAGAGTAATGCAATTCGTAGTCGCAGCAAATTGGAAGATGTACAAGTCTCCTCGAGAGGCCGTTGAGTATCTTAAAGGTTTTTTGCCAAAGGCAGAAAATTTACCTCAAGGTCGAAAAGTAATTTTCTTTGCTCCGGCAATTAATCTTTGGGTCGTTCAAGAATTACTTCGCAACACTCAAATCGGGTGGGGCGCACAGAATTGTTATTTCGCTGAAGAAGGTGCGTTCACTGGCGAAACTTCGCCAAAAGTTTTAAGCGAGATCGGCGCTCCATACACTTTAGTTGGTCACAGTGAGCGTCGCACTTTGTTTGGTGAAACCGATGATCACACTGCTAAAAAGGTTCAAGCACTCCACAAAGTAGGAATCACTCCTATGCTTTGTGTTGGCGAAACTTTGCAGGAGCGGGAAGCTAACAAAACTGACGAAGTCATACGTCGCCAACTTCGCACTGGCCTTTCACTTCGCGATTCTTCAAAAAATGTAATCATTGCTTACGAACCAGTTTGGGCAATCGGCACCGGTAAAGTGGCTTCGACTGCGCAAGCCGTTGAGGCGCACGTCGTGCTTCGCGATGAACTTCAAAAAATCGGTGGTGAGGATTTAGCCTCAAAAACGCCGATTCTCTACGGCGGCAGTGTAAAACCTGACAATGCGCCCGAGCTTGCGGCTCAAAACGAGATCAACGGCTTTCTCGTCGGCGGCGCCTCACTAAAAGTCGACTCCTTCCTCGAACTCACACTGGTAGCTGCTACCAGAGTGTAGCAATGGTGCGTTATTAATTGCCGTGTAAAGTCATTAGTCACTTCGGGGCGCTTAACCTGATTTTTTTGTGAATTCTCCGCGATCAACGTCGAGCCAAAAGACTCGATGACCGATAGGTCTAGTGATGAACAACAAAACCCCTCCTCCTCAATTTGTACGGCGTTGCCACCATTGTGGAGAGACTAATTTTAGGCCCCATTCGCTAGAAAAGAAGATTGCTTGCTCGGGCTGCAACCGAAGCCTTGCACCTTTCTATTTCTTTTCGGAGTTTGAAGTTCCAACTTGGAGTGATCTCGAAGATCAGCGGAGCGAGGTCGAATCACCTGTCTCAAGTCTTGATCTGATGACGGCAAAGTATGCACGTCCGCTTTATGGCTTCAGCGCAATTTGGCCAGTTGACGAGAGTTAAGCTTAAGTCGATATTCGCTCTATGAGTTCACACGAATTTAAAGCGATCACATTAGCCGACATCAAAGAAGCGCAAGCTAATATTCAAGGTTCAGTGAATCGCACTGAAGTTCAGAAAGCTCCCGAGGCTCTCTACAAAATCATTGGTGATAAAACGCAAGTCTTCTTAAAAATGGAGAACGAGCAACTCACTGGTAGTTTCAAAATTCGCGGCGCACTCAATAAAATGGGCTCAATGACTGACGAGCAAAAGCGAAAAGGTGTTGTCGCAAGTTCTGCTGGCAATCACGCGCAAGGCGTTGCACTAGGTGCAAAAAAGTTTGGAGCGAAAGCTCACATCGTGATGCCGGTCACTTCTCCAATTGTAAAAATAAATGCAACACGCAGCTATGGCGCCGAAGTCATTCTTCACGGAGACTTCTATGACGAAGCTTATACAAAAGCGCGAGAGCTTGAGCAAAGTGAAGGCTACGTTTTCGTTCATCCTTACGAAGATCCAAAAATTATTGCGGGTCAGGGAACAATTGGTCTTGAGCTACTTGAAGATATTAAAGATCTTGATTCGATTGTCATTCCAATCGGTGGCGGCGGCTTAATCAGCGGAATTGCGACAGCAGCAAAAGAATTAAATCCGAAAATCAAAATTTTCGGAGTCGTTTCAAACCAAGCTTCTGGCATGCGCCAGATGTTTAAAGGTATGACTCCACAACCTTATGCTCGTCGTATCGCGACGATTGCAGAAGGTATCGCTGTGAAAAATCCGAGCAAAGCGATGTACGACACTTACATCAAGCGACTGGTCGATGACGTCGTCGAAGTTGATGACGAAGAAATCGCGCAAGCGATCGTATTCCTTCTCGAAAAATCAAAAACTGTTACTGAAGGGTCGGGCGCAGCGGGCTTTGCGGCAGTCATGGCAAAGAAACTTGATCTCGGAAAAAAATCAGCTGTTCTGCTTTGTGGCGGCAATATTGATCTAAATATTATTTCGAAAGTCATTGAAACCGGCTTACGCCGCTCTCACAGACTCGCACGCATTTCGGTTGTCGTAGATGATCTTCCCGGGAATCTACATCGCCTAACTGGAGTGATGGCCGAAAACCGCGCCAACATTTTAGAAGTACACCACGACCGTGTTTCTCCAGAACTTGGTCTTCGCGAAACCCGCATCGATGTACTTGTAGAAACGTCGAGCGACGAACAAATCGCGGCCATCGAATTAGCCCTAAAAACCTTCGGCTACAAAGTTTTGCGAACATAACTGATCTTCGAATGTGCAACAGTTCCCGGGAACTGTTGCACATTAATCCCTGTCACTTTGAACCTCAGAGAGCCTCAATTGTTTTGGTTTTGAAATGCTGCAAGCCTGGTGCTGAGTTCATAGTTAAATTGCTTGATAATATTCACGCGGTGTTATGTGATTTCTGAGTAACGAAAAAAATTTCTTAAGGGAATCAAATGACAAAAATTATTTTGGCAATTTTATTTGTTTCGATAGTTGGAAAAAATGCCAGTGCTGCAGAATCCCCATTCTATGATGTCTCACTTTTATTTACAGATAGATCGTTTTCTGTAAGCGGATTTCCTCAAAGAATAAGTAGCTTTCGCGAATTAAGTTTATTCGCAGCAAGGCGACTAGGTGACTTCCATCAGGAATACTATTTTGTTGAGCCAAGCGGGAACCATAGAAAGCTCTTCTCGCAAATGATATATAACAGAGACGAAATTCAAAGAATCGAGATTTTCGGCGACAACGCACTAGTGGGAATGAATGATAGGATGTATGAGGCTCCCACCTATACAGTTCAAATTCCTAAAGACGGCAGCCAACTCAAGGATGGTTTAACTCCATCTGGGTCTTATGTTGACTATGGAAATCCAGATAGCTATTCGAGATGTAAGCCCCTAAACGCAATGAATCGATTTTCAAATGCATCTCTAAACGAAAGTAAAACAATCCTAAAACAATCTCTACTTTGCATAGTTAAGGAGGTTGTACAGGGAATTACTTATACGAAGATTGTCGCGCAGGACTTGGTACTTACAAATGTAAAAAGTTGGACGAGCTTGGCAGTAATTAAAAATATTCAATCATTACCGATATGGATAGACGATAGTAATCTAATTTTCATTCAGGATAATGTAATTAAAATTTTCCATTCGCAAAATTTAGAAAGTGAAAAGATATTCGATTTTGCATCCGTTTGCCCGAGTTCGAATTCATACGATCTTCAGGGATTCCAAAGAGAAAAAGGTGGCAAGCTTGTCGTTGTAGGACGTACCTCATGTGGTGATCATATTCTCCAATTTGACAGTGCGAATAAACTTCTCAGCAATGACTTTTTAGAATTGCCGAAGGAAAACGTTGTTTACTCAATGTGGTCAAACAATGAAAATGGATATCTCATTAAGAGAACGCTTTTCGATCCAAAGCCAAGAAAGCAAATATTAGATATCTTTGATTTAAAAAATCGGTCGATTGAAAAGTCGTACGAACTTAAGGTCCAAGGTAGAAATGAGTTTTTAAGTAGGGGGTATATGGTCTCTACGCGTTTGGATAAAAACTATGCACCAGTTGCCTTAGAAATAACAGACCTTGTAACTCAGACGGTGGCGCATGAATATAAACTTTGTGATGGAATAAGCTCAAGTAATCTTGATTACTTTTTTAAGCCATTGGCAGTAGATCCAAGCTATCCGAGCTCTTCGGTTTATGCAGCGGTCAACTTCACACCCTATTGTGACGGTGAATGGAAAGATATTTTAGTGATGGCACCTCAGCATTTCCGATAAGAAAATCCTGTAAAATAACCTTGTTTGCTGGCCAGCAGATGATCATGAAAACAAAGTAGCTGCGCGCGGACATCACCTGAATAATCAAATTGGAGCGCACTTCGTGCAGCTGCGCTACCGAAAGGTATGAACTACCTTTTAGTCTTCTTTAGGGGTGCCGTAGCCGCCGCCACCAGCCGAGCACCAACGAATGATGGTGCCGGCTGTTAACTGTTCAGTGCCGGCTTTGCCAAGGGGTTTTGGTTTTCCGCCTGGTGGAGTGATAACGATTTCTGCTTCGATGCCGTGTTCGCCACTGTCTGCGCCTTCTGGCTTTATCAATGCGCTTTGATCCCAGCGAAGTTCAGCGTCTGCAAGGAGCTCGATAGATTTTTTGTAACCAAGACCGCCTTTTAATTTACCGTTGCCTGATGAATTAAATCTTAAGCCCCAATCAACTACGCGTACTGGATAATCTCGCTCTAACTTCTCGGCTGAGACCACTTGAAACTCATCGTGGTTCCAAGCGTTCAATGCAGATTTTCCATCAGTCGTTGCGCTTGCGCCACGCCCGTTCGAAATTTGATCAAACAGATGTCTTCCGTCAGAGAAAATGAATTCGAGAGCTAGCGATGGGCCTGCTTGCTTAGCGGATTTGTATGAAGTGTTCCGAACTAAATGTTCAAACACCATATCTGCAATGACAAAAACACCTTCGCTGACTCCTTTTCGAGTCGGAGAAGGGTAGGCCGCATTCACACACGTTCGGGCAGGTGTGCGCACAGTGAACGCAGAAAGAACTCCTGAGTTAATCGGCCAATTCATTCCCGTCGCACGCATCGTCGCTGCCACACAGGCACCGAGGCTTGTTTGTTCGGTGAGTTGAACATTTCCCGTGCCTTCGCTGCCAGAGAAATCAAACTCGACAATTTGATCGTGAACACTCACTCGAAGTTTGAGTGTCGCACCAGACGAAAGCTTTCGCATGATACTGTGGGCACCTAACGGAAGTTGTCCCATGCGCCGGTGGGTAGCGGCAGAACATAAATCGAAATACTCCTGCAATGAAGCTTTAGAGAGCGGGCCTTTCGGCTGCGCAAGAATTTCTTGAAGCTGACTTCGAACTTTTTTAATTCGAGGTATGAGTTCATCAATTCGCGTTATCAAATCTTTTGGAGCTAAAGGATGCTGTTTAATTGCCTGCATCAAAGGAGTATTTAGCTGCGTTAGCGTGCCGAGAGGAGTTGGAGGAATTCGCACACCTTCTTCTTCGACAGACTTCTCGCCAATTCGACCTGCACATTGAAAGCCGATTGAAAGAAGAAGGTCAGCAGGTCCGCCAGTTTTACCAATGCCGACCACAAACGTGAGATCAGACAATTGACTCCCGCCAGAGAAGGGATCATTAACGATCGCAATCTCAGAGTCCTTTAGTTTCATGTATTTGTGTACGGTCTGTGCGACCGATGTAAGTGTCGCTACATCAGCCGGATTTCGCCATTTCACATGAACGGTTGAGCCATCAGCAGTATTAATTGCAGCGGCTTCGAACTCTTTTAAAAGTCCATACATTTGCGAATGAAAATATTGAGCGGGTGAACTAGCTAAGTGCCATCTCATTTTTTGGATCCTAATTCACACTTTAAAGTCGAATCAATTTGCTTAACATGTTTAATCACGAGTGGCGCAAGCGGCCCATCGACACGGATCATCTCATCACGCGAGAGACTCTTAAGTTCGGCAGCTAACGCTCCAACAAAAATTTTAAGCGTATCATTTGCAACTTTAGCGCCCTCCAAGCGAGTGGTGCCTTGCTGCGCTTTACTCATGATAACGAGCGCCTCTTCAATTCTCGAGCGTGAACGATCGAAGTTAGCTGTGACAAGGCCATCAATTTCTAGAGTTGGGTCATCAAGCAAAAACAAATCAAGTGCGGTTGGTCGAAGTGATTTTCCTAAAAGTAACGGGCCATTTCGCTGAAGTGCAGGCAAATGTTTAAACTCAGGTGTATCGAAGAATCCAGGCTCGACGACGTCGTTAGGTTGTGATTCGAGCAGCAAAGACCCGTTCTCAAGGCCCGCCAACCAAAAAATGTCGAGCCCCGCATAGAGAGTCGGTGTTTTCTGTTTCAATTCATCGATGAGTTTAAAAGTGAGAGTTGCCGACTTTGCAATTTCAGCTAGTTGCGATTCAAGATCCTCAACCAGATGTCGCCACTGAACTTGTTCAATCAATTCTGCCCAACGAACGTGTTCGCCGACTGCAGCCGACTCTGACGCGAAGGAATTAAAGCCTTGGTCGCGGAAAAATGTCAGAAGTGAATTCTGATTCTCGCGATTCAAATCAGAATTGATCGAAGCCACGACGACCTCGGTTATTTTCATGAGCTTTAGTTTTTCAGAAATGAGCGCTAGTTCTGCTGGTTCGACGTTTTTTAGAACTTCGCCCTTTGGGCCGATTCGTTCAGAAATTCCAAAAATCAAGTCGTTCGAAAGAGGTAAATTCTTTTGTTCGAAGGTCTGGGCCAGCATTCCCTCAAAACCAGAAGTAACTACTGCTGCCACTTTTTTCTCGGTGAAGCGATCGGTCGGAAGGGCGTCGGGCCGATACAGTAGCTCAAAATGTAGCTGATCAAATTCGCTCAGCTTTGTTTTTTCTTTTAAGCCATCGGCTAAGGACTTCTTGGGAAGGAACCAGCGCGCTAATGGCTGTGCAATAGGGGCAGAGGAGTCGTACGCCTCCGCAAAAAGTTCTCCGACTCGAATGGAAAGCTTGCGCACCATTTCTAAATCTTCTCCCAACTCTTGCTTCGGTCGATTTCAACCAATAGAGTAGCGGAGATTTTTGATTCAATAACGGTTCGAATGCAAGGTTAGGTTTAATGAATTCTGTTCCCGTCGTCACGATTGATGGTCCAGCAGCCAGCGGCAAGACTTCGGTTAGCCGTGAACTTGCCAACCGATTAGGTTGGCAGTGGGTATCGACGGGCGCATTTTATCGAGGATTGGCCTACGTTGCCCAACAGCTTAACCTCGACTTCACAGATGAGGGTGCGATTGCTCGATTAGTCGACAACCGTGAGTGGGAAGTACGGATGGATCACGAAAAGACTCGCGTTATCCTCCACGGAAAAGACGTTACGAACGAAATCAATCGCGAAGAAGTCGGGTCACTCGCTTCAAAAATCAGCTCATTTCCAAAGGTTCGGGCCGCTCTTCTTGAGGCACAGCGTCGCTGTGCAAAAGGGGTCGTTGGGCTTGTCGCGGAAGGAAGAGACTGCGGGACGGTTGTTTTTCCGGGCGCGAACGTGAAGTTCTTTCTCACTGCTCGGTCTGAAGATAGAGCTGCAAGAAGGGCTCAGGAGCAGGGTAAATCGATGGAGGAGACCCACGATCTTCAAAAAGTCCGCGATGCCCAGGACGCCAATCGCAAGGCGGCTCCCATGCAGGCCTCGTCAGACTCATTTACTGTGGATACATCTGACTTAAACTTTATGGAAGTCGTCGCCAAGGTCGAAAATGAGGTTCGAAAGCAGCTCAACTTAGCCTGATGTTTTGACCCCTCGGACCCTCTTGTATTTCCTTTTGACTTTACGCGTTTGCCCCCTATAAATGGAACACCACTGCACCGGTAGTTTCGAGGTAAAAGCCTTCGGAAAAGGCCATGAGCGCACACCCCCAAAAAACGGGAGCCTGCTCGTGTATTTTTCCGGCTGCTTAAAGACAGACCGAGAAAGAAACGGAAAGAGACCAGATCTTTTTCCCGAGAGGATTTCAAATATTTATGATGGCAGAAAAAAGTAAAACAAACCTAACAAAGGCGCAGCAAGAGCGCGAACGCATTATGGCGTTACTCGAAGATGGTAGCTCAGCAAGAACAGGCGAGGCGGCTGTATTCGAGAGCATGTTTGAAGCAAGCGTAAAAGAACGCGACTTCAAAGCAGGCGACGTAGTTTCAGGCAAAGTAGTAGAAGTTCAATCTGATTATGTACTTGTCGACATTAACTACAAGTCTGAGGGTTTGATTCCCATCAATGAATTCCGCATGGTTGAAGGACAGCGTTCTGTAAAGCCAGGCGACGAAGTTGAAGTTTGCATTGACCGTGTTGAAAACGAAAACGGCATGGTTGTTCTTTCGAAAGACAAAGCTGACATGCTCCGTGCATGGAACGATATTTCTCGTGCAGCTGAAAACGAAGAACTTATCGAAGGTACAGTGATCGCGAAAGTTAAAGGCGGCTTAAGCGTCGACATCGGCGTAAAAGCATTCTTACCTGGTTCGCAAATTGATCTTCGCCCAGTCCGCAACATGGACATCTACATCGGCAAAAAATATAAATTCAAAGTTATCAAGTTTAACAAGAAGCGCGGAAACATCGTGTTGTCACGACGTGCACTTCTTGAAGAAGAGCGCGAGAGCATGCGCACTCAAACTCTTGATGCAATGAAAGAAGGATCTCGCGTTAAAGGTATCGTGAAGAATATCACTGATTACGGTGCGTTCATCGACCTTGGCGGCATGGATGGTCTTCTTCACATCACTGATATGTCATGGGGCCGCGTAAAGCACCCATCAGAACTTTTGACAATGGGTGATGAAATCGAAGTACAAGTATTGAAATACGACAACGAGCGCGAGCGCGTTTCTCTAGGCTTGAAGCAGTTGCAACAAGATCCTTGGGAAGCAGCTTCTGCAGCGTTCCCTGCAGGTACAAAGCTTAACGGCAAAATCGTTAGCCTTGCAGACTACGGCGCATTTGTAGAACTTGCTGATGGTGTTGAAGGTTTGATCCACGTTTCAGAAATGAGCTGGACTAAACGAGTTAAACACCCGAGCCAGATTGTTAACGTTGGCGACGCAGTAGACGTGATCGTACTCGAAGTTGATACAGCTAACCGCCGCATCAGCCTTGGTATGAAACAGCTTCAGCCGAACCCATGGATCGAGCTTAAAGCTTCATATCCAGAAGGAACGATCATCGAAGGCGAAGTGAAATCTATCACTGACTTCGGTATCTTCGTTGGAATCGAAGAAGGCATCGACGGCCTAGTTCACATCTCTGACTTCTCTTGGACAAAACGCGTAACTCATCCTTCAGAAATGTTTGCTAAGGGTGCAAAAGTTCGCGCGGTTGTTTTGGGAGTAGACATCGAGAACGAGCGTTTCTCTCTCGGCTTAAAACAGCTTGAGTCAGACCCTTGGTCAAAAATCGACGAGAAGTTCAAAATCGGAACTCAGCATGACGTGAAAATCACGAAGCTTGCTGACTTCGGAGTTTTCGTTGAACTTGAAGCTGACATCGAAGGTTTGATCCACGTTTCTGAAATCACTACTGACCGCATCAACAAACCTGAAGATGCAGTAAAAGTTGGTGACGTTCTTAAAGCAGAGATCATCACTATCGATAAAGACGCTCGTAAAATCGGCTTATCTTCTAAGCTCGTGAAACTTCGCGAATCAAAAGCAGACGTTGATGATTACGTGAAAAAAGCGACTTCAACTTCGAAGACGACTATGGGTGATTTGTTCGGTGATGCTCTTAAGAATTTGAGCAGCAACGACACAAAGCCGGAATAGTTTTCGGATTTAATTTTAGGTTCATAGAAGGCGAGCGAAAGCTCGCCTTTTTTATTGCCTAAAGTTCGGATTTTGTTCCAAAAACTTTTCTCGCTTACGTTTCTGGTTGGCGAAATCAATCTCGGGGCTAGCGTACTCGATAGAATCAACACGTAAAAAATGCCAGAAGTTGTCTCTCCAGCCGAGCTTAGCCTCAAGTTGATCAGTTTCCTTAAGCTCTAAGCAGATTTTCGGGTGAGCTGCAATGACGCCAATTGGATTACCCAAGTTGTTGAGCGCATAAATTCTGCCGCATGTAATTTCGACGATTTGCAAAGGTCCTTGGTAAGTTCGCGAATAGTATTTTTTCAGCGGCTTACATGTTTTCTCTGCGATCTCTTGATCTAGTAAGTCTCCTAGCTGTTCAAGGCGCGCGAGTTCACCATCGAGCCATTGCTCGAATTTTTGATATTCCATTTAATTTTTCCTGAGATTTAGTTGGTTTTAATGAGGTAGCCGAGAACTGATAGCAAGATCGTGCTTGAGGTAACAATGGCTAACCCTATGCGTGTAGTGAGTCGGAGCTCGAGTTCTGCCAAGCGGGTGTCTACTATTGCAAAGCGCTTATCCATTCGGCTTTCGAGTTCGACGAAGCGCGAATCCACGCCTGCAAATCTAGCGTTCATTGCTTCTTGTAAAACTGAGAGATCGCTCTTTGTCACAAGATCACCTTCCAGAATATCTAAGACCATTTGGACCTGAGCTTCAGCTTGCTCACGGGCAAAGCCCGCAGCTTCTAAGCTTTTAATGTACTTTAATGCATTCGACATAGCTAGTCTCCTTGAGTGTAACCAGCTGTATGCAATAATATGGACCACTTGGAGCCGCATATGAAAGATCTAAAGAGAGTGGATATCCGCAATTCGAAATCGGGGCGTGAATGAACGCATCAAAGCTTCTTCCGATATTCGAAACTGATCGACTTATCTTGCGCGGAGTGGAGTTGCGAGATGCGCCTGCATATAAGAAGCACTTCATTGATTACGAAATTATTCGACATCTTTCTCATCAATGTCCGTGGCCATATCCTGAAGATGGCGTCACAGATTTTATCCAGAACTTTGTTTTGCCGAAGCAAGGACGTGATCGTTGGGTTTGGGGAATTTTCGAAAAACCAAATCCATCTGAGTTAATAGGAATTGTAGATTTATGGCGAGGGGGAATTCCGGAGCATCGTGGGTTTTGGCTTGGAAAACAGTTCTGGGGTAAGGGCTACATGTCTGAAGCCGTGCAGCCCGTTATGGACTTTGCATTCGATGCTCTGAATTTTGAAAACCTCGTGTTCTCGAATGCCCTCGGTAATGAACGCTCTCGCCGAATTAAAGAAAAAACTGGTGCCCGTTTCGTAGGGACGCGGCCTTCGAAGCTAGTTGATCCTCAATATACTCATTCAGAAACATGGGAGCTTACGAAAGCCGAATGGCGAGCGTTCCGAAAAGCTCCGCAACCGATGCTGCGCTCGTCAACTCGAGCGGTGCTACTAACTCCTCAGAATGAAGTTCTGATGATGGAACTTGAAAACGATAAAATGAAATGGCGAGGATGGATTACTCCCGGTGGCGGAGTTGAAGACGGCGAAGATGAGATCACGGCAATTCGAAGAGAGCTTCACGAGGAGCTTGGGCTTGTAGACTTTGAAGTTGGGCCGCTGATTTGGAAGCGAAGCCATTGTCTTCACTGGGCCGAGCAATTTATTGAGCAAACTGAAAATTACTATCTGATCAAGACTGAAAAGTTTGAGCCACAGCCGACACTTGAGCTAAATGAATTTGAGAAGGCTGCGTTTAAGGGATTTAAGTGGTGGAGTCTCGACGAGTTGAGAGTGAGTAACGAAGTCTTTGCGCCGCGATCGCTGGGATTGGTTTTAGAGGATATTGTTGTGAGTGGTCCGCCTTTGCTCCCGAAGATCGTTTGGTAGAAAGTGATGTCGCGGATGCCCGTGCTCGTGCGAAAGCAGCGAAGGCTCTTGGCCACAATTTTTTTTTCATGCACGGAAGGCTACTTCGGCCCCTATTTGTCGCAAGCTCGGTTTCGAATGGGTTTACGACTACCGTGTTTACGAGTTCAATCACTAAAACGCACCGTTTCATGACGGATCGAAAGCGAGTTTTTCGTAAACCTTGCGTAGCTTTGCGGTTAGATTTGTAGCCAATGGCAAAACCGTCTCAAACAGTAAAGAAGATTAGCTCAAAAAAGCAGTCAAAAACGGCTCCGCTTCCAAAAGTGTCGCCGTGGTTAGCTGACGTTTGGCCAACTGAGCGCGACATCATGATTCGCCCTGATCGTCTTAAGTATGTGCGAAAGCTCATCAAAGTTGATGGATGTGTGTTTTGTCATGCAGTGAAGGCTGGAAAAGGCTTCAAGAACTTGGTTCTTCACAAGGGTAAGAACGCAAGTGTGGTCATGAATAAGTTTCCGTACAATCCAGGACACTTATTGATCATTCCAAATGATCATGTTGGGGAATTCACAGACCTAAAGGGCAAAGCGCTCTATGAACTTCAAGATCTTCTGAAATTGAGCCTTCAAGTGCTACGCGAAGCTTATGACCCATCTGGTTTCAACGTCGGACTTAATCTTGGTGCGGCGGCGGGAGCAGGGATTCCTGAGCACATTCATTATCACATCGTTCCTAGATGGAAGGGTGACACGAACTTCTTCCCGTTACTCGCTGATACCAAAGTAATCGTTGAAGACCTTGAATCCACATTTGATCGTTTGCTACCTTTGTTTAAGGATTTAAGTAATGACTAACGTTAAAGGCAAATTTGAATTCGAGCTTGATCACATCGGAATCGCGGTGACATCGATTGCTGAAGGCTCAAAGTTTTACAAGGCAATGGGATTTGCCGATCCGCATATTGAAGATGTTCCATCAGAAAAAACTAAAACTGGTTTTTTCAAACTTCAAAACAATTCAAATTTAGAATTGCTCGAATCACTTTCAGATGATGGCGTAATCAAAAAGTTTCTCGATAAACGTGGGCCCGGTATTCATCATATCTGTTTAAGAGTGAAAGATATCGAGGCTGTACTTACGCATCTGAAAAGTGAAGGTGTTCGTTTAATTAACGAGACGCCAAAAAAAGGTGCTCACAATTGTTTAGTAGCATTCATCCATCCTGCATCGACAGGTGGGGTGTTGATTGAGTTGAGTCAGCCAGCAGGAGGGCATCATGGGTCTTAGAGGTGGTGGCGGCGGCGCTCAAATGAATAATCTCGTGCCTTTTACTCCAATGGTAAAAGTTTTAATGATCATCAACATTGCGATGTGGCTCGTTGGCCAGATGATCATCGAAAAATATTTTTTATCGAGTCCGTACATTTCAGAGTTTTTAAGTTTGATTCCTTCGTACGTCGTCGAGAAATTTTTTGTTTGGCAGTTCTTTACGTACATGTTCCTTCACTCAAGCAGCCTGTTTCATATTTTATTCAACATGTTGATGCTTTGGTGGCTCGGTGGTGAGCTTGAACAGCGCTGGGGATCACGCTTCTTCTTAAGTTTCTATTTAGTCTCTGGAGTTGGTGCGGCGGTTATCTATTGCATTTGCATTTTCATTTACGCAATGGCGACGGGTGATTTGGCTGGCTGGCTTTCGCCGGTTGTTGGAGCGTCGGGCGCGATATTTGGTCTTTTAGTCGCATACGGAATTATCTTCGGTGAGCGGGTTGTTTACTTCATGATGGTCTTCCCGATGAAGGCCAAATACTTCGTGATGATCTTAGGTGCGATCGAAGCAGTGAACCTTTTGACTTCGGGAGTATCGGGCAGCCAGGTGGCGAACCTTGCTCACTTGGGCGGGTTGATTTCGGGTTATTTGTTCCTATTGGTTTATACGAAGTTTAAGCAAGGCCGCTGGCGAAAACAGTCGGGTGGCCGAGGTGGACGAGGCCTAAAACTCGTGGTAAACAACGACCCTACTAAAGAGAAAAAAGACAAGGGCGACGGCCCTCGGTACTGGAACTAGGCCGAAAAATAGGAGAGCGTATGGGCTTAAAAAAAGAACTCGATAAATTGAAGTTTGACAGCCGTTTGACTGGCTACAATTTGAACCGCGGCAAACTCAAAAAAGAGGAGCTAGCAGCTCACCTGGCATCTCTTCCTGATTCAGCTGACAACGTTTACAACGAAGAAGATGATGACTTGGATAACCCAGGTGTTTTCGAAGATGACGACGGCAACGATGATCTTAACGACGCAGGCGATATGTCTGGCGATGAAGGCAACAACCAGTAATCTAGCGTGAATCGATACATTGCCTTAAACCTTCTAACGGTTCTCATCTTTGCATTGAGTTTTGTTGGAGCCGGTAACTGGGCAATCGCGTCAGTTCTAATGATCGCAGTGAACGTTGTCACAACCGCGGTCGGAACATTTTTTTATTCTAAAATTTGGATTCAGAGCCCAATACACCGAATGCTTTTCGCACTCGGTGTTTTAGCTTTGGGTTGCGGAGTATTTGTCGTCGGCGCTTATCTAAATGAGCGACTTTATGACGGCCTTGTCACTATCGGCGCTCTAGTTGTCATCGCCGCCTTTAATTTACTTCTCTATTTCTTAGGAAAGAAAAACCCAGCCTAGCTTTTGGCTGCTGATGAACTAATTAGCGCTGACTTTTGTTGAGTCAGTGTTGAATTCTTCTTGAGCGAGTTGGCTATTGTCGGCTTGCCACTCTTCTCCGATGATCTTGTATTGATCGTTCTCTTTAGCAAGATACAAAACTTTTTCGCCGAAATCTGAGTGTTGGTCAGAAGTGTACGATTGTAAGAAGCGTACGACAGCGCGATTTTTGTATGCATAGATCACTGGACGAGAGAATTTTACCTGAAGAGTTTTGTACGAAGAATTTAGATTGTTCTTATAAGTCTTCCACTGATCACGATTCATTCGCATCGCACGGAAGTCGCTTCCGTAAAAGCCGATGTAGCTTTCGATATCTTTTTCTTCCCAAGACGCACGCCATTTTTCAACGAGCGAGCTCAGCTGTGCGCTCGATTCTTTTGCTTGTGTTGAGTCTAACAACTCAACTTCATCCTGGATGATGATCGGAGTTTTGCCGAGCTTTACATACTGACTTAAGCCTTCAATGACTTCGTTTCTTACAACAACGCAGCCGCGTGAGCCGCGAGTGAGCGGAACTGTATCGGGGACTGCGTGAAGCCAAATTCCGCTGCCAGTTTTGCGATCGATACGATCGAAAAAATTTGGGTAATCTGTAGTGAACGCACGTTTACCAAAAAGTTTAAAGTCGAGTGAAGCGCCTTCAAGTTTCTGTTGAAGAAAGTAAACCCCATTCGGAGTTTTATGATCTCCCTCGCTCTTTTTTTCGCCTTCGCGCTTTCCAAGATCAGCAGGAAAGCTTGCAACCGAAGTTAATTTGCCACCGTCTTGATGCCACACCGTGAGAGTGCGAGCTTTTTTATCTACAACAAAAGCGTAAGGCGAGTAGTAAAGCGGATGCGGTGAAATTTGCACGAGACTAGATGGAACACGATTTGCTGTCTCATTCTGGGCCGAGTTTTCAGCAAGCGTAGGAATGCTCAGAAGTAATATCACTGAGGTGCAAACCAAATTTAATGTCTTACCAAATAAAATCATTCGACCCACGCGCATTACAGTTTATCGGTAGATTTCTGATTATCTCTAACCCCTGAGGTACTGTGTCAACTGCAAGCCGCATTCTGCCCTTGGTCCTGTCGAGAGGTTCGACAGTTTGGTGAAAACAAATTTATAGTAAATTTGAGAGGTCCAGTTAAGGCCTTAGCCTAGGTTCCGATAAGTTACACATGGCAGTACAAGAAGAAAACGATCAGGAAGGCAAACCCAAGAAGAAGTTTGATCTAGCGAAGATTGGTGTCTTCGTTATGATTGCTGGCAACTTCGCAGTTGTCGGCGGTGGTGCTTTCCTTACCTATCAGAATACGATGGGTCATGCTCCTGCGGTTCTTCGAGAGCCAGCTGCCTATCAGCAATTGCAGGCTGAGCGCGATTCAAATGATCAAAAGCCTGCCATCAATTACACACTTCCTCCTTTCACAGTTAACCTATCTGGTAATCCTAGACGCTTAGTGAGAGTCGAAATGACTCTCGAGATGCTAGACGAAGAAGGATTTGAGGAAGTTGTGCAGCTCAATCCGGCAGCTCGCGATGCCATCGTTCGAATTTTGAACGCCAAAGAGTTCAGAGATGTCGAAACTATCCAAGGTAAACTTTTTCTTAAGGACCAGATTGCTGTAACTCTTAATCAGCATCTAAAGACTGGTGTAGTTAAAGACATTTTCTTTAGCGACTTCGTCGTTCAATAGCTAACTCCCTCTGTTGACAGCCATTTTTAGCCACGTCACAATTGAGCCTTCTACTATTTGATGTACTTCATGGAAGGAGTCTCAATGAGGCTATCCTCGTCTTTAGTTGCAGCAGCGTTCAGTTGTGTTTTATTTTTCTTAGCGCAATCTCAAGCGGCAGAAGTTCCAGCGCAAAGCCTAAGTTCTCAAATTAAATTCAAAGTTGAGAAGTTTACTCTGCCTAACGGTTTGACTGTTCTACTTCACGAAGACCACTCGGCTCCCATCATTAGCTACAACACTTGGTTTCGAGTTGGATCAAAGCACGAAGAAGTCGGTTTCACCGGACTTGCGCACTTGTTTGAGCACATGATGTTCACCGGAACTAAAAAATATTCTCGCGATCAGTTCGACTTAATTCTTCAGAGCAACGGAGCTGTGAATAACGCTTTCACAACTCACGACTATACTGGCTACTACGAAAATCTTCCTAGCGCGAAGCTCGAACTTATCATTGATATGGAAGCTGACCGTTTGGTGAATCTGCAAGTCACTGAAGCCAATCTAAAAAGCGAGCGCGAAGTTGTAAAAGAAGAGCGACGTTTTAGAGTTGATAACAATCCGATGGGTCTTCTTCGCGAGGGGATATTCTCAACGGTGTTCCGAGCACATCCGTATAAGTGGCCGGTGATTGGCTACATGAAAGATTTAAACGCTGTTACGGTCGAGAAAGCGCAGCAGTTTTTTAAAACTTTCTATTCTCCAAACAATGCAGTGATTGTGATCGCAGGAGATTTTAAATCTTCAGCAGCAAAGAGTTTGATTCAAAAATATTACAGCCAGATTCCTGCTCAAGAGCTTCCGAAAAGAACTCTGGCGGCTGAGCCTCAACAGGCAAGCGGCCGTGGACAACTGATTCGGCAGCCTGTGCAAAACGTAACTGTAGCGCTAGCGTATCGAGCGCCGGCCGCGGGCCACGCAGATGTTTATCCGCTTGATTTGCTTTCGAATATTCTTGGTCAGGGAAGTTCTAGTCGCTTGCACAAGCGACTAGTTTACAAAGAGCAAACGGCAACGTCGGCAAGTTCGTCGAATTACTCGCTTCAAGATCACGGAATCTTCCAGGTCTTCGCAAGCCTGAAGCCTGGTCAAGGGGCAGACTCTGTGCAAAAAGCTTTGCTGGCAGAAGTTTGGCGCCCTCGCAATCAGCTCGTAACTCCTGAAGAACTTGCGAAAGCTAAAAAGCAAATTATCCAGAGCTATGTGTCTCAGCTAAAAACAGTTTCAGGAAAAGCAGAAGCAATTGCACAAAACGAAATTCTTTTTGGTGATTGGGAGCAGTTGTTTAGAGATTTAGAAAGCTACGAGAAAGTAACCGCAGATCAAATTAAGCAGGTTGCCAACACTTACTTAACTCCTGAGCGCGCAAACACCATCACTCTAGTGCCTAGCCAACAAGGAGGACAGTAAGATGAAGACCACTTTCCGAAAATCAGTCTTAGCTTTAAGTTGTCTCGCTTTTACAGCCTCTTGCGGAACCCCATCACCGAGTACGAATTCGCCGACCCAAGTTTTCAAGCCAAGTTCATCGTTTAGACTCCCGTCGTTTGACGAAAAGAGTTTGTCGAATGGACTGACTATTCTCTACATCAAAGATGAATCTCTTCCTTATATTTCGTATTCGCTTTTGGTTAAAGGCGGTTCGAGTACTGATCCTGCTGAAGCAAGCGGTTTAACTTCTTTTGTAGCTGACCTTCTTGACCAGGGGACTGCTAAGCGAAGTGCTCCGCAGCTAGCTGATGAGCTCGCAAGCATCGGCGCTGAGTTCAATGCATCTGTAACAAGTGACTATTCGTTATTTGGAGCGAGTGCACTTTCTACAGATGCTGATCCGCTTTTAAATTTATTCAGCGAGATCATCACTCAACCTTCATTTGCGGCAGAAGAAGTAAATCGCGCGAGCAAGAGAACAATTGCTCAGCTTCGTAAGCGCATTGATTCTCCAGAAGCGTTTGTCGATCTCGCATGGGAAGATACTTTGTTTGGATCGGGGCATCCTTATTCAAAGCCTGTTAACGGAACTGTTTCATCGGTAGAGAAACTCAGACGCAAGTTCATCATTCAGCATTATTTAAAATACTTTAGACCTAACAATTCAATTTTAGCAGTTGTTGGGAAGCTGACTCCAGAAATCAAAAAGAAGGTAGAGAGTGCTTTTGGTGCATGGGAGCAAAAGAAAGTTTCGGCTCCAGCTTTGCCTGACGTTCCGAAAGTTCAAGGCATTCAAGCGGTCTTGGTGAATAAGCCAGGCTTAGTTCAGTCTCAAATCAGAATTGGTCACCCTGGTATTCGCAGAAATAACCCTGACTTTTTAACTCTTCGAATTGCCAATACAATATTGGGCGGAGCGTTTTCAAGTCGCTTGGTGAATCATGTTCGAAGAGATTTAGGTCTGACCTATTCAATTTCTTCTGGCTTCGACGCTCGGCAAGGGCAAGGGGCATTTGAAATCTCGACATTTACCAAAAATCAAACTCTCGGAAAAACAATCGAAGAGTCGATGGGAATCGTTCGTGCATTCACCGATAAAGGCGTGACGCCGGCTGAAGTGGAGCAGGCAAAAGGATATTTAGCGGGAATGTTCCCGACATCGATCGAAACTGCCGAGAAGCTCGCATTTAATTTGATGGTTCTGCGAGTTTACGGAATCTCTGATAGCTATCTTCGAAATTACTTAAGCGATCTCGCTGACGTTTCAGCATCCGATGTTAACAAGGCAATTAAGAAGTATATTGATCCATCAAACGTAAAGATGGTTGTCTATTCGTCTGCGGAAGTTGCACCACAGCTAAAGGCTATTAAGGGTGCAACCGTTACGATCAAGAGAGCGTCTGAGTATCAGTGACGCGTACATCCTGTACTTGTCCCTTCGGGCTACGCGCTGATTTAGCGTCATGCTAAATCAGTGATTAATGGGGAACTGTTCGACGCGGCGTAGGTGTGAAGCTGCAGCCGCAGTGGGCTCATTCAGTGAGCCAGCTTCATTTGATTGAAGCGATTTGATTTCGCCTTCAAGGCGCGCGATTCCAACTTCGAGCGAGCGGATGTCTCGCTTTAGATCATCAATTTTAAAAAACCATGCAGCCAATTCTCGCATCGCAAACAAGAATGCGATCGTCACGACGGCTGCGATTGCTAACAACATTTCCATCGAGAGATTTAAGCTGTCGATCGTTTGGTAGGCCGTTTGAATGAACTTTAGGACTGATTCTGTACTCTGTAATGGCATGGGACCATATTAACCACGAAGTGGTGCGCAGAGTAGTCGAGGAAGCCTCGCTTAGAATTTTTACTTCTTACGCTTCTTAAGGAATATGTAAATACCGGCTGCGATTAGCAGGAGAGCTCCGCCCATTAGCGCATCGCTAGAGCCTGACCCTTCAGTAGGAGAGTCGAGTTCTGGGTCCATCATGTCAGGTGGAATGTAGTTTCCGCCGGGCCCAAGTTGTCCGCCGCTGCCTGGGCGAATTCCATAGGCTGGGTTGCCGGTGTTCAAGCCCTTAGTCGATAGAACTTTCAAACTTTCAACAGCTTTGAAGAAGTCGTTTGCGTACTTTTTATAATGAAGCCGATGCGCGGAAAGTGTGACTAAGATTCCAAGCGAGTCTTTGGTGGTCGCAAGATAGCGAGAGTAGTAGTTCTGAATTTCGCTGCCCAAGTGCATTCCGTCTACCCAGGGATGATTTGAGATCACACGATTCTTCACCTGCAAGATCTGAGATTGTGAAGGTGCTCCGTTGGTGCCAGTCAAAGTGCGAGGCGCACGTAAGTACCCAAAGTAGGCGTTTAAGTTATCAACTGGACCTGCCTCTTTAGCAGTAAGAATAATTACGGCTTCTCGAGCAGCTTGCGGATTTTTTTGGTTCCGACAGACCCACTCTGTACCTTCGAGGGCGCAGTCCCAGTCGTTCGGAAGTTCGAAGCTCACATAGACGTTTTTGAAGAGCTTGGCTTCAGCGGCGTGTGGGCTGAGTAACAAGATGAGAGTCAAAAGAAGTAAGCGCATATGAGATTATTAAGCCACGCGCTAGGCCTTCTGCCAAGACGAGACTTGTAAATAGACCCAGGGATCTTGATAGAATAGGGTGATTTTAGGAGCTAACGATGAACTTACAGCAGCTAATTACATTCTCGACCGTTATTTCTGAAGGCAGCATGACTGCGGCAGCAGAAAAGCTATTTCTCACTCAGCCGGCCGTCAGCCAACAAATTCGAAACCTTGAAGAAGAGCTTGGTGTGAACTTATTAGCTCGCGGTACTCGTCACGCAAAGCCAACAACCCAAGGCCAACTTCTTTTTGATTATGCAAAACGAATCATCTCTCTGACTCAGCAGGCGCAAGTTGCAGTTCAAACGATGGGCGAGGGAATGCAAGGAAACTTGCGAGTGGGAACATTAAACTCACTTGGCATGTACCTGATCAGCCCACTTGTCGGAACATTCTTAAAATACAATTTGAAGCTCACAATTTCATTGATGTACGAAGACGGCGAACAAGTTTTCAAAGCACTTCAGGCAGGACAACTTGATTGCGCAATTCTTCCTGATATCGCAAAAGAATACGGCGCAGATGTTTCTGCATTTGATGTGAAAACAGTGATGCGCGATGAGATGTGGCTTGTGACGTCAGGTAAAGATGTTGGAGTACCAAGCTCAATTCCGTTTAAAGATTTAAATACTCGCCCACTCATTCGTTTTACTGAGCGCTATTTTGGATTCGAAAAGCAAATCGGAAACGAAGCTATGAAAGCAAATGTAAAGCTTAAGCCGGTGTTTGAATCAAACAACGTTGGCACTGTTAAGAGAGTGATCGAATCAGGATTAGGCTGGGGCTTTTTGCCGGCTCACTCGATTCGTAAACAAGTTCGCGCAGGTCGCATGAGTGCGGTTGATGTTGAAGATTTTAAATTCGACGTACCGATTATGTTCTACGCTCGTAAAAACACAGACAGCCAGCAGATCTACGACATGTTCTTTAACGCGATCAAGCCAGCCGTCTCAGCGACTTAAAAAGACTTACTCGCAGGTAAGTTGCGCTACTTCAACAGGAGCTTCGAGCTCTTGTGAGTGATAGAGAAATCTTCCTTTGGCGCCGGTTACGACTAAAAAGAAGATTTGGCCGCTTTCTTCAGGTACCGCCGAAACAAATGACATGTTCTCAAGGTTCTCTTCGGTGATCTCTGATGATTGGCTCTCATCTTTTTCAGAGAACGACAATGCACCTACGATTAAAGTTTTTCCATCAGGTGTGTTGCTTGAGTAAGCGATGTGCGGGTAGTCAGCAAATGTAAAATCGTGCTCGTTTTCAAAGTTTCCGCCGTCGACAACTTTGGCAACTTTGCAGTTGAATTCAGTTGTCTGAGGGGTAGCGAGCGCGAATTGAGAAACGAAGGTAAGAGCTAGAGCAAGTATTAGTGTTTTCATGGCGCGGAGTTTTAGCTAAGTCGGCGAAGAGAGCAAGCGTAGAATCCATCGAAGCCATGCTCGCCTGGAATGAACTTCTTTTCTGAAACTTTTTCCCAGCCAGGATTAGCCGATAAGAACTTTTCTACCTGTTTCTCATTCTCAGAGGGTAAAACGCTGCAGGTTGCATAAACCAGCAAGCCACCTTTTTTGGTCATCTGCGAATAAGAGCTGAGAATCTCTTGTTGAAGGGCTCGCATATCATCAAGGTGTTCTTGGTTGAGTTTCCACTTGGTGTCGGGATTACGCCGCAAAACACCTAGGCCTGAGCATGGGACATCAAGAAGCACTCGATCAGCAGAGTCTTCGAGGCGTTTGATTACTTTCGTTGAATCAATGAGTTTAGCTTCAACCACATCGACGCCGTTTCGAGCGGCTCGTCGTTTTAGCTCCGCAAGTTTTAAATCATTCACATCAAGAGCGATGATCTTACCTTTGTTTTTTAGGTACGAAGCAATGTGCAAAGTTTTGCCGCCGGCCCCAGCGCAAGCGTCGATGACTCGCATACCTGGCTCGAGCTCAAGGAGTGGAGCCACTTGTTGGCTTGCGCCATCTTGCATTTCGAAATGGCCCTTTTTGAATGCCTCAGTTGCATGAACGTTTTTTCGCTCAACAAGTCTTAAAGCATCTGGCAACTCTTCAACAATTTCTGTCTCGATGAGTTCTTTGCCTAATTCTTGGCGAACTTTTTCGCGATCGGTTTTAAGTCGGTTGGCGCGAATGAAAACTGGAGCCTGTTTGTTTAAGTGAGAGAGATAGTCATCCCACTTGTCGCCCAATTCAGTTTTGCCGAGTTCATAAAGCCAGTCCGAAACAGATTCGCGTACTGCGGGGTATTTGTCGGCTTGAATTCGTTTCTCAAGAATATCTTTAAACTTTAGACCCTGCCATTCCTGAATGCTCCACAACATATCGCGAAGTGAGGCCTCATCACCTTTGTGAGAAATCACTTTGTAAACGCCAAGGGCTTTCCAGAGAGACGGGTGGTCGCTACCAATCGCTTCGCCCATGCAAAACGATATTAGCCTACGCCAGCGAACCATTTCGTAAATGGTTTCGGCAATTTGTTTGCGGTCGCGCGATCCCCACTCACGATGTGATTTAAATTGTCGTTCGATAACTTTGTCGGCATAGATGCCATCGTCGAAAACCTGGTGGAGGGATTCGACGATAGCCAGCTGAATAGGGCGGTGAAGTTTTTGAACAGACTTTTTCATCCGCCTTCTTTTCTGGCCAACAAGTTATTTAGAAAGTGAACACTGAGCCAACGGCGACGAACGTTCCATTGAACTGACCATCACTTAGCATCATTAAGTGATTCTTTAAACCCGCCTCGACGAAGAAGCCAGCGTTATTGAAGAGGTCAAAAAATCGTGCGCCAAGAAGTAACTGGTAATCAACGGCGAGAGCAGATTCTCCGCCAAGTTGTTTTACGAAAACACCAACGCCAGCACCGACTCCGAAATAGAGTGGAAACTTGCTAGAAGCGTCTGGGAACATAATCACTGGAAGGAATGAGAGTTTACTCGCCGCTTGATTTCGAACTTCGTAAGTTGAGTAATCGATTCTCATCGCGAAATCAGCAGAGTTGATCCATTCACCGAGTCGGTAAGTAACACCGATATTTAAGTTACCAACATCTTTTTGAGAATTTGGAGAGCCCCACTTGTAAGCCGTGTCAGAAACAAAGCCGCCAATGTGAACTGCTAAGTAGTGAGAGTCAGAGTCCATTCCGGTACCGCTTGAAACAGCTGCCGGTGATTGTTCTCCAACAACTTGAACTTCTTGATTAGGATTGCGAGTCGGCATGTATTTAGCGGCTGCTTTTCGACCGACGACGGGAGTTCCTGATCGTTGGCTGTAAGTGGGAGCCGGATTGTAAGGGGTATCAGTGACCTCAACTGCACCGAGGCCGTCATCTTGGGCCCAAACATTGGGAGAGAAAATTAACGCTAAAAACAATGCTGTAAGAATCGATGGTGTGCGCATGAGTCCTCCTCAAAAACTGATACCTGAGGAATATCGCGTTTTGCGTGATGTCACAAGCCTGTTTTCGCTGCAAAATCAGACATTTCCGCTCTGTTGACGCGATGAGTATTCTCGCCTAGAGTGCGGCCATGAAGTGTCCTTTTTGTGGTCATCAAGAAGACCGAGTGCTTGATACTCGGGTTCAGCAAAGTGGCGAAGAAATTCGTCGCCGCCGCGAATGCATGGAGTGCAAAGGCCGCTTCACAACTAGCGAAGAGATGGTGAAGGTGTTTCCGATGGTCGTTAAAAAAGACGGCCGCCGCGAACCATTCCTTGAAGAAAAAGTACTTCGAGGAATCCAAGCTGCTTGTCAGAAACGACCAATTAGTCTTGCTCAGATCGAACAGTTGGTTGATCGCGTGGGAAAATGGGTTTTGAGTCGCCCAGAGCGAGAAGTTCCGGCAGCATCAATCGGACAAAAAGTGATCAAAGAAATTCGTTTGTTAGATCACGTTGCTTATGTGCGGTTCGCAAGCGTTTACCAAGACTTTAAAGATGTTAAAGAGTTCGTCTCATCGCTCGAGAGTGCATTGAAAAGTCCAAACCCAAACCAAGATTTCGAGTTATAAAATGGAAAAAGTGGGAGCAAGAAGACGAGCGCGCGAGTTGGCGCTTCAAATGTTGTTTCAGGCAGAATTTACTCCGCCGTCAGCTGCATCAGAACTTTTAAGACGCTTTCAAGAAGAGTTCGATGTACCTAAAGATGTTGTTGAGTACGCGGACTTACTTGTTCAAGGTATTTTTCTTCATCGCGACAAGCTTGATGAAACTATTCAGGCTTCAAGCAGTCACTGGAAAATCGCTCGCATGGCCTTAGTTGACCTTAACGTTATGCGAATCGCCCTTTTCGAAATTAAATTTTCATCGTCACCACTTCCGCCAAAAGTTGCGATCAACGAAGCGGTTGAGATCGCTCGACGTTACGGAAGTACCGACTCAGGCTCCTTCGTTAATGGAATTTTAGACCAAGCGTCTAAAGGTTTGATGTGAGCTGGAGTGAATTAGCGCCCGAACAAGCTTTGAGCGAAGGTTCAACCTTGTGGATCGTTGGCGATTTAAATAGCTCGAGCTGGGCTCAAAAAATTAATTGGTATTTAAATTTTCAGCTTCGTCGGGCAAAATTTCATCAGACCCGAGAGATTCCAAGTGAACTCGCTGAAGTTCTTCAAACTTGGGAAGTTGAAGCTCCAGATTTGAAGCTTGATCCTTCTGCGCCTTTGCTTGTGGAGAGTTCAAAATTATTGCCAAATAAGGTCACGGTTCAGTTATTCGATCGAACTTTCGATTCTTGGGTGGATGAGGCGATCAAAATTTGGAACGATCTCCAAAGACCTTCAGTCCGAGTGTTTTTACCTTCTCAAAAGGCCTCCAATCAGCTCACGGCTCGGTGGAAGATTTCTGAAGGCGTCTCGGCAACTTTCGTACAAGAGTAAGGCCAGCCCCTTCCGACAGTATAACTTGCGCAATGCGCGAGATTGGGTATCCTTTAGATATTGAGGGGAACCAACCACTATATGGATATTGGTAGCTGGGGACAAAAAATTGTAGAGACGATGACTGGTGTCCTAGATGGAGACCGTGGGCTCGTTAAACCTACTGAAGATGCAAAACTAAAATTTCAAATTCAAAACGATATCGAAACGGCTTTTACTTCGTTCAATGCAAAGAAGGTAAGCGGGGAGGAAAAGTGGAAAACTCTTTTCACGAAACTTACCCCTTATTTCGAAGCTGGATTTCTTTTGATTCAAGATCACAATCAGTGGACGACGGCAGATACCTTTGTATTTGGAAAGCGATTTGCTCCACCAAAAGGACAGCCAATTTATTTTGGTCACCGATTGCCGCAAGTGCGTGTTGGCCAAATGGCTCGAGCGCGTGGACCTGCGATTCTTCAAAGCTTTCATTTAGACGGGATCGTTGAACTAAAAGAGAGTTCAGCGTTTTTACTTCGTGTTTCTCCGCAAATTGCATTTTTGGTAATTTGTAATCGCCCAGGACCATGGCAACAAAACTTCATGGAGAAGTTCTACGACTGCTATGTCAGGCTTCAAGCCAACTAATGTCTCGAGATAAAGGTACGGTCTATATTATTTCTGATGGTACCGGAGAAACTGCCGCGACCATGATTCGCGCTGCTATTGTTCAGTATGCCTCAAAAGATATTCAAATTGTTCGATGTAAGAATGTGCGAACCGATGCGCAAGTTGATTCTGTCATCGATGAAGCTGCTGAAGCCGATGCGATTGTGATTCACACAGTTGTGAGTCCGGCGCTTCGCTTGCGAATCGCCGAGTCAGCCGCATCGAAAAACTTAAAGCAAGTTGATCTGCTCGGGCCACTCTTGATGGGTTTAGATACGTACTTCGATGTTCATTCTCCAGCGCAAGCAGGGTTGTTGCGCTCAGTAGATACTCGCTACTTCAAGCGAATTGAAGCCATTGAGTACACCGTGAAGAATGATGACGGAAAAAATCTTGCGAACTTAGATGATGCCGACATCATTCTTGTTGGGATCAGTCGAACCTCAAAAACGCCGCTCTCAATTTTCTTAAGTCACAAGGGCTGGAAAGTCGCAAACATTCCGCTTGTTGTTGATCAGCCATTGCCAGAGCAAATCTTTAAAGTTGATCAACGAAAAATTATCGGTTTAATTATCGACGCTGACTCGTTGTCTCGCATTCGCCGCAACCGCCTCGAGAAATTCGGCCAAGATCCCGGCGGCGAGTACGCTCGTATGTCTTATATCGACCGCGAAATTCAATACGCTCAAGAGCTTTTCAAAAAGAATCGCAAGTGGCCAGTCTTCAATGTCACCGAGCGAGCGCTTGAAGAGACTGCGACTGAGATTACGCGCATCATCGCTTCGCGCATGGGCCTTCCTGATAAATTATTGTTTTAGTCGCGCAGACGCAGAAAAGATGCAGAGGGCACTTGCCGAGGTCATCTCACGTGAATCATCTGGGTTTCCAGGAGACACAGCCAAATTCAAAACATCAAGTTGAATGAATCGAGCTTCAGCTTGATTTTGAGATGCTACAATTGACTGACATTTCAAACTTAAATTGCCATAAGCTTCCGTTATGTTAAATCCAGAAGCATTGATGAGCTTAGCTTGATTCGATGATTCAGCATAACTAAGCATTGGTAGGGTCATAAGAAGAGTAAATATCAACTTCATAAAGTTTTCCTCGTTTAGAGCTGTTTATAAGCTCCAACTTATCGATATCTGCTCATTAAAAATAGAAATTCCTGAAACTATATTGGGAGCATAGATTTTTTTCATTCCTATGGGTTTGAGTGTCTATAAAATGAGATGGCCACGAATTCCGGCTTAAACCAAATGATTAAGTGCCATCAATCAAGCAGGTCAATTGGGCTTTTCAGAACAGGGCGATTTACGATGGTTCATCTTGTGGTGGACGTGGCAGAGAGTAGTTAGATTCTCTGTGTCGTTCGTTCCGCCGCGGGAGACGGGGACGATGTGATGGTGATCGAGCCAGCGTTTTTGATCGCATCGACCGAACTCTGAAACGTGTGTGCACTGACCTCGATCGCGATGATTGACCGCGTGGATCGTTATTCGCTTTACAGGTTTTCTTCGTAGGGACATTCCCATTATTTGATTTCTGTTTGCCGGTTCTGAAGGTGTAACAGTGCCCGGGCACTGTTGTACTACAGGTGCAGGCGCTGCTTTATGAACTCCCTTTTCAGTTTTCTTCTGTGCGCGAACCAAGGCGCGTTCTGCTTTTTTCAAAGGATTATGTCTTTCGTTATATTCGCTCATCACAAAAAGCAAAGCTTCCTCGCTTGTGACTGCACGCGAATGCTTTTGTGATAGCAGATCTTTTGTCGTCTCAAGTAATTCCATCCACTCTTCGCTGACACCTAGTTTGAACTCGATTCGGTCTGCAGATTTATATTGAGCCGACTCTTTTACTGCTTCTTTGGGATTTGCGCCAGCGACACACTTTTCGATGACTCTCGAGGTTTCATAGGTAGCTAGATCAATCCATTCTTTGTGGTTCTTTGGTGTGATGACAGAACAAATCTTTTTGGCTTTAGATAATGATACTTTTCCTGTTTCAACTGCCGCGATTAGCTCGGGCACTTCTTTTCCTTTATTGATGACCGTAATTAGCGCGTAAGCGATGCCCTCGGAAATATGAAGAAGGCGGGTGCAATAAGAATAGAGACTTGGCAGTCCGCAATCTAGATGAAGTTCTTTTTCAGAAACGACTTCGATCACTTTTAGCAGATAAGCTTCTGACTTTTGGCAGCTTTCGACGGCTTTTACAGCTTCGAGATTGAGCGCATTTAAATCTAACTTTCGTAGAGAACATTTATCCATTGTTACTACTCCTTATCTTTTGCGGCTGTCGAGCCCGAAGACAATACCACGGAGTTTTTCCGCTTCATAAAATGAGCTCTGTGAAGTGCATATGAAAAATTTCTTTTTCGAATCAGTTTGGAAAACTGAACACGATAAAATGGATTTGTGGGAGAATTAGATGTGACTCTTGAGTGACGCGAGCAATGTGAAAATATTTGCTCGAAGATGCTGTCAAATAATATTTTAAATACTATTGAAAAAATTTTTCGCGACTTGGATTTTGTCCGACGTTGTTTTGCGCGACAAAGATTTTGCGAGTGAGAAGATTATCCATCCATGAGAGATGCTTCTCAAACGCATCCGCGCGTTTGAGACCGCAAATCAAATGCAGTTTTAAATTTTTGAAAGCAAAGTGACAGTGCCCGGGCACTGTTGATGAGGAGTTAAGAGTTAAGAGTTAGAAGTGTGATGAAGATATGCAAGGTGGTAGAAATGCGTAAGTCTAGAAGTTGCCGATTGAGAAGTGAAGTGCGAACGGTTCTTCTTTCTCGTATTTTGGCACAGCGATTCGCTGGTTGAAGTACGAGCGGCGATCGAGTTTGAAGCCGATGTCGGCGCTGACGGGGCCAGCGGGGGTGTTGACGCGGAAGCCGAAGCCCCAAGAGTCACGGTAAGGATCATCAATGCGAACGCCAGGTTGATCGATCATCACTCCGCCGCCGTCATAGAATAATGCAAATGAGAATGGTCCGTAGAACGGTAAGCGCAGTTCTGATTTGATTAGGTAGAACTCTGATTCAGTAGTGAGTTTGAATTTACTGAGATCCTTAGATCCATCAGTTGGAATCAGCTGGAAAATATTGGGAATTCGATCTGTATCTTTTTGTACGTCAAAGCCACGTATTGTGCTCGTGCCGCCAAGACTGAATGTTTCGCTGTTTGGCACTCCGGAGTTAGAAGCACCCGAAACGTTATTCAGATAGCCGCCGCGAATAGAATTTATCCAAACAAAACGTTTTGAATTAAATAGGCGAGTGAAGCGAGTCCATGCGGCAGTCGCCTTCACGAACTGAATAGTTTGAATTTCGTCTCGGGAACTTCCAAGAAGTGGATCGGCATACTCTATTCCAGCACGAGTGAACGTGCCGGCAGTGGTGTCGAATGGATCGTCTCGATAATCCCACTCCAAAATTGGGCCGGTCCGCCCGATATTTAAGTTTTCCTCTGTCTCTCGTGAAGTTCGATCGAAGGTCCTTTGGTTTTCAAAGCCCCAAGTAATGTAGGTCAGGCGTATGTGACGATTAAGATCTCGCTCAAGGAGTAAATCGATACCAAGATCTTCGCGAATCTTTGTTGGTAATCCAGCAGTCGGAGGCTCAACACTTTGTTCTCGGAAGAGATTCAGTCGACCGCGGTTTTTGGTGCCAAAAATATAAGGCTCAAGATATCCGAAAGTCACACGGTTCTCTAGGTAAGAAAATCGTGGATCTTGAGCATAATCTAAGTCGAGACGAAGATTAATCGCTCGGCCAGTGCCAGCAATGTTTCGATAGGCAAAATTCACGTACCCGCGGTAGGTCACTTGATAACGATTGGTGATCCCAACTCCAGGATAGAAAAGTCCTGGCAGTCGCTCTTGAACAGTCACAACAACTGTTCGATTTGCCTGAGTCGTGCCCTCTTCTAAAGTTTTGATTTCAACTTGCGAGAACAGAGCAAGGCGTTGAATTTTATAAACTGACTCTTCAAGTTTGTCTGGAGTGAGAGTGTCTCCGACACCAAACTCTAATTCTCGTAAAACTACGTAGTCTTTCGTGAAAGTGTTTCCTTGAATAATGATCGACGCCACTTGAACCTTTGGTCCCTCTGCGATTTTTATTTCGATATTGGCGTGAGTGTTGGTGTCATTGTAAGTAACGAGGTCTTCGCCCTCATTTTCAATCTTCATTTCTAGATAGCCGACTGAATAATAGTAAAGTTTAAGTTTCAGGAGGCTCTCTTCAAGTTTAGTTAAGCTGAGTGGATCTCCGGTCCGAACTAGCATTACGTTCTCTAGCTGCATTTTAGAAAATGCAGTCGCTCCAGTGAATCTCACTTGGCGAATCTGTGTGAGAGGGCCTTCATCGATAGCCACAGATACAATGGCTTCATCTTTCTTCTTTGAAAACTCAGACCGAACCGACTGCACTCGAGCTCTTAAGAAACCCTCATTTTGAAGTTGTATAACTAGATTCTTATACCCTTCTTCAATGTCGCGACGGTTGTAGTACCCAAGCCCCGTGAGGTCAGAACTCGTCTCACGAATAAATTGAGCATAGTAATCAGGCGGGCGAGAGATATTTCCAGTGATCTCAATTTTGCGAATTCGAACTCGCGGCCCTTCAATGATATTAAATTTAGTTTGCTGAAGATTTCCGTCTTCGAAAAATTTCTCGCTGTATTCAACGAGCACGTGCGCGAATCCGGTCGAGAGATAGAGCTTCTGAATTCGCTCCGCAAGATCTGCCGCTGGGCTTGTTGTAATTCCTCGTAAGCGCTCAAGCTCTAAAGATTTAATCAGCTGGCCATTGCTAAAATAATTGTTTCCATCGAATAGAAACTCGTATCGATTTGGATTTTCAATAGCAAAAGTAATTTTCGCCTGACTTTTGTCAGCATTAAAAACGATCGATGGGGTCGACAGCCGAGTAGAAAGATAACGGTTGTTAACAAAGAAGGCTTCCATATCTCGTCTGAAATAGTCTAAGCCTTCTTCTGAGAGTCGGTTGCGAACCAAGCTTGCAGAGCGACGTTTCGCTCGACGCGCTAATGCTTTGTTAGTTGTGTCGATATTGATTTCAGTTACTTCGCAAGGTTTACCTTCTTTAATTCGAACTTGAATATCAACAGAGCCATCATTCGGTGTTTGAAAATCAATGTCGATCTTCGGATTAAAGAAACCTTCTTTGGCGTAGGCAGTTTGAAGGTCATCGGCAGTTGATAAAAGTTCTTTGCGCTCGAATGTCGCGCCTTCTTCGATCTTTAGTAGACCCGAGATCGTGGCGTCTGAAAGCGCAGAGTTTCCTTCAATCGAGATTTTATTTATCTTACGCATCAACTGAGCGACGAGAACAAGCTGTTCATTGTCTGTTCCAAGGTTGCGTTCAATGACGTCGATTGCAGAAAAAGATTTTGAGCTCATTAAAAATCGAACAACTTGATCAACTTCAGCGAGAGTTATTTCACGCTCGAAAACGAATGGAAATTTCTTTTTGATATTATTCGCCATGCCTATCGGTACACCTTCAAAGCGCAGTACGCGAGGTGCAGCCCAAGCTGAAAAGCTTAAGAGGAGGCAGGAAATTAGGATCAGAAATCTCATAGCTGAATTGTAACTCGAGCTTACTTAAATTCGAACCGATACTCGAGGTCTAGACCAAAGACGTTAAGATTTTCATTTCTCTCGTCATCGTCAGTTTTTGCTTCGGTTTCACTTTGCTGGCCTTCGTAGCTTCCCACGAGAGAAACCTTGTCAGTTAACCTATATCGCAGCTGTGCTTCATCTTTTGAAGTTTTGCCGATGGCGCGGTTGTAGTTCCAGCCGAGTTTCTTTGTGACCTGTCCGCTAACGGTGATTTTCTGCAGCGCTACAGAGGCAGCATTATCGAATGATGAAGAAAATTGAAGATCCACGCCAAAACGGTCTTTAAGTTCTCGACCAAGCGGCGCATTTTTTAACAATCCAGACGCTACTGAGAATGATGCGGAGTTTCCCTGTTGTGTAGAAGCGACTCTATTGTCGATCTGCTGTGAAGTTGTGCCTAAGGCAAGAAGCGAAATAATTTCGTTCGCAGGGAGCGATGGCGAACTGGTCAGATTCATCTCGGGCTTTTGTCCAGTTCCCTGAAGCACAAGGCTGATATCGTGATCTTGAATTCGGGTGTTGGCTGCAACGAAAATTCTTGGATTGATTTCGCTAGGGTCTGTAAACGTGAAGCTTCCTGAAGTGACTTCGAATGGCGCATCGTTAAAGAAGATCTTCGACTCTTTTTCAGCAGTCACTGTTCCAACTAAGCCCGGTTTTTGAGTTGTTCCCAAAACATTGAGCCGACCGTTAACCCGGCCATCCATCAACGAGTTTTTCACAACAATCCCGCGGTCGAAGTTGACCTGAACTTCCATTGTGAGGGGAATGAAACTGTCCTGGAGAAGAAACGAAGGAAGGTAATCACTTCGGCGCAACTGTTCTCGTTCGCCTGTGCTGCTGAAATCTTTTGTGAAAAGCCCTGACGTAATGTCGTAGATCCCTTTTAAGTGGAACGGGAACCATGAGCCAGCAATGTTAAATTGACCCGAACCTTTGCTTTCAACTTTTTCTGGTAAGTTAAGTATGATGTTGTCAGCGCGAACGTTGAAGTTAAGCGGGAAATTCTTGTACCCTTTAAATTCTAACATTCCATCGCCGTTGAATGTTCCCGAGGCGAAATCGCCACGGATAGAGTTAATAAGAACTTTATTTTGATTGAACAATAAGTCGGCTTTGAAATCTTCAAATGCGTGAGGGAAATCGAAAAGTTTTAGATATCCTTTGTCGATGTAAGCTGATCCCAACACCGAAGAGCGGCTCGGCCCTGATTTTACATTGAAGGCGAATGAAAGCATTCCACGAAGTTCTTCAAAAAACGGGAGGAACAATGCGACGACACCCATGTCGAGCTTGCCGTTAACTTGTACATCAACTTTTTCATCTGAGTTTTTATTATCCAACAGGCGAAGATAAATATTTTCGCCAGCCAAGTAGAAATTTTGAACGCTCAGAGCTCCATTTTGCATTGTGAGTTGAAGCGGCTGAGGGGCCGCAATTGAAAGTGATCCTCGGCGAATTGCAAATTTAGTTGCGGTGATTTTTCCATTCGAGCTCCAGAAGCCACCTTTTTCAGAAGAAAGATCAATCTGCGAGGAAACTTGGGTATCATAATCTTTGCGATTTGCTGCTGAACCAATTCCTGACAGGAGAGGAGCAAAATTCCAGTCGACTGTTTTTATATTTAATTTGTAAGGAGCGTCTTCCGCAAATGGGACAGTGAATCCGCCAGTGATTGTTTGGCCTAAGAACTGACCTGATCCATTGATGCGATCCTTTAAGAACTGAAGTTCAAGCGATGAATCAGCCACTGCGTGATCACTAATTGAAGCTTTAGTGATGGTCCCTTTGAGAAGGGTATCAGGACGAAGCACATGTCCTTGCATGCCCATCTCAAAATCTAGAAGCCCTGCCAATTCGATTCCAATTTTGTTTATGTTTTCAGATTCTTCGAGGCGTAAATTACGCCCACGGATAACAGTTTCAATTTGTCCAGTCGGATGTCCAACTCCTGTGAGAGTAATAATTCCGCTCCCGCGTTGTGCGTTGACTCTGTCCGCGACAACTTCGCCATTTTTTGCGTGAATATCAAAATTGGCTTGATCGAACGATTCACCCATAACCGTGCCGCGATAGAGACTTGATTTTAGTTCGTACGTTAGAGCAGTAAACTCTAGAGGTCCGCTGACTTTGATGTTTGCTTTGCCTGTACCTGTCACAGGAAACGAGAGCTTAACTTTTCTTGTGAATGCCGAAAGTAAGTCCTTGATATCAATGAAGGGCATGCTTGCTTGCGCGCTAATCGTATTGTTCTCGAGATTCAAATCGACATTCGCTAGGTAGCGCGAAGTGGTGAAGTAGCCTTTTGTCTCATTGAAAGTTAAATGCCCTTTTGCAAAACGTGCCTGAGTGTTGAAGTTTCCTAACCAGTAATCGTCAAGCCAAAAATCTGCAGCATCACCACTGAACTCCATGACCGCTGTTTTGCTGTTACCGACCGTCTTTCCTTTTAGCGTTAATGATCCCTCAATTTTTAATCCGGCAAGATTCTTGATGTCTTTGATTGCAAGCGGGAAGGCTTCGTACGCAATGTCAAAGCCAGTTTCATAGGCAATCGAGCCGCTACTTTTGCCTTTTGAATTCGGCATAGATAAATCTGCGAGATAAGACACTGCTGTCTTATCAACTTTTACGGACCCAACGGCGTTGAGAGTATCAACAGCAACGATTGGCTTTACGCTATTTAATTTCGATTTAACTAAAATATTTTTTGAATTTAAATTTCCATCGCAGTTAACTAAAAGCTCGGGCTTCACTTCGCCTGCGCAGGTAAGTTTTGCTGTTCCTTCGAGCCAAACTGGAATCGTTCCAACACTCAAATTTTTTAGAAGCTCATGCACCTGAATCGAATTTACCTGCAGCACACCTTTGATCGGACTTCGTTCACCAATTGTATATTCAAGGTCAGTTACTTTTGCATCAATGCCGCTATTTGATGCTTCAATGCTCTTCGCTCTCACTGTATTCCCTGAAATCTCACCCAGAGCAGCGAGCGTACCGATATAGAACTTATCAACTTTCAAATCTTGAGCTTTAACATTGAATTCGGCGAGTCGATCTTTGAGAGAGAGCTGCTTTACGTTGAGTTCTAAGTCTGCAGTTCCTTTGAGTGCTGGAATTTTCAAATCTGGAACGCTTTTAATCAGCCAGTTTCTCATCGACTCAAGTGCGAGGCGACCACGTGCCTGAAGATCTCCTTTTTCAAACTTGAGAGCTTCGGTATCTCCTGACAATCTTCCCGCAGCAATCACGTAACTTTGACCTCTGCGAATTTTTAAGCGAGTAATTGTAAGCGAGTCAGGCTCAAGAATTGTGCGAGCTTCGGCCTCAAGAAGTACCAGCGCTTGTGTGTCTGCATCTTTAAACTGAACGCCAGAAGCAGTGATTTCAATTCCAATTTTGTTACTACGATTTTCAATCGCGATCCCGAGGTTTCGCAGCTGACCCGACGCCCTTGGCTTTTCGAGGGCAAGCGAGAGATCGATTTTTTCTAAAACTAAATGACTGAGCGGCACATTCTTAAGCTGTGCAAATAAACCAGCAAGTGGCTTGTTATCGCTTTTAGTTTTTGGAGCGGGGATGCGAATATTTGCTTTTGAGCCCGAGACGACAACTTCGTGCAGGCGCAACTGACCTTGAAGTAAATAGAACCAGCTCACACGCAACTTCACGTGATCGATTGCGAGCGGATCAAAAAAGGCGGCTACTTCTTGTTTCGGTGTGATCTTGACGTCGTTGAGGGTTACACCCAGTGGTAACCAATCTATCTCAATAGATGAAGGAAGAATTCGAACCGGAAGTTCTTTATTGCTAAACTGATCGATCCGAACGAGCGCCCAAGCTTTCGCTTTTGGAAGCTGAGTTTGAATCAGAAATCCAAGCAGAAAAAAAGTTCCCGCAAGTAGACCTAAAATTACGAGGAACTTCTTTCGAATCAGAAGTCACCTCCGGTCCACGCAATCAGAAGCGAGTGTGCGCTTCGGTAGCCCGGGCGAATCTTTACAATGCTCTTCAGTAAATCAACAGCTAGCGAACCTTGGCCAAGTTCCCAGAGACAAATGCTTCTCGAATAAACGGCAGCGAAGACCGAGTCGGGTTGATCGCTAAATCGTTCTTCGAGATAGTGAGTTTCCTCGAGTGCCTCGACAAACTTTCTTGATTTGATCATCAATTCTAAGCGAAGCCAGAGCTCGGCTTCTTCAAGTGGCTGGCCCGATGATTCGAGTATCTCAATTGCTTCTAAATGAAATTCCATAAAATGCAAATGAAGGGCTAAATCATACGCTTGCTTCGGATGCTCTTTAAGTTGCTGACGAGCATCTGCGACCAATACAGATTTCATTTCTTGTTGATCATCAGTGAGGTGAGAAATTTTTCGGTTTAAACTCTCGAGTAAATCGCGCTCCATGGCTCCTTGGGCAACGACTTCGTAAGCCCAACGTTCATCGGCAGATCTTTGATCTTCGGGAAGACTTGCGTCGTTTGGAAACATGAGCCGCAACTCTGAAAGTGCAGCAGCTTCCTCTCGGTGCATTCGTTGCGAGCGGAAGTAGTTTACTTTATCTTTGATGAACTCGCGCTTTTGAACCATTTCCTGCGCAAGTTTTGCGATACGATCAATATTCTTCTTTTCAAAGATCGGGTCCCAGTTCACGGCACTTGCTATGAGTAGAGCTTCTTCGTAAGCGTCTTGTTCGCTGACGCCTTCGACGAGCGCACGTTTTTCTTCGCTTGTAAGTTTAACTTCTGAAAGCTCAATTGCTTTTGCAAACTCTGCCCAAGGAAGTTTTTGTTTTGCATTAAGGAGCCGGGTGAACTGCGTTGTGAGTTTTGAAAAGTCGCCATGCCGTAAAAGAAATCGTGCAGCTTCACGTTGCTCGCTCGGAGAAAAAAGATTTTTCTCCCAACGATCCGAAATTGCATCAGCGACTTTTTCGAGACTGCCTAGATCGCTGAAGAGGTCATGAAGTTGCATCTCAAGATGCAGGTCTAGAGGCGGTTTGGACATCGCTATATTATCGGAAATCTTAGGGAAAGTGTCGAGGCTAGGCCGACGGCAATTCATGGATCCGGGTATGCAAGTTAACCGGTATACCGGGATCCAAGTTCAGCTAGACCTAAAGTCTAGCAAGCAAGATTACTTATTAACGCGCTCCACGTAATCGCCCGTACGAGTATCAACTTTTAACAGATCGCCTTCGCCGATATGCATTGGGACCTGGACCGTGTGGCCAGTCTCAAGGATTGCGGGCTTTGAGCCACCGCTAACGGTATTGCCTTTGTGGTTCGGATCAGTCTTAACAACTTTGAGAGTTACCGAGTTTGGACAGTCAACTCCGATAGGCTTTCCGTTGTAATTCATGATCACAACTTCCATGTTTTCAGTTAAGAAGTTCTTCGCTTCGCCAACTTCTTCTTCGCTAATGCAAATTTGATCAAAGCTTTTTTGGTTCATGAAATTGTAACCATTTTCGTCTTTATACAAAAAGGTCATTTCGCTGACGTTAATATCTGGCTCTTCGAATTTTTCACCTTGTTTGAATGTGCGCTCGAGGTTTGAGCCGCTTAAAAGGTTTCTAAGTTTTGCTCTTGTAAATTGGTTTCCTTTGCCAGGCTTCACATGCTGGAAATCGACAACTGCGTAAGGTTGACCATCGACTAAAACTTTAAGGCCTTTTTTGAAATCCGATAATTGATACATGCAAACGTCTTCCTCTTAAGTGAAGTATGAAATTACCGGCTGCGATGTGAGTGGTCAACGATCGAGTCGTCTCTCGTTTATACGCTGCAGGAGAACCTCGAGAGCCTCTTTTTTCTCTTCATTCGCCGACTTCATACGCTGGCGAAGGCGTCCGATTCGTTTTTCTAGGTCAGTTTGGTCGCCTAATCGACTTTGTGCCGCTCGAAGTACATTAACGGCAGCATCGAGATCATTTCTAACGGTCAATGCGTCGGCCAGCGAAATCGCTCGCTCAACTTCGCGTTTTACGTTCTCGGGCCGATGGTCAAATATCGGTTCCATTTTAAAAACCGAATTATCATACTCGTCAGCAGTTACAAATTCCCACCGGCTGACTGCTTTTTTGGCACGATCATCGTTAGGATTCAGAAATAGGACCATTTTGAAGGCACTCAAAGCTTCTTTTGGCTGTCGAAGTTGCAGATGCAATTCGCCTAAAAGCGAATAGGCGAGCAAATTCTCTGGCGACGTCTCAATTGCCTTTTTTAGCTGCTCAGAGGCTTCTTCATAACGCTTTTTTTCGATCAAAACTCTGGCAAGAGCGACTCTTCCGCTCGCAAATTCTGGGTTGGCGCGTACTCCGCCCTCGGCTATTCGAAGCGCCTCTTCAACTAACCCCATTCGTCGATAGGCCTCGGACAAAGGAGCGAATACCTTCGACTTCGGATCGCGGGCATATTCAAGCTGATAGCGCTCGATGAGCTCAGGTGTAAGTGACGACATTTGAGCATTGTTACATGACCCAATTAGCAATTCAAAGCTTGAAAATTAATGGCCTGCCGTCGTTTAATCAAACAGGAATCCGAGTATACCGGTTAACTCGTATACATGGATCCCGGTATTTGAACAGCATGTGGAGCATCCTTGAGAATAATATTGGGAATCGATCCGGGAACTATCAATCTCGGTTACGGCCTCGTCGGCATCACTAATGGCAAAATTGAGTACCTCAAGCATGGGGTGTTTTCTTGTTCGCCTACAGTGCCATTTCATCAAAGAATTTTTGAGATTGCAGAGCAACTCGAGCAGCTCTTTTCAGAAAATCGTCCAAGCATTACAGTCATCGAAAATATTTTCCTCGGTAAGAATGCCGACAGTGCATTTAAGCTAGGTCACATTCGTGGCATATGCCTGATGTATGCTTCAAAATCACAAAGTGAAATTGTTGAGTACGCAGCTAAGTCAGTGAAAAAAGGAATTACGGGCAGCGGAGCCGCATCAAAAGAGCAAGTTCAAATGCTCCTATATGCGCTTTTGGGCTTGCGCGGAGCAGTTGCTTCGAATGAGAAAATCGATGCCTCTGATGCATTATCGCTCGCGTATTATCACGCCAAACAAATTGAAACTGAAGAAAACATGAGCCGGGGGCTTGAAATGGCCCGTCGAAAAAGAAATCACGAGGTCGAGAGATGATTAGTTCATTACGTGGTCGCATTACTGATCACGACCAAGAAGGTGTAGTTACAGTTGATGTCAACGGAGTTGGCTACGAAGTTCAGTGTTCAACAAACGGTCTTGAAGAAATTCTAGCTCAATCAATTTCTACTCCTGAAGTGCAGCTCTTGATTCAAACTTTTGTTCGAGAAGATGCGATTTCGCTTTTTGGCTTTGCAACTTCAGCTGAAAAACAAACGTTTATGTCGCTTGTGAAAGTCAATGGTGTGGGCCCGAAGATGGCGATCAAGATTTTATCGGGTGCAACTCTTAATCAACTAATGGCGATGATCGAGGCAGGCGACGTAAAAGCACTTTCAGGATTGCCGAAAGTCGGAAAGAAAACTGCAGAACAGTTGATTCTAACTTTGAAGGGTAAATTGGTTTTGAGCGAAGATTCTCCCAAGAAGCGATCTGCAAACAAGCCTCGCTCTGAAGTGGTTTCTGCTCTCGTAAATTTAGGCTTTAGATTGCAAGACGTTGAGAAAGTTGTTGAGGATATGCCGGCTGATCTTGATGTGCAGGCGGGTGTTCGTCGCGGATTGGCCGCATTGTCAGGTCAGTTTTAATTTAAGTTTTGAGGTGCAGAGATGACGTCAGATAACAGAGTTGTTCTAGGCGAAAAGTTTGAAGGTGAATCGAATTGGGAGGCAAGTCTTCGCCCAAAACACTTCGACGAGTTTCCGGGCCAGGACAAGGTAAAAGAAAAGCTTCAGGTATTTGTTGAAGCTGCACGCGCACGCAAAGAGCCACTCGATCACGTTTTACTAAGTGGTCCACCGGGATTAGGGAAAACAACTCTCGCGCATATTATTGCGAACTTCATGGAAGTTGATTTCAAAGTTACATCGGGTCCAGCACTGGACAAAAAAGGCGATGTAGCCGCAATTCTCACAAGCCTTAAACCAAATTCAATTTTATTCATCGACGAGATTCACAGACTCAATCGCAATATCGAAGAGTACCTTTACAGCGCGATGGAGGATTTCTACATTGATATCGTCACCGGAGAAGGCTTGGGCGCACGCTCAATGCAATTTCAACTTGCTCCGTTTACTTTAATTGGTGCAACAACACGCGCAGGTCTGTTGAATGCTCCACTTCGCGATCGCTTTGGAATTTTTGAACGACTGTCTTTTTATAATAAAGAAGCGCTTACAAAAGTACTCACACGTTCAGCGAAACTACTCGATACGCACATCACTCCAGAAGGGGCTCTTGAGATCGCAAGACGAAGTCGTGGTACTCCTCGTATCGCAAATCGTTTGCTCAAGCGTGTTCGTGACTATGCACAAGTCAAAGGTGACGGTCGAATTACTGATGAGTTGGCAGCCTACGCACTTGATCAGCTCGAAGTCGATCACTTAGGTCTTGATGATATGGATCGCAAGCTTCTTAACATGATCATCGGAAAATTTTCTGGTGGTCCGGTGGGAATCGACACTATGGCCGCAGCCTTAAGCGAAGATAAAGGAACGATTGAAGAAGTTTATGAGCCGTTCTTGCTTCAAGAGGGTTTAATTCAGAAAACTCCGCGTGGCCGAGTAGTGACCGATACAGCTCGAAAGCACTTAGGTCATCCGCCGGCAGTGCCTTCGCTTACGCAACTTGATTTATAATTTTTCAGAATTTACCTGGGTGCCTCTGAGCACTCGTAACTAGTTTTCGAGAAGTAGGCGCGTTCGCTGCCGAGTTCGCAGCGCTTATAATAAAACTCGTAAACATTTTCATTTCTGATTTTCATTTTCTTCTGCACTGCAAAGCCATCAGCTGCGTACGCGGCTCCAACGGCAGTGCTTCCGGAGCTGTCAGATTCTGAGCCTCGACGGTAACCGCTATCGCCACTAGCACAGGCGATTAACAGACCAGCGATTGAAATTGCGATGAGTTTGTTTGACACACTTTTATTCTAAGTTCCCTCGAGAAAACCAGCTAGGCCGGTTCTCTTCGTTAGTCGAAAAGTGTCTTAAATACGACAGCACTTGCGGCCTTTTCGCTACAGTAGCGGGTTTTAAGCGGAAGCTGGCCTTTTGTCGCTATTTGAAAAAGGCTTGCCAATTCAATTACTTACAAATGTAATCAGACTCTGAGAAGTTGGCGAGTTTCGTGGCTTCGTTCTTGCTCTTGAAGGAGTACATGTTTCTACAGCGAACGATCGGTAAAACAGTTACGGTTGATGGAATTGGCATTCACTCAGGAAAACCAACTTCATTAACGTTCAGACCTGCTCCTGCAAATACAGGAATTCATATCGCTCGCGTTGATCTTCCGGGAAAGCCTTCAGTCAAAGCCATCGCTGCCAATGTTCAAGCGACAACAATGGCAACCACACTCGGCGGAGAACTTTTTCAAGTAGCAACAGTTGAGCACTGTCTTTCGACACTTGCTGCATTTCGAATTGATAATCTAGTCATCGAGCTGTCAGGCCCAGAAATTCCGATTTGTGATGGCAGTGCTGCAGTTTTTGCTGAGTCACTATTGGCTGCGGGCTTAGTAGAGCAAGATGAGCCGCGCAAGTATGCATACGTCACCCAACCAATATTTATCGGGAACGAAGATAAGCATGCGTATGTTGTTCCTTATAACGGTCTGCGAATTACTTGTACGATCGATTTTCCGCATCCAAGTATTGGTCTTCAAAAATTAGATCTCGATATCAATGAGACTTCGTTCGTTCGCGAGATTGCGAAAGCGCGAACTTTTGGTTTTATGAAAGATGTTGAGGCCCTTCGTGCAAGAGGCTTAGCGCTTGGCGGAAGTCTTGAAAACGCGATCGTTTTAGATGAAACAAAGATCTTAAATCCTGAAGGCTTGCGCTTTAAAGATGAGTTTGTTCGGCACAAAGTTTTAGATGCGCTCGGTGATTTGGTGAACCTTGGGATGCCTTTGATGGGTCACTTGGTGCTTTACAAAGCCGGTCACGACGTTTTGCATCGTCTAGTTTCTAAGATTCTTGAATCGCCGGATCATTGCCGCCAAATCGAATTGGGTTCGGATTTACCCGAAACCACGGCTGGTTTAGGTGCGCTTTGGTCGTCGACCCGCCACTAAAAAATTGAACTTGCCTCTGTGAAACACAAATGTGAAAGTCACCCCTCTCTAAAAAACTATCCAAGGGGTAATACAAATGATCATCGGAGTACCGAAAGAGATCAAAATTAGCGAAAACCGAGTGGGTTTAACTGAAGCGGGCGTTCGCCAATTAATAAAAGAAGGTCACACAGTTTACGTTCAAAAAGATGCGGGCCTTGGCAGCCGAATCACAAATGAAGATTACATCCAAGCCGGCGCAAAGATGATGGACACGGCAAAAGAAATTTACGGCAAAGCCGAAATGATCATGAAAGTGAAAGAGCCACTTCCAGATGAGTATGAGCTCCTTCGTGAAAATCAAATTCTTTACACTTACCTCCACTTAGCAGCTGAACCAAAACTCACAAAAGTTCTTTGCGAGCGAAAAGTAAAAGCTGTTGCTTACGAAACAATTCAAAAAGAAGACGGATCACTTCCGCTTCTAGTTCCAATGTCTGAAGTTGCTGGCCGCATGGCGACTCAGGTTGGTGCTTTCTACTTACAAAAAGATCACGGCGGAAAAGGAATTTTGCTTGGTGGAGTGACTGGCGTTAAGCGCGGAAGAGTTACGATCATCGGTGGTGGTGTTGTGGGTATCAACGCAGCGAAAATGGCTGTTGGCTTAGGTGCCGACGTGACTGTTCTCGACGTCAACACGGCACGCTTAGAATACCTCGATGACGTATTCCAAGGTCGCCTCACGACGATGTACTCAAACACTCAAAATATCGAAGAAGCTGTTGTTGAGTCTGACTTGGTTGTAGGCGGCGTGTTGATCACTGGTCACAAGGCTCCAGTTCTCGTAACAAAAGAAATGGTTTCTCGCATGAGCCCAGGCTCAGTTGTTGTCGACGTGGCAGTAGATCAAGGCGGTTGTATCGAAACTTGCCGACCTACTTCGCACACAAACCCAACTTATGAAGTCAGCGGCGTGATTCACTATTGTGTTCCCAACATGCCAGGAGTTGTGGCTCGTACTTCAACTTACGCTCTCACAAACGTAACTCTTCGTTACGGTTCAATGATTGCGCAAATGGGTGTTGAAGATGCGATCGCTCGCGATAAAGCACTCTTCCAAGGACTCAACGTTTACAACGGTTACGTATGTTACGAGCCGGTGGCGCGTGATCTTGGTATGGAGTATCGTCCTTATAAATTGTAAGTTGTCGTAGTTCATCCGTCGCAGCGGCGGATGGCAGATGCTGGTGCGGATTTCCGCGCCAGCGCGGAAATCCTCTTGAGACTTCTCAACTGCTTAAGTTCCGCAAAGATTCTTGCAGTAACTGCTGCTCCAACCCTCTGCCGAGCATTTCTCCCAACAGCCTTCTTGTCCACCATCAGTGCTGCTTCCACATAAGTTATTGCAGTAACTGCTGCTCCAGCCCTCTGAAGAACACTTATCCCAACAGCTTTCCTGACCCGTGCTGCTGTCGCTTCCGCAGAGCGAATCACAATAAGAGCTGCTCCATCCCTCAGATGAGCATTTATCCCAGCAAGATGAAGTGCCCGAATCTGGCTTATCGTCATCGCAATTATCACGACTGAAAGTCGCTGCTGATTTCAATAGTCGAAGTGTAGCAACTTCGAGTTTGCGAGTTGCCGCAGTCTTCTCACGAAGCTCCAAATCTTTAATCGCTAACTTCATCGCGATTTGCTTATCGTTGTTCTTGACGCTGCCGAGCTCGGACGAGTTGGCCCCAGTTACAAACAACCCCACGACTAGAAACATAAAAACTTGCTTTAGAAACATAAAATCCCCCTTGTTGAACTTCAAAATTGCAACAAGCATTCCAATGGAAGTGGGGCCACTCTGCGACTGCGCTACTTAAGTTCAAACACGAGACTGTTCCACTGTTCAGTGCTAAGCGTCGAGACTCCTTTATTAGTTAAGTTTTCGACGACTTTGCGGTGCGGATGCCCGTAGCGTTTTTTTCTTGAGCTCGCAATTGCCAGCCGCAGGTGCGGCAGATTCTTTAAAAGCTTTACCGAAGTACTCGTTTTACTTCCGTGATGACCGAGTACTAAGAACTTCAAACGGTGAGTCGAAATTAAGCGCGACCAGATACGTTCCTGCTTTGCTGTCGAGTCTCCGGGAAATAACGTCGACTGGCCAAGATAAATTCGACTCATATCATTTGCATTAATCTTTTTGCCTATGGGTGCGAACTTTAGTTCTGAAATTCCTTTGGAGGTATTTGTGCAAACGCGAAACTTCGAAAAGACCTCAAGTTTTTCCGGTGTCGCAGTTCCGCGTGGCGGTACAGAGATGCAAAATCCCGAAAGGCGTCGCGATGCTTGCTCAGCGAAGCTGATGTGATCTAAATCCCAATGCGTAAAGGCGACTTCGTTTTTTGCTTTCGACCCGCAAACGGCAATTAATTTTTTCCAGTTTATTTTTTCGCCACCCATATCTAAGTGAGTGCATGTGTCTAAGGATACGATTGAAACCCAAAGGCCCTGACCTACATTCCAAATTATCATTCGATCTAAAACAAGATTTGAAGTTGTGCTCGCCCAAATTGAAATCAGCAGTGCAATTAAAGATTTCACTGTCGCTGTTCTCGCGTCACAAAATAGATATTGATTCCGAAAACGTATGCCCAAATTAATAAGAGCGATCCAAATTTGATCGGTTCAAGAGTGCCACTTCTCGGAATGCTCACCTCAAGAAAGCCGAAGAACCAACTCCACACAATGTCGACAAAACCTAATGCGTCCGGAAACAGCATCGCCGCTGCTGAGGCCGGAAACATGACGACGCCAAGAAATGGAGCCACCGCTAGGTTATAGAGAATACTAACCGGGTGGGGAGGTGCGAACTGCATGAGCAGCGGAAACATCAGCACGAAAATGTAAAGTTGCTGCTTAATTTTTCGCCCCCAACTTTCATTTTGCGTTGGAATCTGGAGACACAATGCCGCGACCCAACTGAGCTGAAGAGATATTGATTTCCACCAAGCTGGAGCGATGGTGAGAGTAATAATTCCAGCAAACAAAGTGACTGCCGGTGGTGACCAAAAGAGTTTGTTCGAACTCTGGAAGTGATTGAGAAGCTGTGAGCAGAGTGCGCGTACAACTGGTGCTTGGAAGCCTGTCATCAGTGCAAACGCAGAGAGCACGAAAGTTTTAGCAACCATCCTCCATTTGAATCGCTCGAAGGCAATGCTTAGAATCTGTTCAACAAAAACGAGATGTGAGCCAGAGACGACAACTAAATGTAAGAGTCCGCTCATTTGAAGAAGTCGATACTCTGAGTTTTGAGCAGGAGTTTTTCCGCAGACGACCGCAGAAATCCATTCGCGGTTTTGAAATTCAGTCGGCGACATAAATGCACACTTGTTTTGTAAAGTGGCAGAGAGTTGTGTCACTAAACTTTGCAAAGACGAATCTATTTGTAGCATCGCAAGAGCGATCAAACTGAGCAGAACAAGCATTCGCGAGCATTCATGCAAAGTTACGCTCGTAGCTAAATCGATTAAGTTAGACAGATTCTTACGAGCCGTCGGGACTCGGATGTAAGATGTCTGTCAGATTAATTGTTAACAAATCGTAAATCACAGTTTTTCTAAGTTAGTTCAATAGCTTAACCATGCTTTCACGTTCAGCAATTCGCTGAAACCCTTATCCGGCATTGGGTCTAAGGTCTAGATTGAAAATCAGTCCACAGACAATGTGGATAAGTGTTCACAGACTTCAAGTTTAAGAGGCAGTAATCGATTTTCTTACTTAAAAACCTGACTGATTTTTTTGCGAAGCAAGAAACTAGACCGGCCTTTCAAGCCTCTTACTTTGCAGGTTTTTTGAAGTGCTCTAACATAAAGATATCAGGAATGATTATGAATCGAGCGAACTCCAAATTCAGTTTCGCGTTTTTCGCGGGCAAATTTCATTTGCTCATTGTTGTAGCTGTGTTTTTCAGCTCCGATTTTGCCGTAGCTAATTCCAAAACGTTTCAACAGGTGAGTGTGGATAATGATTCAGCAGAGTTATCTGGTGAACATTTGTTGTACTCAAAAGTCATTGATTCATATCGCGGCAAAACACTAGGCGATTTAACCCGAGCAGTTGAGCTGATGGAAAAGGCTTATCCTAGTAGCATCTACACCGATAACGCACTTTATCTGAAAGCTGAGTTGGCGCTTCTAAAAGGGCAACTTCAAAACTCGCTCGATACGATCGACACTTTACTGAGTAATTATCCGACGTCAAACAAACGCGTATCTGCACTTTATTTAAAATCTCAGGCTCTACATCAGACTAACCAACCAAAAGCTTCAGCTCTTGCTCGTGCAGAAGTCGAGAAGCGATATCCAGGCAGTATCGAAGCGGCCAAAATTTATGCTCAGAGGACATTGCAGCAATGACAAAAGAGACCATCATCATGATTCGCATCAGCTTGTTTGCAGTTGTCCTGGCTCTGAGCCCAAACTTGAAAGCTCAAGAAGAGGGGTTTGATTCTCCTGACACTCAACTCGAGTCTCAGATGTTTGACATCAATCAAAAGTTTAACTCTCAACCTGTTCCTGAGTCTGAGTGGTTGAATGTGCTCGGAAGTCGCAGATCTGAAAGTTACAAAATTCAGACCGGCGATACGCTCTGGGATATTTCTAAGACCTTTTTTGGTGACGGACATTTCTGGCCGAAACTTTGGTCAGAGAATGGAAATATCCAAAACCCGCACGAAATTTTGCCTCGAAAAAGTATCGTCTTTCTTTCTGGCACAGTTGGCGAAGCTCCAGTCTTCACGGTCGTCGATACGAAAGATGTCGTTCTTTCTGCGCCGACGTACGTTGGACCCGATATCAATGATGAAGACATCATTGATCCAGGCGAGCCACGTGTGATCAACGGAAAGCCTGTGATCCCTAAGCCAACAAAATTTTCGGCACCAGTTTTAAAAGCACTTCCTCCGTCATTTGAAATGCCCGAACCGCCTGTCTATGGTGATTACGATGAGTCGGGATTAGACGTGAGCGAAATGAGAGATAGAAATGTCGCCCAAACTCCGCAACTGATTCCATTTTTGGTTCTTCAAGAAGTCCCAGAGGGAATTGGCAAAATCACCGAGATGGAATCTGGCTCTGCATTTGCGGGAACGTCCCAGGTCGTGATGGTGAAGCTTGCGCAAGCCGCAGAAGTCGGGCAAGAGTTCACAACTTTCTTTTACACAGGAAAGTTGAGCAACAACGAAATTTCAAAGGGACGAATTCTTGAAGTTGGTGGTCGCATTAAAATTAAAGGCGTGATCGATGCCGAACGAAATGTATACCGTGCGGTTGTTACTGAATCAGTTAATCCGGTTCGCAAAGATTCAGTCGTCACAACTCTCAACCTTCCAACAGTTAACTTTTCATTAGATCGCCCGGTGAGTTCAACGGTTGCGACAGTGGTTGGCGGAGAATTTGACCGAGTTCGACGAGTGATCGGTCTTGGATCGGTGGTTTATTTGAAAACTTCGGAAACAGCTCTTACTGATGGCGAGATCCTAACAGTTGAGGCTGTGCGCAAAACTCGTACGCCAAGCACACTTTATCCAGCCGCGAGACGCCCAGTTGCGATGGTGAAGGTTGCAAACGTTGATGGTGACTTAGCGACCGCAGTGATTATCAGTTCACTTGAAGAAGTTGGTCTCGGAGACTTAACGGGCGGACCTGCTCCGCAAATTGATGCTGCAGAAGTTCGCGCGACAACAACTCGCGAGATCAAAAACTCTGAAATAAAATAGAAATTGTCCGCGAAATTAATTTCGACGCGTTTTGCGGACAACAAATCAGTCAGTTCTAATACTTTATATTCTGCTTGAGATTAAGATTTGCATGTTTGCTGTTACATGGAATTAATCTCTGCGCTCAGTCTGCAAATGCCATGGATGACAATAGAAGAATTTAAAGCTCTATCTTCAGAGGGGGTCGCCTCTGAAAACATAAGTGTACATTCGCGACAGTTCTTTAAGGAAAATGGCAGACGTGCTTTAGAGTCTGCACAAAATCTTGTTTCATATTGTGAGATGCGAAACATTCAAATTCTTTATCCCGGACACAGGCTTTTTCCTGAGGGCTTTTTTGAACTAGAAGAACCACCACTTTTTTTGTCGCTTGAGGGAAACTGGCCGAAGCTTAAGTCAGTTGCCATTGTTGGAAGTCGTGAGCCGAGTCGGTTTGCGGTGGATTGGTTAGGAGAGAATCTTCCGGTGATCATTGATCAAACAAATTGTGTGGTTGTCAGTGGAGGAGCTCGAGGGATTGATTTAACGGCGCATTTAGCAGCCGCTCGACATGGCAAGCCTACGCTTGTTTATCTGCCCTCTGGATTAAGCAACTTTTACCCACGAGATCTTAATAAATATAAAGAATTAATTGTCGAGAGTGGGGGAGGGTTTGTAAGTGAATTGCCGCCCGACACCGAAATGAAAAAGTTCCATTTTATTAAAAGGAACCGACTCATCGTTGCGTCCTCTGACTTAATCTTTGTTGTCGAAGCTCGTCGAAAAAGTGGCTCGATGCTAACGGCTGGAATTGCTGGAAGCATGAATAAGACAGTTTGTACCATTCCGTCTGCACCATCGATGTCGTGTTCACAAGGAAGTTTAGATCTAATTTTTGGCGGAGCGTTTCCGATTAGAGATTATTTAGACATTGTTGCGTTGCTGAACATTAGTTCCAAGCACGCTTGAGTGTGATGGCGGCGGCAATCGAGAATATGAAATTCGCCATCCACATTCCAACCCAGGGAGTGAGTGTGCCATTCTTAGCAAGGCTGTCGCCCACGATGTAGAGAATCCAGTAGCCAACGATAAGCGCAAGACAAATTACCATCCCGCCGCCGCGTGCATTTCTTCGGTTTGTGCTCGTTCCAAGGCCGACCCCAATGAGAGCAAAGATAAAGCACGCAGTTGAAATTGAAAATCTGCGATGAAATTCGGCCTTGAAGGTTCGAGTTTGCTCAGGCTTCAAGGTTGTATCGCGAAGCTTTTGCTTTAATTCATCAAAGGTCAGTGACGGCGGAGATTTGTCTCTGAAGCTTTCATTTGCTGGGTCAGATAAATAAACGTCGTAATTGGCGAAATCAATTTTTGTATGTCGACCTTCAGAGCTTCGATGGATACTTCCATCGCTTAAGCGAAGTGCTGCGTTTTGGCCAGGTTTTGATGAATCAAGCAAGAGACTTCCTTGCTTTGCGATCACGGTGCTGCCGTTTCGTTCGTCGTAAATAAAAACTTGAGAAAGAATATTTCGTTTCGAATCAACTTTGTTCGCATAGACGACCATGTTGAAGAAACCTTCTGAGAAAATTCCTTCACGAATTGCCGCAGTCGGCTTGGTCGAGCCAATCTTTGCGAACAGCACTTCGAACTGACGGTTTCCCCAGGGAGCTACGTAGAGGGCCATTTGAAGAGATAATACTCCGACGAGAATGCTAAGAAGTATCGCGGGCGACGAGATGTGCCACATGTTGTAGCCAGCGGCTTTAAAAGCCACGATTTCTGAATCGGCAGAGAGTCTTCCGTAAGTCATAAGGACGGTGAAGAGAAGGCTCATCGGAAACAAGATGGGCAAGAAGCTCGTGGCCATGTAGCCCATCATCTCGAGCATCACGCTAAGTTTTACGCCATGAATAAGAACGAATTCTGTGAGCTTAAGTAGCTGGAACATCAACAAGATGAAAACGAAGACGATCACGCCTAAGAAAAAAGGCGGGATCATTTCTCCGAGAACATATCGCAGACCTAAGCGCATTCTCATCGAGCGGGAGTCATCAATCCTACGTTTTCAGGAGTGCCGATCGCCTTACGAACTTCGATGCACATTTTCAAAAGACCTTCGTAGTGCTTGAGGTTCAGTTGAGAAGCGGCATCACACTTTGCTTCCATTGGGCGCGGGTGAGTCTCAAGGAAGAGCGCATCAGCTCCGGCAGCAACAGCCGCAAGAGTTAAATGCGGAACAAATCGTGGCTCGCCACCTGCAGGGTCAGCAGAAGAGATTCCGTACAATCGCACAACATGAGTTGCATCGAAGCAAGCTGGAGTACCAGTTTCTTGCATCAACGGAATTGAACGCATGTCTGCAACTAAACGGTTGTAGCCAAAGCTAGCACCGCGCTCTGTAAGGAGAATGTTACTATTGCCAGTTGAGCGAATTTTTCCGACTACGCCCGCCATTCCTTCTGGAGCAAGGAACTGACCTTTTTTAACGTTGATCGCTTTGCCAGTTTTTCCGCAAGCGATTGCAAGAGAAGTTTGCTGACACATGTAAGCGGGGATTTGAAGTACATCAACATACTCCGCCACTTGCTCAACGTCTTCTGTACGATGGACGTCGGTGAGGACTGGAATTCCGAATTCTTTGCGAACGGCCGCTAAAACTTTAAGACCTTCGTTGGCCATTGGGCCTTGCCAATTTTTTTCTGAGCCGCGGTTATCTTTTTCGTACGAGCTTTTGAAGATACACGGCACGCCGAGGCGCTGAGTGATATCAACAAGTGCACGAGCAGCTTCGAATATTAATTCTTTAGAGTCGATCACGCATGGGCCAGAAATTACTGCGAGTCCGTGACCAGTTCCGATCTTCACATCTGTGCGTCCGCCTTTAACAACGAATTCGCGTTTTGGAAGCGTGGTAGTTTCTGTTCTCTCTGTCATCATAATCGAAGGCCTTTCTAGTTCTTGATCAGTCGATAGTTTTTATATTCACCAATTCGATGTCCGAAAGTTCTTTCGAACACATCGCTTGCAAGCAGATTTAAATCTTTAGACGTCCAATCACTGAGTCGTCTTGATGGATCAAACTTCCAGTCTTGCGCTGCTACCAAGTCTCTCATCACGAGCGGATGAGTGCCTGTGTAGTTGCGAAGTCCATACTGCTTTGCATACTCGAAGTTATCATAATCTTTATCACGTTTATCGCCATGCCACCAACGATCAAGAAGTTTACTTTTTTGACCCATCATTTTAGGTGGCTTTACCCAACCATAATGAAAAACGCGGGCATCTACAGGAGCAACTACCGGTTTTTCGCCGTGTACGCGGAAACCCTGTGCGTCGTTGTGGCTGCGTATTCCCGTGCTCTTGCGAACCATTCGAACTTCCTTGCGATACCACTTACGTGATGTCGCAATCGTATTGTAGCTGCCGTAGAAGTGAATATAATCAAATAGAAGGCCCTGGATCTCGGGTTTTGAGTCGTATTTCTCGACGGCAGCGCGAATTTTCGGAAGATCCTCTTCGTGGATAACTTCGTCAGCTTGCACATAAAAGCACCAGTCGTTCTGACATTGGTCTAGGGCTTCGTTGGTTTTCTCGCTGAGCATAAGGCCGCCTTTGGTTTTTGATGGGTCCCAAAAGCTGTCGAAGATTCTTATTTTTGGATCGTTGATGCTTTGAATTAACTCTTTAGTGCCGTCTTCTGAGTGACCAACGCCAATCACCATTTCGTCTACGACCGGTAGTATGCTTCGAATTGATTGAAGTACCGGGTAGCCCATCAAAACACCGTTCTTGATAACGGTGAATCCACTAATTTTCATCAGACAGTTTTAGCAATCAGGCCCTATGTAAGCAAGCGATTTGGAGCTACACTATTAGCCATGAGAAAAATCATGCTCGTCATCGACGAGTACAACGAATTAGAGTTTCTTGAGAGCCTCTTGCGGAGACTCGGCTTCGACGTTTTGTCTCTGAACAAAGATCTTTCTGTGCCGTCGGCAATTCTCGGATTTTTTCCTGACTTAGTGATGGCTCAAGTGAAATCGCGCGCGGTTGATGGGGTCGCATTAAGTCATAAAGTTCGCAAGCTGGCTCCTCAAGCTCGAATGGTTTTACTTCATCCCGTCGGTCAGCCTCCTAAAGGGCCAGAGCTTAAAAATACAGTCGATGCATTTCTTGATATGCCAGTTGATCCATCGAAGCTGATTGCCATGCTTGCGCAGCTGGGTAGTCTCGACGAAAAGATTCTGCAAGATAAATTGAACCGGATGGCCGCAGGAAAAATGTCCGAGGAGAAGAGAGTTCGTCTACAGGGTTCCGCGCCCCAAGGTGCTGCGACACAAAGTATGCCGAGCTCAGACTCTGGCATGGTTCACGTGACTTCTAGAAATCCAGTTGCCGGTCAGGGCGCTCGCCCTGTGACTGGTGGTGGTGGAGGTATGCGTGAGGCTATAGATTCCACGATTATTTCAGGCGGGAATAGCCAACCCATTGCTTCAGGAATTAAAGCAAACGCTTCAAGTTCTGAGAGCGTAACAGGTGACGCCTTTTCAAAGGGTGTTCATCATTTTCAAGGGACCAATACGCAGAAAGGGCCAACGCATATAGCTGGAGTGAAGCAGCAGGAGGGGGCTGCTTATGATCCATCTGGGAAGCAATCGGCTGCACCGATAGTCTCAGCGAGTTATGTTCCGACGCCTGCTTCAACTGAATCAAATTCGAAGGTGAGTGGTCGAAGAGCGGCAGCAATTGCAAATGCCGAGGTAACCGAGCGAACAAAGCGTTACGATCAATTTTTAGGTTCACACGATGAGCCTGCTGACAAAGTGATCCCACAGGGAGAAATGAAGCGTCAGGCAAAAATTCTTAAGCTTGATTTGATTTCGACAGAGACTGAGCTAGCTCAAAAGCGCGAGTTTGTGCGCGCTCTATTCCGCAAGTAAGTTAGGCTTACTTCTTCTTCTTAAAGAGCATTCCAACGACATCTTTCAAGTCTGCTTTCATAATGTCGGTAGGCTGTGAAGATTCTTTTGCCTGAAGTTTAATGACGTTTAATTCACGTCGAGCTTCGATAAAATCAGAGTCGATCGCAACGGCGTGTTGCACGCTCTTCACTGCATTAGCGTAATCACCCTGTACGCGATACATCAGACCGCGGATAAAGTAGAACATTGAAGAGTGGCGTTCTTCGGGTGGAATTCCCGCCATCAAATCTTTAATCTTATTAATTGCATCGATACTTTTTTCAGTTTCAGGCGATTTAAGTTTAGCCCAAAGCAAGAGGAGGCGTAGTTCGGTAGAAGGCTGAGCTAACTTAGCTGCTGCCGAAAGAATCTCATTCGCTTTACGAATGTCACCTTTAGTTAAGTGCTGCTTCCCTTGATCAATGAGCGATTCTGCCTGGAGGATTAACTCAGCACTTCCATGCTCAAGCTCTCGTACGTAAGTCGAACGATCAGCCTCATTGATGAGAACCTGGTGTGCCTGGTTAATTTTCTCAAACGCTTGTCGAGTGAGTTCGCGAATATCGGTTGGCGCATCTGGAGCAAGCTTGTCGGGGTGAAGAACTTTCGCAAGCTCAAGATAGTTACGCTTAATTTCGCCTTCTTTAGCTTTATTACTCACACCCAATCGTTCAAAATGATTTTGCTTGGCTAATTCTTCATTGAGCTTAGTCAATCTTCGGCGCTGAGGTTCATAGTTCGAAGATTTAACTGAGCGGTCAAAGATCACCACTCGCGCAAGAATTAAAACTTGAACCGCACGGTAGACCCAGTCCTCTTGTCCTTCATGAGCGGCCAAAATTTCTTCAAATGGTTTTTCCGAAATTAACTCATCAAGAAGCTTTGGCATTTTACTTAATATCGGGAGCGTGAGGCAGCGATGAGTGGGTGAGTACTCAGGTCCTTTTGCAATTGTGCAATTCATCCACGGAACAAAAGACGCCTTTAGCCAATCCATAGTGATCTTAGACATCACCCAGTCATCTGCTAGGCGAGCGAACTCAGTCCGAGTCAACGATGCTTCAACTCGTAAATCAGATGAGCGAACAAAATTAATTTTTAAAGAGGTGTTCGAAATCGTTTTACTCAAACGAATCACGAGCTGTTCGGCGACAATACTTTCAATTGCATGAGGACTTAGTACGTTTGCTTCGACGAGCTTTTCACCAATTCGTTTTGTTTTCCCGCCGTTGCGCGCAAGAACATCGTTTAAGTCTTGTGAATCGATAAAACCATTTTCTATCAGTAAACTTCCGAAGAAAGATTCTGAATCAGCAAGATTCACTTGTACAATTTGCCCTTGCGCGAACCCAACGCCGGCAACTTCTCCGTCAGCATTAATAATGTTGAGGTGACCACTAACAGATGGATGCATAAGTAAACTGTAAACCCACGGAAGATCAAAGCCGTGAATCACATCTGAATCGTTAACTGCATTGACTCGTTCTTTTTGAGTGATTTCATTTTTACGCATCAGTGCCGGAAGTGGAGCAACAGATTCATCAGATGCGAGATTAACTTTTAATTTCTCGTTGAGTAGTTTTGCGAGAGCATCGAGATCAAAAGGCTTTGCCAAGAACGCAATCGCGCCTGTTGTTTGTAGAGTTTCTTTAACGAATGTCTTGTCTTTGTAGATTCCGCTCATCATAACGATCGGAACTTCTGGGCCGAGTTCTTTTTTGATAGCAACTGCGAGTTCTCGTCCGTTCATTTTTGGTAACATGCAGTCGATCAAAACAAAGTGAACTGTCTGAATTTTAAGAAGTGAAAGTGCCTCGTCAGGTTTAGTGACGTGGATCGCTTTGTATCCAGTGCGATCAACAAGCTCACTCAGCGCCTTGCCGAGATTCTTGTCATCATCGATTATGAGGACTTTTAATTCACTCTTTTGCATCAACACTTTATCGGCCAGAGAACCTGAAAATCTTAGGCGTTTAGAGTAGTTAACACAGAGAGCTAGACCAGAGACCAGGTCACTTGCCTTTCCTCAATTCAGACGCATCTTAAAGAGAGTCGTTAGCGAAGCCTTGATCAATCTTGTCTCAATTTGTTTCCGAGGTCGACAAAGGGCCAGCGATCGACTAATTTTTCATTTCAGATAGGAGATCGCATGGGTAGCAATACATTCAGCACTACAGATTCAGGTTTTTCAGCAGACGTCTTAAATTCAGACACTCCGGTACTAGTAGACTTCTGGGCTGAGTGGTGCGGACCTTGTCGCGCGCTAGCTCCAAAGCTCGAAGAAATCGCGGGCGAGTTCCAAGGTAAACTCAAAGTTTACAAAGTGGATATCGATGAGAACCAAGCAACTCCAGCACAGTTTGGTGTACGTGGCGTTCCAACTTTGATTTTGTTCAAAGGCGGAAAGCAAGTTGATCAAATTGTCGGAAATCATCCTAAAGAAAATATTTTAGCGGTGTTGAACAAACACCTTTAGAAAGCAAGAAGCCATGATGCCGAGCAGTTCGAAGGCATGGAAGGCATAATGGTCGAAGACAAAATATAAAAGCCGCTCGAGAGAGCGGTTTTTTTATTTGCGATATTCAGAGCGCCACTTCAAAATCATTGCCGCACAAAAGAATAAAACCAGTGAGCAAACCACAGCAAGTTTTGAGTTTCGCTGAGTGATGATCGCGTAGGCGGCAAGACCAATGTAAATGAAGGGTTGAAACTCATAAAATATTTTTTCAAGGCCCTTTCCTTTGCTTCTAGCTTTCATTCTCGCTCGCAAAATCAATGCACCAGCGGCGATCAGCAAGATCGCGCAGACGACGACGATGACCGATGGATTGGGAAGTAGAAGAGCGTAAACCGCTACTGCCACACAGAGAAACGGTTTTAACTCATAAATAAACTTCTCTAAATCCATTCTGATCCCCCAAAGTTGTTTTCTAGAATAAGAATCTTCGGTACGCGACACTCGACACTAATCCCAAGCCCACCATTGTTGTTAGCATGCTCGATCCACCGTAAGAGAGCAGCGGGAGCGGAATTCCGACGATTGGCAACAGGCCGATCACCATGCCTATGTTAATGAACATATGCCAAAATAAAATTCCCATAATTCCGAAGGCAAGAATTGCCCCGGCCTTGTCTCGCGCTTGAGATGCGATCCTCGTTCCCAGACTGAACAAAATTGCAAAGAGTCCAATCGTGATAAGGCTTCCTAAAAATCCATGCTCTTCACTCAGCACGCTATAAATAAAGTCAGTGTGACGTTCTGGTAAGAACTCAAGTTGTGACTGAGTACCTTTTCTGAAACCTTTTCCGTACACGCGCCCGCTACCAACCGCGATTTTAGATTGAATACTGTTGTACCCTGCGCCGCGAGGGTCACGTCCCGGAGAAATGAAAGTAAGAACGCGGTCTCGTTGATAGTCGTGAAGTAAGAACTTCCAGGCAACGGGAAGGAAGAGTGCAACGATGACCGCAGCTGTTATCAAAATTCTTCTGCGGATACCGATGAACAAGCAAATCGTACCGCCTGTTGCAAGTAACATCATTGCCGAACCGAGATCGGGTTGCTCAGCCGTAATCAAGAACGGAACAAAGACGATTGTCAGTGGCATCAGTAACTGTTTAAGACCCATGCCATTTAAGTACGAGCCTTGCGACATGACTCGGGCAAGCACAAGCACAAGAGCGATCTTCATGGTTTCGGAGGGTTGATAGCTAAATAGTCCGAAATCGAGCCAGCGCTGAGCTCCGAGTGCCACTTTACCAACAAACATAACTGCGATGAGCGCAATCAAATTCAATCCGTAAATGACCCATGCAAGTCTTAAGATGATTTGATAATCGAGAAAGGTGACGAGAAAAAAGAACATCCAGCCACCCACCAACCAAAAAATTTGAGCGACGAATAGTCGGTTGGTACCAGAAGTGGCCGCGCCATGAGTTGCGCTGTATAAGTTAATTAATCCGATCAGGTTAAGAGCCATGATCGCGAACGCATAATTCCAATCGATTCTTTTAAAGAAGGTACGACCTTCTAAATGCATGGCACTCATTCGCCCTCGATCCTTTCGCCGACTGTATCAACCGCCGGCCTTGGCGCCGCAAGTGCAGCAGCAGGAGACGAAAGCTTGCGCGCTTCGCCTGGTTTCTTTCGCAGATCACGGTCAAGCCATTCCGGGTGATATTTCGCAACGTAGGCGCGAACAATTTCGCGCGCAACTGGTGCTGCGCCCGAAGATCCGTGACAAGAATGCTCTGCTAAAATTCCGAAAACAATTTCAGGTTTGTCTGCCGGAGCGTAACCTATGAACCAGCCATGGTGACGCTGTTTTTTTGGACGAGCTTCGCAAGTCGAGTAAATTTGATCGGCCGAGAAGTTCATAACTTGGCTCGTTCCGGTTTTGCCGGCGATTTCAATGAACGGGAGCTTTGAGCCTCGAGCTGTTCCGCGCTCGCCGTTGACGACCATTCGCAAACCTTCTTTAACAGTCTGAAAAACTTTTTTATCTACAAAAACATCTCCGCCTGGCTGACTTAAATCTCGTATAACTTGTGGCGAAAACTCTTTTTCAACTTTGTTCGCTGAGTTCAAAATTTTCTTCACGAGCATGGGCTTAACGACAATACCTTCAGTTCCAATGGCGTTGTAAGCAACGGCCATTTGTAGCGGAGTCGTGAGAACAAAACCCTGACCAATCGCTACGCTTAAGTTTTCTCCTGGTTGCCAGTCTTCACCGAGGTTGTCTTTCTTCCAGCGCGAGCTTGGCATCAGGCCCGAGACTTCGCCATTCATGTCGATACCAGTTTTGCGGCCAATGCCCAGCGCATCGCAATACTTGTGCATCTTATCGATTCCGAGGCCGATTCCCATTTTATAAAAGAAAACGTTACTTGAGCGTTCGATCGCTTGAGTAACGACGAGATTACCGTGACCACCTTTTAAATGATCGTGATAAGGTCGGCCACCAAATCTTAGTACCCCAGGGCAAGCTACGACTGTGTTGGAAGATATGAATTTTTCTGCTAACGCTGCAACCGCTATGATGGGCTTAAACGTTGAGCCCGGAGAGTTGTGATCTTGAATAGCCTTGTTTCGCAGCGGCTTGTCTGGGTCGTTCACGAGCTTTGACCACATTGCCGATCCGATCCCTCTCGAGAACTCATTGGGATCATAAGAAGGTGCATTCACCCACGCCAGAATTTCGCCATTAGTTTTCATGGCGACTGCGCCACCGATTCTTCCGCCATCAACGAATGCACGGTAAGCAGCTTCCTGCACATCTTTATCAATTGTGAGGATGAGATTGTTTCCTGGAAGTGCATCTTGAATGCCGTTCACCATTCCTAAAAGATCAGGATTATCTGGTGTTGCTTCGCGACCTCGGGCGTCGACCTGCATGACCGAAATTCCATCTTTGCCGCGTAATATGCGATCCATGAATTCTTCAAGACCACTTTTGCCGACAATGTCTCCTTGTTGGAACGTCGTTGTTCCACCACTTTTCTTTGTGATGATTTCAAGTTGTCGTTTTGAAATTTCGCTGACGTATCCAAACAGTTGAGCGCCGTTGCCTTGAAGCGGGTAAGAGCGAAGCACAGCTTCTTTAATATCGAGGCCCGAGTATTCAAGCTTCAAAAGTTCAAGCCTGAAGATTTCCTCGTGATTTAAATTCTCTTTGATGCGCACAGGTCTAAATGGACCATTGGCGATTCGACTTCGCTTAACTTCGGCTAAAACTTTCGCCGCAGGTATTTTCAATACTTCGCCAACAGCTTCTGCAGTTTTTTCGAGATCGGCTACATACTGAGGAGAAATCGTCGCTTCAAAACCAGGAAGATTCTCAACTAAGATCTCGCCGTTGCGATCGTAAATAATTCCGCGAGGTGCCAGAATTTTTGTTTCTTTAATTGAGTTCTGCTCAGAGAACTGACGAAGCTCGGCGCCATTTAGAATTTGCAAAAACCAAAGGCGGATAGTGAAAACGGTGAACGCAAAAATAATGACACCGTAAATCCAACGATAGCGCGACTGGTATTCCTTGGCCTCTTCTGCATTTGCTAAATAATTCGTAGCCATTAAATAATTTCCGTACTTGTTGCTCGCGTCGTTTCCTCTTGTCCAGTAATGCGATCAATCCAATGAAAGAGCGCAAAGAGGGTCGGAGCGAACAAACTAGTTAAAAGACTTTCGGCGATCCAATCAATCATCTGCGGTGAAGTCAGTTTCGTAGCTTCAAAGAGAAGTGAAAGAATCCAATAAAACACGTGAAAGAAAAACGCGCTAAATCCGCAAATCATCATGGTGTAGGAGTTCGAACTCCAGAAAATTCGCTTTCTGAAAAGCCGTGCGCCAATGGTGACCATGTACATCGAACTTAAAAGCAAGCCATCGCTCATCGCTGTCATTGTCGAAAGTGCAAAACCAAAGAGCGCAGTTACAATCATTGCCTCAAGTGATGAGCGGAAGATCGCGATAAAGATTAAAGCGGGAATCCAAAGCGCCGGGGCTGGAATGTAACCAAACACTTGAAACCAAAATGAAGACTGAATGGTTCCAAGTAGAACCACAGATAGAAGCATCAAGAAAATATTGGAAGCCCTAAGTAGGCGCTCCTTCATCGTGCGTCTCCGCTTGTTGTGACTGGGCGAGGTGCTACGAAAGCCCCTCTTTCTTCAGCCTTGGGTTGTTGCGGATCGGGATTCATCTTTGAAAGAAGGGGAGGGCCGAAGTCAGCACCTTCACCGCGCTGATTAAAATCTTCGTTTCCAGAATTCAACACTACGAAAACTTCTTCAAGGTTTGTCGGATTAACAATCGGCTGTACAGTTGCTTCTTGGCTGATGCCATAGTCAGTCTTCTTGACAGCTGTGATGCGACCAATCGGAAAGCCCTTCGGGAAATAACCTTGTAGCCCAGAGGTCACGATCACATCACCTACGCTCACGTCATCGGCGCGCTCTAAATATTTCAGTCTGCAAGTTGAGCGTGTTTTGCCAGAAACAATCCCCCATGCGCGCGTTCGCTGAACAATCGCATCAATGCTTGATGAGCGGTGAGTGAGTAAAAGAATTTGCGAAGTGGTTGCTTCAAGCTCTTCAACGTAGCCAACGACACCTTCAACCGTGATCACGGCCTGAAGTTTTTTAAGCCCATGCTCGGTTCCGCGATTGATTCGAATCGAATAGTCATCGGCACTTAAATCACGTGCGATTACTTTTGCGGTTAACAGTTGCATCTTCGTGCTTTGTTTAAAGTCGAGAAGCTTATTGAGGCGTTCGTTTTCAAGTTTTAATTCAGACATCGAGCCCAGCTGAGCTCTCAACTCTTCATTCTCGCGATTTAAAATTTGGTTTTGTTTTTTGATCCCTACGAGCTTTAGGTACATTGACGTAGTGCCGCGAACGCCGCTGGTGAAGCTGCCATATGAATTTTGAACTGACGTCACCATCCAGTTAAAAGGCATCTGGTACCAGGGGGCCTCGCCGGGATTGCGCTTCATGTTGATAGACAAAATAGGGAGTGCCGCGATGAAGAGCACTATAAGTGCCTTGCGAATGTCGAACGCGAAGAAATTCAAAGCTGACCTCAAAAAGTAGTCGATGCGTTTATTGGCTTACGGAAAGGCTAGCAAAGCGGCCCCTCATTTCCAAGAAAACTCCTTGAAAAATCATATAAATATCGCTCAAATGGCGACTCGCCTAAGTGAGAAATCCAGCGAACTCGAAACTGTAATTGGGGGCTCCCGTGCTAGAAGATCTTCGCCGTCGTCGGAAAAATGTAATGAGAAACATCGTAGCTTGGACTTTATTCGGTGCGATTATCATCGTTTTCGTTTTCTGGGGGGCTCAATCTCAGATGAGTAGCGGCATGGCAGGCGCCGGATCAGCTGCTTACGTAAACTCGAAAGTCATTTCGATCGCTGATTTCCAAGAGCAAATGGATAATCTCGAGAGAAACCCTTATCTATCACAGTTGCTCCAAGGCGAAGGCGGTCGACGTCAGCTTCAGATGATGGCTGTGAATCAACTTGTTAACTCTGAGCTAGCAGTTCAAGCGGCTGAAAAAGAGGGCGTAAGAGTTGCTGACGCTCAGGTACGCGAAGTGATCATTAGCGTTCCGGCCTTCCAAGAAGATGGAAAATTTAGACGCGAACGCTACATGGCATTCTTAGACGGAACACGCCGCAAACCTGCTGATTTTGAAGACAAGCTTCGCAAAGACGAGATGATCCGAGAAACTGAGCGTTTGTTAAGCCTTGCGCTTCAGCCGTCGGCGCTTGAAATTGAAAAACAAAAGGAAATTGAACAGTTTAAAGCGAATGCTGAATTCGTTACTTTCACTCCTGATCAGCTTGCTTCGAAGATTCAGGTCAGCGAAACCGAAGTGAATGAGTTCATCGCGCAACCTGAGAGCAAGGCAAAGGTCGAGGAGTTTTTCAAAACCAATCAAGCGAATTTCTCAACTCAAGAGCAAGTCCGTGCTCGCCATATTTTAGTAAAAGCTGACAAGGGCGATGCAAAATCAGTCGAAGCGGCTCGCGCAAAAGTTGCGGCAATTCAAAAGCGCTTAGATGCAAAAGAAGATTTCTCAAAAGTTGCCAAAGAAGTCAGTGATGATCCGGGCTCAAAAGCTGCCGGCGGAGACCTTGGTTTCTTCAATCGCGGAAGAATGGTTTCAGAGTTTGAGAAAGCTGCATTTGAGCTTCAGCCAAATACGGTCAGCGCACCGATACAAACTGATTATGGCTTTCACATTATTCAAGTACTTGAGAAAAAGCCCGCTCAAGAAAGCAGCCTTGAGACCGCAAGCCCGCAAATTGCTAGACAATTTGTTGCTGGCAAAAAAGTAAATGATCGAATTGAGCAGCTAAAAGGATTCTTAAAAACTGATGACTTGGCAGCGGTTCAAAAGTGGGCAGCGGAACAAGGACTCAAGTGGGAAGAAACTGGTGCGTTCTCGATCACTGCTCAGCAAATTCCAAAGATCGGCACTAACGATGAGTTTGCATCTGCCGCATTCACTTTGAGCGAAAAAAATCCACTTGCGGGTGACGTGATTCGCGCTGGCGAAAGTCAGTATGTCGTGAAATACAAAGCCGTTCCAGCAAGCGAAAAAGGTAAATCGTCTCAAGGTGAGAATGCTGGTCTCATGAAAGAACAGCTCGCAATGAATCGCGCGCAAGATGCGTTTCAGCGTTGGTTAACAGAAGTGAGAAAAACTTCGACAATTTCGATCAATCCAGATCTGGGAGCGAATGCACAGGGCATTCAAGACGCTCCATTCTGAGAATGATTATTTTCACGATTTAATAATTTAATCCTCCGTAACTCCTCACGTTTCGCGACCTTCGTCCGAAAAGTATAGGGTGCGGAGGTCCGTTTGCTGACGTTAATTAAATCGCTCATAGCAGCCTTCGTTTTCCTTACTTCATCTTTAAGTATTGCAGCTGAGTTTGTACCAGGCGAAGTGATCATTAAGCTTCGCGGGAAAATGAATTCATTCGAGTCGACTGCGTTTATGGGTAAAGCCAGCGCAGAAGGTAAGATGAAGCTTAAAAGCTCTTATAAAGGGCTTAACCTCCATCATTTCTCACTTAAAAAAGGTGAAAGCGTTGAAAGCGCTATCGCTGAACTTCAAAAAGACCCATCTGTTCAGTACGCCGAACCTAATTTCGTGATTCGGTTAAGTCAGCCAGAAGAAGAGAATACAGAAATGCCGATGTCGCTTGAACAAATTCAAGCGGCGACAGGTTCACTTGCTATCGCACAAACACTTGCTCCTATTGATTTAAGTGATGCGTGGAATGCAGAAACCGTTGGTTTAGCTTCTCCTATTATTGCGGTCCTTGATACCGGAATTGACTACAATCACACAGTCTTTACCGGCTCGAATGCTCTCTGGAGAAATCCGGGCGAAATTTCTGGTAACGGAATCGACGACGACGGCAACGGGTATGTTGATGACGTACGTGGTTGGAATTTTTCAAACGGAACTAATAATCCATATGACGACGATTCGCACGGTCACGGTACACACGTTGCCGGTATTATTCTCGGGACAACTCAGAACATTTTAGCAACGCCGATTACGGCAGCACGAATCAAGATTATGCCTTTGAAGTTCTTAGACGCAAATGGGGCGGGAACAACTTCAAGTGCGGTTCAAGCAATTTACTACGCCGTTAATAATGGAGCGAAAGTTCTTAACAACTCTTGGGGCGGCGGTTCGTACAGTAACTCGCTCGTTTCTGCACTTGGATACGCTTATGCGCGAGGAGTTGCAGTCGTTGCGGCCGCTGGTAATGCTGGCTCAAACAATGACGTAAGTCCCATGTATCCAGCAAGTTATCCAATTCCAAACGTCATATCAGTAGCCGCTACATCTGATTGGGATACTCTTGCGAGTTTCTCTAATTACGGAGCAGGGACAGTGCACGTCGCAAGCCCAGGCTTATCGATTCGCAGTACTTTGCCTGGTAACGTTTTTGGATATTTATCAGGTACTAGCATGGCAACTCCGTTCGTAGCTGGGATCGCAGCGCTGATGGTGCGTGAATCTCCTTCTATGAATGGTTATCAAGTTAAAGAGCTCATTATGGATTCTGCTGAGTCTGTTTCGTCTCTCAGTGGAAAAGTATCGACTGGCTCTCGCATTAACGTTTTCAATTCAATCGTTTCTGCTAAAACTTCGGCTGTCAGTGCATCGCAACCTAACTTCGATGAGAACTCTGCGATGCGTGCTCCAGCTTCTCGAGGTGAATCGACTGCGGCAGGCTGCGGGCGAGTAGGAACCATCGGAGAAAACACTCCTCCAGAAATGAAGAACTTAGGCTTCTTCTTGATGTTGCTCGTGATGTTCTTACCGGTGTTCCTAAACGTTTACCTTCGTTCAGCGAAAACAGATTCTCGACGTCAACATACTCGCTATCAGATTTCATCGGCTGTGAAGCTTAAGGTGGGAGATCGCGAACTCGTTGCTGACGTAAGTACAATTTCTCTCGGCGGAGCACAGCTCAACACTCAAGCACTTCTCGATCAGGGTGGAATTATAACAATGACGATCGCAAGCCCTGATGGCCAAGATCAGATTCAGGTGCAAGGTAAAGTCGTGTGGCGCGAAGAATGTAAGAGCTACGGAGTGCAGTTTGCAAATGCCGAAGAGTCGACTCTCGCAGCCATCTCCCGATGGACCCAAAGCCTCGTAAAAGCCTAAGGGTAGCTGCTACCAGAGTGTAGCAAGGGCGCGTCAAAGACGCGCCTTTTTGCATTTAAAGGGCTATTTTGCGAGGTTGCTGATCGCCTTATTGAGCTCAATCGCATACTGGCGAATATCTGTGCTCCACTCAAATGGCTTATTCTTTAGTTTGTTCTGCGCTTCCATTTGCTCAACAGTCATTTTGTGGCTGTCTGAAGTCTTCTCAGTCATGTTGCGAAGGTATTGTTGAGAGTTGTACCAGCGCATGTCTTCTGGGCAGCTTGCTTTTCCAGAAGCTTCATCGCCCCAGCGAAGATCAGCACAGTGATACGGATCGAATGAAATCTTAAACATTCGTTGGCGCACCTGCTCGAGGTTAAGCGTCTGCTTTACACCTCCGCGAGTCGTGAATGAAACGGTACAGCTAAGCGCTTTCTCTGTGTAGATATTCAAAATGTCTTGAGGGAGCTGAGCAAAGGGCTTTGTGTAAACGTAAGTTTTGTTTCCGTCGCGAACTGCTCTTACTGAAGTTCGTAAATCCTCGAGAGTTTTTTTGAAGAGAACGCGGATATTTACGTCACGGCTTGGCGTGCTGTAGTTTTCCCAGTCGCCATGCGCTGAGAAGATATTGTCTGGACCAACTTCAAGGCGGCGGCCATCGATGCCGGCGCGAACAGCCTGATCAACTAATTCTACGCGACCTTGTACAGTGTCGCAGACGTTTTTTAGGCTGCGTTTGAATTCAACAAGGACGTCCATTTTAAGTTCGCCTGATGCCATGTTCTTTCGAACGAACATGAAGTATTCAGCAGGAGTTGCGAACTTGATTTCAGCTTGTTGGTAGCTTGCGAGCGTGCCGAGTGCCGCGTCAGACTTGAACTGAATTTTTCCGCCAACAAAGTTACCTTCAGCATCGCGGGTCGCGCCAACTACTTCTAATGGTCGGAAATTTTTGAAGATGGAGCCGTGCTCTTGGCGGCTACGCTTGAATGTGTCGTTGTAGTCGCGTACTGAAAGTGGGCTTTGAGCTGCGTTTGGATCAGCGGGGTGACCATTAAGAGTGCGAATGTTGCCGTCTAAATCAACTTTGTAAACTACAGCTACGTGTCCATCAGCAGTATAGATAACTGTGCCAGGCTTGATTGTCTCGCGGCTGATTTTGACTGGGTAGAAATCTGTAATTGGTTCGCTTGCTACTGCCTTAACAGGTGTGCGAAGTGTGCCGCTGCTAACGCTGTCTAAGATAAGACCGTGGCGAGATGTTGAGCTCAAGAATTGTGTGATGTCAGGGAATTTTCCGTTCTTAGCGATTGAGTCAGCGCGAACGAGTACTTTGTTGCCGAGCACAGTTGAGTTGCGGCTTTCTTTTTTTGGATCGTTCGGAGCATCAAATAGATACCTAAGCGTAAAAGAGGCACTACTTCTCCCTGTCGAAAACA
>CAZIYJ010000009.1:86852-119797 GCA_964543475.1 uncultured Bdellovibrionales bacterium | reverse complement strand
CACAGCTTGGACTTCGAACGCCAGATAAACACGTTCACGGATTCTATCGGCCAAACTTGTATTATCAAATTGAAGATTGTGCTGATGAAAACGCCAAAATGGATTTGGTTGATCAAGCGATTCGTGCGAACCCATCAGGGCGAATTTTAATTTATTGCGGGACTCGGCAACAGACTGAAGACTTATCTTCATATTTAAGTAAACATTTCGAGGGCACAGGCTTTTACCATGCGGGAATGTCGACCGAAGCTCGCACCGAAACTCAAAGGCAAATTCAAGAAGGTGATATTCGAATTTTGGCTGCGACAAACGCATTTGGAATGGGAATCGATTATCCAGATGTGAGACTCGTGATTCATTTTCAAATTCCGTCGTCGGTTGAGGCTTTATATCAAGAGATGGGCCGGGCTGGCCGTGACGGAGCTAACTCAACTTGCCTGGTCCTCTATGCGAGAAAAGATAAAGGTCTGCATTCATTTTTTATTCAGCAATCACAGGCTGAAAACGCGGTCATTCAGAGACGTTGGAATGCACTAAATGCTGTGACTCAGTTTTTGGAAAGTGCCGAGTGCCGCCACTCAGGAATTTTAACTTATTTTAAGGATTCAAATCGAGTACCTAAATGTGGGCACTGTGATGTCTGTGACCATTCGTCTCCACGCCGAGTGCTGGTGCCGGCAAAAGCGAAAGCTCGGGCGACCACAAAAACACGTAAGCGAAAAACAAATTCGAAAAAAGGCGAAACGTCGTTCGAGCTAGATGATGAAATGGCAAAAGATCGAGCGGAGATCATAAAGGTTTGGCGCAGAAAATATGCTGCTGAGCTTGATAAGCCCGCGTTCATTATTTTTAGTGACCGCACCTTGCGTGACTTAGCTAACAAGAATCCTCAGACTCTTTCAGAGTTGCATTCAGTCTTCGGTTTGGGTGAAGCAAAAATTGAATTGTTCGGCGAGTTGCTGCTTAACGAGTTAAGAACATAAAAGGCATAAGTTTGCGCTTAAGTAGTAATAGCTGCGAACGCTTTGCTGAATTTCATGAGGACTGCGGCCGCAGTTGATCCTATGAGAGTTTTGCTAACGGGCTTAGCTTGTTCCGAAATGCTGCGATCGACTCGTTTGATGCTGCCAAAGCTGCTTGCTGACTTTGATTTTTCGCCGCGAAGCTTGTCGCCCTTTTTCTTTGCCATAGTTGTTATTATCTCAGCCTTTTTTGCACAGCAATGCAAATGTTTAAAGGCCCCACTAAATAACCGGAGTTTTATTCAGCTGAAATGTGTGTAATCTAAATGACCATGATCGAGCGACCTCAGATTAGTTTTGTTGTTCCGGCCTATAACTCACGGCGAACCGTGGCCGGATGCATAGACTCCATTCTCTCTCAAAAAACCGGGTCAGCATTTGAAGTGATCGTCGTCGATAACAATTCGCGCGACGAGTCATCTAGTATAGCCAAAGAGAAGGGGGTCCGAGTTGTAGACCAGCCGGTCCAAGGTGCAGCCGCTGCACGCAACAAAGGCCTCGAGGTTGCTCGTGGTAAATATGTGGCCTTTATTGATTCCGATGTAATTCTGGATCCTGGATGGGCCAATGCGTGCCTTGAGCATTTGCAGCTGCCTTGGATTGACTGTGTTCAAACGGGAATTTACCCGGTCGAAAGCGAGGGCTCAAGCGAGTTCATGAATCGGTTTCGAAAGCGGTTTATTTCGCAGAAGACAGAGGGTTCTTTTAGCTATTTGCCTAGAGCAGCTACAGAACTTCCGGTATTGAATTCTTCAGCGTTTATGGCGAAGGGTTTTGTTTTAAAAAGATTTCGCTTTGACCAAGACTTACTACGTTGTGAAGACGCAGATTTCGGCTACCAACTACTTTTTAGCGGCTGTAACTTCGCACTCAGTGGGCAGTTGCTTGCACATGTTAAAGACGATCGAAATATCGTTCAGTACTTACATCGTTCATTTGAAAATGGTCGATGGACGAATCAGCTTAGGCGTGGATGGGCAGGATCCACAAAGCCGCCAATTGGACAATATGTAAAAGATTTTTTTCAAAAATGGAAAACTCTCGATCTTGAACAGTCTTTTGTTCGCGCCAATCTTTTGTCTTCAATGACAGGAGACATCTACGAATGGATTCGTGATCGGCATCAGACAAATCCAGATAAAATAGAAAGAAATCTCAAGTCTGACACACGAACGAAATATTTTTTGTATGACGATGATTTCGAGTTAGATCCTTACACGCGTTTCTTATGGCTAACTGACCGAATGCTAATGCTGAATTTAGTTTCTGGGTCGCGAAAGATACTTTCGGTGCAATCAAGTGATTTGCTTGTGCAGCTCTTATTTAAATGTTGCCAGAATGGCGAGACACGCACAGAGCAAGAAAGAGAACTCATTGACGAGCTTCGCTCTGAGGGTTTCATGACGGAGAGCGCACTTGCTTAAGGAAGATCAAGATCAACTTATATATCGACGTCACCCCAACGTGCTTTGTCGAAATTCGAAATCTGGCGTTCTTTGTCTCCAAATGGAGTTAGAAAACACAGAGTCCATTCTTGAAGGAATGACTCAAAATCTTTGGTGGGCCTTTGATGGCAAGACTGACCTTCAAAATGTAACTGTGATACTTGCAAAAAAATTGGGAATAAAGTCTGAGCAATTTGACAGTTTTAAAGAATGGGTCGTTAATACTTCAGAGGAATTAGAAGAAATGCAGCTCATCGTAGACTCGTCTAGCGCCGAGTTTTTGGTTTGAAACACAAAGTGATCGCGATCCTGCTTTATTTTTTGGTGGGAACTCAAGTAATTGGAACTATTTTTCAGGAGCCAGATTTTCCAGCTCTGTTTGCGCCAATTCTCACGCCGGTTGACCAAGTTTTTCATCTTGCCGGTAAATATAATTTTTTTGCTCCCCGCCGATCATTCTGGGACGGATCAATTGCATATGCGACCATCGAGAAAGAATTTTTAAATCATAAGGCTAAAGGCCTTCTGCGTGAGGAGTTTAGTTTTTTCGGAAAAGTGCGGTCAATGCAAGCGGGATCAATTTTTGCTTTTGGGATGAAGGATGAAGTGGTTCTCGAATCTCATCTAAAAAATGTTGCTCACTTTGTTCACGATAAAAATGACGGTCTACTGGCACTAAACATTTCCTACAATATGCTTGCGATACCGCCAATCGGTGAAGCTGGAGTAATTTCTACGCGCGAAATATTAAGTCGGCGCATTGAAGAATTCAAATGATCCAAAAATTCAGTCGTTACATCTTGGCTAATTTGCATCGAATCATTTCAATACTGCTCCTGTGTGACTGGGGGGGCATCTTCTCGGAAATGCTTTTGTTCTGGGGCCCGAATTCAGTGTTGGGTCTTCAGACTCAAAGCTTTTACTGGCGGTCATTATCGACAACCGCTTCGTTTTTTGGCATTGGAGTTGAGAGCGTTATTTATATCTGTTGGTCACTCACAGCGGTCTCATTCGCAGCTCTTTTCTTTAAGCCATTACTCAAGTATTCAAGCTTTTGCAGTTGGCTCCTTATCAACTTTTGGATGAGCGCAGGAAATTCTGCTCTCTATGGCGTCTACTATTATTTTTCAATTGCGCTATTGCTGTTGTTTTTGTCGGAGATCAGTCGCGACTCTATGCTGCTGCAGAAGTGGGGAAAAATATTTTTGTGTCTTACCTATTTCAGTGCTGGGTGGGCCAAATTGATGTCGCCGATGTGGCAATCGGGGCAACTTATCTGGAACCTTAGTGCAACGATTCTGATTGCCTTCGGGATTTCTTCGACTGCACCGCTGGCGCATCTTTCTATTCTTATTGTTTTCAGTAGCTGGCTTGTGATTCTAACTCAGTTGTCTGCGCCCATTTTGCTCTTTCGGAAAGGTCTGTCGAACTACTGGCTCGCAATAGACTGCGTGATTCATTTGGCAATCGCGCTAGTTCTAGGCCTCTATCTTTTTTCTATCTTCCTTATAGTTCTGAATATCGCGTTTCTTCCGGAGCCAAAAGGCAGACGAGCATTGAACTAAGATCCGTGGCATATTCGGCTTGTGCGTCTGCAATCGGCAGCCCCCTTGAGCTACCTAGCACTTCGAGAACTTCGGTCCTATAAAAATCTATAATTCGCTTTTGGTGCAGTGACTTTCTAAAGAGCTCCAAGATGAATGGCAAATTTGCCTTTGCCTGCGTAAGTCTTAGAGGAACGCATGTCGCAAGCGTGAGTAGCGCTCGATCTCCTAGCTTAAAACCTTTGTTGACGCAGTCTGCATCTGAAATCAGGGGCACCGAAAAGAAACTGTGAAAGTAGGTATTGAGCTCACGGCTGAACTCACTATTTGGAGAGTCGATATGACTGCTCCAAAAAATAAGTGCACTCCTCACGTCTGAAAGTTGTTTGATGCCAGTAAGTTGTAGCCGCATGTTCAAGGTATGTAGAGACCGGGTTCGCTGTAGCCGACGAAGTTTGGATTTAGGTTCGGCTTCCGAAAATTTCCAGACTAGCTTTCGCACCGAGCGGAGTTTTGAAACCCAAGGAACATTTCGCGCCTTTAGTGCGCATAGCTCTCGATATTCACTGTGAGTGTAAATCTCAAGCTCTCCTAGGTGCCGATAGACTTTTCGCAAAAGATTGTGAATATGCCTTATTCGAGCGACCGACGAGTTTTCAATTTGATTAAGCGAAATCGCAATATCAATATCGCTGAACAGCCAATGAAAATAATCTCGCTCAAGAACGCTATTGCGCAAATGCAATTTGCCCTCTAGGTCTCGAGTCGCGACCGAAAAAATCGGCGCGACAAATAGCTTAATTATGGTCAGATGCAAGAAGCGACTAAATTCTCGCAGAGCTTTAGTTAGAAGGCTTTGCATAAGTAATGAAGAGATCCTGAACTTTATTTTGGGTCACAAGCGAAAGCGGAAAGCCTTTAGGAGTTTTTAGTAGAACTCGATTAGGCCCTGGGTTTAAAACGATACCTTCTTCACTTGGATTTACCTGTAGCAGCATTGGTTCGGGGGCAACTATGCAAACTTCAAAACTGCGCGCTCGAGATCGCGTCGGCTGAGCTTTTCTAAATGTTGCACTGGTTGTAATTTTCACAGTCTCCGCGGTCGCTGCCGTTTTGTTTGCCAAAACTTTTTTAAATTCCTTTAACGATTTGGTCTGAGTTTTGCTCGGACGAGATACAACATTCTGTGAGCGACCATGATTTCTATAAACATCCCAGCCGCCATTAGCCACATTCGATTCATTTCGATAAATCAACGCAGTGAGAAGTTGCATGAGGTAGTTCAGTTCACCATTAAAAAGTTGTTTGCCGATGGCATTTTGAAAGCGAATCAGATTTTCATGCAGATTCGCTTTTCGAGAGTGGTTGGCTGCGTGAACTCGATAATAGACAAGCGGTTTTGGACACATAATGTATTTTGCGCCAGCGATGGAAGAGCGGACGAAAAACTCCTGATCCTCGCAAAACTGTAAAGACTCATCATAGCCGCCAACTTTTAAATAGAATGATTTTTTTACGCAGCTATTAGCGTCACCGATAAGGTTCTGAAAGTAGTTCATTGAAAGATCATCTCCAACCGGAAACCAGTACCGTTCGCTGTGCGAAGATGATTGGCCTGACATTGGACAGTCGAATTTTATCATCGTTGCTACAACGATATCTGGCTGATTCCTGCTGCAAATGGTTTGCAGGTCAGAAATGAGTGAGTCCACCGGCAGATTGTCGTCATCGAGAAAGAACAAATACTCTCCGGTAGCCTGCTGCCCAAGACGATTTCGTGCGCCACTTGGACCTAAGCGCTTTTTTCCGAGGAGAAGACGAATCGGGAATCTCCACTTTTTTCTTACTAACTTCTGTACGGCTTCCAAATCTTTTTTTGCAGAGGCATCGTCGTAAATCACAACTTCGTGTGGGAGTACTTTAGAGAGTGAAATGACCTCTAGCAATTGGGATAAATATTCGCTTCGACCACGATGTGGAATGCAAACTGAGATTGTTGGTTTTTTACTTGAAGATTTGCCGAGGATTTTAACTGCCGGTTTCGCCGATCGAATGAGCGCACACCATTTCCGTCTAATTGTCCCTGCTGCCGAGTCTGCGATTAAAAGCGGAGCTTGGGGACGGCGAAGGCATTCTCTTAGTAGCTTAGCAAGTGCGGATGATTCGCCCACAGGAAATCTTTTAGCGTTCTTAGCTTTGAAAACGCCAAGCATTTCTGAAAAGGGCTCAATGTCGGAGCTGATAAATGGAATGTTATTTTGGAGACACTCGATGAGTGTGTATCCCATTGTTTCGGCCTGAGAGGGAAGCACAGCCAAAACTTCATTTTTTGTCAGATAATCAATGGCTTCTTCGCGGTTCTTGTTTCCAATGATCTCAATTTCTATGTGCGTTCGGTGCGACCATTCGTGAATGAAGTCGGCGGCGTTTCGCCCGTCGACGTACCCGACGCTACCTAAAAATGAAATCTTCACTTGAGATGATTGAAGAAGAGGATGAACTTGCTCAAGCGCATTTAAAAAAGTGTGGAGTCCCTTTCTGCTTTCGAGCCTGCCAAAGAAGCAGACTTCTTTGATCTTGCGGGCCGATCTTGGTTTTTTGCTTTGAGCTCCTTCGAATGGAAAAGCCAAGACAGTGTGAGGTGTGGTGGGTTTCGTATAACCCATGTCTAGTGCGACTGAGCGAGAGTGTTCAGTTGCAAACAAAAGATGATCAGCGTCGAGGCATGACTGTTTTTCAATATAATCGGTTGAAAGGTCATTGAAGCGAGTCGGCAAGCCAGCGTTAAAGCGCAGGTGCCACCGAGTCGGGCCATGAAACATTACCCACAACAAAGTTTTTTGAAAAGCGACTCCACATTTTTTCGCCTGAATGCAGTAGTGACCAAGTCCGTGCATTTCAGGAAAAATAATCATGTCGTAGTTAGACTGCTCCAGAGCTAAATAGACCTTCATCGACCGAGCGACATGTTCATGGCCTTGATCGAGCGGAAAGTCAGGATTTTGAACGGCCTCGAGCTTGACCCCAAGATCTTGGTAAAAATATTTCCAGTAGATAAACGATGGATCGTTCAAGGCAACTTCACTTACAAAAAGAACCGAAACATCGTGCTCATCGCTAAGATACTTTGAGAGAAGGTAGCAGGAAGTTCCAACGCCGCCATTTTTGATTGGGCCCATGATATCACTAGTGACTATTGCAATTTTCACTCAACTACCTCTGTAAGCGCTGTTCTAGATCTCTTTAAAAATTTCGTTTCGTTTTCTGTGCCACAACAACTTCGCGATGACAATAAAGCAAAGACTAATTATCAACGCTCGCATTATCGCAAGCCAAAATTCAGAACCAATCTGTGTTGCTGATAGATGCTGAAAAGGTTGGATCAACATAAAAAGTGGATTGTAGTAGGTGAGCCAGCGATATTCTTCGGGAATAAATGCAACCGTGTAAATGATCGGTGTCAGAAAAAAGGCGCACGACAGAACAAAACTAACTACAAAGCGAAGATCTCGAAAAAAAACATTTAGAGTCGCAGTGGCCCAGGTCAGTCCAAACACGCCGACAACTAGAATTGCCATACAAAGAGGGACTAGTAGCAAGTGCGCAATCGGAATTTTCGAGAGCAACGCCATCGGAATTAAAACCAACAAGAAAGCCGCTATAAAATTGACAAAATTATCAAGGAGCTGAGCTGCGAGCAGGGTGAGAGGGCTAATCGGAAATGACTTCAATAGCTTTCCGTTGTTAACGAAGATGCCGGCACAAGTATCGACTGAAGTCTGAATAAAGATCCAAGGGATGAGGCCGCTAACTAGAAAAACATAGTAGTTCTCGATCTCAATTTTCAAAATGATTTTGAAGGCAAATGCTTGTGCGGCGAAAGTTAAAACGGGCAGGAGCGCCACCCATAGAAATCCGGCAAAGGTGCCACGGTACCTTGATTTTAGATTCGCTGCTGTTGTTAAATAGATTTGCGTCCAGTTGGGCATCAGTGCGAAAGCTTACCTAGAAAAGAGTCAGAATCAATGGCTAATCTCTCCATCACGCTTCGCGTATTGGGCTGCGAAATCCAGATCCAGAGCCGTGCTCCTGTTCTCGACCCGATTGTTCAGTGGCTTGAAGATGACTTTCGTGCCGCCGACTCCGTTGAGCTGATCCATAGAAAGCTTTCGATCGATTTGCAAACCGAGCCGATCGAGATGCGAGGGTTACCTTGGATACGACTACCTCGAGTGCAAGTTTTTGGCTGGGGCTACCGCAAACACTTTCAGTTTATAAATGGCGTGAGAGCTTCCATTGACTTTCGAGACCATCGAAAGGCAGTTTTCTCATCGGCTACTGCTGAAAATCTCTACGAAACCGTTTATCTTTTTATCCTGTCTACGGTTGGTGAATGGTTAGAAGGAAGTGGCTGGATTCGCCTACATGCTCTAAGTGGTGAGTTTAGGGGACAGCCGTTTTGTGTCTTGGCTCAGCCTGGGTTTGGCAAGTCACTCACAGCCGCTCGCTTAGGCGAATATGAAGGATTCCGCTTAGGCGGGGATGAGATTGTATTAATCAAGAACAGAGACATGGTCTCATTTCCGCTTCGACTTGCCCTGGGAATTGAGGTTGCCCGACTCTTCAACATTCCGTCGTCGAATCGATTTCTTTACGCGGGTGGCTTGCCACACAAAAAAGTTTTGTTGGCTGCTCCAGAGGGGATATATAGCCAAAATAATCTGCCTATCGTGCTTATTGCTCGTCGACGGGCCGATAGATGGCGCGTGCTTGGACCACTTCGCTTTGGAAGCTTTGTAGATATTGTCTTAGGGCGAGGACTGCCTCAAATGTTGGAGTATCTCGTGCGATGGGATTATCTTCCGTCTCTCTTCAGGCTTGTTTTTGGCCGCGTGAAATTCTTGCTTAGCTACCGACGAGTGGCTCTGGAAGTGGAGGGATGTGCTGATCCGAATGAATTGTCGGAACTGCTGACAAAACTTCAGGATCGCGAAGAGCAAGTCTTTTATAAGTCGCGAGGCCCTCTTCAACGTTTCCGTCAAATATTTTTTTTGAACGACTAATCAGCACGACTCGATTGCAAACACGTCGAATTTGTTCTTCATGGTGGCTTACAAAGATCGTTGCACCTGATGAGCGCATTAGCTTTTCAATGCGGCGAGAAATCTTTTCGCGGAAAAATTGATCGGCCCCCTCGAACACTTCATCAAGAATAAGAATGTCAGCCGGGCGGGCAGAAATAAGAGAGAGGCACAGTCGCGATTGCATGCCGTTACTATAAATTCGAAAAGGAGCATCGAGAAAATCTCCGAGTTCCGAAAATTCGAGTGCTTCTTCTAGAATCGAATTGTGCTCATCGCGAAGCGACGGATAGAGAAAATTAACCAGAACCTTCGCATTTTCTCGTCCGCTTAGTTCAGGATAAATTCCCATCGAAACATCAAAAATTGCGCGAACTTGCCCGTTGGTTTTGATGGTGCCGCTCTGTGGTCGATAATAATCAGAGATGCATCTGCAAAGAGAAGTTTTGCCTGCGCCATTAATTCCGATCAGGCCTACGATATCGCCTTCACGAATGTTGAGGGAGACATCATCTAATATCTGATGGATTCCTGTATCAGATGTGATGGCGCGCCAAGGTGCCCAAGCGTAACGTACAAACCAATCGCGAAGCGAGCGGTCTTGGTAAAGCGAAGTCTCGAAAGCGAGACTAATATTTTTCACCTCACAAAGAGTTTTCATTAAAGATCCTATGCTTTGCGAATGAGTGTTTTAAAAGTCCAGTCACTATACCAAGGGCATAGCAGGCATGCGCAAGTACGAATAATGGGAATGTACATAAGCCAATTGAAATTGAGCGTGTTCTAAGGCCTGCGGCTCCTGCAGCACCGAAAGTGACGAATGCGTAGATCAGTGCCAAGTAGCCGAGCGCGTAAGGAGAAACGACGAGAAGCAAAAGAGAAACAGCCAAAGCGAGGCTTGGCAAAAAGTGAACAAGAGAGAATGCGCCTTTATCGACGATCAGGTGGGCGCGGCCGAGGGCATAGCGAAAAATCTGTTTTGCAAAGAGCCACGGATCAGAGCGTCGCTTGTGATAGACCATTAATTCTGGGTCGTAAAAGCAGTCGTCCGCAAAGTTAGAGAGCAGTTCAAGGATTAAATGATTTTCTTCAGCGGTTTGATAGTGAGTGGGATACATCGCTTTCGAGAAAGCACTCCTTCTAATTAATAAATTGCACGAGCTAAGTTCGCATTCTTTGGCTTTGCGCAAGCTACCTGATGATGCGTATCGCGGTTTTGATAGTAGCGTTCCCCAGGTACTTTCAAGAACGGCTCCGTTGGCCATTTCACAGATGTTTTTGCTGGGCCAAGTACCATTTGGACCTCCGATCATCACGGCTTGCGGATACTCTTTTAGGACCAACTGCATTTCTGTAAACAGCGAATTTTTAGGGTAGGCGTCGTCATCAATAAAATAAACCCAATCAGATTCGCCTAGAGAAATAAGCTGGTTTCGTGCGGCCCCAGGTTTCAAAGTTTGTTTAGAGGTCTCAACTATTATTTCGAAGCTCGAATAAATCGCCTTAAGGTCATTCAAAACTTTTAGGCTTATCGAACAGTCTCCGTTAACGAGCACGTAAAGCCTAACTCTCAGAGCCGCATTTTTAGATGTCTGTTGAGCTGAAGCAAACAGTTCATTGATGGTTCGCTTTAAATGTTCTGGCCTGTTGTGAGTCACTACAACGATATCAATGTTCATTTTTATCCGCCAAGCAGTCGACTTTCATGACAACGAGAGAGTCCAGAGAAGAGTTCGTAAGACGTTTCGCCAAACCAACACACGCAAATTCTTCGAGTGTCTTTTGTAGCTCATCCTTGCTTGCTTCAAAGCCCCAGTAGTTTTCAATGACGTAAGGCTGCTGACCCCGCTTTTGAGCTAAAAGTAATTCGATCATCCAGTCTGTCTTTTTTCTTTCGATTTTGATGAATGGGACAGATTCAAAATACGGGGACTTCATCGAAAGCGGCCGAGTTGTAAAGATGATCGGGTTTTTCTGTTGCGCAATGAATTGGCCGGCTTCGCGCCATGGCGGGTGTTCGAAATTGACGGCTTCAACTGCTTTTATGCTTTGACCACCAATAAACATGAGCCACGCAATTGCAGTTAAAATTTTAAAATTAAATTTCATGTGGGAAGAGGCGATCAATGCGCCGAGCACGGTTAACATGATCAGCGGTGAGACATAAGTAAAGTAGCGAGGAAGAAAAACGGAGCGGGCCATCAATAGACCACCAACAGTCGCAGAGACGAAAACTAAAATTATTGCGATCGAACTGAAAGCAGCAATTCTATTGCGTTGAGCGACGCCACTGACGGAGAGCGTGACGAAGCCAAGGGCTCCGACTGCACCACCAAATATTTGCAACATGACACTCCAGGGCCAGCGCGAACCTGTCTCAATAACAAATTTCATTTCTTGCCAAAGTAAACTCTCCCAGCGAATAAACGCAGTCATCGCAGCAGCAATCAATAATGAAACAAGTATCGTTGCGAGATATTTTCCACGAGTAAATTTTGATTTTGGCGAAAGCAAAAGACAAACGCCGCCAACAAACAACGGAACTACTGATAGAAAGTGTGTGAAGATCAGCAAAATGACAGCGCCGATGAGTTTCGGCAATCGGACTGGAGCGCCTTCTACTAGACGTAGTATAAGCAGAAAATAGATTGTGGCACTCAGTTCAAAAAGTGCATACATGCGGGTTTCGCGCCCATGAATAACGCTCAGCCAAAGAGCTGCGTGAGTGAGTCCGCAAATAACAACACCAACTAGACCAGACCTTCGGTAGCCCTCTCTCATCCAAAGCACAGTCGTAAGTGTTGAAAAGAGTACTGACAGACTGCGGGTAGCAGCTTCGTGATTGCCGAATAATGATATCCAGATTTTCAGAAGAAAGTGATAGAGGACTGGAGAGTTATCCCATAGGAGCGCGCCCCAATATTCGTGGCCCGCAAAATGGATCGAAGACATTTCATCAATCCAGTAGCCAGAACTACCTAGCCCAAGACTTCGAACTCCGACTGAAAGCGCAATCAGTGACAGCACTATTAGCGATGCTGCGATCGTCTTGTTGTTAAACAAAAGTCTTGGTTTCTCTCTCATTATGAGACGATATTCAGGCCAAGTTAAGACTTAGTCAAAATACCTTTGAAATTCGTCTGTCTGAACCCATACAATTATAGTATGCGCAAAAGGGTTCTCTGTAATAGCTCAGGAATGGGCTTGCTCGAAGTAATGATTGTTGTTGGGATTGTTGCGATTTCTGGCGCTGCTATTTCGTCTTTGGTAGTCATGGGCTTAAAATCAACCAAGCATATCCAGCAAAAATCTGAGGTTAATGAATTCTCAGGAACTCTAAATTTAGCTTTTCTCGACGGTCGAATTTGTGGTGCCGCACTTAACAATGGTTTAACGACAAACTCTTTTACCTCTGCAAACTTCGCAGCGTCCGACTTAACTTCTATCCAACTCTGTGATCCAGCCACGGGCACGGGCTGTTCGATGTTAATCAACATGGCAAGTTCGGCGACCGCGTTTCAGAGCGGTCTTGAAGCAACCAGATTGCAAATTTTGCCTGCGGCAGGCGGTGGTGCGAATCTCGGGAATATTAGTATCAATTCGCCTGCATGGTCGGCCACTCCAGGTGTTCCTGTCATCTATCGCCGATACTTAGCTCGCGTAGAAGTCGACGTGCGAAAAGTTGATCCAGGTTCAAGTGTCGGCTCTCAGGGTTTTCGAACATTAGTTAAAGAGATGATCCTTATGGTTAATGATTCCGACAACCGCGCTGAAATGTGCTACGGATTCGAATCGCCAGAGTATGCTTGCCGCAATCTTTTAGGTGGCGATTGGGATGCGATGGAAACTCCAGCGTGCCAATTGCGCTTCAATAACATTAACAGCAACAATCAATATGCTAGCGATTTCACTAACGTGAATGCTTATTCGCTTTCGCTTGGTGAGCGCACGGCCGGCGGAAGTTCAAACGTGGTCCTCTACGGAGATCGTCCGGGAATTACGTTTGGAGATGACAGCGGAGGTAGCCCGAATGTGCTTCCGCCTCCACTCGATAGCGGCTCGGCAGCATTGTTTTGGAATAGCGCGAACGGAAAGCTTATTGTTCGCTCGCCACCAAACGGCGGTACACTTGAGCTAAATTCTGGATCTGGTGCTGCAGATGCATTCGAATTGATTTCTCGCAGCTCTTTGGTGATGCGAGTACCTAATATTCCAGGCTCTTCGGTCCGGTTTTATCGAAATATAGATGCGACCGGTCAAAATTTGACAGTGGCCACTCTCACGTACGCCTCTGACCGACGATTGAAGACTTCGATTCGTCCTCTTGAATCAAGTCTCGATAAAGTTTTGCGTTTAGAGGGCGTTCAGTACCGTTACACTGCTAACCCTGAACTGGGTCAACGTTCAGGCTACATAGCTCAAGATGTGGCGAAGGTAGTTCCAAGCGCCGTTCACAAAAATGATAAGGGATTCTTGAGTATTGATTATCCGAGTTTAATTGCCTACCTCAGTGAAGCAATCAAAGAGCTCAAGGAGCTATTTGATTTAAAAGCTGCGGAGCAAGATGAGCGGCTGGATAAAATGGAGCAGCAAATTGCTGAACTCCAGGCTCAGCTGAGACAGTGTCAGCTACGCGAACCCGCGAACTCGGCACAGTAAGTTTCGACAACTTTACTGAGGCTGCCAGTTTCAATAAAAATTTTCATTAGACGATCAGACGGAGTCTGAAGAAGCATCCTGTCTCTTAGCAAATTAAAATATTCTTCGTACCCAAAATCTTTAGCGAGACCCGAGAAGTCATCAAGCAGCGAGGTCAGATATTCTCTTGCAGGAATCGTCGAGCCCTCGTCGTTTAATATAAAATCAAAGTTTGTTCCGAACCGTAATGCGCGCCACTTGTTTTCGCGATACGACCACTCAGCTAGAGAGGGCCATTTCTTGTAATCGCGAAAATTTAAATAAGCGTGACCGAGCAAATGAATCAATGCCACGAGGGCAACGTTTTCGCGAATGGTCGGCATCGAGTCGCAAATTCTAACTTCGATCGTTCCATAACCTAAGCTCGGGCGAACATCCCACCAAAGATCTTTGTGGCTTTCGATGGCGCCGCACTTCATGAGCTTCGTCATCATTCCCTCAAACTCCATCCAGCTTGTGAGTATGGGAGGGTGGCCACCAGCGGGCGTACTTTCAAAAAAAGTCGAGCGGACTGAATGTAGTCCTGTGTTTTCGCCTTCAAAAAAAGGCGAGCTTGTCGAGAGACCGAGTAAGAGTGGGCAAATCGATAAATAGAAGCGATAGAGTTCAATTCCTTCTTCTGGAGAGTGGGCGCCTACATGGCAATGAAGTCCAAAGATTGCGATTCGTCTTGCGATCCACTGCTTGTTTTCGATTAGCTCCTGGTACCGTGTGTTGCCTGGTGTGAGAATCCGTTCATTTGTTTTTGCAAATGGGTGAATGCCGATTGACCCAATCAAAAGGTCTGACGACTTTGCCGCCTCATTAAGGAAGGCATGTGACTGCATCAAATCTTTTTCAATCTCCAATGCATCAATGCAAACATCAGTCTCAAGCTCTAGCATGCTTTGAAATATTTCACTTTTAATTTTTGAATACCCTTGAGGAATTTTATCTAGAATGAGCTTCGACTTCGGCGTTAAATCTAAAGTCTTATTATCGATAACCTGAACTTCGAGTTCGGCACCTAAAGTTAGAGAGTGCGATTTGTTAAAGCCGAGCGGACGCTTTCGTTCAAGACTGAATGTGCCGTAAAATTTTCGATTCTTAGCCACTCTCACAAACAGTTTTAAAAGTTCGTTTGCGTCGAAGTAGTCTTTCTGTCCATGAACATGAAGTTCGGGGTGCCACTGCACAGCGAGCACAAATTTATCATCGTTAATTAGGCTAATCGCCTCAATGAGGTCGTCGTCGAGTGAGACACCTTCGACAGTTAATCCTTCGCCGAGTTTTTCGATCCCTTGATGGTGGACAGATATAACTCGGGAAGTTCCAGTATAGATTCGCGAAAGAGCGGAGCCGGGAATTATGTTAACTGGATGTGAGTGCTTAGATTCTGTTTGCCGGTCAAGGTGTTGTCCAAAGCCAGAAGTTTCAAGATCTGTATGAAGTGTTCCGCCAAAGTAAATATTTAAAAGCTGCAAGCCCCGGCAGATACCGAGAATTGGCTTCTTTGCTTCTATGAATGCATCAATGAGAGCTAACTCGTACCGATCTCGAACGATATCTGTTGGATAATTACCGGTTAGAGTTCGTCCGTAAATTTCGGGGTGTACGTCGACTCCGCCTTGAAGAATTAGTGCATCAAGTTCTTGCGCGAAGCCTGCCGGATTAAGAGAGCTCTCTCGAATCTCTGAATCAGTTCCTTCAGAGGGAATCATGAGCGGAAGGGCTCCATTATTGGCCACCCACTTTGCGATACTTGTTTCTAGATACTGGATATGGCGATTCGATTCGCCATAAAAGACTGGCGCCTTAGAGTGAAACTTTGCCGAAATTCCTATTTTCAATTGTGTACTCAATATAAAGCTCCAAAATCGAAATTAAACCACTGCTCGGCTGCTATTTCAACGGGGCCGCTGAAGAGATGATGTAACGTAAACCAAACAAAAGCCCGAAGTGGTCAGCGTACTCTTGCTCTTTTGGGGTCAGCGAGAGTGAGTAGCGAACGTCGAGGACAAGGCTTAACGTCTTGGAACTCATGAGCTCAACTTGACCTGCGAAATCAAAACCATACTCAGTGTTGTCTTTTGCCGAAGTATCAATTGGGTCAGTTGGTGAAAAATCTGTGTAGACAGTTTCAGGATTACCGAGTGCATACCCTGAAAAGAAAGTGAGCGAGGTGGAAAATCGTTCGCTGATGTAATAGCGGTATCCCATAGTGATGTGCAGGATCTCTGCGTTTTGTACTATGTATTTTGTGTCTCTTTCTTTAAGGTAGGTCTTTTTCAGAGTGAAAACGCCAATTTCCATGGCTCCGTTTTTATTAAGATCACCGAGAGCCACCAAACCAAGGCCTGTTCGTCTTTTTGATTCGTAGCCGACGTTTGCATGCCCGAAGTTTGTTTTGAAAAGAGTTGGGCCAAATATAGCACTAACGTTGCCTTCTTGTGGCTTGTACGCAAAACTCTCGTTTGTGAGCATGAACACAAGAGCGAATAAAAAATATTTTATAGTCTTCATTTTTCTTCTCTTTTTATTCGTTAGTCCGTTTTCAATTGCGCAGCAGAGTAATAAAGATGCGACACCTCAAGCACAGAGTGTGGAACAAGAACTGATAAAGAGCAATATCGTGGTTTCCGAATGGCTTGATAGCATCGCCGAAGGAATTGACCTCTTTTTAACCAATAAAAAGTTTTCGAAAAAGCCAAATGAAACCCGAGTTCGGATCGAAAATTCATCGATTTCAAATGAGAGCGAAGGTGTCGTAAATAGCACTGCGCTTAATGTTCAATTGCGACTTCCAAACGTTGAAGAATACTTCCAACTCAAATTCACCTCGTACGACGAACAGGAAGAGCGAAGCACGCGAAGTCGTTACCTTCGTCAAAATCAAAGACGAGAGAAATACGGCGCGAGTCTAGGTTTTTTCAGAAACATTGGCCGAATCAAAACTGCTTTTCAGCCGAGGATTCAGCTGCGAGATCCGCTTAAGATTTCACACTCGTTAAAGTTTGAAACGTTAATTGAAATGACCAAATCGAGTCTCAGTCCAAAGATAGAATTCTTTGCCGATCCCGATAAAGGCACCGGAACCTTTAATCAGCTCAATTTGAATATTGAATTCACCAAAAAGTATTCGCTGACTTTGATTAATGAGGCAGAGTACGACGACAAGCTAGACATTCATTTTTCGGCTTCAAATGGATTCGCGATTAACGACTCAATCAATCAGAACATGATGCTCTCGTATATTCTGTTATTCGATTCTAACAATTTTCCGAAATATCATTTAGACAATTACGATTTCGCCATCGCTTGGAATCATTTACTTTATAAAAAAATTCTCGACTACCAACTCATTCCGCATTTGAATTTTCCGAAGACAAATCAGTTTAAGGGGCGCGCTGGGGTCACTCTCAATGTGAACCTCAACTTTTAGAGTGAGAATAGATCAATGCAAAAGTATTTAGATGAAGTGGAGAAGGCGTTGAGAGGTGTTTCTCTCCCAGCAAAGCCATCTCCGTGGTTGGCCGAAAATTATGTTGGCGGCGGAGAATCGAAGCTTACTTATTTAAATATCAAAATTCCTTCAGTGCGCAGCGCATTTAAGAACGGATTTTCGTTTTCGAATTTGTCTGCGCGTGAACAGTGGAAAATTTGGAATTATATTTGGTCGAACTCGCAAATTTTTGAAGTGATGCTGATGTCGAGTTACTGGGTGAGCTCAAGGTCAGTCGATGAACTGATACAGAATCGTAAAATTATTTTATCTTGGTTGAGCAGAGTTGATAACTGGGCACATTCAGATGAACTAAGTTCTCACTATGCAAAAGTTTTAGAACATGACACTAAACTATTTTTGCCTACCTTTAAAAAATGGAATCAGTCAAAAAATCCTTGGTTCAAGCGACAGTCAATGGTGGGACTACTTTTTTACTCTCGCTTTCGAAAGAAGGTCCTTCCTTTTAAAACCCTCATTTCTTTCGTTGAGCGACATATTGATGACGGCCACTACTATGTTCAAAAAGGTGTGGGTTGGACGATTCGCGAATGTTGGAACGTCTATCCAAAAGAAACTTTTCTGTATCTTAAGAAAAATGCGCATCGTGTACCTCCCGCAGGATGGACTGCTGCCACTGAGAAGCTGCGGCCACAGGAGAAGAAGATCTTAACTCAGATAAGACGGACTAAGGCTCGTTAGAGCGACCAATCTCTGTGTTGCAGTTTGTGATGAGCGTGACAAAGAGTAGTCAGGTTCTCAATTTCATTGGTTCCGCCTCGCGAAACTGGAATTACGTGGTGCTGATCAAGCCATCTTTTCTGCTGGCAACGTCCAAACTGTGAAATATGGGTGCATTGACCCTGATCGCGAAGATTAACCGCGTGGAGCGTAATCCGCTTGAGTGCTGTTCGCTTCGGTGGATCTTGGATGCTTGATTTTCGACTCACACTCGATTCACATGGCGCGACAGTGCCCGGGCACTGTTGTTTTTGATCAGAGGCCTTCTTTTGAACTCGCGCTATTGCACGTTCAGCTTTCTTAACTGGGTGATGGCGATCATTAAACTCCCTCATTACAGTCAGCAAAGCTTCTTCGCTCGTAACTGCGCGCGACTGCTTTTGTGAGAGTACGTCTTTAGTCGCTTCCAGCAGAGCCATCCACTCTTCACTCACACCTAATTTGAACTCCATTCGGTCTGCGGATTTATATTGAGCAGATTCTTTAACGGCCTCTTTTGGATTCGCCCCAGCGACGCACTTTTCAATAACTCTTGATGTTTCGTACCTGGCCAAATCAATCCATTCTTTTTGGTTCTTAGGAGTGATGACGGAGCAAATCTTTTTAGCTTTAGATAAACTTACCTTTCCGGACTCGACGGCAGCGATAAGTTCTGGAACCTCTTTTCCCCTGTTAATTACCGCGATCAGCGCGTAAGCGATACCCTCGGAGATTTGAAGCAGGCGAGTGCAGTAGGAATAAAGACTCGGGAGATCGCAATCTAAGTAAAGTTCCTTTTCGGAGACGACTTCGAGAACTCTTAAAAGATATCCATCTGATTTTTGGCAAGCTTCAACTGCCTTAACGGCTTCACGGTTGAGAGCGCTTGGATTTAATTTACGTAGAGTCTCTCTGTTCATAATTACTACTCCTTATCTTTTTGAAGTTTCAAGCGCGACGATAATAGCATGAGTTTTTTCGAGCTCGTAAAGCAGGCTATGGTCGATGCTTTCGAGCATTTTTATTTGCAAAAGATTTTGGTAAGTAAACTGAGGCAGAGCGAAGATATGAGAGAATTAGATATGGCGCTGTTGGAGCGCGAGCTCTCGAAAAAGAACTGCTCGCAAAGGCTGTCAATAAAATTTTCTTTGCCCAACTAATATTTGCGAAGTCTTTTCTCGTGACGGGAAGGTGCAGTGCCTGGGCACTGTTTCGAGGACACCGTTGATAGCTGGAAAATTTAAAGGTGCTGTAAACTGGAATTAGACGAGGCGCTCAGCCTCAATGCTCCGAAACTGGCGCCAGTGTTGACAGATCGCTGCTCTTTCGCGAACCTTGCGACCATGAGTTTACTATTGAGCGTTGCTAGTGTTTTTGAGTATGGAATTCTTCTTCTTTTGTTTGGTCTTTCGATTTGGTCAATTTCGATTATGGTCGACCGAAAGCGCACCTTCTCTAAAGAAACAGCAAGCGGAGAGCTAGACGAAATTCGAAAGACATTAAAGTCGGGCGATAAGGCCGCAGCTCTTGCGTGGGCTAAGAGAAATCAGGGGCTTCACTCGGGCGTTGTACAAACTGCCATCGACTCGTCTGTGCGAGGCGAAGGAGAGGCAGTCGATCGAAGTGTACGTGCTTACCTACTTGCAGAACGACCTAAGTATGAAAAAGGGTTTGCGGTTCTTGCGACACTCGGAGCCAACGCTCCGTTCATCGGGTTATTTGGAACTGTTCTTGGAATCGTTCGCGCCTTCGCTGCCCTTGGCGATAATACGGATGCGGCTTCAAGCGTGATGTCTGGAATCTCGCTAGCACTTATCGCAACTGCGGCCGGTCTCTTTGTCGCAATCCCTGCAGTAGTGGCGTTTAATACTTTTTCGCATAAATGGAAAGCCATGCTTGCTGAGTGTGATTCGCTAAAAGAACTCATCGTCGCGCAAGCGCTGACTCATTCAGAGCGAAAGGGTTAAGTTAAATGGGAGCAACACCGGAGAGCTCAAGCGACGACGCTCTTATCTCGGCCATCAACGTCACGCCGTTTGTGGATGTTGTTTTGGTTCTGCTTGTGATTTTTATGGTCACAGCCCCTATCATTGCAAAAGACCTGATTCAGCTGCGACTTCCGAAGACTGAATCTAGCGACGGACGGGGGCTTTCAACTTTAGGGGTCGCTGTTAATAAGGAAGGTCAGATTCTTCTCAATGGACTTCCGGTAAGCGAAGAAGCACTTTCGACAGAAACCAAGAAGGCTGTTCAAGAAAACGTGAATGCACAGGCCGTCATCGCGGCAGATATCGAAACTCCGTACGGCAAAGTTGCAAGAGTGATCGATCTCATCAAATCAGCAGGCCTCGAGAAATTTGCGATTCAAGTTGAGCGCCAGTGACACGCCTAAGTCCGATTGCAGTTTCAGCTAGTCTTCATTTTGGAATTGTTGCAATTGGTCTACTTGCGTTTGCACTGTCACGCTCATATACCGAGACGATAGATTTTGATGTGATCGTTGTTGAGCAGCCGACTTTAGCACCTCAGGCCGATATTGATTTAACCAAGCCGCGACCCGAGTTGCAGCCACCTCCGAGTGAGCCAGAAGCTAGAAAAGTTTTTGGAGTGACTCGAGACTCGGTTCGCACAGACAGTGACACTTTGGGAGTCGATGCAAAAGCTGGCAATACGGTCGCAACTGCTTCGGATGATGAAAAGTTAGAAGATGATGATGCCACTCGCATTCCGATTCCGGTTGAAGAGTATTTGATTTCTGCTCCGCCTCAGCTTCTCGAATCGTTTAAGCCAAAGTATCCTTCGGCGGCACGCGAGAGAAATATAGAAGGAGCTGTTCGAGTTGAAATTTTAATTGATCGCGAGGGGCGGGTGCGAACTTCGCGGGTGATTGAGGGTTTAGGATTTGGAACAGAGGAGGCTGCTCTTGAAGCTGCGAGTCGACTTCGTTTCAAGCCGGCAGAGGTCGAAGGGCAAGCGGTTGCAGTGAAAATTCAATTTGTTATTAATTTCGAGCTGGAGCGGTGATGATTCTATCTTTGCTATTCGCTTTTGCTTTGCAGGCTCAAGAGCCTATCACAGAGAAAGAAACATCGGCGACTGTTGTAGTCGAAGGAAGTGTCATCGAACGCGGAACCAAACGTGCACTTTCGGATGTGAATGTTTTTATTTTGCCGCATAAGTTAAAAGCGACGACTGATGCAAAAGGACGATTTGTTTTTCAAGAAGTTCCGGTTGGAGAAATTCAGTTTGTCGTCAATCTCGCCAATTATTTAAAATATGAGAATTCGGAATCGGTCGCTGTGGGTCGTACGACTCAGAAAAAGATTTTACTTGAGCGATCGAATTATCAAGTTTTCGAGATGACTGTTCGTGATCGGGCAAAGAAGAGAGATGACACAACGAGATCGATGAAGGCTGAGCAGTTCTTAAATGTTCCTGGTGCAAACGGTGATCCTGTAAAAGCGGTTCAGAACTTGCCGGGTGTCGCACGTGTTCAGGGATTCTCGTCACAGGTCATAATTCAAGGTTCGGCACCGCAAGATACAAGCTATCTCCTCGATAGCCATGAGGTTCCTCTCATTTTCCACTTTGGTGGTCTGACATCCGTGATTACTCCGGAAGCTATTGAACAGGTCGATTACCTTTCGGCGGGCTACGGACCAGAGTACGGCCGTGCAATCGGTGGATTGATTGGGCTTAACACACGAGATCCAGCAACCGATCGCATCAAAGGTTTCGCATTTATTGATACAACTAAGTCAGGCGCTCTCATCGAGGGTCCAATCAATGATAAAAGCTCCTTTTTAGTGACTGGTCGATACAGCTATCTCGGACTTGTCTTGGCTGAAGTTCTAAAAGATGAACCTGGTTTTGATTTAACTGTAGCTCCATCGTTTGCTGATCTTACGGGGATCTATAAATACAAACTCTCGGATCGCGATGAGTTTCGATTGGTATCAATTCTTTCTCATGATGAGCTTTCGTTTATCTTGAAAGAACCACTTCGTGAGGATCCGAGCTTACGCGGCAGTTTCTCGAACACGACTGATTTCTTTCGCATCATTCCGCAGTGGGAGCGAAGACTAGGTAGCGATGAAGCAATTCGTGCATCGCTTGCGGTTGGAAGTGACAAAGTGAAATTTGATGCTGGCGAGAATTATTTTAATCTCGAAACGAAAGTCGTAACACAGCGGCTGGAGTGGGAGAAAAAACTTAAGCCGACTTGGACCAGTTATCTTGGCCTCGACTCTCGTTTCACTCAAGCTGATGTGGGTTTGCGTTTACCTGCGGCGACAAATGGGGGTGGTGTTCAGAATCCAATTTCTTCGGGAGAAACAGTTGAGTTGAATGTTTCTCAGGACGAAATTGTGCTAGGCCCGTACTGGAGAAATAGCTATCGGGCTGAAGGATCACGTTGGACGATGATGCCTTCAGTACGCGTCGATTATTTTCAAACAACTGAAGAGGTTCTTCCACAGCCGCGGTTTGCTATTCGGTATGATCAAGAGCCGTCACTCTTTTACAGAGCTGCTGCTGGTCTTTACCATCAACCTCCCGAACCTCAAGAAACAGCAGAGGGTTTCGGAAACCCAGATGTAAAATCGCCCTACGCGATTCACTTAACAGTAGGCGGAGAAAAAGATTTTAGACGTGGCTCCTCAAATGGTTTCACACTTCAGACAAATTTATTTTATCGACACTTTGATCGCCTCGTCGTCGACTCAACAGAGACTGTTGTGAGAAATGGCGTCACTGAGTTTGAAAGATTTGATAACGACGGGCAGGGTCGCTCGTTTGGTGCAGAGTTTCTCGTTCGCTATGATGCAAAGCCATGGTCGGGCTGGCTTTCTTACACGCTCTCTCGCAGCTATCGTGAAGAGCCGGGACAAGATGAATTTTTGTTTGAGTATGATCAGACCCACAACATCAACGTGGTGGGAGCGTACGAGGCAAAAAACAATTGGCGATACTCGGCGCGCGCGAGGTATGTGACAGGAAATCCGATCACACCTGTGATTGGCGGAAGTTTTGATGCCGATAACGATGTTTATATTCCGGTGCGAGGTGCCTATTTTTCAGAACGCCTTTCGCCATTTTTTCAGCTTGATCTGCGGGTCGACAAAACTTGGGTGTATGACACATGGATCTTGAACGCCTATCTCGACATTCAAAACGTATCGAATCAAAAAAACTCTGAAGGCATTCGATACTCGTACAATTATTCTCGACGCCAAGACGTTATGGGATTGCCAGTTCTTCCAACTTTCGGAATTCGAGGGGAGTTTTAATATGAAGATTATAAATCGAGTTCTCTTTCTCGGATTTGTTTCTCTGGCTGGTTCTCTGGCCGTTTTTCTGACCGGCTGTTCTGATGATGACTTACCAAAATACGTTGAACTAAAAGAGCTTCGCGTTTTGGCATTGCAAGCAGGAGCGGCAGGGGGCCTCGCCGAAGCGTCTCCTGGCGATAACATGACGATCACGCCCTACATTAGCGACTATTACGGCGGAGTTCAGGCGCTCACCTATGAAGCTGTTGCATGTGTTGATCCTGGAATTCAAGTCGGTGCAGAACCATCTTGCACTGGGGTTCCGGGTGCTGTGAATGTTGGAGCGGGAGTTGCGGCAGCGCCAGTTACAAGTCGCACCGGTAGCACGACTTCATTTGTGGTTGCAATACCGGCTACGATTATCACCGGACGATCTGCGCAGGCGCAGTATAACGGAGTTAATTATCTCGTCACATACACTCTCACAGCCGCAAACGGAGAAACTGTAAGTTCGTTTAAACGAATTGTTGTATCAGAGAACACCAAGACGACTAAGAACTTAAATCCGCAGACTACTGACTTGCTGGCGGATGGTGCCTCGGTTGCAGCTTTTCCGGCTGGCGAAGTAGCATTGTCGGTGAGTTATCCCGGTTCTTCAGTCGAAACCTATGACACTAAAAAATCAGACAACTCTCTTCAAGTTGCGACCGAAGAGCTGCTGACTACTTGGTTCATTACTGATGGCGAGCTTGAGTACTTTAGAACCGTCAACACCGCGACGACAAAGTTTGATCCGCTTGGACCTGCGCCCGGAGGTCGGCAACCACTGATCATCGGTGTAACACGCGATGATCGTGGCGGCGTCACCGTGATCGTTCGACAACTTTAGTTCAATCTTGTTCGCTAATGAAGGGCCTGTCTAAAACAGAGCGGGTTCGAACGAGTTTATGAAACAAGCGTCGATTCCGATTGCGGAACTGTTTGCTTGCGAAGGTGTATGTAACAAGTTGTCGGACCGCGTGAGTACCAGAAGAGCTTCTAAAATACCCGTGAAGTCTTTCGTGAACATGAAGGGCCGCTAAGTCTAAATCGGGAAGGGCTAGGGTATAGAAACGGTCGGCAATAACAGTCTCGTAACTAACACTAAGAGCAAGTTGAATAATATTACAATTGGCACCGAGGTCGGTGAGAAACGGCAAATGATCATTGGACCGACTGATTTCGTAGCGACTTTCAAATGCGTCCTTGCTGGTTCGAAGCCGTTGAACGACCTCGTGAGTTCGTCCGAGTTCGCCTTCTAAAACCTCTAAGGCATTCGAAAGATATCGTCGCATTTTGATGTATTCTAAATCACCGCCGCGGGCCGGTCCAAGTATAGGCTCAACTGGCGAAAAGTCTCGAGGGTAAAGCCTGCGTGCTTCATAAAGATCTAAGAGTTCTAAACTGAAGCGATTGGGTGCACTGAGTTTGCGATCGCAAAGAACACCATGGCCGCCGTCTCCTCCTGAAGTACCGCCCTCGGGGTAAGCGACCGATGAAAGCGTCGATACAAAAATTAGCGCGCAAACAAATCTAATTGTCATATCTTGATCCTTTGTCGATGGGAACAAGGTGCGTGCTCACTGCATAGACTCGGTCAGCAGAACTTGAGTTTCCGAATTCGCTCAGAAATTCAAAGTGTCGAGCGGCGATCCAATTGCGAGCTTCTTCTGCTCGCGAGGAATCGAAAGAAAATATTGCGCTCAAGTTTTTACGCTTTTCAATCGGCACGTGGTCGATGGCTTCGTTAGTTTTATCGAGAATCTGGTGGTGATAGTTTTTGATGATCGCGCTCGGTGTCGATCGCTCCGCTGAAATTATTTTGTCGTTACGAGAGAAGCCAGCTGCAGTCTTACTAATAATTCCCAGACCCAATAGACACTTAAGGCCCTCTTCGACTTGCGCTTCAGAGATATCGAGATCCGCAGCCATCGAAGCGATTCTCATTCCCGGCCCATTTATGCTTAGTAGCTCTAGTATGGCTGCATGGTACCACTTAAGTAAATATTCTAATTTATCATCGTTTAAAGGAGATATTTGAATTTCCATTGAAGACTTGTAAATGGACTCCATGAAAATGTTCAATCGAAATTCTGGTGGAGTCTCACGATTCTACATTTTACCTAGGGAATTTAGGCTATAAACTATGAGTCTTGCGCCTATTTGCGGTGAGGCACCGTTGCTTCAATCGTTCCATCATAGCCAATTTCCTTAAGTCTCGCTTTTGCGGCTGCAATTTTTTGTTCAGCATTTTCAGGACTTCGCGCCATTATCCATAAATATTTCTGATTCGGAACACCAATGGCAGTCCACGAATAATCCGGAGCTAATCCAATAATGAGATAGCTTAGCTTTAGCGGCCAAAGAGGTTGAACTTTCCAATGCGCATTTGTTTTTGCATTGTAAATCCATCCTTTTTGCGGGATCGATTTTACCTTTCCATCGAAGCTCCCTTTACTATATCGAAAGTCGATGTCGATTCGCTTTTTCTCTTCGTTCCAATTGTACGATTCAGTTCCGTTATGAACGTCTTTTTCAAATGCAGTAAAGCGGCCGCCAAGCACATACCATTTACCCATAAACTTTGGAATGTCGACCGAATCAACTGTCATCTTTTCACCAGCTTCCTTCGAAAAACTTGAGCACCCAGCAAGCACTAAGCTAGAAACAAAAACATTAAAAAGTTTATTCATAAGCCCTCTTCAACGATGTTATTGATATTATCGATGTTAGTCGGCAGTCTAGCCACTAATCAGAGTTTCGAAAAAAATAACCTGTCGAATAGGATCCGTTATGAAAGTCAGAGCTGCAGTCGCGTGGAAGCCCAACGAACCTCTCTCAATTGAGACTGTTGACCTCGAAGGCCCTAAAGCCGGCGAAGTCTTAGTGCGAATTGTTGCCACAGGTGTTTGTCACACCGATGCTTTTACTCTCTCGGGCCAAGACTCTGAAGGTTTATTTCCGGTTATTCTCGGTCACGAAGGTGGGGGAATCGTAGAAGAAGTGGGTGCCGGAGTTACGACTTTAAAAAAGGGCGATCATGTCATTCCGCTTTATACGCCTGAATGTCGCGAGTGCAAATTTTGTCTATCAGGAAAAACTAACCTTTGCGTTCGAATTCGTGCGACCCAAGGCAAAGGTGTAATGCCTGATGGAACAAGTCGCTTCTCTAAAGATGGAAAACCCATCTATCACTACATGGGCTGTTCAACGTTTGCGGAATACACAGTCCTTCCTGAAATTGCTCTAGCGAAAGTGAATCCCGAAGCTCCTCTCGAAAAAATATGTTTACTCGGTTGCGGTGTTACGACGGGCATAGGTGCAGTGATCAACACTGCAAAAGTTGAAAAAGGTTCGACAGTGGCTGTCTTTGGTTTAGGTGGTATCGGTCTCTCCGTTATCCAGGGTGCAAAGATGGCTGGAGCTTCGCGAATTATCGGAATCGATATCAATGATTCGAAAGCGGAGATGGCAAAAAAATTCGGTGCAACTGATTTTATAAATCCAAAAAATTTCGATAAACCGATTCAACAAGTCATTGTCGAAATGACAGAGTGGGGCGTTGATTACTCTTTTGAGTGTGTCGGGAGTGTCGCTCTCATGCGTGCAGCACTTGAATGTGCGCACCGCGGATGGGGACAATCAATCATCATCGGTGTTGCGGGCGCGGGCCAAGAAATTTCGACCCGTCCATTTCAATTAGTAACGGGTCGAGTTTGGAAAGGCTCTGCATTCGGGGGAGTTAAAGGTCGAACAGAACTTCCCTCGTATGTTGACCAATACATGTCAGGTAAAATCAAAATCGACGAAATGGTCACTTTCGAGATGCCACTCGACGACATCAACAAGGCATTTGATTATATGCACGAAGGCAAAAGCATTCGTACCGTCATTAGAATGTGAGGTGAGAATGAAATTGCAGTCATTAAAAACGCATAAAACATTTGAAGGTCTCACCCAGTTTTGGGAGCACGACTCAATTGAGACGAAAACCAAAATGAAGTTTTCAACCTTCATCCCTGACGGAAATGTTCGAGGGTGTGTGATTTGGCTGTCAGGCCTCACTTGCACAGAAGAAAACTTCATTACTAAGGCGGGTGCCCAAAAGTACTTTGCACAGAACAACTTGATGGTGATCTGTCCGGACACTTCTCCACGCGGCTTGAATTTGCCGAACGAGACAGAGTCTTATGATTTCGGTCGAGGTGCTGGCTTCTACGTCGACGCCACAACAGCTGGCTACAAAGATCATTATCGCATGTTTAGCTACGTGGCGAACGAGCTTCATCAGCTCTTGCAAAATGAATTTTCAATTTCGAAAGATAAGATTTCGATTATGGGTCACTCGATGGGTGGACATGGCGCCCTTGTCCTTGCTCTACGTGAGCCAAATAAATTTCGATCTGTCTCGGCGTTCTCGCCAATTGCGCACCCTTCAGTTTGTGCATGGGGAATGAAAGCATTCACGGGATATTTGGGTGAGAATAAAGTTGATTGGAAAAACCACGACGCTACAGAGCTGATCAAAAGTGGCAACCGTCATCCGAATTCAATTCTCATCGATCAAGGGACAAAAGATGAGTTCTTAGAAAAGCAGCTTCTGCCTCATGATCTTGAAAGCGAATGCTTGGCAGCGGGGCAACCATTGCAACTCAACTTCCGCGCTGATTACGATCACAGCTACTATTTTATTTCTACTTTTATTGAATCGCATGTGGTTTTCCACGCTCGCGCTTTGGGACATTAGCCCCAGACACCTAAAAGATCGAGTTCTTGACCGCCCATGCCTCGTTTGAAACTAGTAAGCCCTTCGCCAACGCGTTCATCAATCCATCCAAGATCAAAGTGCCGAACATTTTTTTCTTTGAGTACTTCGACGGCCCGCCACAGTAAAAGATTGTGGCAGTTGAGAGTTCGTCCTTCGATGGTTGTCCAGCCGGCGTGATAGGTAGCGCCTTGGCCGTGTAAGAAAACTAGAACGGCTGCAGGCGGAATTTTATTTTTGCTAGCCCAAAATATAACTGCGTCTCCGAGAGGAAAGGCAGCGTGGAGTTCTTCACGCAAAAATTTCTCGCTGGGTCCTCGATAGCCCTTCATTCCTTTGTGTAACAGATAGTTGGTAATGAAAAGCGAAGCCGTGGCACCGCGCCAGTCCTCGCGCACAGACAAGTCAGAGCGTTCAGCTTTATTCAGCGCACTTCGCCACTTTTGTTTAAGTTGTTTTCGAAGTTCTTCCGTTGGCTTTGTCAGATCAAGGATGACAGTTCTATATTCTTTGGCTTCTTTTTTTCGAAACCCAGCTTCAGCAAGAATGGCGGCGGCCTCTTCGTCATTCGACCATTCGGGCATCCAACGTCGACGACCAAGAAGTCGTTTCGGAAAAGTTTTAGCAAATGTTTTTGCAAATTCAGCCAATAAACTCGGAGGAGGATTCGGTTCGAACCACAGTGGCCCGCGGTAAAGTGCGACGATACTTACAGGTCCGATTTTGACTTCTTGTAAGGCCATGACTCCAATGGCTTTTCCGTCTTTAACAATCTTCGCAATTCGGGTAAGACGGTAATCAAGTTTGCGCACAGCTTTGGCGTAAGTCCAAGACTGCAAAAAATTGCTCGGAGCATTTGCTAAATGTTCGCGCCACGCCTCAACCGACTGCTCAGACCAATCAAATTCCATCACTTACTTTTTCATTGATTCAACGATTTCCATGAGCTGATCAACTCGCCCAGGGAAAACTTTGTCAGGTGCAATGGCTAAAAACGGAGTTCCGTTGATCTTCATCTTCGAAGCCAAATCGCGAACGTGTGCAATTTCGCTTGATACAGCTTCTCCATTAAGATCTTTTTCCCACTGAGTGACATCGAGTCCGATTTTTTTTGCAATTGCTTTAAGTGACTCAGGTGTCTTCTCGCGAGTTTTATAAGTCTCTTCGTAGAATTCTTTAAACTTTTTTTGCTGATGTGCCGCGATCGCTCCGCGTGCTGCTGCCTCTGAAGAAGGTCCGAGCACAGGCAAGTTTTTGTAAGCCACTTCGACGTCTTTATTCTTCTCAAGAACTGCCTTAATTGTTTCGCTCTGGCGAGCGCAATGCCCACAGTTGAAATCAAAGAAGTAAGCAATTTTGATTGTGCCGCTGCCGACCTTTGGACTTCCGGCATTGTTAAACAATCCATCCGCATGTTCTTTTACTGATTCAGGCTTTGGCTGATTAGCCTCCTGCTGAGCACGCTGATAGTTGGTAAGTGCAGCAATAATTTTCTCAGGATTTTTCTCTACCCAAGCTTCGATTTGTTTATCGCCTGTGCCGTTGCAGCCCGCTAGAGAAATTGAAACTGTGGCCAATAAGAGAATATTTTTAAAGTTCAAATTACGTTCCTTGTTGATGAATTTGTAGCTCTGATATTAGTCAAAGCATGCGCTCGAATTCAACTCGCATCGCGCTAGCCCACCTTCCTGGCCCCTCCTCGATAAACTGGCCATAGCTTTGGTGGGTATTTCTAGAAGAAAACAGCCTATTCACGATAGACTTTCAAAATGAAAATATTTTTAGTCGGCGCAACTGGTCGAACTGGTAAATGGATTTTAAAAGCTGCTCTGGAGGGTGGTCACACTGTGACAGCACTAGTTCGTGAGCCTATCGAGCGCGTTGATCTTCTCCCTCGATTGAGCATTGTTGCCGGCGATTTATTTGAGGTCGAGAATTTGTCTGACGTGCTTCATGGCCAAGATGCGATTGTGTCGGCACTCAACAGTAAAACTGTAGCTCACGGAACTGAGCGACTCGTCCTTGCTGCCGAGGCAGCTAAGATAAATCGTTTTATCGGAATAGCAGGTGGTGGAATTCTACAGCTCGACGACAAACTTCTGCGTCGTGATCGACCCGATTACCCATCCATGTTTTTAGAGTCGTCTGCGCAACATCTTTATGCGTGGAGGATCCTTCAACAATCCTCACTCATGTGGACTCTCTTCTGTACTCCTGACTTAAAAAATTCTGAAGCTACCGGTAACGCAGACTTACGAGTCGACTATATGCCTCAAGGTAAGAACTCAGTTGCTTGCGGAGATGTGGCTTCATACTTGATGCGTGAGCTTGAGCAACGCGAGTTTATAAATAAGCGAGTCGGCTGTGCTGAGAAGCTATAAAAAAACCGACGAGCAAGCTCTGTCGGAGTCTCGTCTGCTAACCTAAATATTCAGGAAATAGTGCCTGACCCGAGCGCAAGCGGTCTTTTGCTTTCTTGCTTATTTTATTTCGTTCGTTCTTGATGGCGTCCATGAGTTTTGGAATTCGACGAGTTTCTGATTTTGAATCGTACTTCTCGCTCCAAATCATCATTTCAAAAAGCAGTGGAAGGAGGTCGATCCCTTTTTCCGTTAAAATATATTTACTGCTACGGCCATCTTCGGGATCAGCAATCCTTCTCAAGATTTGCTCTGCTTCTAAATTCTCAAGTCGCGACGCTAAAATGTTCGTAGCGACGCGTTCCTCTGACTTTAAAAATTCACCGTACGTGACTTTTCCACGAAACACGACATCTCGAATTATTAATAGAGCCCATTTATCGCCAAAAGCCTCAAGACTAAAATTTATTGGGCAATGTGAGCGGAGCCTCTTGGTGGACATTGGTACGATGCTCTCATATTACTTGCAAAATGCAAGGTAAATGATAAATTGCATGAAACGAATTAATTGAAGGGATTTAGAAGTGCAGACTTATAAAGGCTCGTGTCACTGTAGAGATGTCGAATTTGAAATTCAATCAGAGCCGATTACAAAGGGAATGGAATGCAATTGTTCGATGTGTTCAAAGAAAGGCACAATCCTCGGCTTCGCTACTCCTGAAAACTTTAAACTAGTTAAAGGAGAAAGCGCTCTTTCGAAATACCAATTTCATAAGAAAGTTCTGCATCACTCGTTCTGTAAAAGCTGTGGTGTAACTCCGTTTATAAATGGCAAAAACCCAAAAGGGGAAGAGATGTACGCCATCAATCTTCGCTGTCTAGAGGGGGTCGATCCTCATAAACTTGAAATCGCACTTGTGGATGGACGTAGTTTCTAAGCGGGCACCATTTGATATCAGAAATCCGATATCAAGATATCTGATATCAAATGGTTAAAATGGTGGAGGCGCCGGGAGTTGAACCCGGGTCCGCAAATGATCCAGTGTTAGGCAAAGCTACATGTTTAGTCGCTGTTTTAAGGATGACCGTCGCACTTCCAACGACAAAATTACTTCGGTCCCCGTAACGCTTTATTTAGGTCTCTACCCACGCTACGACGAAGTAGAATCCGAGACCGCTAAAGTTACACTGACATCCCAGAGCGCGGTCGCCTCAAGGGTCAATGGCTACACTAGAAAACTAGGCAGCAAGTGCGTAATTGTTGTCAATTACAAGTTGCTCGTTTTTACGAGGTCCTCGAGCGCCCCGACATGCTCCTAAACTTTCAACATCCACGTCGAAGCCAGTACGCCCCCACATGAGAAAGTCATGAAGAAAGATCACCCTAACAGAAATAGGTTCGGCTGACCACTCCGCAATAGCGCCTACATACAAACTTTTACTTTATCTCCGCGATCTCGACACATCAGAGCGCCCGCGCAGTCGGTAGAGGTCGAGCAATAGTTTCCTTTGTTTCCAGAGCCGACGCAGGCGTTCACTCCATCGCCTCGATCTCTGCACATGAGTGAGCCCTTACAATCTGTTGAGCTAGCACAATAGCTGTCTTGCACTCCGTTACCGACGCAAACATTCACTCCATCGCCGCGGTCTCGACACATCAATGAACCCGCGCAGTCGCTTGATGAAGAGCAATACGAATCTTGTTTACCAGAAGAGCCAACACAAATTTTTACTCCATCACCACGATCTCGGCAGACTTCAGAACCAGGACAATCAGATGAAGTCTGACAATAACCAGGAACTTCGCAGTCATTATTAAATTGGCTAGCATGAGCTGAAAACGAAGTTGGCAATTTTAGTGGTGTCGAAAATTCTGCTGCAAAAGCTTGCTGAGCTACAAAAGCAGAAAATAAAAGAGCTAAAGCGAAGTAAACCGATCTGATTTTCAAAGTGTCCCCCAAGTTAGTGCCAAATGGCTTCTATATATGTTCGTTTTGCAACCGTGGTGCCACGTAAAAATTTCGATCCAGTGTCATTGGAGTTGGTTCGGTCCTTGCTTTAGTCCTGTCCCGGAAAGCAAACGGTGCCAGTGTGACTCTATTCGATTGGCCGATTTGCGAAAATTTTTAATAGGGGAGAATCGATGAAACTACGCAAATTACTACTGAGCGTATTAGTGAGCACACTCGTTTTACCAACGATGCCACAAAATGCGTTTGGGCAAGAAGCAGATCCTGGTGAGGAACAACGGCAAGAGCAGCGGCGACAGGAGGAAGAAGCGCGAGACAGTGCTATCCGTGACGAGCAAATCCGTCGCGATCAAGAAGCAGAGCAAGAGTCACGCAGACAACAAGACGAAGAAAATTCCCGCCGAGATCAAGAAGAAGCTAATCGCCGCGAGCAAGAAGAGAACTCACGCCGCGAGCAAGAAGAGAATTCACGCCGCGAGCAAGAAGAGAATTCACGCCGCGAGCAAGAAGAGAATTCACGCCGCGAGCAAGAAGAGAACTCACGCCGCGA
>CAZIYJ010000009.1:0-86600 GCA_964543475.1 uncultured Bdellovibrionales bacterium | reverse complement strand
AAGAGAACTCACGCCGCGAACAAGAAGAGAACTCACGCCGCGAACAAGAAGAGAACTCACGCCGCGAACAAGAAGAGAATTCCCGCCGAGAACAAGAAGAGCGTGACAGTGCAATTCGCAATGAACAGATTGCTCGCGAACAAGAAGAAAATCGCAGACGGGAAGAAGACGCGGCTCGCCAAGAATCCGAGCGCCAAGAAGCTATTCGTCAACAGCAAGAAGAAGCACTTCGTCGCCAACAAGAAGAGATCGCTCGTCAACAAGAGGAAGCACGACGCCAGCAAGAAGAAGGTAATGCGCGCGAACAGGCAGAGGCACGACGCCAGCAAGAAGAACTTCGTCGCCAACAAGAAGAGATCGCTCGTCAGCAAGAAACGATTCGTCAGCAAGAAGAAGCTGCTCGACGTGAAGAAGTTCGCCGACAAGATGAGGGTCGTCGCCAGCGTGACGAGAACGATAAACGTCAACGCGATGAAAACGATCGTAAACAGCGTGATGAAAATGATAAGCGCCAACGCGATGAAAACGATCGAAAGCAGCGTGACGAGAACGATAAACGTCAACGCGATGAAAACGATCGAAAGCAGCGTGACGAGAACGATAAACGTCAACGCGATGAAAACGATCGCAAACAGCGTGATGAAAACGATAAGCGCCAACGTGATGAGAATGATCGCAAACAACGTGACGAGAAAGACCGACGCGAGCGCGATGAACGTGACCGCCGAGAGCGCGAGGGCCGAGACCGTGACGGAAGAGACCGAGATGGTTATGACCGAGACGGACGCGACCGTAAAGGCAGAGATCGCGATGGATTCGACAAAGACGGATGGGATCGCGACGGACGTAACCGAAATGGCTACGATCGACACGGGCGAGATCGTCATGGTCGAGGACGTGAAGGACACGATAGAGATGGATACGATAGAGATGGATACGATAGAGATGGATACGATTCGTTCGGTTACGATCGCCAAGGCTTTGACCGAAACGGTTTCGACCGAAACGGGTATGATCGATCAGGTTATGATCGCCAAGGTTACGACCGGTATGGATACAACCGTTCTGGATACGATCGTTATGGCCAGTCGAAGTGGGAGCCATCTCCGACTCCGTACCCAACTCCATATCCGACACCTTACCCAGAGCCTGAGCCAACACCTTACCCGACACCTAGCCAAGGTAAGTTGACGAAGGCACAGATTCTTGAGCTGCGAGCGAAGTTCCATAAGAAGAATACGCTTAAAGTGAAGAGAGATTTGAAATGGATTCGTGATCCGAATAATTGGAAAGAGTCTTTAGCGAAGTTCTACGCGATCAAGTCTCAGCCGATTGTTCCAAAACTGAAGAGTACGGTTTATTTCCGGGAGCACATGCCAGCGGCGCACGGTCGATGGACTCACTCAGAAATGATCACGGTACTTTCGAATCTTGAAGGAGTAACCGAAGCAATGTTTGAGACGATGGATCGCGCAGTCTCTTCATCGTCGAACGAAGCGTATAAAGCTAAGTTACGTCAAGCGATGATGGAACTCGTCGGTGCCAACGAAAACATGACTGACCTAGTGTACATGAACTATCCGGTGAAGAGTCAGGTTTACGATCTGTTCTACTTGAATGCGAAAGTGAATCTCGCAATCAAGACACTTGATGGCTATTCAAAGGCATCGCAAGTGCAAGACCAGATGGCAGTCGTTCGCTACTACGTGAGTGAACTAATGTATGTACATCGAATGAACTTCTAAACGGTTGTTGTTCTAATTAGAAGTTTGTGTGAGAGAGGGCAGAAATGTCCTCTCTCTTTTTTTGTCTAACGGCGAGATTTAGATTGTGGACGAGAAGCAGTGGGGCGACCTGGCTTTGAGACGGGACGGCCGGGCTTAGCAGCTGGGCGACTCGACTTCGTAGCGACAGGGCGTGAAACTTTAGAAGTTTGGCCACGAACCGGGCGATCAATCACTTCTTCGCCAGCATCGAGTTTTGCTTGGCGTTCGCGATCACGAAGACGTGCCTTCAGCGGAACCGGAAGTTCAACTCCAAGACGTTCCATCAAATTTCCGTCTCGATCAGTTACGAGATTATAAACAATTCCGGGGCGGCCAGCGCGGGCTGTTCTTCCCACTCTGTGAAGATAGTTTTCCATTTGCTTAGGCATGTTGTAATTGATCACTCGTTCAACTTCTTCAATGTCGAGTCCGCGACCAGCAAGGTCAGTAGAAATTAAAAACTTAACTTCGCCGCTGCGAAATCTTGCAAGCGCTGCTCGGCGTTCGTTCTTATTCATTTCGCCACGATAGACTCCAGCTAAGTAACCTTTTTTCGTGAGCTCGTCCGCTAAAGCGTCACACTGTTCACGAGTATTCGTGAAAATCATCGTGCCGCCGTTGATTTTTGCGTTAAGAATTTTCTCGAGTGAAGGCATTCGCTTGCCATCGAGAATGAAAACGTTTTTTGTTGTCAGTGTATCGACTGTTTTTCCGCTGCCAGCAGTTTTAAAAACTTTTGCGCTAGAGAAGAGCGCCTTCATTAACTCTTGTACAGTTTCAGAGATGGTTGCTGAGAACAAACCCATTTGGGTGTTCTGAGGACACGCAGCGCCGATTCGATTCGAGTCAGGTAAGAATTTTTCATCGAGCATTTGGTCAGCTTCATCGAAAATCAAAATGCGGACATCAGATAGATCTACGGCTTTTTTCTCGAGCAACTGAGCAAGACGACCAGGAGTCGCAAGTAAAATTTCAAATGCACCCGCAACATTTCGTCGTGACTGCTCCATCGCCATTCCGCCGAGCGCTGGACGAACTCGCATTCTTGTATCGTGAGTAAAGACTTTAAAAACCTTTGAGATTTGCTCGCCGAGCTCCCGGGTCGGCACCATAACGACCGCTCGAGGCTTCGAATTTTCTTCGACCGGATCAAAATTATTTTCGAGAGTTTTGAGCAAATGAAGAACTGGTAAGGCGTAAGCAAGAGTTTTGCCCGTTCCAGTTTGTGCGATACCGACCACGCTTTTTCGGTCTAGGAAGAGTGGAATTACATTTTCTTGTACTTCAGTCGGTGTCGTAAAATTTTTCTCGGCAAGAGTCTTCTGGAGGGAAGGCAAAAGGTCAAAATCAGTGAATTTCATAGGGATCGGGTTGTAGCACCTGTAAAACTCTCGCGCCACCAATTATTGGCTCCGGCCATTAGGTAGATCAATTCTAATGTAAATGATTCTCGATTTCTTGAGCAACATGCTCCAAAAGGACTCGGCGATTAATCGGCTTAGTCAGGTAATCGTCGAAGCCCGATTTCAAGCAGGCGCTCCTTTCTTCTTCGAGGGCGTGCGCTGTTAAGGCAACAATTGGAGTATTTGGATCAGTTTTGCGAATTTCACGCATCGCTTGTAGCCCGTCCATGACAGGCATTTGTATGTCCATCAAGACCAAATCGAAATGTTGGCTTCGCAATTTATCAAGTCCGGCTTGACCGTTATCTGCGGTCTCGACGACTGCGCCAGCTTTTTCGAGGAATCGTTTTATAATTTCGCGATTGTCTCCAGAGTCATCGACAAGAAGGATATGTTTTTGAGTGAGAATTTCGTCTTCTTCAGCTCCATTAGCAAAGGCCGTGAGCGGAAGTCCCCGAATAACGATTCTGTCACTATCTTCAGTTATCGGAAGTTCGACTCTAAAAATAGTCCCTTTGCCCGGACGACTTCTCTTGATGATGACATCTCCGCCTAAAACGTTCGCCAGGCGCTTAGACAAAGTGAGCCCGAGTCCAGTTCCGCCAAACTGCCGAGTCGTAGAGGAATCTGCTTGCGTGAAAGCATCGAAAACTTTTCGTTGTTGTGCATCGGTCATGCCGATTCCTGTGTCACAGACATCGAAAACAATTTTTGAGTGAGGTTTCGATTTTGCCATTTGAATTCTCACAACAATCTTTCCTGTGCGGGTAAACTTTTGTGCGTTGCGAATAATGTTGATTAGAATCTGGCGTAATCGGGTAGGGTCAGTCGCGATCTTTGTGGGTAGTAGACCGATGAATCTGAACTCAACAGGCAGGGGGTTTTTGTCTGTTGGAGTGGGGCCAACCAAATCTCGAACCGTCATTAAAAGTGACCTAAGATCAACTTTAATTCGTTCGCTTTCAATTTTTCCCGACTCAATTTTTGACAGGTCCAAAATGTTTTCGACTAACTCGGTTAAAAAATTTGCGTTTGTACGAATTAAAGAAAGATACGAGTTTCTTAATGTCTCGGGAACATTTCGATCTGATAGAAGCTCAGCAAACCCGAGAATCGCCGAAAGAGGAGTACGAATTTCGTGACTCATGTTTGCAAGAAAACGAGATTTCGCTTGGTTGGAAGCGTCGGCCTGAGCTTTCTGATGTCTAAGAAGCTCTTGAGCCTGTTTAATTTCGGTAATGTCTTGAGAAGTTCCGATCATTGCTTTTACTTCACCATTTTCAATCACAACTTTTCCGTGACAATCGATTGTTCTTACATCGCCGTGACGGGTTGCTAAATGATGTTCAAACGCAAAGGACCTTTTCTCCTTCAAGGCATTGGTGATAGTTGAATTAACAAGGTCGCGTTCATTCGGCGGAATATAGTTTAAATATTCTTCGTATGTCTTTGGCGCCGTCTTTTGGTCGACCTCGAAAATTTCAATTAGGTAGTCCGACCATTTGATCTTGTCCGTTTTCAGATCCCATATCCAAGATCCAACTTTAGAAACTTTTTGCGATTCGTTTAAAAAAAAGTCATGGGACTGAAACTCTTCAATTAAGAGTTGGGCGTTTGACAACTCCTTGGGTGGGAGCAAAGAGCCAAAGATTTGATGAAGAATTCGACTCAGCAAACTAAAGAATTTCATCTCGTCATTTTTGCAGCTTCACAGAAAATCGCAATGCGCTGACGGTCAGTAAATCTGTCACGCTATTTTGTTTGAGACAGTTTGAGCTTCCGTAACGAAGAATGAACAACTTGATCAAGAGTTGCTAAGAAATTTGATCTTGCTTTTTTGTCCATGGGCGCGGGTCCGCCGCGCATTTCTCCCATATGCCTCAAGTTCTGCATAAGTTCACGATTCGCAACTGCTGAACCCACGTTGTCTTCTGTGAACTCTTCGCCTTTAGGCCCAATCGCACGAACTTTCTTTTGTACACAGCGATCTGCAAGCAAGATGTCAGCAGTAATGACGATGTCATGCGCCACTGCGTTTTCTACGATCCAGTCATCGGCTGCATCGAAGCCTACGTCGACAACCATCATTTCAATTTTAGGAGAGATCGGCACGTTCATCCACTGATTGGCAACGACCACAACGTGTAAGTCATTCCTGGCGGCGACCTTGTAAACTTCGTCTTTAACCGGGCACGCATCAGCGTCGATGTAGATTTTCAGCATTGGCTCCTATATACCATAATCAATATGCAAACGCTTCTCTTGAAAGACGTCCTCGAAACCGCCTCGGCAGCTAATGCCTCCGGAGCTATTTCTGACATCTTTGGCGACGCCTACCTTCTTGAGAACAATGAAGTCTATCGCCGGGTTCGAGAGAAATCACTTGAGATCGGCTGCCAATATTCAGAGGCATCGGCGCAGTACTTGGTGTATCCGCTTTTTGAGCTTCACAAAATTGTTGAGACCAAAAATATTCCCTATGTGCCTGGTGCACGCTTGCTCGCATCGATTGAAGCAGCCAAGCCATCATTGTTCACAACCGAAGACGCGGCCTTACCAGAAAGCCACCATCTCCACGAAGCGGCCCATATCATCGCAGCCAATGCGTTCGATGGAGCTCGATTTACGTCATCACAGCAACGTATTTTGCGAGATATTTTGTGTGAAAGCTTCGCAAATACGGTTGATGCACTCGCGTGTATTCCAGCGGCACAAGATGAACTCCACCGGTTTTTCTTACGTCCGAATTGTTACATGGCTCCGCATGAAGACGATCTAGCATTGATGCTTGAACTTCGCGAGAAGGTTGGGGCACGTTGCTACTTCGCACTTACTCTGTTCTCTTACGTGTATTCTAACTTCTTGCTCGAAGTATTTGTAAAGACCACGGCGATCGATATTCTCTCTCGCTATGCACCGGAAGTGTCTGTCGATGACGAGCTACTTAGCCAAATTGAACACCTGGGCCAAATCGGAGATCAACTCGACCATCAGTTCCGAGTCACTACAACAAGTCTTTATTTACGAATCGAAGGCCATGAGGGTGATCTTTTTGAGCTGTTGAACTTTGATTTCATGAAAACGTTCGCAGAGCACCCAAGCTTTCAAAAAGCTGTCGACAAGATGGCAGACGCTTTAGTTTAATCGAGGCTCCAATCAAGGGAGCATCATGGATCAGCAACTAGCACAGAAGATATCGCGAAATCCCATTTACCAACGTCTTGTGACTGAGCGCTCGCGCTTTGGTTGGATTCTTACCTTTGTAGTGCTCTCAAGCTATATAGGATTTTTGTATCTTGTAGCATTCGAAAAAGAATTATTAGCTCGGCCCCTGTACGAAGGCGGAGTGACTACTTTGAGTATTCCGATTGGACTCGGAATGATTTTGCTTACGATCATTCTAACGGGCGTTTACGTTCGACGCGCCAATACAGAGTACGACAAGTTGACCGAGCTTGTAAAAAAAGAGGTGGGGTTGTGATGCTCAAACTCCTTCTTCTGTTTTCTAACTCTGCCCATGCTGCCGGCGGTGACCTTGGGCAACTCGAACAGCAACCACTTAATCTTACGGCAATCATCATGTTTGGTGGGTTCGTTGTTGCAACACTTTTTATTACTAAGTGGGCCGCAGCGAGAACAAAATCAGCCGCTGATTTTTATACGGGTGGTGGTGGCATCACTGGATTTCAAAATGGCTTGGCGATCGCTGGCGATTTTATGTCGGCAGCATCCTTCCTCGGAATTTCCGCTGCAGTTATGGCATCTGGTTTTGATGGGCTAATTTACTCAGTCGGTTTTCTTGTCGGCTGGCCCTTTCTCACATTTTTAATGGCTGAACGACTTCGCAATCTCGGTAAATTTACTTTTGCTGATGTTGCAAGCTATCGCTTTGGACAAGCTCCGATCAGAGCTTTTGCTGCAAGCGGAACATTGGTGGTGGTGTTATTTTATTTGATCGCGCAAATGGTGGGAGCCGGTCAGCTAATTAAGCTTCTCTTTGGTCTTGAGTATAACGTCGCCGTTATGATCGTTGGCGTATTGATGATGGTTTATGTTTTGTTTGGAGGAATGACCGCAACCACTTGGGTGCAGATTATCAAAGCTTGTCTTTTATTGTCGGGCGCAACGTTCATGGCGGTGATGGTTCTATTTCAGTACGGATTTTCGCTTGAAGCACTTTTCGCTGATGCTGTTCGTGTGAAAAATGAGGCCGGTGCAAATGGCCAGTCGATCATGGCGCCGGGTAACTTCGTTAAAGATCCGATTTCAACTTTTTCATTTGGACTTGCATTGATGTTCGGAACGGCAGGCTTGCCGCATATTTTGATGAGATTTTTCACTGTGCCGAATGCAAAGGAAGCACGAAAGTCAGTTCTTTGGGCTACAACTTGGATAGGATATTTTTATCTCTTAACTTTCATCATCGGCTTCGGGGCAATCGTTTTAGTTTCGTCTAATCCGCAGTTCCTAGATGCAAATGGTGTCTTGCGTGGCGGAAATAATATGGCAGCGGTTCACCTGGCCTCTGCAGTTGGTGGAAATGTCTTCTTAGGATTTATTTCGTCAGTTGCGTTTGCAACTATTCTTGCTGTTGTTGCGGGCCTTACATTGAGTGGCGCTTCTGCGGTGTCACACGACTTGTACGCATCGGTTTGGCGACACGGCCGGGTGAGTAGCACAACTGAGCTTCGTGTTTCGCGGATCACAACCGTCGTTCTTGGAATTATCGCAGTCTTGCTCGGAATTATTTTTGAAAAGCAAAACGTTGCTTTCATGGTGTCTCTTGCATTCGCAGTCGCAGCTTCGGCAAATTTTCCCGTCTTATTTTTGAGTGTGCTTTGGTCGCGGTGTACGACTATCGGTGCTTGCGTAGGGGGTTGGGCAGGGCTGGTTTGCGCTGTCGCGCTCACTGTTCTTTCGCCAACGGTCTGGGAAGCTACATTTGGGAATCCTGCCGGATCAGCTCCGTTCCCATACACATCTCCTGCCATTTTCTCGATGCCCTTAGCTTTCCTTGTCATCATCGTCGTATCGCTCCTTGATAAGACAAAACGCGGCGAAAAAGATCGAGAGGGCTACGCAGCTCAGAGAATTCGCTCAGAGACCGGCATAGGCGCATCGGGTGCGTCTGGTCACTGAAATCGAGAGTCCTCGTATACAAGCTCCTGAGTAACAGCTATGTTCGTCGAACGATGGATCATAAAGAACTTCTCAAAGAGCTTGATGCGATACTTACGGGATTTTGGCTCACTGACTTAGCCAATTTTTCTGCGCACTTTTATGCGAATGTTCCTGACGTTAATTGGATCGGATTTTATTTATCTGATGGTGGGCGTCTTAGGCTTGGGCCATTTCACGGAAAAGTTGCATGCACCGAAATCGATTTCGATCGGGGAGTGTGTGGTGCCGCTTTTTCAAAGCGCGAAATCATGAATGTACCCGATGTTCACAAGTTCAAGGGTCACATTGCTTGCGATTCAGCATCACGCTCAGAACTTGTTATTCCTTTCGAAGTAAATGGTGATCTTTGCGGAGTCCTCGACATCGATTCACCCATCGAAAATCGCTTCTCTGAAAAAGAAGTCGAGCTATTTACCAAAGCCGTTGAGCTTTTGGCTAAACGAATTAGCTACTTCCCTTCATTCCACGAAAGCGCCCACGGGTAGCTGCTACCAGAGTGTAGCAATAGTGCGTCATTCGGATGTCGTGCAGCTGTAGTCTCATTCTTTGAATATAGGGATGGCGACATCAATTGCATAGAGGCATGCCCAGTCAAAAACGTATCTTAAGTGCCGATTGTCCTATTCATGTAACTGCACGAACGAATAACCGCGAAAAATTTCCCATTGATCTCGCTGACGTTTGGACGATTTTCGAAGACTATCTTTATCTTCTCAACAGAGCTTACTCGATCGAGATCATCAATTTTCTTCTAATGCCGAATCACTTTCATATGATCGTGCGCGATCCGAATTTAAACCTGCCGGCAGGAATGAATCATTTGCTTCGTGAATCAAGCAAAGAGATCAAGCGCGCTTCGGGTAAGATAAATCACCAATGGGGCAATCGATACTATAGTTCGGTGATAAACTCTCTCCCGTACTATTATACTTGTTACCGCTACGTTTACCGAAATCCGGTCGCAGCAGGTCTAACCAAGTCGGTTCTTGATTATGAATATAGTTCGCTAGCTGTGTTACTCGGCCAAAGGAAGAGTGTGCTGCCATTGGCTGAAGATCTTACTTTGTTCAGTTCGGTCGATCCAACAATTCACTGGCTAGAGCAGTCGACGGAAGACAAGTTTAGAAAACAGATTTCTCGAAGTTTGAAACATTCGGTAATGAAATTCTCGGTCGATAAGTGTTCTCGTAAGAAATACGAGCCTTCGCTGCCGAGCCATTTATAACGCAGTATTGCTACACTCTGGTAGCAGCTACCCCTAGGCTTTGCGGACGAATTCTGATTTTAGATTAATGGCGCCGAGGCCGTCGATTTTGCAGGCGATGTCGTGACCATCGCCGCCGTCTACGAGACGAATATTTTTTACTTTAGTGCCGACCTTCACTGCGCTCGAAGAACCTTTGATGCGCAGTTCTTTGATCACCGTGACAGAGTCGCCGTCTTGCAAAACATTGCCGTTCGCATCGCGAATCTGCCCATCATCTACGGGTTCCTCGACTTTGGCAGTGTCAGCTGCGAACTTGCTCCACTCATTTCCACACTCGGGACACACCCAAAGATTACCGTCCTCGTAAGTATTTTCAGAGTTGCACTTAGTACATTTCATCTAGGACCTCTGAGAATGTTGTATCAGCATGAAGCGCTTGAGTCGAGCTGTCTCAAGATCGTTCGCTACAAAATTAGAATCATTCAAGTTTAGTTAAAAGCTTAGTCAGATCAGGCCGATACATTAAGAGATGGTGTACGTCGAACGTCTGTTGAAATTTAGCACTGCAGCGATTGCTGTTGTCTTGTTGGCTTCTTGCTCGCAAAAGCAAGGTTCGACATCATCTATTAAAATTGTTCTTCCTTCTGCTTCCTCTCAAAAACTTTCACAAAGTGTTTCAGCGCAGTCTTTTGATTTCACTGTTGCTTGCTTTGCCGTGAATGTAACCGGTCCGATGATTCCGCAAACTGCAAATAGCTGCTCACCTGCAGTTGGAGTTTTCTCTGGCTTTAAACCATCAGGCTCAACAGTAACAATGGAAGTTCCAATGGGCAGCGCACGAAAAATTGAAGTCTATCTTTTCAATCGAGCACTTGCCACTGACACTTGTCCATCAGATTTTTCAGCGCTCACGCCTGATAAAATTGCTCTCGTTGGTTCAGTCGGTGGCGTTGAAATGAATCAACCTGATGTATCAGTTAACCTTCAAGTAACAGCTCCTGTTGCGGGAGTAAATCTCACCACACAAAATGTCGTTCCTGCTTCGTGTGTTGTGGCTGCTGTTCCGGCAGATCCAACAACTCAGCGTTTAGTTCTGGGTTCGCAAACAGCGAATTCAGCAGCCGGTTACCAAATTAAAGCACAAGTTACTTCAATTAAAACGATGAACGAAATTAGCAGTCCCGCAGGTTACAAAATGTTAATTGGGCCGAAGGGTCTGTAAATGAGGTCGACGATGAAATATTTAATGATGCTAAGTCTTTTATTAGCTTCAACAGCACAAGCAGGCCCAGAAAGCTTTGCCTACGAAGGTAAGTTGCTCGACCCCAACGGTGATCCGGTTGTGGCTGCCAGCGTTTCATTCGTTGTTCAGATTCGCTCACCAAACGTTGCAGACTGTAATCTCTACGAAGAAACTCACACTTTGAACATGAGCGCATCGAACGGTTATTTCTCTTTAACTATCGGTGATGGAACTCGCTCTGGTTCGAATTTCGAAGACACTTCAACTTTGGCTCAAGTTTTTACGTCTACAGGCACGATGTCGACTCTAACATGTACCTCTGGTGCGACGTCTTATACTCCTGCGGCAGTCGACGGACGTAAACTTCGCATCAGCTTTAATGATGGCGGTGGCGTGCAAACGATGACGTCAGACCTTTCAATTAATTCTGCGCCGTTTGCGATGGTCGCAGATACGCTTCAAGGAAAAGGTCCGAGCAGTTTCTTGCAGCCAAATGTATCTTCTGCTGAATTAACTCAGGCGAATCTTGAATCGGTCTTTGCTTCAAGTGCTTACGTTGCAGAGATGGTCGCACTCGCTGCAGGAAATAGTTCAGTTTATGCAAAAGCAAACGGAGTTTTCAGCGGACCGATTCGAGTAAATGCGGGAGTATTACCCGGTTCACCTGTTACTGGCACTATTGCCGTCGACTCCGCTTCATCGAATGCGCTTAAATGGTACGATGGAACTCAGTGGCAGACAGTTGGAACAGCCGGCGGTGGTGTGACTTCTGTTAGCGTAGGGGCAGGTCTTACAGATTCCGGAACTGCGAATGCTCCGAACTTGTCTCTCTCTAATACTGCGGTTGTTGCGGGCTCCTACGGGAGTGCTTCTCAAATTCCAATTTTCACTGTCGATGCTCAAGGCCGTTTGACCGCAGCAAGCAGCATTGGGCTTTCTGATGCTACGAAACTTCCGCTTACGGGTGGAGCAATGACTGGTCCGATCTCGATGGGTGGAAGTGCGATATCAGGACTTGCAGCGCCTGCTTCTAGTAGCGATGCGGTTACCAAATCTTATGCTGATTCGCGAATGTTGAGCCAACCATTGTCGGCACCGAGTGCTGGCGAAATCGGAAAATCAGTTCGTTGGAATATCTCAGGCACGGCTTGGGAATACTACACTCCTCAAGGAAGCCTTGGTTACACCCCAGTAAATAAAGCTGGCGACACTATGACAGGTTCACTTCTATTAAATTCTGATCCAACAATGGCAGTCGAAGCTGCAACGAAACAATATGTTGATTCGGTGGTAGCAACTGCATCTGGAACGGCAGTAACAAATGCGAATACCTATGCCGATGGAAAGTTAGTTTCAAAAGACTTATCTGTTCCCGCAGCGGGACAAGACGGGCAATCAATTCGCTGGAATAATGCTTCTGGCGACTGGGAGTATTTCTTCCCGGCGAATGGAACTGTTTCGGTCGTGACTTCATCGAATAGTGACATCTCGATCTCAAACGGAACGACGACTCCTACTCTCACTTTGAATACCGGCACTGCTGCCAATCAGATCGTTAAATTGAATGGCGCCGCACAATTGCCTTCAGTGAGCGGAGTTAACTTGACTGGGCTAAATGCATCGAACATTGCCTCAGGCACGATCTCTGATGCGTATCTTTCTCCAAACGTCTTGCGAGCTGATGGATCAGTATCGATGAACCTACCTTTGCGTTTATCAGACGGAGCTCAAGCTGCACCTGCGTTTACGTTCTCAAGCGATACGGATAACGGAATATATAGACCGTCTGCTGACACAATTGCATTCGTCTCGAATAACGCAGAGAGAATGAGAATTACTGCAGATGGAAGAGTAGGAATTGGAACAAACAATCCGAATGGCAAGCTTCATGTTTATAAATCTGAGATAGGCACTAGTGGTTCAATTTTCGGACTGACTTCTTATTTAGAGTCATCACCATCTGCGGCATCGACTGCGAACTATTCAAATTTGCTTACCGTCTCAAGTAGTGCTGGTCCGTATAACTATTCGGGAAGTGTCCGAGGAGCGATGGGTGAGGTAGTTCATAATGGTACGGGAACTATGAATAGCGGTCGCGGTGTAGAAGGTTCGATTCGCAATCTGGGTGCCGGCACAATTAACGATGCTGCAGGCGTATTTTCGAATGTGTCAAGCACCTCAGGAACAATCAACAATGCCTATGGTCTTTACGTAAGTAACTTCGGCGGCACAATTACAAACAAATATGGTGTTTATGTTGTTGATCCAACTGCAAACAATCATTTTGCTGGAGCAGTCGGTATCGGTGCGACTTTTCCATCGGCGCGACTCGACGTTCGAGCCAACTCTCCGTCAGATACTGTATTGGGCTTGAGGGCATACTCTCCTCAAACTGCAAACATCGTTGAAATTCGTGATTCGGCCGGCTTCATGGCGGTTACTGTTAATTCAAACGCAGAATTAGAAGTTGATAAAGGTCTGAAAGTTGGAATGAACGGTACGCTGACTAAACATATTACGAATATTCAGCTGGGAGTAGGTTGTCCGTCTGGCGGCCTAATTACTGGCCAAGGATTTTCTTGCACTGATACAGGATTCACAGCCTTGTTTCCTAATAACGGCACAAAATACGTTGCAAACTGCTCGGCACAGAACGACGCCGATGCGGTAATTAGCTCTCAAATAGATCCGGCTACAGGAAACGTAGTTATTAGGGGTATAGCGACAGGTGCAGTTTCAATGTATGCGTTGGGCAATATTTATTGCTCTGTGACTGCTTTCTAGCAGCCACAGGAATTCTACTCAGCACTCTTTGAAACAAATTTTTTAATTTCAGAAATCAAAACCTGTCGAGAGACGGGTTTTGTTAAATGGGCCTGGCAGCCGGCTTCGAGCGATCGTTCAATTTCTTCAGGCAATGCGTGAGCCGACAAAGCTAAAATTGGTTTATCAAATTTAAATTCACGCAAGCGACGAGTGGCCTGAAGACCGTCGGTCTTTGGCATCTGAATATCCATCAATACAATGTCGAAGTTTCCAACTGGCGCACGGACAATCGCCTGATCGCCATCGCGTGCAACTTCGATCTCTGCGCCTGATTGTTTTAAGTAAGCACGAATTAACGCTTCGTTGTCGGGAGAGTCTTCTGCAAGTAGTATCCGTACACCCTGAAGCGAATTAGTCGTTTCACCACGGCTACGTGGAGATTTCGCGCTCGAATCAAGGACGTAATCAGAATCTGTAGTAATCGCATCTGCAGGTACATCAAGTGGAATTGAGAGTCTGAATAACGAGCCACGGCCCGGAACACTCCGCACAAGTTCAAGCGTCCCTCCGAGTGCTGCAGCGAGACCTCGAGAAAGAACTAATCCAAGTCCAGCGCCACCAAAGCGACGAGTGATCGAGCTATCGCCTTGAGAGAACGGTTTAAATAATTTCTTCTGGAGACCTTCGGCAATACCAATTCCGGTATCGTCGACATCGATAATAATCCGATGGTCTTCGGGACTTGAGCGATGATCGTAAGATACGCGCGTTCGAATCATTCCAGTGTGCGTGAATTTAGATGCATTGCTTAAAAGGTTCATGATGATTTGGCGCAGGCGAATAGGATCGCTTTCGATGAGGGCCGGTACGTTGGTATCAAAAAAGAGTGGTGTGTCTATTCCTTTATCTTTAACAGCAATTGTCGCAGAAGCATGAACGTCAGTAATGAAATCAATCACTGACAACTGAGCCTTTGAGAGTTCGAGCTTTCCCGCCTCAACACGAGAAAGATTTAACACATCATCGATTAAGTGAAGTAACTGCGTTCCATTTGCTCTGATGCGTTTTCGATATTCTTCGCGCTCTTCAGCATTAATTGTCTGGTCGCCAAGTAAATCAGAAAAACCAAGAATCGCATTCATTGGAGTTCGAATTTCGTGACTCATGTTTGCCAAGAACTGAGTCTTTGCCTGACTAGCGATTTCTGCGTTTTGGCGCGCAATTTTCTCTGCCTCAAAGAGGCGTGCGCGTTCGATTGTTTGAGCACACTGTTCACTTAGAATCGTTAAGAAGCTAATTCGCTCCTGGGAGAAACGAGTTTCTACATTGAATCCAAGTGCTATCACTCCAATGGCGCGGCCTTCGACCACGAGAGGGAAGATAGCAATACTTTGTCGGCCGGCTTGCTCAAATCTTTCAAAGTGTTCTGGGTACTGTGCCTTTAGGTCCGCAGAGTTGCTGATAATAATTTGTCTGCGATGACGGATCGCTTCGAAGACTGGAATGTCTTCAGCTCTTGAATTCTCAAGTAAACTAATCGTCTCGTCAGTGTATCCACGCGAATGTACAACTTTGAAATGATCATTTTCAAGAAGTGCAATACATCCTGACTCTGGCGCAACAGTCTGAAAAATACTGTTGAGAACAATTTTTGCGATCTGTTCTGGAGAGTGGGGCTTTGCAAGCTCGGTCGCAGTAATTTGAAGTTGTGCAACTTTTCGCTGGATTAAAGACTCACGCTTTTCGATCAGCTTGCGATCATGAATGTCAGTTGCGGTTCCCAGCCATTCGACTATTAGACCTGCATCATTCTTTAAAGGGACTGCGCGCCCTAAAAACCAACGATACTCCCCGGTGTGTTTTTTGAGACGGTACTCCGCTTCAAAAATATCTCCGGTTGTCATCGAGTTGCCCCAGGCAAGGAAAGTCGATTCGGCATCTTCAGGGTGGATCGCATTGAGCCAGCCATGGTTGGATTTGTCAGCGATGTCGGTGCCGGTGTAAACTAGACACTGATTGTTTGCATAAATTGGATCACCCTTAATAGTCGATGTCCAAATCAACTGCGGCATTCCGTCGAGCAGGTTTCTAACTTTAGCTTGTGCTATTTTTGACTTCTCTTCGTCTTTTTTGCGTTCGCTAATATCGCGAACTACGCCGATAATGCGAGACGCTTCACCATTTTCGTCGTAGATAAAGCGGCCCATCAAATTAACCCAGCGAGTTTCTTTGTTCGGAAGCAACACACGGCACTCTCGATCAAAATTCGGCTGGCGAGATTTAATAGCAAGACTTTGCGCCGCCAAAAACTCGTCACGGTCGGCGGGATGAATGCAATTTGCGAAGTCATTCATACTTTTAGGTTCAGTGCTTGGCTCTAAACCAAAGATTCGGTGATGAGCCTCGTCCCAAATAATTTTATCATTCACAAGATCAACGTCACACGCACCAAGCTGAGCTGCCTCGAGTGCCAATTGCCGTTGAGTTTCACGATTCGAAAGTTGTCGCTGAGCAAGAACTCGCTCAGTAACGTCGGCTTGTAAAACAGTGATCCCTCGCACAAAGCCGTCTCCGTCAAAGTCCGGAGTGTAAGCTCCTTCATAGTGACGAAGTTCGCCAGTCGAAGTGTAAAGATCAATTTTTGCTTTTACTACTTCTCCGCTGAGAGCTTTGTCGAGATTGTCCTTGATTGATTCATAGGCGCGATTACCCAAAACATCGCGAAGATGTTTTCCAACAACCTGTTCTTTAGATAAGCCAAAGAAGCTTTCGTACGTCTTGTTGGCAAATTCGTATCGATGCGTGTGGCTCACATAAGAAATGAATGCCGGGACAGAATCGGTAACTGCTGAAAGCAAACTTATCGCAGAGCTCGATTGACCTTGCCACTGATCAACAGCACTCAATTTTTTTGCATAGAAGTTGCTGTTCTGATCAACAATACTCACTGATTTTGGCTCCCTGGGATTTGATGAGGCTATCATTTGTGAAATCATACGGGCCAGATGTGGAGATAATTATGTAGATTTCTCCAACAGTGGGATAGTTCGCTCAGTATCACTTACACGGTGTCGAGGCGATCGTGAGTAGTGTTTAAAGACTATCCAACCCTGTGCATTTTACGTCTTCAATGAGTTATTTCGCTCGTGAAATCAATGGCTTACGGCATGATTTTATGGCCGGAGTCTTGCTCTAAGATGGAGGTAGTGAAAATCCTCAAGCCGTTTTTCTCATTATTAGTTTCTCTTTCTGTCGTCGTGACGGCGCCGTATGCACGGGCCGAGAAGACTTTATCTAGGCTCGAGGCAACGTCTTTCATTCCGGTGCAAACAACTGTTGGCGAGCTTAGCGACTCACAACTTGAGAAAGCCCTAGTTAGTGAAATTCATCGCATCGCAGATAAAGCATTCGCAGAAATTAAAGCGAAAGATCCTCATGCAAAGGTGACGCAACTTAAAAAAGTCGAGCGTGCGGTCATTCATCGATTAAAAGAAACAGGGAAATTGATAGAGCTGGCTCGTTCTCTTAACCCGAAGATAGGAATTTCTGTCGTCGCAACTGAGATTGTGGTGACCGTAGCGGGATTTGGTTTAATTTCAACAGGCCAAGTACTTGCGGGAAGTGTTATCCTTAACTTTCCGTCGGTCCCTCTCATGCTCAGCGTACTTCTTGCCTACGAAGTTCAAAAAATAAAATGGCAAATTGGAAGAGAACTGAAAACTTCGATTCGTGATCTCGAGAAGATTCGCAAAGAGGTAATCGGGTACAATGTTAAAAACAAGATCACATCATTAATATTAAATGATGGTGCCGTTCAACGCGAACTCGAACTTGTCGTAAAGCCAGTGAAGAACCAAACTCAGGCACCAGAACTTGTAACTTTGAGCGAGATCGAGAGAGCAATCGGGCGGACTGCGGATGGAGAAAGCTTCTTGGCGCACGCGTATTACGAGCGAGGCCAAAAAGAAATTTACGCAAGTTTACTTCTTCAGTATTTGAATGACTCCCAAGAAAGCTTGTCTGCTCTACTCGAAGAAATTTCAAATCGAAGCAAAGAAGTAAATGCCGAACAAAAAGCACCTGAACTTCGCAAGCACCTCATGGCTCTCTCAGATATTAAAAAACATATCGACCGAGAATTGATTTCTGCGCGCAAAGAAATCTCTGCAACGAAGAAGAAGGTGAAGAAAGGCCAACTTTCGAAGGCCGAAGGCATCGAGATGCGCAATCATCTAAAGGCTGAACTTTTGAGACTCCAAGAGGTTCGGATTCAGGCGTTTCGTCATCAATACGCTGTGCTGCTTGCGACGAAAGAAGCTTATCTTAACGGAAATAAAGTAGAAGTCGCTAAGCTCGTTGTGAAAAACAAGACTGAGTTAGCAGAGTTAAAAGTAATGAGTTCATTTGCGCGCATCCGCGAGGTAACCCAGGCAGCTGAACTGCCAATCGAGTTTAAGGGCGAAACTTCAAAAGGTACTATTCGAAGCTGTGAGCAAATTTTCTCGGCAGCACGCTAAGTCGAATCGCAATTTTAGTTCCTCGGGGCTCTGGAAACCGATAGACTTCGCTCAATGAATTCATTCATCGAACAAGCACTCATCTTTATTGGTTCTGCTGTCATCTTTGTCCCACTTTTTCGAAAGCTCGGCCTCGGCTCAGTACTTGGATATTTAGTTGCCGGGATCATTGTTGGACCGTTTGGTCTTAAGTTAATTCATGATGCTGAAAGCGTAATTCATTTCTCAGAACTTGGCGTTGTTATGCTTTTGTTTGTGATTGGTCTAGAGATTCAGCCGCACAAGCTCTGGTCAATGCGCAGACATTTGTTTGGTCTTGGTGGTCTGCAAATCTTATTTTGCACAACTTTATTCTCGATCATAGGAGTTATATTTAATTTACCTTTGCTTGCGGCCATCGTGATTGCATTTGCAATGTCGCTTTCTTCGACTGCCTTCGCTGTTCAAATGCTTTCAGAAAAAAATCAGTTCAAAACTGAATTTGGACGAAGTGCATTTGCAATTCTACTTGCCCAAGATTTGGTTGCAATTCCCGCACTTGCTTTAATTCCGGCTCTCGCTGCGAAAGAGCTATCTAGCCACTCCTCTCCAGGAATCAGTCTCGTACCGGGACTTATGGGCATTGGTGTTATAATTGCGCTCGTAGTAGGAAGCCGATTTTTAGTCAGACCAATACTTCAAAGACTTGCAGACATGAGATCGCGTGAGATATTTACCGCAGCTATTCTATTTATTGTTCTTGGTGTAGCTGCCATCATGCAAAAGCTCGGGCTCGCTGCCGCACTCGGGACATTCATTGCCGGTGTTCTCCTCGCAGACTCAGAATTCCGCCATGAGATTGAGGCAGATCTTGATCCCTTTAAGAGCTTGCTGCTCGGGTTGTTTTTTATTTCAGTTGGTATGGGGGTGAATCTCGAGATCATCATCCAGCGTCCGTTGGCGGTCATATTTTTAACCGTCGGATATTTAGCAATCAAGTTCGGAAGCATTTATTCAGCGGCCCGCCTTTTCAAGCTAGATCATGAAAACTCAAAATTAACTGCTCTCAGTATTGCTCAGGGCGGAGAATTCGCATTCGTGATTTTTGCAATTGTGACTTCGCAGTCACTTATAGCTTCAGAAACTATCAATTTGCTCTCGGTCGTAATTACTCTTTCAATGGTGCTAAGCCCACTTTTGTTGATGGTTAACGATAAGCTTTCGCAGCGATCTCAGCAGCGAAATAAGGAGCCAGAACATTATGATGAAATTAAAGATGAGGATCCAGATGTTCTAATTGCTGGCTTCGGTCGGTTCGGACAAGTCATCGCAAGGGTTTTAAAGGCACAAGGAATTTCTTTCGTTGCCATCGATCACAACGTTGAACAAATCGATTTAGTTCGAAAATTCGGAAACAAAGTTTACTACGGAGACATTTCGCGACTTGATATCTTAGAAGCTGCGGGGGCCGGTAAGGCGAAATATTTTGTACTGGCAGTTGGTAACGTTGAAGCCTCATTGAAGGCGCTTGATATAGTGAAACATAATTTCCCACACCTAAAAATCTTTGCACGCGCTCGAAACCGTGGGCATGTTTTTGATCTTTTAGATTTGGGAATTCAAAATGTAAAGCGAGATACTTTTGATTCAAGTGCAGACTTCGCCCGAGAGATTTTAGTTGAACTTGGATTCCCGCCTGAGCGCGCTAAGACGATTATCGAAAAGTTTAAAGCGCACGATGAAATTATGCTCGGTGAACAATACAAAGTTCGACGAGATGATAAAATGTTTGTGAGTGTCTCAAGGCAAGCAACCGAACAATTGGCCGAAGTTTTACGTTCAGACTCGATGCAGACGCTCATTGGTTCTTCAGACAGTAAGCCGGCTCAGATCTAGGAGTGAAAGTGAATCTGTTGTTAGTATTTGTAACTGCGCTCACTGCTTGCGCCTCTACCAGTACAAAAGATTCGATTAGCCTTGCCGAGCTTTGGGAAGACGAAGTTCTTTATTTTAAACCTACCGGCAAATTGGAATCATCTGAGTGGAACGGACTAGCCTATAACTCAAAAGAAGAACTTTGCTATCAGTTGAAACAGAAGCCTCTGGCAAAAAAAGTTGAGGCGACCCAAGTTAAGTGTGAGAAAGAATTTTTATCTCAAGCAACTGAGCCTTACGAAAAATTTGCTGATTTTCAAAAATATAAGGCACGGCTAGTGCAGTGTCTGGATTCAAAAAATAAGACGTGTCTGCGTAAACTCATTTCTAAAACTATGAAAATTAGTTTTGGTGACGAAGGTTTTGGTGATCGCCGTGATTTAGTCTTCGCAAATTGGCGAGATGCCGATTACAAGCGAGTGAAGCAACTCCTTTTGAAAGGTGTCGTGAGCGAAGGGGAATACAAGAGATTCCCACCAAAGCCGAATGAAGGTGGACTTGGTTTTCGTGGTCATTTTGAAAATAAAAACGGTTCATGGGTGCTCGCAAGTTTTGTTGCCGGCGATTGAATTTTTGTCTGGGGACTCGACCGGAAACCAGCTTCAGTAAAGGAAAGCAGGACGTTTTACGAGGGAGCGGCAAAAATTTCCTCCGCCAACTGTCGCGATTATTACGTAGAGTAGAATCTTTTTTATGAGTCTATCGATGTGCAATTTATCCTCGATAGATGAACAAAATCTATTTTCGATTATTGATAGTGCTCGCACTAGCTCTCACTTCATGTGAATACACAGAAAGTGGCATGACGACCGATCGAGGTCCAGCTTCGCAAACAAATCCTGGTGCAACTCCAGCGCCGTCTCCGACTCCCGCTGCGACTCCCAAGCCAACGGCAACACCAAAGCCGACAGCTACGCCAGTTCCATCAAATGGTTCTGCCAAGCCGTTGTGGGAAAGTAAAGCCGATGGCGTCAACTGGACAGCTCATGTGATGAACAAGCTCGATACTTTGGGTGTCGATATGATGGATGTCACTCCGGCGGACTATGCTACGTTTTGCCCGAGCTTCAAAAAATTCACTTACACTCAAAGAAAAGAATTTTTCACTTATCTAATTTCTGCGATGACAAAATACGAAAGTGGCTTTGACCCGAAGCAATTTTATCAAGAGGGATTTAACGACTCGAGTGGCAAACCTGTCATCAGTCGCGGACTTTTGCAAATTTCTATCGAAAGCGCAAACTCATATGACTGCGGTTTTCGAGATGCTCAGCAGCTTCATGATCCATATATGAATTTGGATTGCGGAATTCGAATTCTAAATCGATGGATCGGGCAACGAGATTTGCGCCTCGGCGGAAAAATTGATTCTGGGTGGAAGGGTGGAGCCCGTTATTGGTCAGTCCTTAGAACAACTAGCGGTTCGTACCCTAAAATCGTAGCGCTCACCAAAGGCACCTCTCTTTGTAAGCTCTAGATCTTAGAGTTTACCGCACACTGACACATTGCTTTTCAAACATACCTAACTGAGCGTTTCGTCGAAACAGCTTAGATGTGAATGAGTCAAGTGATGTGCTGCTGACCGCTCTTAAGCGGTCGGTTACAAAAGCTGGATTATAATCGAATGAATTCCAAAGACTTCGAGTAGGCATCCAGGCGTTAGCAACAGACGGCTCAAAAACTCTAATTCCAGTAATTGTCTTGGCTACTTCGCGATCAGCGATCTGATCAGCTTCGGCATAGAAACCTCCGACAGCGTAGTTGTTTGATACAACCACTAGCTCACTTGATCCATTTCCATCGACATCTGCCACCACTGGATATTCGTGTAGCGTTCCAGAGGGATTAACTGTTTGCCAAACAACTTTCAACTCGTTGTTCACAAGTTCGAACACTCGAAGATACTCTTCGTCGCCGTAAAGTATCTCTGGCTTACCATCTCCATTAAAGTCGAACGAAGAAATTCCGGTAGAAAGTGAGCTGCAGTCTTGAGTTGGAAACTTCGCAACAATACTTCCGCTTCCGTCGAAAATAGTGAGGTAACGGCCTGTTGCAACTGCAATTTCAGTTGTGGCGATATTGCCGTCGAAATCACCCAAAGTCGCTGGGCCTCCGCCAACACCACCTGGGCACTGCAATTCGTTGTAGACACTTAAGTCTTTATTTAATTTTACTTCGCCAGTCACGCCATCAATAATTCGAAGATAGCCACCGAGTGTGCCCACGAGTTCAATCCCGGGAATATTATCAATGTTGGCAGCAGAGTAAGATGCCGACGGCAACGAATGAACTTTTGCACCACTTAAATCATAAATTCCATTTGAAGAAACAATTCGTACAAGACCAGGTTGCGACGGATCTAAATTCATCGCGAAAGAATATCCGACAGAAACCCACTCACTACCTTTCCATTTTTGAACGGGCTGGCCTGTGCTGTTCTCTGAAATGGCTTGCTGACCAAAAATGATTTCTGCCTTGCCATCTTTATCTAGGTCAAAGGCAGAAAATCCGCGATAGTTATGCAGATTAACTCCAGCAGGCAAGTCAGGAATTTCGTACACCCAGCGACGTGAACCATCGTGGTTAAGTGCGACCATTGCGCGTCGTTCGTGATGAGAGTAGAAAATTTCAACTTTCCCGTCGCCATCAATATCAATTAAGAGTGGAGTAGTTGAGGCGCCAGGAGCGAGAGCTAAATCGCCAACTGATTTTACTGTTTTCCCTGTCGAGCCACTTAAAATTCGTAGAACGCCCCTGCCGCTGTATGTGTCTGTTGCGCTCACGCTCCACGAGACAAAAACGATTTCTGGCTTTCCATCACCATCAAGATCACCGACAGTCGGTGTCGCCATTACCTGAGAAAATTCGGGGAAGTCACCCGCAGGTAATTGCGAATACCAATCCCATTTAACTTTTGGGGCAAATGCTTCTGGTGAGAGGTCCGTGCAAAGCGGCGCAACACTTGATAATTCAAAAGTTTCAAATGCAACCTGTTGTGAACAGTTTTGAAAACAGAAGGCGCTAATGATCAATGTGAGGGCCACAGATTTTTTTCTCATGAGGTACGTTAATGCAACTGCGACGCCTTGTCTCGCAGTGAGAAATTTTCTGGCCATCAGATTTATAGAGGGAAATGGACCTTCGAGTGATTCAAAATGAGACTGTTAGTTAAGGCTAACATTTAGACGAATTTTGAAATCTGACACTTATCTAATTCGTTTCGGACTTCAGTCTAGTTCTCCTCGCAAGGCCGTAAAAAGTTGCTGCGTGAACGGCAACTTGATTAACTTTCAACAAGACATCTTTGCGAGGAGCATCGAATGAGATTATTGCTAGCGATCTTAGTGCTTTGTATTAGCATCGACGGCTTCGCTCAGGCTCGAGCGGCTGTTCGTTCAAGTGGCGCGAAATCAAAGTACCCTCTTCACTCAACACTTCATCTCACGCCAACGGGCAGAGTCGGCATTCAGGGCGATTTAGGTTTTGTCTTCGGCTCATCGACGCTAGAAACTTTGAATTCTCCGGGCATCGGGCAAACTGCGACCGACGAGAATGAGGTCAATTCATTCATTACACAAATTGACCTCTCTTATGGAGTTTTGCCTCAACTCGAAATCGGACTCGAACTTGGTTATGCGTCTTCGACTCAGAAAAACGTGAGTTACAAAGATACGGCGGGCAACATCAACGTACCTTTAGAGCCCGACGCAAAATCAAAAGGTTTGTACGACCCAGAAGTCTACGCAACTTTCCGTCCGATCGAATCGGATTTGGTCATCGATCTTGGTGGGTCATTACGTTTGGGATTTATGAGCTCAGAGCGGGGCACGCCAGACAACACCGATCTTGATGTGCTTGGACGAGCAGACAGTACCGCCGACAGCAATAACGCTGAAGGTTCGTACGGGTTGGCTTTGGGTGCGAGAGCAGGTTATCGTCTTACTGAGCGACTTAATTTAGCTGGTGCCATCAAGAGCGAATATAACTTTGCGGGCACTACGACAGCCAAAAGTTCTTTGTCAGGTGATACGAATTTAAACCAAGACGCGTATTTCGAAACTTCAATTCGTGGCGAAGCCGAATATTTTCTCACTCCAGAATTTGCCATCATGCCGTTTATCAATTTGGTGATGACTCCAAAACGGAAGTACAACTTCATGCAGGGTGCCGTAAATACCAAGCTTGAAACAGCAGGCTTTAAAACTTATAGCGTCGGAATTTTGGGAAGCTTCCTTCTTCAATCAGATTTAGCTCTAAAAGCTGGATATGGCTTTTCATCTCCCGAAAGTGCAAAAGTTCAAAGTTCAACTAACGGAGCGGCATTTGTAGATGTCTCGAATTCTAAAGATCGCGAGTCACATTCACTTATCGCCAGCATCGCCTACGAATTTTAGTTTTGCGAATAGGTTGGGTAGTCAGTATATCCAGCCGATCCCGGTGAGTAGAACGTAGAAGTGTCTGGAGGGGCGAGTGGAACACTCATCTTCAGACGTTCAACTAAGTCAGGATTAGAAATATAAAGTTTACCGAAAGAAACCAAGTCGGCAGATCCTTTTTCAAGCAGCTCTTTTGCTCCATCGATCGAAAGTCCTTCGTTAGCGATGACCGCTCCTTTAAAAATATCTTTTATAACGGGAGTTAAGTAGCCGTCACCTTGTCGCTCGCGTATAAATATAAAGGCGATTCCTCTTTTTCCAAGTTCACTTGCAACGTAACTAAACGTCTCTTTTGGATTAGCGTCGCTTATGTAATTGGAATCTCCGCGCGGAGCTAGATGCACGCCTACGCGCTCTTTCCCCCAGACTTCAATCGCCGCATCGGTAATTTCAAGTAGAAATCTGGCGCGATTTTCAACTGATCCACCGTACTTGTCCGTTCTTTTGTTTGTTCCACTTTGGAGGAATTGATCAGGTAGGTAGCCATTAGCTCCGTGAATTTCAACTCCATCGAAACCAGCAAGCATTGCATTTTCGGCACCTCGTTTAAATTGTGAAACGATCTCTCGCACTTCGTCTGTCGCTAAAGCTCGAGGAGTGACAAACTCTTTTTTTGGGCGAACTAAAGACACGAAACCTTCGGGTCGTACTGCACTCGGCGCCACAGGAGTTGCGCCATTTAGAAAACTCGGGTCACTTATTCGGCCAACATGCCAAAGTTGGAGAAAAATTTTTGAACCGCGCGCATGAACCGCGCCAGTAATCTTCTTCCAGCCTTCAACTTGCTCGTTTGACCAAATTCCCGGTGTATCTGCGTAGCCGACTCCCATCGGGTCTACAGCCGTGGCCTCAGTTAATATTAACCCGGCATTCGCACGCTGTGAGTAATACTCGCGCATGAGTTCGTTCGGAATTCTCTCTGAGCCTGAACGCTGGCGGGTGAGGGGAGCCATCACGATACGGTTTTTAAGGATCAATGGGCCAATAGTGACTTCATCAAAAAAGGTTTTCATTTGCTCTCTCTGAAACTTGGATTCGTCGTTCTCTTGTTCTTCTGACGTCGGCTTGAAGGTAGGCTTTATACCATCTTCTAATGCCTCGTTTAGCAGCCGAGTAAAACTTGTCCTTAAATTCTTCCCCGCATTTCATTTGTTGGCCCATCGTTATTACCTCCGATTAGTGCTTTTCCATAAGCTATAGAATCAATCTAACAGCTCTTCGGCAATAGTGCAAGAATCTTGAAGTATTGAACTAATGAATTATCGAAATGAGGCTTGGAAAATGGCCTTAAGTAGCTTATATTATTGAGTATGGCACGCAGCTTTATGCATCCCTCACCTAAAGACTTTTCGATTGATTCAGTACTTTATGCACTGTCTGACCCAATCCGTCGCGAGATTGTTATGAAGCTTTACGGCTGCGAAAGCATGAGCTGTTCAAAAGCCTGTTCCGAAATTTCTCCATCTACTATTTCTTTTCATCACAAAATCCTCCGCGAGAGCGGCTTGATTCGTTCAGAAAAAATCGGAGTCGAAGTTATCAACACGCTTCGCGCTGACGAAATGAATAAACGTTTTCCGGGATTGCTAGACTCGGTTTTAAAGAACCATAAATCAGCCTCAAAATCTAAAGCAGTTAGCGCGTAAGCGTTAAGACTGGTCAGTACGTTAGCTCACCGTTAAAGTCGTTTAACTTTAAGAGGTGTTTTGATGATTTCTGCAAAAGCATTCGGTGTCGATAATCCAAAAGGTAAATTCAAACAGATGAAAATCAACCGTCGCGATCCTAATCCCGACGACGTCGTCATCGAACTTGCGTACTGCGGAATCTGTCACTCAGACATTCACACCGCGCGCGGCGAATGGCAGGGTACGCAGTACCCATGCATTCCTGGTCACGAAATGGTTGGAACAGTTACAGCTGTAGGCAAGAAAGTTAAAAAATTTAAAGTTGGTGATTTAGCCGGAGTTGGTTGCCTTGTTGATTCGTGCGGTAAATGCGTGAACTGTAAAAACAATGAAGAGCAGTTTTGTGAGAAAGGAGCAATCTTCTCCTACAACAGTCCCACAAAAGATGAAGGTGGCGTCACTTACGGTGGTTACACTTCTCACATCACTTGCAAAGAACACTTCACTCTGAAAATTAAAAAAGGTCTGCCGTTAGATAAGGTTGCACCACTACTTTGCGCAGGTATCACGACTTACAGCCCACTTAAACGCTATGGTGCAAAGAAGGGTAAGAAAGTTGGAGTGATTGGTCTCGGCGGCCTAGGTCATATGGCAGTAAAAATTGCAGCGGCGATGGGTGCAGAAGTAACCGTGTTTAGTACTTCTCCATCAAAAGAAAAAGACGCTAGAAAACTGGGTGCGAAAAACTTCGTTATGACGAAAGACGCTAAGAACTATGGCGCAGTCGCCGGAAAACTCGATCTGATTATCGACACCGTTTCTGCACCTCACGATTTCACTCCCTACCTACAAAGCTTAAAGCTTGGCGGAACCCATGTATTGCTCGGTGTGGCTCCAACTCCAAATGAACTTCAGGCGGGTGGTCTTATCTTCGGCCGCAAAGTTTTAACAGGCTCACTCATCGGTGGTCTAAAGGAAACTCAAGAGATGTTAGACTTCTGTGCGAAGAAAAAAGTCTTCAGCGACATTGAGCTTATTACTCCGGCGCAAATTGACGTGGCCTACGACCGCACTGTCGCATCAGATGTAAAATACAGATTCGTCATCGATTTAAAAAAGTAGGTCGCTTGCGAAAAGTTCTAAGCTGTCCATCTTCGACGATAAAAATGACCGAGTTTTCACGCTCGGTCATGGCGTTCGTTAGAAAGATTCCGAAAGGTAAAGTTGCGAGCTACGGACAAATTGCGCGGCTGGCGGGGAAACCGAATGGTGCCCGCGGAGTTGGCTGGATACTTAACTCAAGTGCAGAGGCTCATGATTTGCCGTGGCAGCGTGTGCTCAACTCGAAAGGAAAAATTTCTTTTCCTAAAAAGAGCGATGAATACAAACTTCAGAAATCGTTACTTAAAAAAGAAGGTATTGAGTTTCTTGGAGATGGCTCAATTGATCTTGAGATTTTTGGCTGGAGAAAAGAACCTGCAAAAATTAAGAAGTCCTCAAAACAGCCCTCTATATTTTCTTAGCCTCAAGCGCTTGTCTTTTAAGTAGAGCGAAAAATCTCACAGTTAAAAACACTGCGGCTAAAGTCAGCCCTGCAGCTAAACCGATCCACAATCCGATGGGGCCCATCTTTTGTGGTATCGCAAGCCAGTAGCCGACAGGAAGAGCGAAGATCCAGTAAGCCACGAACGTAATTGCAAAGGGCCAGCGAACATCTTTGAGTGCTCGTAGCAAACCAGATGCGACAACCTGTAGTCCGTCTGATACTTGAAAAATAGCGCCAACAACTAATAAAATTCCTGCAAGTTCAATGACAGCGTGGTCTTTGCTGAAAAGTCTCGGCCAAAAATCCTGTCCTACTGCAAAGATCAGAGCGCAAACAAACATAAATCCTGATCCAATGATGGCGGATGCAATTCCGGCCATACGCGCGGCCGCGAAATCGCCTCTTCCAAGTTCAGTTCCAACTCGAATGCTCGCAGCGAAGCTAATACCGAGTGGCACCATGAACGACAAGCTCACTAGCGAAAGAGTCACCTGATGAGCTGCTTGTTGAACGGGTCCAATCCACCCCATAACAATTGCCGCTGTCGCAAAGGCCCCAACTTCGAAAAGCAAAATAAAGGCAGTCGGGATTCCGAGTTGCAAAAGTTCAGCAACGACATCACGTCGTGATGGAACATCAAACTCTTTTTGCGTTTGTTCAGGTTCGCGATGCGTTCGCTCCCAGCGCACATATCCGATAAGATAGAGAATCATGAGAATGCGCGAAATCAGAGTAGCGACTCCTGCGCCGATAATTCCCATTGGGGGAATCGGCCCGATACCAAAGATAAGCCAGTAATTCAGCACGACATTGAGTGCGAGGCCCCCAAAAGCCGCATACATTGGAATGCGAGGACGCTGAATGCACTCGAGATACTGTTTGTAGCATTGGTAGAGCATCGAAGGGATCAGTGTGAGAGATAGAATTAAAAAATAGACCTGAGCTTGCCGCGCAACTTCGGGAGATTGCCCCATATAATCGAAAAAATATCCGCAACAAGCTGCAATCAAAGTTAAAATAATTGCACTCACAGTGTTGACGATGATCGCATCGCTCAGAATTCGACGTGCACCTTTATGATCGGTTCTTCCGATCGCGCGAGAGATGAGTGGAGTTGTCGCATTGCCGATGCCAATTCCAAAAACTAAAAAGATGACGAAGACACTGTTCCCGAATGAAGAAGCGGCCAGTTCAATCGTACCAACGTGACCAATCATTAACGTGTCTGTGAAACCAAATAACATTTGGCTGACTTGTCCAACTACGATTGGCCAAGCAAGAATACAAAGAGTGCTGATTTCAGCGCGTAAAGACTTACTCATAAATTGCGTTCGAACAGAATGCCATGTTGAATCTAAAAATGGATGCACTTTTTATTAAAGGAGCTATTTTAGGTTTTGCGATGGCGGCTCCTGTAGGGCCGGTCGGTCTAATGATCATTCGCACTTCTATCAGCAGAGGTCGAGTAGCTGGACTGATTATGGCATTTGCGGTCGCGACTGGCGACGCGATGTATGGAGCGGTTGCGGCATTTGGCTTAACGATCATTTCTGATCCGATTGTTCATTATAAATCTCACATTCAATTTTTTGGCGGGTTCTTGCTTCTTGCGATGGCTTTTCATATTTTTCGAAGTCGAATTCAGGTTAAGAAAGAGATCGTTAAAGAGCGTTCAAAGTTTCAGATATTCATGGCGACATTAATTCTTACGCTTTCTAATCCATCCAATATATTCGTGTTTGGAGCGGCATTTGCCTCGCTGAGTATGGCATCTCAGGAATCTAGCCCTGCTGGGGCCTCGCTGATTGTCGCAGGAGTTTTTGTCGGATCTGGAGTTTGGTTTGCAATCTTAAGTTATCTCAGCTCAAAATATCGCAAGTCGTTCAATGAAAAAGCGATGGCGAGAGTGAATCACTTTGCCGCCGTTGCCCTTGGACTGTTTGCCAGTTTTGCAATTTACAGTGGCTTTCGCGGCTTGATCTGAAATCAGGGAGAATGTCGGGTATGATGGTTCTTAAAATATCATTCGCAGTGTTTCTAAATTTCTGTCTATCTGCAGCTCATGCATCTGAGAGAGTTGAGTTTTCAGCCGATCGCATTCATGGCCTTTATGTTTTCGTGGAAAGCATCGCGGGGACACCGTTCCGTCACGAAGACATCAAGCGTGTTTTTGTAGCTAGCAAACATAACAATGCCGAGTCTAAGAAAATGCTCGAGGAATTTCGCTCACTTGATTTTGTCTTAGGAAATCCATTGTTTCAAACTGGGGTGCCAGAGCGAAATGGCGGACGCAGTCTTAAAGAGGCAATTATCAACCAGGCCTCGTTTTCTCAAAGCTTGGCGGACTTGCGAGAGCGAACTCAGGCTTTGATGTCGATGTCTGATTCAAGAAAGCTTTTTAAGATATTAAGCTACTTCGAGCCAATTTATGGATCTTTGCTTTGGAATCCACATCGAATGGCGATGCAGAAGGCCGCAGTCACCTTCAGACAAAATGCAAAGAAATGGAAACTAGATGAACTCTTTGCAAAAGCCGCAAAGTTCTACGGTGCAGATTGGCCCTTAGAACAAAAGTTTCGCGTAAGTTTATTTCCGCTGCCACCAGATTCAAAGCACACAAACGCTACCGCCTACGGCGCAGTTGAATCTGTTGGCGTCAACCCAAGCGAGCGAGATGTCGCAGGGCAGTTTTCAGTGGTCTTTCATGAAATATGTCATTCTCTCTATGAGGCTCAGCCGGATGACGTTCAGAAAATGCTCGCAGATGCGTTCAGAAACAATCCCTCAAAGTTTTCGCGCTTAGCAAACAATTATATAAATGAAAGTCTAGCTACTGCGCTTGGCAATGGCTGGGCGTATGAAAAAGCGGCGGGTAAAGTTGATGCCGCAAACTGGTATGCTGATGAGAAAATTAATCTATTATCGAAGGGAATTTTCGCAAAGACGAAAGAGTACGTAGAGCAAAGCAAACGTATAGATTCAAACTTTGTGAACCATGCAACTGGTGTTTTCGAATCGAAGTTTCCTGATTCGGCATTAGAATTTCAAGCGAACATGACAAACGTTGTGTTGCTGTCTGACGGTATTATTGACTTGCGACTACTTCGTGGTGATCTTCGTTCAACTTTTAGAATTGTGAGTATGAACGCGCGAAGCCCGATTGCTGATGATGACACACTCAAGCTTGTTCGAAGTGTGCCTGCCACAGTGTTCGCTATTGTCACACAGAAGCAGCGAGGGCAAATCGACTCACTTGATGACGTTTTCAGTGGAATTTCAGAACACCTTGAACTACTTCCTCAGGCTGGAAACTTTCTGGGGATGTTTGATGTCGGCCTGCGCAAAGTGATCATATTGATCGTTGATGACCCGGCTCTCGTACCTAAAGCGTTTAAAATTATGGGGCAAAAGAAGAAGGTCGAAAAGCTAAATTCGTTTGTCGAACTCAAGTTCCAACCTTAAACTCAAGGCCTTCGCTTTGGAGGCCTTATGCGTATTGTACTCTCTGTTATTGCTTTGCTGATTTCATCGACTACTCAGTCAGCAGAATTTCCTAAAAAAGATTCAAATGGCGCCTATATTTCGCGAGAAGCAAAATTTAAGTTCGAAGTTCTCCAACAACAGCAAGATATTGTCTGGGGCTTTGACTTCTTAAACGATAAACAAATCATTTTCACCGAGCGTGGTGGTGCGCTGCGGATCCTAGATCTAGAAACTAAAAAAGTAACCGACGTTTCAGGTGCGCCAAAGGTTTGGGTAAAAGGTCAGGGTGGACTGCTTGATGTTCGAGTGCATCCAAAAAAACGGAACATAATTTTTCTCACGTACTCGGAGCCTGTCGGTAAAAAAGCAACGACTGCCTTTGCAATGGCCACGCTCGATAAAGACAAACTCACTAATTTCAAAAAAATTATTTCGGCCGAAGAAGCAAGTGATGAGAGCATTCACTTTGGCTCTCGAATCGAATTCGATGGGCAAGGTCACATTTTTGTTACGATCGGCGAGCGAAACGAACGCGATAAAGTACAAAACATGAATAACCACCTTGGTAAACTTCTTCGTTTCAATGAAGACCTCACGGTTCCAAAAGACAATCCACTAGTTGGAAAGAAAGATTCAAAGCCAGAAATTTGGAGCTGGGGGCACCGAAGTCCACAAGGGCTTACAAGGCACCCTGAAACGGGAGAGATTTATCTTGTAGAGATGGGTCCGCGCGGAGGAGATGAAGTTAATCTAATCAAAAAAGGTGCGAATTATGGCTGGCCTGAAGTCACTTACGGTCGGGAATATTATGGCCCTCGCATTGGCATCGCACAAAAAGAAGGTGTCGAAAACCCTGTTGTGCATTGGGTTCCTTCGATTTCTCCATCTGGCTCGAACTTTTATTCTGGAACCAAGTTCGTAAACTGGAAAAACAATTTGTTCATCGGAACATTAAGTGGTCAACATTTGCGTCGACTCGTTATCGAAAACGGAAAAGTGACTTCTCAAGAAGAGCTACTTTCAGACTTAAGCATGCGCATACGAAATGTTCGCACCGGACCCGATGGCGCACTCTATTTATCAACCGATGACGGAAAAATTGCGCGTCTTGTAGCTGCATTTTAGGAGGCCACTTGTCTCAGACAGTTGAAATGATCATTACATCACGCGAGCGAGATCTCGGTGGATTCACAGTTCGTCGTATTCTTCCGTATGCAAGTCATCGGATGGTCGGTCCGTACATTTTTTTTGATCACATGGGTCCGGCAGAATTTCAACCAGGACAGGGGATGGATGTTCGGCCGCATCCTCATATTAACCTTGCGACAGTGACCTACTTATTCGAAGGGACTATACGACATCGCGACAGCCTTGGCTCAGACCAGCTTATCGAGCCGGGAGCGATAAATTGGATGACCGCTGGTCGTGGAATTGTTCACTCGGAGCGAACTCCAGACGAAAAAAGAAAAACTGGAATGAAAGTTAACGGCATTCAGTTGTGGGTCGCTCTTCCGACTGAGCACGAGGAAACTGAGCCGAGCTTTACTCACTACCCAAAAAACGTTTTGCCAGAATTTATCCATCAGCACTCATTTGTAAAACTTTTGGTGGGTGATCTTTTCGGTATTTCGAGCCCTGTTAAAATTCACTCTGACTTATTCTATGCAGAGGCTCGTATAAAAAAAGGCGAGACTTTTAATTTTGAAGTGAGTGGCCGAGAGTCAGCGGCCTATGTCGTAGAGGGTTCTATCAGCGTCGATAGTCAAACTGCAGGGCCATGTAGCATGGTTGTGGCAAAAGGTACTTCAGACCTTAAGTTAACTGCGCTTGAGGATTCAAAAGTTATGCTGCTTGGTGGAAGCCATGTTGGTGAGCGAAAAATTTTTTGGAACTTCGTTTCAAGTTCAGAAGCGCGGATCGAAGAATGTAAGCGAGAGTGGGAAAAAGGTCCCGGTGGTAGCTCAAGATTCGGGTCGATCCCAGGTGACGACCATGAATTCATCCCACTTCCCGCAAACGCTCCGGTAAATCCTAAGGGCACAATCATGTAGTGGACGGCCGTTTAATTTATAAGGCGCTTGCGAACTTGAGTGAAAGCAACTGCACTTAGAATCACGGTCTGCAAAAGCAAAATCGAGCCATGGTATGCGAAAACTTCGGCGATTCCACGTTCCCAAAAAACGGATTGAGCTAATCGCACGCCATGAATAAGCGGGAAAAATTCCGCCACAATCCGTATCGGCTTAGCCATATTTTCTAACGGAAAGAATATCCCCGACAAATAAAAGAGTGGCGCAATTAAAAATGAATAAACAGTCTGGAATTGATTAATGTTTTTAACCCAGGCGCTGGATATCAGGCCGATCGCGCCGCACGGAACTGCGACTAAAAATCCGACGAACGCAACTAAAGGAATGAGCAGCGGATTGGACATCAATCCGAAGATCGAGAGGAAAATACCCACGCCACTGGCCATGAATGCTCCTTTTAGACCAACCCAAATCAGCTCGCCAAGAACTACCTGCTCGACGCCGATCGGAGTTGTCAGCATTCCCTTGAAAACATTTTCATAGGTCATTCTGACGTAGAATCCGTAACTGGTTTCAAAGAACGATGTAAAAAGAGCGGTTGCGACGGCAAGGCCCGGGGCCAAAAACTGCATGTACGTCATGCCGTCGACGTTAGTGATAAACGGCCCTAAGCCAAGGCCGAGCGAGACAAGGATCAACGCTGGGTCTGCAACGGTAGGAGAAGTGTTGGAAATTAAATCTTTACGATAAACCGCCCAGTTTCGTCGCGTGATATGAAAGCTTAATTTTAATGATTCCAATGAAAAGAGGTTACGCATCTGCTGCAAGCTCCTTCCCGGTAAGTTTTAAAAAGACATCCTCGAGGTTTGCGGGTCGAATTTGTAGAGGCTGAAGGTTCGTTCTTTCGTGCAGGCTCGTAATCTGACTGAGCGTTGCAGTTCGCAAATAGGTACCCGATCCATCTGTGTGAAATGAAAATTCCGGATTCGACAAGGCGATTGATTCTACTTTCGCGTGATCTTCAGGCTTAAAGATTCCGACAAAACCTGGCGCGTAGCTGCTGATCATTTTCATTGGTGTGCCTTCAGCAACTACTTTTCCTTGGTTCATAATTACAAGTCGATCACAGAGCATTTCCGCTTCATGCATATAGTGTGTAGTAAGAAGAATGGTAGTGCCTTGTGCCTTTAGCTCTTTAACTTTTCCCCAAAGCAAATGTCTGACTGCTGGATCTAATCCGGTAGTTGGCTCATCCAATATTAAAAGTTCGGGTTTATTAAGAAGGGCACGAACGAAGACCAATCTTCGTTTCATTCCTCCCGATAAACTTTGAATTGGAGCATTTCGCTTGTGAGAAAGATTCATGTACTCAAGTAGCTCGTCGACACGCGATTGACGCTCTGTCTTTGGAACATTCATGAACGCTGAGTAAATCAACATGTTCTCATTTACCGTTAGACTCTCGTCGAGAGCATTGTCCTGGGTGACCACACCCATTCGTTTTTTAATTTCACGGCTTTGAGTTGATGGGTCGTAATCAAACACAGATAGCTGACCTGAGGTTTTCATTATCATGCCATATGTCATACTTATGAACGTAGATTTACCTGCACCGTTGGGACCGAGAAGTCCAAAACACTCCCCACGATTTATTTCAAGGTCGATGCCATCTACGGCATTCACCGCGCCAAAAGATTTTGTAAGTTGAGAGGCTCTAATCAAGTTAACACCTTAGTTTTCCAAAAATAAAAAGTAGTCGCGCTCGTTGTAGTTCCGAACAAAGAAGTAGGGAGAGTCATTTTTGAATTTGCGACGCGCTTCTCGCACGGCTAGAGGAGTTACGCAATCAATTGTGATTCGCTTTTCGCGTTCACAGTGAGCTGGAACTTCTGAATTGCGATCAAACCGTAAAACCGAAATCGTAAAAAAAGCTTCGCCGGTTTGTTTGAGCTTTTCGATTAGTTCACTTGATTGTAAGTGGCTTGAATCGCCTGGTGCGGCTGTGATCCAGCAGGGTGCCGGGCATTTTTCGGTAAAATCTGAGTCAGCGCCCACAATGTTGGGCGATTGTTTAAAGTCTTTTTTGAACTCGGCTTCAAGACTTTGCATGATTGACCTCACCTGTTCATCTTCTTTGTCGATTCCAAAAACGATGTACTTTGAATGCTGTAAAATTGGAGTGAGGCGGCTAACCAGGCCTCGAGCGATCTCAGCATGGCTCAAACTCAGCGAGGTAGGTTCAATCACTCGGCCCAAACGAAGGCTTACGCCTTCTCTAATCAGATAAATTAAACAGGCTGTAATGATAGAAAATGCCGCAATGAGCACAACGATGAGTTTCTTCACGCCGTCTATGATAAAGACTTGAGATTATCGAAGTCAGCAACTATCAACATTGGTGAATGTCAAAAACTCAGTGTTCAACATGCCTAGAACCAAAAGCGTCCCTCCAGTGCAAGGTTTGCTCAACGCCCCAATGTAAGAAATGTGTACAAGTGGTGGGTGACGAGCGGCTGACGTATTTGGACGAAGCTGTTCCCAAATTGCTAATGGGCGGCGGAGTTTTTTGTAACTCATGTTTCGAAAAAGACATTGCTCCGACACTCAACGATTACGATCAGATCATGGAGCGCGCAAAGCAAGTTTTTGTCTTTTTCGAAAAAGAGGGTAAAGAAACGCGACTCATTCGTCGCTCCGAGAAAAAGTTCAATGTTGCCGGCGAAGATGAATCTGATATTGTGCTCAAACTTGCGTTTCTGGCAGCGAAGTCTGGCTTTAATGCTGTAGTCGACATCGCTGTTAAAGGTGAAAAGCGGCGCGAAGGCTCCTATAAGCTGATGACATGGACTGGCTCAGGCACAGCGGCACACGTAGATGCCGTTCGACACAATCGATAGTTAAATCTAAAAAACGGAGAGCAAATGCTATATCAACAAACTGTCCCTCAATTTACAAAAACCTTAGGTAACCTTCTCACCATTCTCGATAAAGCGGCAGCACATGCAGACTCCAAGAAATTCGATGCTGGAGTTCTTCTTACTTCGCGGCTAGCACCAGATCAGTTTCATCTGATTAAACAGATTCAAATCGCGTGCGATACTGCAAAGCTTTGCGCTTCTCGCTTAAGCGGGAAAGACGCTCCAGTACACGATGACAAAGAACAAACACTCGGCGATGTGAAAAAAAGAATTCAAGAAGTTATCGCTTATTTGAAATCGTTTTCAGAAAAAGACTTTGCAGAAGGGGCGAGCCGAAAAATAACTCAGCCTCGCTGGGAGACGAAGTGGTTGACGGGGAGCGATTACGTTCTACACCATGCGATTCCAAATTTTTATTTTCATGTGACGACTGCTTATGCAATTCTTCGACATAACGGAGTCGAAATCGGCAAAAAAGATTATCTCGGTGAGCTCCCTTTTCAGACGACTTAGCATCGTTTTGTAAGCCTAACGTCTAGGAAAAACATTTCGCAAACGCTGTTGAAAGCGTTTGCGAATGTCCCTCACGAACTTTTTCAAATAGTTCCCATAAGAACTTCTCTAGGTAAAGAGTGTGACGAAAGTCCTAGCGAGGCGCGCATCTTCACCTCACGTATTTCGAAACTGAAATATTACAGAGCTTAAGTATAGTTTGTCTTCGACATAAATGCGAAGTGGCTTTTGCACTCCTCGGGTATTTTACTTAAGCCTTGGGGGGATCTTATGACGACTACATGGATGAATGTCGTTGCCTTGTTTCTTGGGTTATTTCTTTCGGTTACAACTCAGGCTGCGCAACTTAACGTTAAAACAGTTTCATTCGCTTCGAGCAAAGTTCAAGTTTCTGAAGCGACAACAAAATTCGGAACGTTCTCAAAAGTTTCAGTAAAGGGAATCGAGACTACTAAAGTAGTTGGCGCGCCTGAGCTTCCGGTAAAGAGCTTCCTTTTACAGGGAACTCCGAACGAGATCGAGGTTTCGATCAATGTTCGCAAAACAGAGGAGCTAGCTGATACACGACCTTACCCGGTACAGCCACAAGACTGCCGATGTGTGACCACTCGAAAAGGTTTCACGTTTGACCAGTCACAATATGCAGCTGAGCAAAAGCCCTACAATCTCACGTACATCGGTGCTTTCCGCGGCACTCCGATTACTCGCCTCGATGTAAACTTGGCGGCATACGATGCAAGTTCAAATTCAGTTACTTTGAAATCAGATGTTGAAATCGCAGTGACTGCTGTTGATTACTCATTTGAGCGTGGTGATTACAAAGACTATCTCATCATTGTTCCAGAGACTTTAGCTGCAGGCGTAGATGAATTCGTTGCATTCAAATCTTCGCGTGGCTTCAACGTTTCTGTTGAGAAAATTCTTTCTCCGGCTAGTACACTCAGCACAATCCAGTCGATCGTAAAAACACATTACGGACGCGGCGTTGATTTCGTTATCATCGTTGGTGATTCTTCTGCCGTGCCTATGTCTATGGTAGACACAAGCGGCGATTCGCAAACTCCAACCGACCTTCCGAACTTCACGATGGACGGTGCTGGCGACCACATTCCAGATATGTTCTATGGCCGTATCGTTGCTTCGTCAGCTGACCAAGTAAAAGCTCAGCTTGCGAAGTCTATGGATTACGAACAGCGTACTCAAAGCGGTCAGTTTGGCGCGATTGTGGGCGTTGCAAGTAATGAAGGAAGTAATCCTTCTGATAAAGAATATGTAGCTGCAGCAAACGAGCAATTTGTTAAAGGAATGGGTGCTACTGAACTTTTCCTTTATCAGAATGACAAGAAATCTAATCCAACGGTTTTAAACCAGCAGTTCGAAACTGGTGCATTCTGGATGACATATTTGGGTCACGGCAGTGGTGTTAGCTGGCCGAATTTTAATGTGACTTACAATATGACTGACTTCGCGAAAGTAAAAAACGCAAATTCAGTTAAGCCAGTTATCATCGACGTAGCTTGCATGAACGGTGTCTTGAAAGAATCATATCTCGGCGCTGCTTCAATGAAAGTGAATGGAGATGCTGCTGGTGCCACTGCCTATTTCGGCGGAACGGTGAATATTTCATGGCATCCACCTGCAGTGATGGCGCGCGGTATCGCGATTGAACATATGGCAAAGCGATTTAACACAATTGGTGAAGCGATTTTGGCTGGCCAGATGTATCTCACAGCGAACTGGGCGAACTCAGAAGAAGTGATAGATAACTTTGAGTGGTACCACCTCCAAGGTGACCCCGGATTGAAAGTTAAGTTTTAATTTAGTTTTGGTTTTATTGATCAATCCCCAAAAAGCCGCTCATTAAACTTGAGCGGCTTTTTTATTTGGTAGATCATAAGACGCATATGAGTCTTATTTATCCGATGTTCGCCATGGTTGTGCTGACGGTCGTTGTTGCCGGAGCGATGTTTCGCTCTCGAGTGCGCGCTGTTAAATCGAAAGATGTTCCACTGAATTTTTTTAAGACTTATCAAGGTGCTGCCCCAGACTATGTGGTGGTGCCGGCTCGGCATTTTACAAATCTGTTTGAGGCTCCAGTGTTGTTCTACGTCGCGTGTCTTGCAGCGATGATCTTGGGTAAGACAGGCGTTACGGTCGTCGCGCTCGCTTGGGCTTATGTTGCTATGAGAGCTATTCACGCCTTTGTTCATCTTAACAGCAACGCAGTACTCACTCGGATGAGAGTGTACGCTGTCAGTTGGATTGTTCTCCTCGTGCTCTGGATTGCGCTTTTGCTTTAATGATGTGGAGTTAATATTTTGAAGTTTTTGATCTTGTTTACTGGCTCACTAATTTTTGTGCAGGGCGCTTTGGGCGCAACGAATTCAAATATAGTGGGCGTCGATCAAGTTATCGACTTAGCCAAACGCGACTCTGAAATTATTAAAGCCTCAGAAAAATTACTTGAAGCAGTTCAGTCCGAAATTAACGCTCGTGATCTAGTGCTTTCACCGACGCTCACGAGCGAGCTGTCGATGTATAACGATCATCGTGAAACCTTAAGCACCAATGTTACTAATCGCAATAATTCAGGTTTAGTTGATGTCTCGCTAACAAAGCCATTTTCGACGGGCACAAGATTCTCGTTGAATGTGCGGCATGATCTACTTAGATCCGATAGTTTTGTCGGAGCGAGAGATATTGCTTCGTGGGAAGTCAGCATTTCGCAAGCACTTTGGCGTGATAGCTTTGGTCGCAACACTCGGTTGCGTCGCCAGGCTGAGAAATCAGAATTAAAGAGCCGTCAGTATTCAACTCTTCTTGTGCGACAGCGGCATCTTATAAGTGTTGAAAATGCGTTCTGGGATCTTGCCTTAGCGGTAAAAGAAATCGAAGTTAGAAATCAGACGATCGAGCGAAGTTCGGCCCTCGAGAAGTGGGTTCGTCGTCGGATCGGAAAATTCGCCGCTGAGCAAACTGATCTCTTGCAAGTACAGGGATTACTCGGACAACGACAACTTGATCTAACAGCTGCCAAAAATCGAGTTGAAGCCGCGATGAACTCACTTCGCGCATTCGTTCCCAGTGCTCAACCAGAGATGTGGAAGGTCGATAGCAAAGTGCTGGAGCAAGAGCGGAACATTTCAATGTTACTTGCTACATCGGGAGGGAGCGGCGAGCCAGTGCGTCTCGATGCACTATCAAGTAAGTATCGTGCGACTCAAGTAAAGTCAGAAGCCGAGCAAATATCGGATTCGTTAAAACCGCAACTCGATGCCTTCGTGAGTTACGCTGCAAACGGTGTTGATCAAAGTGTTTCTGGCTCATGGGACCGGGCGAAAAGTGCCAACTACGATGCGGGAAAAGTCGGTGTCTTGCTCTCTGTTGAATTAGATCAGGGACTAAAAAATCAGCGTCGTAAGTCTGCGAAGTTGACCGCAGAAGCGGAAGCTTACCGTGCTACAGCTCTTAGCAGAGAATCAATGACTGGCTGGAGCGACCTTCGTCGAAATATCGAAAATTTAAAACAGCAAGCTCGCGAGGCACGCGAGCTTTCGGCTTTGCAAAATCGCAAAGTGACAGCTGAGCGTCGAAGGTACGAGCAAGGTCGAACGACCGCTTTACAAATTACCACTTTCGAGGTCGATGCATCGGAAAGCGAATTGCGGCTTTACCGAACTCTAGCTGATTTACGCAAAGCTGAGGCGTCTGCGAGAGCCTTCTCTTTTGAAGAAAGTGGTATTTGATGAACTTAATTAGCACTTCGATCAGACGACCAGTATTTGCATGGATTTTGATGTCTGCGCTCATTATTTTCGGTGCGATCTCGTTTACTCGTCTTGGCGTGAGTCAGCTGCCCGATGTCGACTTTCCTGTATTAAGTATCTCGGTTAATTTTGAAGGGGCTTCGCCTGAGGTCGTCGAGGCAGAACTTATTGATCCTATCGAGCAAGCTCTACTTTCGATCGAAGGAGTTGAGGAGATGCGTTCCTCAGTTCGCCAGGGGAGTGGCTCGGTAACTTTAAATTTTGATATTAATCGCAATGTTGATATTGCCCTTCAAGAAGTTCAGACGGCGCTTTCGCAAGTACGCATGCCTGAAAACGTAGATCCTCCGAGAGTTCGAAAGCGAAATCCCGAAGAGTCGCCGATCATGTTCATTTCAGTTACGACAGACAAACCTTTAAAAGAAACTCTTCAGTGGGCCGAAAATTACTTACTCGATGAATTTCGATTTATTCCAGGAATCGGCGAAGTCGATATCGGCGGCTTCAGCACTAGAAACCTTCGCATTTGGCCTGACTTAGACAAACTAAGAGCGGCGGAACTCACGGTTACTGATGTGTTAGATGCGATTCAAGCACAGCACTTGGAGTCTGCAGCTGGACAGTTTTCAAACGGTGAGAAAGAATTCCGAGTTCGCTACCTAGGTGAGGCGACGACAGCGGCCGAAGTGGGGAATATTCGCATTCTTCGTCGAGGCGGTCAGATTATTCAGGAACGAGTTTATCAACTCAAGGATGTCGCGGCCGTTGAGGATTCTTTGAGTGATGTCCGCCGGATGGCTCGCACCGATGGCAAAACGGCGATTGCTTTTGGCGTGAGAAAACAGCGTGGAGGAAACGAAGTAGTTTTGGCTGAGGCTGTTCGCGCACAAGTAGAAAAAATTCGTCCGAATTTACCTGAAGGTTATGATCTCAAAGTTAACATCGACTTCACTGAATCTACTAAAGCCGTTGTTGATACAACTGTGCAAAAGTTGATTATTGCAGCGATTGTTACAATTCTAATTTGCTTTCTGTTTCTAGGTAGCTTGCAGGCGGCCGTTAACATTCTTTTTTCGATTCCAACTTCGATTGTTGGAACCTTTATTATTATCTATTTTGCGGGATTCACGCTTAATCTTTTTACTCTACTAGCCCTCACTCTCGCGGTTTCGATCGTTGTTGATGACGCGATCATGCTTTTAGAGAATATAGTCCGGCATCATCGAATGGGAAAATCTCCAACCCAAGCAGCCTATGATGGAGCGATGGAGATCCTTCCTGCTGCCACGGCGGCAACTCTTGCAGTTGTCGCAGTTTTCTTGCCAGTTGTTTTTATGAGCGGGATTACAGGAAAGTTCTTCTTCCAGTTTGGTGTCACGATGTCTGCGGCCGTGATGTTGTCACTGGTTGAAGCTGTTACGATCACTCCGATGCGATCTGCACTTTTTTTGTCATCGAGTCCAAAAATTTCGCGCTTCGAGCAGTTCCTTGAGGATTTGTTCCACAAGATTGCGCATGGCTATCAGTCGATCTTGCGAGTGACTCTTCGCTATTCGAAGACTGTTTTAGTTGCTTCACTTTTAATTTTTGCTGTTTCACTCATAACCGTAAAAGGTGTGAAGCAAGAATTTGTACCAAGACAAGATCAAAATATTGTCATGGTAACTGCGCAGACTCCGACAGGTACTTCAATCGAAGCGACGTATAAAAAGGCGCTTGAGCTTGAGAATATTGTAAAGCGGCACCCCCTTGTTGAGCGCTTCTTTATTTCTGTTGGCGCGGGCTGGGGAGCTGCGGGAGTTAATTCGATTAGTATGCCAATTTATTTAACCGCTCGAGAGACTCGTGAGAAAAGTCACGATGATATTATGAACGAAATTCGTAAATCCCTAGCGCCAGTAAAAGGTGTTCGAGTGATGATGCGCGACAACTCTTCTCGAGGACTGACATCTGGCCGACAAGATCCAGTTTCGTTTAATGTTCGCGGTCCGAGTTTAGATGTGTTGCAAAAGACTTCTGCCGAAATCATGAAGCAATTAACTGATCAGAAGCTTGCAATGGAGCTTGATTCCGATTTTAAACTCGGTCTCCCTGAGCTTTTAATTAAGCCAAATCGTTTGGCAATGGCCGAGCGAGGTGTAAGTATTGATTCGGTAGGACAGACACTTGCTGCTACGGTTGCAGGAACTCGACAGAGTCAGATCACTTCTGATGGTAGACGCTATGACATACGAGTGAAGCTTCGGGATTCTGAAATTAAATCGCCTGAGGACATTCAGCGAATCGAAGTGCGTAACTCATTTGGTTATCGTGTACCTCTATCAGAATTAGTTACTTACAATGAACAAGAGACATACCAAGGAATCACGCGACTCAATCGCCAACGCTCGATCGGTGTTTACGGAAATCTTGTTCCAGGGAATGGTCAGGGCGAAGTTTTAGCAAAAGCGAGAGAGATCGCAGACTCCTTGTTACCTGAGGGTTACACTTTCGAGCTCGAAGGTGCGTCGGCCGGTCTATCAGATAGCTTTAAAAGTTTAGGCACCGCACTTCTAATGGGAGTTCTTGTTGCCTACATGATTTTAGCTGTTCAATTTAATTCGTTCGTTCATCCGGTTTCGATTTTGGCGGCTTTACCCTTTAGCTTGACCGGAGCTCTCCTGATTCTTTGGTTAACTGGAGAGTCACTTAATCTTTTCAGCTTCATTGGGCTGATTGTCTTAATGGGAATTGCGAAAAAGAATTCGATCTTACTTGTCGAGTTTACTAATCATGTTCGTAAAGAAGGGCAGAGTGATCCTCTCAAGGCTCTACTTGAAGCATGCCCTGTGCGGTTACGTCCGATCTTAATGACCTCTGTGGCAACGGTTGCGGCGGCAATGCCACTTGTCATTGGCGATAGCATGGGACAAGAGACGCGAACGCCGATGGGCCTTACGATTATCGGTGGAACAATAGTATCAACTGTGTTCACACTGTTTGTAGTTCCAAGTCTTTATTATTTGATGACTGTATTTGAGTCGAAAAAGAAAAGGGAGTTCAGTACGAACTCCCAAACTGCAAACGTCATTGGAATGCGACGCTAATTACCAGCGTATTTTTGTTCAAACTCTAGCTTCTGGCGAGCAAGTCGGCGATAGGTCGACTTGTAGTGGCTCATTACTTTTTTGCTGTAAACGAACTCCAGCTGCTTTACTTCAGTCGTGTTGCTAGCTGTCTCGCTCGCAAGATTTCTAGCAATGTTTCGAACGTTCTGAGGACCCATGTTGTAAGCCGGAATATAGTAGAAGGCAGTTTTGCCAAACTTAGATCGAAGCATTGAGAAATACCGCACACCAATTCTTACATTGTAAACGGGGTCGTATAGAGCACCTTCGCCCTTCCACTCGACACCAAATTTATCGGCTACCCATTTCGCAGTTTCAGGTCGAATTTGCATGAGGCCAATTTCGCCAGAAGTCCCACGTGCATTTGGGTTAAATGTACTCTCGGTTTTTATAATCGAAAGAACAAAAACAGGATCGAACCCATAAGTACTACTCTCGCGAATGATCGCTTCAGTAAGAGCTGACACGTAGCTCTTATGCTTCCTCCCAAGGCCTCGCTCGACTTCTTTCATTAAGAAGTAGTTGAGATAGGGGTGATATTCAGTCTGGCGAGCAAGGCTAAATGGATAGTACTGACCCAATAGTTCCTGTGCCTGCTCCTGTCTTGCGTCTTCATCAATAGGAGAAATGTTGAGTGCTACGAACTCAACGTATGACATGTTTTGAAACATTAAAACCAGGACTAACGCGATCACTGAAATGAACAGTGCTCGCTGCTTACTTCTGAGTTTCATATGTTAATCTTATCGGACGTTTGGCTAGGGGCTTGGAGTGCTAAGGTGAGGCGCCTCAAGGTGAGATCCTTCTAAAATTGAAACGCTTGTGACCAATTGGTGTAGTTCGAAACATAAGCGTCAAAATGAGACGCCAAGTACCTTTTTCGGTCCTAAACTCTCAGCACAAGAGTTGAGGGAGATTGATATGCAAAAGGCTTTGGTGAATTGGAATCAGAATAAAACTCAGTTCGTCGTCTACCTCTTAATTGCGTTGTATCTGCTGTTGTTTCTTCCGTTTTGGAAGCCAGTTATTCTCGGCTTCCTCTTTGCGTCAGCACTTTCGCCGTTAGTGAATACAATTCGGCAGAGATTTCACACCAAAAGAACTCGGGTCGCTTATTTCACTGTCGCTGCTGGCTTAATTCTCTTTGTCGGCTTCATTGCGCTCATCGCACTTCAAATCTACTCGCAAGTTTTTGAGTTGTCGCAAGACAAAGCATCGCTTGCCAGCGTTAATGAAAAGATCAGTAATGTACGCGACCAAGTTCTCGCGTGGACTAACAATCAGCCGTATCTCTCTTCGTTTAACGTGCGAGAGCAAATTGACAAGGCAGTAGTTGGAATCACAAATACAAGTAAGAATTTGTTGGTGAGCTTTACTGCAGGCTTTGTTTCTCAGGCTCCAATAATCTTGCTCGATCTTTTCATCTTTATTACAGCCTTTGCAGCGTTCTTAGTAATACAGCCGCGCCTTTGGACAAATATGTCGAGGGCATTACGTTTGGGAGATACTGGCAAAGAACATTTTAGGCGCTTTGAAAAAATTTGTTCACTAGCACTTGGTTCAATTTTGCTGACTGCGCTCATGCAATCGGTGCTTGTGGTTATTGGTGCGGCTGCAGCTGGCTATAGCAGTCTTGTGATGATTTTTGTTTTGAGTTTTATATTTGCGCTCATTCCAGTTCTTGGAGCAGGACTAGTTCCAGTATTGCTAATGGCCATCTCATTCATTCAAGGTGATACAACAAGCGCACTCGTCATGCTCGCAACTGCGGTGATTGTTGGAATATCTGATAATTTACTGCGAGCGTGGCTTTTCTCGAGGGCTGCAGAGAGTAATCCGGCAATTTCGATTATTACTTTGCTTGGTGGAATTGCGCTGTTTGGATTTCCGGGATTGTTCATTGCTCCCGTACTTGAGCAACTCGTAATGACATACGCATTTTCGGACGAACGAAGTCCGCGTAGATCGAAGGTGCCGACCAATCAGGAGAGCCGCCTCGCACAAGTTAATCCTGAGCCTCATCTGAGTTAAAGTAGTTCTCTGCAAAGACCGAGAAAGCTTTAGATGATGCACAAGTTTTTACTACTTAATCTGGCTTTTTCTTCTTTGCTTCTCGGTGCTTGTTCGTCGACTCAGAAAGTTCAACAAGCACCAACCACTGCGCCTGCGACCGTACCTGCAGTTTCGGGCAACGCGATAAAAATTGATGTGGAAGGTCTTAAGAGATCTCTCGGTCTTGATCGTTCAAGAGGCGACCTAGGTTATCAGGAAAAGCGATTCAACACCTGCAATGCCGGCTTCGGCTATTCAAAACAGAATTGTCGGGAGCAGGTATTCATTTCGATTAACTTTCGTCTCCAATGCCGTGACTCAGTCGGGACTACATCAGAAATTGTAACGAGCGCCCAAATGCAGCCGATCGCAAACAAACAAGTTCAATGGCAAATCGGTAAAGCGCAGTCGGCAATTCAAACTGATGATGATGGATTTGCACAAATCAATGGAGTTCTTAATCAAACTCCGGCGCCTCGCGCTCAACGTCTTCGATTGGCCGTCGGTTCTCAATTTGTCTACGTAAGAGCGGGTGAGATCACTCGAATCGTGACCCCTTCAAATTGGTGCCCTCGTAATTAATTTGCTGACACTTTTTGATTTTGCGCTGCTGCCGCATAGAATTCTATGTAGTGCTTCATTACGTGTTGTGGATAATCTTTCGGCCATATGTCTTTTTCAAGCGCGCTATCTACATTGCTCTGACCCATGTTGTACGCAGCAAGATAGAGCTGTGCATGTGAATTAAAGCGATCGCGAAGAAAGCTAAGGAAGGCCGCACCAATTCGAACGTTGGTTGCCGGATCAAAGAGTGAGTTCTTACCTTCCCACTTGAGATTCATCTTTTTAGCGATCCACTTGCCCGTTTCGGGGCGAATCTGCATCAGTCCAATTTCGCCGACACCACCAACCATATCGGGACGGAAGCTGCTTTCACCTTGAATAATCGACATCAAAAAAATCGGATCGAAGCCATATTTCAAGCTCTCGTCGATAATTGCTTGAGCGAGTCGTTTGCGCTGATCTTTGAATTTGTTAGGAAGACGTTCTCGCGTCCAACGATAAACCATTGAATTAATCTTCGGAATTTTTTCTCCGACTTTTGCAGTACTTTTTCGGTAGTGTTTACCTAAGAGCTCGCGAGCGTGCTTGAGTCGCTCTTCTCTTTGCTGAGTAGAGAGAGTCTTCGCACTTGCTGCGGCACCGAAGAAAAAGATTCCTGTTAACAATCCTACCGTCGCGATTTTTTTTGATAGTTTATTCATATCCGATTAACCAAGCAATGCGCGTGCTAGGTAGATCTCGAATCTATAGTAGCTGGATATCTATTTTTGCAATGAGACGCATGAGACTCAGACATGGGGAACTCGGTTGACAGTAGCGACTTGAGACATAGTAACAAAGTGAGGCGTTCGAACCCACAATTCACCATACATGTGTGCAATGTATTTAGTGGCGTACACAATGTTATTTGATGCTTTAGTTTCTGCTAGGGGACGGCTATTCAAACCAAATGAATTGGCAGGAGTTCATAGAGTACCGACCCCCGTATCAGACAGCCTACTTTAAAGGTACAAATACTCGCGTTTTGCGAATCATGCTCTGTCTTGCAAACAGTTGGACTGAAGATCAAATTCTACTGATGCACCCTGAAATTCGATTCGACCACATTGACGCATGTTCAAAATATGGAGCAACTTGCTTGGGCGAGAATTCGGACCCTCAATTTGACTCGAAAGTCATCGAGGCCTTACTTGCAGCGCAAGTGCAATCGCCTACGAACCGGCCTGTTTTTGATTAAGGTCTTTCAGTCGACGAGATAAAGTTCTCACGAGTGCCTTCGACCATGCAGGTTTAGAAAACAGAACTGAATCTAGTAAGCCACTCGGAATTTCAATAAGTTCGACATCAGTGAGGCACCGAACATCTGCAGACCGAGGCTCACCATTGATATAGGCCATCTCACCTACAAATTCACCTGGCTCAATAAAACCTAAAACGACTTCTTTGCCGTTTATATTTCGAGATGCTTTCAGTCGACCAGTTCGTACCAAATAGACAAATTTTCCTTCTTCGCCTTCGCGCAAGAGCCACTCATCTTTGTTTAAGAAGCGAAGAGTGTAGAGAGATTGCTCCTCAAATGCAGCCCAATTTAAGGCGCGATTGACATGGCCAATGAAAGACTTTGGGTTCTCGGTGTTGGTTAGAAACTGAACTTGGCCAGTAACCACTTCATCGAGAAAATTTTGGGAGTCATCTTGAGGAGCCAGAATGATAAAAGCCATTCTGGCTTTTTTGCGAAGTAGCTTTTGAGTCAAAGTCTCGGCATCCATACGCGGGAGTTGGTAATCGATGATTACGACATGCGGAGTAACGTTCTCTGCTTTGAAATGAGCATCTATTCCATCTAAAGAAGTAAAAATGGACGCCTTGGCGTAATGACCGATCAAAGTACGCTCAATGAGTTGATTTTGATGTTTATTCCCCGTGGCGACCAGAAAGATTTTTTTTGTTTCGAGATTGCTCATGTCTTCACAGTTTATTAAAACTTGGTCTGCTTAGTCATGCCAGTTTCGGTAAGGTGGACTGCGTCTGGTCTTTGATCGGGAGCTGATTTGCACTAGGCTATTGGTTTCGCATCATTAATTTTGGAGAGGAAGTTTCATGTCTGCAGCAGATATTTGTCCGTGTGGTTCGAGCAAGTCATTTGAGTCATGCTGCGGGCCGATCATCGGAGGCAAGCTTCCTGAAACTGCGGAACAGCTCATGCGCTCTCGCTACTCGGCTTATGCAAAAGGAGAGCTCGACTACATCAAGAAAACTTGCGCTCCTGAAACGCTAAAAGATTACGACGATGAGGGAGTTCGCACTTGGTCAAAACAATCTAAGTGGCTCGGCCTTGAAATCAACTCGACTGAAAAAGGTGGGGCTGACGATAAAAAAGGAAAAGTTGAATTCACTGCCAAGTACGAACTCAATGGAAAAGTGCTCGAGCACCACGAAGTGTCTGAGTTCAGAAAAGACGACAAGGGTCGATGGTTATTCGTTGACGGTGAATCACACGTTCATCAAGAGGGCCAAGGCCACCACCATCACCATAAACAAGAAACTGTTGTTCGCGATGGCCCGAAGATTGGTCGCAATGATCCATGCAAATGCGGAAGCGGCAAAAAATATAAAAAGTGCTGCGGAGCTGCCGCTTAATTCTTTTCAAAGATGATTTTCTTGCAGCCATTAAACGCTGCGAATCGCTCGATCTCTTGATTGATGAGATCAGCGACAAGCCGTCGTTTTTTATCAAACGCCTTTTCATAGTGTATCGACTTTACAATAAACGTTTTAGTCGCTCGATCGGCCTTTGCATCGATTCGAGCGACAAACTGATCACCGACTAAAACTGGCAGCACAAAATATCCGAATTTCCTTTTTTTCTCGGGAACATAACACTCGATAATATAGTCAAAGTTGAAAAGGCTCTTAAGCCGCGCACGTTGAATGACCAGGTTATCAAATGGCGAAAGAATTTTAGCGACTCTCAATTCAGGCTCAGTTGGTACAATCACATCACGTAACTTAAAGAAGTTCCCTTCGAGACTTTCTACTTCAACCTTTGAGATTATTTCTTCGGCGAGCATATTTTTTAATTCTCTTTCTACTGTCAGAAGTTCGCCTTTTCGCAGATAAGAGATTTCTCGAGCCGTGGCAAGCCCGTTTGCTTTCAACGAAGCGGTGATTAGATGTCGAATGAACTCGGACTGAGTTGGCAAAGTAGTGTTGAGTTGGCCAGGTAAATGCCGATCTGCAAGTTCATAAACTTTTTGAAAACCTCGGCGCTCGCTAATTAAGAGTTTGCCTTCATGAAACAATTGCTCGAGCGCCTTTTTCGAAGGGGTTCGATCAAACCACGGTCCCGCTTTTTTTCCGGTTGTGTTTTCAAAATCGCGGGCGCGAAGTGGGCCAGATTTTCGAATTCTGTCAAAGACAGCCTTCATTACTTTCGGTTCTTTTTTCCACCAATGGGCATCGCTTTGCTGATACTTCAACATTCGGGGTAAGCAGAAACGAAAGTTTTCAATCGGTAGATAGGCAGCGGCATGACTCCAGTATTCGAGAACTTTTTTATCTGTGGTTTGCAGTTCATGTAGCCATTCGGGCTGGTAGTCAGGAACTCGAGACCAAATCACGTGGTGATGTGCGCGCTGCACGACAGAAATTGTATCAATCTGAACGTAGCTTATTTGCTGGATGGCTCGTACGACAGCATCTTTACCTAACCCAAATGGTTCGGGTGATCGTAGTCCTTGCGAATGAAGAAGAAGCTTGCGCGCTTCAGCTAAAGAAAGCTTCATAATTTGGTAGCGATAGGCTGATCTCTCTCATAGGATAGTGTCAATGTTTCGATTAAGCCGTGCTCTCTATTGTGTACTCTTCCTAATTCTAATTAGCTGCGCCAGCACAGAGAAACGGGCTCTTGAGCTCCAGACTCCAACGCCCGAACTTTTTCGCGCGGCGGGGTTGGGTGATTTAGAAAAGCTGGCTACTGCAACCGACTTACAAATAAGAGGGTCAAATCATTTGGGCACGACTCTTTTGATGGTTGCAGCGCGCAGAAATCGACTCAACTCAGTTGATTATTTATTGTCTCGTGGTGCTGCCGCAAATGCGATGGATTTTCAAAAGCAAACCGTACTTCATTACGCGCTTCCAGTGAAAAACCGTTTTCTTGATGCTGCGATAATAAATGCCGGTGGTGATCCGAGCGTGGAAGACGAGTTCGGAGTTGTGCCCGCAGTGATGTGGGCCGAGAATCGTAATTTCGATCTGCTGCACACGGCACTTCAGCAAAAAGAGAAATGGTGTTGCCTCGCCAACATTAAAACTGAAATTCAAAGCATCTTAGATGAAACATCGAAAGGGCGAAAATATGTTCCGCCGGCTTTGTTTTTAATTCTAAAAGAGCTTGAGTAAAATCAGCCATACCAAGGTCTTGTCTTGCATCTTTTTTCTGCCAATTACTGATTAATTTGAACTGGGACGCTTGGATTATTAAGAATCTTGCGCAATTTAGTCACCAACACATCACTCGCCAAAATTAGCACTCGAGCGCTACCGTTTATGTAACAGGCCGCTTCGATTTCTTTCGAAGCACTCGATTCCGCTAAAATCCCTACCCCAATCAGCTAGCCGGTGTTCCCCCTAAAAGGGAACCGGCTCCTGCCTTTTCTTCGTGTGCAAATATGAAATTAGTAAATCGAAGTTTCGCTGCTGACGCCGATACGTTTGCGAAATTTTTCGCGCTGAGAAAGCTGCGAACAAGCTCCGTCTTTTGCGTAGACTGCGATGAGTTTATTTTCTTTGCGGGCTTGCTTATGTGCTTGAAGCGCAAGCGATCTAATTTTTGCGATCGAGTAATTATTAACTTTAACGGTCACGTTTAGGACTTCATATGATTTTTGATACTTTCGAGCAGCTAAAATTCCGATGACATTATTGTGTAAATCCATAATTCCTGATGCGAAGTTATAACCGGTGTATTCATCTAAGTTTTCGTCGAGCATCCAGCCTTCGTGCGCGGTGAGGTACTGGTGTGCGAACTTTTCACCCGTCAAAAGAGCGAGCGAAAATCCAGCAACGAAGTGCCGAGCCGAATCAGTTTCGTTTCCTTCAGCTTCCTCATCTTTACAGATTTTTTCAGTAAGCGAGTATGACAATTCTCTTACAACTTTTATGAGGGGAATATTGTTCGGGTAGCGAACTAAGAGCTTTGCTTCAAGGGTTGATAGCGGATAATTCAGCCGAGTATCAACCAAGTCGCGAAACTTTCGATCGATCACATTCATCGGTACTCGAGAGCCCTTGATATAGTCACTTAAACCAGACACTTTTACGTGAGTAGCGAAGTCCCGCTTGATCGTACGAAGCAAACGATTGCGGAGCTGCCCTTGAGTCAGCTCTTGGGCAAAAGCCGTCTGGCTCACTATTGTTATTAAAATCAATATAGGTAGAAGCAATCGCACTTGAGGGTCTCCGTATAGGGACCTATTAAGCAGTAAGCATACCTATGTAGGCTAAAACACAGGGCAATTGAGGCGGCATCGCGTGTTGTCGAAGTTGACGACAGGGAAGTTATTTCAGAGGACGTCATGTTAAGCTCCGGTTCGGAGGGCAGGCCAATGAAAGTCTATAGCAGTATTCTCGATACAATCGGCAACACTCCCTTGATCAAACTTCAGAAGCTCGGGCACGACATGGGCGCCGAAATTTTACTGAAACTCGAGTTCTTTAATCCGCTCGGATCTGTCAAAGATCGAATCGGAAAAAGCATGATCGAAGCTGCAGAGAGAAGTGGGCAATTAAAAAAGGGAATGCGAATTATAGAGCCAACTAGTGGTAACACTGGCATTGCCCTTGCGTTCGTAGCAGCGGCCAAAGGTTATCCTCTCACTCTCGTCATGCCTGAAACGATGTCGCTCGAGCGAAGAACACTTTTGATTTTGCTAGGCGCAGAATTAGTACTCACTCCTGGGCCACTTGGAATGAAAGGTGCTATTGCAAAGTCGTTAGATCTGATGAAGAAAGATTCAAATGCTTTTATGCCATCGCAATTTGAAAACAGTGCGAATCCTCTGATTCACGAACAAACGACAGCACTCGAAATCTGGAATGATACCGATGGAAAAGTGGATGTCGTTATTTGTGGTGTCGGTACTGGTGGAACCCTCACAGGAGTAGGCCGAGTACTAAAAGCAAAGAAACCCTCTGTGAAAATGGTTGCCGTTGAGCCGACAGAGTCGCCGGTTATCTCTGGCGGCAAACCGAGTCCGCATAAAATTCAAGGTATCGGTGCTGGCTTTATTCCGAAAAACTTGGACATGAAGTTAGTCGATGCGATTGAAGTTGTACCAAGCGATGAGGCTCTTGCCATGGCTCGAATCGTGATCAAGGGTGAAGGTATTCCTGTTGGAATCAGCAGCGGCGCTGCGATCGTTGCAGCCCTCCGCCAAGCTTCACTGCCTGAACACAAAGGAAAAACAATTGTTGTGATTATTCCGAGTTACACCGAACGATATCTTTCAACCATGCTTGCGCAAGATGCCCGAGAGAAAGCTCAGCAGCTTCCAACTGTAGAAGTCGGCGATGAGCTATTATCAAATGCTTCTAAATTTTTGAGCTAGTTTGCGACTTGATAAGTTGCCGCGTTTGATTCAACGGCGCTTTGTAACTTAAGGAGGATTGGCTTGTGGTCAGATGATTTAATCTGGGTCATCAGTGTTGCTTCAGTCGCCTCTAAACCTCGAACATAGGCATGATCAAGTTTAGCTTTCTTTTGATTTGTCAATTCTAAGCGGCGCAACCCAATTGCGGCGAAGCCTTTGTCTAAGGCCTTCATTCGACCATCATTCCAAGTATTGAAATCGCCTGCGACTAAGATTGGTCCACGATGATCTTTAAGAATCGCGATCATCTGAGTTACCTGCTTTTTGAATCTTGAATTCACGACGAAATTAATTCCGTGAACATTCAAAACAGCGAGTGAGTCTAACGAATTCGCAAGTGGGTAAACTGTGAGAAGCATCGTCTTTGGAGTATTAAAAATGGGCTCAGAGACAGTCGTTAAGAAACCTTCAGTGTGAAGAGCAGAAACACGTGAGCCTGTTGCAACTCCGGTGAAATGTCCTTGATATTTAAAACCGCGAACTAAATTCCACCATAACTGTTGGTTGGCTGTTGATAGATCGCTGACTAGCTCCGGAGTTTCATGAGCCTCTTGCACGACAGCCACATCTGCGTCGCGAGCGATCACTGCAAAGTCACTCGCCATTCCATCTTTGCCGGCTTTATAAATGTTCCAGTTTAGAACTGTAAAATTGTGGGGGAGGGATGGCAGTAGCGATGTTGCTGAACCAAATGCACCCAGAGGAGCGTCTGCCAATGCAAAAGAGGAAACAAAGCTGATCAGAGCTACTATGCACATCTTTTTCATCAGTTCCCTCCAGAACACTTGCAATGGTGTACCAGTTAAGGCCGAAAAACTCAAATTTTAATCAAAAACTTGAACCGTTTATCATGGAGGACTAAGGTAGCCGCCAAGTGAAAATCGAATACTTTGCCTCTCCTGAAATTAAACCACTCGCGCAGCACTCACGTGCACTTGGTTGGTATTCCGAAGACGATTGGGAATGCTTCTTGCGTACTGGTGTCGTTTTTGGGCATCGCCTTCAGAACAGCGAGGTTGTCTCAAGCGCTTACCTTTCGAACTTCGAAGATCGAGTGGGTTGGCTTGGGGCCGTGATCGTTAATTCACGATTCCAAGGTAAAAAACTTGGTCGTGATTTGATTCAAAAAGCTCTTTCGATTGCTCCTGATAACGATTTTGTTTTAGCGCTTATCGCTACCGAGCGCGGAAAAAAAATGTATGAACAGGCGGGCTTCGTTGAAATCGGGAACACTCACAAGTTCGTAGCGAATCTTCAACCGACAGAAACAGAAGTTCTTGGGACACGGAAATTTGAAGCAAAAGATTTTGATCTAGTTGCAAAACTTGACTCTAAAGCAATCGGGTATTCTCGCGCGAAACTGCTTCGCGAAAGATTGGCAAGAGCAGTTGAAGCATTTGTCTTCGAAAATGATCGCGGTGAACTTATTGGTTATGTTGTTGTGAGTAAGGACGGGGATCGAAACTCTGTGGGCCCTCTCGTCGCGCTAGAGCCCATCGTCGCTGCTTCACTTCTACAGCAGTCGATTATGCGAGGCGGGGCGTATCGGCTCGATGTTCCGCATTGGCAGGGCGAATTTATTCGATCGCTGAGCGAGCTAGGATTCGAACTCGAAAGAATCTGCCCTTTGCTCACATATAAAGGGCGCCCACTGCCGACGATCTCAGATACCTATTTCTCGATTATGGCTCAAGGACTAGGCTGAACTTCTTGAGATGCCAAGATTTCGTGACAATTAGGCACAAGTTCTTGGCCTTTCATACATGTGACAAACCAACTGTCGAATACTGGTAAGTGGCTTGATATGACTAGTTCCGTGAAAAGGGAGGCTATATGTTACGAGCAGCAATTGCTTTTTTTGTTATTGGTTTGATCGCGATGCTTTTAGGCGCGGGTAATGTGGCGGGTGTTTCAATGGAAGTTGGCCGCATTCTATTATTCGTATTCCTAGCGCTAGCAGTTATCAGCTTCATCGTAAGCTTGGTATCTGGCCGCAGCCCACGCAATCTGCCATAAATCCAAATTTACTGGGAACTCTCAGTGTTATTGGGAATAAGGCGGCTCCATTTTTTGGTGCCGCCTTATTTTTTATCTAAAGACTTCTTTTAAAAAATTGTTCATCGCAATCCATGATCGCTTATCGGCTTGTTCGTTGTAAGCATTGCCTGTGCTCGGATCATTTCCAGCTTCTGGGTTAGTGAAGCTATGAACGGCTCCCGAATATTTTGTCAGCTCCCAGTTGGCTTTCGCTTTTCGCATTTCTTCTTCGAACGCAGCTACTTCTTTAGCAGGGACGCCAGGATCTTCAGCGCCGTGAAGAACCAAAACTTTCGGTATAATTGTTTGTGCAGGAGTTGGGGTACTGAGTCCGCCATGAAAACTCACGACGCCATCAACATCAGCACCACTTCGCGCAAGCTCTAAAACTGTGGTTCCGCCAAAACAATATCCTATGGCCGCAACTTTATTGGTGTCGACTTTTGGTTGTTGTTTAGCTGTCTCTAGCGCTAATTGAATGCGTCTTTGCAATAACTGGCGGTCACTTTTAAATTTTCCAGAGAGAGTCGAAGCCTCTTTTTTATCTTTTGGTAGATTCCCTTTTCCGTAAATGTCTGCGGCAAAAACGACATAGCCTTCTTTTGCAACTCGGTCGGCGCGCTTTTTTACGCTATCAGTGAGACCCATCCATTCGTGCACCACGATTACGACTGGACGATTCTTTCCTTTGTTGTCGTAAGAGAGGTAGCCCTCTAAAACTTGGTCGCCATCTTTGTATTCAACCATTTTTGAAACCAATTTGGCTTCGGCGGTCGATCCAAAAAAAGCTAAACAGAGACTCAGAACACTTACTATTTTCATTTAGTTTCCCTTTCGAGATTGGACTTCGATAAGGGCGATATTGAACATTGACGAGACGTCTGCTTGCAAGGACGATTGTTAAAAGGGAGCAACAATGACACTCAAAAACTTTTTTTTCCCACGATTTGATTACAAGACGATCTCACTTGCGCTGCTATTACTCAGAATTGTCGCAGGTATTGCGATGATGATGCACGGCTGGGGCAAAATTCAAAATCCGATGGCTTGGCAAGGACCAGACTCAACCACTCCTGGAATATTACAGCTACTCGCTGCAGTTTCAGAGTTTGGCGGAGGATTAGCTTGGGTGATTGGCTTGCTCACGCCGCTGGCTTCTCTTGGTATCGCAGCTACCATGACAGTTGCAGTTTATTTTCACGCAGTTGTGCGTGGTGACCCATTCGTCAGCAAAGGTGCAGGCGGATCTTACGAACTCGCAGCTCTCTTTTTGATGATTGCAGTTCTGTTTATGGTCGCAGGTCCGGGAAAGTTTTCGCTCGACGAGTTTATTCGCAATCGTCGTCGCAATTAGTTAACGAGTCTTCGACTTCAATTGTGGCGTGATAACGACCAAGGTGAGAGGCCAAGTGACGGATCTCACCTTTTATTTTGCCGATTTTTTCAATTCCTAATCCGTTTGCGACAACGACGTGTAGCGAAAGTACGTTTCGATCTCCATCGAGCGACCAAACGTGCACATCATGAATGCCTGTTACGCCTTCGAACTTCAAAACTTTCTCTCTAAACGCAACTTCGTCGAATTGCTCAGGTGAACCTTGCAAGAATAAAAGTATTGTTTGCTTGAGTCCTGATAAAACATTGAAGCTGATAAAAGCCGCCAGGGCACAGGCTAAGAGCGGGTCAACCCAAGTCCAGCCTGTCGCAGTGATAACAATCGCCCCGACAAAAACAGCGACCCATCCAAGCAAATCTTCGATCATGTGCCAAGAGAGCATTTTCTCGTTTTGTGTTGAACCTTTTCGCAGGCGAAGTGCAGCGGCACCATTAACTGCAACGCCCAGAACAGCAAAGCCCATCATCATCCAGCCGTTGGGTGCTTCATGCGAAGTCCAAAATCGAGGAATCGCTTCAATGAGAATAAAGATCGAACCAGTGAGGAGAACAACTCCCGAGATGAGGGCCGCTAAAAGTGAAAGTCGGCCATAGCCATAGGTAAATTTAGATGATCGCCCGCGAGTCGACAGCCGCTGAAGAACAAGAGCAATTCCAAGCGTGAGAGTATCACCAAGGTCGTGTAAAGCGTCGGCTAAGATCGCAATACTTCCGGTTAAAAAACCGCCGACCAACTCAATGATTGTGAAACTAAAATTTAATAGAAATGCGACGCCGATGTTTTTTGAAGCTTCGCCATCATCGTGATGATGGTGGTGGTGATGATGATGTCCTGCGCCCATTCTCTTGTCGTACCATCCTCTCAGACGTTAGTCCAAGGCCAAAAATCGTTGTTACGTTGAGTGAGCGCAACTGCTTCCGGACTTGTTCAGTTTCTTTTCGACTGAGAAAATTTCGTATGCAAACATCAAAAAATATCCTCGCATCGTTTTTAATTGGTTTTTCGTTAGTGACCCTCACTTCATGCGCCACCTCTGCACCAAGGTATCCTGCTTCTGACGCGTTGACCGGAACTACGTTAACTGGAACTCGAGTTAATCCGCTCAATTACACGCTCGCGCCGAAGTGGAAAGTGAAACTTCATGATGGCCAGAAAAATAACTGGGAATCTGGAAAGCTCAATTTTGTTTCCTACGAACTCGGCACTGAAAAAGGTTTCGCTGATTTTAAAGCTCGTATTCAAGCTTTGCGAGATGAGAATGACAAAGCTGCAGCCAACCACAAAAAAGGAAAAGGAATTTTTCCAAAAGGTTCAGTACTTGCACTCAATGAAATTGCGAAACTTCTTGTTCTCATTGAGTCGCGCCGTTTAAGCGAGCATGATCGTGTCGATGCTTTGGTTCACATTGCTGAGCTAGCATCTAGCTTTAGTCTCGAATTCCAATACCCGGTGCCAAAGAAAATTTGGGCACTTATAGCTCCTGTGAAGTTGGCGGCGCTTTTAGTGAACAAGCCAATGGACACAGAAGCCGGGCCTGCAACCAATCTACCGGCAAATATTCCAGGCGATACCAGCAAAGTTGATCCAGTAAAATCAAGTTTCTGGCAAAACCCAGGAGATATTCGTTCTCGCGATATGTACGCTGGCTTTCATCGTGCAAAACTTCCGGAATTTAAAACACCATGTAAGTATGACGAACCAAAATCGAACTACGGAATTAGCGCCGGCTTCGAATTAAAATGCGACGGTAAGACTTGGAAATTTAAATTCAGTGACGAGACAAATACTGAACCATTTAATTCTCGTCTTGTTAATCTCATGGGATACAACGCAATCCCGGTTGATTACGTTGGCCACGCGTTTGTTGAATATGACCGCGGTTTGCTTTCTGAATTCAATTCACGAAAAGAACTTACAACCAAGATCTCAAGTTTGCTCGGATTTAATTATTACAAAATTAAACAACAGATTTACGAAGACCCGTTTAAGGTTGCCCTTCAAGGCGCTTACTTAAAGGATGGCTCTTTCGTCGATTCAGAACAGCTTCGCTTGAAGCTTCTAAAAGTTCAGACGCCAGAAGCAGAAAAAGACGATGCGAATTACAATACTGAATTTGAATCGAAGATTAAACTTTTCGTTTTGCGTCCAGCTAGTGCCGAGGCAAAGCCAGATGACAACGAAAAGAATGTCGGTCCATGGAGCTGGAATGATCTTGATCACCCAGATCGTCGCGAAGTAAGAGCTTTCGCGATCTTAGCTGCCTACCTGAATCTTTATGACGTTCGCACAGATAATACAAAAGTTCGCTTCGTCACTGACGCTTCAGGTGCGGTTCACATGAAGCATTTTATTAGTGACTTGGGGAGCGGTCTTGGTGCCGGAAGCAGTCTTCTCAATCAGTTTGATGGCGCCATCAATAAATATCCATGGAAGGTGATGGAAGCGATTACTGAAAAACCTGATTCAGCGATTGCGCACGCTGCAGTTCGCAAACCTAAAAGGTTCGTCGAGCGATACGTAATTAAAGGCTATAGCGTCATTCAGCCAAATGCAGCGTTTGATCGCGTTCAAGTTGAAGATGCTCGGTGGTTAGTTCGCAGACTTGCACAAGTAACAGAGGCTCAGCTTCAAGATGCGTTGATCGCATCGGGTTGGTCAGCCGCTGAAACTAAGTTGCTTCTTGAAAAGTTAGTTGCTCGTCGAGATAACCTCGTAACAGAGCTTGAGCTCATGCAAGAGTTCCCGCTACTTCGCCCACAAAAAATCGATAAGAAATTTAATTATGATCCAAAGACAGAGAAGCCAATCACTGTCAGTCGCAATTCGAATATCGTTGCGCCAGTGACTGAACAAAAGATTGTGGATGGCTCAGTGGTTCTTCAGCGTACATACAAATAAGTCCGAGCTTTCACTCGGACTTTTAACTCGAGCTTAGACTTTTACTCTAAGCTCTAACTTTTGACTCTTAACTTCTGACTTTTTAGATCTTGTTACCAATGGCTTTTTTGAGTGGCTTTTGGAACGCGAAGATCGCCGCACCAGCCGCTACTCCTAAGAAGGTCAGTAGCATGAAGTATTCAGATCTAGGCATCTTGTCGTAGAATATCCCGATGTAACCCGCCATCAGTCCGCCGAAGAAGCTAGAAACAAACCACACGCCCATCATGAGACCTACGATTCGCGCAGGCGAAACTTTTGTAACGAGTGAGAGACCAACAGGTGAGAGATAGATCTCGCCCATTGTGTAAATCCACGTGCAGAGAACAAGCCACAAGAAGCTAATACGTGTATCCGTTGCCATGCCTTGTGTTGCATAGATCAATACGACGAATGACAAGCCAAGAATCACAGAGCCAAGAGACATCTTCGCAACTGAACTTGGTTCTTTCCCTTTTGATCGCTGCCAGCTCCAGATCATGTTCGTTAGAGGAACAAACATAAAGATGAACATTGGATTGAGCGATTGGAACCAAGTTGTTGGCATCGACCAACCGCCGATACTCCAATCAACGTTATCAGTAGCAAAAAGTTGAAGAGTGTTACCTTGTTGTTCGTAGACGCCCCAGAAAACTGTAGTGAGAGCGCAAATTACAAGTAATGCTCCGACTTGTTTCCACTCAGTTGAAGTCAGAGGCTCGTTTGAACGCTCGCCCTTTTTTGGGCGAACGAAGGTATCTTTGCCGAGATATTTTTGACCCCAAGCATAGACTGCTAAGCCAATACACATACCAACACCAGCAGCTGTGAAACCGTAGTGCCATCCGTAGACTTCGCCTAAAGTTCCGCAAACAAATGGTGCTAAGAAAGCGCCTAAGTTAATACCCATGTAGAAAATCGTGAAGGCTGAATCACGACGTTGATCTCCGGGAGGATAGAGACTTCCAACTTGAGTTGAAATATTCGGCTTAAAACAGCCGTTACCTAAAATTAAGAAGAAAAGCGCAAGTAAGAACAATGACTCAAAGGCCATCATGAAGTGACCGATGATGAAAAATACTCCGCCAACGAAAACAGTTTTTCGGTGACCGAGATATCGATCGGCAATCATTCCACCGAAAAGAGGAGTCAGGTAAACGAAGCCTGAATAGGTTCCGTAAATGACTGACGAAAGCGGCTGAATCGCAAGTTCGCCGTAGAAAAACTCGAGGATTGATTTGAAGGTGTCGAAACCAAAAACGTAAACCGTTCCTGCAGTTTGAGCTTCGATTAGAAACTTAGTCATGTACAGAACGAGGAGTGCGCGCATTCCGTAGAATGAGAATCTCTCCCACATTTCAGTAAAGAAAAGAACGTAAAGTCCGACCGGATGACCAAATAAGGTCTTCTCGCCAGGCTTACCAAAGCCTGTTGTAGTTGCTGCTGCCATTAAATCCCCCCACTTTTTCAGTGAGGGGGTTTCGTACCAAAGCTTATTTATGGAGTAAAGGCATTAGTGCCTAAAGATTAACGTGCACTTTTCCAGGGAGGAGAATCACCTAAAAGCTTCACGGGATTATGTCCAAGTCGAACAAGATTATTCCATTCATCATCAAGATAGTCCTCAAGCGAACTAACTGCCCAGTAATCTTGCTTCTCTGAGCCGCCAATGCAGGTCTGCGAAGGCGCATAAGCGTTTCCATCGCAAATCGACACCGTAATTTTCGAAGGATCAGGCGCGATCAGGCCGATCCACTCCTCAATTGGCAAAATTCGATTCGGATCAATCGCGGGATCAAGAACCATCGCTCGATTGCCTAGTCTGTAGGCTGCAGCGGTATGAAACGACCACCAGGCCTTACCATTAGGTGCATAGGGGGTTTTCACTCGAAGTGTCGCCCATGTTCCAAATGCGAAAACTTTTCCTGGCTTAACAAACTTGAGACGTTCGAAACCGCGCGCCATGTGCGCGGCTCGCGTGTAACAGCCGTCGACTGGGTAGAGCCAAGTGGCACGACGTTTAAAATGTGACTGATCGGGGTCGGTGTAAATTCGCACGTCGCGAACTTTTTGAAAAGTTTCTTCGAGCCGAGCTGCACCAAAGTTCCACTGCGGGAGAACAGAGACATCAAGATTTGTGCTGAAGTTTTGTTTGTGATTGTAAGCGCTTCCACTTGCCGAAAGAAAATTTGATCGGCCGCTTGCGTGTCTGAGTTGTGCTTGTTCGTAAGTTTCGCCCGGAAATGCTTGCGCAGACTCGAAGCGAGGAGCTGCGTAAATGGGCGAGCTGATTGTGAGTAAAGCTAATACGATGAATGCGCGCACGACCAACCTCCGACTTAATTTTTAAGTGAGAGAGTCAGCAGGGACAAATGGAGTTATAGAGACAATTCGTCCATTGAGACTATTTGGTACAGCGGAACACAAAAGCTGGTGGAATATTTCTCCACTCGACCGGAGTTTTATCGACTGTTTTAAACATTGTGTGAACTTTTTCTTTAAAACGTTTTGCTTGCGGATACCAAGCTGAGTTCAAGCACATGTAAGTTGCAAACACTCCGCCAGGCTTTAGCGAATCGTAAATGGCTTCGAGAGTTTCGGTCTGAAGAGTTTCGCTGAAGATTGTCCAGGGTAAGCTTGAGACGACTCCATCAGCTTTTTTATCTTTCAGCCAAACCGCTAAATTCTGAGCCGGACCTTCTTCAAATTTCAAGTTTGGGAAGTAGGTTTTAAGATAACTCACCATCTGCTGATTAAGTTCGACACCAAGATATTGTTCGCCTGGCTTACTTAATCTTCGAAGTAGATGTTGAGTGATGGCGCCGGTGCCGGCTCCGACTTCAACGATAAAAGAATTTGGGCCGATCGGCACTTCGTCTAAGAGGCGCTGAGCGAGCCATCTTGAAGTCGGAAACACCGTTGAGACGTCGCGAGGATTTTTAATGGCGGCTTTTACGAATTCGATGACTTCATTTTGCATTGGCACTCCTCTTTAGCTAAAAACATGTGATGTCCGACCAAAACGCAAATCAAATTTCTGTATTCAACCAGGATGATCCTTATCCGCTGTTGAGTATGACTGACTGCACTTATCGTGAGGCACAAATTCACGCAACCGCGGTCGATCGCTGGTTGGGATTAGACATTTCGAATATCGAAGCTTCTCTCCAGCATAAAAATTCTGATCAAAATCTTTGGATCGGTCTTCCTCCCGAAGCTCTTCTAACTCCCTATATCGAGTTTCGACAAATTCTCGAGAAGCTTCAGTTGGCGCCAGGTAGTACGGTCATCGACTTCGGAGCTGGTTATGGTCGAATGGGGTTTGTCGTGGGGGCTCACCACCCGGGAGTTAAATTTATTGGTTACGAGCTGGTGCCGGAGCGAGTATTCGAGGGGGCGCGGTGCCTGCGAGAGCAGAATTGTACGTCTGCTCAGTTGTTGTGCGCCAATATAGATAGTCCTGAGTTCGTTCTCCCAGAGGCAGAAACCTATTTCATTTATGACTTCAGCCATCGCGCTGCGATTGATCGGCTACTTATTCGCCTTCAGCAATTAGCCAAAAGGCGGTCGATCATTGTCGTAGCTAGGGGACGCTCGTCGCGCGACGCAATAGATCACGGAGCTCCGTGGCTCTCGCAAGTGGTGACGCCGGAGCATTTTCAGAACTTTTCGATCTACCGGTCTTAACCAGCTATTGCGTCTTTTCATTTAGTCTATGAAGATGTTGGGAGAGGAGGGTGTAAATTGCGAGATTCTGAAGCGAATTCTGAAACTCCGGTCACGCCTTCTCGACCTACTCGCGTTCATCGCGATGTACTTTCTTCGGGTATCATACCTGTTCGATTTACCGAAGGTCGCGTTCAATACCTTTTACTCAGAGTTTATAGCTATTGGGATTTTCCAAAAGGTGTCGTACTTCGTAACGAAGACCCGCTGATTGGTGCGATTCGTGAGCTCGAAGAAGAAACTGCACTTCGAAATCCAAAATTTAAATGGGGAAAAGATTTTCGCGAAACTCCAAAATATGCTCGCGGCAAAACCGCGCGCTATTACATCGCTGAATTAAAAGAGGGAGAAGTCGAACTTCGACCAAATCCTTTTACTGGGCGACTTGAACATCACGAGTTTGCTTGGTTTGATTATGAAGAGGCTCGTGAACTTGTGAGTCCAAGAGTGAAGCCTATTTTTGAATGGGCTCACGATAAAATTACTTCTGAAAAAGTTTAAAACGTCGCGCGGAGGATTTTTGATGAACGCATTGTTCAAAATGCTAACGGTTGCCCTGCTTGTAATTGGATTTTCATTTCAGGCATCGGCAAAAGATAAAAAACAAAAGCTAAAGCCGTGGAAGAATCAAGAGTGTCGATATCTTGAAGCTAAGACCATCGAGACTTGCGATGGTAAGCAGTATGCACGAGCAATGGTTCAGTGTTCGGCTTATGCAGTCACCGGCTATTGCCAACTCGATAAGTCGATCGATGCAAACGAATGCTTAGACGATGATTCTGGAGATACGAAAGATTGTTTTAAGAAGACTCGCGCATTCTCTGAGCGTTTGAAAGCGGGTTCGAAGAAAACTCGTGCCGTAGTTAAAAGTCCAACTTGTGCTTGGGCAACTGACTCATTCTTACCTGCTAATGACATTTATGTTTCAGACCTTAGCACTTTAGATAACATTTCTGACGATTGTCGTGCGCAGGAATTTGTTTATCGCCGAGCGAGCTGCCAAATCGATGGACGTAACCAAACTCCGATGTTGTTCTGCCGAGTCGCCGACTCATCTACTTCACCGATCACTTGCATGAAAGATGAAAGTGATCCGCTTGTAACAAGTTGCCGCGCGGCTCTTGAACCTGAATTGGTGCGCGAGCGCCTTAATCGCCGAGGCGAGGGCACGCAATCAAACGGGACGGTACGATGAAAAACTTAATCGCTCTAATTGCTGCATTTGGTTTCTCTCTTCCAGCTCTCGCTCTCGAGGCAGGTCCGTTTGTATTAAGTGGCAAAGTCACTTCAGCAAACGAAAAAATCGTGACGCTTGATCTTGGCGAGCAACAAGCCGACGTTCCAACAAAGTTCATTCCAAAATCACAGATTAAGAATGGCAAAGTTGAAACGGGCGCAAAGCTCACGATGGCTTTCACTGAAGAGCAGACAAAGCAGATTAAGATTTATAAGAAATAGATCGGCCGGCCGGCCAGGCGTGGCAAGTTTCCGCGCTAGCGCGGAAATAATCCAGATTATTAGGAATCCAATGAACGCAAAATTTTTATTAGCAGCATTAATAAGTTTGGTTAGCTTACAGTCATTTGCCGACTGGAAATTAGATACCAATGTTACGGGCTCACAAAGCTGGCTTCGTGATGATGAAGTTTTCATGCGAGCGAGCCTTTCTCCGGATAAGAAGAAAACTGCTTTCTTAGTTTATACGACGCCTTCAACTTGGAAAATGGTTAAAGGCCGACTTTTGGTTGTTGATACTGCGACTATGAAAATCGAGCAAGAATTTTTGCTTCCCGAATTCTTGGGTGAGTTCGACACTGCTCAATACAGTGATTCTAGGCAGGACGAAATTAAGTGTTATGTAAATAAACCTTATGCCGGAATGCCAATAGTTGAAACTGAGATCTCATGGCATGACTCTTCCGAATATTTGATAGCGCAGAATCAGCTTATCGATCTTAAAAATAAGACCATTCTTACCTTAAATCCAAATACTGAACTTTGTTCTACTTACTCTAGCTACTCGGCTAAATTTCAACCAAACGGTAATCTCATTCTTACTGGCCAAGCGAATAAAGACCCATTGTTTACTGACATGTATATTTTTGATTTGGATTACAATCTTAAAGCTTCGCATAAAATCAGAAGTTGGAACTGGAGCTTTGATTGGATCGACGAAAATTCTTTCTCTGGTAACGGCTTTGCCCCTTGCGATGGCATGAGCATTGATGGGCAAGAGGTGAAAGTCGATTGCTTGAAACAAATGGTTATTTCAGGAAAATCAATTTTTTTCGGCAACGGAGAGATGCTCTCTGTTGTTAGTGCTTACAAGAATTATTTGATCTTGCAAGACGACGGTTACACTTACGGTGGAGGCTTCAAAAGAAGATACCTTTGCGAGATGAATCCGGATGTATCGCCTGGCTGGTATGACACTTGTAAAACATTAACTCAGCTACCTGGCGTTCGACACAGCTTTACGCCCGACGGAATTATCATGGATTCATCTTACGGAAAAATTATTTTTACGAATCCAAAATCTCTAGACATTCTTTATGAGTTTGAAACGCCTGAAACTGACCGAAAACTTTTTGATCAGACTAATTTTTTTGATGATCGGACGATCTTTCAATCATCTCAGAACTCTGCGAGAGTTTTAGTAAATTAATTTTCGATAGTTTCCGCGCCAGCGCGGAAATAAGCTAGATTATCAGTTTCTCACCCAGGGACCCGCTCCGCGATTCGGAACTACCGAGGAATAAGAGCTTTGCTCGCAAGCGGTTGTCACGGTCTGAATTTTGAATGAGCTTTCTGCCGAGGGAAAAAGATGCCGGCTGAAGTCTCCAGTTCAAATTTCAAGCACAGAATTTTCTTAATCCGCGGACAGAGAGTAATGCTCGATTCTAATCTCGCCCTACTTTACGGGGTCGAGACGGGTGCGCTGAACCGAGCGGTACAGCGAAATAAGATCCGGTTTCCTGAGGACTTTATGTTTCAACTCAATGAGATCGAGGAGAAATCTTTGAGATGCCAAATTGGCATCTCAAAAGAAAGAAAGGCCCGGGGTGGTCGGCGCTATCTTCCGCAGGTCTTCACAGAACAGGGTGTGGCCATGCTCTCTAGCGTCCTGCGAAGCGAGAAGGCAGCGTTGGTAAATATCGAAATTATGAGAGCGTTTGTAAAACTCAGAGAATTTCTTTTAACGAATCAGGAGCTCGCAAGAAAGCTAAGTGAACTAGAGAAACGCTACGACGCAAGCTTTCGAGATGTTTTCTTGGCGATTCGAAGCCTGATGAGTCCACCGGAAGTAAAGAGAAGAAAAATTGGAATACAATCAGACGAAAGAGACTAGGAACTTTGCTACTTCCACTGCGGAAGTGACGCGCGAAATTCCGCGCCAGCGCGAAGCGCTGAATTAGCATCCTGCTAATTTAGTCCCGCAAGAAGTGACAAGTGTAGCCGCCAGGATTTTTAACTAAATAATCCTGGTGATCGTCTTCAGCCTTATAAAAATCGCTCGCCTTGATGATCTGAGTAACAATCGGTTTTTTCCATTTGCCTGATTTCTCAAGTTTTACGATCGCGGTTTCTGCAGCCTCTTTTTGTTTTTCGTTCGCGTAGAAAATCGCAGAACGATATTGAGTGCCTTTGTCGTTACCTTGCTGATCTTTAGTTGTCGGATCATGCATTCTAAAGAACCACTCTAAAAGTTTATCGTAGCTAAGTTTGTTTGGATCAAACACAACACGAACTGCTTCGGCATGTCCCGTCGCTCCGGTTTTTACTAAGTTGTAAGTTGCGTTTTTGATAGCGCCGCCTGTGTAACCAACTTCAGTCTCAATCACGCCCGGAATTTTTCGGATAATATCTTCCATTCCCCAAAAGCATCCGCCAGCAAGAATCGCGGTCTCTTGCGTAACCTTTGTAGTGACCGCGTCAGGCTTTCGCGTGTTTTGAGGAGTCGCAGCACCGCTTGATCCATTCTTAAATAGGTGAAGGAAAGATCCGTAGCCTTCTTTTTCCATTTGTTCGACCGGAACAAATCGAAGTGCGGCCGAGTTAATGCAAAAACGCAAACCGCCTTTGTCTTTCGGCCCGTCATCAAAAACGTGACCTAAGTGCGAGTCGGCATTCTTTGATCGAACTTCAGTTCGCTCGATGAACATCTTCTTGTCTGTTTTTGTCGTGACATTATTTTTTTCGATTGGCTTCGTAAAACTTGGCCATCCACTTCCCGAATCATACTTGTCAGTCGAACTAAATAAAGGTTCGCCAGAAATTAGATCGACATAGATGCCCGGCTCTTTGTTGTCCCAATACTTATTTTGAAACGGACGTTCCGTGCCTTCTTCTTGCGTGCAGGCATATTGCTCGGGAGTCAGCTTTTTCTTTAGTTCTTCTTTAGAGGGCTTTTTGAAGTTTTCCATTTTAAATTCCTTTGCAAAGCTTGCGTGAGAGAAGGCTAAGCAGATAATCATTAACGACAGTCGAAGGTAATTAATCATAGGCACCTAGTTTACAAGGGTTCGAAGATAAGCGGAAGAGTGACACTTGAAGTCTTAGGCTTTGCTTTAAACTTAACGCCTTTAAGCTCTTTCGAAATCCATTTAGTTAAGGAGTTACTCACGTTTGAGTGACTATCTAAGTCTCGAAGAGAGTTCGATAAAACTTGAACGCGACTCACAGAGCCGCTTTTCTCGACATTAAATCTCACTGCTAAAACGCCCGAGGTGTTTAAGCCACCTTTAGACTCAAACTCGTTCACAAGCGAACCAGTTAATCCGTTGATCACCGATTGAAGTTCGTTTGTACGAAGTGGGCCTTGAATAAATGGGCGAGGCTGAACGAACCAGCCGTGTATGACAAGTCTTCCATCAAGGACATCATTCACTCCGCGAACTTCGTTCACACCGTGAGGAATTCTCGGATCGAAAACTGTGAGTCGATTAAATTTTGCCTGAACTTCATCAACGAGGTGCTCGCGTTCAAGTCCGCCGCCGCTTGAGAAATTCTGCCAGTAGCTGAGAACTTCATTTTTTAGAAGGAGTGTCTCGCCGCCGCGAAACTTTCGAGATTTCCAAGGTGTAAGCGAAAAAACAAAAGCCCACGGCCCATGTGGAAGGTCACCGTGAAGTTCTTGTTTGCAACCCTCAACGTAGCAGCTTAGCCAGGGTGGTGAGATATCGTGGCATCCAAGATTCTCTCGGCCCCACCAAACAAGTTGATTGTGAAACTGCTCGTAAATTTTTTTCGGAAAAAAATGGTAAGCGGGTGTGCGTAAAGTTGTGTATTGGCCCGGTACATTCCAGTAGTCCCAAATAAAACGATCAGACTTTGCCGAATGGGGATCGGCAAAAGTCTGTTCGAAGTGTGTGCGAAGTAGTTTCGCCGATGGCGAGAAATTCTCAATCGTTTGATAGGTTTTCATTCACCAAAGGCTAACACCTTGTTGTTAGACCTGCAGGCCGCGGGGCGTATCATTACTTAAAAGTGACCACTCGCGAACTGCGTAGGCGCCGTGCTTTCGAAGTAGTCGAGAGACTGTCTCCTGGTATTCATCGGGAACCATCATGCTCACCATTACTTTTTCTTTCGACGAAAGGTCAGGTGAGAGATCGCTAAAGCTCAATTCACGACTCTTTCGAACCGACGCTACTGCACCCGAGTAGGTTCCGACTGCAAGGCCCACGATCGCACCTGCAATTAACCCTAAAGCCGCGCTTCCATTAAATTGTTCGATGCGTAGACCCAGAGTTCCAAGCGCCAACATTAATCCAATCGCGCCACCGATCACGGCTCCAATTAGAGCGACAAGGCCTATTGCTTTAAATGATTCAGTTTCAAGCGAACTGATTGAGTTTGAAGCTGGCCCTCCAATTTCACGCCTCACGGTCGTACTTACTGTTTTGCGGTCCCATCCGGTCTCGACTAATGCGTCGACTGCTCGGTTAGCCTCGTCTTTTGTGTTGAAAGTTGCCACTAAGGTTAAGCTCATGTTGTCCCGCCCTTTGTTTAAAATTGGACCCAGATTTGATACTAGCGGACTTGGGGTAAAATCGTTCATTCACAAAGTGGAGAAAGCTTGAAGGTTTCTCAAAGGGCTCGTTAAAATCGAAAGCCATGAGCACACAGAATATTTTCGAAAATCTTTGGACCGACTACATCACTCTTAATCCGCAGGCTAAGCGAGTTCACGATTCTGTTTTGAACGAAGAAAAGCGAGCCGGCCGAAATATTTCTCGCCTCGAGAACGACCACGTTGCCTTCCGTACCTATAAGCACCCTCGAATTGGCTTACAGACATTTGTTAAAATCTTTGAAAAGCATGGCTATAGCGTAAAAGGCGAGTACTACTTCAAAGAAAAAAAGCTTTATGCCCAGCACATGGAATCAAATGTCCCAGATCAGCCGCGAGTTTTCATTAGCGAACTGTTAGTTGAGAATTTCGATGAGCTTGTCGCCGACACTTGCGAACAAGTCGCAGCATCCATTCCGAATGAGCTTCTTTCTCAAGACAAACTCTTATGGTCGGGCAGAGCTTGGCAGGCTTCTTTTAAAACCTATCTGGAATTGATGAAGCAGTCTGAATACGCTGCATGGGTTTACGCTTTCGGCTTCAGAACTAACCACTTCACGGTATCTCTGAATCATCTAAAGGCCTTTAGTGATCTTACTGCCTTAAATTCTTTTTTAAAAAACAACGGCATTGCTTTGAACACTAGCGGCGGAGAGATCAAAGGATCAAAAGCCGTGTTCCTTGAACAGTCATCAACTCTCGCCGAATCAGTCGAAACCAAATTCATCGAACGAACCGAAAAAATTCCGAGCTGCTATTACGAATTCGCTCAGCGATTCAATGACTCTAGCGGAAAACTGTACAATGGGTTTGTAGAGGGATCAGCCGACAAAATTTTTGAAAGCACTTACTCGCAGAAATCAAAATAGGATTACTATCTCGTGAACCAAAAAATCGAACAGTTCAAAGCCAACTTCCAGCAAAACGAAGGTAAATACTCTCTCGCGTTCTTTGTTGGCGGGTTCATCTGGGATATTTTCATGACCGGAGCGCTTGATGACTGGACGACCATCGTTCAGCAGGTCGTTTACATTCTCATTGTTGCTCTCATGTTATCGGGTGAAATCAGAGAGACGGTTACGCCACTGAAGATGCCTAACTTTCTTCGCAAGACGTGGACTTATCGCGAACCAATTATTCACTTCTTCCTTGGAAACTTGCTCAACTTCAGTTCAATTTTCTATTACAAGAGCGCTTCGATCGCGGCCTCATTTGTCTTCTTTTCGATTCTTATAATTTTACTAGCAGCCAATGAGTTACCACAGTTCAGAAAGTACGGACTCATTCTCCGCTCAATTCTATTTACTCTTTGTTTATGTTCGGTGATCGCAATTTTGATTCCGGTGTTTGTTGGCTTTGTCGGCTTCGTACCATTCTTTGCCGCAGTGGTGCTGTCGGGATTTTTGTTCTACGTCTTCGCTCGATTCACTTTGAGAGGAATCGACAAAAATCACTTAGCGCATAAACAATTGGTGTATCCATCACTGACAACTCTATTGGTGTTCACGTTGATGTACCTGTTTAACCTAATTCCGCCAGTGCCGATTTCGGTGCAGTTTGCAGGGGTTTATCACAAGGTTGAGCGTGAAAACGGAGAGTATGTATTATACTCAGAAACACCTACCTGGAAATTCTGGAAACGCGGCGATCAAGATTTCGTAGCTCAGCCAGGTGACAAGATTCATTTCTTTGCGAACATTTTTTCGCCAACCGGCTTTAACGACAAGATTCTCATTCACTGGTACTTCAAAGATCCACGGCAGGGTTGGGTTTCGGCTGACAAAATTCCGATGACGATCAGTGGTGGTCGCGCGGAAGGCTTCAGAGGTCACGCTTACAAATCAAATTATCAGGCGGGAGAGTGGCGCGTTCACGTTGAGTCAGACGACGGCCGAGAGATTTCTCGCTTACCAATTGATATCACAATCCAAGATACAGAAACGCCGCGCGAATTTCATATCGAGCGGCGCTAAGAATTTTCTGAATGTCGCTTTAAAAGCGTTAGCCTATCGAAGTTCTTCGAGAGCGCCTGCAGAGAAAAGTGCGCTTGCTTCGCCTGAACGAGATTGTTTCACAAGAGAAACAGTTGTTCTTGGGATGCCGATGAATGTGCGGCAGATGCTTTCTGAATTATCACGAACAGTTAGAATTTGGCTTCCTGAAGTAATTTGCTGTTCAGCTGTGTACTCAAGAACTCCGCAGTGATCGCGCTCAATTTTAGAAATTTGAAGTTTAACAAAGAGTTGGTTGTTTAAAGCTGGAGGGCAAACAAGTTTACCCATGCAATTCGTCTCTTTATCGATAGTAAGAGCAATAGTTTGATTATCAGTATCGATTGTTACTTTTCCGCCTGTGATTTCGTTTGATTCAACTTGGAAACTTTCGCCAGACATTAAACCTTCGATCGGAGCGGTGTAGCCTTTAGCCACCAATGTTTGCGCTGCGTCAGCGGCTTGTACGAAAGCAAGAGTCATTGCGGTAAGAGCGCTAAGGATGATGATTTGCTTTTTCATATGAACCCCCATGTTCGATGATTACGAGAGATGTAAAAGCAAAAGGCGGGCCAACAACTTATGGCACCCATAAGATTTCTATGGGTTATGAACGGTTATTGAGTGAGTTAGTTCTGTTGTGAGTAGTGCCAGAGTGGAATCGAAGTCTCTAAACGGCTCCGATTTGATCGATTTTCCCTAGAGAGAACCCGAAAAAATTAGGTGATATCCGACCACCATAAGTGCTGCATCTGTAAGCAGGTGGCTGATCCAAACGACCCAAAGACTTCCGCTTCGTTCGTACTGATAGGCCCAAACTGCTCCGGCACAAAAAACACTCAAGGCTGCGAGCGGGATGAGAACGAGTGCAAAGTTAGCGGGAGCATAAAAACCGATGACGACTATGTGATGGAGAGTGAAGCCGATACTTGAAATTACGAGTGATGCTCCAAACCCCATGAACTCCCGCAGTTTTCTGAAAACAAACCAGCGCCAGTAATACTCTTCGAGAAATGAGTGAAGTACTGAGATGTAGATCGCCATCAAGATGAAACTTAGCGGGCTCGTTACGCCAAACTCGTTAATCTTTTCTGAAATGGCATCGCTCGATCCAGAAAGCAGATCGAGAGGTTCGAAAACAAAGAAATACGCGACTAAAGTCAGAGCGAAGAAGATCACCCCGGTCTTAAGGCCAGCGATCACTTTTGGAAAAGTGAGTTTGCGATTTGAAAATGGTTCCCGCAAAACAGCGAATACCCAAATGACTGGGAGGGTAAACTGAATCACCTTCGAGGCCGAGTAGATCACTCTTAGCCATTGGTCCTGTGCAAGAACAAAATAGCAAATTGCTCCTATGCCCGGGAATAGAAGCGCAAAAATTAAAACTAACCTAGTCCAAGTAGCGGTATTCACAGGTTAAGTGTTTCACCGTTGAGGACGATAAGTCCATCATGAGTGAGCCGCGAGTATTTAAAAAAGGTGAGACTCTCTTTAAAGAGGGAGACAAAGCCACAAGTATTTTTATTATCCAGACCGGCTCGGTCACTGTTTTCTTGCAGCGTGCAAAGCAGAAAATTGAACTCTACACAGTTGGTAACTTTCAAGTTTTGGGTGAGCAGTTGCTCAGTGGCGTTGGTACGCACACGGCTACGGCAGTTGCTAAAGCTGAAACAAAAGTAATCGAAATAAAAGTAGATGCATTAAAGACTATGCTCGAAGGGCAAAGTCAGCTCATGAAACTTTTCACAAAGAGCATGAGCGATAAGCTTAAGCTTATGACCAACGAAGTAAAGTCAGTGAAGATGGAGAAAGACAACAGTGCTTGTCCTCCAGATCTAGTTGCGAAAGTTTTTGCGACGATCTATCACACGGCAGTTCATAAGGGTGAAAAAAACGGCGAGCAGTTAAAAGTGAACTGGCCGAACATGAAAGCCTACGCACAAAAAGTTTTCCTTGAGAGTCCAAAGCGAATTGAGCAAGCAGTGAATCTACTTGTGAAGCTTGAGATGGCGAAATGGGAAATGGTGAAGAGCCCTGAAGATCCAACTACAGAAGAGCTTGGGTTCGTTCACTTAACTGATCTTCTTTCAGTTGAAAACTTTTTTGAATTCTATCAGTACTACTTCTTTAAAGCGGGTAAACTCGATTTACTAAAAGTCGATGAGACCTGCGCAGGTACTGTCGCAATGATTCTTGAAGTGGCTAAGACTGCGGAAGCAGATCGTCGCGGGGCCGTACAGTTTGAGTTTAGTGCTCTTAAAGAGCGTTTCAAAACTGAGTTTGGCGTGAATTTGACGAATGATAGTTTCTCGGCTCTCGAAGCCAAGGGATTGTTTGTAAAGCGTTCGTCGACAGATAAGGGAATTTTCATTTCGTTTGATCTAAGAGAGTGGCAGCGCACTTTTGTGAACTGGAAGATTTTGCGCGAGATCGACAAGTGGAACGACAAGGAACTTGTTGACATGAAAGAAGCTGCAGAAACTTTCATTAAGAAAGCAAAGCCTTCTTCGGGACTCAATTGCCCAGAGTGCCAAACTGAATATCAAGCCAATCAAAAGTTTTGCGGCTCTTGTGGCTGCAAACTTCCTGCTGCAGTTGCAGCCTAATTATAACTTTAGTGGTGCGTAAGAGTGCGAATCCGTTCGACGAGGTCATTTCGTGGAATCGGTTTTGTTAAATGATCGTTGAATCCTAAACGGAGCGAACGATCTCTCTCTTCTTGAAACGCGTGGGCAGTCAAAGCGATTATTGGTTTATTGTATCCCGCAGAGCGTAGGTTTTGTACGGCTTCATGGCCATCCATTCTAGGCATCTGAATGTCCATTAGAACAATGTCATGGTCGCCATCGAGCGCCCTTAAAACTCCTTCTGCGCCGTCGTCGGCAGTTTCAACAAGGGCTCCTTCAATCTTGAGAAGTTTCGAAACTAATAGTCGGTTATCTGCTGAATCATCTACGAGCAATACTTTGACGTTTGTAAGGCGATTGAGTTTTTGTTGAGGGGCACTAAAAGTTTTCATTTCACTTCGAAGTTCGTGAATTGGAACTGAGTTGAGTCCTTCCTCAATGGGCAAGCGAATCGCGAATGTTGTGCCTTGGTCGGGAATAGAACGCTCGAGCACTAGTTCGCCTCCGAGGCTTTGTGCAAGTCTTCGAGAGAGAGCTAGGCCCAGCCCAGTTCCACCGAAGCGACGAGTAGCTGAGTTGTCGATCTGAGTAAATGGCTGAAAAAGGCGAGCTGCCTCTCCTGAACTTATTCCTCTCCCAGAGTCAGTGATTTTAAATGAGAGATAAGGCTTTGCGTAATCGACAGAAATCGAAACACTTCCCTTGTCAGTAAACTTAACTGCGTTACCAAGAACGTTAATGAGAATTTGCTTAATCCGAGTTGGATCAGAAATAATTTCATTAGGGACATCACTCATAAATCGGAAGCTAAGCTCGAGCCCCTTTTCTTCAGCCTTTAACGTCACTACCGACAAGACGTCGCCAATCAAATTTGGGAGGAAGAACGAAACTTTTTCGATACGCAGCTTTCCGGTTTCAACTCGAGATAGATCCAAGAGATCCTCAATTAAATTCTCAAGCAAGTCTGCATTTCTTTTCATAACCTGAAGGGCCTCAAGCCGTTCGGCTTCGCTTTGTTTGCCAGAAAGAAGTAAATCCAAGTGGCCAGTAATAACTCCCAGCGGAGTTCTAATCTCGTGGCTCATGTTTGCCAAAAAGCGCGTCTTTGCAAGACTCGCAGATTCAGCTGCTTCTTTGGCGATGCGAAGTTCATTTTCGCTATTCTTTTTTTCAGTGATATCAATGAAGGCGCAGACACCGGCTATAATTCTGCCTTCTCGATTGTAAATCGGCGCGGAACTAACTGAGAGCACTCCGTAAGTGCTGTCGCCTCGCTTGATCTTCATTTCTTCACCAACAATACGCTCACCATTTTTTATTGAGCGTGCGAGTTGCCAGTCGTCAGAAGAAAAAGGAGTGCCATCGATCTTAAAGCCATTCCAAAGGCTATATTGTTCGAAAGTTTCGGTTGGTTTAAATGGATGCCGAAATATTTTTTGCACCTCAGCGTTTCCTAAAATCAATTTTCCGGATGGGGCTTCGGCAATTATGATTCCGGCTGGCATGTTGCGAACAACCTCGGCGAGAAGCGAAAGTTCCTTTTCGGCGTTCATCCTTTGTTTTTGCTCGTGTTGATAGTTGAGAGAGTTTTCAACTGCCACTGCGGCTCTTCGGCCAATCTCTTCCGCCCAAAAGACATCTTCAGACGAATACTCTCGTTCAGATTCGGCATAAATAAATGTCATGACTCCGAGAATTTTCTTTCCGGATTTCAGCGGAACTGAAATCCCGGATCGTATTTTGAACTCTCGCGCCGCCTTTAGTTGAATTTCACTCATGTTCATTGAGCGGAGAATGTTGTCGGTGACTTGAAAGACGACCTCGGTTTCTCCGGTTCGCGCAACTCTTGGTATTCCTGCAGAGGAACTAAAATTTGGTGGATGCGCTTGAAAGAACTCGTGTGCAATCTCCACCATTTTTGGATCGTTGTGGGCAGTAATTAGCCGGTTGAGGTCACCATTTTTTTCGATGAGATCTACGACACACCAATCTGCAAGTTGTGGCACGGCCATCTGGGCAACGGTTTTGAGTGTCTGTTCTAAGTCGAGTGTTGAGGCCAATGCGAGGCTCGCTTCAAATACTAATTCTAAATACTGCTCGGATCGGGTGCCGGGCCCGCGGCGGCTAAAGGGAGATTTAATATTGAAGGGAGTGAAGTGCGCCATACTCGTTGGTACGAAATATACACCGCTAGTTCAAATTGTCTTTAGTGCACATATGCTTTGGCGATGTTGCGAATTTGTGAAGACAGCCTATAGACTGAAGTGCGCAACCAGCTCAGCGTGAGGAGTCTGCGGGAATTGATCAACGATCGTTAACTGCTTTAAGGAATAGTTAAGCTGAGTAAGGCGTCTAGCATCAAGACAAAAGCTTTCTGGATAACACGAAATATACATGAAATTTCTAGGTTTCAATTGAGATGTGAACAGGGGATCTAGAAATTGTTTTAAGCCAGAGCGTGGCGGATCAACAAAAATTAAATCGAAGTCGGCGCCGTTAAATGTTCGATGTTCATTGAGATTCTGAAAATCTCCCTGGTGCACGACTACTTTTTCTTCGAGACGCGATAGTTTTAGATTTTCTGTCAGAGCCTGACAAGCCAGCGCATCCACTTCGAATGCTTCGACTTTTTCAAATCGCGAAGCGAGCGGCAAAGTAAAATTTCCCACTCCAGAACCAAACTCTGCGACTCGCTTAGCCTCAAGGTTTCGGGTCATTTCGAAAACTTCATTTATCAGTGCGCGGTTTGCTTGAAATCCGGTTTGAGTGAAACCTCCGACATGACAAAGAAGGGGCGTAGGCTTAAGCTTTTCGCCCACATAAGTTTCGAACCACGGCTGCAAGACCGGATCTACTAGTCGCAGACGGTCTTCTCCGCGCACCAATCTTTTTCGACGCTGACCGATTTCAACGAAAGATTTCTTTAAAAGCTCTTCGAAAATCATTTTTTCATCGAGCAAAGTTTTGATGTCGGCATTGGCGAAGTCGAGCCAAACTCCTCGTTCGCCGGAAGGCGAAATTCGAAGTCGAACCGAGCCTCTTTGAATGGGCCATTTTATCGTTCTAAATTCGCTCAACCACTTTTGAAGTGGCTGAGTAATTTGAGGACAAATCGGCAAGTCAACAATCTCTCTATGCTCTTGATCGAACATTCCGATTCGTTGAGAACTCGAGCTCGCACTAGGTCGGTTATCGATGATGAGATCGACTCGGTCCCGAAGGCCGGCCTGCGCGACACTGACAAACTTTGGAGCAAAGCTGAGACTTGGCAGTCCTGCTTGATCCCAGGTCTTTACGAAATTTTCAATTTTGAGGCGCTTCTGTTCTTCGTAAGGCAACTTAAACCATCCACAACCAGAACATGAGGTCGCGAGATCACAATGAAAAGGTTGAGTTGGCAGTGACATATCGAGCAGTGTGACAGGACTGATGAGTTTTCGCTAGCCAGCGCAGCGCGTTTTCGGAGAAACTGTTTCTCTAGGAATTGCACCACTTTGGAGTTGTTATGAAGTTGCTTCGATTATCTTGTCTGGGTCTTTTACTTGTATCTCAATTTGCATCTGCACAACCCGGCGCAAAAACAACTCCCAGCCAGGACGCGACGATTGAATCTGAAAAGGGCACATCAGATCAGAAGGCGCTTCTTCGAAAACCTGATTCGCTTCATGCGTACTCGGCAAAATCAATCGACGGCAAACTCGTAAATATTTCGGACTACGAGGGACAGCTAATTATGATTGTTAACGTAGCTTCGAAGTGCGGGTTCACTGGACAATACAAAGACCTCGAAACACTTTTTCGAAAGTATAAAGAAAAAGGTTTTGTTGTTTTAGGTTTTCCTTCGAACGATTTCGGTGGCCAGGAGCCAGGGTCGAACGAAGATATCAAAAAATTCTGCAAAGTAAATTACGACGTCACTTTCCCTCTCTTTGAAAAACTTCCTGTTAAGGGAGCCGAGAAGCAACCTTTGTATAAATATTTAACGGAACAAAGCGGAAGCGAATTCACTGGTGAAATTGCATGGAACTTCGTTAAGTTCTTAGTGAACGGAGAAGGTAAAGTGATCGGACGTTTTGGTTCGTCGACAAAGCCTCTTGATAAAAAAATTATTGCTAAAATCGAAGAGCAACTGAAGTGAGTTCAGTGGGTGCAGCGGTTCAAATTGAATCGGTTTCGCACCAGTTTAAAAACACCGGAAAAGTTCTTGAGGCAATTGACTTAAGAATTATTTCTGGTGAATTTGTTGCGATTCTCGGGCCTTCTGGCTGCGGCAAATCAACATTACTTAGATTGATTTCTAGTTTGTCTCAACCAAGCAGCGGATCGATTGCGATCGATCATTCTACAAAAAGTTTTGTGTTTCAGGAGGCCACGCTTCTCCCGTGGCGAACCAGCCTAGCCAATGTTGAGCTGCCGCTCGAGCTAGCGGGGGTCGATGCAACTCAAAGAACTAAGCTTGCTCGCCATGAACTTCATGCGATGGGACTTGGCGAATCAGAACTAAAATATCCACTCGAGCTTTCAGGTGGAATGAAAATGCGCGTGGCAGTTGCGCGCGCGCTAGTCACTAGGCCGTCTTTGTTGCTTTTAGATGAGCCTTTCTCTGCGCTTGACGAGAGCACAAGATTTTCACTTCAAAAGGACCTCCGCAAACGTTGGCAGTCAGAAAAACCAACAGTCGTTTTTGTTACACATTCAATCTCTGAAGCGGTCTATTTGGCGGATCGAATTATAATTCTTTCGGGACGGCCAGGACGAGTTGTCGCGGACTATAAAGTTAATTTGTCTCACGAACGTACCGAGGAATTGAGACTGGGTGTCGAGTTTTTACATGAGCTCCAAAAAGTTAATGGGCTGGTTCGTGGAGCATTCAGTGTCTAACCAGCTGACGAAAGCGTTAAATTGGATCATTCCTCTCGGAACACTCCTGCTTTTTGGAGTCGCGCTTGAGTTGGTGGTTAAAAGCGGCTTCGTACCAAGTTACATTTTCCCTGCGACTAGCGAAATATTAAACTGTTTTATAAGTGAGCGAGAGACTTTGTTTTCTGGCTTTGTCTCGACAGCAAGTGCGTCTGTTGCCGGTCTCTTGCTGAGTGTAATTCTCGGAATTTCTATCGCAACGCTACTTTCGCTTTCTGTATTGCTGAGGCGAGCATTTTATCCTTACGCAATCTTTTTTCAAACAGTTCCGATTATTGCGTTAGCCCCAGTTCTGGTAATTTGGTTTGGCTTTGGTCAACCTACAGTGATTGCTTCTGCATTTATCGTTTCGCTTTTTCCCGTAATTGCGAGCACTTTAGTCGGCCTTCAATCAACAGATCATTCTCTATTAGATCTCTTTCAAATTTATAATGCGCCTAAAGCAACTACGCTTTTCAAGCTTAGAATTCCATTCGCTCTTCCCTATATTTTTTCGGGCTTACGAATTGCGGCTGGGCTTTCGGTAATCGGAGCAGTGGTGGGTGAGTTTGTGGGTGGCGGTGGCTTAGGCTCTGTAGTCGATGTTGCCCGAACGACTCAGCGGCTTGACTTAGTTTTTTCTGCGGTTCTAATCTCTTCGTTGATTGGCCTGCTACTGGTATCAGCCGTAAATTTATTGTCTTACACTTTACTTCACAAGTGGCATGCGTCACTGAAGGAACGACCATGAAACTCTTTTTGCTATCACTCTCTTTGTTATTCTCTGCAAACGTATGTGAAGCGAAGATTCGTTTGGCATTGAACTGGAAGCCCGAACCTCAATTTGGTGGCTTCTATGCAGCTGAACAAAACGGAGAATTTAAAAAGCGAAACCTTGATGTTGAAATCATGCCTGGGGGAGCTGGCACTCCTGTCATTCAAATGATTGGATTAGGATCAGTTGAGTACGGACTTGTCAGTGGTGACGAAATTGTCATTGCTCGCAGCCGAGGAATGAAAGTCGTTGCGCTTTTTGCGACATATCAAACTCATCCACAGGGCGTGATGGCCCACGCTGAACGAGGATTTAAAACACTCAAAGATGTCTACATGAGTGAGGGGCCGCTAGCTTTGCAGATGGGCTTGCCATATGCACTTCTGCTTAAGAAAAAATATCCACAAGCGAAATCGAAAATAGTTCCGTACTTGGGCGGCATCAGTAATTTTTTGAGTGATAAAAAGTATTCGCAGCAGGTCTTTGTCACTTCTGAGCCACTGATGGCAAAACAGCAAAAGCAAGAGGTTAGTGTTTTCTTGGTTGCAGAAGAAGGATTCAATCCCTATGCAACAGTTCTCGCAGTTCGAGAAGAAGCTTTAGCTTCTCGACCCAAAGAAGTTAAAGCCATGGTCGAAGCGGTTCGTGCTGGATGGGCAAGTTATTTGAAAAATCCGAAACCGACAAATCAACTCATGGCGAAGTTAAACAAGGCGATGTCGGCTGAACTTTTTGATGAAAGTGAAAAAGCGCAGCGACCTCTCATTGAGACCTCAGAAACGAAGGCCTCTGGCCTTGGGACGATGACAGAAGCTCGTTGGAAGCTGCTTGTCGAGCAGCTTCTAGAGGTGGCATTGATTCAGAAACCAGTACCGGCAGTTGAGCTGTTTACGAACATTAAGTGACAACCTTCGGTCACTGAAAAGTAAATCTTTCAGTTAAATTTTGGCATTCGGTTCTCAAATCAAAGAGATAGCTCCTGTCCGGAGGCATCGGGATTGCTCTATTTAAGAGTATCGAGGTGTTTTATGAAAGCGAAAGTAATATTAGGAATCACGTTGACGGCCCTTTTGATGACGGTGTCGGCACACGCAGGATCACAAAACTCAGGTCTTGAGAATCTTGATTTAGAAGCTGATATCTTAGCGGCGGATGCGGAAGCTGAAGAAATCGAAGGCTATGCTTACGACTCGTTTTCAACTCAAACAAAAATTGAGACTAAGCAAGTTGAAAGAGAAGCGAAAAATCTCGAGGCAAAAATTGCTCGCTTAGAAAAGCAGAAGAAAGCTTCTGAGCGTCGTGCAGAAGTTGCGGCGACTCGTCTAGAGGCGAGTGAGAAGCGTCGCGAGCAAGCTCGTAAACGCTTAGCACAAATTGAGCGAGAGAAGTCGCAAGTTGATGGCAAAGTTGCCAAAGTAACTTCGAAAGTTGAGACTTTGCAGTCGCAAGCCCTAGATGCTCGTGAGCGCGCGAATCTCGCTCGTCAATCGATGTTAAATGCAGAGCGAAAGCACAATGAGCTACTTCGCCGTAAAAAGCAGTTAGCAAAAGAGATCGACAAGCGTGATCGCCAGCGTAAGCAATACGAAGCTAAGCGCATGAAGATTGAGAAGAAGACTCAGAAAACTGCGAGACTCTAGTTTTTAATTGCTGAATGATCTTTAGGGTGTACGTTCTCGATTTCTTCGAGGCGTACAATCCCGCTCTTATCGAGCACTATCCGATACGAAATTTCGTGAACTGACTTCCCGGCCACAGTTGAAAACTTAGTCCGAGAGATTAAGTAGAAATGATAAACGCGGTGAGACCGACTCTGTTTCAGCCGCCCCCAAGTATCTAATTCCATGACCTCTTTAAACGGATCATCCATGTTCTTTAAAAAACGATCGAAGCAAATTCGAATGTTTTCGTGAAGAGCTTTTGTGCCGTTACCACTTTCCATAACCGCTGGCATTTGCATCAGCGACTGCACTTTGTGGTAGTGGAAGACATCTTCAGATAAGCGGGTTTCCATATCGCTAGCAGACGCTCTTCTTCGAAGATCGACTACTTCCTTAGGTAATTTCTTTTTTGAATACGTTCTGAACCACTCTTTAACAAAACCAAGTTTTTTATTGTTGGCCCAAAGTTGTTGCTCGCTATCGGGTAAATACTTACGAGCCTTCTCACTTAAGAAATTTCGCAACCAATCTTTCATTCGGTCACGAAGTACATAGACGGCTACCCCAAGCGCAATAAGAAACATACCTTGGACAGCTGCCTCGGCGGCTTTGTGGCGACCGAAGATTTCAAAGCCGGTCGCGACAACGGCAGCAATGAGGGTTCCAATAGTTGCAAGGTACTCGCTCACACGCTTTTGCGGTGTACGGCGAGAAAGATCAAGAAATGTACTGCTCTGAAAATATTTTTTTAGATGACTAATGCGAACTAAGCGTCGCTCACGATCAAGCTCGTCAATGCTCTCTTCTTCCCGAATCAAGCCCAGAGCGTTTCTGTGAGAAGCTTCAGACTCTTGAAGGCCATCAAGAAGAAGACATAGCTCATTTTTCAAACGAGCATGCGCCATCGTATCTAAGTTCTCAGGAATCTCGTGAGTTCGATCAAGTTCGCAGCGAATAGTTGCGAGGTACTGAACGTAAAGATGGCTGAGATATTCATCTAGGAGATGTAAAACTGCGAGAGTGTTTGTATTTGAATTCCACAGTAGCTTTCTCACTTCAGCTACCATTGCACCTTTTGCTCTCACGTCTTCGATCAGATCTTTTATCGATTTCAAGCAAGCATCAGGAGTACTCATTAAGCTATGGGCTAAGAACAAGTGTCGAATCTGATCGACAGCCGATTGCTTGAGCGTTTCACTAACAACTGAACAAAGATCTTTGGCCGCATTTACTAATTCATCTGCGAGCGGGTGGGCACCTTCAACAACTACTTCGCCGAGGTCATGTGCTTCATGAATGTGTTCGACGACTCGCTTGAGTGCTTCGCGTGCAGATGAAAGTGCCGAGGCGCCTTGCTCGCCACCAACGGGTACCGCTAGTCTTACTCGCGCGCGCAAATCAGATTGTAGTTCATCCATGGGGACCGACTGAAGCTCAAAGCTACGCGGAACAAAAATATAGATATCAGATTCGCTCTCAAAGTTTCGGCCAGCGAGTTCGAACACAGTCTTGATTTCAATATTATGGTGATCGTGTCGGCTGACAAAGTTTGAGCAAAGCTGCGTCGATGATGGTAAGGTATTGGCATCTTTGTACCACTCCAGCCAAGCGCGCTGGAGGCTTGGTTGCCAATTCAGCGGTGGGATAAGAGTGAGTTTAGGTTTCTTGTTTAACAGTGCCACATTTTTTAGATTACGCCCTCCTGGACTATCTTGCTACTTTTTTATGAAGGTCATGGGGTCGGTATCGCCTTGAAACACTCTCTAGAGGACCCATCTATTGATTCCAAATTAAAACAGTTCTCACGGCGTTTTGCCTCCGTGGTCGTAAGCCTTGCTCGGCTACTGACACTAGTCTTGGTCGCTCTCTCGGCTCGACTAAAGAAGAGCCTTTTCAAGGTTGAACCAGGGATTTCGCTATTTGACCGCGCCCTTCTTTATGCCAAGCGGGCCCTGATTTTGTTTTTTCTTACAAGTTTCGTGAGCGTCATTTTCTATCGATGGATTCCGGTCGGAGTTACTCCTTTGATGATTTTTCGAGTTGCCGAGTCTTCTTTCGACGGAAAAGTTCCCAAATGGAAGAAGCAGTGGGTTTCAATTTCAAAAATATCACCTCGGATGCAGGCTGCCGTTATTGCAGCTGAAGATCAGTACTTTTTTGAGCATAACGGAGTCGATTGGCGGGCGGTTGAAAAAGCGATGGAGCACAACCAGCGATCTCGTAGGGTCCGTGGCGCAAGCACGATCTCACAACAAGTCGCAAAGAACGTATTTCTGTGGCCCGATCGAAGTTGGATCCGAAAAGGTTTGGAGCTTTATTTTACAGGATTGCTTGAAGCAACTTGGAGCAAGAAGCGAATACTCGAAGTTTATTTGAACGTGGTGGAAATGGGCGACGGGATCTATGGGGTCGAAGCAGCAGCGCAAGCTTACTTTCGCAAGCCAGCTTCAAAACTGAATTCTGATGAGAGCGCGTTGATCGCGGCAATACTTCCCAATCCAAGAATGCTTTCGGCTTCTAAACCAACTGGATATGTTCGGTTCAGACAATCTTTAATTCGACGGCGATTAAATCAAGTTAAGCTTGAGCCGCTTGATAACTGACGTAATTCAAAATAGAAATTCGGTGGGAGTAAACGATGATTCAATATCCACTGATTTTCCCGGTTCACGCAAATGCAGCAAGCGGCACGGATTCAAAGTGGGCGAGTGCTGCTGGCACTTCTAACGATCTCTCAGAAATCCCTTGCGCTATTCCGGTTGAATTCAACGGGCCCGGCGGCGGCTATTCTCCGGAGGATCTTTTCGCTCTCGCTTTGGTCAATTGCTTCATCGCAACCTTCAAAGTCATCGCATCTGCATCGCGACTTCAGTACACAGAGATCAAAGGTGACGCGAGTTTAACTGTTGATCGTAATGAAAGCGGAAAGCCTTGGATGGCTGAGTGCACATTCAAATTTACATTGGCGGGAGCAACTGAACCCGATAAAGCAGAGCGCCTTCTGAATAAGACCACTTCGCAATGTTTAATCTGGAACTCAGTTCATACTAAAAAGAATTTTAGCTTCACCATTCTCTAAATGTCTCAACACGAGACACATTACAAAGGGTTCGATTAAAAATTTGTCGAACAGCAAGTTTATGGTCCAGCTTCCTTCATATCTCCTTAGGGTTTCACCGATAAATTCACTGAGTTTAAAGAGTTAAGTCGGGAGTCATAAGTGAGCGAAAGCCTCTGGAGTATACACAATCGAACCGAAGAAGTTCGCATTGATGGGCTTCACGCATTTCAATTGAAATCGATGTTGAAGAGTTTTTCTTCTGCGTCGTTTTCTAATTGGCTTATTTGGCAAGAAGGTTGGGTCGACTGGCAAGAGCTTGAGTCAGTAGTTGATTCACTTTTCCCTGGCGTCAGAGAAAAAACAGACGAGCGCCCTCAGTTTAGCTCAGTTCCAACGATGCAACCGAACTCAGGTGTTATTGCTGAACAAAGTCCGCTGACTTACGCAAATTATCGTAAAAATCCCGAAGTCCCGCAGCCACCTCCCGATGAGATAATCGAGCAATCGCCTGCACTGGTTGAAGCGCCGATGCCGAACTCGAGTTCTCCGCTTAAGCAGCAGGAGAGAAGGGCCAACAGTCGTATTCAGCTTCCGATCAAAGTTTTTCTGCACATCGACGGAAGCGTTATTAAAAATGAGACCATCGATGTTTCGTTGGGCGGAATGAAGTTAAAGACTCCTATCGCAAAAGCGCCGAAGACTTCTTTTGACGTTACGATGTTACACCAAGGAACAGAATTAGCGTTAAGATGTCGACTTCTCACCAACGATGGGGAGCCAACAAAATCTCGCTTGTTTATTGAAAAATGTAACCGAATTGAAATCCTTCGAAGCTGGATTGTTGAGCAAAAAGAAGATCCTAAAAAAGAAAGTGCTTAATCGCTTATGAAGAAAGCTTTAATTGCATTCTTAGCTCTCGGATTCTTTTTTGGATTCGCAGCAACCAAACCAATAAAAGTTAAAGATAAACAAAAAAAGATTCAGCCTCGGCAGATCGAAAATTTTGATTTTCTTTACGGCCAGTGGGAACTTTTGAATGCGCAAAACGTTAAAAGCAGAGAACCCGCAAGCTTGATAGAGAGTTCTCTTAGCTTCGTACTTGAAGAAGACATCTATCTCGAAAGTAATGCTTCTAAAGCCAATGCTAAATGCGACGACGGCGTTGAATTCAAAAAGTATTCTCTTGGCCGGCATCGCGCCTTTATCAAGGAAGCTAAAAAGCTTCCTTTGATGCGCCAATATTTTTCAGATGGAAAGCGAGATGGGATTTGGACCGGAGAAGTTCTCTGCAAGAAAAATAAAAAAGTCTTGTGGTCAGCCGCTCTGCTCACTCGTCGTCAGCTCTTCTTAGCAAGCGAAACTCACGTTGTTGAGCTTTACCGAAGAGACTCCGTTGTCCCCCTCCGTGAAACATTCACGGATTCGGACTCAGAAGTCTCTACCGAGTAAATTAATCGGCCTTGTAAGAGCTCGCATGTGCCATCGAACCACCACCAGCCGACTTCTTTGGAGCAGCATCAGTTGATGAGTGTGTTAGGTATTCATCGAGACGGAAGTCATCGACCTGAATTGCGTCGAGACGTAATTCTTCGGCTTTAGCAATTTGAGCATACTCATCTTGACTGATCACGCCCGCTTCAAGAGCTGAGTTGTAAAGTTTAGGACCTTTAACCTTCGGCAAAGTTTTCGCGCGAACTGCATCGCGAACTTTTTTCTCAATCGCCTCAGCACGTTTAACTGCATGGAAAGCGTTTTCGAGACGTCCAACAGCTTGAGTGATATCTGAAGGAACATAAGATCCTTCGAGAAGGCGCTCGCGCTGCTCGGTATCAGATAAAAGAAGTGTCGCGATCTTGTGAGTGTGCTGATCGTTTGCTTCGCCTGCGAGCGGATTAATGTTAGACCATGCTCTTACGAAAATTCGGAAAAACCAGCTAAGACCTGGAACTGGAATGTTTGCAAAAATTCCGTCGAATGATTTTTGAATTTCGCTAAAACAGTAGTTCATCGCGAAATGTACGAGCGGAAGATCTTCTTTGCGTGAGCCTTCTGCTTGGAAGCGGCGAAGGACTGAAGTTCCGATATACATCCATGACAAGATATCAGCGAAGCGGCCAGTGATTTTTTCACGTTGTTTAAGCGCGCCACCAAGAGAACCCATTGCGATATCGGCCATGATTGCAAATGTCGCTGAAGTCCAAGCCATTCGGCGATAGTAACGAGAAACTGACCCGCCTACAGGGCTCGGAGCAAGTGCTCCACGAGTAAAACTTAGTACGACTGCACGACACAAGTTACGAACAACGTGACGGATATGTCCCCAGAATGCGTCGTCGAATGCCTTCACATCGTTTTTCTCGACAGCAGCAATTTCTTTGTACGCATACGGGTGAGCACGGAGCGCTCCCTGGCCAAAGATAATTAGCGTGCGAGTCATAATGTTGGCGCCTTCAACTGTGATTCCAATTGGAGTCGAGATGTATAAGTGCGCAAGTGTATTGCGAGGGCCCATTGAAATACCAGCGCCACCAACGATGTCCATTCCGTCATTGATGATTTTGCGGCCTAGTTCTGTTGCGTGGTATTTAGCGATCGCAGTAATAACTGGCGGTTTAATTCCTTTATCAAGTGCGCCAAGCGTAAATCTGCGCATAGCCTCCATAAGGTAAGTGTATCCACCAATTCGTGCGAGAGGTTCTTCGACACCTTCAAATTTGCCGATTGATACCCCAAACTGTTTACGA
>CAZIYJ010000008.1:0-129462 GCA_964543475.1 uncultured Bdellovibrionales bacterium | reverse complement strand
TTCGATCACAACTCGCTCACCGGTTGTAGGATGAACAGCGAATTGAATGTTAGCGCCGCCAGTTTCAAGCCCGACAGCATTTACAATTAGTTGAGCCTCTGTGCGCATTTCTTGGTAAGCGCGGTCGCTTAGAGTTTGCTGGGGAGCCACAGTAATACTGTCACCTGTATGAACGCCGCATGGATCAAAGTTCTCGATTGAACAAATGATTACGAATGTTCCATTTGAGTCCCGCATGACTTCAAGTTCAAATTCTTTCCAGCCGAGAATGCTTTCTTCAACTAGAACTTCTGAAGTAGGGCTCTCTGCAAGTGCCCGACTAATCATTGTTTCATATTCTTCGGCCGAGTAAGCGATTCCACCACCACCACCACCAAGCGTGTAGTTAGGGCGAAGAATCATTGGGTAACCCAGCGTTTCGGCAGCCTCTAAACCTTGCTTGTAGTCTCTGACCATGACACTTCGTGGAGTACGAGCGCCAACTTTTGCAATAATCTCTCTAAAGAGTTCACGATCTTCTGCGGCCCGAATTACTTCAGGCGTCGCACCAAGAAGCCGAACGTTATGCTTTTTTAAAATTCCCTCTTCCTCGAGCTTGAGTGCCAAGTTGAGAGCCGTTTGCCCCCCGAGAGTTGGAATGACTGCATCTGGCTTTTCTTTTTCGATCACTTTCTCAACAAATGGCACCGTGAGCGGCTCAATGTAAACTCGAGTTGCCAAATCAGGGTCGGTCATAATTGTGGCCGGATTTGAGTTGATGAGAATGACCTCTAAGCCTTCGCTCATTAGCGCTTTGCAAGCTTGAGTTCCAGAGTAATCAAATTCGCAAGCTTGGCCGATGACGATGGGGCCGCTGCCCAAGATCAAAACTTTATTGATTCCCTGAATTCTTGGCACTAGAACCTCACGCGTCGTTCGTTGGTGTAAACATCAGTAAGTTTGAGATGCCGATATTGTTCGTACTTGTAGCGCATTTTAGTTAGCCGAAGAATAAGTGCATCATGCAATTCATGATCAGCGTTCTTAACTTTGTCGACTTCGTTCAAAATATATTTTCGGGCGTCTTCTGGGTGAAAGCAGAAAGCTTTACCGAACGTGTAACCGTCTTCGATTGGGATAAGACGTCCGCTGAAGAATTCTTCTCGGCTAAAGCCGATACGTACCGGAGAGTCGTGAATAACTGTTTTCTCTCCGGTGAAAAGATCCTGCACGTAAACATCGTCGCCGCGAAGCTTTAGAAACTCAAAAAGTGAATGGCGTGAATTTGCAATATTCAAAAACAGTTGGCGCTCATGCTCTGCCATTTTGAAGGTCTGATCAGAAAGAGCATGCTGTGCCGGGGTTTCGCGAAAATCACGAAGCGTTCGAGTAAGAAGGTACCATTCTAAAAACTGCGTCATTCGCATTTCAAAATGAATGTTTTCTTCGTCTATTACGCCTGCTTCATCGAAAAATTCACTTTTAGCAGCGGAAACTTCTGCATCGAAAGATGCGCCGGTAAAATGTAGGATCAGTCTCTCTTGTAATTCTTCGTATATCATTTTAGCTCACTTAAAAAATAATCAAATAGCCTTCGTGCTTCGCGTGGCCCGGGATGACTTTCGGGGTGGTACTGGACACTAAAGCACTTTTTAGCTTTGCACTCGATACCTTCGACAGTTTCATCGTTGAGATTCCAATGACTAACGCGAACATCTGACGGCAATGTGTTTGGATCAACGACGTAACCGTGATTTTGCGAGGTCACGTAAATCTCGTTTAAAAGTAAATCTTTGACTGGGTGATTGCTGCCTCGGTGGCCGAATTTGAGTTTGAATGTTTTTGCTCCCAGAGCAAGACCGAGGATCTGATTTCCCATGCAAATTCCAAAGATAGGAATCTCCCCTAATAACTCGCGCACAGTTTCGACGGACTCTTTAACTAGTGATGGGTCACCAGGCCCGTTTGATAGTAAAATTCCAGAAGGGCTCCAGTCACGGATCACTCTTGAAGGTGTTCGGCTTGGAAAGACCGCGAGCTCTGAGCTCGCAGCTTGCAATTCACGAATCGTATTTTCTTTACAGCCGTAGTCCATGATCGCAATTCGCGGGCCGTTCGGTTTGCCACCTTTTAAGAATTCAGTTTGCTTACGCGAAACTGCATAAACCCAGTCGGTATCATTTGTTTTCTTTTGAGCGATGAGCTGATGCGCGCGTTCTAAAGCTGCTTCTTTTGTTTCGGCCTTTACAACAGCACCCCAAGGTGTGCCCTGCTCGCGAAGACGCAATACTATTTCTCGCGTATCGAGATCGCTAATGACTGGCACTTCGGACTTATCGAGAAGATCAAGCCAGCTGCGATCGCGTGTCGACTCTTGCATTTCGAGGCACACGAATCCTGATATCCAAACTTTATTAGATTCCCAGAAGGCACGGTCTGCCCCGTAGTTTCCTTGCATGGGCGCTGTCATCACCATGATTTGAGAAAAGTAAGATGGGTCAGTTGCAATCTCTTCGTAACCTGAATGGGAAGTATTGAAGACGACTTCTCCTGCCTGCTCGCGGCCGCCGCGCCAGTCTCCCTGGAAACATTCACCTGACTCTAAAACAAGAAATCCGGTTGATGCTTTCCCGTTTTTTCTCATGCAACACCTAAAACTTTCTTGATGAGAGCTGCGCGAACAGCGACTCCGTAAGTTACTTGTTGAAGCACACGACACCGGTGATCTGCGAGGACCTCTGATGCGAATTCTAATCCCTGATTGATGGGTCCAGGATGCATGATAATTCCGTCGTTCGCAAAGCTCTTAAGTAACGAAGAACTAATTCCGAACCGGGCGTGATAATCGCTTTCGCTGATATTTTCTCCGGCGATGAGACCCGCGGAATGCCTCTCGAGCTGAATTCTCAAACCCATGCAGACCGTAGCCCAAGCTAAACCCTCTTTAACAGAGCTGAAGTATATCGCTTTTGGGAACTCGTCCTGCAAAGGAAGCATAGCTTTAGGGCCACAGAAACCAACTTCGCACCCGAGACGTGTGAGCAGCTCATAATTTGAACGAGCAACACGGCTGTGTTTGATATCTCCAACGATAAAGACTTTCTCACCGCTTAGGCGACCTCGCTCTTTTAGAATTGTGAAGGCATCGAGCAGAGCTTGAGTAGGATGAGCATTTCTGCCACTTCCTCCGCTTAAAATTGGAACTTTTAAAGTAGGAAGAAGCTGATCAAGCTCAACTGAGTCACCGTAGCGAATGACCAAAAGGTCAGGCTTCATCGCTACAAGATTTAAAACGGTATCGCCAAGAGTTTCGCCTTTTGAAAGAGAAGAGTGAGTCGTGTCGAAATTAATCGTCTGCACTCCTGCTTGGAGTGCAGCCATTTGGAAACTCAAACGAGTTCGGGTGCTCGGCTCAAAGAAAGCGCAGATCATCGACTTGCTGATCGCAGGAATTGTGCTTCCCTGCTTATGGAGTTTCTCTGCTAATTCGAAAATTGAATGGGCTTGATCGATTGTTAAATCTTGAGTTGAAAGAACAGAGCGACCAGTGATTGACATTAAAACCTATGCTAGATCGACCCTTGAAATTGCGTCAATGCGTGACCGAATTAAATTTTTGAGGCTACAGCGCGGCACACGCTACAGCTTACTCAACCGATCTGAAGAGTCGCTCGGTTCTAATCGTTGGGAGGCGATTGTCGCCCCAGCGATGGTTCCAATCAAACGACATCCAAATCATGACGACTTTTCCGTCTAAATTTTGAACTGGAACTGATCCCCAGTAGCGAGAGTCATCGCTCGTATCGCGATTATCTCCCAATACAAAGACTTGGCCCGGTGGAACCACCATCGGACCAAAGAAATCAGCTTCATCGTTTTTACTTCGAAGAATTAGGTGCTCTGACTCTCCTACTTTCTCAGAATAGACATCATAAAGCTCATTGCCGGGAAGGTCTGCAATGAGCTCAGGCGATTTGATTTCGTAAGTCGACTGCAGATCGTTAATGTAGAGACTGTGATTCTTTATTTCAATTCGATCGCCGGGCAAACCGATGACCCGTTTAACGTAATTAACTCGAGGATTTTCGGGATAACGAAAAACGACGACATCACCTCGCTTTGGAAGCTCTGACCCGATTCGTTTGCCACCAGAAAACGGAATCGGAACCCCATAAGGAAGTCGATAAGAAAAAATAAAGTCGCCAACTTTGAGAGTCGGCACCATTGAACCGGTGGGAATTTTGTAAGCTGAAATCACGAAAAAGCGGATGATCAACGCAAGCAAGACCGCAACGATCAAACTCTCGAGGTATTCACGAAGTAAAATGCGGGTACGAATCGGATCTTTTTTTGCCACGCCTAGTTAGCTTAACCACAGCTTAAGTAGGAAGCAACAGAGCAGCTAGTGAACTTTGCTGAATATGCGCTCACTTCTGAGAGTCGCAAAGTTACAAAGGCGGCTCGAGCCTTCGGCCATTTCGTCGCAACTAAGCCAAATTACACTCGCCCTGCCTAAAATATTTTCGTGAGGAAGAGGTCCCCACATGCGGCTATCGCTGGAGTTGTCGCGATTATCGCCCATCATGAAATAGTGGCCTTGAGGAACTTCGAAATCTTTTGTGGGCAACAATACTTTGCCAGTTGCAGTTGCCCCTAATGCTGACGAGAAATCTTCATCCTCGTAGATTGGATTTTCCTTATCTCCTTCTCCCTCATACGCGATGATGTGTTCGAAGCCGTCTAAATTCTCAATGAAAAACGGAAAATTCGAATTTAAGTCACCACTACGATTCTCTCGAACTCGAAAAGCCAATTGTTCTTCAGCAGTGGCAGCACGTTGCACGACAACTTTTTCATTTATCTTTAGGTAGCGATGGCTTGTTTCAATTTTGTCCCCGGGCAAACCGACTACTCTTTTAATTAAAAAGGTCTGCGGGTCTTCGATTGATCTAAAAACAACGATATCGCCTCGCTTCGGACCAGAAAATTTAAGCAACCATTTTTGAGTGAATGGAACTCTAAGCCCGTAGGCAAACTTGTTAACGGCGATGTGATCGTGAACTAAAAGAGTCGGAACCATGCTTTCAGAGGGAATGATATAAGGCTCGAGAAAAGCCCATCTTATGCCAAGAATTATGAAAATTGAAAAAGTGAGCGAGAGCAGAGCCTTCGCCCAAGTCCCTCGCTTATCGATTGGCCCGCTGGCTCTAGCGAACATTGTAGAAGAAGCGGTTCCAGCGAATTGTTGCGGGATTACACAAGAATGAAACTACGGGAAGTGTGTCTTCGCAGCTCAGCCAAACAAACATGGCGCGACCAAGAACATTCTCTTCGGGAACGAAACCCCAACGACGAGAATCATGAGAGTTGTCACGATTGTCTCCCATCACGAAGAGTTCACGCTCACCAACGGTCCAAGGACCACTGTTGTTACCAAAACTCTCGCCTTTGCGAAGCAAAAGCGGATGATTAGAGTCAGGTGGAAGTTTTTCCATCAAATGAACGTAGTTTTCAGTCGCATCGAGAATATTGCCGCCAGCGCGGAAGTCGGCATCTCTTAACTGAGTAAACATTTTTTCTTCGTCTTCAGTGGGTACAGCAGTTTCGAGTTGCTTGCCGTTGAGAATCAGTTTTCCGTTTTCATATGAAATTTCATCACCAGGTACACCAACCACTCGCTTGATAAAGAATGTGCCCTTATCGAGAGGGTATTTGAAGACGATGACTTCACCGCGTACTGGTTTTTTGAATTCAACAAGCCACTTTTCGCTAAATGGCACCCGAACGCCGTAAACCAATTTATTTACGAAGATGTGGTCATGAATTAAAAGCGAGGGAAGCATGCTGGCACTTGGAATTACGTAAGCTTCCATCAATGACCAACGAATAAGAAGTGCGATACCGATTGCGATACCGAACGAGCCCCAACCTTCAGTCCAAAACTTTTTGTTCGCTGTGATCTTTGACATTCTAATCCTCGACTTTAAGAATCGCTAAGAAGGCTTCTTGTGGCACATCGACGCTGCCCACCGACTTCATGCGCTTCTTACCTTCTTTTTGTTTCTCTAAGAGCTTACGTTTACGAGAAATGTCACCACCATAACATTTTGCTGTCACGTCTTTACGGAGTGCCCCAATCGTCTCGCGCGCTACAACCTTCGCACCAATCGCTGCTTGAATTGCGATTTGGAATTGTTGTCTTGGGATAAGTTCTTTCATCTTCTCGCAAAGCTTTCGGCCACGCGTGACTGCCTTTGATGTATGCACAATCAGTGAAAGTGCATCGATCGGCTCGCCGTTAATGAGGATGTCGAGCTTTTCGAGATCACCCTCCTCGAAATCCATGAATTCATACTCGAGAGAAGCGTAACCTTTAGAGATCGACTTCAATCGATCATAGAAATCCATGACCATCTCGTTAAGCGGAAGCTTGTACTCGATCATCACTTTCTTATCAGAGACGTAATTCATTTGAAGCTGAATGCCACGCTTGTCTTCGCAGAGCTTCAAAATGCCACCGATAAATTCTGACGGAGTGTGAACCGTCACTTTTACGTAAGGCTCTTCGATTCGTAAAATCTTAGTTGGATCAGGTAAGAACGCCGGGTTCTCAAGGCGCATTTCTTTACCGTCGTGAGTAAAGACTTTGTACACAACTGTCGGAGCCGTTGTGATCAAGTTTAGATTGAACTCGCGCTCGAGACGCTCTTGTACGATCTCCATGTGAAGCAGGCCCAAAAATCCACAACGATAGCCAAAGCCGAGTGCTGCTGATTTCTCAACCTCGAAACTTAAGCTTGAGTCATTGAGACAAAGTTTATCGAGAGCAACTTTTAAATTTTCGTAGTCAGTTGAGACAACTGGGAAAATGCCTGAGAAAACCATTGGCTTAATTCTCTTAAATCCTGCCAAAGGCTGAGTCGCCGGTCTTACTGCCGTTGTAACAGTGTCACCGACCTGAACGTCGCGGATGTCTTTAATTCCACAGATGAAATATCCCACTTCTCCCGCTTGGAGAGTCTGATATTCAGTAGCAAACGGAGTAAACGAACCTAGCTTTAATACTTCGTACTGCTTGTCAGTCGCCAAAAACTTAATGCGCTCGCCTTTTTTAACTTCGCCGTCCATGACACGACAAAGAATCACGACACCTTGGTATGGGTCGAACCACGAATCGAAAGTTAATGCGCGCAAGGGTAAACTACGATCTGCTTTTGGTGGGGGAACTTTTTTAACAACAGCTTCGAGGATTTCGCGAATTCCAATTTGTTCTTTGGCACTCGCAGAAATGGCTTCGCTACAATCAATGCCAATAGTCTCTTCGATTTGTTTTTTTACGCCTTCAGGATCAGCTGAAGGAAGATCGATTTTGTTTAAGACTGGAATAATCTCGAGATTGTTTTCAATCGCAAGGTAAACGTTGGCGAGAGTTTGTGCCTCAACACCTTGAGCAGCATCGACAACTAGTACAGCGCCTTCGCAGGCAGCAAGGCTTCGTGAAACTTCGTAAGAGAAATCAACGTGCCCCGGAGTATCGATCAAATTTAATTGATATACGATTCCATCATCAGCTTTGTAGTTCATACGGACTGTTTGAGCTTTGATGGTGATGCCGCGTTCGCGCTCTAGCTCCATGTTATCTAAGAACTGAGCTTTCTTTTCGCGATCAGAAACTGAACCTGTGTGCGATAGAAGACCATCCGCAAGAGTCGACTTACCGTGATCGATATGTGCGATGATTGAAAAATTTCGGATGTACTTTGGATCCATTAAATTCTGGCTCGGTTGCTTAGATGTTTTATGCTGCTGAAATTCTTTCGAGAACCTTACCGTTTTTCTTTCGCATTCGGTAGCCCCAATGACGTGCCCAGCTCCATTTGCCCAGGCAATTGATCGCGATACTTCTCGAGAACCAAATTGATTCCCTCTCGGATGTACTCCGCAACCGGAACTTTCGAGCGGCGATTCAAATCTTTGAGCGCCGCTTGCTGTTCTTCGGTGATATAGATCGTGGTTGCCTGTTTTTTGGCCATGGGATTTTCTAGCCTATGTTGCCATACGTTGCAATATATTCGAAGGACGAAGTCCCTCGAATATATTCACTTCATGCCTTGTTGCCTTGATGCCAGGCTCTGATGCCTGGGCGCCCTGCCTACTTAAGGTTCTTGCAGACTTCCTGAAGTGCCTGAACTTTATCAGTTTTTTCCCAAGTCATGCCTTCTTCAGTTCGACCGAAATGGCCGTAGGCAGCAGTTGCTCGGTACTTAGGCTTCAAAAGATCAAACTGCTGAATAATTGCAGCTGGCTTAAGGCTCCAGATCTCGCGAACAGCTTTCGATAAGTTTTCAGACGAGACTTTTCCGGTTCCGAATTCGTTCACCATCACACTCACTGGCTCCGCAACACCGATCGCGTAAGAAACCTGGATGAGGCATCGTTCTGCAAGACCGGCCGCAACGATGTTCTTAGCAATGTGGCGTGCAGCGTACGCAGCAGATCGGTCAACTTTCGAAGGATCTTTTCCTGAGAAAGCTCCCCCGCCGTGCGCTCCGTGACCGCCGTAAGTATCAACGATGATTTTACGACCCGTGAGGCCGCAATCTCCGTGTGGACCACCGATAACGAATCGGCCAGTTGGGTTGATGAAGTATTTTGTCTTTGAGTCGATCCAGTTAGCTGGAATCATTTTTTTAATAACTTGATCCATGATCAATTCACGAATCATCTCTTGTGTCGCAAATTCATCGTGCTGAGTTGAGATAACAATCGCATCAACGCGCTTTGGTTTGTTATCGACATACTCGACAGTCACTTGGCTCTTGCTATCGGGACGAAGGAAAGATTTGTGATCAGCTTTTCGTACGCGAGCTAATTCTTTTACTAGTTTGTGAGAGAGATCGATCGAGAGAGGCATGTGCTCAGCAGTTTCGTTGACTGCATAACCAAACATGATTCCTTGGTCGCCGGCACCTTGCTCTTTTGCATCAACACCCATCGCGATATCAGGGCTTTGCTGTCCGAGAGAGTTGAGAACTGCGCAGCTCTTATAATCGAAGCCCATTTCAGAAGTGTTGTAACCAATGTCTTTGATCACACCGCGGACGATTGTTGGTACGTCGATTCGCGCTGTTGTCGTTACTTCTCCGGCAACGACTGCCATTCCTGTTGTAACGAGAGTTTCGCAAGCAACGCGGCCTTTTGGATCTTGAGCGAGAATGGCATCAAGAACGGCATCGCTAATTTGATCAGAAACTTTGTCTGGGTGTCCTTCAGAGACTGATTCAGACGTGAAGAGATAATCTTTCATTTGGTGTACCCCGGGAAATGTTGATCTCCGGACTTAATATCAAGCCCGGAGATCAAGGGTCAACCAATCTTAGTAAGTATGAATCTGCTTAAGGTATTAGCCTACTTTGCGCAATCGCTCTGGTGAGTAAACTGTTTCGAGCTCAGGCGTAAGCTGCGAAATCTGGCCATAGTGCGATAGCTCTGGGCGCTTATGATATTTCAGTTTTTTCTTACCCTTCGACATCTGACGGGTCAGCTTGTTGATCATATTGTCGACTGCCTTATAGAAGTCGTTAGAAATCGACGTAGCTTTAAATTTACGACGGCCCTCAAGCACTACCACCTCAATCATGCACTCATGCCTCTGCATTGAGTAGACGACGTGCACTTCCATGGGCTTCAGTTCGAATTTTTCGATTTTGCCGAGTTTCTCCTCGGTGTATCCCATAAGTGCCTGTGACGCGTCTAAGTGCTTGAACGAAAAATCAACTTTCATTGGATCTGCCCCTTTCAAGGTTTGCAGTGATACTCCTCTATCGGAATTTGCCCGACCAAAGCAGAGGGTTTGTTAAGACTGTCCTCGAATTTCGACAAAAAATTTTTTAGCTAAGGAGCATAACGCTCTGAAATGAATGTCTCGAATTGAGAATTCACAGCTGAAATTGTGGCGAGTATAAAACAACATTTCGATGGTGATTGCTGATATCAAAATAGCTCGTGTAATTTCAGGAATTGTTGCGACTGATAAGTCGCTATTCCGCGCTGGCGCGGAGTTTATCTAGAGTTTAAATTTACGTTTTGCCGCTCATCGCGGCCGATCTACTTAGCGTGGGCCTGGGCGTGGGTTTCGCGGACGACCATGACTTTGATTTGTCCTGGGTAAGAGCACTCAATTTCGATCTTATCAGCGATGTCGCGGCAGAGTTTTAACGACTGAACGTCAGTGACCTTACGAGAGTCGACAATGACCCGCACTTCGCGGCCAGCGTTGAAGATCATTGTGCGTAGCACACCATTAAAGCCATCAGCGATCGTTGAAAGCGCTTCGATCTTTTGATTGTAAGAAGTTACAGTTGACCTACGAGCACCAGGACGAGCACCAGAAATTGCATCAGCAGCGATGACTAGGAACGCGAGATCAGTTGCTGGTTGTTCTTCATAGTGATGCGAGCGAACCGCATGAACGATGTTATCTTTTTCGCCATGCTTTTTAATAAAATCAGCGCCGATCACTGCGTGGCCACCTTCGATGGCGTGATCCATTGCTTTACCTACATCGTGGAGAAGGCCCGCCCGCTTAGCTGAACGGAAATCAACTGATTGAAGCTCTGAGGCTAGAAGTCCGCAGAGCCAGCCGACTTCACCCACATGAAAATATTGATTCTGTGCGAATGAGTATCGATAGCGAAGGCTTCCGAGCATATTTTTAATTTCGGGCGCCATGTCCTGCATGCCAAGTTCATTTGCAATTCGCTTTCCGTCAGTATCAATCTTTCTAAAGACTTCACTGCGAGTTCGCTCAAAAAGTCTTTTGATCGAATCAGGATTTGCGTTTTTCTCTTTGACGACTTTTTCTAAAGTTCTGGTCGCAAGCTCACGCCGTACCGGATCGAAGCCAACCACTTGAACAACGTTGTTCTCGCCAAGATTAAACTCAACTTCGCAAAGCTGGGTTAACGTCGCGAGGTTGATTCCGTCTTTGCCGAACACTCGAGCCTTTTGCTCTTCGTTTTCGATTTCAACTGTCCCGATTCCTCGCTCTAGGCTTGATTCTCGAGGGAAACGATTGAAAACAGTGTTGAGAATATGTTTTGCAATACCCTCAGCTTGAACTTTTGTTTCTTCTTCGTAGAAATGCGCTTTTTTCTTTGCTTCGATTTGAAGTTCATTTTCGCGAGCCGCAGTTATTTCTGCTTTGATCTCTTCGGGGTTCAAATTTCCGATGCGCTGAAGCTCAATAATTAACTCTTTACGTACCGCTTCGGCCTTTTCGCGTTTCTCGCGATACTGAGCTTGGCGTGCTTCGATTTTTTTCGAACGCTCAACAAGTCCCACATTCTGTTTTTGAATCTCGCGCTGCTCGATATTGTAGGTGCGGTCGGCTTCGCTTCGCTTTTTTCGGTACGAAAGCTCTTGTTGTTCAACTCTCGCCTCAAGCTGCGACACTTCTTGGTGATTCTGATTTTTAAGGAGCTCTGCGTAGTCTTCGACACGCTCTTTTGCGTCAGCCATAGCATCTGCCGCTAGGCCCTTTGCTGAATCAATAATTTCTGCGGCTTCTTCTTGAGCAAAACGGATCTGGGCTTTGTCGCGCAGACGAATAGAGATTGCAGTGAGAGCAATCCCGATGATGGTGGCAATGGCGAAAATTACAGCAACAAGAACCATGACCCTTAGAAGTACTTCTTTCTCTTACTCGACGGAAGGATTTTCAGCACGTCTCTGTATTTTGCCACAGTTCGACGTGCGATTTGGATCCCATCCTTCTTCAGAAGCTCTACGATCTTTTGGTCTGAGAGAGGATTCTTGGTATCTTCGGCCGAAACTAACTCTTTAATTTTAAGTTTCACTGACTCGCTGGCTAAAGCGTCTCCGTCAGAAGTGTTAATTCCTGAGTTGAAGAAGTATTTCAGCTCAAAAATTCCGCGAGGGGTATGCATATACTTTGAAGTTGTGACCCGACTCACCGTTGATTCGTGCATGCCGATATCGTTAGCGATATCTCGCAAAATCATCGGTTTGATAAACGCTGGCCCCTTATCAAAGAAATCACGCTGATGCTTAACGATACTCTCAGACACTTTGTAGATTGTACGCTGACGCTGGTGAATCGATTTAATCAGCCAAACAGCTGATCGCAACTTTTCTTGGACGTATTCTTGAGTGGTTGCGTTTTTTCCGCCGGTGCCGCTCTTTAAAACGTTCTTGTAGAAGTTTGAGATTCGAAGTCGAGGAAGACCGTCTTCGTTGAGTGAAACCATATAGTCTTCACCAACTTTGTAGACGTAAACATCTGGCGTAACGAACTGAGTATCGTTCGTCATGTACGCGCGACCTGGCTTTGGGTCCATTGAATAAATGATCTTGCACATGTCGATGACTTCTTCGAGAGCTAGGCCCATTGCCTTTGCGATTCCCTCGTAGTTTTTCTTCTCGAGATCTTTTAAATGATTGTTTAAAAGAAGTACTAAGTCTTGGGTGTCTTCTTGTAAATGTTTAGCTTGGATCAGTAAACATTCCTTTAAATCGCGCGCGCCAACTCCCGGTGGGTCAAATTCTTGAACAAATGGAAGAATGCTTGCGAGCTCTTCGAGTGACGCATTTTCTTCTTGAGCGATTTGCTCGAGTGGAACTTTGATGTAACCATCATCGTCGATGTAGCTGATGAGCATACTCGCATAATAGGCCTCTTCGTCATTAAATCCGAAAAGTTGCATTTGCCACATCAAGTGATCATAAAGACTTTCAGTCGTCGTGATCACATTTTCATAGTTCATGATCTCTTCAGAGCCAGAAGCCATGCTTTGTGATGGCTTATACTGAGCATCGATATAGTTTTCCCAATCGAACTCATCTTGCTTCTGTGGATCGTGATCTTGCTGAGCTTCAGACGCCGAAGCTTCTACCTGATTCGCTTCACCTTCGTTAACCTCACCAGGTCCTTCAGGAGTTTCTTCTAAAACCGGATTCTCTTCGAGTTCTTTTCGAACTGCCGTCTCGAGTTCCATTCGAGATAACTGAAGGAGCTTGATCGCCTGCTGAAGCTGTGGAGTCATCCGCAGCGTCTGCGACAGATTCATACTTTGTTTTAAGCCTTGAGCCATCTTCTCTCCTCCTGGAGCGAATTTAAGTTTCTTCTTTAGAGCTTAAAGTTTTCACCTAAGTAAAACTTTCGAGCCATATCATTATTCGCCACTTCGTCTGCGCTTCCCGTGACCTGAATTTTTCCGTCTTTTAAAATATACGCATAGTCGCAGATACCAAGGGTCTCGCGAACATTGTGATCAGTAATTAGAATTCCAATTCCGCGAGCTTTTAATCCGCGAATAATCCCCTGAATATCTGCCACTGCAATTGGGTCAATCCCCGCAAAGGGTTCATCGAGGAGAATAAATTTTGGATCACCCGCGAGAGCTCGTGCAATTTCAACTCGTCGCCGTTCTCCGCCTGAAAGTGCGTAACCGTAACTATCGCGAATATGGGTGATCGAAAAATCTTCGAGCAGCATTTCAAGTTTTTCGGTCTTCGCTGTTCCAGAAATACCGTGGGCCTCAAGTGCGACAATTACATTCTCTCGAACGGTTAGCCTTCGAAAGACACTTGCCTCTTGCGGAAGATAACTCAATCCCACTCGTGCACGCTGAAACATTGGCATCTGCGCAATTGATTTTCCGTCGAGCTCGATATCACCTGAATCCGGTGTGACAAGGCCCACAACCATGTAAAAGCTCGTGGTTTTACCAGCGCCGTTTGGACCAAGTAATCCAACGATCTGCCCAGCTTCGATTTCAAAGCTGACGCCATCAACCACTTTTCGTGATTTAAAAGCTTTTGCGAGTTTAACTGCCTTGAGGCGTACTGGAGCTGCCATTAAGGTTTCTTCTCCGCTTTCGTTTCTAAACTTCGTGAATCGATTCGGGCGCGAGCGTTTGAGACCTGAACTTTTCTTCCGCCTTCTGACAGAACTATCTCGTCTCCGAACAATTCATCACCACTCTGCACGACTCGTGGTGAGCCCTTAAAGATGTATTTTTCTTCGTCTAAGAAAACTGCAACTTTATCAGCGGTTGCATATTTGTCGACGTCAGTGACTTTGACTCCGCCATCAACAACAACAGAGTTAATATGATCACCGCTGTAACTAAACACGGCCTCGGGGCCCGTGATGCGAAGCGATTCAATGTCGATGATGGTGCCATCGTAGAAACGCCCTTTTTTAGTTTTTCCGCTGAATTCTGCTTTGGCCGAAGAAATCATTGCTGCTTTTCCGGCTTTGACAGATTTCTTAGCGCGGACGTCTTGATTGATGAAAATCTCGTTCGTTGTAAGGTTGGCGAAAAGATTTTTGCCAGTGAGTGTGAATCGAGATCCATCTGGTTCTCTCGGACCGTCCATTTCAATCGCGTGCGGTGTCTCGAGTAAACGCGTCTCAGACTGGTAAGACATCTCTTCAGTTCTAAAAGTGTAGCCATTTGATGAGCGCATCAAAACGTTTCCGATAATTCGGATATCGTTTTTCAATGTCTCAACAAATCCACGCTCACCCGTCACTGTATACACCACTTCGTTCTCACCAAAAAATTTGACTTCAACTTGCTCGATCGTCCACGTCGCATCTTCTTTTGGACGAAGAGCCTTTTCTGCCCAGAGTTCCCACTCTTTTCCGCCTGTCTTCGCCTCGACTAAGTGAACATCTTGCATCACTTGGCCCGTTTGACCTTCAACTGGACTTTTGGCCGCATCAATTTGAGCCGCACGATCAGCTTCAGGCGACGTACCCAAATCACCAGGCGCAAGGATGATAATCTCAACGACTAGAATCGCAAATAACAGCATTAAAATTGCGGAGTTTCGCTTAGTCACGAGAGCATTTTCCTTACTTAAAAAGGCTATCATAATTGTTGGCACAGTATTAGCAGAAAGCGGCAGTCCGAAGAAAGCCAGACTGGTCTAGCTAGACCCCGAAAACCGTTAAGATAATAAAAAATTTATCCGATACAAACGTGTGGCACACGAGTGGTTTGTCTTTTCTGAAAATATTGTGACGGGTCCGTTTACTACGGAACAAGTCGACCAATGCTTGAACGCAGGTATATGGGGCGATGCGTGCTTTATATGGTGGAAGGGTCAACGCGAGTGGATGCCGATCAGTTCTTGGCGCCAACAAGTTGAAAAGATTGTTAAAAGCGAATCTGAAAAGTCGCAAAACCCAGTCTGGTATGTCGATGTAGGCGGATCATCTCTTGGACCACTCACTCAAAATGAAATGATCACTCATCTTCGCAATGTCACAACCTTAAATAAGGTTCGTTTGTGGAGCGTGGGACTAAATCAGTGGACAAATATTTTTGAACTTCACGACATAATGGAAGAGCTCGGCATCAGCCGACGTGAAAACGAGCGCGCGCCACTAATGGGAACTGTCGCTGTTAGCCGAGTTGATCAAAAAGGGCCAGCCGTCGTCAAAGCAGCTTCAATTAGCGAAGCTGGCATGGGACTTAACGATGCTGGCTTTTTGGTAAAGGGAGAACAAGTTCAACTTCTTATTCGAAGCAGTGAATTCCCGCACGCACTCCGATTTACAGGCTCAGTCGCTTATGTGACGTCTTCAGGTTACGCTGGAATTAAGTTCGATGAACTTCATCCTGAAACAGCTTCGTTCGTAGTTGATTACGTTAAGCGCTTCAACATTCCACTCAAAGCTACAGCTTAAATTACTGTTTTACGTAGTAAAGCGCATCGCCTTTACTCGGCTTAATCACCAAACATTTGCCTTGGGCGCTGATCGCGAAAACTTCGGAAGTTAACTGAGCCTTACAGCTAAAGCTTGCCGATTTCTTTTCAACTACCTGAGGATCATCGAATTTTAATGCACTCACATCTGAGTTAACCGAGTAAGTTGATTCCACCATTGGACTTTCAAACTCACCCGATGTCTTCTTTTCGCAAAACTGCGTAAATGATGCTTTATTTCCGCTGAAGAAAAACTGAGCGCGATATGTGATTCCCGTAGTAGCACTCGTTACTGGCTCTGTTTTAAACGTGCCTGAAAGATCAGTGAATTTTTGGGCTCCACTACAAGCCGATGGTTTCGGTAATGGTTTATTTGTGCAATTGCCGTTTACGCAACCGCCGGAGCGATCTTCGATCTTCTCTTTTACTTCTGCACATGCCATCGCGAAAAATAAGAATGGGATTACTAAAAGACGTTTCATCATGATGCTCCCGCCGGTTGGCACACTCGGACTGTAAATGTGCCTTAACGATAAGACGTAAGCCTCGTTCTGACAACTAGACTAAAGGCTGATGCTCTGTGATGTTTGAGACTTTACTGGGGCGATGATTCGTCTTTAACAACCGCGAAGTTCACTTCTGAAGCTCCTGCCATCGTCACCGTGTGAAGTACGCGGCGAATTGCAAGAAAGTCGACGCCTTTATCACCTTGAACGGTGACACGACGAGAATCTTCTAATTCTTTTTTAGGATCAGTGCCTTGCTGAGATTGAACAGCATCGCGAATAGCACCTAGGCCCAACATTTTTCTTTTGCTATCAGCATCGGTGAACATCTGAGTCAGCTTTTTCTCGAGCGCCGGGATGTTTGCATCTTCTTGTGCTCGAATCGAATTGATATCAATGACGATCTCTTTGTTGAGCGTCACGTGTGATTTTGAAACCGTAATTACAGTTGCAGGGCGAAGCTCTTTGATTGCCGAAGCCATCGGAAGTGCAACTTCGTCGTTGATTTCGAGAAGTCCTGAGTCTGTTTGATAGTTTTGAAGTAGGAAGACTGCGAGTACCGTAAACATATCAACCATGGCGGTCAAAGAAAGAGTCATGATCGCATTGCGTGCGCCATTTCTTTTAGGTCGATTATGTCTGTCACGAATACCTGGTGCGTAAATAGCCATGGAGCTTACTTCCTCTGGTTTTTTCTTACTCAGCCGCTACTGTCGATACTGAAACCGATGGGAACCCTGATTTGTTGAGCGTATCCATTCCTAAAATCATAAACTCGTAATTAACGTCGTCATCAGTTGTGATGACGGCATCTACTTTTTCAGGATAGGTCGTTTTAATTTCTTTTAATTTCGCAGCTAGCCCAGTGGTTTCGAACCGTCCACCCGCACGCGGATATTGGAACGTTTCTTTACCAATGATTAAACGGAATCCAGAAGCCTTCACATCTAGCCGCAAGGGAATGTCTGCTAGAGGTGGAGGAGGAGTGTTATCGTCATTGGTTTTTTTGCCATAGATTGAGCTTCCTGCTTGAAGCATCGAAACCTGTGACCAAACAGCGGTGATGAGAAGGAACGTGATGAGTACGCTCATCAAATCGATGATCGGAACCAAGTTGAGTTCTACGTTTACTTCTTGTTTGCCTTTACCGCCGCCGCTTACCTGAGCCATTTATAACCTTACTCTTTCATCTTGTCGCGGTTAGCGACAACGAGATTCATCAAGCTCATGCTGCTTTCAGTAACGTCATTGATAAGTCGACCGATTCGAACTTGGAAGTAACCGTAACCCAAGATCGCAATGATCGCGACGATAAGACCGAATGCCGTACAATGAAGAGCTTCAGAAATACCGATTGAAAGCTTTTGCGCTTTTTCTGCAGCACCCGCTTCAGCCACACCTTGGAACGAAGTGATCATACCCATGATCGTACCAACGAGACCGATAAGTGTCGCGATGTTACCAAACACACCAAGGAATGCCGTCCAGCCTTCGATTCGTGGAGTGTCACGAAGAACTGCTGCATCCATTGCAACTTGAACTTCTTCGTCTGGGCGCTGGTTCATCACCTGAACAAGTCCCACTTTAAGAGTGTTGGTTAATGGAGTTGCTTTGCTATCGCAATAAGTGATCGCCTGACGAATATCGCCGCGCAAAACCATCCCGAACAAATGTTCGTTGAAGTCCTGCTTGTCGACTGTGAGCGACCGAAGCGTCATGAATCGTTCAATGATCAAGAATACTGTTAGTACTCCGACGATTGCGATGATGTACATCGCCGGTCCGCCCATGCAAAACGCGTCGATGATGAAGTTGCCTGTATTCTTGCAATGCCCAACCATTGTTGGATCAAGACTTGCTGCTGTCGGTTCCATTTGTGAATTCTCCCTTGCATGAAGCTCACTAGCTTCAAGTTCTATTAAGTAACTCTAATTTTTAAAGTAGAACGGAAATATAACAGTCACCTCTGCGCTCGTTGGCGGCTCGGGGAATGTATAAGTCCGAATACGATCTAAAACACAATTTGCAACTGCCGCATTGCCCGTGTCGTTGCCGGCAACTTTGCCGCGCATCACGCGACCACGTTCTCCGATATCCCACGAGATCAAAATTTTACCTTGAAGATCTGGATTACGATTAAGCTCGCGCTCATAACATGCACGAATTGCATTAATGTTTTCTCTGATCACTCGGCGAATTGCTTCGCGATCGATCGTTCCCGAGAATGATTCGCCAAGTCCACCTGGCTGAATTGTGACTCCGCGACGACCGCCAAGACCACCTTCTCCGTAACCTGAATTACCACCGCCGCGACCAGAAGTTTTAACTCCCGGAACACCAAACTGCGCAGTACCTGTTCCGCCGCCGCCTGTGTCTTTAAGTGGAGTGCCAATGCCTTGTCCTGGTCTGTCTTGTGCGTTACCTGCTTTTCCAGATGCTGCGTTTGCAAGACCTGCAAGTTCACCGGCTCCCGAAGTCGCCTCTGCAATTTCGTCTTGTCGACCGCCGCCACCGAACACACTGAAGATTTTCGACTTCGCAATATCCTTCTTAGGAGATTGCATTTGCGCGCCTTCAGTATTTCCAACTTTGACTTGGCCACCTTGCTTCACACCACCAACAGCTTTTTTAGGCTTTGGAACTGGATTGGAAGCAGCACCCGGATCTTTTTTCTCGAAAACATCTGTCTTTGCTTGTTGAGCCGGCTTAGGAGTTTCTTTTTTAGGAGCCGGAGTCATCTTTACAACTGGAGGCGGAGTTGACTGCGGCTCTTCAACTGGCTGAACTTTGGGTTTAGGAATCGGAACGATAATTACTGCACGTCGCAATTGATCTTCATTAACTAAATCATCAAGTGGCTTTGGCGGAGTGTAGAGGAATGTGTATAGGAACATTACCCCTGTGATCACAAATGCCATGATCACGCCCACGGCTTCAGAAGCAGTAAGGTCGAACATCGGCGCCATCAAAGGTTTTGGAGCATCAGAAACATATCTAATAATCAAAACAATTTGATCGTTGAGATTTACTTTTAGCATCTCGCCTTGCTCAAGCCCAAGTTCGTAGCCAGAGGCACCGCGAACCATCTTGTTTTGGCGAACTAGATCAGCAAGCGTTGTGCCCGACTGTCCTGCGCGAACAAGCTCTCCGGTCATTTCCGGAGAGACCATCACAATCGCGCGGCCCTGAATCTTTAGAAATGGAACTTTACTCTTTGCTCCGACTGGAATTTTTACGTCGGCAGTTTCATCTGAGCCGTAAGTATATGTCTTAGCTTCAGAGAAATGCTGAGAAGTAATCACGCGTTCGCGCCATGCCACCAGGACTTCGACAACTGTCCCTTTGCTCGGCTTAACATAGTCTTTTACGTCGTTATGTTTACTTGGCGGAGCGAAAGTCTTTTTATGTTTTTTAGATTTGCTAGTTTTAGCGCCCGGAAGCTTTGCTGATGCAGTAGCTGCAAATCCAGTTGCAGCGACTGCGGCGGCTTTCGCCACAGCCGGAGTTGGAGCTGGCTTTGGCTTTTCAATCGGCTTTTCAATCGGCTTTTCAACTGGCTTTTCTGGAACGGCTGGAGTCGCTTCAACTTTTGGTTCTGGTTTCGGCTCTGGTTTTGGTTCTGGCTTTTCTTCTTCTGGGCGATGCGAAATTGGCGAAGTGCTAACTTCAATACCTTTTGATTGAGTGACAGTCGTAACTGCTACTTCATGTGGCCCAGGCGTGACCGATGCGGTTTTTGGTTTTGGAGCACCGATGTAGAACTCAACTCTGAATTCTCCGATTTCTAAATTGTCTCCAGATTCGAGTGCTGATTCGAGCACCGAGTTTCCGTTACGCTTGGTTCCAGTTTCAGAACCAAGATCGCTTACGAAATAAGTTCCATTGCGATCTTCGATCGACGCATGAAGTGGAGAAACCCCTTCACTTGGTAATGCAATTTGATTCTCGGCTTGACGTCCGATTACGATCTGCCCGTCGGTGAACTGCTTTACAAGAAAAAGCTGATCGCCTTTGTAGATACGCAGAACAACTGGCTGCTTCACTGTTGCTCTCCTTGGGCACTACCTTTTCGCTGCATTTCTTCCGATGTCTTTCTCATTTCAGGGAGAAAGTTTTCACGTAGTCGAATAAGTCTTTTGTAATTGAACTGACGTTTTTGAAGGAGATAGAAAAGCTCTGGATTTTTTGTTTTACCTTCAACTAATTCATCTTCGAAATCGATCGTGGTTCGCTTTGGCTGACCGCTCTTCGTAGTTTGAACTGGTGCTCCGGTAAGTGGTCTGTCCGCAGGCGCTGCCGCCGCTTCTTCACCAGCTGGTTCACCACCAAGATCGTCATCTTGAGCGAGAGATGGCAAAGCGATGAACGCAGCAACAATTGCTACCATCAAGGTTTTTAGGAAACTCATGCCGATTATCATGTTGCGGTCCTTGTTGAGTATCATCATCCTACTTAATCTCTGCTTTCGCCTTTTTTTCTAAAGCGTCAGCCCGGGCAATGACATCTCTGTTCTCAGTCTCTAGAAATTTCAGCTTATACACAAGGGCTAGGCCGTCTTTAGGCTTGTTCAAAAAGTCGATTAATAAAATTGAGTAGTTGAGCAGCGCATTCACATCTCGCGGATTTGCCTTAATTACTTCGTCGTAAATCTTTGCAGCTTTCGAATAGTCTTTGTTTGCACGAAGAGAGATTGCGTAGTTGCTAGCAACTGCGTAATTCGAACGATTCGCACGATAGGCGGTTTCTAGCAATACCTGAGACTTTCCGTACTCGCCGCCTTCAACAAGAATCGAACCCAAGTTGGCTGAAGCAGCAGCGTGACGATTGTCCAAACGCAGTGCTTTTTTGAAATTTGAAATGGCACCCGTCGTGTCACCCTCTGACAACTCAATAACTCCGAGGTTGTTGTAAAGCGATGCGACATCAGGGTTTTTCTCGAACGCTCGAGCAATTAGAAGTCTTGCCGCCCCCAATTTATTCTTTCGGAAGTAGTACAAGGCTAAAGTGTTGAGTGCGACAGCATCGTTTGGACTAGCAGAAAGGATCTTCCCCGCCTCGTCCCGAATTTGCTCTGCATTTCCACCACGAACCGCAGTTCGCAATGTTGCGTAACTATCACCACTCTTCGGTTTTTCTTGGGAAGCTGGAGGCGCGCTCTGTGGAATTGAATCGTCAACCTGCGATGACTGCTGCGGCTGTTCGAACGAAGGAGGTTCACTCGCAGAATTGTCGCTCTGCTGATTTGAAGTCGAACAGCTCGCACTGAGAAATCCCACAAGAAGTAATAGGGCGGTTTTTTTGATCTTCGGTTCGATCAACATCATAATCCCATCCAATCCATTGCGCGAGATTCACTTGCTCTTTCGCCTGCAGAAGCAGAAGAGCCCGGATCAAGTTCGCTTAAGCCTTTTGCAGCAAGCTCAGTCCACTCACTAAACGTTTCAAGCTCCATCGCTCTTTGATGAGCAAGCTTGTAGTTTTCTTTTGCTTGGTTACGAACACGATTCACACCAACTGCCTTTTGATCTTCAAAAGGCTTCATCTGCTCTTTTGGATATCCGTCAGGGAACGGAACTGAACCTAACTTGCTAGCTTTTAACTCATACATTTGCGCTGTCGAAACAAGTGCCGCGACAATCCATTTCGCGTTATCAAATTTAACAACGTCGATCATTTCTTTTTCGTAGCGTGAAGCTAAAGCATCGAGCTGTTTACTTGTTTTCGCGATCTGAGCTTCTTGTCGAGTAAACCGAATTGCGCGGATTTCTTTCAAGACATCTTGTGCCATCTTAAATCGACCTTCAGCTGCGTACTCCGCAGCGCGACCACTGCCACCGCGTTTATTCATCGCCGTCAACTTGCGATACCAGCCGAAGGCATTGTCTTGCTGCCCCTTACGCTCGGCTTGCTTTGCAAGGAAATACATCGATTCAGCTACGTGATCAGCATTGCCACCGTACGTATTGATATACTCTTCGTATTTCTTTTCTGCTGCCCCGTTCATGTTGCGGCGCTTGTACATTTCTGCCTGAGAATAAATAATTTCGAATCGGTCACGTTTCTTACTTAGATCGAAATACTTTTGATAGGCATTGGCTGCATCGTTGTAGCTATTGAGAGCATCAAGCAGTACAGCCGCATTGTAATATGCATTGGCCGACTTCGGATCTTTGGGATTGGCATTTGCAAACCTCAAGTATTCACCAGCAGCGAGCTCCAGCTGACCGGTTGTTGAGTAAATTCGAGCCAGATCATTTCTCGAATCTAATTGTACCGCCTGAACCTTCTTATCCTGATTTGGAGACGCAAGAATTAATTTATGCATCCTAACTGCCGAACTCGGGTCTCCGCCTTTTTCGTAAGCTTTTGCGGCTTTGTAACGAGCAGCGACCGCTAAGTCGGATTGCTTGTAGCTATTAGCGAAGCCTTCGAATTGTTTTGCTGCTTGAAGCGCATCACCCGTCTGCGCGAGCTTGTCGGCCCGAGCGTAACTTGCGCTTTCGAGCATACCTTTAATGTCGCTACCAAATTTGCTATTGGCAATTTTCGGATTTTTAAGGAGCGCTTCTGCTTCGTTCGCAAGACCCGCCATATCGCCACGGAGCTTGTAAATGTCGAGGATCAAATTTCCTGCAATTGCAGCATTTGAAGTGCCCGGATAGTCATTCATGACACGTCTAAAGATTTCAATCGCGCGATCAAAGTGGTTGTACGAATAATAGATAACACCAAGTCGACGCAAGATATCTGGAGTGTTTTCGCCTTTAGGAAAATGGGTGATGTAGTGCTGCGCACCTTTTTCAAATGCGGCAACTGGTGGATCGAGCGGAATTGGATCGAGAGTATCACCGCGTTTGCTTTCGATCTCTTTGTTCGAAGGAAGTGCTTTTTCAAGAGCTAGAACGTTGTTCTCAACGGCTTGCTTAAAGAACTTATTCTTTGGATCTTTCTCGATCACGTACGTATAAAGCTTAGCTGCATCGGCATGGAAACCCATGTCGAACAATAATTCTGCACGATAGAAAACCATCTCGTTTCCTTGTGGAGAATTTGTAAAGTACTTGAAATAAAGTGCGTAAGCTTTATTAGCACCTTGCTGCGAAAACTTAGCACGAGAGTTTTGTGCAGTTTGGTGAAGTTGCAACACGTGGTTACGCAAAACCGTTTCCTGGAGCTTATGCATATCAGCCACGAGCTTTTGCTTTGTATTGTTTGCTTGCGCCCAAGGGCTGTCAGGGCCGAACATGTCCATCCAGGTCGTGAGCTCTTCTCTAAATTTGTTCTGATCAGTGGTCGCATAACTCACAACAATTCTGTATTGGTAGTCAGCTGCTTTTTCTGCAACTGGGTCCAAACCAATCAACTGCTTAAACAAATAATTTGAAGCGGTCTTGTTGCCGATATCCGCATAAACATAACCCAAACGCTCAACCATTGCCGCTGCACGCTTTTCGTCTGCTGAAACATCGTTAAATCTTTGATAAGCATTTTTGTATTCGCCAGTCTCAGCATAAAAAGGTACATAGTCCTTCAAAGCTTCGCTGCCAAGACGAACTCGGTTCAGAGCCTGTCCACCCGCAACCGACTCAGCCGCTTCATTCGGTCCACCACTTAAACGCACCACTCTCTCAAGAGTTTTTAACGCACCTTCAAGTCGGTTGAGTCGATACAAACACCAAGCACCTTTATAGAGTGCGAACATATTCAGACGGGCTTTTTTGCGGCTGATTACTTTCTGGTAAGAATCTAATGCCTTTTGCCATTGTTCATTGTCGAAATAGAATTCGCCGAGAGCAAAGTACGACTCGGTCACGTAGGCACTATTTTGGTGCTGTTTTACGAGACGTTGATAATACTCTTCGCCTTTGCCGGTCTGGCCGATCTCAAAATAGTTGTACCCTAAGAAGAACAGAGCTTGGTCGACTTTATTGTCTTTCGGGAAATCTTTTAAGAACCACTCGTAAAGCTCGATCGCTTTGCGATTGTAATCGCGCGCAAGTCGATTGTTAATCTCTGGCTTAACTTTAGTTTTCTTATCTAGGTAATCTTTAATTTTCTGATCATAAATAGTCTGCTCACGGAACTCGACAAGACGAGCTTTTTCAACATAGCGCTCAGCAAGGCGCAGCCAAATTTCGCCGCGATTCACACTCTTGCGATACTGCTGTGAAAGTTGATAGAGCTTTTTAATTTCCATATCAAGAAGACGTTCGTATTCAGCTTCTTTCGAATTACCAACGTAAAATTCGTTCGAGCGCGGCGGTCGCACACGACGTAAATCTTTTGGAAGTGTCGATTGCTGAAGCTCCTGAAGACCTTGTGACTTAGGAAGCTCAGTCTTCGCGCGCGAAATCTTGATCTCGCCCGATTGCGAAGGTTTATTAGGCTGAACGTTTCTCGATTTTGGCGAAGGGTTCTTAGCTGACTTTTTTGAGCGCTGTCCAAACGCCTGCGGCGTCGCGACCAAAAGAGTCGTTAGTGCGATGACAACAATTCTAAGATGACTTCCCAACTGTTTTTTATTCACAAGCTTGTACACCGACATAATGATAGTTTCCGATCTCGTCTAACCAGTATTCACCAGTGAAGGGCCAATATTCGTATCCATTTTGCACGTAATAATCGCGCGAACTGTCTTCGTCGATTTTATCGCGAACTAAGCCTTTACCCGCGATCTCCTTTTTCACGACTTCTTTTTTGCCGCTAATCATTTCGAATCGAAGGAAGTTACTTTGCTCAAATAAGTCTCGAAGATCGTTTTGAACTAAGATCAAGTGTCGACGGAATTGCTTACCCGTAAGCACTCGAGTTGACTCAATCCGCTTTTCAACAATCTTCTGAGTGTATTTACCGATTCCTGACGTGCGCCATGAAGACGAGAGCGAACTGATTCGACGTTTTTCGACTTCGAGTCGGCGAAGATAATTTAAGCTCTTCCGAACATCGCCCTCTTTTTTCACAAAAGACACAACCAAGTTTGGCAGTCGACCCGCTTGATTGGCGTAAGACTTCTTTAGCCCACTCTTCTCGTCGTCTTTGCGAATAAGCTCTCTAAAGAACGAAAGTGAATCACGATTGTTCTGAAGCGCTGCTCGGATTTGAGATTGCACAGGCTTATATTGTCGATCGAAAAGGTCTAACACCTTCTCCATCTCGTCATAGCGACAGATGTAAAGGTAGACAATCGCGCGGAGTAATAGCGACTCTGGTTGGTAATGATCGTCGTAAAAAGATGAGTGTAGCGAATGGAAGTTACTAAGAGCTGAACGGAATCGCGCTCCTCGTAACATTGCCCAACTTGATTCAAACAAAGCGTCATGCCACTGCTCAGTATCGCGTGGAATTGCTCGGTAGGCCTCAATTGAATCACCCCATCGACCCATTTGATAAAGGACTCGAGCGCGACCAATCAGACCATTGACTCTGTTTCGATCTGTCACCGTTTGGCGTGAACCAGCGATGAGTTGTTCGAATGCACCTAAAGCCTGCTCATTGTTTTTTGCTTCTGCATACGCGAGACCCTGGCCGTATTTAGCACGCAAACCATAGGCCGAAGTCGGTCGAACTCTACCGAATTGGCGAACTGCTTCACCAAATTCTTTATCTGCGAGCTTCGATTCGCCCAAGCGATAGAAAAGCATGTCTTTTTGAGATGCTGGGAAGTCACTCTCATTCACTTTTCTAATCGCATAGCGAAGCATGACATCACTTTCGAGTGCGTCTGCAGCTAACGAAAGTTTGCTTAATGCAAGTCGAAGATATTTGCTTCCCGAATTGCGACTTTCTTGTCGAACCACATCATAGAAAACAAAGGCAGCCGCTTGGTTAAGCTTCATTTCGAGAAGAGTCATACCGAGTACGTATTTTACTTGCGCTGACTGATCAGCAAACATCGGGCTACGACTCATTTGGAAGAGTAGCTTCGAGGCTTCTTCGTATTGCTTGCTGTTAGCAAGCGACAAAGCTTTCTTCATGTAGTTCTGCTTGCGACTTGAAGCAGAAGTGCTAATCGTTGGCTGCTTCTTTCTTGCGACTGCTTTTGCTTTTGTGTTTTGCTTTCGAGCACGCTGTCGATTTGACTGCGCGTCGCCCGCCAGCGGCAGAAGAAGTGTAAAACCCACTGCTAAAAGGATGTTGCGTTTTGTATTTCTCATCGGTAACTCGCTTCTGGGAAGAACCAGCTAACCCCGGCCCCCAGATATAGATTCTGGTAGCTAGAGCTTCCTCTGTTCGATCCAACCGTTGTCGTTGCGCTGTACATGTTGAAGCTAAAGTCCCATCGGAATGTCATCGCTTTAGTAAGTGCGAAGTTCTGACCAGTTCCGATGTGAATTGTAGGTGACGAACCTTGAGAGTGAGATGTACTTCCTCCGCCTGCAGAGAAATACATATCGTAGTGAATAATACGTCTGTTTCGGTAAGTCATTTTTCCGTAGACAGGCGACCATTTAAAATCAAGACCGAAATAGCTTTTCGGCTGAACGAAGCTCGTTGTTGCGACGCCTTTTGCTCGAAGATCTTTGGTCGTTCGGCGATCGTTCGCCATCAGCGCCATCGCCTGAAATTCAACTCCGTATCTTTCAGTGAAGTAGTAAGCCAAACGGCCATCTGCGCCAACTGTTGTGAAGAATGCATCGTTCAAAATTGTGTTGGCAGCAATGTAGGCTTCAAATCTGCCCGTTCGAGGGAGATAGCGTTTTTGAATCATCGCTACATCTGCAAATGGCGCTAACTTCGCAAGATCGGACAGCTCTTTTACTTGCAACTCTGCCGGCTTGGCCTCTTGCTGCTGCTGCTGCTGTTCTTCGGCACGGTCTTCAGCTTGATCGGCTTGTTTTTGCTGATCGCTAAAGAGGCTTTCCATTTCTTCGCCCAAACCTGAGTCCGAGCTACCACTATCGCTAAGCTCCTGCGCAAACGATGTTGCGGGAAGAGTCGCCAGGGTTGCAAAAATCAGTAGAAGTTTTCTCATGTTGTTGCCCTTATGAATTCGGAATCAAGTAAACTGCGCCGAGTGAAAGCATCGAGTCTGTGAATATTCGTTTTTCATACGCTGAACTCGGAACTTCACTCGTCGTGCCATTTGTTGGAAACGGCGTAGTTCCCGCCACATCAGGCCCTTGGTAGATTAACATTCTTAAATCAAATCTGAGAGCGAAGTTTGGAGTGAAGTGGAACTTCTGACCAAAACCCAAACCAACAAGTGGCTGAATTGAATCTCCAATCATAAATCCGCCAAGCCCACCAAGGAGATAAGTGCTTAAGTTCATGATGTAGTTTTTTGTTAAGCTAAGCTTTCCGTAGAATGCAGTGTACTGATAACTCACAAGAGCTAAGTATTTTGGGTCCGGAGCATTTTCTAAATGAGGGTTCGCGGGATTGCCCGGCGAATTTGAAATTTCGGAGTTGATCTGACCTACATACCGAGTGTTGCCGCCCATGAAGTAAGTTCCGTAAACATTAATCGCTTGTTCTTCGTCAAGGTGATAGCTGACTTCGCCACCGACGCTGAACGGACTTGCAAACGGTTCGTTCAAAGCCATTCCACCCATCAGCCCAACTTCAAACCGTTTTGCTGTTTGAACTGTTCTGTTCTTAACGCTCATCGAGTTTTCAAAAACTGGAAGAACCGACTCAGTTGCCAGTTCTTCTTCAGGGAATCGAATGGTTTCCGCGGCATTCGCGGAATTATTCGCTAGCAGGATTACAATTCCCGCGATCAACAAGTGGAATTTACAAGATGCCTTCATGGGTTGACTGCCTTCCGTGGTCTAGTACAAGTTGGGCAAATTCAGCTAATGCGCCGTCGCCGCCTTCACTTACAGTGATAAGCTCGACTGAGGTCCTAACTTCTTGCGGCGCATTTGGTACTGAAACTGCGATTCCAAAATTATTTTTAAGTTCAAAATGTGTTGCGTGCATAAAAACACAATTCTCAGGGGCAATTCCGATCGAAGACAGCAGCGGCGAAAAATCAGTTTGATTGTCCGAGCTTCTTACGAATTGATTCACACCAAGTTGAGAAAAATGTTTTTTTATTTCAGTTTCATCTGTGGACGAATGAGAATTATAAACCACTGCAAATCCGTATCCAGCCTTGAGAAGACGCCGAATAGCCATCGAATCGCGAACACTAAACTGCCGCTGTTGATGACCAAGTTGATTAAGCCAAGTTTTTCCATCAGTCAAAACGCCATCGACCTGTGCGACGATGCATTTGATCTGACTCAAGTTTTTCTGATTTATCATTCTGCCGATATTGTGTCAGTGACCTGCCACGTCCGCAAGTCACCCTACTCACCAGCCGAGACCTAAGTAGGTGGTCCAGCGATCTAGCGGATTTTAGCGCGCAGCAAATCTTGTAGATGCAAGATTCCAACGGGTTGATTGGGCTGACTTGAGTCTTTTCGAACTACAAACAACGTTTGAATTCGAAACTGTTCCATCATGAACAATGCTTTTTCAGCAAGTTCTTGAGCATCGACGGTCTTTGGATTTTTTGACATCAAATCTTGTGCTTTTTCGTCGAGCGGATTGTGACTTTTTTCGAGTCGGCGACGGATATCACCATCGGTGATGATGCCGATTAAGTTATTTCCGGAATCAATCACGCCGGCAACACCTCGAACTTCTTTTTGTGTCATCAAAGCTAGAACGTCGCGCATACCAGTTTCTGGCTTCACAACGGCGAGCGACTCCCCTCCGTGCATCACATCTTCGACGCGAGTTAAGAGTCTTCGACCGAGCGCTCCGCCCGGATGGAATTCAGCAAAGTCTTCTTCCTTAAATCCACGGCGTTTTAACAATGCCATTGCTAGCGCATCACCGAGGGCCAATGTACAAGTTGAAGACGCAGTGGGCGCTAAGCCGAGTGGACAAGCTTCCTCTTTAACGCCGACGTCTAAAACAACTGTTGCCGCTTTTGCGAGTGAACTCTCTAGCTTGGCTGTCATTGCGATAAGCTTGATGCCCTTGCGAACTGAATAGCGCAGTAAATCTTGAAGCTCTTGTGCCTCACCACCGTAACTGATTCCGATGACAAGGTCTTTTGTTTCAACAACGCCCAAATCACCGTGCGAAGCTTCGGCAGGATGCATGAAAACAGCGGGAGTTCCTGTCGAACTCAAGGTTGACGCAATTTTTCGTCCGATATGGCCCGACTTACCTATTCCGGTAACAATCACTTTCCCTTTGCACTCTACGAGAAGATCGAGAGCTTGAGAAAAATGGCCATTGAGTCGCTCTCGAAGAGCCATAATTGCATTAGCTTCAATGCCTAAAACCCGCTGTGCTTCGGTGATATCGCTGCTGCTCACTGTATTACTTTTCTACGTGGACGATTTTTTGCTTCGCCTCGAGTTAACAATCCACGTCGAATTGTTTTCGGCTGGTTTAATTTTTGGCGAGCCTTTTTGTCTCGATGACTGCGCTTATATTCAAGCGCTGATTCAACGAAACTTGTAAAGAGAGGATGTGGCTTCAGAGGCTTCGACTTAAATTCTGGGTGAAACTGAACTCCCACGAACCACGGGTGATCTTTTAGCTCAATTATTTCGACCAAATCACGCTCTTCGCATATCCCAGCTAGCGCCATCCCTCGTTTTTCAAAAAGCGGACGATACTTATTATTGAATTCGTAGCGGTGTCGATGCCGCTCTTGGATGTGCGTCGTTCCGTATATTTTCGCGGTACGCGAACCTTTTTCGAGCTCACACGGATAATTTCCGAGCCTCATCGTTCCACCCTTATCTTGGATTGAACGCTGTTCTTCCATAAAATCAATGACGTAAGATCGAGGACCCTTCTTTCCGGTCCCACGACCTGCACCACCAACAAATTCTCGGCTGGTCGCATCTTTAATACCACAAACATGACGTGCAAATTCGATCGCCGCTAGTTGCATACCGAAACAAATTCCAAAATAGGGAATACGATTTTCACGCGCGTAGCGAATCGCAACGATTTTTCCTTCAGCGCCACGCTCTCCGAAACCGCCAGGCACTAAGATCGCATCAACATTAGAAAGTGCTTGAGCAACGTTATCTTTAGTCAATGTCTCTGAATCAATGTAAGCCATTTCAACTTTTGTGTTGTTGGCAATCCCACCGTGAACAATCGCTTCATTGAGAGATTTATAACTTTCTTTGAGATCGACATATTTTCCGACAATTCCAACTGAAACTGTGCGTGCGGGATTCTTAAGGACCTGCACCATAGTTTTCCAGCCGGAGAGATCGGGCTCTTCACTTTCAACACCCAAGCGGGCGACGACTTGACCGTCGAAGTTTTCGTTATGAAGCATGAGTGGAACTTCGTAGATTGAAGAGCAATCATAAGCGCCAATTACATTTTCAGGGCGAACCGAGCAAAACAAACCGATTTTTGATTTTAACTCATGATCAAGTGGTCGTTCACTACGGCAGATCAAGAAATCAGGCTGTACACCAATTTCTCGAAGCTTGTTCACAGAGTGCTGAGTCGGTTTAGATTTTAGTTCACCTGCAGCTGCGATGTAAGGAACGTAAGTGACGTGAACAAAAATGCAGTTCTCTTGTCCAACATCTACTCTCATCTGACGGATTGATTCCATGAATGGCAAGCTCTCGATATCACCAACAGTTCCACCGATTTCGATGATCGCTACTTCTGAACCTTGAGCGGCATCAAAAATTTTCGATTTAATTTCGTCGGTGATGTGTGGAATCACTTGCACTGTTCCACCGAGGTAATCGCCACGACGCTCGCGAGAGATTACATTTTCGTACACCTGACCGGTTGTAACGCTGTTAGCTTTGTGAAGTGTCGCGTTTGTAAAGCGCTCATAGTGCCCAAGATCTAAATCAGTTTCTGCACCGTCATCAGTGACATAAACCTCGCCGTGTTGAAGTGGCGACATTGTTCCAGGATCGACATTCAAATAAGGATCAAGCTTCATTAGGCTTACTTTTAGGCCTCTTGCTTCAAGCAATGTCCCGAGACTTGCGGCCGTCAAGCCTTTGCCGATCGACGAAACTACTCCACCTGTAACAAAAATAAATTTCTGCACCAAAGCGGGATCTTGCTTTTCATTGCGCTTCGATTTCGGCTTCGCTTTTGCTTTCACTTTATTTAACGGCTTGCGCTTCATGACGACGTCCTTATCATGGATTCGATTCTGGCAATATCTTCGGGAGTATCAACTCCCCAACTTTCATGCTCTGTCCGCACGACCTTAATTCGCGCTCCCAAATAGAGTGCGCGAAGTTGCTCAAGGCTTTCCATCATTTCAACACCAACCGGTTTTTGAGCACAGAACTTTTCTAAAAAACTTTTCCGGTAGGCGTATAACCCAACGTGCTTCAAAACAGTTTCAGAGATACTCTGAAGCCCCGCATTAGTTGTTACGTCTGCCCACTTCTGCCGAGAAAACGGAATCGGAAACCTGCTAAAATAGATGGCTTCATGGCGCGCGTTCAAAACGATTTTCGCCGTATTCTGCGACAACAAAGCTTCTTCATCGAGCGGTCGGCCAAGAGTTGCCATTTCTATCTCTCGATCATCGATGAGAGGTTGTACTAACGAATCTAACAACTCGCCCTTGAGCAAGGGTTCGTCGCCTTGAATGTTTACGACAATCTCAGCCGAAATTTCTTTCACGGCTTGCCAAACTCGATCAGACCCGGTCGGAAGCTCTGAATCAGTCATGGCTACTTTCACATTTAAACTCTTTGCAAGCTGAGCAATTCGATCATCGTCAGTTGCCACCCATACTTGCGTAAGCTTCTTACTTGTCTTTGCGGCCTCAACTACCCAATGAAGAAGTGGTTTGCCCGCAACTAACTTAAGAGGTTTGCCAGGAAACCTTGTCGATCCGTATCTTGCAGGAATAACACCTATAATATCCACAACTGACCTCTTGATCGAAGAACTGCGATCCATACTCCCAAAGCAAAACTCGACAAAAAAAACATCACTGCGAGTGTCGCTGCAAAGCCGGCTCGAAAAGGTGATGATCTTGGTTCAGGCTGAAGCCAAACATAAAAAGTTAAAGCAGTGATCAATATGTAACACGAAACAAAAAACCACGAGCTCGCACTCATTAGTCAGTTTCCTTGCCACCTTTATGGGGCTCAATGAGAGTTCTAAACATCTCTTCTTCAAATTCTTTGAGGCCTTCTTTTTTGGAAGAGGAAACTGCTACAACATTCTCAATACCTGAAGTCGTTTTCATTTTCTTGACTCGCTGAAGACTTTCGCCGCGAGACATTTTATCTGCCTTAGTTAAGACAACAACGATCGGAAGTTTTCTCGGCGCAATCCACGCTTTAAGATCTTCTTCGTCTTTGCTCCACTCGCGTCTAATATCCATGATGAGCAAGAGGCCGATTAAATTTGCACGCGACGAAAGGTAAGCTTCGATCATGGTTCTAAAGCCCATGTGCTCATCGCCACCACGAGCGGACCAGCCATACCCTGGCATGTCGACTAAGCGATAATCTTTTTGCACTTCGAAGAAATTAAGCAGGCGAGTTTTTCCTGGAGTCGAACTTACTTGCGCAAGCTTTGCGGATCCACCTAGCGCATTGATAAATGAAGACTTCCCGGCATTAGACCGACCAAGCAGGGCGATCTCGAGTTTTTCATCTGCGGGGCAGCCACTTAAGTCTGCTGCACTTGTAACAAAGCGAATTGGAATCACGATCTTTGAGCTATAGCACGGGGGAGATCGTTGTCCAACTCTCTCGTCCGCTTTACCGGAAATGCGATCAGACAGATCGACCAAAAAAGCCCTAGCAGCCTTAAAATCGCTCTGGTTCCAAAAACAGATCGATCTACGCGGGCACGAACTTTGGACTCCCCTGTTGTCCCACCCAAACCAGGAGATTTTATGGACACCCAACGCCTCGATCTTAATCAAAAAGTTCTGCCTATGGCCTACTTGATTCCGCTCTCAAAACGCCAGTCCGACCAGTCGTCGGGACCAGTGAAAGTGACTGATTTTTTGAGTGTCGGACGTGATTCAACATGCCAACTGCAGGTCAGCGACCAATTTGTGTCTTCAAGACACGCGCGAGTCGAAAGAAAGCAAAATAGTTTTTGGCTAAAGGATCTTGGCAGCAGCAACGGAACTTTTCTTAATGACTCTCGAGTCACCGAAGCGGCGCTCAGCATCGGCGACAAAATTCGAATTGGAGAGTCGACATTTGTTTTTACTGAATCGGCTGATTTCAATTCGCAGCTCATCAGTAAAAACAGCAATTGGAATGACCACCTCAAGAGACTCTCGGCTTTTGCGCGAACAGATTTTCCGGTCTTAATTTCTGGCCCATCAGGAACAGGAAAAGAAGTTCTTGCACGTTGGACTCACGAAAACTCTCCTCGAGCAAAAGGAGCGTTTATTGGAATTAACTGTAGCGCGCTCAGCGAGACGCTTATTGAGAGTGAGCTCTTCGGCCACATGCGCGGAAGTTTTACCGGCGCAACTCACGATCGCAAAGGAGCTTTCGAGGCAGCTCGTTGTGGTACGCTTTTTCTTGATGAAATCGGTGACCTCCCTCTCAGTTTACAGCCCAAACTTCTTCGGGCATTAGAAAACAAAGAAATTCGGCCAGTTGGGAGTGACAGAATTATTGAAACAAATGTTCGAATACTTGCCGCCACTCACAAAGATCTTGCGCAAGCTGTTCAAAACGGAAGATTCAGAGAAGATCTCTATTACCGCTTAAATGTTTGTCGAATTCAGCCGCCAGCATTGACAGATCGTCTCGAAGATTTTGAATGTTTAATTTATCAGTTTGCAAAAAACCTGAAAGTTCGTTTGTCGTTTGGCGCCGTTGAGGCACTGAAAAGTCATAAATGGCCTGGTAATATTCGCGAACTAAAAAATGTAATTTCTCGGGCCGCTGCTTACTATCCCGGTGAACATATTCAACCTGAGCACATTGAATTTCTTATCGACAAAGTTCCAAAGTCGACGATGCCAACAGAAGCAGTTCATTTAACACTTCCGGTTCGCTCTCAGGGCCCGGTGATTAAGGACATCGAAAAAGATATGATCATTCAAAGACTGGTGGCCAATCGCGGAAATCAACGAAAGACAGCGGCGGACCTTGGTTTACCAAAGAGCACTTTGCACGACAGAATTAAAACTTACCAAATAGATTTGAGCTCGCTGCTGCAAGCGTTTTAGGGCTTCAGAATAATAGTTTTAAAGTACACTCTTCTTACGCGACCTTGAGTAAGGAGAGTGTTGAGCTCTTTTCTCAAATTCGTTTTCATTTTGTCTTTGCCATCCGCACTTGCAAGCTCAGCATGAGTTGCAACCTCTAAAGTACGAGCCATCAAATCTCGTATTTCCTTTTGTCGCTCGTTAATCTCAATTGCGCCCTCTTGAGTTGATGCTTCAACGTAAAATTCAAACATTCCCATTGGATTTTCGCTGAAGTCCGATGGGCGCAAGTTCACCACCAGGCGCTCGATCAGCACAACAAAATCGGGGTGACGTAATGGATTATCAAAATCTTCAAAAGACTCGTCTTTCTCAATTTTAAAACTTCGATCAGCGACATCACCAAATGAAGTCAGAAATTTAAGTTCGAAGTTAGGAAGAACCGAGCCACCAAAACCTCTTAATATTAAAGCCACAAGCATGGCAGTGAGTCCGACGGCGAGAAGAACGATCCCTTTTTGTTTACGAGGCATTTTGAAGAATGCGCCGATTGAGCCGAAGACCTTTTTAAATAATCCGCTGATTAGTCCGAGCAAGAAGGGAATGAGGCTTTTCACGGCCGCTAGAAAATTATCTTTGCGGTTCTGAATGAACTGCCTTACTCGACTAGTTTTAGCAGATTCGCCTGCAATCTCAGGCGTGATCGAATCGACGCTATCGAAATCTTCAACATCTATGTCAGCTTCGAATTTTTCGGTTTTGATGGCTGCAAATTCATTTGCAAACGACGGGTCCTCTTCAGCCAACAAATTGTCTAGCTGCTCTAAAGATATCTCCGGCTCTTCTGCCTCCGGCGGAATCTCTTTCGAATTTGGATCCTTCGTTTCATTCGTCAATCGTTGCCCACTCGACCTTCGTCTTAGTTGCTAATTCAAGTTGTGCGCTAAACTGACAGTAGTATTGCAGAAAAATCGGCTTACGCCAAAAAAAAGCTATTCATTTTGAGACAGTCTCTACCGATAGGAAGGTATCACGGAGGATCTACCAATGAACTCGATCAAGAAGATCATAGTTCTAATTTTTGCAGTTCAAATACTATCGGGCTGCGCCCTCATGCGTTCACGCGAGAGCGGTTACACTTCTCGAGGCACCTCGACTTCTGAGTCGCGCCCAGATTATCGATATAGGGATCTTGAGGTAAGAGACTCAACAGCAACCGAACTTGGATACGCTAACTATCAGCGCCTAACTCCATCTGAGCAACGCGAAGTTGAAGATCGACTTGACCTAAAACGTCTAGAGCGAAGTTTTCAATCACAGCGCGAGCGCGAACAATACTATCGCTACAAACCTTTGATGAAATCAGATCGTCAACGAGCTGAGTTCATTCAAGTCGGATCTTTCGAGGGACGCCAACGCTGGCTTCGCGCAAACGGAATCTCGGGTGCTGGAGAACGCCACACGGCCGAAACAACACAACTGATCGCCGAACAAGATGTCGCCCTAGGGATGACTCGCCAAGCAGTGAAACAAAGCTGGGGTGATCCAGACGGAATCGAAGTCGCTGGCAATCCAATTTATGGAAACGAACGATGGCAGTACACTACCAATAGCGCCACGACTGAAGGCTTCAACTCCGAAAAGCGCACGATCTATTTTGAATCGGGCGTGGTAGTTGGCTGGGAACGCAACTAATAGTTAAGAGTTAAAAGTTAAAAGTCCAAGTTAAGAGTAAAAGTCAGAGTACAAGTCCAAGTCGAAGAACGTCCGAGAGAATGAATATCGGACGACGCCGTTTGCGGCGCCAGCCTTGTTTTGCTCCGTTGCTTTCAAGCTTTTTGAAAAGCAACTACGCAATCCAAGGAGAATGCATGCCACTAAAAAATTTCAAATCTTATAATTTAGCGGTTCGATTCTATCGAGAAGCATCGCGGGTCAAAGGCGCGCGACACCTTATCGAGCAGCTCGATCGCGCGAGCTCATCTATCGCCCTGAACCTATCCGAAGGCTCAGCCAAGCCCACTCAAAAGGACCGAGTTCGATACTACTTTATCGCGCTGGGCTCACAGAGAGAATGTTCAGCGATTTTGGATTTAATAAATGCACCAGAGCCAACCGTTCAACTTTGTCGGGAATTGGGCGCATGCATCTACGCACTCGCCAAATCCCCCCGTAGCTAACTCAACCGTCTAACTTCAACTCTGACTCTGACTCTGACTCTTAACTTGGACTTTTAACTCTTAACTTTTAACTTCCTATGAGTGGGCGTCGTCCCAGTTGGGGCCGGTGCCGACGTTCACTTCAAGCGGAACCTTTAACGGATTCACTGCGCACATTTGCTTTTGCACTTCTCGACCGATCTTCTCTGCGTCTTTCGCATCTGTTTCAAAAATCAATTCATCGTGAACTTGCAAAAGCATTGGAGCGAGATTCGCTTTGTCGACTTCGATCATCGCTTTTTTCACAAGATCACTTGCCGTTCCTTGAATAGGCGCATTGATCGCTGCACGCTCACCGAATTTCTTTACCATTGAGCTACTTGAGTACAATTCATCTAAATAGCGACGACGACCATAGAGTGTCTCGACATAACCTTGCTTTTTTGCAACCTCGATTGTGTCAGTCATATAAGATTGCACGCGACTAAATCGCTGGAAGTAGCGAGTGATGATCTCGGTTGCCTCTTTGCGAGGAATTCCGAGTGTTTCAGCGAGACCGAACGCACCCTGCCCGTAAGCAAGACCGAAATTTACAGCCTTTGCTTTGCGTCGCATATCTGAAGTCACTTCTTTCACATTTACGCTAAACACTTCAGCTGCAGTTGCAGTATGGATGTCGACTCCTGAATTGAAAGCCGCGATTAAACCCGGATCATCAGCGACATGCGCTAAAATTCGAAGCTCCACTTGTGAGTAATCGGCCGAGATCAACGAGTTTCCTTTTTCGGCGACAAACGCTCGTCGAATTAAATTTCCCCGCTGAGTACGAATTGGAATATTTTGAAGATTTGGATTTACGCTAGAGAGGCGTCCGGTTGCTGTTGAGGCTTGATTGAAAGTTGAGTGAAGGCGCCCCGTCTTTTCATTTACTAGCAAAGGCAACGAATCGACATAGGTAGACTTGAGCTTTGCAATTTCTCGATACTCAACAATCTTTCGAGCGAGCGGGAATTCATCAGCAAGCTTTTCAAGAACAGAGTTGTCAGTTGAATACCCAGTCTTTGTTTTTTTACCAGATGGCATCTTCAATTTATCAAAGAGCACGTGTGCAAGCTGTTTTGGGCTCGCGATATTAAAAGGTTCGCCTGCCTCACCGTGGATCTCGGTCTCAAGAGTTTTTAATTCGGCGGTTAGTGTTTTGCTTTGAGCAGCGAGAACCGATTTGTCGAGAGCGATTCCTTTATTTTCCATTCGAAGCAAAACGTCGATTAACGGCAACTCAATATCAAAGAGAACCTTTTCGCTCGCGAGCGACTTCAATTTTCTTCGTAAATGTTGCTCTAGCTCTAGATGTGCATTGAGCATTTCACCTGGCGTTGCAAGATCAGGCGGAACAAAGCGGTTGTAAAGCTGAAAGAGTTCGCGATCGGTTCCGGTGTTACCAGCCTTAACAACATAGGCCGCTAACATCTGATCCCAGTTCACATCAATCGACGGCATCTTCACTTCTTTAGCGAACTCTTTTAGATCATAGCCTTTCATGATCAGGTTCTTCTCTCGGAGCATCTCGCCTAGCTTTTCGGTCTCGCCACTGACTCGAGTCACTTGATCACCTTGTGAGAGGTAAATTCCGCGCTCATCTTTAAAGCCCCAAGTTTCTTGTTTTAGCTTAAGCCAATTATCAAGTTTTGCTACGTCCATTTCGGCTTCAGTGAATTGCTTGGGAGTGTAGCTCGAGTCGGCAGCCGCACCAGTAGAAGGCCTTACTGAACGCACAAATTGATTTTTTGCAGGGTTGGCACTTGCTGGAGACTCAGAGGGACTCAAGTGATCAGATACGCTCTTCCCGGTCATAGGCGGAGCCGCTGCCGATGCCTCGGGCGAACTATGGTCCCCAAGCAAAGTTTTTTTGAGATTCTTAAAATCAAGCTCTTCTAAAAGAGCGCGAAGTTCTTCGCGAACGATCGGCTTTAATTTTAGATCTTCAACTTTAGTGTCGAGATCCATATCAGTGACGATGCACACAAGCTTATATGACAAAAATGCTTCATCACGAGATGCCTCAAGCTTCGCTCGAATATTCTTGTTCGAAATTTGATCTAAGTTTTTATAAATATCTTCGAGCGAGTCGAACTGCTCAAGCAAAGTCTGGGCGCCCTTTGGGCCAATCCCCTTTACTCCCGGAATATTGTCAGATGAATCACCTACGAGAGCTAAGTAGTCGCGCATTTTTCGCGGCTCTACTCCAAACTTTTCTTTTACTCCCGCCTCATCATAACGAATGTCTTTCATGGTGTCGTACATCGTCACGTGCGGACCAACTAGCTGACCAAAATCTTTATCGCCACTTACAATGACTACTTCAAGTCCTTCATCGCGACCCATCCATGCAAGAGTTCCGATGATGTCGTCGGCCTCGAAACCGAGTTTATCAAAGCAAGCTACTCCAAGCGCATGAGAAACTCTTCGAATGTATGGAACTTGAGGAACCAAATCTTCGGGCATGTCTGAACGATTGGCTTTGTAGCGTGGATCGATTTCTTTGCGAAACGATGGCTCCGGACGATCAAAACAAAATGCCATGTAATCAGGTTTGATTTCGCGAAGAAGTTTTACGGTCATATTCATGAAGCCGTAAATAGCATTCGTTGGCATTCCCTGCGGATTACTCAGTTGGCGAATCGCATAGAACGCACGGAAAAACATCGAGCTGACATCAATGAGGTAGAGGCGCTTTTTCATTGTGAGTAATGTAGGGACTCAGTTACTTAAAGGCAACCGATCCATCGAGTAAGTAGGCAAGAACTTCGGAGTCGTGAATCTGAGAAAGATTACGACGAGTCATCAAGTCTTCAGCAGCCGGGCAACGTTGAATCTTTTCAGAATTAGATTCGGCCTGCTGCATGAAACGAATAAGAGTTGTCTGTTGTTCGCCCTCTGGATGAGCAGCGCCCTGTTCCCAAGCAGCAACGAGTTCGATTTTGCATCCCACCGTGCGGGCCATTTCGGACTGAGTCCAACCCATGCGATAGCGCAAGTTACGAATGTCACTGCCCGTGTATTTGGCCTCAAACATCTTTAGAACCTCTTTTGGATACCTCTAAGTTTGTATGTATCTTCACATTTTCGCAAGTAAAAATAGGGGTTTAGAACGTTTTACGGCGTGTTGTTTAGGCTACAGCAGAGGCTTTTAAGCCATATCGACTGTAACGTTGACAGTTTTAGTACTGATTAGCTACCTGGGCTTCGTCAGCAAAAACGAAGACCAAATCGCCTTCTTTTACCAAATCAAGTTGATCTCGAGCTTGGCGCTCAATAAACGCGGGCTGTTGAGCTTCTCGAATTTTAAGAGCGATTTGTTTTGCGTTGTCTTCGGCAGCAGCGAGCTTAAGTTCAAGCGCCGAGGCTTCTCTGTGAAGACTCCAAAGCCGAATGAAACTGCCATCTAAAATCACGCTCGCAAAGCAAACTGCTGCACAAATCCAAAAAACTTTGAGTGGATGATTCAAGAGCTGAATACCTGCGCTGGCGTACTTAGAGATCATGCTTCTATTTTGCTTTGTTGTGCGAGCTAGCGCAAATTGGCTGGGGTCGAGTCTAGCGACTTGTTGTCTCGGGCACTGCTCCCGCGCAGCGCGGAACTTCTCATGATTCTTGATGGGTGCCCCTCTCATTGATATTTTTACTTTGAGCTAACCGGGAGAGAGATATGACAGAACTTGTGACGTGTGTTTGGTTTGATCATGGTGAAGCAAAAAAAGCTGCCGAGTTTTATGCGAAGACATTTCCGAACAGTAGAGTTGGTAGAGTGAACAACGCTCCGGGTGATTTTCCAGATGGCAAAGAAGGCAGCGAATTAACTGTCGAGTTCACGGTGCTCGGACAAAAATTTCTTGGTTTGAACGGCGGTCCGATTTTTAAACCAAATGAGTCTGTCAGTTTTGTTGTGATCACTGAAAACCAGGACGAGACTGATCGCTACTGGAACGCCATCGTTAAAAATGGCGGAGCCGAAAGCCAATGCGGTTGGTGTAAAGATCGCTGGGGTTTTTCGTGGCAGATCACGCCGAGAATACTTCTCGACTTAACAACCAGCGCTGATCACAAAACCGCAAAGCGTGCCTTTGAATCGATGATGACGATGAAAAAAATTGACATCGCTAAACTCAAAGCAGCGACTACTTAAAAGTAAGTAGCCCGCCCCAGTATTCTGCCGATGGTCCCAACTCTTCTTCGATGCGCAAGAGTTGGTTGTACTTAGCGATGCGCTCTGAGCGACAGAGCGAACCTGTTTTAATAAACTGGCAGTTCATCGCGACAGCTAAGTCTGCAATTCCTGAATCTTCAGTTTCGCCCGAGCGATGAGACATGATCGTTCGGTACTTCGCTGTTTGTGCCGTTGAAACTGCGTCCCAAGTTTCAGTGAGAGTTCCGATTTGATTTACTTTTACGAGGAGTGCGTTGGCTGCACCTTCTTTAATTCCTCTGCGAACGCGCTCTGGATTAGTTACGAACAAGTCGTCACCGACGATTTGCATTCGCTCACCGTGTTCGCGAGTGTAGCTGATCCATCCAGCCCAATCGTCTTCTGAGAATCCGTCTTCGATTGAAATTAGCGGAAAGTCAGAAGCCCACTTTGAATAAACATTACCGAGTTCTTGAGCAGAGAGAGAGTTACCTTCCCAAGTGTACTTACCGTCTTTGTAAAGTTCAGTCGCTGCCACATCAAGTGCTAAGAAAACATCTTTACCGGCTTTGTACCCAGCTTGATCGATCGCTTGCATGATGAGTTCGAGTGCTTGACGATTACCATTTAATTTCGGAGCAAAGCCACCTTCGTCACCTACTCCAGTAGCGAGACCTTGTTTGTTTAATATCTTTTTGAGTGTGTGAAAAATTTCGGCGCCAGCGCGAAGTGATTCTTTAAATTTTCCGTCAAGCATTGGCACGAGCATAAACTCTTGCACATCGAGACCGTTGTCAGCGTGGGCTCCGCCATTGATGACGTTCATTAGTGGAATCGGCAAACGCTTCGCGTTTGTTCCGCCAACATAACGATAGAACGGAAGGCCTGACAAAGAAGCTGCAGCTTTTGCACAAGCGAGCGAAACACCTAAGATTGCATTGGCACCAAGCTTTGCTTTGTTTGGAGTGCCGTCGAGTTCGCGAAGTACAGCATCAATGCCGACTTGGTCTTGAGTATCAAAGCCGATAATTTCTGAAGAAATAATTTCGTTTACGTTTCGAACAGCTTGCTGAACACCTTTTCCGAGATAGCGTGTTCCACCGTCACGTAATTCAACTGCTTCGTGCGCGCCCGTTGATGCGCCTGATGGAACTGCAGCTCTTCCCATTCCGCCACTTGAAGTGAAGACGTCAACTTCGATGGTTGGATTACCACGGCTATCTAAAATTTCGCGAGCGTGGACCGACACGATTTCTGACATAAATACTCCGGGGCCTTAAGTTGTTTTTGACTGAAGTTCTTTTAACTTGATTGCAGCTTCGGCGACAAGACGACGAGTGTCGTTTTGCACGCGAGGCCAATCGACTCTGCGCATGGCCTCAGTGACTTGTGGATTAAGACGATCTTGTCCCACAAGAAGCGTGACTAGCTGTTGAGCACGACCGAGATAATCGCCGAGCTTGTAAACATCTTGGAGGACATCTCCCAAGACTGTTGATGATCCTGGCTTAAGGGTCGCAGCTTCAGCTCCGACTAAGTCTAATAAACTTCCCTGCCTTGCTCTTTCAGGCTTAGGTTCATTGAGCACCAATGATTCAGCTGATTCGATTTTCACGCGAACTTGCGGCGCCCCAGAAACTTGCGCTCTTAACTCGCGAAGCTCTTGTTCTTTTGAATGAAGAACGCGATTGGTTTCTTCGAGCTGCTTTTGCGCATGCTCAAGATCAGTAACGATCGATTGAAGCAACTCTGGATTGAGAGTTGGCTTAGCGTTGACGTCATCTAAGAAACTCTTTTGAGTGTCTTGCCACTGAATATGAATGCGAGTTTCATCCCACTTCACATTTGCTGCATTTTTTCCGGTGTAAGTTGGAAGAGATTCTAAAGCTGCGCGAACATACTCCGACGACAAGGGATATTCCGAAGAGGCGATTGGTAGATCGAACGCGACATCAAACTCTGCACTCTCGTCATCTCTTTGAATTAAACCAATCGGCGGTGCCGGAGAAATGAAATACGAAATTAGTTTCGCAGGTTGGCCGTACATGTCCTTCGGATTTTGAACCATGCGAAGAACGCTATCGAGTACGCCCCACGATCTGAGATCTTTTGAGCGATGACCTGCTTCGGTCACGATCGAGTCAGTAGAATTTAATCCGTAAGTTGTTTGAAAGAACCTTAAGAGAGCTTCCATTTTTGGCGCTTCGATCCAGTAAGATGGATCGCGCAAAAACTCTAAAGGAGGAAGGTCGTTCATTTCTTCAATGAGCTGCAAATTCTCGCCGCGACGGTCGAGATGTGTCAGTAGTGATGAGCTAATTTTGCAGCTAAAAAGCATGCGTAGGGTGTAGCACCTACGACGCTTTTGGAGCAAAGAACTTTGATCGTGGGAATGGAATCCTGTTGTCTTCGATTTCCGGCATAAACGAAGGAATTTCGCCAGTTGGCTCTATTTGGCCAATAAGCTTTCCGTCTTGAGCCCGAACCAAGTGAGGCATGTGGAAAATCGGAACCACATCGTAGTTCATCTCGTCGTCTAACCCCTTAACTTCACTGATAGACACAATGCGTCTAGAGCCGTCCTGGAGGCGAGAGATTTGAACAACAAGATCAATTGCTGAGCTGATCGAGTACTGGAGAGCTTTCTCTGAAATTTTTCCATCAGCACCGAGGGCTAAAGACTCGAGACGCACAAGTGCATCGTTTGCTGAGTTAGCATGTATAGTTCCTAGGCAGCCTTTGTGGCCTGTGTTCATCGCCTGGATGAGCTCCATACCTTCAGCTCCGCGAACTTCGCCGACGATAATACGATCAGGTCTTAGTCGAAGAGAGCTCTTCAAGAGATCTCTCATGCTTACTTCGTACTTACCTTGTTCGTTCGGCATGCGCGTTTCGAAAAACACAACGTGTTCGTAGTCGATACTAAGTTCGGTTGCGTCTTCGATCACGATGACTCGCTGACCTTTTGGAATACGTGAGCACAAAAGACCAAGCAATGTTGTTTTGCCTGAACCGGTGCCACCACTCACCAAAATATTTTTTCCGAGGAACATGCAGATATCTAAAAAATTTGCGGCATCAGGACTGATCGCACCAAGCTTGATGTAGTCTTTGAAATTGATATTACTTTGAGTAAATTTTCGAATACTCACCACTGCTCCGCGTGTGCGCGCAAGAGGTGGAATTACAACGTGAATGCGTGAGCCATCTGGCAAACGGGCATCTAGACGTGGTTCTTCGAGATTGATTCGGCGGCCGACACTTTGTGAAATTGCATTCACCGCGGCCATCAAGTCATCTTCAGATCTAAAACTAACATCAGTTTTTTCTAACTTCCCTTTTCTCTCAACGAAGATTTGATCGAATCCGTTGATAAGGATCTCCGTGACCGTTGGGTCTTCCCATAACGGCAAAACAGGACGCAGATAATCTTTGATCGCGTCCTGAAAAACTTGGAGAGCCTGAGGAGCAGACGAAGACATCGCTACTTTCCTTCGCTGGCTGGCGTTCGGATATTGGCTGCACCCGGAGGAGCAAACACAACAAGTCGACCTTCGATTGAAGTTTCTGGGCAATTGAAAGAGTAAACACCCTCACGTGTTGGCTGAAGGTAGAAGCTCTTCACTTTTCCGTAGTAAGTGGATTGGTGTTCCGAGAAACCATCAAGCACGAAGCTAATGTTCTTCTCTTTTTCGTTTACGTTAACAACGTGAACTTTGTATTTCACATCTTTGCGCAAACGAAGAGTGTTTGGAACGAAGCCTTTTTGCGTGTTCATAATCACAACTTCAGTCACTGGCTCACTTGCATCGAAACTCATGGCGTGCGGAGCAGGTGCCGGAAGCTCAGCTGTTGGCCACTTCACCGGTGCTGGCTCGGTATATTGCCCGTCATTCGCAAACATCGGTTGCGTTGAAGCTGGGCTTCGCGAGCTAGTAGTCCCCATGTACGCTTCGCCTGAGGCTCCGCCGTTCATATCACTGTGACGAATCTCTTTTTGTCTTCGTGATAGATCGACTTTCCATTCAGCATGAGCTGCTGAGGTGAAGAGCGTTCCTGCGACTACTACTGCCGCTACTAAACTTTTACTGTAAAGATGTGCGTCCATGAAAATCTGCGTATTCACGAGCCACCTCCATTGCTAAGCCTTGAAGTGTTTCGTCGTCGAAACTTCCAAGTTCGGTTATTAATTGTTGAACATCATTTTGGCAATGTTGTACGACTGCCATTGCTCTTCGAACTTGAAATCTCATCTGATGAGATTGGTTCGACTTTGCTTCTTTCCAATCCATTTTTAAAACGGGATCTATGATTCCCATTTCGTAAAGGGCGTCAAAAACTGCTTGTAAGTTTCCCTGTAAAAGCATTTACCGTTCCCCTATTCATAAGCGACTAAGTACGCGGGTCCTTGCGAGTTTTTCGCTTACAGTCTCATCGGTAGACACTCTGTTTGACTTAACGTCTAGCCACCGCTAGTTTCAAAAGGCGTCGTACACCCAAAATCCACGCGACCTTGGTACTGCGTGGATTTTGGGTGTACGACGCCTTTGAAGGAGTTCGCATGCAACCAAAAGTCGTTAGCTTCCACTACACTCTAAAAGACGCCAAAGGCCAGACTCTCGAGTCGTCATTCGGCGAAGAACCACTTTCATATCTTGAGGGTGTTGGACAGATTATTCCGGGTCTCGAGGACGCTCTAAAAGGTCTAAAAGTCGGCGATAAAAAATCGGTTCACGTTCCGGCAGCGCAAGCTTACGGCGAATTCAGCAAAGACTTGATCGTCGAAGTTCCGCGAGAAAATATTCCGAAAAAAGATGTCGAAGTTGGCGATCGCTTTCACGCCGATAGCGGCGGCGGACCATCACAAGTTGTAGTCGTGACTAACGTCACCGACTCACACGTGACAGTCGACGGGAATCACCCGCTTGCTGGCCAAGATTTAAATTTCGATGTTGAAATCTCTGAAGTAAGAGACGCAACGGCTGAAGAAGTTCAGCACGGACATGCACACGGCCCCGGCGGCCACCACCACTAGATTATAACGGCGAAGCCCAAACGCGTTTTTGCATTGGGCTCATGCCTTGAGTTGGGTTGTTATCAACTTCGACTTTAACGTCAGAAGTTGAACAGCCTGCTAGGCTCAGCACTAGAGCCATAACCAATAAACGAATGATCACGTTTTAGATTTTCTTTGCGGTAACTTTGAGTCGTAGCGGCTTTGAACCCGGCTTATCTTCGGACAAAGTTATCTCTGCAGGTTCACCAAAACGAGCAATGATGGTCGGCTTAGAATCGACCAATGTTTTTCGCCCTTGGCTTTGATAGACCTTGAACTCAAGCTTTAAAGCGTCGCCTTGATGCTTCTCGTCCCAAACTTCATTCGCCACTACTTGCAAAGTGGTTTTGATATCGCCGTCTTTGCTTTCGCTTTTTGTCGTTTCGCCGAAAGTGGTGATCATCTTCGGACTAATAGTTTTGCCATCGATCTCAAGCTCAGTTTGCAATTCGTACTTTGCTCCGCAAGCAAACGCGTTCACTGTGAACAAGAAAGAAAAAAGAAACGCTAAAGACTTCATAGAATCTCCTAAAGAATGTTAGCAGCAAGTTCCGCAAGCTCTGAACGTTCACCTTTTTGAAGAGTGACGTGAGCAGAAATTTTTTGTCCCTTGAAACGCTCAACTGCGTAAGTTAATCCGCTTGTTGCGCTATCAACGTAAGGGTTATCGATCTGGTAAGCATCGCCTGTCAGAACAACTTTTGTTCCTTGGCCGGCTCGAGTGACGATAGTTTTAATTTCATGCGGAGTTAAGTTCTGAGCTTCATCCACGATCAAGTACTGATTAGGAATACTTCGACCGCGAATGTAAGTGAGCGGCTCGATGTTGAGCATGCCTTGATTGATTAACTCTTGTGCGCGGCCTGCAGCTTTTTTATCTGCTCCCATCAAAAACTCAACGTTATCGAAGATCGGCTGCATCCAAGGATTTAACTTTTGCTCAACGTCCCCTGGTAAGTAACCGATGTCTCGGCCCATTGGGAAGATTGGACGACTGACAAGCAATCGCTGAAATCGACCTTCATCAAGAGTCTTGTAAAGACCTGCAGCGAGTGCCATCAAAGTTTTTCCGGTACCAGCTTTTCCAACTAGTGAGACAAACATAATTTCATCGTTGAGTAGACAATCCATTGCAAACGTTTGTTCTACGTTACGTGGATGGATACCCCAGATACTCTCGCCGCTTCGAAGAAGTGGAATGATTCCGCCCTCTTTCTCGCTGTATTTTCCGATCGCACTGTGGTTCTCGTTCGATTTATCTTTCATAACAACGTATTCGTTGTTTTTTAAGTTGAACTGATTTCCCTGCACAATTTTATTATTATAAAATTCGTTGATCATGTCGGCTTCGGCATCGACTTCTTCGTAGCCGAGATACATTTCATCAACTGGTACGCGCTCCGGTTCGTAATCTTTTGCATTCACTCCGAAAACGTCAGCTTTGATTCGAAGATTAATATCTTTCGTAATGAGCTCGACAGTCTTGCCTGCCTTTTGAAGGTAAAGTGCAGTTCCTAAAATCCGGTTATCAGCTTTGTCAGCGTTGAGTTCTTTTGGCATTCCGTCGACCATCATGTCGATCGTCACGAAGATTCGCGACTCAGAGTTGTCGGTCTTTACACCCTTTGCGAGAGGTCCCTTGGCTCTGAGCACGTCAATTTGTCGAGAGAAGTGACGAGCGTTTCGCCCGTTTTCACCAAGATCACGTTTAAAATTATCAATCTCTTCAATAACCGAAATAGGAATATAAACATCGGCATCTCGAAATTTGAAAATTGCTTGGGCATCGAAAAGGATTACGTTTGTGTCAATGACCACGTGTCGGCTGTTTGGCAACTCAGGCCTCCTTGCTCAACGAAGAGCTGCTTCTATTGCAGTCTAAGCTGGCGAAAAGAACAAGGAAAAACACATAAAGGCATGGAGGCAAGTAGGCATGAAGCCAAGAAGGCGGGAGGCATGAAGGTTAAGGGTAAAGGCGAATTGAAAAAGGCAGCATTTCTGCCGCCTTTTTAACCTTTGCCCGTCATGTCTTCTTACCTTCGACCGTCATGGCTTCTTGCCATCTTGCCTTTGAATTTACTTTCGTAAATTTGAGACCATCACATCGCCGTGGTCAGTATGGAGACTTGCGCTCACCGTCTCAATGAACTTTACGAAATGGTGAAGAGCTTCGTCGTTCACTGTTCCCTTAATAAAATTTGCGCCGTGGCGATGAACGCCCTCGTCATTAATGAAACGAACGTTTGCAACTTTTAAAATGAAGGGGAAGTAAGTCTGATGATTTAAATAAACTCGCATCGCAACTTCTTCGCCATTTACGAATTTTCCGAGTTCAGGATCCATATCGAACGCGAGACCATTTTCAGAAATATCGTAAAGAGCTACTTTTTGTAGTCCTTTTTGCGGAACCACAATACAAGCTCCGACAAACTCCGACAAAATCGTTCGGCGTACTGTGCGGCGTTCGCTTGAGAGGATCTCGTTTCGACGTTCTGTCATGTCAACTACTGGAGCCGATGCAGAGTTTTTGTTTTTTTTGCTCTCAGTTCCTGCTTTGGCTTGAAGACGTGACTTTAAGTCGATGACATTATTAGATTTATTCATTCATTCCCCCCCGGGACATACAACTTATCGGAGGGCACCCGTCCTAACTTGAGTCACTTTTACGGGGTCTGCTAGCTGCATTAAATCGCTTATTATCTCGAAATTACATAGCCCGACCCAATACCAGTCCAATAGATAGACAATGGCAAAAGCGGCTGCCTATACTTCTCCTCGTGAACAGGATCTGGGGCTTTCTCTTCCTTAGCTTAAGTCTGCATATTTTCGGCGGCACCGTTGCCACTGTTATTGTTCCGTATTTTTCTCCGGCCCGCGTAAGCAAGACCTCAATAGTCGAGTTAATCGAAACTGAACCCAAAAAGAAAACTCAAGATGAGCGCGAAGCTCAGATATTTGCAGGAAAAGTTCAAATTCCTGAAAAATTCAAAATAAAAAAAGACGTCAAAAAACAATTTATCTCTGATGAAGACGTCACTGTTCTTGAGCAAACTCGCGCAGCTGATACAGGTCAGAATGCAAATCGCGAAGAACGCGCGCAAAAAACTCAGTCAGTTGTCGGCAATAATTCTGAGCCGAAAAAATTTGGCATTGCTGCGATTAAAAGTTTTGAGCACGGTGAAGTGGCACTCGGAGAGAAAAACGAAAAGGGAGCTGAGCTCAAGCCTTTAGCGTTGCCAAGAATTTCTGGCGCTGCTCTTGATCAAGGAAAATCAACTTTTGCCTATGCGGCGCCCGATATCAAAATCGGAAAAATCACAGCACTCAACACCGATCGATTTGTTTATTTTGGATTCTATCAGCGCACCGATGAGCGAATTTATCCGCACTGGGAAAATTTTGTCCGCGCTGCCATTTACACTTACCAAAATACCCATCGAATTTTTGGCACCAAAGAGTTCAACGCTCGTTACGAAATTCTTTTGCGACCAGATGGAACCTACGAAAAATCAATTCTTCGCGAAAGTAGCGGAGTTAAGGGAGTTGATTTGGCCCTTGCTCAGGCTTTCCGCCGCGCTAAGCAGATCCCGCACCCTCCCGCCGACATGATTCAGAGTGATGGATACATTCACTTAAACTACGGCATTACAGTCGAGATCGGCCCAAGCCAATTCGCCGACGCCGAATAACTGGCCCTCTTCTAGACCTATTTCCTCCCTCGGTTTTGATAAAATTAGGGAATGAAACTCACTCTATTTTCGCTTCTTTTTACTTTCATTACTTCATCAGTGGCACATGCCGGCTTTGTTGAAGTTGGCGCATCAGGAACTTATCGCAAACAAAACGTGGGCGCGGATATTTTCAGTGAGAGCTATTCAATAACAGGATCAATTTCTTACCTCTTTGATGAAATGTCGGCAATCGAGCTGAGTTACACAGAAGGCTATGGACGAACCGTTGTCGGCGCTGCTGCAAGTGGCGCAACAAAGGAGCTTGTCAGTTCTGCGACCATGGCTTCACTTGATTTCGTTTACACGTTCGGAGAAAAAGGCGCAGTCCTTCGCCCCTACTTAAAAGCCGGAGCAGGTTATTTGATTAAAAAAGAAATCACCGAAGTTATCGCTGGTGGCTTTCCCAATCGAACCTATCAAGAAGAAACTGGGTTTGTTCCGAGCGCTGGAGTTGGATTTCGCATTGCGATCACTCAAACACTTTCTTTAAAATTCGGAGTTGATGGCTGGAGTTCGCAACCGATTGGTAAAGAAAATCGTAATTCAAAAATTGATTATGCCGGCCGCGCAGGCATCTCGTGGCTCTTTTAAAGCTGCGAAGCCTCCTCCTTCTAACGACCGCGTCTTTTCTTTTGACCGGTTGTCAGATCGGATATCTCGTCACTTCTGCGTCTTCACAAGTTGAAATTCTGTTAGCTCGCAAGCCGATCGACGAAGTTCTAAAAGATCCGAGTGTCTCTGATGAAGATAAGCGGAAACTAAGAATTGCAATTGAAGCGAAGGAATATTCACAGACGTCTTTGGGTTTAAAGAAAAATAAGAACTACACTTCTTACGTTAAGTTAAATCGGCCGTTTGTATCTTACGTCGTGAGTGCTTCTCCGAAAAATGAGCTGAAGCACTATCTTTGGAAATTCCCGATGGTAGGCGAACTGCCATACAAAGGATTTCCCACTAAGGAACGCGCTGAGGAAGAGGCCGCTGAGCTTCGTGCAAAGGGCCTCGATGTTCACGTGCGAGGTGTCTCAGCGTACAGCACGCTTGGCTGGTTCAACGACCCGGTTCTCTCGAGCATGCTTCGCTACAAGGATCATGACCTGGTAAACACGATTATCCACGAAAACGTTCATGCGACTTTGTATTTCAAGTCGGAAGCTGACTTTAACGAGCGGCTCGCCGCCTTTGTCGGAAACATTGGTACTGAACGATTTTATCTTGCGCGCGAAGGCGAAGCTTCTTCGACATTGAAAACGATCTCGATGGAAAATGGAGACGAAAAGATATTTTCGACATTCATTTCTGCCGAGCTTGACGCACTCGAAAAGTGGTATCTAGAACGGGCAGGAAAATCGATATCTGAAGATGAGCGAACAGCGCGCTTCAAAGAAATCCAAGATCGTTACTTCAAAAATGTTAAACCTAATCTCAGAACTAACATTCAAAAAGATTTCGAAGCTCGCACACTCAATAATGCCTACTTGCTCCAATACAAACTCTACATGCAAGACCTTGCAGACTTCGATGCCGTCTTCACCAAGCTCGGCCGCGACTTCACAAAGTTCATCGACTACTGTCGAACTCTTGAAGACGTCCCAAACCCAGAACAAGCCTTCAAAAGGTAGCTGCTACCAGAGTGTAGCAATGGTGCGTTATGGGATGGTGGCGTTCATGACGGTGCCGCGAAGGAGCTGAAGCTCAGTACGCACGTCGGCTTCGTTTAATTCTTCTGCGGCTAATTTTGATGAGAAAAGAGCTCGCTCAACTCTCGGCATCGCCAAATACCGAAGCGAGATCATGATCAGCAGCTGAACAAAGAATCCAATCCAGCTTAAGAAAAAGAATACTATTCCAAAGATGATGACATTGCGAAAATACTTCCGTTCAGAGAGTGCAGGAGTTCCCTGCTCGAGGGTACTAAGCTCGCCGTTTGATTCGCTCCAAAACAAATTCACCTTCTGCAAATTGGACTGCAGGTAGCTCATCTCTTTTGATTTAATTTTTCGGCGAAATAAAAACAGGTGAAGACCTGTTAAGGCAGAAGATGGAACGAGACCCGCTACGTAGGCGACAGCTAACTCAGGAATCATGTCGAAAGATTAGTTGGTGGGTTGTCGTAATGCAAATGTATTGCTCCGACGGGTCTCTGCACGCCACGAAGGCTTTCCTAGTGCAGCCGAGCCCATGGATGGGCGTACCCTGAGGAGAAATATATTTGGATTACGACAACCTCCATTTAGTTATTCGATTTGAGGATCAGCATCAGTGGGACTGCTGCGATGTTTACAGTTAATCCTTCAACGTTTCTAGGGTGAGCTGACTGGCGCTCTGATTGCATGATCGCCTTCATAACGTTTCGTCTTTGCTCAGCGTAGTAATTACCATTCTCTGGTAAATAAACATCGTCAGCTTCTTTGATCAAGTTGCGAAGCCCTTCGTATTTCGCCAGTTTCTTTTGCTCTTTGTCGGAGCGGCGAAGTAGAAGTTCGAGTCCATCCTGGAGTCCTGGCTCGCACTCACCTTCCATGAAATCTATCCACCACTGATCTGATTCGAATTCGTGATTTGAACTCATCGCGCGGCTGCACTCTCTGCAGCCTTGGCGGGCGCGGCCTCTTTCGTTTTGGTAATCAGCTTCAATGCTTTAGCTAACAAAGAACTTAGTGCGGTTAAACTACTATTCGTTTTCATTGTTCTGCCTCCGTAGAGATCTTTCTGATCTCATTAAAAATATTTTGAAAGTCACTCAAGTCCTTAAGAGCGTGAAGCTTCTCAAGGTTACTTTTTAATTTCATAAGAGCGTGTCGGTAGTTGGCTTTTGCCGTGTCGTATGGACAAGCCATAATCTCGGCAATTTCCTTGAAACTTAAATCTTCGAAGATTCGAAGTTTCAAAGCCATCTTCTGACGCTCAGGTAAGAGCTCTACTTCTGCACGAATAAGTTTTCGAACATCTGTTTGGACAAGCTCTAGCTCCGCTCCTGGAGCAGTTCCTAAACTCAACTCATCAAGGCTAACTGTATCGTCTCGTCGTGCACGCAATCGATTTCTCGCTGTGTTCACGGCAATCTGGTAAAGCCAGCTTTTAAAAGAAGAACGACCTTCAAACATGTCGATCTTCTGATATGCCTTGATGAAGCTCTCTTGCACGATGTCTTCTGCCTGGCTGTGCTCGCGAGTAAATCGCATGCTCAACCGAAGCAATCCTCTTTGGTGGCGCTCCATGAGTGTCGAGAACGAATTCTTGTTTCCCAGTTTCACCTCTTGCACTAAATCGCTATCAGCTTTCATCGTGCAACCCACCCTTTAGACTAGCCCTAAGGCCTGTTAGGTTAATCGAAGCTAAACTTTTTTTTGGAGGTCAGAACTTTTTTAGGAGTGGTGCGTTTGGTGACTAGGTCCGGTAGAACTTTTTCACACTGTCTTTTCTGTCACCACTCTCAAAAAGCCTGCTTCCCCCTCTTAGTCGCTTCCGCAGAGTTATCGAACTCTGTTGATGTTCTATGCTTCAACAACGATGCCAAATTCGTATAATTTTCACGCTTAGGAAGCTATAAGATGCACGCACAGCGAGAGCGTGGAATGCGCTCTGGACAACGTTTTTACAGGACCAGGCTACGCAATGGCATGAAGTGAAGAAGGCAAGAAGGTTGATGGCATGAAGATGCAAAGGTTAATCGCCCTTCAGGCTTTCCGCCTTCATGCCTCTAACCGTCTTGGCTTCTTGCCGTCATGCCTTTATTAGATGTCTTTGGAGCTGGTGACCCGATTACGGCCGTTTGCTTTTGATTGATATAAAGCCGTGTCGGCCTTAACGAAAAGTTCTTCCCACATCGCCATCTGAGGCTCTTTGGTCGCTACACCAACTGAGATCGTAATTTTAAACTGCTGTCCTTCGAACATGAACTTGTGGGACTCAATCGTAGCGCGAAGACGCTCACCGATTTCCATCGCTTGGTCGATCGTACTTCCAAACAACAGCACCACGAATTCTTCTCCGCCGTAACGGGCAAGCAAGTCATCAGCTCGAATTAACTTATTTTGTACGACTGATGCGATTTCCTTTAAAACGTAATCGCCTGCAGTGTGCATATAGGTATCGTTGATCTTTTTGAAATGATCTATGTCGAAGACAGCAATGCTCATCGGAACTTTGAGAAGCTTTGCACGCTTGAAGCTCTCAGCACCTTTTTGGTTCAGTGCACCTTTATTAAAGATGCCAGTCAGAGGATCTTTCTCTGATTTGTTTTGAAGCTGCTCAATAGCGACAGCCTCAATACTTCCACCTTCTAGAAACTTAAACAGCACGTTCCCAGTTTTAATCTGGTCGTTGTTCCCTAGTTTTACAGGAACTAGCGGTGGAACAGCGTCATCATTCACCACTGTTTTGTTGGTCGATTCAAGATCGACAAGATAAACTTCTGCACCTGAGATTGAAATTTTAGCGTGAGACTTACTGACGCTTCGATCATCGATAAAAATCTGCGACGACATCGAACGACCAATAATCAAATCAGTTGCATCAATTGGCCATTGCTTACCGACATAACCTGCAGGGCCTTCAAGCATGACGAGACAAGGAGGAGCTTTACCAGCTTTCTCCATGCGAACTTTAAAAGTGTCTCCATGAACGACGCTAGTTTTCTCTTCTGATACACTGTCGTCGTCGTCACGCTTATTCATATCGCATAAGTATAGAGGTTAGTATGGTGGGCATACAAGGCTAGGAGAGCCGCGAAACTATTGGCTCAAAATCTTTCGAGCAATGACTTTTCCTTGCTCAACACCAGGCTGATTGAATGCATCAATGTTCATAGTTTCGCCTAAAGTGCCAACTACGAGCTCAAATAACATAAACAACGAGCCGATCGCATGGGCGTCTAATACTTTGGTCTGCAATGTTAAGGAATGAACAGAATTTTCAGCAAGTGCGTCGCGAGTACCCGTTGCCATTGCACCGAACAGATCGCCCATATTTTTATTGAGCATCAAGTTCTGACAATCGAAAAGATTGCGTTCAAGTTTAGGTCCAGAGGATTCAGCAGCTTCGATTCTGAGGAACCACAAGAATTTATCTCGTCTTCCTTCCATCACTTGCTGAAGAATCGAGTGCTGATCTGAAGATCCCACTGCCGCAACCGGAGTACTTGCCTCAGCCGCTTTCGCACCACTGCGATCTTTTGCCTTCGCGAGAGACTCTGCCCAAATTTGCTGGATCCAAAGACCAAACTCTTTTAGTCCGTCGCTATAAGCCCAAAACTGTGTGACCCATTCGTCGCGTTTCCAGCTCTGCAGTGTTTGAGCTGCTAATTCCGCAACCAATCCGTCTTGCTTGAGAGCCCAGCGAGCACCTTCACGCAACTGCTCGAGGTCGACATGATAAAACGCAGCCGGCAAAAGACCGACAGGGCTTAAAACTGAAAATCTTCCTCCGACATCTTTTGGAATTTCGAGCGTCGGAACATTTTCCTTTTTCGCCCAACGCGTAAGCGGATTGTCTTCTGGTTCAGAAACTACTGTGCATTGTGTAGCCAGTCTTTTATGGCCGCCGAGTCGCAAGTGTTGATCGATGAACTCTGCCATGGTGAGAGTTTCGATTGTGTTGCCACTTTTTGAAATGATCACCCAGTGATAAGAAGTAAAATCTTTTTCTGTTTTGAGTCGCTTCCAAAATCGATCGGAATCAACATTATCAATGAAGATCACTTCATGAGTTAAAGAAAAATTCTCGAGCGATTGGCAGATGGCACGGCCGCCAAGTGAACTGCCACCCATTCCCAAGACTACTAACTTCAGGGAGTTGCGGCGGATTTCACGTGCGCGATTTTCTGATGCTGTCCAAAGCTCTTCACGCTCTGTGAGCTGCAAAAACCCCAAGTCAGTGCGAGACTTTAACGCCTTGATACCGGCATGAGCCTTCTCAAGAAACGCTGATTCAGATTTTTTAGTTTGGTGAGTCAGCTGCCACATCAAAGTCTCCCGTAGGAAAGACTACGACGACGACTAAGAAACGGCTACGTCTTCTTCGATCCGGTGGTAGCCACGCCACTCTTTAAGTCGGCCGCGAGGTCTACTGCCGTCTTCTGGGTACTCCAGAATGACGTAAGTCAGCTTCGTTATCTTTCCCAATGAAGCAATATCCAAAGATGTGATTTCTGTCCACGTTCCCGTGTTAAAATACTCTTTGTCTTTAGCAAATTGACGATATTGATAGACGTGAGTGTGTCCGAAGATCACGATGTTCACTCTTTCATCATTTAAGATGCGTCGTGCTGAGTCATTTAGATCCGGAAAGACCGCACTTTCAGCCAAGACTTTGATGATTCTTTTTAAACCGAACTGTCTTCGAGGATCTTTGATGAGAGTCATTTTTAAAAGGTATTTTGCCAGAGCCGCGAGAGTTCTAAGTGTAAAAGCAGTCTCGTTGAAAAAAGCCCATCGAACCATTCGATCAAAAGGTCTGATCTTATCAACATGCGGGTTGTAACTTTTAATTTTCAAAACGAAATCGACAAAAAAGTGAGATCCGAAAGGTAAATTCAAAATTGGTTCAGGCAAGTTCTTTTTTAAAAAAAACTTCCTTGGATCTAAACGGTTCGCGGCCTCATGCATGTGTCCATGCTCAATGTGAACACCATCGAAGTAGTAAACGATATTTTTATATTTTACGTTCGTCTGCAGAGTTTCGTTCAAGAATGCACGAGTGCCTGGCCAGAGCATGCACTGGTCATGGTTGCCGACCACATAGCTAATCACTCGACCTTCCATATTAGCGAAGTCGCGAAGAGCTCTGAAGACCTCTGGGTGACCAGCTACTATAAATTTTAATTTTTCGAGTGAGACTGACTCAGTAATTACAGTTAAATGATGCCCCCGGTAATCAACTTGCAAGAAGTTAAGGAAGTCACCGTTGATAACAAGTTCAACCTCGTAGTCGCGATATTCGCCAGAGCAATAGTAATGGAGGAATTCAACAAGCTTTTCGCCGAAGTAAAATTCTTCTAATGGATTGGTGTTGCCATTAAGCGTACGACCCACCCCAAGATGTAAATCACTGATGACGAGCTTAATCTTTGCCATGATTACTCAACTGGTCTTTTTTGCGGAGCCGATGAATCGTCTTCACCTTCGAGAATAGAAAGTGCAATGCGAAGTGCGCGGACAACTCGACGTACTGTATCTTGTTTGTCTTTAAACTGGTTGTACATCTCGTGACTTTTCGCCTTGCTGTAATCTGCTTCGTTCGTAAGTTGATCCACTTGTCGCTTGAGATCTAAGATCATTTTATCTTTTGAACTGAGCAAGCTAGCGTGTTCAACCTTAGCAATTTCAAGTCTATGCTCAAGGTCGCGTTCTCGCACTCTAATCTTTTTGAAATTCGATTCTAATCTTTGTTCGAGCTCATCTAGCTTTTGCTTTTGATCACTCAACTCACGGTCCTTGCCGTGCAGGTGAGATCTCAGAAGCTTTCGCTCTTCTTCATAGATCTTTTCTTTATCACGTAAAGATGAATCTAAATTTTCAGATTTACTTGCTAGATCATCAGCTCTGCGGCGCAAAGTCTCGCCTGCTGCAGCGAGCTGCTCATTCTCACGGCGAATTCTTTCTAATTCATTTTCGAGATCGAGAATTCGATTCTGAGCGATGCGAAGACTTTCGGACTGGCGAAGAGACGCATCTGCAGAACCTGCTGCCATTCCAGGAATCGCTGGCGCTGAGAACTGCTTCGAATTTCCGTTAGTCATCGAGCTGAGTCGAATTTCTGTCGCCGTTCGGCTATCAACACGAGCCTTATGAGTTTCGTCTTCAATTCTCGGTTTCGGAATCTTCATCGTGCGATCTTCTGGCGAAAAAGAATCCTCTATAGGCATGACAGCGTTAAGAGTTTTCTCAAGTTCGTCAGCTAGATTGCGGGCCATTTCTTGTGGCGACTCTTTTGTGATCTCAGGTAGCGGCGGAAGTTTTGATTTGCTTCTGAAGTCTTCAAGCTCAAGGACAATACTTTTTGATTTTTCAGCGGAAGCACCAAACGTAACGTCAGACACTTTCGGATTTGCGTCATCCAAAAGATCATCGATAAGTCGTTGTGCTGCTAAGTCTTTCTTTTTCTTGCTCATGAGTCTTACTTAACTATTCGGAAAACGGGTGAATTTTCTGAAAAGCGACTCATGCGAATCAGTTACCTTGCTAGGCAAACTGGCCCAAAGTTTAGCGACTGAAGGGTAGATTCTCGTTTTGAGACGACTTATGCGAAAGAGATCACTCGACCGTAGTCGTGGAAACGCTGTTGAACGTCAGCCCACTCAAGCTTACGAAGTGAATCAAGACCGAATCCTTGGACTGTGAAACTCGCCATCAAACAACCATGAACACAAGCCTCTTTGAGATTTTTCAGGCTCAAATCAGACTCGCCTTTTGCGAGATAACCAAAGAATGCACCGGCAAAAGTATCGCCAGCGCCAGTCGGATCAACAACATTTGCAATCGGGAATGCAGGCAAGATGAAGTAGCCTTCTTTTGAATACATCACGAAGCCATATTCTCCACGCTTGATCACGACAGCTTTTGGTCCCATTTCAAGAATAGTTTCAGCTGCAGAGATGGCGTTTGATTTGCCACTCAACATCTTCGCTTCGCCTTCATTAATCAAAACTACATCGACCTTGCCGAGAACTTTCTTGAGCGAAGGCAATGCCGACTGGATCCAGAAGTTCATTGTGTCTGAGCCGACAATCTTTGGCTTTTCGATTTGCTCTAAGACTCGAAGCTGAAGTTCTGGATGGATGTTCGCTAAGAAAACGTAACTTGAATCTTTGTAGCTCGCTGGCAATTCAGGATTAAAATGTTCGAAAACATTAAGGTCAGTTGCAAGTGTGATCGCCTCGTTCATGTCGCCCTGGTATTTGCCTTCCCAGTGAAAAGTCTTACCCTTTTGTTTCTGAAGGCCACTCGTATCAACGCCCCGGCTAGTCAGAAGTTCAAAATCGTTAGCGTCATAGTCTTCACCAACTACTCCGACAACGCGAACTTTCGAATAAAGCGCAGCTGCTACTGAGAAATAATTTGCTGATCCACCAAGAGTGCGATCAACCCGACCGTTTGGAGTTGAGATTGTATCGTATGCAAGGCTACCAACTACTAAAATTTCAGACACAGCGTCACCAGTTTAAAGTTAAGAGTTTAAAGTCCAAGTTAAAAGTTAAAGTATAAGTATAAGTATAAGTTCGAGTCTAAGTCAGAGCCATGCGTTCGGGTCGGCCTTCGTAAACCGAAGTGAGTTGACCGCAAGCTGCAAAGATATCTCGTCCCATAGTTTTGCGAAGAAGAACATGGGCACCGAGGCGCATCAGTTCATTTTGGAATTTACGAACGCTTGAATCTTCAGGCCGAGTGAAATCTGACCCTGGGTGTTCGTTAAATGCGATCAAATTGATTTTGCACGGCACCGATTTAGTTAAGTTGTAGAGCTCTTTAGCTTGTTCGATGCGATCAGTTACACCTTTAAGCAAAACGTATTCAAACGTAATTCGATCGCCCGTCTCATCAGCATGCTTGCGACAAGCCTCGAGGAGCTCAGCAATTGGCCAACGCTTGTTTACAGGCATCACAAAGTCTCTGATTTCGTCATTGGGCGCATTCAAAGAAACAGCAAGGCGAGTACCTGACTGAGTGATAAGTGGGATTAAAGGCACGAGACCCGAAGTTGATACTGTGATTTTTCGTTTTGACATGTTGATACCGAAATCACTTTTGATAATTTCAATCGCGCGGAACACATTGTCGGGGTTATCAAGTGGCTCACCCATCCCCATGAACACTATGTTCGTTACTCTTAAGCCCTCTTTTTGAAGTGAGTCATTTGCAAACAGAAACTGCCCAACAATTTCAGCTGTCGTCAGTCTTCGCTTAAGCTTTTGCTTTCCAGTGAAACAGAATTTGCAAGCCATGTTGCAACCAACTTCGCTCGATACACAAAGTGTAAGTCGCTCACCCTTTGTACCTCGGCTAGGAATCAAAACTGTTTCTATCGTGTTCTTTTTGCCGTCGATATTAACTTCGAAAAGATATTTGCGAGTGCCATCGACTGATTTTAATTCTTGAACTAATTTTGGTAGCTCAAAATGAAAGAGCGCAGGTAATTCTTCGCGAAACGATTGCGAAATGTTCGTCATCTGATCGTAATCAGTAACTCGTTTTTCATAAACCCATTTGAAAACCTGTTGCGCGCGGAACTTTTGTTTTCCGAGTCCAACTAAATACGATTCAATTTCAGGTAGACTCAAGTCATAGAAGTTTTGCGTCTTCGTCTTTTCTTCTGAAGTAGATTCTTGCTCCGACTTGATCGCAGAGTTTACGTCTCCGTAAGCTGAGAACACAGGTTGGCTGTGGGCTGATGGGGCGTGGGTCGCTGCCTGAGCTGCCTGATGATTGGCGCCGCTTAGGTCTTGTGCTCCCACAGAATTGTCTAACGAATTCTGGGTATTCAAATTTTCCATAGGGGTAAAGAGGTACCACTTAAGAGTTTGATTTTCCACTGGGTTCATTGAATTCGGGAGTTTTACGAAGAACCCTGAAAATAGGATAGAGGGGACGGCCTCAACGAGGCTGCCAGGTGGAGCTTGCGAGAATGAAACAGACTTAATAAGCCAAAGCCTATCGCGACTTTAAAACCCGAAGTTTTCTGGGTCAGTGAAAGGTTTTCGCGGCCTTAAAGCGATTTAGCCATCGATTAAACGCTCGCAAGTAGACCTCCCGAGCTTCGCGGCCATGACGCTTTTCGATTGTGTTCCCGATGAAATAACCCTCAAGTCCCATTAGCTCGATCCCAGTTTGGATTACGCGCGTGAAAGCGAGTGCTTGCCAGAACCTTCCGAATGCTTTGCCCTTCCTCGCACCAGTCACAAATCGCGCTATCAAACTGCTGATTGATCGCAAAAAGTTCTGAAAGTCCTCGCGCCGCCGAGCTCTAATTTCAAAGTGAATGTGATTCCCCATATTCACAAAGTCTTTGAGCTCAACTTTAAACTTCCGTGCTTTCTCAACCACGATTTTGTCGATGAACTTGCTGTTTTTACTGTTGAGCATCGACAACCGACCGAATGCTTTATCTGACTTCATGATCAGATGAATCCACTTCTTCGTTGCGAGCGGTCTTCGAAGCTTTCTTTTGCCCTTTGAACTCGCACCACCGTGCGCGACTCGCTTAGCATGCTCGCGTTTTTGCGCCTTTGTCTCAAGTTGATCAAAAAGAGATTGCTGAGCTGCTTTCATCAAGGGGCAATATAATTTCTCGAGGAGAAACACTCAATGACAAATGCCTCGCACAACAAAATTATTTCTCAAGCGTTGTTTGTTTGTTTGTTTGTTTGTTTGTTTGTTTGCAAAAAACTTTCTCCCTCAATCAAACTGGTCAATACAAAGACCAACGAGGTAAATATATTTTTTCTTTGAACTGTTATTTCAGACAAACTGCGCCGAGCAAGCGCACAAATATTCCATTTCAAGAGGAGCAATCATCACTCACCATTCAAACAAATCTTCGGCTGCCCAATAGAAGCAATCCTGCGAAGCCTGATTCTAGCGAAGGTCGGAGACTATAGGGCAATGTCCGCGTGTAGAGCTTTCCAGGCAGCGGCCCCAGCGGACCCGATCCCCCAACTAACTAACCAGCGCAAAGTTGTCTAAGCCATGAATAATTTTCCTCACGTTGTTAGGAAATTGTTTAGCGCTCTCTGATTTAGAGAGAACAAGTGTATATTCCCTTCCAAATCCTCGGAGGAAATATGAGATCACTTCTCGCGCTTACTTTAGTTTTGGGCTTTTCGTCAGCGAATGCCCAGCTTGGCGAAGTTGAAATTCAAGACGAGTTAACTGGCGTCTACAAAATTAATCGTAAAGACTCAGTTGCTATTATCAAGAAGGTCATGGTCACCGAAGGTGATCTTCTAAATCCACCTGTCTATCAATACCAAATACAATTTGAAGTTGACGACTATCAGCTTTCAATCGAGGCAGAGCTAAAGGCCGATGCTCAGGGAAATTTGTCGAGTTATTACTCTGACGAATGTGACGACCCAGGCTGCACAGAATCGAACGGAGACATCACTGTACTTAAACAATCTGATGGCCGAGCAACATTGGAAATCACCCAAGATTGGTATCGTAACGAAGGTGGCGATGAGACAGAGGCCGAAGGGTATCGAACCATCACGGGCCGAAGAATGTTCGCAGGAATCGAAAAGGCACAGGCCGAAAAGCCTCTTCTTTCTGAGCCACTCAAAAACAAGGTCTTCGCTTCACTTGCTAGTGCCGTTGATAAAATGAGCTGGAAGAAGGGTGAATATACTCTTGCAGCAACGATCGAGAATTCTCCAATGATCGTTTACAAAACTGCTTCAGTTGGCAAAGTGCCAAGTGCGCTTTTCGTAATTACAAACACAAAAGTAAAGACGACTAATGGACTTGAAAGTGAAACTAGCTGTCTCTCTATACTTTCGAAAGACAGTGTAGCCTGGAAAGTGAATTACTCAGCCTGTGGCGGCTTCCAACACCCCACCAACCGATACTAAAGATCGATCTGTTGGATAGGGGGAAGTTTGTAAGGCGACATCAGCCTTGAAGCAACTTCCTGAAAACTTGGCGAAGAGTCCGTAACAAGAAGCTCAATCTGTCCATCAGGTTGGGCTTTTTTGTTTTCAGAGCCAGCTTCTAACATTTTCGCTATTGCTTGCGCCGAATCAACGAGCTCAATATTCGGACCCGCAACTTTTCTAATTGCTTCACGTAAAAATGGATAGTGAGTGCAGCCAAGAATCAAAGTATCAACTTGTTTTGCAACGAGTGGCTGAACGTATCGATGTACGATTAGGTTTGTGATTGGATCAGTATCCCAACCCTCTTCCACCAACGGAACCAGGAGCGGGCAAGCTTGGGAAATCACTTCAGCGTCAGGTGAAATTTTTTTGATGGCCTGCACGTAAGCGCCTCCCGCGATGGTCGCGCGAGTTCCGAGAACTCCGATTCGTTTGGTCCTAGAAGCATCCACTGCCACTTGCGCACCCGGCTCGATCACATTATAGACCGGTACCGCAAATTTTAAATCAGTACGCCCGACTAAAACACTCGAAGCCGAGTTGCAGGCAACGACAACCGACTTCACTCCCCGATCGACGAGAAAATTAATATTCTGATTAAGGTATCGCATGATGGTTTCAGGCGACTTGCTCCCGTAAGGAAGTCTCGCTGTATCACCAAGATAAATAAAATTTTCGTGAGGAAGTCTCTCGCGAACCGATTTCAAAACGGTAAGTCCGCCAATTCCGGAGTCAAACAGTCCGATCGGCGCCATTGAAAATTTGGTAATCAAGCCTGATCGTGAGTCGGCACTCAAACTTGATGCTCGCGGATATAATTGATTAGCTCTTCAGTTGTACAAGGCACACAACCGACTTTTCCGACAACAACTCCTGCAGCGAAATTAGAAAGTGCGCAAGCTCGCTCGAGCGTGAAGCCCGAACCCCATGCAAGTGCTAATGCAGCGATGACCGTGTCGCCGGCGCCAGTCACATCAGAAACAGCACGTGCATAAGTTGGTAAGTCATGGACTTCACCATTTTCAAACAACCGCATTCCTTCTTTTCCGCGAGTGATCACCATCGTTTTTGATTGAACAGCGTCCATGAGCTTTTGGCCAATTCGGCTAACAAGATCTGAATCAGGTCGGTGATCATCGACAGCTTCGCCGGTGAGTACTACCGATTCATCGAAGTTCGGAGTCATGATATCAACTCCCCGATAATACTTAATCGGTGTTGTGCGATTCGGATCGGCTAAAACTTTTTTGCCATGCTCTTTTGCAAGCTTAATGATGGCTTGCGCAAGTGATTCGCTCACCACTCCCTTAGCGTAATCTTGTAAAATCACTGCCGAAACCGAAGGCATTAACGCTTTTGCTCGCGAAATTACTTCGGCCTCTACTGCTGCGCTGACGAACTGTCGATGTTCGTAATCAACTCTCACGATGTGATGGTTCTGAACTATGACGCGTGCTTTTCGGGTCGTAGGGCGTTGTTTATCTACAACAAGCGAGTCAGGCGAAACGCCTGCAGCTTTTAAAAGCGACCGAAGCTGGTCGGATGCAGAGTCTTGGCCGACGACAGAAATCAAATACGGAACACCACCAAGACTCGAAACGTTTTGAGCAACGTTGGCTGCCAATCCAAGGCGCATTTCCTCTTTTTCAACTTCTACGACTGGAACCGGAGCCTCGGGACTGATTCGCTTTGCATGACCCCAAATATACTCGTCGAGACCGATGTCGCCAACGATCAGAACTTTATGTCCTTTGAGTTTATGAGCATTCTCTAAGACGTAAGGCGCATGGTGCAAAACAGATGGGCTCATCAAGCTTCCTTTTTTTAAGTCGCTACTAAAGTTTGTAATTCACAACGGGATGCTAACGCAAGAGGTCCTGCTCTGAAGGCACCCGACCAGTCGAGTCAATGCGAGTTAACGGCAATGCCGAACCTCAAATTTGGCAGTGGGTTTGAACTTGCAAACGCAGATGCCGAGCGCTTTAATTGATCCACTTTCAAACAAGCCAATGAACAGCTGATCTCGAAGGAATTAGGTAATGGAATTCAACGAAAATGAGTTATTTCGTAACACGGTTAAAAGTCTAGAAGAAGCCGCCAACATCGTTAATTGTGACCCGAACGTTCTTGAGCGATTGAAGCGCCCACGTAAAGCACTTCTCGTTAGCGTTCCAGTTCGCATGGACGATTATCGCGTGAAAGTTTTCACTGGTTATCGCGTGCAGCACTCGAACACTCTCGGTCCATACAAGGGCGGCATTCGTTATCACGAAAATGTTGATCTTGGTGAAGTTGCCGCACTCGCAACTCTTATGAGTTTTAAATGTTCACTTTTAAATCTTCCACTCGGCGGCGGTAAAGGCGGAGTGAAAGTCGATCCAACTCAACTTTCGCGGACTGAAAAACAAAATCTTACTCGTCGTTTCACATCTGAAATCGGCATGATGATCGGTCCAGATGTCGACATCCCTGCCCCTGACATGGGTACTGACCCACAAACGATGGCATGGATGATGGATACATATTCTCAGGAGCGCGGACACGCAATTCCTGGTGTAGTAACCGGAAAACCAATCGAAATTGGTGGCTCGTTCGGCCGAATGGGCGCAACTGGTTTAGGAGTTGTATTCACGGCTGAAAAAGCCTGCGAGAAATTAAAAATCGCAATGAATCAGGCAACAATGGTTATTCAGGGTTTCGGTAACGTAGGTATGCACGCTGCACTTTACGCTCACCAACGTGGCGCAAAGATTCTTGCAGTGAGTGACGTGAGCGGCGGAATTTATGATCGCAATGGTCTCGATATCCCTGCCGTCATTCAGTACGTCAACGAGCATAAAGTATTAAAAGGTTACCCAAAAGCTGAGCCAGTAACTAATGCCGACATATTAACAATTAAATGTGACATCTTGGCTCCCTGTGCTCTTGATGGTGTGATCACAAGTGAAAACGTCGAGAAGATCGATGCGAAAATCGTTGTCGAAGGCGCAAACGGTCCTTGCACTCAGCAAGCTGCAGCGCGATTAACTGAGCGCGGAGTTCTGAACGTTCCTGATATTTTAGCTAACGGTGGTGGCGTAATTGTTTCTTACTTCGAGTGGGTACAATCTCTTGCTTACTACTTCTGGGATGAAGAACAAGTGAACGCAAAGATGAAACAAATCATCACTCATGCGTTTGATAAAGTTTGGGATCTCAAAGTTGAGAAGAATATCGATATGCGCACAGCTGCACTCGGAACGGCAGTTCGCCGCCTCGAGCGCGCGATGCTTCTTCGTGGACTCTACCCTCGATAATGAAACCGTGGCTGTGGTTGCCAGCGCAATTCGCTCACGACATCAGTCCGATCTATTTAAAAATGCGCGGAAGCTTAATCGGCCCGCGCATTTTTTCGTTTAGACCTCTTTCATGGCGTGGGCTCGAATTTCAAAATCCAATCGGAATCGCTGGTGGTGTAGATAAAAGTGGAAACTGCGTTCAAGGCTGGTGGAGTCTCGGAGCTGGTTTTGTTGAAGTTGGAACGGTAACACCTCGCTCGCAAGCGGCGAATCCGGGAAAAATTATTGATCGAGATATTCCAAGCTCTGCGCTTTGGAATAAAATGGGCTTTCCAAACGGCGGCATGCAACGCCTCCGACAGCAACTGCGTTTGCTCAAACAACCTCACGCAACACCGATTTTTATTAACATCGGGAAAAATCGTGACACGCCAAATGACACTGCTGTGAGTGATTACACATCTTTAATTTCTGATCTTCACGAGGTCGCCGACGTTTTTGTGGTGAACATTAGTAGTCCAAACACTAAAGGCCTTCGAGATCTTCAAGCAGCGGAGACACTGCGCGCTTTGCTTGCCGAGGTAACTAAGACTTCTGCTTTTTACAATAAGCCAGTGCTTTTAAAGTTAAGCCCAGACCTTAGCGAAGAACAATTAAGAGAAACGTTGGACGTTTCGATCGATTGCAAAATTGATGGCTGGATACTTACGAACACTACTCTTTCGCGCAAACCTGGTTCAAAATTTTCATCTGAAGGTGGAGTTTCAGGCGCCCCACTCACCGACCTTTCACGAGCTTGCTTAAAAACCACCGTGAAACACCTTGGCGCCCGCAAAGGAGATCGGCTGATTGTTTCAGTTGGAGGCATTCTCTCTTCGGATGAGATAAAGTCTCGACTCGAACTGGGCGCTGATCTCGTTCAAGTTTACAGTGGCTTAATTTTTCATGGTCCAGGCTTTATTCAGAAAGCTGTGACGGAACTGCGACTTGCTCTTTAAGCCGGCCGAATTGTAAACTTATACCTTATGGCTTTAAAGCGTCCGGTTTGGATTCCAGTTGTGACGGGACTCATCCGCAAAGGTGACAAAGTTTTAGTAGGTCAACGACCTGTTGGACATTCACTTGCTGGTCAGTGGGAATTTCCTGGTGGAAAAATTGAAAAGGGTGAAACTCCTGAGGTTGCACTCGCTCGCGAACTGAGTGAAGAGCTCGGAATTGAAGCTGAAGTTGGAGCCTTGAGGCACGCGAGCACTCATAACTATGGCGACACTTCGATTATAATTTTATTCTACGATGTGAAGCTCTGGAAAGGTGAACCAAAAACTGTTCACCACATGGACCTCAAATGGGTGCTTCCCGATGAGCTTCCGCAACTTTCGATTCCGGATGCAAATCGAAAAATACTTCCGTATTTGATTAAATGTTTAAAGTCTTAAGAAAGAGTTGTCGTGGCAAAAATTGCGTTTTTCACGGAACGACTTCCTACTAATGACGACGATATTTCTTTATTCTCTGGCGCGCTGATTCAGTCACTCGCCGATCAGCACCACGATATTCGAATTTTTACCACCGATGACGACAGCAATTGGCCAGCACCACACTCGCGAATTGAAATCGTACGGCCCTTTCGAAAGTGGAGCTGGTGGGAGACAGCGAAGCTGATTCCGATGCTCGCAATCGATTCGCCAGAAATAATTCACCTCATACAGCCTCGACACCAATCTCTTGTGAGCTTTGGCCCGTCACCTTTAAATTTTGTAAGCGCTCTCTCAAGCTTTCCAACTAAGCCCCGAATTGTCTTATCACTTTATGAGCTCGATAAGAGATCACTCGATAAACTGCGCCCGACTCTTCACATTGCATCCCTCATCCTCGTGCGAACCCAGGCACAAAAGGCTGAGCTAGAAGCTGACTGGCAAGTTTCGGGATCTCGAATAGCTGTGATACCAGCGCTTGCCCTACCGGCAATTTCTAACTTCGAAAATGAATCTTTGCCTGAGACGCTTTCATCGGTGATTGAACACACTGATCGCTACATCTTTATTCCAGGTGGCCTCGATCAACACTCAGACTTAAACGTACTGTTTAAAACTTTGGCCCTTCTCGCCCAAGAAGATGATAGCTTGAGCTTCGTCATCCAGGGTTCATGGAGTGACCTTGCGATTTCAAAAAGGTCTGAATGGCAGTCCAAGTTTAAATCTAATCCGGCTGCTGGGCGCACTCTTTTGACGGGCTCTCTTTCAGAAGACACCGAGATGTATTTATTCAGAAGCGCACCAGTTGTACTTTTAGCCACCCTCAATCCGAGCAAGCTCAAGTTTTGGAAACATTCGCGCCGAGCGCTAAGCGTCGGGAGTCCACTGGTATTGGCGTCTAGCCAAGTGAGTGTAGATGAACTTGATTGGTCTGATATGGGCGCAACTTTAAATGGAAATAGCGCATCTGAAATCGCAAATGCGTGCTTAACATTTCTTAATAGCGAAGAACTTCGAACTAAGGCGCGTGAACAAGCTTTCGAACTCGCCGATCGTCAGGTCACTGATCAGCCAGCGAATCACCTTACCCGATTGTACTTAGACCTACTAAACAGAAGGTAGTGCTAGCCACCTTGATTTCTCCTCGGTACGATCTGTCTATGGCCAGAGCTGCGCTCCCAGAAAAATTAAATGTTTGCCTTGTGACTCGCAAGTTTCCCGTTTGGGGACGAGCGAGCGAACATGGTTTTTTGTGGGTTATCGCACGAGGGCTTGCACTCAAAGGTCACACTGTAACGGTTCTTTCTTCTGAAACTAACTCTGGCGAAGCAGAAATCGATCAAAATGGCGTCAAGGTTCATTACCTCAACCAAGGCAAGCAAGGTCGGCGCGCAGAAGTATTCGCTGACCGAGTAAAAAATAAGTTTGTTGAGTTACATACTCAAAAGCCATTTCACATTCTTCATAGCGTCGATACTTCGGCGCGCAAGATTAGTCCGTTTAGCGACAGCTACAAAGTGGCAATTGCTTACGACGTTGAGGCCACACAAATATCGCAACTATTTGCAATTATGGGAATGGCTCAAGAAACCCTCGGGAGTTTATTAGCAACATCATTTGCCGTCGCCTACAAATTCTTGCGAACATTTTTTAAGGGTGATCGCCAGCTTCTTAAGACTGCCCACGGAGTTTTTGTTTCGAGTCCGCAACAGCGCATTGCACTTGAGCGATATTATTTATTTCCAGATGCGCGCATTTATTCGGTCCCTTACGGAATTGAAATTGGCGATTTAGCTCCCCGAGAAAAATCTGATGAGCTGAGAAAGCAACTTGGCGTGCCTGAAACTGCGAAAGTGGTGATGACTATTTCTGACATGACTGACGTCGGAGAAATTAAAAGTCTTCTTTCTGCTTTCACTGAAGCGATCATCAAAAAACCAAATGCACGCATGATAATTATTGGTAACGGACCACGCTTCAAAGAAATCGAGCGCGAGGTTTTAGATCTAGCTCTGGGATCGAAAGTGATCTTTGCCGGAGCCCTCACCAATACCGAACTTCCGGACTATATTTCACTCGCTGACGCATTTGTAAATCTTTCGAGCCGTACAACTGGGTTTGAGCCAAGTTTGCTTGAGGCGATGGCGCAAAAGAAAGTCATCATTGGCTCAGAAGTTAGTCCGATTGCAACGATCGTTGAACACGGTAAAGACGGATTCTTGATTCGACCTGCTGACGTAAATGAATTAGCTATCCTCCTTCACGATCTTTTCAACGAGCGATTACCGATCGTTGAAATTGGCGAGAATGCTCGTCAAAAAGTCACAGGACTTTTCGATCCCGAAAAAATGGTTCGCGAAACGATCGATGCCTATTATGCTATTTTGAGAAGTACCGGATATTACCGAAAGAGTTAAAGAATGCCCTCGCAATCTCCCTTAGCTACACCAAGCGCTAAAGCTCACGAACGCGTCACCGGCCGATGGAATCGCAACATTCAAGTTTCGGGACCACGCGATCGTTTCTTCTATTACTTAAAACACATAGTTGGAACTCCGGCGATGTGGCTTTTGCCGGTCTTCGTTTTTTCGGTTTTCACCAGCCGAGCTGTCCTCGAAATTTCAAGCTGGTCCTTTGCTCTCTTCACTCTTCTGTACATTGTTGCCGACCGCTTCAGTAAAACAAAAGAGTTTAGTCCGTTCCCGTTCGGTTCTGATTTCGCTTTAATTGGATTTTTTATCACTGGGCTGATCGGAACCATCGTCCTCGTTCCACTGCCAGACACTTTAGTCGGTATCGCAGCACTACGTTGGGTAGTGCTGGGCTATCTTTTTATTTTTGGTCTCGATCTCTTTCCTGGGGTCAATCGACTCTACTTCTTCATGATCGGTGGAGCGACTGTGCTGTCAGTCACTGGTATATTTCAGCACTTTAGCGGAGTTAACTACATTCAAGGTGGAAATCTTGAGTTGGCGCCAATCAAAGAACACGCTTATTTCGAAGCAATAGGATTTTTTAATTCTCCTCGTGTACTTCCTACGCTCCTTGCAATGTCGATTCCTTTTCCCGCAGCTGCTTTTCTATTCACAGAAAAACGCACTCCTCTAATTTTGCGCTGGAGCCTGCTCCCGCTTCTTTGTCTTTTTGCTTTAGCTCTCATGTGGACCTATCAACCTGGAATGTGGGTGGCTGCGGCGGCTGGCGTCGTTACGCTTGCAATACTTCAGTTCCGACGCCAACTCCCTATGTTCGCAGCTGTCGGCGCATTTGTTTTCGCCGTTATTTTAATTGCCTATGATTCTCCGCAAGGATTCATTGACCAAATTGAGACCAATCAAGAAAAGGTTGCGGCAACACAGAGAGAAGAACTAAGCCGGCAGCTCAACGCATTTTCTGAGGCACCGATTTTTGGAAATGGCATGGGAAGCCAACTCACCGAGCAGTTTAATCGCGACTACGGAAGTGTGTACTTTCAGCTCCTTGCCGAAACAGGTGTAGTGGGCCTAACTTTCTTTTTTATTTTTGTCTTAGGCTCATTGCTTGCGGCCTATCGACTTCTTCGAGAGATACCGAGTTCGTATTTCTGGCATCGAACGCTAGTCGCTGGAACAATGGGATCACAAATCGCATTTCACGCAGCCGGCCTACATTGGCCAACGCTTCGTGAGCCGCATGTCTTGTACCTTTTTATTTTTGAACTTGCTGTGATAGCCTACGTCACCGAAGAATATCGTCGCGGCCTAGTCTCTGACGATTACGCTCTCTAACCCAAGGATTAGCTATGAATTATTTTGCGCTATTGGCATTGCTATTCACTTCACTTTCTTTTGCTGCACCAAAAGAAAAACAAATCGACAAACAATGCCTTGAAAGTACCAACTATGACCTTGGATTTAACGATGCGAAAAATAAAAAAGATCTCGCGACTCCTGAATTAAAAAATTGTTCATCAAAGGATCGTGACAAGCTTGTTGCATCTTATCGAAAGGGTTTCAAAGAAGCCCTAGAACTTGCGAGTAAATCAGAAACTGCACCAGTGCAACATGCTCCCGTCCAAGTTGTTATCAACGCCGAAGGCGATGCAGGGTATTTGGCGAGCCTTTCTAAATGCACCGACTTCAAAAAAAGTGAATCGAGTTGCTTCTCTTCTTTTGACGGCGATCTCAGAAGTCAGTGTGAAGTTTGTCGAGAGGGAAAGTCGTGCTTTATTTCGTTGAACGGAAAAGCTCGCGCGTTTTGCGAAGCCTACATAGAAAAGAAATCTTGTTTCATTGCCTTCGGAACCGAAGTTGATCGATCTTGGTGCGCGTATTTTCAAGAAAAGAAATCTTGCGATAAGGCGTTCTTCGGATCTGGCTTAGCCGATGAGCGTGCACGCTGCGAGCGCGGAGAAATACCTCGCGATCACTATTTCTGGTTGAACTAGAAATCGAGCCGGTTTTTCAACGATTATCTTTGTTATTTCAAGCAATTGAGTCCGTTCAGCTGGCCGGCTGCGCTTATTTTTCGGGCAGATTCTCGATTTAAGTCCGGAAGCGCACCCCAAACTCCGAAATATTCGAATAGATGCTTTCCCTCACCTCCGCTAAGTGTCTATAATTTCTATAGTTTCACGCGAATCTTGATAGGAATGAATTCGATGACCAAAGCGGATTTGATCAACTTAATTTCTGAAAAAGCCGGCATCACACGCGTAAAAGCAGAAGCCGTTGTGAACACCATCTTCGACTCGATGGTTGAAGCGCTCATGAAAAATGATCGAATCGAAATTCGAGGTTTTGGTTCTTTCGTAAATCGCGCTTACGGAGCATACAAGGGACGCAATCCACGCACCGGCGAAGTGATCGAAGTTGAACAGAAGAAACTGCCATTCTTCAAAGTTGGAAAAGAACTCAAAGAAGAAATTAATAAAGGCTAATGAGCCTCTACCGAGATTCCAACACGCTAATTACCAACGAGAAGATTGAACTCCGCGGATTAACTATTCCCCGAATTTCACGCATTGATCTCGCCAACGAAGAAGTTGAATCGATCGAAGTCGTTGATCTCTCACTTCTCAAACGACTCAATGTTCTTGGAACTCAAGATTTGAAAACATGGTGGACGTTCGACCTTTCACGCCCATTTCAAAAAGCCGGCTTCGTCATTCGCTTCAAAGGCGGCCAGTACAAACTGGGGTTTACTGTTACTGATTTTCACAATGCTTACGAAGTACTTCTGAAGGAGTACGGCAGCAGAATTTTAGACCTCAGAACTTAATCGGAAATGATCGGATCTGAGAGATATCTTTGATCTCGAAAAGCGCCATGAAGAGTCGCTCGACACCCAAGGCAATTCCACCTGCAGGCGGCATTGCCGAATAAAAACACTCAACCAATTCATCGTCTAGCGGATGTGTCTCGCGACCTGATTTCAATCTCTTATCCTGATCAGATTTAAAACGATCTTCATTTTGTTTTGGATCGTTGAGTTCATCAAATGCATTCGCGATCTCAAGGCCCCGCCAATAGAGCTCAAATCTTTGGGCCCAACCATCTTCAGACAATCTTGCGAGTGCTGCTTGAGGCCGAGGGTAATTTTTTACGATCGTTGGAATTTCGCGATCAAGAGATGGTTCAATTTTTTCGATCACGACTCTAAAGAATAGATCATCCCATGTGTCGTCGTTCATCGGCCGAAGGTGCATTCGTTCGCAGAGTTCAAAGAGTTGGTCGCGAGACGTGTCAGGTCGAAGCTCAAAGCCACTGCACTGCTCAGCAAATAGCTCGGCCATCGTAACAACTTTAAGGTTCTCGATCTTCTTTTGCGGAAAGATTTTTTGAAGATGATTGAGGATTGCGCTGATGTCTTCGATGATTGCATCAAGACCTGAGTACGCCCGATACCACTCCAGCATTTGAAACTCAGGCTGATGATGCTCCCCAAGTTCACCATTTCTAAAGCAGTTCTTGATTTCGAAGATGCGAGTGTGACCTTGAGCAAGCAACTTCTTTAAGTGAAACTCTGGGCTGGTGGGCAGAAAAAATGTTTTTCGATTTTTACCGTAAACAAGTTCAGTCGTAAAAACGTCGAGATACGGTTCAGTTCCCGGCGATGGTACGAGAGTGGGAGTTTGTGCTTCCATGAAGCCATGAGAAATAAAAAACGTTCTAATGTGCTGCTTGAACTGAGCCCACTGAACCTCCCGCTCCGCATCCGACGAAGTATTATGTTTCGATTTTGTGAAAGCGGGCGCAAGTAATTGCACTTTGGTCACGTGCAAAACAGCTGAGTCAAAGACCCCAACGACTTTTGCTTCTAGCAAAACGATGTCGCCTGACTCAAAGACTGAGCTATCAAATGGATAAGAAGCATCGCTCCACTGACAATCTCTTCCAAATTGGACAGCGCACGTCGAGCCACCAGAACTGAGAGTAAATTCACCGGGCGATCCGAAAAGTCTGCCACCAATTGTGAGAAGTGTATCTGAAAGTTTTTCTGAGGCCAAAAAAGACAAGGCACCTGAAACATCAAGTGCCTTAGCTTTAATTGCTGGGTAACGGTTCCAGAATTTTGAGAGAAACTCTTTACGACGATCCACTCACTGGCTCCACTAGCTCCACTATTTGAAGCGTTTTACGATGTCTTTGAAGTAGTTTCCGCGCTCTTCGAAGCTGTCAAACATATCAAAGCTTGAGCAACCCGGAGACAGAAGAACTGTGTCAGCAATTCGCGACTTTTGGTATGCAATCAAGACTGCTTCTTCGAAAGTTCCGATAAGGAAAGTTTCACTATAATCACCTAGATCGCGGTTGATTCGCTCTTTAGCTTCTCCAACCAGAATCAAAGTTTTCACCTTCTTGCGAACTGCTTCTCGTAGCGGCTCGTAAGATAGATTCGTGTCTTTACCACCCATGATAAGAATAACGTTCTCTTCAAAAGCATCAAGGGCACGAAGAACTGCGTGAACGTTTGTTGCTTTCGAGTCATTGAAGAATTCGACTCCACCAACTCTACGTACATACTCAAGACGATGTGGCATTCCAGAGAAAGTATCGATTACTTTTTGAATCGCTTCATGGCTTGCACCATGTTCGCGCGCTGCGAGAGACGCAGCCATAATATTGTCGATTGAGTGACGACCTCGCATCTTCATGTTTTTGATCGTGTAATATTCAATCTCAGGACCTGTACGTACACGGATTTCGTCTTTGATTAATACAGCACCACCGATTGTCATAATCTGCGGCTCTAAAGACGGCTTGCGAGAGAAATAGAAAATTCTTCCGCGTTGAACAGCAGGGTCACGTGCAAGTTCAACAACCGCATTGTCGTCGGCGTTTAAAATGCTAGTGGTTGCTTGATTCGTATTTTGAAAGATTCTGCGTTTTGCGTTGATGTAATCTTCCATCGAACGATAACGATCTTGATGGTTTTCAGCCAAGTTTGTGAAAACGATATTTTGTGGTGTAAATCGGCTCACGTGTTCGAGCTGGAAGCTTGAAACTTCTGCGATCACAGCCTTCGCTTTTTCTTTTTTGCGAAGGTACTCAACTAATGGTTCGCCGTAGTTTCCACCGAGCCATGCCGGTAGTCCTGATTCATTCATAAATAACTCGATCAACTTACAAGTTGTCGATTTACCGTTCGTGCCAGTGATCCCGATGATTGGCTCTTTAATGAACCAAGTTGCAAACTCGAATTCGCCTGTCACAGTTACACCGTTACTTCGAGCATAGTCGAAGATTTTCAAATTCGGCGGAACACCTGGGCTTAAGACGATCAAATCTTGAGCCAAGAAGATTTTAGGTGTGTGGCCACCAAGATCAAACTGAACATTGAGGCCGTCAATTTGCTCAAGGGCTGTCGAGAGTTCGGCTTTAGATTTATGGTCACTTACAGTTACTTGAGCGCCGCTTTCAACGAGAAAGTGCACCATCGAAACGCCGCTTCGCGCGAGACCGACAACGAGAACTCTTTTATCTTTTAGATCTGTTACTTCAGAATACGGATTCATAAACTACCTCAACTTTAGTGTCGCTAAACTTAAAATCGCGAGAAGAATGGAAATGATCCAGAAACGAACAATAATTTTCGTCTCTGTTAGGCCTTTTAACTCAAAATGATGATGGATTGGCGCCATTTTAAAAACGCGTTTTCCGGTTAACTTAAACGATGCTACTTGCGTGATGACGGAAAGTGCCTCAACAACGAAAACTCCGCCAAGCACGATAAGCACAAGTTCGTTTTTTGTGAGAACTGCAAGTGTGCCGATAAACCCACCGATACTTAAACTGCCGACGTCACCCATGAACACTTGCGCAGGATAAGTATTGAACCACAAGAATCCGAGTCCGGCGGCAACCATGGCGCCCACAAGAGGAGTAAGTTCGCCCGCTCCTGCTACATACGGAATTTGTAAGTAGCTTGAGATCACGACGTTACCTGCGACATAAGCAAAAACGCCAAGTGTTGCCGAAGTGATAATGACAGGAACAATCGCAAGCCCGTCTAGTCCGTCAGTTAAGTTCACTGCGTTCGCACATCCGACTATCACTAGCGAAGCGAAGGGAATGTACATGTAGCCAAGGTCATAGACCGCGTTTTTGAAAAACGGAATATGAAGCTCGGTAGAAAAGCCTTTGAAGTAGATGAGAACCCAAATCGCCAGTGCCGAAATTGCAAACTCGCCGATGAGACGCAATCTTCCGGGCAAGCCTTTGTGATTTTTGTAAATCACTTTCAGTTTGTCGTCATAGTATCCGATCGCACCGAAACAAAGTGTGACAAAAATCACGGACCACACGAGTGGATCCATTAAGTTCACCCATAACAACGCTGGGACCATTAATCCAATTAGGATTAATCCTCCGCCCATTGTTGGAGTGCCCTGCTTTTTCTTGTGTGACTGCGGACCATCGTCACGAATGCTTTGACCAACTTGTTTCCGCACTAAATTTTTAATGAAGTAAGGACCGGCCGCCCAACAAACTATAAAGCCTGTGAAGAATGAGATGAAAGTTCTGAAAGTAATGTAGCGAAAAACGTTGAAGACCGAAGAGTGATCGGCCAATGAGTAGAGCCACTGATAGAGCATATTTTTTGTTTACCCGTTTCAAAAGTTGCTACAGACGCTGATGGTTTTTAAGATTTTTTCGTGAAATCAACTGGCTGCCATTGCTCTAGCAATATCTCCAGTTTGATGCCTCGGGATCCCTTTATCAGCGCGATGTCGCTCAGGTTTAGCACAGGCAGCTTCTCGCTTGCAAGAAAATGTTCACAAGTATCTGATATCATTATCTTATTCGAAAATCCTGAGGCTTTAAGTTCTTTAGCAAAATGCTCACCACTTGGGCCGATGAAGACAACTTCATCGAAGCCAACCTTTGAGACTTCACGTGCAAGCTCGAGGTGAGCAGGCACAGTTTGCTCTCCGAGTTCTCGCATTTCTCCCAGGAGAGCGATCTTTTTTCCCGACTCTGTGAGCTGAGCAAAATTTGAAAGTGCCGCTCGCATGCTGTCAGGACTCGCATTGTAGGCATCGAATAAAACTCGGGCTCCGCTCTGGGTATTAAGCCACTGATTTCTTCCCCAACCTGTCTTGCAGTTCGGAAGTGCCGCCCAAATTTCAAATCCACTCATTCCACAAGCATATGCAATCGCCGCTGCGGCCATTAAATTATTGGCGTTGTGAGTTCCGTACACCGGCACTCGCGTGCGACCTTGAACGCCACCAATTTTTCCTTCGACCATGATCGAATTTTCGTCTGAGTGAATTAGTTTTAAAAATACATCTGCAAAATCTGCAGCTGCGTCGGAGCTAGAGAAAGTAAGGAGGCCCTTTTTTCCTGCGCTCTTTGCGCGCTCATACATGGCAATTGTGTATTTGTTGTCGAGATTAAAAATTTGGAGCGCTTGCGCCGGAGCAAATCGATAAATCTCTTCTTTTGCTTGGGCCACTCCGTCGATACCACCGAGCGCGCCACCTTGTGTTTGGCCAACCATAGTCACAACAACGATGTCGGGCTCAGCAATCTTGACGAGCGTTTCGATTTCATGAAACGCATTCATTCCCATTTCGATGACTGCAATTTCGTGATCGTTTGTAATCTCGAGCAAACTTATTGGGACACCCCAATGGTTGTTAAAGCTCCCTTTACTGAAATGCGTATTGTATTTTGTCGAGAGAATCTCAGCGGTAAATTCTTTAGTGGTTGTCTTTCCGTTTGAGCCGGTAATTCCGACCACTTTCAGATTCATTTTGCGGCGCCAAAACTGTCCTAAATTCTGAAACGCTTTTAAAGTATCAGAAACTTCAACGATACTGACTTTCTCTTTTAGGCTTTCAAACTTCGGATCAAGTTTGTCGACAAGTAAACCCGCGGCACCTGCCTGTACTGCTTTATCGAGATAGAGATGTGCATCGTGAGCTTCGCCTCTGAGCGCAACGAAGAGTTTTCCCTTGAGATCAGCGCGTGTGTCAGTTCCGACGCCTGTGAAGTTTGATTGAATTTGGCTGAGGGCCTTGCCTTGTGTTGCTGTCAGCAGTTCGCCGATTGATAAGTTCCAGCTCATTAGTTACCTCACGAATTCGCGAACAACCTCTGCGTCGCTGAATGGAAATTTTTGTGTTCCGATTTGCTGGTACGTCTCGTGGCCTTTGCCAGCGATGATCACCACGTCCCCTTTTTGAGCTGTCGCAATCGCGTACTGAATCGCCTGCTTGCGATCAACTTCAGAATGCACTTTTGACCTACGTTGGTCTTCAGTTGCGCCAGCCATTGCATCATTCATAATTTTTTGAGGATCTTCAGTTCGTGGATTATCACTTGTGAGAATCACGTAATCTGAAAACTCAAGTGCCGCCTTCATCATGAGCGGACGTTTACCGCTATCGCGATCACCACCGCAACCAAACACCGTAATGATACGCGAATGAAGATTCGCTTCTTCTCGAATTTTAACTAACGCCGAAATCGCACGCGCTAAAGCATCATCCGTGTGTGCGTAATCAACAAAGACATGAATACCTTTGTTGTTCGCTACCGATTCAAGCCGACCGGTCACTCCATGAACAGTCTTTAGGGCCTCTGCACAGTCGTGTAACGAAATTCCAGCGGCTAAACCCGCACCAATCGCAGCCATCGCATTTTCAACATTGTGCTGGCCCGCCATCGGAACAAAAAATTCTTGAGAGCCCTTTGGAGTAGCTAAGACGAACTTTGTTCCTTCGTAGCCGCGAGCAATAACTTGCGCTGACAAGTCGTATTCACCCTCGCCATCAAAGCCATAGCTCCAGACATCTAGATTTCGTTCGGCTTTCTGATTGAGCTGATCAGCAATTCGTTGGCCGTAAAGGTCCTTGCCGTTGATCACAGCCGTACGATGGCTTTTCGAAGACTTAATCAGTAGCTCTGTGAATAAACGAAGCTTTGCTTTGAAGTAATCTTCCATGTCTGAGTGATAATCTAAGTGATCGCGCGAAAGATTTGTGAAAAGCGCGCAGTCGTAATCGACGTGCTCAATTCGAGCTTGAGTGAGTGCAATACTCGAAGCCTCGAGAGCTACAGCCTTTGCACCTTCTGCTTGAAATTCTCGTAATCTCTGTTGAAACATGACCGGATCAGGTGTCGTAAGTTCTGTCGGCCAAACTTTATCGAGCAAGTGATGATCGATCGTTCCGATCACTCCCGTCGATTTCCCGGCATGATTAAAAATCGCTTCAACCAAATGAGTCGTTGTAGTCTTCCCGTTCGTTCCGGTGACAGCAACGGTGAAAAGTTCTCGCGAAGGGTACCGATAAAAAGCCGCTGCGATCTCGCTTAACGCTAATCTTGTATCATTGACGACTTGAACCGGGCCCGCGAATCCAACAGGAATTTTTGATTTATCCTCAACGACAAGCGCAGAAGCTCCGGCATCAACTGCCTTTTGCAAAAATTCATGTCCATCAACTTTAGTTCCTCTAATCGCAACGTAAACCGAACCCGGCTTTACATTTCGTGAATCAAAAGCGATGGACTTTGCCACCTTTAGAACTTCTTGCAACATCCGATGAATTTACCCCTGGCTTGAGAGTGCCTCAAGGAGTTTTCTTGTATGGGCAGTGGCGGCAGTTGCTATTGCAGCAATATCCTCGATCTAGAAGGAACTTCGCAGTGAAAACGGTGAGACCTGTTTTGGGATCGATATAAGAGTCGAGATTCTCATTGAGATCGCCCGATTCCTTCTTTGGAGACTGTTCGACCTTCGGGCCAGAGGGCTTATCTGACATAGAATCAGTTTGCTGGTTCTAGGAACACAGAAAGCTCTTCGCCCTCGCTCAACTTTGTTCCTGACTCTGGGCGCGTCGATGATACAAATCCGTGGCCGTGAATTTTGAGAGGAACGCTTTGTCCCTGCAGTCGAAGCATGACTTCACGAAGACTTAGGCCGTCAAGCTGGGGCACAATCACTTCGCCCGATGCTGCTTTCACATTGGCAGCAACCGAAGCGCTATCAGCAACTGAGACATTTTCTGAGCCGCTGACCGACGAAGTCTTTGCAAGTTTCTCAACTTCTTTTTCAACTCTCTTTCGAGATGCTAGTTCGCGCGAAACTTCGGTAGGTCGCTTGATAATATCTTCTTCGCTAATCAGAACCGGATTGAGTCCATACTGACGAACTGCAAACTTAGCAATTCGTGAAAACAAAGGTGCCGCAACAGTTGCGCCGTAATAACCTTTGCGAGGCTGATCAACAGCTATGAAGATCACAAACTTCGGATCGTTTGCTGGAAGGAAGCCCGCAAAAGACGAGACGTATCCACCCTTGATGTATCCGCGACCATTTGGATCAACTTTTTGAGCGGTTCCTGTTTTTCCCGCTACCGGGAATCCAGGAACACGCGCGACGTAACCGCTTCCCTCTTTTAACGTCACTCCCATGAGCATCAATTTCATTTTCATGGCTTGCTCAGAAGTTAATGGGCGCCCAAGAGTTTTCGGCTCGGTCTCAGTCACTTCGCCGGTCGATACATCACGTATCGCCTTTACGATATAAGGCTTTCGCAACCAACCACCGTTGGCAATTGCAGCATAGGCATTCGCCATTTGAAGAGGAGTAACTGTAATGCCTTGGCCAAACGAGATATTTGAAAACTGATGCTCTTTCCAAGGCAATCCATGCATGATCCCTCGGACTTCACCTGGCAAATCGATTTCGGTTCTTCTTCCGAATCCGAAGTCAGCAAATGTCTCGCGGACTTTCTCGGGTCCAAGCTTAAATGCAATTTTAGTTGTTCCGACATTCGACGAAAACGCTAAAATTTCAGCCGACGTCAATAAACCGAATTGATGCTTTTCATTGCTTTCAGCTTCGCGAATTGTTCGCTTGCCGATTTTCATCTTTCCACCTTCGCAGTCAATACGAGTGTTTGGCTCAAGCCATCCATCTCGCAGAGCGCCTGCAATAGTGAAAGTTTTTAATGTGCTGCCTGGTTCAAAAGAATCTGTTACTGCTCGATTGCGCCGAGTGGCTGCAGAAACATTGGCTGCATTGTTTGAATTAAACAGCGGAGCATTGCCCATCGCTAACACTTCGCTCGTTTGCGCGTCGAGTATGATGCCGACTGCATTGTCTGCTTCGTGTCGTACAACCGCTTCTGCTAATTCACGCTCGAGCATGAACTGTAAATCACGATCGATTGTTAACTGAACTTCTGATCCGTCGGGAAGTTGGTGGAAAAGCTGGCCATTAACGATCAGCGGTCGACCGCGAGCATCTTTTTCCATGGTTACATTTTCGCGCCCACCTTCAAGTGGAGCATTGACTTGCGCCTCTAGACCCTCGAGGCCCTTGCCATCAGAACCCGTAAAGCCAAGGACATGAGAAAGCAAAGTTTCGTTGGGATAAATTCTTCGGGTCTCTTCAACAAAACCCAATCCGCGAATCTTCATTTCTGCAATTTTCTCTTTTACCGCCGGATCGAGTTTTCGTTGAAGCCAGACAAATCGATTCTTCTTCGACTTTATTTTCGAGAGAATTTCTTTTTGACTGAGGCCGATGAGCGGCGCAATTGCCTTTGCGACCTGCGGTTTATTCTCAATAATTTTCGGGTCTGCAAAAATCGAGTAGGCCGCAGAGCTAACTGCTAGTTCGTTGCCCTTGCGATCAAGAATGTCTCCGCGACGTGACTTAAGGGCTACGACCGTTTCGAATTGCCTCTTCTTGAGCGCATGTAAACGGTCATTCGGAGTCAGCTGCAAGAATGCCGCACGCGACAGCATCATCGTCCAAAGAAGAGTTACAAAAATGAGAAGGACTACGATTCGAGATTTCACTGTCTTAAAGCAATCCCAGATTCAGTCATCTGAATGATCTGACCTGCTTCGGCAGTTTTTAAAGTAAGACGCGATTGCGCTACTGTGTGAAGTCGCTCGGGCCGAGTGATTTTTGCAAGGTGAATCATCTGACTTCGAGATGCATCGCGATTGCGTTTTTCTTCTCGTGAGAGTTTTAGTACGACGTAACCAAGCCTGCGTGTTTCCATGTTAAAAAACACAAGACTAAAAAGACTTGCGATAATTATCAGAACGCTAAAGAAAGGTTTTAAAGCTGTGACATCCTGTCGACTCATTGTTGGCTCAATCCCTACTCTTCATCATGAAGAGAATGCTCTAAGTTGTATTTCTGCTTTCGTGTGAGAGTCCCGCGAATGGTTTTGCGAAAAACCCTTAGCTTGGCACTGCGCGACCTGGGATTGTCTTTCAATTCCTGATCTGACGGCTTAATCACTTTCCGATTTACGAGCTCACCACGATGTAAATTAGCTTTAAGTATAGTCTTTACTACTCGATCTTCAAGAGAGTGGAAGGTGATCACGGCCAAAAGTCCGTTCTCCTCGAGAGCATCGATCAAATCTGGCAGCGCGATCTCGAGAGTCTCTAGCTCTTGATTCACGTGAAGTCGAAGCGCCATGAAGTAGCGAGTGGCCGGGTGTGAACCTTTCTTCTGCCATCCATCGATTCGCTCTATGAGCTTTGAGAGCTCTTGGGTTGTTGTGAAAGGTTTTAACTTTCGATCTTCAACGATCGCGCGTACGACGCGAAAAGGTCTAGCAATCTCGCCAAGTTCGATAAAAATTTTTGCGAGTTCTTGCTCTTCATACTGATTCACAACATCAGCTGCCGTTAATTTCTGCTTCCGATTCATTCGCATGTCGAGCGGACCAGTTTGATAGAATGAAAATCCACGATCAGCTTGGTCTAGTTGCGGAGAAGAAACTCCGAGGTCGAGCAACATGAGATCGAATTTTTCGGGCCAATTTTGAGCTGCTCGCAAAGTTTTAAAATCGCGATAAGATCCGTGCACGACATGTAATCGCTTTTCTGCAATCTCAGTTTTGAAATTTTCTTGCGCGTAGGTGATCGCGTCTTCGTCACCGTCCGCGGCGTAGACATCTACGCCGGGAAAGTTTTTTATGACTGCTAAAGAATGCCCGCCTCTACCAAAGGTGCCATCAAAGTACGTCTGCGGGCTGATGTGTTCACTACGATAGACGTCTAATATAGATTCTAAAAATACTGGAATGTGCGGTTTTGCTCCCGTCATCCCTATTCAACCTCATCGTCAAGGCTCGCAACTGCTTGCAGAGTCTCTTCGAAGTTATCTGTCAATTGGTCGTAGATAACTTGCCAGTTACCATGTGACCAAATCTCGAACTTGTTTCCTAAGCCAACAAGCACTGTCGCTCCCTCGAGACCTGAATATTTTCGCAAGCTTTGCGGAATATTCACTCGGCCCTGAGCATCGACGTCGAGAACTTGTCCCCCTGAAAGATAAAAGCGCTGAAACGCTTGAACATCAGTTTTGAGAGACGACATCTTGTTAATTTTTCTCTCTAAATTTTCCCATTCAGCGAGAGAGTATGCGTGCAAACAAGACTGGTTCTGATAACGACTATTGGTGACTACTATTTTTGGGTCATTGGAAGGCAACGCATCCCGAATTGCGGGAGGTAAAGAGAGTCTTCCCTTAGCGTCGATTTTAATTTCGAATCGACCCCTAAACTGAGCAGTCATGCCGTTACATCCGTCGGTCCCAAAAATGGGCAAATGTCGAAAGCTCGTCCGTGAGCTTTTCGAAGCGGATGAAAATGGACTCACACTCCCGGTCGCGGGGGTAGCGAGTAGGCCATCCATGGCCCTTTACTCTACTTTTTTCCACTTTATTCCACTTGCTCCCACTCTAAGGTCTGGGCTCGTCTGCGTCAAGTCCCGAAAATAGTTTTTGGGAGGCAAACTCTGAGCGTGCTAACTTCTTGAAGAGACTCAGTTAAGCTGGATCACTCCAAACATAACACAGCAGGTAAAGGCCAAGTATGATCGTCAACTGCCCTAAATGTGGTTTCTCGCAGCCGAAGGATCGGTATTGCGCAAACTGCGGCGTTGATATGGAGGCCTTTCGCCCGAAAGAAGTGCCACTAAGTTCACGGGTTATGAAAAATTGGATGTTTCAGGCAGCGGTACTGGTTGTGGCAATCGCAACGGGACTTTCTTTCTTACGAGTTCAACGTGAACGCGACCTTGAAGACTTCGCTGATCTCGCGCGACCACTTCCGCAGCAGACAACTCTCGAAGCACCCGCGCCGCCACCTCCTCCGCCCGTTGAGGTAGCTCAGCCCACATCTGAAGTATCTGAATCTCCTCCACCAATAAACCCACAACCTCAGGCTCCTCCGCAGGCAGCGAGAGGGTTCGTTGCAGCTGGATCGGTTAACCGAAGTCGCGCTGTGCCGACTCGCGCTGCAAATTCTCGAACTGGAGTTTCAAACAGCGATTCAGTGTTTACTCAAATTGACTTGGTGTATGCAGAAGTTCCAGGAACCGTGCTAGCAAATTTAGAAGCTGGCTCCCGAATGATTGAAGCTGGGCAAGTGAGCGCAGGCGTTTACCCGAATATCTCTCCTCTCATGCGCCAACTCGCAACAGCGGGAGCACAGAGAGTGCGCGGCCTGCGAATTCTCGAATCGGCCCGAAATCTTAGTGTGCAAGTTAATCAACCGATCATTACTTTTAAGGGCACACGTGATTCGCGAATTGATCGCAACCTTGGCATCACCTCACAAATTGTTCCCACCGGCATGGATGAAAATGGCTTGCACTTTCAAATCGATATTCAACGCACCATCCGACAACCAGGTACAACTGGCGTGCAGGAATTTACTTACCAAGCTGAAATTTCTCTGACTAAGGGCGCAGGAGCATTTATCTATGGCCTCCTCCCTCGCGGCCTAGACCCCCGAGATCGAGCCAATTATGCCAATGCGGGTGTTCTGAAAGTTATGGCCTCGCCAGACTTCCAGGATAGCTTTTCAGAATTTGTACTTTTCATCGAAGCACGCTAGATTGGCTTCTCTCGAGGAGAAGCCCGATGACAGACCTAAACATGATTCCAATGATCGAAGAAAAAGATATTCAAAAGCGTGTTCGTGAAATCGGCGCTGAAATCACAAAAATCTGTAAAAATGAACCCTTGATTGTAGTTGGAGTTTTGAAGGGGTCATTCATGTTTTACGCTGACCTCATCAGACACATCGACGCCGATATCAAGTGCGAATACCTTGGCTGCTCAAGCTATGGCGATGCGACCACTTCGTCTGGCGAAGTAAAGCTCACTCTCGACATCACTACAGGGATCGAAGGCAAGACAGTTCTTTTGGTTGAAGACATTGTTGATACTGGCTTAACGATGACATTTTTGAAAAAGACTTTAGCTGCTCGTAATCCGAAAAAACTTTTAACTGCTTCGTTACTCTTAAAACCAGCAGCATTAAAAGTTGAGTGCCCAATTGATTACGTTGGTTTTGAAATCGGAAATGAATTCGTTGTAGGTTACGGCCTCGACTATCAAGGCTACTACCGAAACCTACCTTACATCGCTCAGGTGAATTCACTAAATTAGCCGAAGCTCTAGCTCTCGGCCTTTTTTTATGACTACCAGTTTGCTACCAGTTGGCTACTAAAGCAGTTGAGTAAGTTGTGTCGAGGTGTTCCTGGAACCCTGCTGGCACAACACCTTGGTATTTTAACAAGTAAGACATTTTGACACTAAAGATACTTGAGAGTGCGGCAGAGATCGATGGTTCAGCATTGATCAAGTAAGCATCTGAGTTCGTAAAGTTCGGGAGATACTCAACCCAAAATTTGTAGTCAGCGGTCTTCGAGATTTTTCGAGTGTACTGGCTAAAGAGTCGACCAAAATTTTCGTACTTGTGTGATGGCGGGGTGTAAGTGTCGGTATAGCGATAACCGGCTTCACCGATCAGCTCAGAATTTTCTTTTTTGATGAAAAAGTATTTACCACCAAGATCCCAACTGTTTCTTTGTAAGTAACCCGCGAATCGATCTGATTCTGCGCCATAGCTTGTGTAGAGACTCCAATAAGTTGAAATTGCGCGCTCGTACCGACCGGTTGCATCCCAAGCATTTGCTGTTGTTGTCCCACTTGTTTGAGTCGAGAGATAACGGCCCTTTGCTACGATCGTGTTGTGCGAAAAAGTGTAAGAGGTGTTTTGTTTGAAGCTTGTGCTTTGAGAGTCAGTATTCCCGCTCACAAGAACTGCCGACAATTCAGATTCGTTTTTCCATGGTGAAACTGCTGACTCTGTCTGCGCCATCGATACGCTCGAGTAAACTAAAACAGTAAGGGTAAGAGTGAAAAGTCTTGCAAACATAGGGTCCTCCGGGTTGTATGCACATATATTCATAATTTATTGAGGAGGTCAAAGGTGAGCATGATGAAAGAGTTTCGGGAATTCGCAGTTAAAGGAAACGTGATCGATCTTGCAATCGGTCTTATCATCGGTGTTGAATTCGGCAAAATTGTTAATTCACTAGTCAACGACATCATTATGCCACCAATTGGCTTAATCATTGGCGGAGTTGATTTCAAAAACTTATATGTGTTGTTAAAGCCAGGCCCAGAAATTGCGGCACCCTACGCAAGCCTAGTCGATGCACAAAAAGCAGGTGCCGTAACAATGAACATCGGAATGTTCATTACAACACTCATTACTTTCGTGATTATTGCATTCTCAGTCTTTATGGTCGTGAAATTAGTGAATCGACTTCGCCCTGTTGCGCCGGCGCCGAAGCCGCAATAGTTTTTTAATTAATTCTGTGAATCAGGGGTGGCACTCACCCCTGAATCCGGAGGCATCTCTTCAAGTACCTCCCCTTCGTCATCTTCCTTTTTCTCGGTCGGCGTGGAAGCAGGAGAAGGAACTGCACTGATCGTCGCTACTGGCGTTCCTTCTGGCAGAATCGCAATTTTCGCGTATGACTTTTTTGCTTTTTCTCGCATCTCACCAATTTTCATTTTTCCGGCCAAAAATTCTTCAGCGATGTCTTTCATCGCTGGTGGAACACGAACATTCGTTCCCCTTGGCATATCTAGTCGGCCTCTTCGGACATTGGGACTAAAATGCGGATTAAACAATTGTGCTAACTCAGCGTCATCTCTGAACCAAACTTTTACGGCCTCAAATGGCACTGACTTTGTGAGCTTAATCTCGGCGTGATCCAAAGGAACGCTCCACTTCACTCCTCCGAAATACTTTTTTGCGTTTCGCTCAACTTCTAGCGCCGCCAAAAAACATGCGTAAAAATTTTCTGAAGCGAAACCAAATCTTTTCGAAGAATATCGATTAATAATTTCGGTGAGGTCATTGGTGCCAGTCTTTTTTACGATTCGAGCAATACCGCTCGGACCATGATTATAACCCGTTAGCGCTAACGGCCATGATTTCAGCATCATATAATTAGACTTAAGAAGCTTGGCTGACGAACGAGTCGCTTTAATCGGATCATTGCGTTCGTCGACCGCGTTATTCACCATCATGTAGGGTCGCGCTGTTCGTCGCATGAACTGCCAAATTCCACTCGCGCCGACTCGCGATCGAGCATAAATATTAAACGAGCTCTCAACAAAAGGTAGCCTTGTGAGTTCAATCGGAAGACCTTCTCTTTTGTAGATTTTCTCCATTTCACGGATATAACGACCAGAGTAGTAAATCCCGAGAGCAAACCGATCTTTTTGACCCAACTGAAACCGAACGCGCCCGCGCTTTGTCGCCGCATTAAATTTGTCGGGGTCAGTCACCGACTCAAACATTTTCCACACTCGCAGGTCTTCACCTATCAGCCCATCACCCGACTTCAGTTTCGAAAGTTTCTTAAGACGATCTTCGATATCTTTTCTATAGCCATTTACCAGTCGCTCGCGGGAATGGTGCTTCTGACGGGAGTTTGTCGATGTATCACGCATGATGGAGTTGAAATCGACCGGATGATAGACAATCTCGATATGCAGACTATCGTGCATGACGCCTTGGTTAGTTGTGTACTTTGCGTAGATGTCTCGCCAAAACGCCACTCGTTTTTTTAAACCTTCAGGAGTAGAAAAAGTATTTTCTGAGTATCCGAGTGCGCCTGTTTGCGATGAATAGTTTGGCTTTTCCCAGGCCTGGGTCGCTGTCAAAGGCCCCTGCGGAATAATTTCCATAACTTCCGGACTCACTTCGCCTTCAGCAAGTGTGTCAGGAGTTCCTGCCTGAGCCTGCTCAGGATCTATCGCCTCGCCTTCTTCTTTCTTTTTGCCCCAGCCAAAAAGTGCAACCTTTCGCTCTGGCACTGCACCAAACGTCGCCTGTGTCTGAAGTTTTTTGAGTGCATGCTGCTGAAGTCGACGAAGAACACTCATGTCACTCGAAAAAGCTGACTGAGAAATGAAAGAAAAAACTAAAAAGGTCGAAAGATAAACTTTCATCATTTTAATTCTGTGCAATCACAGCTGCAAGTTTATCGAAGAATGCTCGGGCTTGAACTTCTTTTGATGGCGATCCGTTAAAGATAAAAGCAAAACTTAAAATCTCACCATCGGTTTCACCTGCGTAACCAGCAAGTCCCACCACTCCATTGAGCAAACCAGTTTTCGCGCGCACCCAGCGCTCCGCTTTGCCACCCTTCATACGACTTCTCAGCGTGCCATCGACTCCTGCAATTGGAAGCGACATCAAATACTCAGGAAAGATCGTAAAGTCTGCTTGCATGAGAGTAAGAAACTTTCCAAGTTGAGCCGTCGTAATTCGGTTGTCTCGGGTGAACCCAGAGGCGTTCGTAAAAATAAGATTTTTATCATTCAGCCCCATCTGTTGCGTAAATTTCTGAACGATTTTCAAGCCCTCTGGCATTGTTGCAGGGAGAACCCCCGCTTCAGCGGCAAGATTTTTAACAAGCATCTCTGCTACATAGTTATTTGACCACTTCGCTGTATCAGCTATGACGTTTGAAAGCTGCTTGCTCTCAGAAAATGCTAAGGCCTTAGCATCTTTTGGCGCAACACCACTTGTGACTTTTCCTTTTACGATAATGCCGCGCTGTTTTAAAAATTCGAGTAAGTGGGCTCCACTCCAAAGATCGGGACGAGAAATATTTTTATAAACGACAACTTCTTCTGAGTTAGCACCGATTTTTCCTGAGACAGAAACAATATCCCCCCAAAATGATTTTTCAGAAGTGCGATCAACGTTGACGGCTTTCGCTCCGCCAGCAACGGTCTTACAAGTATTTCGAACCTTGATATAAGTATTCACTGGATCGGCAGTCACTTCGCACGGCTCCCCAGCCTTTCCGGGCCGCACATAAACATTCACAGAGTTCCAATTCATCGACATCGCTCCTAGCGGAGCATCGTAAGCGCGATCGTTTCTAACATTCTCACGATCTTCACCAATTCGAATTGAATCAAAGCGCGTGTCATCAACGACAATGTCTCCTTCGATTGATGTCACACCTGAGCGAGTAAAGTTGTTAACGAGCACCCACATGTTTTCCGAAACAAAACTAGGATCACCGCTTCCCTTTAAGAAAAGTGATCCGCCAAGTGCGCCATTTTTTATTGGTGAAGCCGAGAGTAGTTCAGTTTTAAATTTAAATGAAGGGTGAAGGGTCTTCACGACCGCTCCCACAGTAATAAGCTTACTGAGTGAGGCCGGAATCATACTGGCATCGTCACTGACACCGAATATCTTTTCAGCGCCTTTTTCACTACGCTTTCCAACCCAAATACCAACCTCGCTAGATTTAAAGCCACTGTCTCTCATTGCATTCTGCAATTTGGACTCGAGTGCACCATGATCAATGGCGAAAGCAGAATTTGAAACGAGGCAAGCAAACGACGCAGTGATTAGTCTAAGGAGATAATTCGTCATGCATTTAGTATAGCGGCGCTGCACATTGCTTGCATTCATCTTTTTGAGTGTGAAACGATAGACGAATGCGCCTGAGAATTTACACTTTGATCCTGCTTTTCTTCACATCGACTTTGATCCTTAGCTGCAGGAGATCTGAAAACGCAGACGCAAACACTGTGGTCGTAGCCATCGGATCTAAACCGAGCACGCTTGACCCGCGCTTCGCAACAGATGCTTACGGAATGAGACTGACTGGGCTTTTGTTCAGCTCGCTTGTTGAACTTGGACCAGAGCTGCAGGTGATTGGTGACGCTGCCGAGAGCTGGACGTACGAAAACCTAACCTATACTTTTAAACTGAAAAAAAATCTTATTTTCTCAAACGGCACTCCCGTGACTGCCGAAGACATTTTATTCTCATTCGCCCAGTTTCAAGATGCAAAATCGCCGCATAACAGCTCCTATAGCATGATCAAGTCAGTCGAGGTTAAGTACAACGATCACGATCGCTTTGTTCGACTTCAACTCTCAAGTTACTCGGCCGCTCTTCTAACTGATCTTTCAACGGTAAAATTTCTTCCTAAAAAATTAGTCGAACTTGATGACAAAGCGTTCTCACAAAATCCAGTTGGAAGCGGACCGTTTAAATTAGTTCGAAGTGATGCAAGCGACATCGTCTTAGAAGCGCGGCCTGATTCAGGTATCTCATATAGGACTCTAATTTTTAGAGTCATCGCCGACGAAAATACTCGATATTTGAAAATGCTAAAAGGCGAGATCGACATCGCTCAAAACGAAATTCCAAGTTACAAAATTTTTTATATAGAAAACAGGCGCAAGGATTTGGCTGTTTACAAAGCGCCTGGTTTTTCAATGAACTACATGCTTTTAAATCTTGAGGATGCGGCCCTGAAAAAACGTGAGGTTCGGTTAGCAATTGCTCATGCAATTAATCGCGAAGAGATTATTCACTATAAGCTCGACAATCTGTCAACCGAAGCAACTGCCATATTAAGCTCTCGAAATCCTTATCACCTTGAGGGTCTAAAAAATCCTGAATACAACCCGCAAAAAGCAAAAGAGATGTTAGAAAAAGCCGGACATCCTGGCTTAGCGCTCACACTCAAAACATCAAATGCCCAAGTGGCCGTTGAAAACGGAAAGGTTCTTACTAATCAGCTTGCTAAAGCTGGAATACGGGTCCGGCATCAGAGTTATGAGTGGGGTACGTTTTTCTCCGACGTCTCAAAAGGAAATTTTCATGCGGCATCAATGAGATGGATTGGTATTTTTGATCCTGACATTTACCGAGTTGCCCTGCACAGCAAGGAAGTTCCTCCCGGAAGAAATAGAGGACGTTACAACAGTCCGCAACTTGATCAAATGCTCGAAGAAGGCCTCAAAATCGAAAACCAGCAAAAGCGAATTGACCACTACAAGAAGATTCAAAAGATTGTTCATGAGGATATGCCCTTCATTCCCTTGTGGTATGACATGGACGTCGCCGTTGTGAACCCTCGAATTCAGGGCTACGTTCTTTCACCAACAGCTGACTATCGTTTTGCACTAAAAATATCAAAGGTGTCTCAATGAGTCCCAATAAGCCAAGAGTACTCTGTGTTGATGATGACAATGCCATTCTCAAATCATTAGAAAGAGTTCTCTCAAGTCAGTTCTCACCGGTATTAGCGAAGAGTCTAAAAGAAGCACGAGATCTTTTTCTCAAAGAAGATTTTGCGATTGTTATCGTCGATCAAACCTTACCCGATGGCAAAGGCCTAGAATTTTTAACCCATCTCGCTCACTCAGATTCAGAATCAATACGTGTCTTGATCTCGGGGATGGTCGACCCGATCGAGTTGAGTCAGTCGATCAATGCGGGGACGCTACACCGTTTGATCATAAAGCCCTGGGACAATGATTACCTTTTATTACAAATGCTAGAGGCATTACAGAGCCATAAACTTCTGCAGGAGAAAAACGCTTTAGCGAGACTCGCGATTACTGATCCAATTACTGAACTTAACAACCATCGCCGATTTCAAGATGCTTTAAAAACTGAAGTCCAGCGAGCCCAGCGACATACTCGACCAGTTTCTCTTTTGATGATCGATATCGATCATTTCAAAAATTTCAATGATCGGTACGGTCACCCTGCAGGAGATCGGCTGCTTGCAGATCTTTCCAAGAGAATAGTCGCAAGCGTCAGAACTCTCGACATCGTTGCGCGATACGGAGGCGAAGAATTCGCAGTAATCATGCCCGATACAAATGCTGAAGATGCCTTTCGCGTCGCCGAGCGAATTCGCCTAGCCGTTGAAAGTAACACGTTTTCAGTTTTTCATAGTCCAGACCAAGCCAAAGTTACGGTCAGCATTGGTGTGGCTAGTCTAAAACCTAATGTCGAGTTGGTTGAAGAAGCCGACAAAGCCTTATACAAAGCAAAAAACGCTGGCCGCAACCGATCTTTGCTTGCTGAATAAACTGATCGACAGCTACCCTCTATTGATATGAAACGTCGCGATTGGCTCGTTGTCCTCACACCTCTGCTCGTTACTTGGTTGCTAGACCGATTCTCAAAAGTTTGGGCGACATCTGCTAATTTGCCTTACGACTTCGGCGCTCTTGGCTTGATGGTTCATCACAATCATGGCGCAGCCCTGGGACTTTTTTCTGATCTCCCGGCAGTCCTTCGCATCGTCACTCTTTCAACTGGCGGAGCATTTCTAGTTTTTGCTTTTGGACTTATTCAGTACTTACTTCCGATTCGATCACTGATGCTTCGATCAGGATTATCAATTTTGCTGGGTGGAATTCTCGGAAACGTCGCCGACCGAATTTTCTATGGCTACGTCATCGACTTTATTTATTTTCGGTTTAATGCTTCTACCGTTTCTCCAGTTTTCAACGTTGCCGATGCGCTTCAGTGGGTTGGTTACGGCATGCTCGCCTATGCTTTAATTAAAGAAGGTCAGGTTCTTTGGCCTGAGGGCGATGTACGTAGACTTCGCTGGGTGAATCTTCGATTCCAACTTCGTTATTGCTTTCTACTTACTGGAATTGGAATTGGTCTCGCAATTATTTCTGGCGTCTATGCTTATACTTTCTTGCGTGTGGCAATCATCGATCTAGTTGGCAACAACCCACATTTGCTAAGCCACTACATGGTTCCGTTCATCGCTACTTATGTCGTCATTACGCTGCTTTTTGCCGGCATTTTGTTTCTTGCTGGGAGGTCTATATCTCAACGCATTGCCGGGCCGATGTACGCCTTCGAAAAGTATCTTGATGATTTAGTCGCCGGAAAACCACGCGCATTGAGATTGCGTGCCGGCGATGAGTTTAAACATCTCGAACAATTAGCTGATCGTTTAAATGCTGAGATGGCGAAACGATATCCAAATCAACTGCCAGCATCAGATGTTGCCGAGAAGTAATTCGCGTTAAAAATCTTTATGAAAATTAACTGCAGTAATTTTGTCGATGTAGTATCGCTTTGATCGACGGTCGTATGGCTGACCGCGGTTATCGAGTTCAAAAGCAGCGATAAAGTCACCGTCGAGACTTCTAACGATTCCTTCGCTGCGAACCAATCGAGCCGCCCCAGGATTGGAACCGCCAGCGTAGGTCATTTCAAAATTTGACTGCGAGATCGTCGCATCTATTAATGCCTGTCCTACTGGGGAACTCTTGAGAGCCTGCATCGAAAAGCGATTCCAGCTCAAAGCACCGCCCTGCCGTTCAAAAATGGCCTCAAGACTCAAAGTTTTTGGCTGAGAAGTTACATCAAAGGTCATTTGTCCGCTTTGAGTGATACCATTTAAGCTGTCTTCCATACGCTGCAAACACTTAATTGCAACATGTAGACAAGCCCTTGCGTCATCGAGCGCGCGATGTGCTTGTCCACCTTCAATTTTGAAATGCTGTACGAGAGTTTGAAGTCTGTGATCAGGAGTTTCTGCAATAGTTTTTCGAGCAAGTAAACTTGAACAAATAATCGGAAGCTCGGGAAGAGCTAAACCGGCTTTTTCAAATTCAACTGCGACAAATCCAAGATCAAATGGCGCGTGATGCGCAATCAGAACGCAGCCCTGAATGAATTCATGAAACTCTGCGATCTTATCTTTTATAAGAGGAGCATTCTCAACCATCTGATTGCTGATGCCGTGAATTTGAATATTGTCGATCGTCATTGGCTTTGAGGGCTTCAGCAAAGTCGAAAAAGTTCCAATTTCTTTGCCGTCACGCCACTTCACTCCTGATAACTCGCAGATTTCTGCAGTCAACGGAAAGCGTCCTGTTGTTTCAGTGTCAAAGCTTACAAAGGTTTGCTCGCGCCAATTTCGATCTAGCATCTAAAGACGCTACTTCTTCTTTTTCTTTGAAGTCGCTAACTGATTGACGAAGTTATTGTAGACGTCCTTTTCTGGATTCGCCTTACCAAGTACTTCACCGTCAAGAGGGCGCGGCTTGCGACCGTCGATGAGGCTCTCTTTTTGTTTCAATTCGAACTTTAACCATCCCGAGTGCGAACGACTATCCTTCAGTCCTCGCTCATCAAGTTTTGAGAGCGAGCGCCCTCGCACATCAACATTATCTTGCTCGATGAAAGTTTTTACTTTCAAAGTCAGGATATCAACTCGCTCTTGAGCTACTTGCTTTGCAATTTGAGGATTAGCTTCTGGCACTGACTGATTGTAGACAAGTGAAGTGATCACGATGTCTGAATCTTCTAGGCCTGCAGTCATCGTCTTGATCTTCTCCATAATGGCCATGAATTTTCCATTTGGCTCAGCAGTACCGCGTTCGAAGAGATAAGTGTCAGGAATTTCAAACGTCACTTGATCGCGACTCACTTCAACGTTTTTCGCGATGTCACCGAGCTGATCGGCAATAAACGACATCACAACTTTCTTCATTCCCATGCCCATGATATTTGGCGTTTGGTCCATCGGATCAAATAAACCCGTTAATGTTTTAAGAGGATCATTGACGAGGTCTAAGAAAAGTTTTTCGAGAGTTAGCTCAGCACCATAGTTTTGAAAATTGTATTCAATCACGCTTGGAGTTGAGAAATAATCTGAAAGAGCTTTCTTTTGCTCTGGATTGGTTTGAGAGACAAGCCACATCACCAGGAAGAACGCCATCATCGCAGTCATGAAATCGGCGAAGGCAACCTTCCACGCGCCGCCATGGGCCCCGCCCTGAACGACAGTGATTTTTTTAATAACGATGGTTGCCTTTTTCTCTGCCAAAACTTCCTACTTCCACTTTTACGTTAAGCTTGTTTCCCGCAAATTATCTTTGCCGTCAGCAAAATCCAATATTAGGCCGCTTTCTTTGCACCTTTAGTTGCTTGGTCCATCTCTGCAAACGAAGGACGATCATTCGGGAAGATCGAGCGACGAGCGTATTCAACACAAACAATCGGAGGCGCACCACGCTGTAACGAAACAAGCGCTGCTTTAATAACACTTAAGTAACGACCTTCAGCTTCGATGTCTTGTCCCATCTTCATAGCTGTTGGGCCAACGAATCCGTAACAAGCCAAAACCCCTAAGAAGGTACCAACGAGAGCGGCACCTACTGATTTACCGATGACTTCTGTACCTTGAGTTAAAAGACCCATCGTGTGAACGACACCGAGTACGGCAGCAACAATCCCTAGACCCGGAAGTGCTTCTGCAACCGCATTAATTGCGTGTTGTGCCGCATGTTCTTCCATGTGCATAACTTTAATATCTTGATCGAGAAGATCATCGACATCGTATTGCGAAAGATCAGCCGACAAAGTGATTTTCATCGTGTCACAAAGATAGTCAACTGCATGGTGATTCTTCATGAATGATGGATAAGCTTTAAAAATTTCTGATTTATCTGGTTCTTCGATATGTCTTTCAACAGCCTGAGGACCATCTTTTCTGAACATCTGGAAAAGCTGAAACATCATCTGAAGTAGTTCTAAGTAATCTTGCTTTTGCGGCCCTTTTCCGAGCCATGCGTGAAGGGCTTTTTTAATCGACAGCTTTATAACGCTCATTGGGTTACCAATGATGAATGCACCCATGGCAGCACCACCGATAATGATCATTTCATATGGTTGGAAGATCGGACCCAAGTGACCACCACTGGCCATGTATCCGCCAAACACACAGATGAAAACTACTAAGCAACCAACTATACCCATAGAACACCTCAGCAATCTGTTCGGTTAACCATGGGTGTCGATAAAGTAAACGGTGGTGACTAAACATAAATCAGGACTTTGATCTCGCGTTAGTCCTGGGCTCGGGCTTTCTAAAAACATATGCTAGACTCTCGTAAAGATTGAATTTGTCTCAAAATAAGCCGATACGGTTGATATGAAATTGCGACTTCGATTGTTCACTTTTATTTTCTTAATCGGACTAAGTCCGCTGTTCAGCGCTCATGCCAAAGAAGTTGCAATCATTGATAACCCTTTAAAGGCCGAAATTCGCGACTCTCAAATTTTAGTTAGCCCCGGAGAAACGCAATCCCTTCAAATCCATCTACAGCTCGCTAAAGATTATCACGCCTATCTTGACCGATTTAAGTTAGTCGTCACTGAGCCAGTCGAAATCAAAGTTTCTGGTTTTAATCTCAGCCCAATCGTCAAATTTAATGACGTCATTTCGAAGTCACTCAAAGATGGCGTAAAAGAAAATGCTGTTCTCGAGGCTCAGATCGTAGTTCCCGAGGATTACGGTAATGGTGTAACTCAGTTAAAGCTTTCGTTAACCTATCAAGCCTGCACCGAAGAACACTGCTTGTTCCCGAAAACCATTCCGCTGACCACTCAGATTAATACTTCTGGAGTAAGAGGGGCCAACGCTTCGATTCAAAAAAAGTCGACTAGCGATTTCTCGATGGCCGTAGAAAAAAGTCTGATTGGCGCTTTGCTATTTGCATTTCTAGTTGGACTTGCAACGAGCCTCACTCCTTGTATTTATCCGATGATCCCGATTACCCTTGCAGTTCTCGGAGCAAGAAAAGCAGACCAGTCTCATCTACGCGGCTTTGCGATCGCTCTTACTTATGTTCTTGGAATCGCATTCACGTATTCAATCTTGGGTGTCATTGCGGCTAGCACCGGCGGAGCATTTGGCAGAGCACTTGGTAACATCAATACTATTACAGTCGTAGCTCTGGTCTTCGTGGTGATGGGCCTTTCGATGTACGGACTAATCAACTTTCAAATTCCTGCCTTTATCCAAACTAAACTTGGCTTCGCTCATCGTACTTCTGGCTTTGCAGGCGCGTTCAGTGCGGGACTCGTCGCAGGTGTCGTCGCAAGCCCATGCGTCGGCCCCGTGCTCATCAGTATTCTTACCTACATTGCGCAGACTCAGAATTTAGTTTTTGGATTCTTCTACTTATTTGTTTTTGCACTTGGTATCGGCTTTCCGTTTTTGATTCTCGGAACATTCTCTCAGCTCATCGGTCGTCTTCCAAAAGCGGGCGCCTGGATGGAATTCATCAAGTTCGTCTTCGGAACAGTGATGATTGGCATGGCTTTCTATTATATCCACCCGCTTTATCCAACTTGGCTCTTTAATTCATTGCTGGGCCTAGCGATGATCTTTATCGCAAGTCTCTATGGTGCATTCGAAAACGTTGCGAATGCGCCTGTTGATGCTGAAGCGCCAATGACCAAGGGTGCCCTCGCCCGTTTGCGAAAAGGATTGATGTTTGCACTATTAATAACCGGCGCAGCCTTCTTTGCGCATGGAGCAATGACGAAAGCTGGAATTGGATTCGCTACCTCTGTGAATGCAACTGGCGCGACCAACGCTAATGTGAAAAAGCATGTTGGAATGGAATTCGAAACCTTCTCAATGGACAGACTCTACGTTGCACTAAAAGAAAAAAAGCCGGTTCTCATCGATTTTTACGCTGACTGGTGTGCAGCTTGCAAAGAGCTTGAAGAGTACACTTTCACTGACGAAAAAGTTAAAGAACTCGGCAGGCAATTTGTGTTACTTCGCTTTGACGCAACAGAAGATTCGCCCGAAGTAAATGCAGTCTTAAAAGAGTTCAACGTCATCGGCTTACCAACTCTCGTGTTTTTCGATAAAAAAGGTGAGCAGCGTGAAGACGAGCGCGTGACTGGTTTTGAAAAAGCTGATCGCTTCATTGAACGTATGCAAAATATTTTGAAATAATCTTTGGGTACTCGATAGTTCTTTGATTTTCCGACTGCCATTATAAGTAGGGCGACATATGTATTCTGAGCACGAACAATTTTTCCAGTGCCCCTACTGCTTCGAAGAAATTTCGATGCTCCTTGATGCTTCCGTCGACGGCGACCAACAATATATCGAAGATTGCCAAGTGTGCTGCCAACCAATTCAAATTCGCTTTTCATTCGAGAGCGGCGATCTCATTTCGTTCGACAGCGACCGCGCCCAAGATTAATTTTACCTCGCGTCGACACCGGCAATTGTGATAACGACTTACTCAAACTAGCCCAATCTCCCTTTGATATTTCATCCGGTTATGAGCCGAACATAACAGCTGAAGGTTGGGCTCCTCATCCGATCCACCAAGCCATTTTGCTTTTTTATGATCAATCTGAAGCTGAAATGTTGATCCACAGACTTGTCCACTGTCGTGCTTCCACTGACATGCCTTATCTCTTTTAAAAACGGAGCGCCTCACTTCCGCAGCGGAAGTAACTTTAAGCCCGACCGAAGCACTTCTTCCGACTTTCTCAGCCGGGTTCCTTCGTCTTTTGAGTTCCTTAAGTCCCGCAACCAAAACATCTCGGTAGCTAGCGCCTGGTTGCGAATGCGAAAGTAAATCCTTCACTTCTTTTAATAGCCCAGCCTCCTCTTTCGAAAATGTAACTTCCAAGCGAAGTGACTCATCTCTTTGCACCACCTTCCGCTCAACCGCTTTAATTTCTAAATTCAAAGCCTGCGCCACGATCTGCTGAGCATTGGCAGTCGATTGAGATTTGACACTCTCGAGCAATTCCCTCTTCACTTCCGCAGTGGAAGTGAAATCGCTCGACTCTCGCTTTGCCTGCTTCAATCCTTGTGCAACAATCGACACCTGCGAAAGCGTTAACTCTCCCGAAGCAAGACCATTTGCAAGTTCGGGCGCATCCGCAAGAATTCTGGCCGCATCAAGCCTTCGCTGTGCTGATGCATTCGAATACTTCATCTCTTTGACCAGATAATCGAACAAGCTCGCACAATCATACTTCAAATAAAGCTTTCGCCTGTCGACTTCATAAATGTAACAAACGATTTTCGCCAGAAGCTCGCGCTCTAAAGAAGTTTCAATTTTTAGTTCGGCGTGAAGCCGCTCGCTGGTAAGGTTACGAAGTTGATCGAGCGTTTCTGTTTCAACAGAAGTTAACTTTGCCTTTTTCATCGATGCTCCTTTACTTCCGCGTCGGAAGTGCCAGCACCATAACATGACTTTTAAAATTTGATTTTCGCGAGTTTTCTTCAGGGGAATTGTTCTTTAACTTCATGATGTTGATGGCGTTAAAAACTTCTAAACGTCGATTCACAAGTTTCAAATTGTGAGAACGTCTCCGGCCGAGAATTGAAACACAAATCACCGTGACGGCACAGATGAGAACGGCAAAACCCTGTCAAACAATTTTTTAAAACGAGAATTATTTTATGACGAATAATTCTTCGCATATTTTTTCTAACCAACCAACCAACCAACCAACCAACCAACAAGATCAACCAATCAGCTCGATAAGCCCCTGCGCACTCAGCGAAAGATTTCGAGTGCGACGCTTAACAACTTTTAAGTCAAACTCGAATCTTTCTCGCGGATAAAGGTCTTTTAAAGTTCCGCGTTTTAAATCTGCATTGACAAGAAAGTCAGGAAGAATGGAAACACCAGCGCCGGAGAGTACAAGATTTTTGTGCGCAACAAGGTTGTTACTAGAAATTGAAATTTTAGAACCAGGAACATTCTTTCGATGTCTTTCAAGAGTTGGAAACCGTTTGTTTGCCACATCGTCAATTTCCCGAGAGCCGATGAAAGATTCCAATACTCGTCTGTTTTTTTCCTCTTGCTTGCTCACCACTAAATGGAAACGAATCGGAACTCGCTTAATAAGCTCAAGCGCATTGCCAAGCCTAGGTAAATGAAAGAAAACTCCAAGTACTAGCTCGCCGCTTTCAATCTTTGGCATGAGCATTGAGGCTGGACCCGAATAGAGATTTGGGTAGACTAATGGATACCTCTCACACAGATCTTGGATCCTCTTCGGCAGATACTCGCTCGCAATCACATCCGCAGCTCCAAGAACTAATGGTCCGCTCACCACTTGTTTAATTTGCTCCGTCGATTTCTGAAGCTCATCAACGGCTGCAAAGATAGTCGCGGCCCGCTCGTAGACTGATTTTCCTTTATCGGTCAACCGCACCCGTCGACCGATCCGCTCAAATAGCTCAAAGCCGAAATGCTCTTCAAGATGCTTCACCATACGACTTATCGCAGGCTGTTGAATGCGCAAAGCTCGAGAAGCATTGGTAAATCCCTGCTCCCGCGCAACGATGTAAAAGTAATGTAAGTGATTCAAATTCATCCATGCTTTTTTAGCATAGATTGAATCGATATTATATATTTTTGTGCGAGCTGCAAATATGGCAAATAGAGAGCCAGGAGGTACTATGCGTTTTTTACTTTTTGCTATTTTGCTACAATCAAGCAGTGCTGTGGCGTCAGGATGCGGCGGCGGAGCTTGGGAGACAATATCTAACAAGGATTTAGAGAGAACCGAGATTCTATTTGGCCACTATGCAAATGATGTCTCGTCTGAAGTTCGAGTGCATTCATCGGGTGCATACGTGACAATACTTAATATTGGCACTCAAAATGAGGAGATACCGTTTTGGACGTCGGTTGATCTTTCGCGAACTGACCTTGCAGATTTACTTCGACAAATTAGCCTCCAACCGAATTCGGTATTGGCTTTCACCAATCAATCAGTTCAGGTTAATCGGACTTATGATGACTGCGCTGATATTCCAGAGAATACGACCCTGACGACGACTACTTATACTCTAGAGGTGAAGCTGTCTCACGGTGGGAAACAGCAGTTTAGCGGCTCTGTAAATCGTTACGATCCACCACTTGAGCACTAGTCAGGCAAACCAAATGGCGCCTAAACCGAACGGCCTCCGCGAAGGCGCGAAATCTCACGCCGAGCCTCTTCAAGAGTAGCAGTCGCATTATAGAGCTTCATTTCTTGCTCATTAATGATTCGACTCATGTGGGTCATGCGATTTTCAAAGTTCATTATCAATGTGTTGTGGCGATCGATGAGATCATGAATTTTAGTGTCGGCAACTTTTCGCTCATTCACTTTGCTCGCAACTATAGCGTGCTTCGTCGAAAGGTCCTGATTTTGGAGCGTCAGCTGTTCGACTTTACGTTCGAGCATCTGATTTTGCATTCGCAGCTGATGAACCTGCGCCGATAGCTCCTTCAAATCGCTCTCAATTCGCTGAGGAATAAGCTTGCTTGTGGGAGTGAGGGCGCCGGATTGGCCGGCTTCGTTGTTGGGCTGATGAAACAATTGGGGATTAATCTCTCTCTGCATGCAAATATCCTAACTGAGATGTCTTGGAAGATGCAATTTTTTGTAGACGCTACGCAGATATCCGCCCTATCGTTAAGCATGGCCTATGTAAAAGAATCTTCTCCTCTCAACGCAACAGTCGCGCAGACCTATCGGCCTGTCTTCAAGGCTTCTGGTTTTGCGTCATTTCTCGAAGAAGAAAGCTTAGGCGAAAATTTCAATGCTCCCGTTTTGACCCTAGCGAACTTCCTTAACTATCTTTGCGACGCCGATGAGACCATTTCTCCGCAACTCATCAACCGATTCTTTAATCGCTCATTGATCTTTAATGAGTGGCAACAGAACTTCGAAGCTCTTCATATTGCAACGAGTGTTGCGATTCGAAACTTTTGCGATGCAACTGGTTTTGATTTCAAGTTCGCTGATGTCATCGAGCCCGGTCAGCTCCAAATTATTCCGCTCACTCAGAAAAAAGTAAAAGAGCGTTTACTAGAACGATTCCTCGAATCTGAAATCTCTGACTTCGATCAATTCAGACTTTTCGAAGATCGCAACGAGAGAAGTGTTGCGATCTTGCGACTTCAAAATAAATCGGTGCGCGCAATTACATTTCCAAACTTTGGCGCGCTGATCGACGCTGAAGTTGTTCCGCTTTGCACTGACTTCGCCCTTTCGTATGGACCAAATCTTGAATTTGAAGTGGGCGCGTCCCAAAATCTTCAGCTCAATTCTCTCACGCATGCTCGGTTCAAATTCTCAACTTCAACTGGCCTCAGCGGAGCGATCGTTCGGGGCTTTAATTTTGAGCCAGTAAAGGTTTTTGCCAATACGTCTCTCATCAAAGAACCCGAGCTTTTCTACCCGGTAAAACACCTTGAGCACTTCTTTATCGACCGAAATAGTGACGCCGTTTACCTAGAGCTGATTAGCAGCCTGAGCCATGCAATCGATTTGGTCCTTTCCGAGGAGCCAGAGGCTGTACCTTTTGCACAAGAGGTCCTCGAAAGAAGCCGTTTTGCCTGGGAGCAGATCTTTCCAGATGACAAGCCGTTGCAGGTGCAAGTACAAAGTCTCGAACGCGCACTATCAGTCGAGAGCTTATGGACCCCAAATCAAAGACCACCGAACCATCGAATCGAATTAGACTAAACAAATACATCGCCGATTGCGGGCTCGCGAGCCGTCGTCATGCTGATGAGCTTATTTCTGAGGGCCAAGTTTTGGTTAACGGAAAGAAAGTTTACGAGCTTGGCGTGAAAATCGACCCAGCGATCGATCGCATCACCGTTAAAGGCCGACCACTTAAGCCTCTCGCGCAAAAAGTCTATGTCATGTTCCACAAGCCTCGAAATGTCGTAACAACAATGCATGATCCTGAAGGTCGCCCAACAATCGGGGATTTCTTTGATCGTCTACCGGTTCGCGTTTATCCAGTAGGTCGTCTTGATTGGGATACAGAAGGTTTAATTCTACTCACCAACGACGGAGACTTCTCACAGTCTGTCACTCATCCATCAAAAGAAATCACTAAAACATATTTCGCAAAAGTCAGCGGCCAGCCAACTGAGGAGCAGCTCAACAAACTTCGTCGCGGCATTTCGATCATCGGCGGAAAAGTTCAGGCGAAAGCCGTCGAGCGAATTCGCAAAGCAACTCCGGGCCAAAAATCAGATCAATACGATTGGATCAAGATCGTCATTACTGAAGGTAAAAACCGTCAGGTGAGATTGATGTTCGAAAAAATTGGTTTTGACGTTTTAAAACTTCAGCGCGTAGCCATTGGTCGCTTGCGTTTAGGAAACCTCGATCGCGGTCAGTACATTGAGCTTAATTTAAACGATATTTCTAAGATCTTCGAGCCAGATCCGGCGATCATTCCTCGCGAAGAGCGACCGAAGAAATTCAGCCGCGGTGGCGGAAAGCTTGCCAGCAGTAAGCGCGGATCGAACTCTCGAAGCAGCGGACCTAGCGCGAAGAAGAGCGCGGGACCAAGCGCGGGTGGGCCACGTAAAGGCGGACCACGCAAGAGCGACTCACGCCCAGGCTCTCAAAGAAGCCAGCGCGCCTCATACAAACGCGACAGCTAGGCTGTCGCGAGCTTTGGCTTACTGATTAAGATCAAAGTGAATGATACGGCGATCCCGATCACCATTTCTACGAGCGACACACCCTGACCGATAAAATTGATGAGCGAGAGAATCGCGAGTGACTCAAACATCGCCCAGCGAATAATCATGGCTTGAGCATACTGAGCCGGATTATTTAAATCTTTAATCAGGATTTTCGGGAGAATAAATCCCATTCCAACAAACGAAGCACCAAAGAGCCAAACCATGTTTGCAATTATGCTTCGCTCAACCGGCGCCATCGTCTGCGACATGAGTCCACCGACAAGAAGATAAACCAATGTGGCTGCCATGAGACCGAGCCAAATAACTTTAAGTACTTTTGCCTGCTGCATATTATTCTCCGCTTTCAATTTTTTTCGAATTGCCCGAAGGCATCTGACTAAATTCATCTGGAGGCGCTGGCTCAGAGAGGTTCGGCTGAGCAACTGGAGCCTTTACAGTCGCTCCCTTTTGTTGCATACGCTTTTTTAAATCCTCACCTTTTCTATGCTCATCAAATTCTTTTTGATAATTGCGGAGCTCAGCATTGAACAAGTTAGTTTTTTCGCGATTGTAATCTTCAAAGTTTTTTCGGCGAGTTGAGATTTCTGCCTCGAAGCTTCTTCGCTTTTCGCGGGAATCATCATAAAAACGCGATCTCTTTTCTTCTTGTTTATCAAAGAACCGTTTTCGCTTTTCACTTGTAGGCTTGTCGTCTAAGAAATCTTCTTTTTCACTTTTTTGATTTTCAGTGAACTCTGCGCGCTTATCTTTTTCTAATCGATTGAAGTCTTCACGCTCTTGTCTGAATTGCTTATCGTTTCGCTCACGCTTATCACGCATGATCTTGCTAAACCGTTCGCGAATTTTCTCTGGCCGTTCATACTCGCCATTCGGACTTTTTAGCAGTTGAAGAATACCTGCTAGCTCATCGTTTTCTTTTCGAACCTCTGCAGGCATATCTTTTCGAAGCTCATCAAACTCAGAGCGATCTGCTTTTAGACTTATCTCCTCTGAGTTTGACGATTCAGAATTGACCTTCTTCCCACTTGAGCAGCCTAAGACTGCTAACGAAATAAATGCTAATAAGATCTTGCTCATAAACACTCCCGTTATCTTTTTGCTTTAGCTTGAGCCATTTCGCGTTGAGCGTCTTTCTCTTTGAGAGACTGACGTTTATCTCCGACTTTCTTACCCTTAGCGATAGCGATTTCTATCTTCACTCGACCGTTTTTAAAATAGATTTTTGTTGGAACGCAAGAGAGTCCCCGTTCAGTGAGATACTCTTCGATTTGATTGAGTTCATGCGCATTCAACAACAATTTTCGCAAACGCTCAGGAATATGATTGTTGTAACTACTTGCGCGATATTCGCTGATGTGAGCATTTTGCAAGAAAGCTTCGCCCCTGATGATAGCGACATACGAATCTTTTAAGTTCACTTGGCCCGCTCGAAGTGATTTCACTTCGCTGCCCGTCAGAACCATTCCGGCTTCGTAAGTGTCCTCTAAAGAATAGTCAAAACGCGCCTTCTTGTTTTCGGCGATCAGCTTTACGTTCTCTTTTTTTGGAGCTGGTTTTACTGACTTTGGTGGTTTTGCCACGTGAGCTACCCTCTTGCCTTTAGAGCATTCTCATAAAGACGTAAGAATGTAGGAGGGTCAAGCTCTTCAGCCCTCGCTGTTGGCAACAAACCTGTCGCCTCGAATACTTTTGCCCAGGCTTCGCCATCTAAACCACCCCAGCCGCTCACCAAGTTCTTCATCATCAGCTTCCTTCGGTGGGCGAAGGCCGCTTTAACAAGCTTTAAGAAATCTTGCGGTGTTCCGCCACTTGGCAAACTGCGATTGGCCCACTCAAAAGTGACCACTCGGCTGACGACGTTTGGCGCTGGGTAAAACTCGCGAGGAGAAACTTCGATCAGGTTCGCCATATTCCAGAATGTTTGAGCGATAACAGTCAGCAAACCATAAGCGTCTGTGCTTTTTTTCGCGAGCAATCGCTGCGCAACTTCTTTTTGGAACATCAAAATCATTTGCGCAACACCCGCAGGCTCCATCGACCGCTCGATCACGAGACTTGAAGAAATCTGGTACGGAAGGTTACTCACAAGTAAGGTTCCGGCTTCAAGATTCAAGGTCTTCCAATCAACTTTCAACGCATCAGCCTCTGTCAGCTTTATTCCGCGGCCGCGCCAGTATTCAGAAAAAGTCTTATCGAGCTCGATCACTTGAAATGGAACTTTGAGCTCGATCAAAGATTCTGTGAGAGAACCTAGGCCCGGTCCAATCTCAATTAAATTTTGTGGCGTACTATGTGTCTTTGCGTAAGCAGCCAAATTTCTTTGTGCAGCCTCTACGATTTGTGTCACCGCACGCTCTGAAATCAAAAAATTCTGACCAAGTGACCGCTTTGGCTCAGCACCTAGCTCACGAAGTCGGTCGTAAATTTTTTCCTTCGTCAGAATGAGAGCCAAATTAAACCCCAGTTAATAAGATGACCCAATTGGTGCCTTAGGCATCGGCCCAAGATCCTGTTTAGAAACTTCGCCTCTGTTTAAACGTAAGATCCCTGCGTAACCAATCATAGCCGCATTGTCGGTGCAGTAGCGAACCGGAGGAACGACTAACTGAACGCCGTCTTTGTCGGCCCACTCTTGCGCTCGAAAACGTAAACGCGAATTGGCGCTTACACCACCCGTGAGAACTGCTCGCTTAGATTTCGTACGAGAGCAAGCTTGCTGCAACCGCATCAGCAAAACATCGACGATGGCTTCTTGAAACGATGCACATAAATCTGAAAGCAATGATCCTGGAAGTAATTTCTTCTCTCGCCACATTTGTAGCTCAGCTTTTAATTGCTCACGTTGAACGGCGGGCAAATTCTCGACTGCTCGTTGGCCAGAAGTTTTAAGACCCGAGAATGAAAAATTAAAAGTGTCATCGCGACTTAATGCTCGCGGAAAGCTAAATGCTTTTACATTTCCGCCCATCGAAGCCACCTGATCGACAAAAACTCCGCCCGGAAATCCTAATCCAATCATTTTGGCAAATTTATCGAACGCTTCGCCAGCGGCATCGTCAATCGTATGCCCGAGCACGCGATATTCGCCAAGGCCCAATATTTCATAGAGCGAAGTGTGTCCTCCGCTAATTGCTAGTCCGATGTAAGGATAATTAAAATCTTCTGGTGGGGCGTAACGAGCGTCTTTTAAAAAAGGCGCAAGCAAGTGTCCCTCTAGGTGATTGACTCCGATAAAGGGCTTTCCCTCTGCTAAGGCCAACGACTTAATACTCACAAGCCCGACTAACAAAGAACCAATTAACCCGGGTGCTGATGTGACGACAAAACCATCGATCTCACTGAGAGCAAGGCCCGATTGTTTTAAAGCCTCATCGATGATCGGTAATAAGTAGTGAGTGTGATTGCGAGAAGCAATCTCAGGAACAATTCCGCCGAAAGGCAAATGCGCTTGAACTTGCGAGGCCGAAACAACTGAACGTACAAACCCCTCGGCTGTGACCACTGCAGCGGAGGTGTCATCGCAGCTGGTTTCAACTGCCAGTACGTTCTGAAATTTCATTTAACTTACTTCTTTAATCCAGCGAGACGAGTCTTCGCCTTTTTTGCATCGGCAGATTTTGGAAACTTTGCGATCACTTCTTCATAGAAAGCGCGAGCATCTTCATTGGCACCTAGCTCTTGAAAGCAAACGCCGATTTTGTATGTCGCAGTCGGAACAGTTTTGCCTTTTGGAGCAAGTTTACGATAGCGCTCATAAGCAAGAGCTGCTTCTTGCCATTTTTTTTGATCGAAAAGTTTATTTGCTTCTTCCAATGCAGAAAGCGGAGTCTCTTTAGACCCGCCGCCAGCCGAGCCGCCAGAAGAGCGCATCTGAGACTGCATAGTGGCCATTTGCGCAGTTAGTTCCGAAACTTGCATATCAAGCTTTGTGATCGCTTGTTGGTAAAGTTTTAAACGCTCTTCTTGTTCTTTGGCCTTGAGATCTTGCCCTTGACCGTCTCGCTCATTACGAGTCGTGATTTGCTGAGTTCTCGCCTCGACTGTTTCTACACGGCCGTTTAACTTTCGAAGATCTTCATCGATTTCGTTAAAGCGCTGAGAAACTTCGGCAGTTGTAGTTTGGAGAGTGTGCACCTGGCGCTGAAGAACTTGTTTTTCTTCCTGATCTTTTGCGGTGGTACGTGTTTGCAAACACCCTGTCGTGAGTGCTCCAACTGTGAATAAGAAGAAACAAATTCTGATCGCTTGAATCATTGCGGTACTCCTCCTGATTGAACCCGTTGAATACGAGCCGCATTTTCAGCTTTTTCTAAAAGCTCTAGCGCGTTCGCAAACTCTCTACGGGCTTCATCGTGCTGACGATCCTTATAAAGCTTAACGGCACTGTTGTATGCGTCATCTGCTTTATACCATAGTCCCTGAGCATAGCGCGAGCTTTCTGACTCAATTGCAGCCTCATGTGCGGCTCTTGCCAAATTATATTCTTCGACCGGCGGCAAACCAACGCAGGCTGAGAGCAGAAAACCTAAAACTAAAAAAGCAAAGGCGCGACCTAAAACAAGTTGCGCCTCTGAAGTTCGTAAACCTAATTGATTCAAAGCTATCTTACCAATTATTGAGAGATCGGAACGAAGTTCGCCCGACGGTTTTGAGAATAAGCCGACTCGTCTGAACCATTTGCTTTAGGCTTTTCTTCGCCATAGCTCATGATGCTAAGTCGCTTGCTGTCGATGCCAAGATTACGAAGGTAACCTTGAACTGATTTTGCACGACGCTCGCCAAGTGCGAGGTTGTACTCAACCGAACCACGCTCATCTGTGTGGCCTTCAATTTGTACGGTAATATTCGGATTGTTTTTAATCCAATCAGCATTTTGAGAAAGCTTCTCTTTTGAGTCAGTGCTCAAAGCCGCTTTATCGTACTCAAAGTAGATCGTGTTAAGACCGTCGATTTTGCCGCTATCTGAACCCTGAGCATCGAAACCGATGTCACGTTCAGAAATTGCTGACGCGTCTGTTGGTGCGCCGTCGCCGCCCATTGCATCGCCTTGATCAGGTTTACTTTTTTTCGCGCAAGATGCACATACAGCTACTGCTAATACTGCCATCACTAGTTGTCGAATCATTCGTGGCTCCTTATTTGTAGACACCCTATCTTAAAAACGCAGGGCTCAATGTCAATTCATTGCTCAATTGTTCGGTCGATCATAAAGTGTATTTTCAATTGCGGCACTAACATACGAATCGAAACGAATTTGATTATGATATTTAAACAAGCGTCCCAAAAAAATTTCAACCTACTTTGCCTCCTTTTAGCCCTTGCGCTGTTGGTTGGCGTGCCGACTAAGAGCGCTTTTGCGGTCGATCCCGACATCAAGTGGAGAGTTCTCGAGACGAATCACTTCAAGGTCGTGTATGACTCGAGGCATTACCCTCTCGCGCAAAAATACGCACTCTTTGCTGAGCAAAGTTACGCAACTTTGGTTCCGGTGTTTAAAGAGGCACCGAGAAAAACGACTTTAGTCCTGAACGACAGTACTGATCTTGCCAACGGTTACGCGACCAACGTCCCGTATCCTTTGATTATGCTCTATCCGGTGCTACCCGGATCACTTGATACGATCAGCGATTATGGGAACTGGGGACTTGAATTAGTCACTCACGAATACGTTCATACGCTCAACGTTGAGCCGTCGAACGGGATATTCAAACCACTTCGTTTAGTCTTTGGCGCAATCATGCGCCCCAACATGCTCCTCCCACGCTGGTACCTCGAAGGATTAGCCGTTCAACTTGAAACTCAATACTCAAGCTTCGGCCGGCTTCGATCGGCAAACTATTTGGCCATCGCGCGCGCAATGGTTGAACAAGGCACTCTGAGAAAAGAAGATATTGCGCGAATCAACGAATCAACAATTCCTGATTGGCCAGGAGGAGCACGGCCTTACCTTTTGGGCGCTCTCGTTTGGAACGAACTCATAAAACTGACCAGCTCCGAAACCATCTACACACTCAATCAAAAATATTCACGACGGATTCCGTTCGCCATCGATGGACCATTGATTGAAGTGGCAAGAATGGATTATGCAACTCTACTCGATAAAACTTATGCAACCACTGAGACAAACTCGAATCGACAGATCGATGCCATCAAAGCTTCGGGCGAGACATCGCATGAAAAAGTAAAGCAAGAAGGTCAGTTTTCGCACTCACCCGTTATTTCTCCTGATGGGAAGAAGCTCCTCTATGTTGGAAATAACTATCGAAATGAAGAAGTGATTCAGTTTGCTGAGCGAAGAGAGAAAGAAAGTTTTGTCGGAATTGAATCGAAAACTTTAGTCAAAGGCGATTCGATTCAAAAAGTGAGCTGGCTTCCTGATTCTCAAAGTTTTGTTTTCGACAAAGTTGATGAGTTTAATTATCACTATGAATTCTCAGATCTTTATCGCTACGATTTTAATAGCAAAAAAGCGAAGCGACTGACGAAGGGTCTTCGCGCAAAAGAACCCGTCGTGACAAGTGATGGCGAACGAATATTCTTTGTGCAAAACGTGAATTCAACTGCACGCCTCGCTTCAGTAGATAAAAACGGTCAAGACTTGCAAGTCCACCACGAGCCACCATTACAAGGGCGCGTCGCGCGTCCCGAATTCATCAGGCCAGGTGAAATTGTATTCACCTTAAAATTGGACGACGGAAAAGAAGAGCTCATTCTCCTAAACCTCGAAACAAAAGTTTCAAAAAAGCTATTCACAGAACTTTCACCCGTTCATTTCCCGCGAATGACGTCTCAAGGGTTAACATTTGTTTCTGACAAATCAGGTGTGGCCAATGTGATGATTGCCAACAATACGCTGACTTCAGCGCGTCCGCTCACCAATGTGACCACTCGAGCAATGACGGCTGAGTATGATGTGCAAGCTGAAGAGTACCTCTACTCTCACCTTTACGCCGAAGGCCCACAATTGGTGAGAATGAGTTTAGCCGATAGCAAGAAAGCTCCTGCACAACTTCCGCAAGTTGGCTCTCTTGTCGATTATCAATGGAAGCAGCATACTCCTCCAGAAGTCGATGCAAAATATGAAGAGAAAGACTATTCGGTTTGGCCCTATTTAATTCCGCGCTACTGGATGCCATGGTTCTATTTATCATCAAATAGCAATTTCTTTTCTGCGTCGACATCGGCTGGCGATCCGCTCGGAAAACATGCTTACTCACTTTCAGCGTATTACGATTCTTATCCAGGAAAGCCCGGATTTTCCGGATCCTACATCAATCAAACAACCGATTTAATTTTCTCACTTGATGCAATCGATGAATATGATCGATTGAGTGCGACAACTCTTCGGCATAGCACTGCTGGGGTCGTATCGGCCGCTGGCTATCTTCCATGGCTCAGCAACAGTTGGACCGGTGGACTCGGTTGGCGCTATGACCAAACTCAGTACGCAAATCGACGACCTCGCGTGCGCAATGGTCCGCAAATCTTTTTCACCTACAAAGACTATAGTCAAAAAGATATCGAGATTTCTCCGGAGAGTGGCGGCGCACTCAAAGTTGCCTACACAAAGTTTTTAGAGGGTGTTGGCAACATTGCCTATGATCGAATTGATATCAATGGACGATATTATCATTCGAAGTGGTTGCCGAAACGTCACGTGCTTGCTCCATCAATTCGCGCGACGATTGAGCCCGGCTTAAAAGATATTCTTCTTGGCACATCCTCAATTTCAAACGGACAAATTGAATCGACCCTCAATGCACGACACGTGATGCGAGGCTATGACCCAAGTATTTTCATTGGTCGCAACATGATTAGCAGCTCTCTAGAATACCGCTTTCCGGTGGCAAACACTTACCAAGGCGCCGGCACAACTCCGATCTTTATCAAACGCTGGCACGGAGCCCTTTTGGCTGATGCGATCACGATGGACGGCGTTTACTATGACAATAAGCTCGATGCTTATCCGCAAACTAGAATCGGCGGTCGAATGTTCATGAGTGCGGGCGCTGAAGTTCGCGCGGACGCTACAATTGGTTACCACTTACCAATCACGTTTTCACTTGGGATGTACTACGCCTTTGACGACCGTGCCGGAACTCGGAGTCCTGTTCCCTTCTTTGGCTTCCAAATGTAATTTCAGACCTGCGGCTTAATTTGCATTCTCTTTTATTAAAAAAGGAGAGTGCAATCATGCGAGGAATGAACCGTGTTTTCTTAATGGGCTATCTGGGATCGAGCCCCGAACTGTTGGTTTCTAAAAACGGAAAGAACTACACCAAAATTAATTTAGCCGTAAATCGTCGTCAGCGGAGCGAGAACGGTGAATTCGAAAATAAAACTGACTGGCATCGCGTAGTCGTTTGGGGAAAGACGGCTCAAAACTGCTGCGATCACCTGGAGCGAGGGTCGCCTGTTGCCGTCGAAGGAATGCTCACTCAAATGAAGTCGATTGATTCAACCAAAGGAACCGAATTCAGCCAAACGTTGGTCACCGCCGACGAGGTTCACTTTCTTCCGCGAAGGACCGACAACAGCAAAGAGGCTCCTTTAAGCCAATCAATGCAATAGGTCCCTTGACAGGTCCCTTCGTACCAAGCCTAAAATTAAATAACGCCGTCAGAGTCAAAGAACAGAGACAAAGACCAGAGGCTCTACGAAGGGATTATTATGGATAAGATCACTTGGATTAAAGATCTGGTTCGCGCAGAACAAAAAATGGAAGAATCTGGGGTCATTGATTACGTCACTGGTTTAAACCCGACAGAGCTCCTTCAATCCGAAACAAATGATTTCATGAACAAGTTGAAGTCGGAGTTCATCGACGCCTCGTCTTCGTTCAATCAACTTAAAGGATCTTCGGTTGGCCGAATTAAAATTTACGGCCTCTCTAATTCAACCACTGACTTCATGCTCTTCCGAAACGGCTTCAAGCTCGTCTTTGTTGTTAAAGAATCAGGCATGGTGGGGATCCGTTTTCACTATGTAGGAACGGCTTTCACGCAACCCCCTGCGTCCGACAACGGACAAGCGGCACCAAGTGATGAAGATATTCTTCAAGCTCGTTGGGGAGCTTTCGGTGATCTCGTGTGGACATTCCAAGATCAAGAAATCAAAACTGACTTCTTAGTCCGTTATTATCTCACTCGTTTTATTCGTGAGAGCGCAAAGTAATAGCATAAATTTTATTTACTAGTAAGAAAGTGTAAGAACATTTCGAACACTTAAATACTTCATCGCCTTCACTGGCGGCGATGTTCGTAACTGTAGACAAAACTAAACATCAGAAAAATTGAGTTCGAAAAATTGCAGTGCTACCTCTTCTTAACGAATTGCAAAGGTTGCAGTTTCTGCCGGAGGGTGTTTCGTGAAATTTCTGACTTCAAGCTTAAAGGTTGTGATTGGTTTGGCGGTTTTTGCCTCGTTGATGGCTCTTGAATTCAACAGCTACACTCGCGCAGTAGCAGAAGAAGTGCCGGCGCCGATCGTGATGAATTCGCAAAAAGTGACCGTCGATTCACTAGCGATTTCTGTTAAAAGACCAAGTAAAGCTGTTCGGTAACTGCTCAATGTTTGAGCTAAACGCTGACGTCGAGGCTACGGCCACGACGCTGAGTTCGAACTTGAAGCTGCAGCGGCTTCACTCCAGAAACCAAAAGACTCACTGAACTTCCCACTTCAAATTGATTTAAAGTCTGATTCTGAACCTGGATCAATTGCCCATCGATACTGACGATGTACTCGTAAGACGAAAGCTTTTCGAAAACTTTCGCAACTATCACATCACCTTTTTTCAATCCAGCTAAGTCGGTTCTCATTATTTTTCAATCCGCGGAAATACTACTTTCCGCACGACTGGCGTCGAATTTAGTTCGCGTGATTGTGCGCCAATGCGAGTGGTTGCCTGCGATCGCGGTGCTAATGCTGCAACTTGCACTGGCGGAGGAGCAGCAACTACTTGCGGTGCGTGGGCTGACTGCACTGACTCATCAAATGTGAGTGCATTTTCTTGGAAGCTCGGCGGAATCAACACTGGTGGTTCATTCAACTCTACGCGCTCAACTTCACGTTTCGGTGCAAAGCCCAAGAACCGCGCTTGCGCGGCTTCAACATGCGTTTGCTCTTCTTGCTCAGCTTCACGAGTCACACGACGAAACTCGTCGCCGATTCTATTTAGCGAACTTGCATCAAACTGCGGAACTTCAAATAAGTGGCTTAAATCTTGATTCTTTTGAGGAGCAGGAGTTCCTGCTGTTTGTGCTGCTACAGTGCGAAGGCTGTCGCGATTAAATTTTACGATCAGCTCAACTTCGCCGCGTGAGAGTTCTAGCTTCTGGCAGATTTCATCAATTGACTGACCCTCAAAGGCAAGTTGAGCTGCACGCGCATAGACTTCGTTTGTATGACGTTCGATCACTTGCTCTGCACCCAGCCCGGTTTGAACTAAGCGAGTTGTTTCAATTCCTTTTGCAGTGGCGTCTTGAAGTTGAAATAGCTGTCGCTCAGCATTTGCTACCGCTTGCTGAACTTCCAAAACTTTTTGCTCAATGACAGACATGATCTTTTGAAACTGAACGTCAGTTTTGTCAGAGAGATCTTCTAGAACTGAAATTTTACTTTGAAGGAGCTGAAGACCCCGGCTCAGTCGCGGATCATCTTTACTTGTGCGTGGCGAGCGGACGATACAAACAAATAGGCCGACGAATAAAAAGATGTTTATAACAACCTGAATCAAACCCCAAATAGTCATCTCGCCCCCGTCATAGCTCGCCGCAAGCGCGACGCTCAGTAGTATCTATATATATAGGGTACTAATTGCCTGGCCTTACGACAATGGGACCTACGACGAGGTTTGCTAGACTAAAGACTTGAAGAACTCATTCATGCGATCACAACCAACTTTAGCTTTCGAATTCTCAAGCGCAAAACTCAAGCGGAAGTAGCCTTCAACGCCGAATTCTACTCCTGGTACGACAGCAACAAGATGATGATCAAGGAGAGCCGCTGATAAATCGCCAGATCCATGCATCTCAACTCCGCGATGCTTACGACCAATAAACTTCTGAACGTCCATCCAAATATAAAATGCACCCTCAGGCTTAAATGCTTTTATGCCATCAATTTTACTTAGCTCAGTCATGATGAAATCACGGCGCTGCTTTAATAATTCGACGGTCTTCTTAACATCATTAGCAGAATTTTTTATCGCATGAAGTGCGGCATATTGCGAAGTCGCGGATGCACAACTTACAGCCTGGCTCTGATAAGCTGTCATTGCATCAATCAAAGTTTTTGGTCCCGCTGCCCATCCCAAACGCCACCCCGTCATCGCATAAGACTTCGAAGCACCGTTCATCACTAATACTCGATCGCGAAGATCGGGAGCCACGTGGAGAATGTGTGGAGCAAGGTCGCCGCTATCGTGGCAGAGTCGATTATAAATATCGTCGCTGATCACCATAATGTTCGGATGCTTGCGAAGAACCTCTGCGACAGCAGTTAACTCTTCTTTTGAATAAAACATTCCCGTTGGGTTGCTAGGTGAGTTCAGTAACAAAACTTTAGTTTTTGGACCAATCGCACTCTCAAGAAGTTTACCCGTTAACTTAAAGCCGTGTTCGGGCCCGCAAACTACAATTTTCGGTCGACCTTCTGCTAATTCAACCATCGTTCCGTAACTTGCCCAAAACGGCGCAGGAAGAATGACTTCGTCACCCGGATCACAAAGGCATTGAAGAGCTGAGAACAAAATAAATTTTGCTCCCGCCGTCACCGTCACCTGTGCTGGATTGAATTCGATTTTTAAATCTGAAGTGAACTGGTCTGCGATGGCTTTTCGTAAATCAGGAATTCCATTTGCTGGAGTGTACTTAGTTTTGCCCTCTTTAATCGAAGCAATCGCAGCTTCTTTGATTGAATCGTAGGTATCCCAATCAGGCTCGCCGATCGTCATCGAGATCACATCTTTACCCGATGCCTTTAGCTCGTTGGCTTTCGCAGCCAACATTAGAATGGGTGACGGCTTCATGAGTTTGGTGCGTTTTGCAAGCATAGCGAGGCCTCTTTTATTTAGAGAACTTTTTCTTTAAAGCTACTTCTACATTCGGAGTCACAAGATCTTTAATCGGTCCACCATGCATCGCCACTTCTTTAACCGTGTTTGATGAGATGTAATAATACTCTGGGCTTGCGAAGACGATCATGGTTTCTATGTCAGGATTTAATTTTTTGTTCATGTTGGCCATCACAAATTCATACTCAAAGTCGCTGACTGCGCGAAGTCCGCGAACGATACACTGAGCATTGTTTGCTTTTACATAGTCGATCGTTAGTCCGTCGTGAATGTCGACCTTCAAATTCGGAACATCTTTGAGTGCGCCTTGCGCAAGCTCTTTGCGTTCTTCAGCCGTAAAGAGGTAATTTTTTCGAGTTGATTGAGAAATGAGGACAGTGACGTTGCCAAAAATTTTTTCGATGCGTCTGATGATGTCGCAGTGGCCAAGCGTGATCGGATCAAAACTTCCGGGATAAACTGCAACCGCATCTGTACCTGGCACTAGCTTCCCTCTCGCTGAAAGTAAGAGATTTTTTTATCTCCGTAATCTTTCTGATCAAATCTTATAAGCGGCTGAGTAACATTTGCGTCTTGGCCGCTACATTCATACTTTTCATTTACGATCTCATGGCTTGAGGCTTCGATCATTACTATTGTTTCTGGGCCTACCACTGGGCTTTCTACAAGCGCCTTTAAAACTTCATCTGCCATAGCTTTCGTAAACGGCGGATCACAAAGAACTATATCAAAATGTGGCCCTTTGTTACTTCGAAGATATTTCAAAACGTCATCGCAGACCACACGAATTTCATTTTTCTCAACTTCGAGAAGTTCAATATTTTTTTGAATAATGGCTATCGACTTGCGACTCATCTCGACTGCTTCTACGTATGTTGCGCCACGCGATAGAGATTCTAATGCAAGGTTTCCGGTTCCCGAGAAGAGATCTAATACTCTAGCGCCCTCAAAGTAGCCTTGAAGCTTATTGAAGATACTTTCTTTAACTCGGTCAGTGGTTGGGCGGATATGATCGGCGTCGAACGACGCAAGTCTGCGGCCCCGAAAGCGCCCTGAAATGATTCTCATAGATAAATGTATATCTAAGCTTTTGCTCCGACGGCACCTAAATAGTCAGAGATTTTCCCGCGAGCGGCATCTGGAATGATTTTAAAGTGGATTTCTGCGATGCGCAGACCTCCGGCACCAGATAGCTGATTAAAAAGCTTCACCACTATGCCTGTGCAGTTAATGGCGTCTTTCATGACCGGAAGAGTGAATTCAGCTTCGACTGTGTCTCCGACACTGATCATCGCTGAAGTCGATTCAACCATCAGGCCAGTTAAGGTCATCTTCACCACTTGACCGCTAACCACGTGACTAGCGATCTTCACCGTGATCGGAAATGGGAATGCTTTAACTTTTTTGACTTCCGTTCTAGACACTTTTCTTACCTGTCTTTCGTAGTCTCATTTTGAAGCTAATCGCTCAGCCTCTGCAACAACTACAAATATATCATCAAATGGCTTGGCGATAAATAAGTCTGCACCAATTTGAGCCGCAGTTTGGAAGTTATGTTCTCCTGAGTAGGCTGACATCAGAATAACTTTACCTGTTCTTTGCGAACCGATCTCTTTTAGCACCTGAGGACCGCTGAGCCCTGGCATTAAGACATCGAGAAAAACCAAGTCAGGCTTTTCTGCCTTCCACTTACTGAGACCCTCTATTCCATCAGAAGCCTCTATGACCTGATGGCCCTTACTGGCACACGCTCGACTCAATGATTTTCGAACAAGTGGCTCATCATCGATGATCAAAATTTTCATGATTTTTCCACCAGTGGTAAGTAAACCATAAAAGTTGAACCTTTACCGACTTCACTCACCACTTTAATCTCGCCCCCAAAATTTTGAATGATACTTTGGCTCATGCTTAGACCAAGTCCCGTTCCTCGACCTTCTTCTTTGGTAGTGAAAAATGGCTCAAAGATTGAGTCTTTGATATCATCAGGAATACCGGAACCAGTATCGCTTACTTTAAGACAAACTTGTGATTTGCCTCCGCTCTTTACAATTTCAGTTTGAACCGAAACCGTCCCCGCATGCTCCATCGCCTGGCAGGCGTTGTTAACTAAGTTGAAAACGACCTGCTGAAGCAAATTCGGTTCAGCCTTCACCAATGTGAGCTCATTGGTCAGATTGATTTCGGTGCGGTGGTCACGCATCGCCGTTTTTAACATCGGTAGAGTTCTCTCAACAACTTCGTTGAATGGAATTCGCTGTTCCCTTTCTTCAAGGCCCCCGCCTTTTGAGAACTCAAGCAAATTTTCAATAATCTTTTGAGAACGAGCAGCAGCATTCTCCACTTCTCTTAAGTCGCTCTTTAACGGACTTTCATCTTTGATTTCAGAAATAAGAATCTGAGCCAAACTGCGAATTCCAGTTAGCGGGTTATTAAGTTCATGTGCAATATTTCCCGCAAGCAAACCTATGGCTGCCATTTTTTCGTTTTGTACGACCTGACCATGCAGCTGTCTTGCCACTGTCACATCAACATAATGATTGATCACGTTCGTTGATGTTTGATCTCCATCGATAATAATCGGATATGAAAGCACGTCGTAAACTCGGCCATTACGCTTAATCTGCCCTTGCTTTGGCTGCCCAGTGCTAAGAGCTTCTGCCATTGGACAACCTCGACAAACCTCATCGCTTCCCGCAAAAAGTTTATGGCAACGAGTTTCAATGCCTTTCGCAGAAAAATGTCGGTTGGCTCTTACGACTTTATAGTCGATGTCGACAATCGCAATTGGATCTTTGATTCCGTCAAAAGTGCTCTCCCACTGTAGCGATGTGTACTTCAAACTGTACTCAAGCAAAATTCGGTCAAGCGCTAAACTGATTGGCTGCAGATAATCAGAAATATAATTTAAAAATGATTCAACTTCCTGATCCGTCATCGCATGTTCAAAAAACACGGTGACCGGTGGTTCGTTTTCGAAACCCGTTGCCCGCTTTCTAAGAGGAATCGCGAGAACTTTGACGAAAGGCCGCCCGAACTCATTAGCGAGGTACATTCGATCTTCAAGCTCGTTAAGGCGCATTCGAGAACTCGCTGGCCATGGCGAGCGAGCTAATTTTTCGACGACTTGCTTACCTTGAAAAAACAAGATGAGCGGCTGACGTTCACTAGTGATGTGACCTAGATAAAATGATCGCAATGAGTGAAATGGCTTAAGTTCTTTTCTTAAAATTGTTAACAACTCGTCGAGAGATGTCGTCACACTTAAATCTTTAATAAAACGAACCAGCTGTCGCATACGTGCGAGCTTCGCCTCTACTTCGTTTTTCGATTGTTCAGAGTGCTCTGTTCGCTCGGCTACGAGTTGCTCGAGCCCTGAAGTGAGCTCTTCAAGCCTGCGATTTTGCCTGCTCACTTCTTTAAGTAAGCGAGACTGCTCACTTTGCAAACTATGATGTTCAAGTGCGGCGCTGATGTCAGCAATGAGATCAGTGTTTTCCCAAGGCTTTGCAATGAATCGAAAAACCGCTCCTCGGTTGACAGCTTCTTCGAGAATTTTTGGATCAAGTTGCCCGGTCAGGAGTATTCGAGTCGTTTGCGGTGACTGGATTTTTGCAAATTCCAAAAAGTCGATGCCAGAGGCACCTTGCATTCGCTGATCGGCAACTGCCACAGCGAACTCATTTGAAAGCATCAGTTCGCGCGCTCGAGTGACAGAGTCTACGCCAACGAAGTCCCACGAGTGAGACCGAATCAGTCGCTCTGCACTTGCTAAAATATTTGGATCATCATCGATCCACAAAACTTTCGTTGAAAGGGCCATGCCCCTATTCTATTGCGGACCGCAAGTAACTCAAGCTGAAAGGACAGTTTCCCAAGCAGCGACTGCTTCACTTAGCTCGTACTCAAGAAGATCAGCCACCAAAACGTAATCTTTCGCTTCGTAAGCTGTCACAACATCGCGGACGACTCCCGCCATCTTGTTTTCATGAGCCGTCCATTGGTCGAGCCCCGGACTTGTGGGGCTATTCTTGCTTGCGCCTCGAATGTGGCGAAGGGTATCGACGAGCCAGTGACAGCCCTCGATCGTTTCAATAAACTGAGTTTGAGCACCTGCTGCATCTGTGCCGCGCAACTTCTCTGAAGTTCGAATGCATGACTGCTTTACGTGCGGTACGAACTCTCGGCACGAGCCCAGCGCTTGATCAATCAAGCGAGCTGGTTCACTTGAGCAAATAATTAAGCTTTCGATATCTGTGACTGGTGTTGCTCCTAAACGAACTTCGTCTTCTTCAGAGATTGCGATTCCATTGACTTGAATCTCGCAGATCACTTCACCTTTTAGCTGGAATGTCGCTTCAAGTTCACCAATCACTTCACTCAAAGTTTTTGCTTGAGGGAATTCTGTCGAAAGTTCTGTATTAGCCCACACTGACGTCGTCATACTTATCCACGCTTTCCGTTTCAGGAGAATACATTGAAAGGATATCTCTTAATTTCATATGTAAGGTCTCGGTCGCATCTAACAGCTCGGCCTGCTTAAGCGGACCCAAACGAATTCGCTCAGTTTGAAACCAGCGAATTAAAACGCCAACACTTGGAACCATTTTCGCGATCGTTTCGTAAATTTCGTCGACCCGTTGAAGGATTGTCCCAGCAACTTTGTTTGCTGGATTCTTTCGTAGACCGCGAACTTGCTCAATCGCAAGTTCATTGGCTTCATTTAAGCGGTTGAGTGCCTCAACGAAAGTTCTCGTATTCTGAAACGGGAATGAGGCGCCCATATAAACTGCCTGAATCATTTCCCATTCCGGCAAATTACTTTGTTCCTTGGTCGAAATGTAAGGCTGCAAGCGATTCTGCGGAACCAAAATTACATCACTCGCTGCATTTCGACCGTTTAAAAGCGAAACACATTCTTCAATGACCTTGTCAGAGCTAAGCGCCTCTGGCACATCACTCACTAAAATTCGGCTACCACCCGATTTCGGACCCGTCTCCCAAAAATTAACGCTGTTAAAACTAAGATTAAGAACCGGAGTCTTCGTTAGTGAAGCAATATGAACCGGACCACTATCACAGCCGACAAGAACAGATGCTTGTGAGAAAATATCGAAAAGGTCAGACAGCTCCGTTTTGCCAACAAGGTTAGTTGGCTTGCGATGAGAACTCACATTCTCTACAACAAATCCAAGATCTCGTTCTTCTTTGCTGCCTATTAAGATCACTTCGCGATTTGTTTTTTCTAAAAGCCCTCTCACCACTTGGATCCATTTATGCGAACCGTAAGATTTCTTTACTTCGCTCGCACCCAAGTGAACAACAATCGCGCCTGCTTTACTAAATTTTGATGATGGATACTTGCCTGGATTCCAATCTTCATCTCTGAGATCAACTCCTGCAACTTGTGCAAACACTTCTGTGAGATGAACTCGATTAGGCCGACCAGGCCCAACTTGCGAGTAAAAATAGGCACTCGCATCGTCAACCGGATTAAAGAATCCATCTGAATGGCGAGAGTACCCGCGCACCTCAGCTCCATTTAACTCGAGGTTGTGAGTCATGAAGCTTGAAAGTGGCGAAAAACTTAGGTTGATAACTTTATCAAACTTTTCATTCTCGAGACCCGAAAGAATTTGATCAAGCTGATCAAATGTCTTTTTAAAACTTGGCTGCTCTTCAATCAAAGGCTCAAGAATTGAACGCGTGTCTAGCTGCCAAACTTTATTAATTTCTGAAATCCCTTCACACGCAGATAAAAACTTTTTTCGCGCAAGAAAATGAATTTCAGCTTTTGGATAGGCTCGCTTCAGACCGCGTACTACTGGCCAAGTCTGGTAAATATCACCGAGCCGAGCTAGTTGTATTATCAGAATCTTCATGGCTGATTTGCTCCCGAATTATTTCTTCTAAAATTTTTAATTTATTAAACTGAGTTGTTTGCTCGCTGTTCAGCGCGCCCTTCGACGTCAGCTCTTGTTGCTGGTGCCGAGTTCTTAAGAACGCAAGGCGAAGAAAGTGCTGAAGCGCCTGCTGGTTGGGATTCATAGGATCTCCATTTGATTTTTCAAAAAGCGAACTAGTTTCATTTCGATTTGAGTTCGACCATGCATTTCATTAAGCGAATTGCTGATACGGCGATAGCGGACGAAGGCAGTCGAGCGCTCATCTTCAATCACCCAATCAAGAGCTTCACCTTTTGCGCGTAGGTATCCCGACGGGCGTAAGCGGTCTCTGAAGTTACGCAAATCTTCGATGAAATGTTTCATCAAGAGCGGACTCTCGTAATTAGAAGCAAGCCCCCTGAGTGAGTACTGAAAACCCGTTAAGCGAGTTTCAATCGAATTAATTCGCCTCTCAACATCATCAAAAATATGATTCCATTCAGTTTGCGTAATATCCGGAAACGTTTGCTTAAGAGCACGGCTAAGATTTTCTATTTCATTTAAAAATTCATCGGAACGATCGGTTTGATTAACCGGAGAATTCAAGTAGAGCTTAAGGGCGCAGCGTTCAACCCAGCGACTAATCGCAGACTCGCTTAGATTTTCAGTCACTGGAGACGCAGTCCAGAAGCCGCTTTGCTTAAGCTCAGTTCTCAAAACTTCAATTTCATCAGAGAATTCGTCAGCGACCACTTTTACTAAATGAGTGTTTCCAGAGTAAACACATGATGCAATTGAAACTAGCGCTTGAGTGCCGGTGTTAATTGCACAGAATTGCTTCTCACGGTGGCAGCCCTTGGAATGGACGCAAGGACTACAGCTCTCTTTGCTTCGCACAATGTAGACATTATCTCGGTAAGCCCCCGTCCGATACGGATCAGAGCTTCCCAAACAAAGTTCAACCATCGGAATTTGTGTCGCAGAAGCGATGTGCTTAATTGCGGTATCGGCCGTCATTAAAAGTCGGCCCTCTTGTAGCAAGCTCAATGCACCTTCGAGAGAACAGACGGCAATTTCAGCAGAAATTCCGCTCGCGTTTATTTCGCTGACGATTGCACGAAGCTGATCAGCTTCATTTGGCGCAGCTAAAAACATAAAAGTTGCTTCTTTGTGAAACTGAGCGAACTCGGTGACAAATGTCTTCCAACGCTCTACTCCCCAATCTTTCTTTGGGTCACTTGAAAGCGCCTGAATAAAGACTATGTCGTCACGATTGGCTCGCAGCCGAGAAGCTTCTGCTCTCCCCGATACTGTTTCTTTAAGTGCAAGACTTGAACGTTTGCCCGAATGAGTCACTGAAAATTGAAAAACATCTGAATAATGAAAAACGTCTTTACCTTCGAACTCGGTCTGGTGATTTAAATACGAAAACCAGTTCGAGCCAAAGTGAGCTTGCGCAGCCTGATCATACGTCAAACCAATCTTCTCTTTGCATTCAATCAATGAAATGAGCCAAGCCGAGAGACTGTTGTGAGTAAAGTTGTAAACGCGATCAAACTTTTGAGAGTTCAGTTGATCTACAGTCCCTTTTAAAAGATCAAACGAATGCAAAAGCGCAGTGTCACCCTCACCGAGTCCACTCTGTAACGAGTTCCGATCAAAAAAGTGAAATTGATCAATGAATGGCATCATCGAGGCGACCGACTTGAACTGACTGTTAATCAAAACATGAAGTTCTGCATGAGGATGCGCTTTCTTAAGCGCACGCAACGCCGGAACGGTCATTATGATGTCACCTAATCTGAGCAGGTTAACAGCAAGAATTTTCATGCGATTAAATCTTCCAATACTTTCCAGATTCGGCGATTTTCATTTAGGTAAGCAGTTGTCTTCATCGAACTGGTCAGTGTTCGAATGGTCACTGCATCGCCCGTCCGTGCGAGATCAGCAAGTTTGGCTTCATCAAGTTCTGATAGAAGATCGGGCCGAGTTTTTAGCAATGCAAAAAGACCTTCAACTGATCGAGCAAGTAAAAATTTGTAGGCATTTGCGAAGTATTCTTTTTCGACACTTAATGATGGCGGATGCAAGAGCACCGCGTACTTATCTTGAACTCCACCGCTAATAGACGAATGTTGAAAGAGCTTGCGCCAATCGGCTTCGCAAATAATTTCAGTGTTCTTTAGTTCATTTGAGTTTGCTTTAAATAGATCAATCAACTGTTGATCGATTTCAATCACTACGATCTTGGTATCGGGCATTTCTCGACGTGCGACTTCAATATGAAATCCCGATCCAAGCCCTAAAACAAACAAAGTACGTGCGTACTTTGTTAGCCTTTGGCTAGATCTCCACCATGCTTCGGCTTCCTTTTGAGGATCGAAACTTGATGCAAGATATTTTCCATCCTTGAGATGAATAAGGCTGCCGTTCTTGGCGTACGCCGCTTCGATCATCGAGTTAAGATCCTTCTCGTTTTTTCATTGTGCAGTACAGCCATGAGCTGTAGTCCGCCTTCAATGGCTGGGTCTAATGCAAGCACTCGAGACATTTCTAAATTTGCGTCATCTATTCGGTTTGAATGGGCAAAGATTTTCGCAAGGGCAAATGCCATTTCAGCATCTTCGCTCTCAATCGAAAGATACTGCTGAAGTCTCGTGATTGAAGAGCTGAAACTATTAGTCGCCGCTTCCCATTCGATAATGATGTTTAAAGCCGTGCGATTTTTAGGATTGATGTCGAGTGCGCGCTCGATGTTAGCTTGCGAAAGCTCTAGGTCACCCATATGACGATGAACCATTGCTAAACCAACCCAAGCTTTATCGTTGCTTGGCTTTAGCTGTACGGCCTGGCGGAATCGCTCAATCGCAGCAGACAAATTCTCTCTTTGAATTTCGAGAGTTCCGTAATTCACCATCAACACATCCGAAGAAGGATTGATCGTGTAAGCTTTGTCGTAGCATTCTTCAGCAGCGTCAAAGTCACCGGCACGAACGTAGATATTACCTAGATTTTTGTAAGCTTCAAATCGACGCTCTTCAGCGATATCAACTCGCGAAAGAAGCTCGATGTAACCTTGGCTTGCAACTTGATCTTTTTCTAGCAAGTAGTAGCACTCAGAAACAAAGAAGAGAACGTCGCTATCAACGATCTGCTCATCGAAGGCAGTGAAGCATCGAATTGCTTCTTGAAGCTTTCCGGTTTCTTTGAAGCAATAGCCTAACCATTTTAAGGCAACGCGATCGTTTGGCTTATGAGCCAAAGCTGTCCGAAGCAAGTTCATCGCTAATTGATGTTCATTGTTTCGCGCCAAGAGAATCGCGTTTTTTAAAAGATGTGAAACGTCTTTGGTTGGAGCAGATTCTTTTTTCTGAGGAGCTGCTTGCGGAATTGGTTGAGTAGCTGACTGCATGATTGGGATATAAAATTCTCGACTCGACTCTAGACCTGACATGTAACCCTCTCTTTTCGAAGTGAACACAGAGAGAGAAAGCAACCAAAGTGCCATGTTAAGAATTGGCGCGAGCGGAAACTTATTTGTTTTGATCGAAAATTCGAGGGTTTAGTCGACAGGACTTTGACTTAATGCCGGGAGTCTTCGTCAGATCTTTGACTGAGTCGAATTAATCAGACGCAAGACCTTGGTCTGTCGCGAATCTATTTCCGCTGCGAGCGATTCAATTGAATTTTCCTAAAACTGCTATCTAGTCTCTTTCTAAGGTCTGATAGAACCATAGCAGTTGCGCGGCTCTGCGAAACCCCTAAAAGTCTGCAGATCAGTGGGAGGATCTCCCACGGAGGATTGCAAAGCTCGCGTTCCCAGTTCGAAACAAATTGGGAGGACTGATATCCCAATTTTTTAGCTAAATCTTTTTGAGTCATCTGCTTTTGAATCCGACGAAGCTTTAATTCTTTACATAGCTGATGAGATCTCACTTCATCCTCCGAAGCACTGCTTCAAAAATTCCTGCATTAATTTCATCGCTATACTCTTCGAGCTTAGATCGCTTCGGCTCCGGTAAAGTTTAGCTGCCAAAACACAACTCGTCGATAGTCATCGAAAAATAATTCGCTATTGTTCGAACATCATCGAGATTTTGTGGGCTTTGGCCTGCAATCCAATTTGCAATTGTTTGCCGCGGCACTCCCGTTCGCTTTGATAATGTCGGAACTCCAATATTCGCTTTTTTTAGTGCGGACTTTAGAATCGATGATAGCTGTGATCTCATAAATGTATTTTCGCTCAGATTTTAATTTGCTCTCACCAAAATCCTTAACTAGGGACACTTGAACTGAGGTCGGTACATCTATGACCCGATGTCGGTGCATCACTATGTAAACAAATCATTTTTATCTAGTTAAAAAGCAGCGGGATAGCCTTTAGGGATCTTGCAAAATAGATCCCTACGAATTAAGCAATTAAATCAATATGGGAAAATAGAGATCCGAATGTCGCATTCCGCGCGGCGCGGAAATTCTCCAGAAAAAAAGAAAAGGGAACCGTCTCCAGTTCCCTTCTAACTTCTTCCGTCATGCCTTCATCCAGCATGACTTCATGTCTTCATCACTTCATCAGGCTTCTTCGTCGACCTTTGTTGCAGTCGGACGATTACCACTGTGATAACCCGATACTGCTTTCTTCGCTTTGCCGACGACTTGAAGTTCTTTGATGATGTTTGATTTCTCAGTCTCGATCCAAGAAAGAACTTGGAGATCTTGAGAGAGAATCGCAGTCACCCACTCGTCTTTGTTTGCGAGTAGTTTTTCGACATCAGCTTTTGCATCAGCTTTCAGCGGAACCGCTGTAATCTTTGCTTCAGCATCAATCATTTCATCGATTGTACGAATGAGATCGAGGATCTTGTCGCGAGCGCGATAGAACGACTCAACGTTTTCGTAGTTCCCGTCCCCAAAATTGACGAGTTCCTCGGCGTTGAGCGAGTAGAACTTCTCTAAGTAGTGGTTCTTCTCTGTCATCAGGTTAAGTAGCTTTTCCATCGATCCTCCTGATCGCGTTCGTTCCCAGTTGCAGTCCGGTTGTTTATTTTACTTTTAAAATCGTTTTCTCTTCAGACTTCTTGATTTGCTCAACCGCCTGTTTCCAGCCTTGGTAAAGCGTTTCAAGAATTTTTAAAGCCTCTTGTAAGGGCTTTGGATCGTTATTTATATTTGCTTTGGTAAATTGATCGGTGATGAACATGTAGAGCTGCTCGAGCTGCTTTGCCAGTTCGCCATCGCCGACTTTGTGATCAAGAGTGTTGTTCAGCTCAAGAACGATATCGAAAGCACGGCCAATGTTTTCGCCTCGGCCTGCAATGTCTTTCTTTTCAATCGCAGTGAGCGCGAGTTTCACGAACTTGATGGCGCCTTCGTACATCATCAAAAGAAGTTTCTCGCGGCTAGCGCTCTGAATCGAAGTTGCTTTATATTTTTGGTACGCGTTCTTCATTAGTTTCTCTTCGGTTCCCTAGTTCGCTTTTACAGTCCAAATCAAAAATAAAAATCATTTAACCTTGTGTTAACGTCGGCATTCCGCTTTGCATCGCGCCCACCGCGGCCCCTTGGCCCTTTAGTCGAGACATTGTCTCTTCTAGGCGAGCAAACTTTGCACGCAACTGTTCTTCTCTTCGTACAAGTTGCTTTTCTTTTGTTTCAATTCGTTGATCTGCTTGCTCGATTTTTTGCAAGAGACCTTTTTTTCGGTTTGCGAGCGGACCAAATGCTTGATTGAGCATGGTCGAAGTCTCTCGCTTGACCGAACTTATAAAACCCGTGCTAAAACCATCGCCGACCAGGAATGCCTGGACGTCTTGCGGTTTAGAAGCAAGTGCTCCATCAAATTTCTTTTGATCGAAATCAAGAAGACCGTTTCGATTGAATCCGATCCCTAGCTGGGCCAACTGCTTAATTGATCCACCAGTCCCGTACTGAGGATTTTGAATCAAGTTACGAAGCCGTAGCTCGATACTTCTTAAAAGCCCATCCCCACCGAGAGTTTGAGATGTGTCAGATTCTTTTGTTAGAGCGTTTTGCTGCTGAATAAAACCAAGTACGCCGTTCATTGAATCAACAAAAGTTTTAACTTTGCCGCTAACGACTTCTAAATCTTCTTTTACTGTGACGTTAACATTTCTGCCTGGCGTTGCTTGCTTAAGCTCAAGCGTAACTCCTGGTATGACGTCTTTGAGTGTATTGTCTTGAATTTCAAATTCGAAGCCATCAACTTTTACAACACCGTTACTCGCCTGACGTTCCGTATCTAAGTAAAGATCTTGATCGCCATCGAGGAAGTAGAGAGTTGGATATGTAATGTTTTGATCTGCACCTGTACCGTCAGCCGTCAGCATGAGCTTAAACGGTGCATCTGGATCTTTTCTGTCATTGACGACCGAAGCTCTTACTCCTACGCGTGCTGTATTAATGGCGTTAGCTGCACCATCAAGCGTGTTCGACTTTTTATCTACGTAAACTTCTTTCGTACCTTCAGGAGTTTTGAACTTGAAATAGCCAATACCGATTTGAGTTTTATCTTTATCTGGAAAGCCATTTGTCATTGCACCGGCTTTTTCAGCAAGCTTTACGACCTCAAGGTTCCAGCTCCCTGGCTTAGAAGAGCCGGGGTCAACTGTGCCGCTAAGAATATTTGGATCGCCAGAAGTAAGTTTAATGTCACTAAAACCACGAGCACTTGCGAGTTCACTTAATCCCTTTCTGATGTCACCAACTTTAGCTTCGAGATCAGTGACTAACTTCAACTTGCTTTCGGATTTCCCTTTAGCAGTTTGCATAGTTTTAATAGGCTGCTTTTCCGCCTCGATGATTTGCTCAACGAGGTTCGGCGGTAATCCTGTATTTATTCCACCAAAGCTAATGCCTGCCACGTCACTGTTCTCCTTCATTTAGTTTCTCAAATTCAGGAGTTGAACAGTGAGTCAATAAAATGAACCGGACCATTTTTATCCTGAGCCGTAGCTAGGGTAAAATCGATTTGATTAATCGTGGCGTAAGAATTTTGACGGTAATAGAGAGAGCGACAATCTAGCCTAGAGGTTTAGCCGGCTTTATTGAGGAGCTGACCGTTCTTGCGAGCACTGTCTCGATTCAAGAGACTGAGTTCAGAGGTCGGAATTCTTCGAACAACTTTGCCGTCACGATCTTCGATGTAGACGACAGTCACATCATCGTTGGTTTCCATACGAATTTTTAAACCGTTGTTTTTCACACCGTCTAAGTTTTCGAGGAACTTTACAGCTTCTTCGATTTGTTCTTTTGAGAGGTGGCGATTGCCTTCATCACCTTGATTTGGACTTTGTCCGTTCGCATCTCGATCACTTGTCTCAACGGTGGTCGTTGGCTTTTCAGGAGCCTGCACCTTGCCGGTAAGTGGAATGATTTGTCGAACTACAGATTTGATATCCATCGAAGTACTCTTCGGCATATCAAGAGAGGGATATTAGAGGGAGTGTCTCACTTCAAGACCTCGACTCTTCTTAAGTACCGCCCGAAAGAGCGAGCGCTCTTTCGGGTAGGTCGGGTACCGGCGGATTAGGAGCTCCGCCTTAGTAACCTTTAGCTTGCCACATCGCCCCTGCTATCATCGACCTAAGCAGCATTAGCATTGGGCTGTAGATGCCTCTCTGGTTATTTACCAGGGGCGAAGAAGCAAGCCTTGAGAGCTTGGCTTCCTAGATTAACCGATTAACTTCATCGCGCCCATTGGAGCTTGGTTAGCTTGAGCGAGAGTCGAAGTTGAAGCGTTCAACAAGATCTGATTTTTAGTTAGATCAGCAGTTGCTTGCGCTACATCTGTGTCACGAATTCGTGAGTTAGCTGCAGACAAGTTCTCAATCGACACACCCAAGTTATCAGATGTTGAATTCAATCGGCTTTGTAGAGCACCGAGTGTTGCACGGTGACCGTTCACCATTTGTTGTGCGCCATCAAGTTTTGAAAGTGCAGAACGTGCGCCTTCTTTGTCCGAGAAGTCGATCGACTCTAGGCCCATTGCATCGAGTGTCGCAACTTGCTTAGAAGCATCGAAACTAATTCGGTCATCTTCTGTATTATTAATATCAACTTGGAAATCGAATCCACCAGATTCACCATTTAAAAGTTGAACTTTGCCAAATCGAGTCGTGTTTGCGATACGATCAGCTTCTTGTTTTAATTGTTGAACTTCTTTATCGACAAACTGTCTTTCAACATCAGAGATAGTGTCTGAGGCTGCTTGAACACCTAATTCACGGAATCGAGTAACGATGTTAGAGATTTCACTCAATCCACCTTCTGCTACTTGAACCATTGAGATAGCGTCGTTCGCGTTACGCTGAGCTTGTCCAGCACCGCGAATATGTGATTTCATATTTTCAGAGATTGATAAGCCAGCAGCATCGTCAGCCGATTTTGTGATACGGCTACCAGATGATAACTGACCAAAGCTCTTTCCGATTTCACGCTGTGAACCAGCAAGTGAGCGTTGAGCAGCCAAAGAAGCAACATTCGTCGAAATACGTAAACCCATGTGGGCCCCCTAAAGTTAGGCGAATCGTCCTTATCTCGCTTCGTATGATCTCTCTGACCTACCAGGAAATTCATCGAAGAGTGCCGTCATTAGCACCGTTGGTTTTTGAACACGTTGTGTGTTTGCTTTACTCTGCTTTCGTTTAGTTCCGTCATCGCTTACCTACTAATTCAGTCACAAATTGGCAGGGGCTCTTGAACCCGACTTAAGTTTGCA
>CAZIYJ010000007.1:9166-135732 GCA_964543475.1 uncultured Bdellovibrionales bacterium | reverse complement strand
CCTACTAATTCAGTCACAAATTGGCAGGGGCTCTTGAACCCGACTTAAGTTTGCATCGCATTCACAACCAACCTTTCGGCGGGGTCTGTGTAGTCTTAAGTCTCGTCCTGTAGAACTAGACTTACGTCACGTCAGAACTGGACCAACGTCGCGCGTTTTTTCCTACTTTTCTAAAAGTGAAACGAATTTTGCGCGCGTTACGATGTTAGTCGCGCGACTTCCGTCGCCGTCTTGGTGATCAAAGTCGTGCGACATTTTGTCTGGTGTGCATTATTGATTGGTCTGTATGAATTGCTTATCTACGTCGTACGTCTCTAATGTGATTCTGAATTTCTCGACGGCGAATTTCTGAAGTCTCGGGCAAACTTGCAAGCCTTTCAAGCTCCGCAACTATCTGAGTTTGAATCTGTTCGCTATAGACCCGGTCAATTTCATTATACAATTTCTGTGTTTCTTCATCTGTGCGAGCCTCAATCGCCCGAGCATAGACTCGGTGATACTCAGCACCGGCCGGAGAAGCCAGAACTTTCTTTTCGATCTCTTCACTACTCTTTCGAACTGCTCGCCTATGAAGTGCTGAAACTTCTTTGCTCTTCACCGATTCAAAATCTTTCATTTGCGGGATACACGAAGATGTCCCACGAGCGTTTGGCTCAACCCACTCAAATGGTACGCAGCCAGTGCCAAGACTGTGCAGAGTTGAACCCATCTTCGATGCCATATCAAAGGTAGCTACTCGTCCTGCGATGGCTTCGATTTCTGAGTCGCTATTGTCTTTATATAATATTTCGTTCGGCACTGTGAGGGCCGACTTCACTTGACCAAGGAGTTTGCGAATGTCGGACCGATTCATTTTAGTGAGGTCGCCGATTCTCAATTCGGCTGGAGCTTGCGCGTCTTCGAGCATCTTGTTGATGTGAGCAATTTCGCCTGAATTTAATTTCTGAAAATTTGTAACTACATTATCAAATAGAATAAGTCTGATCACGCTGTCTGGATCAGCACGATAGATTGAAGCAGTCAGCAGCTGATCATTGCAATGACTAGTGGCCTGCAAGTGATTGTAATAGACCCGCAATGGGCTCTGCGGCGTATTTGCTGGAATGGTTTCGCATCCAGGTTTACTTTCAAAGTAACAAGTAAACTGTTCAGACTCTTTCGTGGTGGCGGGAACATTCATGCAGGAGCCAAGAATGGATTGCATAGTTCGCGGCGCAGTTGTCGGAGTTAGATAAGTATCATTGATACAAGCTGCAGATTTCATAAGTTTAATATTTCGAATAGAGTTGTACGCCGCTGCCAGCTGCCTAGCATCTCGAATTTTTAATAAACTCTCTTCTCGCTTGAGATAATCCTCTAAATAAGTATGGCTACCAAGGCGCTCTTTTGAAGGTGCACTTCCGTCAAAACCGATAACCGCTGAGACATTAGGTAATGCATTCTTCCAGCGAAATTCAATACTGCCAGGTGTAGTTGTATAACAACCCCACAGAAGAAGTGAGCGAACGTTATCACCGACTGGCTTTGCTTTCTCAAATGCGTCGCGAATGTGGGTCGCAGACAGACTTCCGTTATCTCCGCTGAAGTTTCCGTTTCCATCGTGACCAGAAACGACCACTGACGACAAACTTACCTTTTGTGCTTTGAGAAGTTGAAGCTCTTGTCCGAACTGCTCAATCGTCATTCCGCTTGATGAATTTCCTGGCGCCGGAATTACTATAAGTTTTTCTCCTCTTGCCGCGGCCGCTCTTTTTGCAGCTGCAATTTCGAGAGGAGCCTTATTCATATCGAGAAACAAGATGTCAGCGTTCGCGACGCTTGATACCGATAGAAACAAGCTTAAAAGAATTTTTGATAGACTCATCTTGCAGTCAACCGCTTAAGTCGTTGCAAAGCATCTGCAGGAACAAGCGGATATCGACCAACGACTTCGTTTATATTTTCATTCTTCACGCGCATGTAAAGAATGTCTTTTTCAAAGTGATCCCAGCCTTTGACTGCTTCGGAAAGGCCTGCTGCCTGAAAGAGTTGATCACGCTGACCAGATGATAAAACTTCGCTTGAGCTTTTTTCGGCCTGGTAGTTCTTCGGCAATTGCTCAACTGGAAAATACGGATCAAGAGGTAAGACCCGCATTGCAGAATCTTCAGCGACTGCTCTTTTAGATGAAACTTTCTTGGATTCTTTTTTCGCAGCCTTGTCGGCTGCATTTGATGAAATTGGACTCAACAGAAAAATTAGCGTCAGCAATAAGGTGAGTGGCATCATTTTACCCCTCACTCACGTTACCAAGTCTGATTGCGCGATGGAACTATCAGGAGGTCCAGGGCCGGACCTGAAATGAGAAAGCCCCGACAGCGGGATTAACCACTGCCGGGGCTGGGCTTAAGAGTCGTGTTTGTGGGCGACGACTCAGAGAGAACTATTTAATTCATTCATCCCTCGACTTCTCGAGAAATAGACGAAGTGTTCATCATGCTGGCTCCACAAAACCAGCAATCAATTTAGTTTGTATCCACAGAAGCAAAACAAGATGTACTACGATTGACGATCAACACTTAAATCTACTCACTCGATACATGCGGCAATCAATTCCGCCCACTTTAGAATTTAGTCGAGAGCGAACATCATCGGCCTTTAGCGAAAGCTGAAGGCTTTGTATTCGAGGCAAGACGGCCATCGCCATTTCACCATTTGATCTCAGCTCATGAGCTCCTAAGGAGTATCCACTACCTAGAGATCCGTTTATTCGTGAAGCTGTGCAAGTTTTCCGCTTCATGGCAGACAACCCGCACCAATCCATCAGTCACAACTCGAAAGTTGTAACTTACCGACCTCCCGTGAGGGAGGTCCGAGCCATTCTTTATCAATGGCTCGGAATCACATCGCTAATATGTTGTTAAGAAAGAAGTCGCAAAGCTGCTTGTGGTGCTGCGTTGGCTTGTGCCATCACACCTACTGCTGCTTGTTGTAAGATCGCTGATGATGCCATTTCCGCGCTCTCGTAAGCTACGTCTGCGTCGCGCAGTCGTGAGTTAGCGGCAGAAAGGTTTTCGTATTGAATGTCTAAGTTAGAAACTGTTGTATTTAATCGGCTTTGTACCGCACCGAAGTCAGCGCGCATCTTACCGATGTTGATCAATGCTTCGTCAACAGTCGAGAGTGCATCGCGTGCATCTCCTTTTGAGGCAACGTTTAGTCCGTCGATACCGATGGCATCGTTAGTTGCGTCTGCTTTTAATTCGTAACGAATGATGTTGTCTTCGTCTCCGAAGGCACCAACGTGGAATTCCATCTCTTCGCCGCTACCATCTAACAACTGTCTGTTTCCAAAGCGAGTTGTCTTAGCGATACGGTTTGATTCTTGTACTAATTGTTGTGCTTCTTGATTCAAGAAGTCGCGTTCAACCTCGCCGACAGTGTCTGAGGCTGCTTGTACTCCCAATTCGCGTAAACGAATCAAGATGTTATTGATTTCGTTCAAACCACCTTCACTCACTTGAATGAGAGAAGTCGCGTTCGAAGCGTTCTGCCGAGCAGCGCCGATACCGCGTGTTTGACCTTTAATGTTTTCAGAGATTGATAATCCGGCAGCATCATCTGATGCTTTAACGATCCGGCTACCTGATGCCAATGCACTGAGTGCATGTTCGTTTCTTGCCTGCTGTTTACCCAACATTCGTTGCGCGTTGATCGCCGCAACGTTAGTAGAAATTCTTAAGCCCATAAATCCTCCCACAAACGTACATAAACTAGTTCGCGCCCACCGCGAATTTCGTCTTTACTTTTGTTGGAGGCCCAGGGTTGTTCAGCTTTTGTAAGTTCGGGGTGACTGACCCTTGCCTACTCTGTCTGAACACTTTGACTTCCAACGTGTTCATACAAACTTACGGACGATGGTCCAGTTCTCTTTAGGGCTTTAGTCTAGTCTAGTCTAGTTTTAGTGCCTGTGGGCGGAGCAAAGTACTTGAAATCATTGGGTGAGACGAAATCAAAAAATATTTTTCGAAAAACTTTAAGTCATTAAAATCGGATAATCGAAACAATTGAACGTTTCAAAAGAGCGCGAAAAAAATTTCGTTTTGAGACGAAGACTAAGTTTTCGGATGCATTTCTCGATGAAGTTGCAGCGTGAGTGATAAAAGTTCGCGCTGCTGCTCAGTAGATAGATTGAGAAACTGCACTCCTACTTTTTGTGTTGGCTGCCCTTGCTCTTTTGGGAAGTGATGTCGGATTGTTCCTTCAAGTTCGATCGGATCACGCCCATGCATGACAAGTGACCCTTTAATAGAACTACCGACCCAATACCGCGATAGCTGCTCGGCGTTCATCCGAACCGCCGCTCCGCCGAGGCTTACATCAGCCACGCGCATTGCGTACTCGGGCTTGAGTTTCGAATTGAGAAAAAACTCTAGAGAAATCGTCGGCGGAATCACAATTCTAAAACTATCTCTTCTTTGAAGGCGCAAAAGCTCAGACTTAGAAAAATCGAACATGATCGATCCAGCACTTGAACTCGCAACTATTGCAACCAAAGCATACTGGCCTGTCGCAAGAGAGAAAATGAGACGAATTTCTTCTCCAACTTTCGCCGGCCTAGTTTCTTCGAGTGACGAGAGATAGATCGTCGTGCCAACGACTCGCGAAACTCGATATAAAAAAGTTGAATTATCTTCGGCTGCAGCACTTAGCATCGGAAGACGATCAGATAAATCGCTGAGCGCACCTTCACGTTCACTCTTAAAGGCTACAGCTTGAAATCCATCTAAATTTTTGTAACCCATTTGTTCAACTCTTCTTAATCAGCTCAGCAAAGTCGCTCAGCTTGTTAATTGTCGAAGTCTTAAGAGAAATTTCTCGGTCAGCGCTTTCGCGCAGCAAAGCTTTGGCCTCTGCGCGCAAACGTTCAACTGAAAATCTTTCGCTCCGCCAGACATCAGAATCGCTCTTCACCGAAACCACTTTCAGAAACTCGGCGACGCCTTCTCCGCTGAGAGCATTGGTGCCAATCACTATCGGCAGATTTTCGTGATCAGGAGCCAAATGCAGAGCCATCTCAAGTTCGTGTTTAAAACTATCTGCTCCCGGTCGATCAAATTTATTCACTATAAATAAATCTGCAATCTCAAGAAGCCCTGCTTTCATACCTTGAATTGAATCGCCTGACTCCGGGACAAGTACCACTGAAACAAAATCTGCAACATTGACGACTTCAAGTTCTGTCTGTCCAACTCCAACAGTTTCAATAATTACGAGATCGAAACCGGCAAGATCAAAAGCGTGCAGCATCAAATAGGCCGATCCGCTGAGACCGCCCAAACTTCCGCGTGTGCCGAGTGAGCGAATGAAAACTTTTGAGTCTGAGAAATGATCGCTATAGCGAATGCGATCTCCGAGAACAGCGCCACGTGAAAATGGACTCGAAGGATCGACTGCCATTACCGCAACACTTTGACCCTGAGCCCGTGCCGATTTAATGATTTGGCTGACGAGAGTTGATTTTCCGGCACCTGGCGGACCCGTAATTCCAAGTCTGAAAGCCATTTTCGTGCCCGTTAACAACTCTGGGGCCCTGGCAAAAACCGCTGGGCCCTCGCGCTCCAAATAGGTCAAAAGCTTCGCAAGTGATTGGAAGTCCTGCTGTTTTGCCCCTTTTAATAGTTCGCCAAGGTTGTCACTGCTCATGTTGGTCCTTATTAAAGCTAACCCTGCATAAAAACTCAATTTTTTAAAAACTACCAATGCGCTGACAAAAAGCTCGACACCACCACTTCGAGCGTCTCAGTACGAGACACATATTCCGAAGTAAAAACAGATAGTTAAGGGACTGATCTTTGGGCCAGTCGTTGCTCTACCAAGTGTCAGGAGCAAACATGGAAAACAATAAGTTTTGGGTTTATCTCGGTCTAGGTGTTGTAGCAGCGCTTTCTCTTAAGTGGTTTATTTCACCAGAGAGCACGACTGTTTCAAATCGCTGGTCGATTCAAGCTAACATGGGCGACGAGATCGAGTACAAGCGCTCAACGAAGTCGAATGACCGCGTTGCTGGGCTTTCAGGTGCCCGCCGTTCAACTCCTGTGCTTAATCAAATTAAATCTGGCGCAACGACTGCTGCTCCGAAAGCTGCCGCTAAAAAAGAAGATGTTAAAGCTAAGAACGTTGCAAAGAAAAAAGATGATAAGAAAAAGAAGCGTAAGAAGAAGTTAAAACTTCTTCCCGTTCCAGAATCAGATGTCACATCTGACGATTCAGACGAAAATATTGCGCAAGTCCCAACTTCATCAGGTGCAGTTGCTCCAAATGCATTCGCTGCTGGCCAAGCTGGCCCATTACCAACAGAAGCTGAGTTAACTAACTGGGAAAAACTTCTCTTGGTTACGCCGAATCACCGCGAAACAACTCGCTTCATCAGCCTTTTCCAAAGCAAACAAGTAACAGCAGAAGTTTTTTACGGAATCATCGGCCAAATGTTAAATGATGGACGCACGCAGATGCGCTCTCTTGGCGTAATGGCTTTAGGTGCAACGCCGAGTGTTCGTAGCTATGAAATGTTGATTGCAACATCTGAAGTTGAATCGGGCCCAGTGAAGACGCAGGCTAATAGCTATTTAGGACGTACTTACAATCGCCCACAAGCGGTTAACATTCTTTACGGAGCTTTAGTGAAGCCTGAAGCCAATACTTCGGTTCAACTTCAAGCCCTTAAAAACTTAGAGGCACTTTTAGGAAACGTTCGTCAAACTGCGAGCGTAGAGACTCAAACTGGAGAAGTTGAGGCTCCAGCAGCTCAGTCTGCGATTAGCCCAAATGTGATTCGATATTTTAGTCTCTTACAATCAAATGTAATTCCATTGTTGAAGCAATCACCGGATCAAGAAGTTCGCAACCTTGCAGAGACTGTGTCATCACAACTTGCTGCAGCAGTTAATGCTGCAGGAGTTCGCCCAGTTCAAACTGCAGCGACGAACTAACGAATTATTGCCAAGCCAGCTTTTCTCGACCTAATGTGAAGCATGCGTCGTTCCTTTTTAACCGTGCTCATATTTCTTCTTTTCGCTCTTACTTCAGAAGCCGCGGTTCAATTCCCACGTCAGATGGATTCAACACAAAGACAAGAAGTCCTAAAAATTCTTGGGCTTGGCTCAGGCGGAAAAATATTGAGCGACCCGTACCCACTTGGTGGTTATGCGGGCCTCGAGCTCGGAGTCACTCTCGAAAGTATTTTAATTGAAGATATCTCGCGACTCGGAGCAATCTCTGCTGACCCTCAAGAAGAAGTTTCGTTTTTTGGTTTTACAATGGGAAAAGGTGTCTACAACAACGTTGATTTGTTTTTACACTTTGTTCCGTACCTTCCCCGCACTGAGGTTTCTCGATACGGAGCCATGGTTCGTTGGGGATTTTTTCAGGCGCAGTTTCTTCCGCTTTCTCTATCGATCAACATAAACGCAGAAATCGCGAACTATTCAAATGTTCTCTCGACAAGAACAGTCGGCGCAGACTTGGTTGGTGGAATTAACGTTAACAACGTTGCGCTCTATGCGGGATTAGGGCCTGTAAGTTCAAGTGGAACCTTTATCGGCGGGCCACCGATCGCAACTTGTAATCCTGCAAATCCGAATACGTGTCCCTTTACATCAAGCAATGAAAAGCAGCGCGAAACAGTAAAAACGCTTCACTCAGTAGTTGGCGTATCAGTTGCCTTCGGAGACATCTCAATCACTGGTGAGCTTGATCGTTACACCCAGCCCGTTTACAGCGGTAAAGTTGGTCTGCGATTTTAATTTTTAGATTTATTTAAAATAGAAGTCGTTGAATAGCCGGGAACAAACTGCAGAGCCTTAGCTTTACCGCCATACTGAAGAACGGCTTTTCCCTCGGGAGTTTCTTCAATTTTGTAGTCGCCACCCTTTACATAAATGTCGGGCTTAACTTCGCGAACTACTTGTTCAGCAGTACTTTCTGAAAAAATCGTTACAAAGTCGACGCTTTCAAGAGCCGCCATGACTTCTGCTCGAGCGGCTTCAGGGTTCACCGGGCGATCGGGTCCTTTGTTAAGCTTGCGAACACTAGCATCGTCATTCAGCGCAACAACGAGCAAGTCGCCCTGAGCCCGCGCTTCGCTCAGGTACCGTATATGCCCTACATGTATGATATCGAAAACTCCGTTGGTCAAAACGACGCGCGCGCCTTTTGATTGGCGCGCGGCGATTTCTTTTCGTAGCTCTTCTCTTGAACTAAATATTTTCTTGGTCATTTTGAATTCGGCCGAATAACTGCAAACCGGTCAACGGCCGCAAGATATCACGTTGCGCGATAATCGAAATCAGCGGAAGTAAGAAACCAGTTGCCGTAGCTATCAAAGTTCTTAAAGCGACGCGAATTGGATAAAGCGGCTTTGCTTGATCCGCTGGAGTACCAAGCTGAGCATCAAAAGCCCACTCGCCCAATGTCATTCCAAAAAAGCTTCGCGCAACGAGCATGTAAAGTTGCAAAGTCGATAAGAACAACAATGCAAGATTTGCTTGAGTGACCTTGTCAGTCTGCGCATTCGTCAAAAGTCCGAATAAGTTTGCTTCAGTGATTGTAAGCAAAATTACCAAACAAAGAATGCTCATGCCCACAACCGTCAATGCATCAACAACCGCGCTCGAAATCGAGCCAGCGATTGGAGAAAGCTTTGCACCATGAATAGCCGTGTTCGCCGCATTAATTTTTGCTTTGCGGACCGTTGTCTGTGGAAAAGCCTTTGCAAAACTCTCTTCAAGGCGTGCTTGAAATTCAGTTTGTCTAAAGCCACTGACTGTTGGAGCAGGCGTTGCCGCTACCATGGGTCGACTTAACTCAGTCGCCATTCGTTTTGTGTTCGGAGAAATCGGCGGAAGATTCGCCATTAGCTTTGCCATTGAATCAGTCGCTGGTGTGACGGCTGGTTTCGCAGGAGCAAAATCAGTCATCATATTTGGGCTCATTGGCGGTCGATCAGGAATAACTCGGCTTGAAGCAGAATCACCGAGACGACTGCCAGCCATCTGAGATTTGATTTGCTCCGCTTTCTTATGAAAACCAAGTCCTTCAGTTAAAGGCTTGAATTCAAATTCGTCGAACAAATCTGGATCCTGATTATTTTCGATGTCATTCATGAAAGCCCCCGCCCCAAAAAACTAATCAGCAACAAACCTGGGATAATCATTATCCCGAAATGCTACTGCATCTGATCGAAGCCATACTTTATGACGCTCAAGAGGGCGACGCAAGCCGTTTCGACTCTTAGAACTTGCTGACCAAGAGTCACTGGCGGCAATCCAACCGACCGAAATAATTGAACTTCTCTATCTGAAAAGCCACCTTCAGAGCCAACAAATAGCCAAACTTGACGGGGGTTGCGAGCTCGAAGCTGCTCAATCGCTTGGGGTGCGGCTAATTGGCCTTCTCCCTCATATGCAAATAGACCAACTGAAGTGCCTGATTGGTTAATAGAATTCAAAAGAGTTTCTAGTGGCTGAGCTTCCGAAATGCTCATTAGCTCACCTCTGCCCGATTGCTGGGTCGCACTTTGCACAATTTTAAGCCATCGCTCGCGCTTCTTTTTTAAAACGTCTTCTTGCTTTCGAATGTAGCTGAAGTCTGAAAAGAAAGGATGAATTGAGTGAGTACCAAGCTCCACAGCTTTCTCGAGAACAGCCTCAAAAACAGGTAATCGAGGAATTGAAACCGCTAAATGAATGTGCGGTTCAGGTAAGGGAGGAATTGCTCGCACCTCAATGATTCGAGCAATCGAAACTTTTTTTTGCTCTTCAATAATTTCGACAAGGAGAGCTTTGCCTCCATCGATAATGACTTCAAATTTTGATCCGACCGTCATACGACAGACATCACGAATATGATGAAGCTCATCGCCGGTGATGTCGACGAGGTCACCCTTAACACTCTCGCTACTCAACCAATATCTTCGCATTAATGACCTAGCAAGAGAGCGATCCACTCATTTTTTTGAGTGCGCTCGATAATTCGCAATCCTGAATCGGCAAGAAATTGCTTTTTAAATTCTTCTTCGCGGTCAGTGAGAATTCCAGATAAGACAAGAAATCCTTCTGGATTTTTTCGCGACAATAATTCTGGCTTTAGCTCTAACAATACACCATCGATAATGTTGGCAATCACAAGATCAAAAGTCGCACTCACGTCTTCAACGTTGTAATCGGGAAATTCGCACGTCTCAACTTTGTTGTTCACGGCATTTTCGCGAGAGACTCTTCTGCACTCAGGATCAATATCAACGCCGATATTTTTTGATGAGCCTTGTTTCTCGCAAAGAATTGCAAGAATACCCGTGCCGGTTCCAACATCGAGAACCGAATCAGGTGAGTTCATTAATTTCCAATTTTTTACGATGAGCTGAGCCGCCAGCTGGGTTGTCTCGTGCGTTCCAGTTCCAAATGCCATTCCCGGATCAACCCAGATTGCTTGCTTCGCAGCAGATGGTTTTTCTCTCCAGCTCGGAACCACCCAGTAGGGCTCTGCGAACACGAAAGGCTCAAAACCTTTCTTCCATTCTTCGAGCCAGTCTTTAGCTTGCTCAGTTAGAATTTCTGCAGAGACTTCAGGGTATTCAGATTTTATCGCGTTAAAAAATTCTACCGAAGGGGCTTCTTCGAAGTAAGCCGAAAGCTCGCACTCCGCTGACTCAATCACTTTTGGATCATAACGAAGTTCAGGCTGAGCGTAGGGAAGGTTTTCACTCACTCCTTGCGCGCCATTTTCAAAACAGAAATAGGAAAGCTCTTCTTCGAGCTTGCGCGGCACCTTTTTAAGGACCACGCGGACATAGTTTGCAGTTTGTTCTTCGGTATCTGAATTCATGGCTACTAATTAGCAGCAGTAGTAGCTGTAACGGTAGCACTTTCATTGGGAATGAATGACGTTTTCTCTTTTACAGGGGCCTCAGAGTCATTCTCAATTGGAGTAATGATAAATGCGGGCTCGGTTGGCTGCTGCGGGTTTTCAGGAGCCTGCTGAGGAGCTACAGATGCAAGCTCTGTTGCTTGTTGAACCTGATCTGGTTGCACCGAAGATTGTTCTGAAGGTTGCTCTGCTGGAGCCTGCTGCTTGGCTACTTCTGTCACAGTTTCGGTAATTGCCGTCGCCGCTGCTGTTCGCCACTTGTTCTTAGAAGCTTTCGGTGTGTCCATTGATATTGAAGCTAAGTCGACTTCGTCACCGATCATCAAAGCTTCGTAATCAAGCATTGGGCGTTCGTCGTCCCGAAGTTCCGAGTAAAGTCGCGCCACACTGATATTGCTTTCAACGTGAATAATTTGAATTTTTCCAACTGGTATATGAAGAGCACCGAGCGCTTTGTTGCGAACCGGATCGTTGACGGCTACTTCGCGAACTACGTTCACATAGGCGCCAGCTTTCAAGCCTGCACTTGATCCGCGGTTAATAATAAAATCTTTTACGGACTTCTCAGTTGGTTCCATCGGCAGACTCTTTCGAATCTCGATGATCTCAGGAGCAACTTGCTTTTCAGTCTCAGTCGACTGCTGAGCAAACGCTACCTGACTCCAAAAACACAACGGGAGTAGTGCGATAAACAATAACAATTTCATTTCAGTGTCCCTTCCTTGAGAAACGGGAGCACCATCCTAGTACCAATAATGAAACCTATTCTTTGGTTTCAAAAACGCCTTCCTGGCATATAAATTCTTCGGCCGTCTTAAGTTGAGACTTAAGCCTTCCCAGACCATATTCGGTGACAGGCAATAAATTCCTAGTCTAAGATCGGTCATGGCAAAAATTTGGAAACAAACAATCGATTTGGCGACGCTAAATAAGTGGTCGGTTAATACAATGGTCGAGCACATCGGCATCGAATTTATCGAAGCCGGCGATGATTACCTCGTCGCAAAAATGCCGGTCGATCACCGCACTCATCAACCGTATGGTTTGCTTCACGGCGGCGCTTCAGTTTCTCTCGCCGAAACTCTTGGGAGTGTGGCCTCAGCACTCGTCGTCGATATTGAAACTCAAATGGCAGTTGGAATTGAAATCAATGCCAACCATATCAAATCAATCAGAAACGGTTGGGTATTTGGAACTGTTAAGCCAATCAAACTTGGCCACACACTTCACGTTTGGAATATTGAAATCATAGACGAAAGTGGCTCTCTACTTTGTGTCAGCCGCCTCACCTGCTCAATAATCAAAAAGCGGTAACGACGAAGCAACTGGCGGCCCTTCAACTGTCGATCTATTTGACAACCCTGTACCTCCTTCAATCCGTCATCTTTACTCTCAGCGCTTAGCAATTGTTCAGCTAAGATGCATGTTTTCAGAGGAGAATATCGATGAAATTCCTAATTCTAATTTTTGCGTTGGCATTCAACGTTACTGCGAACGCTCAAGACTCTGCGAAATCAAATTGCGCGGCCGCCGCAGAATCAGTCGCAAAACAAATGTTTCTCGGCACTTCAAATGCTGAGAATCGCAACATCACAACAGTAGTTCAAATCGGGTATGACGAAAACTCTAGCCTCGTATTCGAAACGTTAATTAAAGAGCTCGCGATAGACGGTAGCGCCTACGCAAAATACAAAGTAATCGCAAAAGGCTCCGAAGAAGCTTGCGAAATCCTTTCTGTAAACAAACTCGCTAACTAATTCGCCTGGATAAAAGATGAAATCCATTCTCCTCATCACGGCTTTGACTTGTGTTCTTGGTTGCTCCAAGAACAATCCGGTGAGCGAAAAACTCGGCGCGATCAACAATGAAGTTGAAACGTCGGCTCCGGCAACCGAGATTGACACAAAACCAATTGAATTGGCTCGAGAAGGCGTAGCTTTCGATGTTCTCCGACAAGACTGTTTTAAAGTCGCAACCGACGCCAATCTTTCAACTGAAGAATCCGAAGCGATATGCTTGAACGCAAATCCCTATTCTCAAAATTGCATGGAACGCGCTCTAGAAGTCGGCTTGTTAAAATCAAGCATCGCAACGATTTGCGCTCACGCGCGCGAAGGCAGTACGACTTGTCTCCATGATGCGCGCATTAAAGATCAAAAATATTCAGAAGAAATCGCCGAACTCTGCCGTTAGACGTTCGGGTTAGAAAATCGCGAAGTAAATAGCAATTGCAATGACGATGACAAAAGCAAACGCGATCGTCTTGTCATTTGAATGCTTCCCCTGATTTGCCACCCACGTTGAATAATCAACTAATGCCATGCCGTCGGTTGGACAAGTACCTGCATTCGCTGAAATGTAATCGCATTTCATGCAAAGAAACTCTTCGTGCTCGAGTTCTTCTTCCTCCAGCGGAGGTAAAGCACCAACACTGACTAACTCACTTTCAACCAAAGGCACTAGTGAGTCGGCGATTTCAATTTGCGAGTCGTTAATTGTGTAATGGGCTTTGTATTGATCGAGTTTCTCGGTCAGTAACAAAAGATTAGATTCTGAAAGTGGACCGAAGATCATCTAACTTACTAAAGCGAAACGTCTGGAGCACCCTTGCCGCCAGCGCGCGGAAGTTTCACAGCTACTCCCCAATCAGCAGCTTGCGACTTTAAAGGCGCCTGCGGATTAGAAACGATTCGCTGTTGAAGCTTAACAAAGATCGGCTCGCGGATGGCGAGGTTGTTGTCTTGTAATACGCACTGACGTGCACATTTCTTTTCGATGTTGATCACAATTGGCGCCTTCAAATTTGCAGTCATTTGAGTGACGTCAGCTGGGATTGTTACGATCGTAAAGCAGCGAGTGCGGCTGTTAGCCGTCATGTTCAATGCTTCCATGTCGTGTTTCGTAAGAGCTACGTGATAAGTTTGCGAGAAAAGTTCTGGTTCAAGAACAGGGAACGCCACATTTGGCGAATCGGCACTTTGAAGCCACGCAAAGATCTCGTCAGATGGGTCATCAAGAAGTACGAACTTACGTAGATCGGCAAATCCCAAGATCCCTTCTGGGAAATCTAGGATATCTTCTGCTGTTACAGTCACAGCCCCGAAACGTGAAGTTTGTATCGTCATTCAGGCTCCCCCCTAAGAGAACGCAACAGAGATCAGGATGCCACAAATCTGAGACACCGCAACCCTTGATAAAGGTCAAAGAAACACGAAGCACTGTTCGCGCGATGCGTGGCTCTAGCCCTTAGTCTAAGTATGGAGATGAAAAAGGACTCGATGCAAGAAAAAAGGCACCACGTGGTGCCTTTTAATCGCTACAAAATTTTGATCTGACTTATGGCTTGAGCATCTTCGCTACTTGTCGAGTAGTGTCCGACGTAGCTGTTGCAGACTGTTCATTTTGATTCTGAATTGCCAAATAGACTTCTTCACGGTGAATCTTCGTGTCTTTTGGGGCTTCGATCCCAAGGCGAACTTGCTTACCTTTGATTTGAACGACTCGGATCTTGATATGATCGTCGATCGCGATACTTTCGCCGAGTTTACGTGTGAGAACTAGCATCCAAGCTCCTTCGCCATCCTGGTCAAAGTCCTTAAAAAGGCCCCGTTGCAATAACAACAGGCTTCAGCCCTTCCTTCGGCGTTTGTGAAACGGAACCTTAGCTATTATTTCTATCGTAGAAAGTCAAGGAGACTCGGCTGGATCAGCTTGCCAGAAGTCGCAAGTGTCGCCTTAAGGGTACTGTCAGTTTTATTAATATCGCTGACTAGTTGAAAAGTGTCGGCATCTTCAAGGTTAGAAACTAGAGTCTTATTATCTACTTGGGCCTTACCGAGCGACTCGCTTGCGCTATTTAAAGTCGCAACTCGTGATCCAAGTGAAGATCTAGCCAGAACTACCTGGGCCAAAGCTTCATCAAGGCTATCGAGTGAATCTTGCACACCTGCTTTGTCGTTAGCTTTAAGAGCAACTTCTAAGTCTTTGAAAACATCAAAAACGTTAACGCCACCCGATTTCCAACTATCACTTAAGTTTTGTGCGCCACTCGACTCTTCGGCCAGTGGTTTTTGTGGCTCATCCTGACGTCCTACGCCACTTGCAGGGCCACGGAACTCAACAGGCTTGCCTGGTTGAAGGCCATCGTCTTTTCTTTCAAGGCCGGGAGGATAAGGCGACGAGTGCAACTCGTGATCGACCGCATTTACTAAGGCCGATTTTCCCATGAAGACTTTGCTTCCAGGAATGTTCATCGCAACCGAGGCGTCTTTGTTGATGATGATATGCATTTCGCCGTCATCACCCTTGTAGTTGCCTTCACGATCAAATGGCGGCCGATTAGTTTTGAATCCGCCGAATAAGTAGCGGTCACCCATTTTTCGGTTTCCGACCTGAATGATTTGATCTTTTAATTGAGCAATCTCAGTCGCAACAACTTTGCGAGTGCCATCGTTAGCTGAAGCATCGTTTGACTGGTTAATCGCCAGTTCTTTTGCACGTGAAATTGCATCAGACAATTCACCAAGCGATTGCTCAGAGAACTCAAGGAAAGTTTTTGCGTTGTTCACGCTCTTCACGAACTGATTGTTGCTATTGATATCGATTTTGCCAGCGAGAACTCGAGCTGCAGCTAATGGATCATCAGACGGTTTGGTCACACGCTTTTGTGTAGCCGCCTGATTTTGTAACTCGGCCATATCTGTTCGATTCTTCGAAAGATTGGAGGTTACTTGATCATAATTCATTTTGTCTGCGATTCTCATTTATCTAACTATTACTTTCTTTGGCTACATTCGCTTTAAGTTTAAAACTGTATCAAACATTTCATCGGCTGTTCGGATGAGACGAGCTGATGCATCGAATCCCTTTTGGAACTCAATCATCTTCGTCGTTTCTTCATCTAAACTCACACCGCTTACGCTCTCACGAATATTACTCAAATTTTTCAAAATGTCGTTTTGTGACTTCTGAGCTAAATCAGCTCTTTGAGTAATGACACCGATCTTACCGACCATGCCATTGTAAAAGTCGTCCATCGTGTTTCCGTTACCCATAACTTTTTCGAACTGAAGGTTCGAAATAAAGTTAGCAACGCGGTTATCTCCAGGAGAATTTTGCGCAGCTGCCGAAGCAATTCGAGCCGGATTGTCGATAATATCTTTACTCACTTTTAAATTTTCAGAGGCGTGACGAACTTGAGTCGGCTGGTCAAAGAAATTAAAGCCAAACTTGTTCGTCCCATCAACACCAAAGCGGTGAACTTCGTTGATCTGAGAAGCCATCGTGTAAGCGAGCTCATCAGTTTCATTTAAGAGCTCACCAATCGTTTGATCGCGAACTTCGAGTAGGCCACCAACTGATCCACCATTGATTTGCGCAGTCATCTTCACTGGAGTTGAGCGGTCTGAATTATGATAAAACACATCAACGTTGCCTTCGCCCTTTGTGTCAGACTCAGGAGTTGATTGCACTGAAAGTTTTTTGAAGTCGCTACCGGCAACTAATATTCCGGTATTGCCTGCGCGAATGGTAACCGTTCCGTCTTTACCTTCGGCGTGATTGATATTCATCTTCTCGCCGATTTTTTTAACTAAAAGGTCGCGACGATCACGCTCATCGTTGGCATTGGTTCCGTTAATCTCGACCATCTGAATTTTTTCGTTCAACGAAGCGACCTCTTCGGCCATTTGGTTAATCTCGTTAACCTGAGTGGTGATTTGGAAGTCGATGTCTTTTTGAATTTCTTTAAGCTGAGTATTAACGCGCTTGAAGTCTTTTGTTAAGTAGTCAGCCGTTTCTTTAACTAGTGAACGAGTCGCATGGCTCTCAGGATTATTCGAAAGCTCTCGCATAGAGTTAAAGAAATCACCCATGAAATGATTTAAGCCCTTGTTCACTTGCTCGTTATAAACTTGTTCAACGCGAGAAAGAGCATCCATTTTCCCATTGAGGAAACCCAGGTTCGATTGCTCTTTACCGATTTGCTTTTCAAGGTGCGGGTTATTAATTCGAGTAATGTTTGAAGCTTTTGCTCCCATGCCTACTCGAATTTTTCCGGTACCGATGGGCAGATTCGACTGAATCTCAACACGCTGGCGCGAGTACCCTTCAGTACTCTTATTCGCGATGTTATGCCCAACAGTCTGCAAGGCCGTCTGGCTGTTTGCCAGAGAGCGCTTACCTACATCAAGCATTCCGTGAATCTTGCCGCCCATTTAACTAAACGTCCTTGCTAACCAAGTGTTCACCATTTTGAGGGCTGGTGACCAATGCCCCTTTTTTTCCGTATGTAGGCTTTGCTTGAAGGGTGCCTTTGATTGACTCAATTGCGCCCGACACGTTTTGCAAAGCTGCCTGCACCAGTGTCTCGTTTCCTTTGTTAATTTCGCTTAAGCGTTTAACTAAGAGTTCAAGAGTCGAATGAAGAACTCTCAAACGATCACCGTCTGTTAAATTAATTTTTGATGCGATCTCGAGTAAGCGAGGCTGAGTCGGATCAGCTCCCACCGCATTTGCAAGATCGTGAGCGTACTTAATGCGAGCAGCATCAAGTGATCGAACTTTTACTAAGATTGCTTCTTTTGTTTTATTGTTTTCATTGAGCTGCTCGATTTGTGCGGCAACGAGAACTTCTCGTTCTTTACGAACAACTTCAAGAAGTGCACGATAAACTTTTACTTGCTGATCAAGATTGTCCGCAAGAGCATTGAAAAGTTCTTGTGTGTTGAGGTTTAGCTTGTTGGGCTCCATCCGTGGTTCCCCCGAAAAATGTTAGGTTGAGCCTTCAATCCTCGAAGGCCCCGAATTCTGTATTCTAATTTAAGAAGGCATATTCATTTGTTCATCTACCAAGCGATCTGCGATCGCCTCAGCATCAACTTTGTATTTACCTTCATCGATCATCTTCTGAAAACGAGCAACCTTTGCTTCGTCGACCGAGTTAAGATCTTTGCTGGCGATTTCTTTTGCTTTTCTAACTTGCTGACCGCGCTCTGAAACATCAACGCGAGTTGAGTTAGCCGCACCAGGAGACTTGCCAGTTGATTTCGTGAGAATTGCATCAACACCAGCACTACTTGCACGATTAGATTTATTCGCCTGTGTACTTGCAGCCGCATCAGAAGTTGGTAACTGGCTACCTGTTGGTTTATTCGAAATTTTCATCTAATCCTCCTGAAACTAACGCTTTGGCTATCTCTACTAGAGTATCATATTGAGACAGGACGCTAAGCATAATATTACAAACTTTCTTTCGATGGTCCACTTAAGTCCGGGACCGTATTTCCCTCTGCAGCAGGGCTTAACGCGCTCTTATGCTCGACGTCGGTCATATTCCAAATGAAGGAATTATTTTCAGGGCTCAGCACTCCGACCGAGGTCCCGCGCACTATTTTTGAGCCTGGCTCTAAGGCCGAGGGCACACCATCAAAAATAAAAGTTGAGCGCATACCTGCTCCATGGTCGAGAACTACTGCGTTCTTTCCGTCTGGAAGCCTGGTTTTAGTGACTAAGGTCGCATCCCAAGGCACCTGAACCTGTGCAGATGATTGCGGCTTTGATGGGTCCGTTTGAAGATCAATCTTTACAGAAGTTTGCTGTGGACGACCACCTTCTACACGCATTGCTTTTGCGATATCACGGTTTGAAATTTGGATCGGCCCTTGTTGACCAAGAGACTTTGCAGACTCTGGTTTTTTGAAATAGCGATCCATGATTTGGTCGTAAATCATGTTCGAAAGACCTACGCCGCCTTTTTCACTCCACTGTTCAACGTACTCTTCATCCATTTGTGAGCGATAGATTTTTTCGCCCATACTTTGCGGGACAAGTTCGCTTTCTGAAACAGTTGAGCGCATTGCTTTGACCATTTCGCGCAAGAATTGTTTTTCATACATTCTTGCGACTTCGTCGATCTTCTCGTTACGAGGAGCTTCTGGTGCGGAAGCAGAAAAGTTTAATTGGTCTTCTCGCGCACGAACGGCTTTCTCTCTCCCTTGAGAAGGTTCAGCCATTGTTACTTTATTGAGACCGAGAGTTTTCATCCGAGACCGATTTTCCTTTTAGGAATTTCTCGGAGGTGACACTTAGAAAAAAATTGGGGGAGGTGGGTCTGAAATCATTCGTGCATCCTGCACTTTGCTTGAGCCTGTTAGCGTTTTGCCATTCCTTGGCTTACTCGCTGATTCTATTCCTGTTTCCTGCTCGAAACTGACTTAGTGACTCTTGAACCATCCTGGTTAGCGATCTCTAACTCACTCTCCCCCGTTGTATCTGTACATCCATGTTCAGATACAATTTTTGTGTTACCTCTTTAGTTTATAATTAAATTCACAAATTCTAAATACCTTTACAGAATTTCTAGCTCTCCCTGGAGAGCGCCTGCTGCCTTGATGTTCTGGAGGATCGTGATCAGGTCTTTCGGAGAGACTCCGAGACTGTTCAACGCCTTCACTAGATCACCAACACTGGTACCTGTGTCTAGTACAGCGACTCGATCACCCTGGTCTTTCCCCTTGGTACTAGACGCGCCCACCTTAACCGAAAGTTCTCCGTGGCTGATCGCTACGCGAGAGATCTTTACGGTGTCACCAATAACTACAGTTCCCGTTTTTTCATTCACAACAACTTTTGCACGTGTATCAGGAGTGACATCGAGGCCTTCGATGAGCGCTAACATTTCAACGGCCTTGCCTTCGTAAGTAAACGGCACGATCACGTCGACAGTCCCAGCATCCTTTGCTGTAGCGTATTTCCCGCCAAGATCCATGTTCACCCGCTTTGACAAACGAGCAGCTGTTGTGAAATCAGGATTGTGTAAAGTGAGTCGGAACATTTTTCGAGCCGTAAAATCTTCGCCGATGTCTCGTTCGATAATTGCACCATTTGGCAGTCGGCCAGACGTCACGTGTGCATCGGCCCCCGAGCCAACTAAGACTGAGCCTTGAGCTACTGCATACACTTGCTGATCCGCTGCCCTTAGAGGCGACTGAATAAGTGTGCCTCCGGCTAAGCTTGATGAATCACCAATTGAAGCCACGTTAATATCAAGTTTGTTTCCGGCCCGAGCGAACGGAGGAAGTGTCGCTGTGATCAACACTGCCGCTACGTTTTTACTAGCAACATCTTTTTCTTCAAGTTTGATTCCAAGTTTATCGAGCATACGACTCACAGATTTATTTGTGAACTCCGCTTTGCTGTCGCCAGTTCCCTTAAGTCCAACAACAACGCCGTAGCCGATCAATTGGTTGTCACGGACACCACGTACATTCGCGATATCCTTTATTCGCGCCGCTTGCGCACTGATCGCCATTGCGACGATAAGGATTGTAACTTGAAGCAAGAAAAACGTTCTTAATTGGGTTCTCATAAAGTAGTAACGCCTTTCTTGTTGCTCACAATATCAAACTGACCATCAAGAATTTTTGTGGCACTCGTTCCATCTTCGTTGAAATCTTCTGGACGAATAATTCCCGTCACGATCACTTTGTATTCACGCTTTCCAATCATAAATTGCTGAGAACCCTTTACGCGGTAGCTACCATCTTTAAGAGTTTCAACAATTCGAGCCGGAACTTGAGACACATCGAAGTTTGAACTGTTTGGCTTCTGTGCTTGATCGCCCGGTGCTGCTGCACCATCTTGACCAGCGACCGGTGGAGGATTTGGACTCGCACCATTTTGATCGACGTTAACTGCTTGTTGATTCGCTGCCTGTCCCGCTGCAGGTGCAGCTTTGCTTGCAGGATTACGAAGGCTTGGCGCTGGTTCATTTCCGCGCTCAAGCTTTTTTAAAAGCTTTGCAATCACATTTGATTTTGTTTGAAGTTGTTGCTGTGGCGGCCCTTCGATATTGATGTTAACGAAATCCCCGGCTAAGCGTTTTGTATTTTGAGCAAAGAGATAGGCACCCTGCCCTTCCATCACCCAAAGGCTACCTGCTGTATCGCCCACTTGCGCATCAGATTCGAATTGCTCTTTGTTCATTCTCTTATATTGACGTTCGGCGCCGATTTTATAGTTATCTTCTTCGCTAAATCGAGGAGTCGTTGGCTTTACTGCAGTCGCGACAGCTTCTGACGGTTTGTCTTTTCCAAACAGAGCTTTGAGCTTTTTGTTTATCGACGCGCAACCTGTCAGAGACAACGCTACCAATATAATGAGTGTTAACTTAAAGAAATTGTTCATCATCTTACCTCAATCACGCCTTTATCAACGACCACACCAGACAACAATTTTTGAGTACTCGGAATTTTCACTCTTGCTGTCTCACCCACCGCCGCTGCCTGTTGTGCAACACCGTCAATGCTGATCTGCCAAGACTCATTTCCGGTCACCACTTTTACGACATCACCAAATTTAAAAGCGGCTTCTCTTTTTAAGAATGTGCGGCCGATCACTTGCTCCGCACTAATGCCCCGAGCAGCAACACTGCCGATCAGATCAGACGGCTCAGCAATTGAATCATGCAAGAACGTGATGTCTCGGAGTTGAACGGCATAATCGCCATCGGCGATTTGCTCCCCAATACCAATATTTCGTTTCGCAACGAGAGCCTTTTTCAAAATTGAAATGCTCCCGCTCACCCAATAAATTTGGCTATTGTTTTCTTGCTTTACTTCTAAAGGATAATTGAATGTTCCTTTGGGAAGTTCGGAGCGAACGTTCACGGACCACTTCGAACCAGCGGTTAAACCGCTGATGATCGGCAGCGCTACGCGCTCGATCTTAAACTCACAAGAGGAACATTGTCCTTTGAGCTGCTCGATGATTGTTTGCTTGACTGAAACATCATTCAGTTTCAGCGTCTTGCGGCCGATCACGACACGATTAGGAATCGAGAAGAAAACTTTCTCGCCAGCTTCGTCACTTCCAACATAGCTTCTAAAAGTTTGAGCTAAGCCGTGATTCGTGAAAACGCGTTGTTCTCCGGCCTTTGGAGCATCAGCTAAGCGAACTGCCTTGAGCTCTTCTGCACGGGCCACAGAAAATCCTTCAAAGTCGGCTAAGTCACCAAGAGTAATGACCTCTTGCTCACCCACTTCAACTGCCGCTTTGACCAAAATCTGCGGGGCAGCTTCGGCAGCGAGACTAGCTAAGAATATTGCGGCAAGAGCCAACAGAGACTGAATCATTAATTACCTTAAGTTGTTCATGTATTGAAGCATCTGATCAGAGGCTTGCATGACTTTAGAGTTAGTTTCCATTGCACGCTGAGTAGTGATCATATTGACCATCTCATCAACGATATTGACGTTGCTGGTCTCAAGCTGCCCTTGCGCAATTTCGCCAAAAATTCCGTTACCTGGAGTACCTACTTGAGGCTGACCACTCGCTGGCGTTTGAACGAAAATATTTTTACCCATTGATTTTAATCCAGCCGGATTTACAAAGTTAGTAAGCTCTAACTGCCCAATGTTCTGTGGCTGTAAGCTTTGGCCAGTACCAACATTTACTTGGCCGTTAGGTAAAATTTCAACCGCTGTCGCTTCTGGCGGAATATTGATCTGAGGAATTAGAGCGTTACCATTTTTATCAACAATTCTTCCGGTTGGATCTTTTTTGAATGAGCCATCGCGAGTGTAACCGATCGCTCCATCTTGAAGTTGAACTGCGAAGAAACCAGAGCCTTCAACTTGTAAGTCAAAAGGGGCCTTAGTTACTTTCGCAGAACCCATTTCGAAATCTTTTGTCACGGCCGAAGTGCGAACACCTAAACCAACTTGAACACCCGTAGGTGAAACTGCATTTAATCCTGAAACTGCTCCTGGCTCTTTCACAGTTTGATACATGAGGTCTTCAAACTCAGCACGAGCTTTTTTAAAGCCCGTTGTATTTACGTTCGCCATGTTGTTGGCAATAACGTCCATGTTTGATTGCTGAGCCGACATCCCACTCGCAGCTGTATTTAGTGACTTTAACATCTCAACCTCTTAGCTCGTTAAACTTTTTAACCTAACTTCGGAACGTCATTGACCAAGCGCTTTTGCATATCATCGTAGGCTTGGATTGCTTTTTGAGTACTTTCAAATGTGCGGGTCGCCGTGATCATATCTGCCATTTCAGAAACGATATTGACGTTACTGATTTCGACGAAACCCTGAATTACTTTTGAATTAGTTGATGTAGAAAGCTCTGGAGCGATTGTGTTTTTGAAGCCGAAGAAGTTGTTCCCAACTTTTTGCAGGCCATCTTTATTCACAACATTCACTACAGAAAGTTTACCGGCTGACGTAACACCATTTTCGAGAATCTGTCCGTCATCTGAAACTGAAACCTGACCACCATTTGTCTGAATGATTCGTCCTGCTGGATCGGTTCCTGGTGTTCCTTCTTTTAAAACAGGAAACCCCTGCTTTGTCGTCAATCGTCCTTGATTGTCGACAGTGAAGGAACCAGCGCGAGTTAAGCGAACACCTTCGGGTGTGAGCACTTCAAAGAATCCATCGCCTTCAAGTGCTAGGTCGAGTGGGTTACCCGTTTGTTTGAGTCCGCCTTGAGTGAAGTCAGTAGCAGTTCCTGCTAAATCAACGTAAGACTTATCTCCGCCTTGCATATCGTAGAAACTTTCTACTGATGCTGTGATGCGAGGAACAGTGATCGTAGTCGGCTCTTTTTCGTAAGCCGAAATATATTCTTTGAAAATTTGAGCGTCGCGCTTAAATCCCGGAGTGTTCACGTTGGCGAGGTTGTTGGCGATCGTATCCATCTTCGCCGACTGCGCCATCGCTCCTGAAACTGCGGTGTAAATCCCTTTACTCATTCAAGTGCTCCTCTGATTCTTGTGGCCCCCCAGTGTCCGTCCTAGACTTAGGGAAGATCCTCACAATCCTTTTGAGCAAGATGAGTGCCACTAAAACAACAGCTAGACTAAAATCATGATTGCAAAACTGGCCTCGTGTAAAATGCTACACAAGCCGAAACCACCGCTTCTACTGTTGGTTTTCGCGCGAAAGTGCGTCAGCACTCTGACACGTCTGTCATTGTTCCTGCGACAGAACTGCATTGCCAGACGTTCGTCTAAGTATCCTATGGATAAGTCCTCATATAGAGTGATGAAATATGAAATTCCGGATTCTTTTCATTCTTTTAGCTGCGTGCTATAGCGAATTATGTTTTGGGGCAATTCCAAAACAATCTGGCTTCAGTCATTCAGCTGAAATCAAAAATGAACTGAATCAAATGAAGGCCGACTCGCAGCGAGCAGAGCTAGTGTTAAAAAAAGTTCCATCTCTTGGAAACGCCAAAATTCATTTATTGAGTGAGTCCGAAGCGCCATTGGTTTTCGATATTCCCGTTACCTACAATCGCTCAGTAAAATTTTGGATTCGCAATTTCCAAACATCGAATCGCGGTTGGTTTAAGAAGTGGCTCGAAAGATCTTCTCGCTTTATGCCATTCATTCATAAAGAACTTCGTCGCGCAGGTCTCCCAGAAGATTTAGCTTACTTGGCAATGATCGAAAGTGGTTTTTCTACTGCGGCAACAAGTCATGCAGAAGCTGTCGGTATCTGGCAGTTCATTGAGCCAACCGGAAACGCCTACGGACTTCGCACTGAATGGTGGCTCGATGAGCGACGAGATTATGACAAAAGCACAAAGGCAGCGATCGGTTACATCTCTCATCTCTATCGCCTGTTTAAATCATGGTACATCGTAGCAGCCAGCTACAACATGGGAGAAACTCGGGCTCGCAGGCTTATTCAAAAACACGGCACTAATAATTTTTGGACACTGGCAGACAAAGGCGTTTTGCCTGACGAAACTAAGGAGTATGTCCCAAAAATTATTGCAGCCATGCTGATTGCAAAAGCGCCGGCGCTCTATGGCTTTCGTGAAATCGAGTATCAACTCCCCGAACGCTACGACTATTTTCATGCGCCTGGCGGAACTGACTTAAGTCTTCTCGCTGAAGAGCTTGGTGTCAGTCACAAGTATCTCAAAGATCTAAATCCGGAACTAACTAAGGGCTATATTCCAAAAAATATACCGTCACATCGTATTCGTGTGCCGCGCGGATCGATGGCAGCAATTAAAAATCTCATAAAGAATAATTACCAAGCTAAAAACTAGAAACGACTAATCTTCAGATGAGCATCTCAACCCAACCACTTCTAGTTCAAAAATATGGTGGTTCGAGCGTTGCCGATCCGGCTCAAATTAAATCGATCGCTCAACAAGTGGCGAAGCTTCAGAAGCAAGGTTACAGAGTTCTCGTGGTTGTCAGCGCAATGGGAAAAACTACTGATCAGCTCGTTGATCTCGCTTACAAGGTCAGCCCAAAACCAAATCGCCGCGAACTCGATATGCTTCTTTCAACAGGCGAACGCGTCAGCATGGCGCTCATGAGTATGGCACTCAATGATGCAGGAGTAAAAGCGATCAGTTTCACTGGCAGCCAAGCTGGTGTGCTGACTGATGATCTTCACAGTAATGCTCGTATCACCGATATCAAACCCATTCGCGTAGAAGCTGAACTTAACAAAGGTCACTGTGTCGTGCTTGCCGGCTTCCAAGGTGTTTCGCCGAACACGAAAGAAGTAACGACTCTAGGAAGAGGCGGAAGCGACACAACCGCTGTTGCGATGGCCGCACACTTCAAAGCAGAGCGATGTGAAATTCGAAAAGATGTCGATGGAGTCTACTCTGCTGATCCTCGTATTGTTGTAAATGCTCGTCATATTTCTCAAATGCACTACAGCGAATTATTAGAAATAACTTTTTGGGGAGCGAAGGTTCTCCACTATCGAAGCGTCGAACTCGCTTGTGCTCTTGAAATGCCGATCATCGTTGCTCTTTCACATGGAGAAGGTCGACACACACTTGTAAACGGAGAAAAACAAATGTTTGAACAACCGAAAATTCTTTCTGTTAACTCCCACAACGATGTGAAAAAAGTTTTCGTCAAAGCAAAGAACGCACACGAAGCTCTTTCAACTTTTCATTCGGGTTTAAATGCAAACTCTCTTCCGTGGCCGCAAGTTCTTGATCTCGAACCAGTCAATGAAACTGAGTGGCGAATTCTCATCACCGCACCGGCAGAAACGCTCGGCGCGATCGAACAATCTCAGCAAAACTTTAAAGTAGATAAAAATACTCTCTCGACAGTCACCGCTACTTGCCGTGGTACGTTTGCGTCTGATCTTGCAGAAAACATTTCAGCTGCTCTAAAGACAAGTAACGTCCAGGTTGAGCGGTTATTATTATCTGCAATGAGCGTCACGGCGCTGGTTAAAAGCGCTGATCGCGAAAAAGCAATTCAGGCCCTTCACACATTAAGTATCTAGACTTACACTTTGAAAAACTGGAGACACCATGAAACTCATCTTAGTATTTGCACTTCTCACTACACTCAGCGCTTGCGGCGGAAAAAGTAAACCTGATCGCAAAGATGAGCCTGCTGCACCCATCGAAACAGCCGCCTCAAGTGGACCGGTTGCAACTCCTTCTCCAGATCCCAACGCTGAGATAGGCGCCACTACTCCAGTTGCAACTGCCGAGGTGCCAAGAACAGCTGAAGTTCCCTACGCTGAAGAGAATACTGAATTCGTTGGCGATGTCGCTCAGCAAGTTCTGAATCAGAAAAACGGTGTCGTAGCAAAGACAGAAGCGGTTTCAGTCGTGAAGACTCCAGAAGCTGACAAAGTTCTTGGGTGGCTTAAGAACGGAAACACACGATACGTAAAACGTCGCTTCCGTGCCGACGGCCAAGGACCTGCAGACCGTGCGCGATTGCTTACGGCACAACGTCACCACGCGATCGTATTTACCTGCAGTGATTCACGTGTGCCGCCCGAAATTATCTTCGATCAAAAACTTGGCGAGATTTATGTGGTTCGAAACGACGAAATCGTTGTCTCTGAAGACGTTCTCAGAAGCCTAGAAAAAGGCGCTTCTTCTGGCGCACAACTCCTGGTTGTACTTTCACATGACGGTTGCGCAGCAGATGCGACCAAAACGTCTGGCGAAATCACTTCGCAATCCGCAAAGCTTTCTGAGCTCGAAAAATCAGGTCGGTTAAAAATCCAACCTGCCACCTACGACTTAAAAACTGGTGTCGTAAAATTCTGATCGGCAAAGTTCGAGCAGACTCTATTTATTATACTGGGCGAGGAGTGTTTTCATCGCCCATTCGATCGACTCTGACATCTCTTCACCGCTAAATCCAAAATCACTTCGAATGTCGTCCCATACTTTTGCGTTGATGAGCGAGAAGACGATAGCCAGTCGTTTAAGCTCCTTGGGCGGCACTTTCACTCGAGAAGTTTGAGTCACTTTTTCAATTAATCGATCATGCAGACGCCTTCGAAGCTTCCGCCGCGAATCTTGACCAAATGGCGAATAGATATAGGCCAGTGTAAAGGCCTCGTTGCGATCGAAAGCAGAAAAAATATTTCGCGCAAATCCTGCCACATCAACTTCATCAATTTGTTGGTAGCCTAATTCTAAATACGTATTGATAAACTTTTCGACTTCTTCTTGAAGAGCTTTTTTATCCTTGAAAAATCGAAAGACAGTTCGCTCCGAAATGCCTGCGCGCTTCGCCACTTCATCTATTCCGACATCTCCTCCGCGACGCTCGGTCAGCAAAGCGATATAGGACTGCAGGACACTAAACTGAGTATTGTCAGACTTTTCGCGACGATTCGAGTTGTCGTATTTTCTGACCTTTCTCTTTTTTGGTTTAGCCTTTCGTGAATTCTTTGGCACGGCATCCTCTTTCTCGCATTTTTTGAGACACTCTGAATAAACTATAACAAGATAGTTTTTCTATAAAATCAGCAACTTGCGCGGTGTTGTCGGACTTCAAGACACCCCTATGGCTGATTACAGTATTCTTTCGTCATTTTAACACTTAATATTAATGTCATAGCAACTGACATTAATTAAAACTGGTGGATGGACATGAAAATCGCAGTGATTGGATCAGGCATCAGCGGTTTAGCCGCAGCATGGTACTTAAAAGATGAACATGAGATTCATCTTTTTGAGTCTGACAGTCGCCTTGGTGGCCACGCCAATACAACCTTCGTCAAAGAAGCTGGCGCTGATATCCCTATAGATACTGGCTTCCTTGTCTACAACGAGCTCAACTACCCGCTTCTCACTCAGTTCTTTAAAGAGCTTGGAGTTGAAACAGCTGAGTCTGATATGTCTCTTTCGATTAAGGTCGACGAGAAGAAGCTCGAATGGAATGGCACTAGCCTTAACACTATTTTCGGCCAGCGTCGCAATCTTTTAAAGCCAGGTTTTCTTCGGATGCTACTTGAGATTCTCCGCTTCAACCGAGAAGCGAAAGTAAATCTCGAATTAGCTCGCGCCAACGGCTGGACACTTGGCGACCTGATTCGCGAGAGACGTTATTCCCACAGTCTCTGCCAAGACTACTTAATGCCTTGCGGAGCCGCCATTTGGTCGACTCCCGAACTAGAGATGCTTGAATTCCCCGCTGAGACTTTCATTACATTTTTCATCAACCATAAGCTTCTCCAGGTTGAAGGTCGTCCAAAATGGCGAACTGTGAGAAACGGTTCAATCCAGTATGTACAAAAAGTTGCAGCGAAACTTTCGCACATCTACCTCAATACACCCGTGCGAAGAGTTGAAAAGCGTGGCGACAAAGTGATTGTCGTAACTGATGGTCATGAAACTGAATTTGATCGTGTGATTATGGCTACCCATGCTCCTATCACTGCAAAGATAATTAAAACTGATTTTCAGCAAGTGCACCAAGTTTTGAATGCCTTTAGATTTGAGTCGAACCGTGCAGTTTTGCACAATGACGACTCCCAAATGCCAAAGCGAAAAATCTGTTGGGCATCGTGGAATGTTGTTGGAACACTTGATTCACTACAAAAAAGAAAAGTTTCGCTCAGCTATTTTATAAATCGACTTCAACCAATTAAAACTATGAAAAATTATTTTGTCACCCTGAACCCGATTAGATCGGTCAGTGACCCGATTCGAAGTTTTGATTATTCACACCCGCAGCTCAACCACTCAGCGATACAGGCGCAACGTCTTCTTCCGAACATTCAAGGGCATGACGGAATTTACTACGCAGGAGCATGGACTCGTTACGGATTTCACGAAGACGGAATACTTAGCGCCGTCGAGATCGTAAAACTAATTAAGTCAGAAGGCACATGGCAGTCGACATCTCAAGCTATCTAAAATTGACTGAAGGCCACGTGTATCACAGCCGGGAAAATGGTCATGCAAACCGTTTTCGATATCCTATATTTTATGTGCTTTTTGAAACTGCGATTGAAACTGAATTAGATTCGATTTTAAAACGCCGATTCCTCAACTTGCTCTCGATTCAGCCAAGGGACTACCTTAATCAGAAAAAGGTAACATTAAATTCAGGCGTAAAAGAATTTTTAAAGACCGAATGTCAGTACGAGGCTGAGGAAGTTTGGCTCCATACCATGCCCCGAATGTTTGGCTACGGTTTTAATCCGGTAAGCTTTTGGTATTGCAAGAAGCTCGGAGTTCTCGATGCGGTTTTGGTTGAAGTCCATAACACCTTCGGTGAAAGACATTTTTATTTTGTTAATCCGACTGGGCCCATCAGCAGTGACTCCTGGCTAATTGCTAAAAAAGTCTTCCACGTCTCGCCATTTTTCCCGGTCGATGGATTTTACAAGTTTCGTTTTTTGCTAACTGAAACGAAGTTTCGAGTCGACATCAACTTCTTCGGTGACGACGAAAAACTGAGGCTTGCGACCTGGATTGAAGGAGTTATCAAGCCCCTTCAGCAGTATTCCCTTTCAATGATTCTTCTAAAATATGGCTGGATGACTCCGCTCGTGGTTTTGCGCATTCACTATCAGGCCATTCGCCTCTGGCTCAAGAGAGCAAAGTTTTACAAAAAGCCTGATGCTCCAGATAAATTAGTTTCGTAAATCGAAAGGCAATCTGATGTTAAATCTATTGATAAATACGATGGAACGCGGACTTATTCCTGATCCTCTCGTGCGATTCGGAATTCGAAAGCTTTGCGATCAACGACTGAAGTCGCTTGTGGGCTCCTCTGAAGATGACTATGCCAAGGGCCTTCGTGCACTACCCATCGCGATTTCGACAGCTGACGCCAATCAACAGCACTACGAGCTCCCACAAGAATTTTTTGGACTAGTCCTCGGCCGAAATCGAAAATACAGCTCATGCTTTTGGGATGAGAAAACCGAAACTCTCGATGCAGCTGAAGACGTAGCTCTAAAAATCACGATGGAGCGAGCTGAACTTGCTGATGGAATGAAAGTGCTCGAACTCGGTTGCGGATGGGGATCGCTCACACTCGCAATGGCTCGTAAGTTTCCTAAGTCTCAAATTGTCGCTCTCTCAAACTCTGCTTCTCAGCGATCGTACATCGAGGCACAAGCCAAAAAAGAAAATCTCACAAACGTGCAGATCATTACTTGCGACATCTCTCAAGTCGATCGCGTCTCGGATATGCAATTTGACCGGGTTGTGAGTGTTGAGATGTTTGAGCATATGAAAAACTACGAAAAACTTCTTCGTAAGATTCGTGGATGGCTCAAAGAAGACGGAAAACTCTTTGTCCATATCTTCACGCACGTAAAACACTCGTATCCGTTTGAAGTTGAGGGCGAAGACAACTGGATGGGCCGGTACTTCTTCACGGGAGGACAAATGCCTGCAACTGACCTACTCCCTAAATTTGACTCCGACTTTGAACTTTTGCAAAAATGGATCTGGAATGGCCAGCATTATCAGAAAACTTCAGAAGCTTGGCTTAAGAACTTTGACTCTCATCAAAAGCAGATTCGAGCTATTTTCTTGAAGACATATGGTGCCGAGGCTGATCTCTGGATGAATCGTTGGCGTGTGTTCTTTTTATCTGTGGCCGAACTATTCGGCTTCGACCACGGTCAGCAATGGAATGTCTCGCACTACCTTTTTAAAGCAAAGGGTCAATAGTGAGAATTGTTCTATGCTCTCTAATTTTTGCTTCGAATGCAGCAGCTCTCACTGTCGAGCGCACAGGCAAGATGTTTGAGGTCGGAAAGACTCAAGACTTACCGCTTTTCGTTCATCACGAAGTCATTAAGACTGATTTAGATGGCTGCAAAAATTTAGCTGCGACGATCAAAGATCAAGCCGGTAAAATCGTGATGACCGAGGCGGCTCGTTATTGCGGACTTCATATGAAAAGCCACCGCATTGAACAGCTCCAGATTAGCGAGCGTTACGATTTTAAAATTGCCGATTCAAAAGCAGTCATGGAATCGACAAAAGTAAACGCCGACGGAAGCACAGAGCTCATCGATAGAAGATCCACATCTGAAGACCAAGCCTTCATTCTTGGCCCAGTTAGTATTCCTTACCTGCAAAAGAACCTTGATGATTTGATCAACGACAAAGTCGTGCGTGTTGATTTTGGTATTTACGAAATCATGAAACGAATCGAGTTCAAATTTCAGAAAAACCAGATCGACGAAAATTATGTCGCGATCCAAATGAGGCCCTCGAGCTTCTTCTTCAACCTCTTTGTTGATCCTATGGACATGAAGTTTGATCGAAAGACAAAATTTCTTGTTTGGTTCAAAGGTCGCACGGCCGTAAAACTAAATGTAAACGGAAAGCTTAAGCCTTTTGATTCTGAAATTTTCTACGAAACGAAACTAAATGCGAAACCTTAGAACGCTCAGTTTAATTTTCTTAATCTCTTTTGCGGCGAGCTGCGCTAGTACTCCAGTCAGCAAATTTACTGTCGAAAAGGATTTGGTCTACGTCGATGCGCCAGAACGGCATCTGACTGTCGATGTCTATCGACCTGAGACTTTACAAACTTCTCCTGCCGTCATAGTGATTCACGGGGGCGGCTGGGCAAGACGCTCTGGCGACATGATGTCAGTTAGCGAGGATCTTGCCCGAGCAGGATTCACAGCCTTTAATGTCACCTATCGACTTGCTCCTAAGAATCGATTTCCAACGGCTGTTGATGACATCAAAGAAGCCATTCAGTGGGTCAAAGCAAATGCTAAGAAATACTCGATCGATACTTCGCGAATTTACCTCTGGGGATATTCAGCGGGAGGGCATCTTGCTCTTCTGACATCTTTTGAGAAAGAGAGTGGTATCAAAGCAGTCGTTGCTGGCGGCGCACCAACAGATTTAACCGCATATCCGAATTCGCCAATGATTCGTGACTTCATCGGTTTTGAATACATGGATCGGCCTGAGCTATGGGCACAGGCTTCACCGCAGCTAAATCTCGCACAAGCTAAACGTCTTCCAATATTTCTCTATCACGGAAGTTTTGATCAAATTGTTGGAATCGATCAGATGCAAAATATGGAAACCAAGTTAAAAGAAAATAATTTTGAAGTAGAGACTTACCAAGTGAAGTGGCTCGGTCACCTTGCTACCTATGCGTTTGCGCAATCAGCGATTGACCGAGGAATCGATTTTCTCAAGCGCCACTGATTTAAATTTTCTTCGGCGGCATCGGAATGAATTGCGATGTGCGCCGGCAATACTCTTTGTAGCCAGGACGATTTTTCATTAAATCTTCGAGCATCGACACACCCGAAACTTTTAAAATCAAAAGAGTGACTCCGATAGGTGAAACGACCGTCGCCCAGCCGTAATCGAGATCGATCACCATGATCCAAATGCCCCACCACGAAAGAACTTCTCCAAAATAATTCGGATGTCGAGACCAACTCCACAAACCCGTCGTCATGAGTTTCCCGCGACTGCTTGGCTGCGATTTAAATCGTCGCAGTTGTTCATCAGAAACAGCTTCGATTGCCACCCCGCTCAACCAGACAAGAAGTCCGAACCATGCTGTTATCGACATCTGGCTTGGCGGCAGCGAAATCACAAGCAGTAACGGCGTAATAAACACAAACAGAATCAGGGGTTGGAGAGTAAACACTTGGAGATACGAGCGCCAAACCCAAGTGTTGCCCCAAGCTTTTCGCCAATTATTGTAACGAACATCTTCGTGACCCGCTGTCAGGTTTCTTATTCCAACATGTAAAAAAAGACGAGTGGCCCAGATAGCAACTATTGCGATCATCACTAATGACCGAAGACCTATCTGGCCAAATCCTCCTGCACCCCAAATGACCGCTGCAATTGCAGAGAGTGGGAATGCTGGTCCCCAAAGTACATCCGCTAGATCATTTTTTCGTAAAATAAGAGCAGGCACTGCAACTACCTGAAACAAAATCATTGCAGCCAGAAATCCGACAAACCAAACTTGTGTATTCATATCTGCAAGTATTGCTAATGCGAATTGCGTATACAAGGTTAGCTTACAGAATTACGCTAACGTGAACTGGAGGAAACAAATGGAATCACTAAAGCCATTCGGAATCGCCCTTGTCTCGTTTCTCGTTTTAGATTTTGCCTGGATCGGCGTGATCATGAAGAAATTTAACATAAAGCAACTTGCTGACATCGGCCGAATTGAAAATGGCCAGTTCAACGTTTTGTTTCCTGCTGCAATCCCCGTCTATTTCATTATGGCATTTTTAGTTGTTGGCTTCGTTCTCCCGCGCTTCACTCAGACAAGCTCTTTAGGACAAGTCGCCCTCTGGGGAGCTTTAATGGGCTTCGCCGTTTATGGCGTCTACGACCTAACAAACTTAGCGATTCTAAAAAACTATCCGCTGCCATTTGCACTTGTCGATATGGCCTGGGGTACATTTGCGTTTGCCGCTGTGTCGGTGATCACTCACAAGCTTGCAAGCTAAATGCGGGAGTTAATGCTCCTCGCAAATTGTTCATGATCTAGTCGACTTGGTTTCTTAAACACTTCTATCGAACATTTTCTTCTCTGAATTCGCCGGCGCGGCCGTTTCTCACAGTGAGGCACGGTCCCCCAATTGCATTTACTCAATGTACTCTTGAGGGGGCGAATCTATGGCACAAACATTTCTGCAAACTGTCGAACAATCGGTCTTGCTAGCTAAATACAAGTACGTGCTCGACGTCATAAGAATAGTGACTGCCGTTGCTGCCTGTACCGCCATTGTGTTCGCGGCTCAAATCGCCAATGCGTGCGATGAAATCGCTAAAAAACGCGAACCATCATCTGTGCAAAGCATCAGTGTCTCCAAATCGTCATCTTGTGATTTCGCGTGCTCAAACAATACCGAAACTAGCGCTGACCTCTACGCCTGCGAACGCGCACAACTCAAATGCGAGTCGAACTCACATCTCCCGCTGAATACGCATACGATCGGCCGCAATTAAGCGGCCGCCTTTTCCGCGCAGCGCGGAATTTCTCTAGATTTTTTCTCGATTCAAAATTCTTGCCGTAATCCTCGCAAACGCTTGCGAATTCGCAGGCTCGACAAAATTATTACCGACAGCATGAAGATCAGAATCAGCCGGATCGATTCCCAAAAATTCTAAGTAATCATTGTCGCAAATAAAAAACTGGTCGCGATAGGGAATTAGAAATCCCTTCACCGTCGCGAGCTGCTCTAACGCTTCGTCGTAGTTTCGACACCAGATCTTCCATCGAGCGCTGCTTCCTTTGGGGCAGTAGTGGTCGGTCGCACTGTAGAGCTCTTTCATTTCATTCCATGAGTTGAAGCCCGCGGCTTTCGCGAGAATGGCAAACGCTTCTTTCAGCTGAATCTTTTTGCCAGCTTTCAGTTTTGCTTTTTGAAGGAGTTTCGCTTTGATCTTTAACGAATCAGTTGCGGAGTTAGGCATGAGACTTTCCTTTGGTCATTTACCAACTCCCGCATTTGGCGAACCAAAAGAGTGTTTTTGAAAATTGATCGCGGAGTGAGGTGCTCTTTTGCGGGTAGGCGTCTCCGAGAAGCCTGAAGACAGAATAACCGCTGGTTCTCAAATTTTCCAGAATATTTCCGCGCGGGCGCGGAATTGTGCGCGCTAGTCTTGTAATCGAGCTTTTATTCGCGTCTTCGCTCGCTCTAGAACACGCTTAATGTCGCTAAAGGTAGTTGAAGGATCATTGTTGTAATCCATTAGACGGTGTTCATACTTTTTCCCATGCGAGAATTCACCGATAGTTCGGCGAACCTCTTCCAACGCGCCACTTCGATGATCCATAGTTCCGGCCACATCAATGCTCGCAGCGAATAGGGCACAATAGAGACTAATCTTCGATGCTCCCTTGGAACACTCGCGATTGTCGGCGCGATCCCACTTTGCTTCAAGATTCATAATCTGTTGAGCTCGATCAACGACTTTCAAATCCGTACTTGTGACCACAATCTCCACGCCCTCTGGTGCGGATTCTTTAGCAGCGTTTTTGACTTGTCGAGTGACACATCCGCAGACCAGCATAGCAATTGTTAAAATGAGAACTTTAGACATGCTTCGAAGCTAAGTCAGATTCGATGCTCCGTCAGTTGATCTTTTCTAGAATATTTCCGCGCTGGCGCGGAAAAGACAAGCCGAGCTCTCGCTCGGCCGATTATCTACGCGTCTAAATCCGCGCGATTGCGTTTCGCAGCCGCCGGCTTAGCATCAGCAGCTTTTTTCAAAGCTTCTTTTACTTTAGGCGTAGGATTTTCTACTTCCGCGCCTTCTGCGTCTTTGTCTTCGTTCACTATAGAAGCAGCGCTTAACACGCCGATCTTATTGAGCTCGAGAACTTTTCTTCTAACTTCGTCACGCATTTCTGGGTGTGATTTGAAAAATTCTTTCGCAGAATCGCGACCTTGACCCATGCGCTCACCGTTGTAGCTGTACCATGCGCCAGACTTTTCAACGATGTCATGTTTCACAGCTAGATCGATGATGTCGCCTTCAATCGAAATCCCTTCTCCGTACATCAAGTCGAATTCGATTTTCGCAAACGGAGGAGCCATTTTGTTCTTCACAACTTTTACAGCTGTACGGTTACCCGTTACATCTTCACCGTTTTTGATGGCGCCAATACGACGAACATCTAAACGAACAGATGCGTAGAACTTAAGAGCGTTACCGCCAGTAGTTGTCTCTGGGTTTCCGAACATTACGCCGATTTTCATACGGATTTGGTTGATGAAGATCACTAAGCAGTTGCTGCGGTTGATCGCCGCCGTCAATTTACGAAGAGCTTGTGACATCAAACGAGCTTGCAAGCCCATGTGGCTATCGCCCATTTCGCCTTCGATCTCTGCGCGCGGAGTAAGTGCCGCAACTGAATCGACGATAAGTACGTCGATGGCGCCTGAGCGAACGAGAGTTTCAACGATTTCTAAAGCTTGTTCACCAGTGTCTGGCTGAGAAATCAAAAGATCTTCAGTGCGAACACCAAGTTTGCGAGCATAACCAACATCAAGTGCGTGCTCTGCATCGACGAAAGCAACTACGCCACCAGTTTTTTGTGCCTGTGCCGCAACTGAGAGAGCAAGAGTTGTTTTACCAGAACTTTCTGGTCCGTAGATTTCAACGATACGACCTTTTGGCAAACCGCCGATTCCAAGTGCGATATCTAAAGAGATTGAACCGGTGCTGATCGCTTGCACATCTTTATATAAGCTTTCGCTTGTACCCAGACGCATGATCGAACCTTTACCGAATTGCTTTTCGATTGCTGAAACTGCTAGCTCAAGAGCTTTCGTCTTTTCACTATTGTTTTGAGTGTTGTGACCCTGAAGTCCTGCGCCTGCTGCTTTACCTTGTTGATTCATGCTGTCTCCTTAAGTTCGCACAGCTAAAACACCTTCAGCTGCACATTTGTTGTTTCTAAACTTGTGGCAGAATACCAGGAAGAGCAAGCAAAAATCGAAAAAACTTTCACTTTTCTTACACTACTGTCTAAACGTCTAATTCAGCCCAAAGTGCATTTAATGCGAATAGAGCCGATTTTTCCTGGATCTCAGTCCTGCTGCCTTTAAAAAAGCTGCTTTGGGTCTGAGCAACAGACGGACCAACCAATCCGAAGCATACAGTCCCAATAGGCTTGGCTTCAGAGCCGCCGGTCGGACCAGCGATGCCGGTAATACTCACGGCCCACGTTGAACGAAGTTGAGCACGCGCACCTTCAGCCATTTTCAAAGCCACTTGCTCACTCACAGCTCCGAAACTTGCGATCAGCTCTTCGGGGACATCTAAGATGTCACTCTTGACATGGTTTGCGTAAGAAACAACGGCGCCGTTAAATATTTTTGAAACTCCGCTCAAGCTTGCGATTTGGGCCGAGACTAATCCACCCGTGCAACTCTCCGCTAACGAAAGAGTTTCTCCTCGAGAACTAAGCTTTGCGACAATTTTAGAAATGAGTTCGTGATTGGCGTGCAACATTTAAAACTCCACAGATCAAAAAACAGATCAAAAATAAAAGCTTAAGCGAGCGATAACGAAGTGCATGAAGATAAGACCAACTAATCCTGCGGCTAAATCATCAGCAACAGTTCCAATTCCTCCCGGAACTTTTTGATCGACCCAAGAAATTGGCCACGGTTTTAAAATGTCTAAAACGCGAAAGACTGCAAAACCAATCAATAAATCGGGCCAAGTTGGCGGCACCAAAAACACGCAAACCAAATATCCAACAACTTCATCGATGACGACTTCTTTGGGATCATGCCTTCCCGTAACTTTCTCGTATTGGCCAGAAGCCCAAATCGCAAGACCAATACCTAGGACGACGACGACCAAATACACGATCGAGTTCGTATACGAGAGCAAGTAGGCAAGCAAAACGCCTATGACAGTACCAAAAGTGCCTGGCGCCCAGGGAATGCGACCGACATAGCCACAAGTTGCGATGAATTCGACGATTTGCTTTCTCACAACTCGACTTTGCTCCGTATCAGTGACCAAGTAAAGCACCGATAAGTAAGCAGATGACACTCAACGAAATTCTCTCTGCAGCAGTTCAAAAAGGCGCCAGCGATGTCCACCTCAAAGCTGGTTTAGTGCCCGTTATTCGTAAACACGGCAAACTCCGCCCACTTTTTGCGGAGCACCCACCTATCTCAAACACTGAGCTTGAGCAGATGATCAGTGGGATTATGGATGAGGAGCAGGCAAAAGCTTTTCGCGTGAGAAAAGAACTCGATTTGGGTTATGGGGTCAGCGGTCTTGGTCGCTTTCGGGTCAACATTTTTAAGCAGCGCGGAACCATTCGTCTTGTGATTCGAAACGTTCCTCACAAAGTTCCAACTCTTAAAGAGCTGAACATGCCCGATGTCGTTTCATCACTCACCAAACTTGAGCGCGGTTTGGTTTTAGTTACTGGAGTGACTGGTTCAGGAAAGTCATCAACCCTTGCAGCGATGATCGATCAAATGAACGCAGAGAGAAATCTGCACATTTTAACAATCGAAGATCCAATTGAATATTTGATCAGAGATCGAAAAAGTATTGTGAGTCAGCGAGAGCTTGGTCATGACACTAACAGTTTTTCTTCGGCCCTCCGTTCGGCATTAAGACAAGATCCTGATGTCATTTTAATTGGCGAGATGCGAGACCGAGAAACAATTGAAATTGCGCTTACTGCGGCCGAAACAGGGCACTTAGTCCTTTCAACACTTCATACTGTTGATGCTCAGGAAACAATTAACCGTATTCTTTCGGCATTTGAGCCCCATCAGCATCAACAGATTCGCCTGCAACTTGCATCAGTTCTGAAGGCAATTGTTTCTCAGCGATTGGCAACTAAAGCCGATAAATCAGGATTCGTTCCTGCCGTTGAAGTGATGATCAACAATGCTCGCAGCCGCGAAATGATTGAAGTTCCGGCTCGTACTCGCGATATTATAAAAGTGATTGAAGAAAGCCGCGAAACCTTTGGGATGCAGTCTTTCGATCAACATTTAACTGAGCTGGTACAAAACAAAGTTATTGAGTACGATGAAGCCCTGTTGCTTTCAACTCACCCAGAGAATTTCGCTCTTAGATTCCGCGGGATCAAGTCGGGCCGCGATCAGTGGGCTTCGAAAGATAAAGGTTCGTGGGAAGAAGCTACGAATAAGTTCGAGCTAGATGACGAGGATTATGATTCGCAAAAGCCTCCGAAAAAGAAAGTCCGAAGGTAATAGGCCCGCGAAAGCGAGCGCCTCTCGCAAAGTAATGGATATGTTAGCCCGACGCAGCCTTTCAGCCACTGAACTCCGTCGTAAACTTGCAGCTCACGAATTCACCAACACCGAAATCGAAGACGCCATTGAGTTCGCGCAAAAGAACCATTGGATCTCTTCGCCTCAAGATCTGGCTGAAAAAGTGATCGAAGATCTCTCCCGTAAAAACAAAAGCGCTCTTTTTATTGAGCAATATCTTGAAGATAAAGGTCTCCCTGTCTCACAAGTCGACCCGAAAGCGGAGTTTGAGAAGGCCCTGAACATAGTCCAAACCAAGCTTGCGAAGGAAAAAGGCTTCGATTTCGAGGAGAAGAAGAAGATTCACCGCCTTTTGACCAACCGCGGTTTCGATTCGACCACAATCCGAAAGGTCATAGAGAGAAAGTGATTCCCTCCTCCGGGGCTTCTTGGGTACAGTCTTGGGATGAAAAGCCGGGATATTCGCGAAACATATTTTAAGTACTTTGAAAAAAACGGTCACAAGCGTGAGCCAAGCTCAAGCCTCATTCCTGAGAATGATGCAACTCTCTTGTTCGCCAATGCGGGAATGAATCAGTTCAAAAATTTGTTTCTCGGCATCGAGCAAAAGAGTTTTAAGCGAGCTGTCACTTCGCAAAAGTGCGTGCGCGCCGGCGGTAAACATAACGATCTAGAAAACGTTGGCTTCACTGCCCGTCACCACACGTTTTTTGAAATGCTCGGTAACTTTTCTTTCGGCGACTACTTTAAAAAAGATGCGATTCATATGGCTTGGGAACTTCTCACCAATGAATTGCAAATTCCAAAAGATAAACTCTACGTCACAGTATTCACAGATGACGACGAGGCGGCAGACATTTGGCACAAGCAAGAAGGTGTGCCGAAAGATCGTATCTATCGCTTTGGCGAAAAAGATAACTTCTGGAGAATGGGCGACACAGGCCCCTGCGGTCCTTGCTCAGAAATTTTCTATGATCATGGCCCTGAAGCTGATGACCCAAAGAAACCTTCTGTTATGGGTGGCGAAGGTGATCGCTACGTTGAAATTTGGAATAACGTCTTTATGCAGTTCAACGAAGACGAAAGCGGCCGTCATCCACTTCCGAAACCATCGGTCGACACAGGTGCAGGTCTTGAGCGCTGGGCCTCGATGCTTCAAGGGAAGCCGAACAATTATGATACGGATATGTTCCAACCGATCATCCAAGAAGCTTCGCGTATTTCGAAAATCGAATACAAAAGCGATTTAAAACTTCTCGCATCAAACGCCGAGCTCAACGAATCAGTTTCAGCAATGCGTGTTGTAGCCGATCACTCACGCGCAACTGCGTTCTTAATTGCTGACGGAGTTTTGCCATCGAATGAAGGTCGCGGCTACGTACTTCGCCGAATTATGCGCCGAGCGATTCGCTATGGCCGAAAACTTTCTGATAATCCGCAGCTACTTGAATCAACAGTCGCTGTTGTGATTAAAGAGATGAGCCCGTTCTATCCAGAACTTGAGCGTCAGAAAAAAGTGATTCTTACGAACGTGCGCGATGAAGTTGCGCGCTTCCTCACAACACTTGATCAAGGAACAGAAATTTTAGGCGATGCTTTGAAGAAAATTTCTGCCAAAGGTCAAAAGACTGTCGACGGAGAATTGATCTTCAAACTTTATGATACATTCGGTTTTCCGGCTGACTTAACCCGCCTCATGGCTGCAGAAAAAGGCTTCTCAGTTGATGAAGCAGGCTTTGAAAAACAAATGGAAGCTGCTCGCGAAAAAGCCAAGTCATCTTGGAAAGGCAAAGCCCTTTCGACTGACGCCACTCACATGGTGAAGCTCGCGCAACAAGCAAACGACTCGGGCGGCCCAACGAAGTTCTTAGGCTACGAAGGTTTAAAGTCTGAAGCGAAGGTCACACTACTTTCAAACGGCCATGCTCCGCAAAAAGAATTAAAAAATGGTGAAACCGGAATTTTAGTTTTCGATCAGACTTCGTTTTACGGAGAAGGTGGCGGACAAGTTGGTGATCACGGAACAGTAATGGGTTCTTCTGGCCAAACAGCCGAAGTTCTCGATTGCACAAAGATCAACGACATCTTTTTACATCACGTAAAAGTCGTAGCCGGAACATTTAAAGCTGGCGACAAAGTTACGTTACAGGTGCTTGATAGTAAACGTCGCTCGACTGCGAACAATCACTCAGCAACTCATTTGCTTCACGCAGCTCTTCGAAAAACTCTTGGCGCACACGTCACTCAGGCGGGTTCACTCGTTGATCCAGAACGGTTGCGTTTTGATTTCACGCACAACAAGCCTTTGAGTTCTGCTGAAATTCAGCAGATCGAAGAGATTGTGAACGAAGAAATCGCTCGCAGCGAAGATGTGACTTCAAAAGAGATGAGTCACAAAGATGCGATCGCTTCTGGGGCTCTCGCGTTGTTCGGCGAAAAGTACGGCGATAAAGTTCGCGTGATTCGCATGGGCGAATTCTCAACTGAACTTTGCGGCGGCACTCACGTAAAAAACACGGCACAAATTCGCTTGTTTAAAATTGTCACTGAAAGCGGCGTAAGCTCAGGCATTCGTCGCATCGAGGCGATCACTGGTGATGCCGCTTATCAGTACCTCATAAAAAATGCTCGCGAGAATCTTCACGCCCGCTCAGCCGCTGGCATTTCTGAAAACTGGACGACTTACTTAAACGCGGAAGCTTTAGGTAAGAATGCAACAGTAACAGATTGGATTGAGCAGATGAAAGGCGAACTGAAAGAACTTCAGCGCAACCTTCAATCGGCAAAAGGTGCAAGCATCGACGTTGATAGTTTGTTGAAAGAAGCCAAGGCATTTAGTGTTGATGGTCAGGCTGCTCGCCTAGTGACAGCGTTCATCGAAATGGATGACCGCAAAGTATTAAGCGATCTCTCAGATAAGCTTCGAGATAAAATGCAAACTGGCGTTGTGGTGTTAGTCGGCAAAGGAGATTCATCTCACCCGATCATCGTGACAGTGAGCAAGAATCTTACTTCGAAAGTGAATGCAGGAAAACTTTTAGGTGAAGTCGCAGCAGAACTTGGCGGAAAAGGCGGCGGTCGCCCCGATTTCGCACAAGGTGCTGTCGCTGATATTTCGAAACTTTCGAATGCATTTAAGCGAGCACAAACCTCAGTAGGAGTTCAGTAGATCGGCCCGAAGGGCAGTGAGCGGAGCTCGAATTTGCGACTCACTTTTTACTCCGAAAGCAATCGACAGAGTGATCGTTAGTCATTCCGACAGCCTGCATGTAGGCGTACATGATCGTCGAACCCACATACTTAAATCCCCGCTTTTTAAGGTCTTTCGATAAGGCATCGCTGATTTCACTTCGTGAAATGAATGTCTTTAATCCGCGAGTCTCTCGGCGCAAAGGTTTCCCACCGACAAATCCCCAAACATACTTATCGAAAGAGCCAAATTCTTTTTGAACTGCGAGAAATGCCAAGGCATTTGATTTAGCTGATAAAATCTTTCCCTCGTGTCGAATGACACCCGGATCTTTTAAAATTTTTCGCAGTTGCGCAGCATTAAACTTTGCGACTTTACGCGGATCAAAGCCCGCAAAGTGGCGTCGGTAGTTTTCACGCTTTTTGAGAACGGTCTCCCAACTCAGTCCGGCCTGAGCCCCTTCTAAAATGAGGAATTCAAACAGCACGTGGTCATCATGAACTGGGCGTCCCCACTCCTTGTCATGATATTCAACGTATAATTGATTAGCAGGATTGACCCATGGGCAACGCTTCTTTGATTTAGCCATGTGGAAAACTTAGCCAATAAGAAAAAGAATCGCCAGAAACTTCTTGCCGTCGATTCGCCCGCCCGGTCTAATTTGATCGATCCTCAAAATAACAAGGAGAAATCATGCGTTTATTATTGTCTTTTTTAGCCATTGGCTTCGTTTGTGTAACAGCAACTGCAAATGACTCGGTCACTAAAAATGTAGAAGTTATTTCAGAAGAAGCTGGTGTTCTTGCCAACGGAAACTACAAATTGAAGTCAGTTTGTATCTCAGCAAGCAACTACTCAGAAATCAAAGCACGTGAATTTTGCATGGAAGACTCTCACACTGTAAATTTATTGTCGACTGATGCAGTGATGATGAGCGCTAGCTGTAATCCAGCCGCCTATTCAGAATGTCCAACGTCATTAAACGCATATGTTCTTCGCACTCGAATGAGCATTTTCTAATTTAAATATTAGTTTCTATAGATGCTCTCGGTAAACATGGATGTCTGCCGGGAGCATCGCTACTTTTCTTTCGATCTAAAAGACAATTCTTCCAATCGAGAAGATGTTCATAAACCAAGGCGTATAAGAATTCTTTAAAATCATCTGTTCTTCACGTTCCCAGAAGTGAAGATTCGAAGCGGGCCAGCCGTAGCCGTAAGCGTAGCTGCTCAAATTCTCATAGCGAACAAACGTTTTTGATTCAGGATAACGGTCATAATTTGCACGAACATGATTCATGATTTGAATGCCGCGCATTCTCAAATCTTTGGCTGCGCCCAAGCTTTGGACCCAAGCAGGCGACTTTCTCTTCTTTTGTGACTCCTCGAGCAAAGCTAACCGAAGCTGAAGCGCATGATTCACTCGCATAAAAGTGATTTCAAGAAGACTTCTGAGCTCATCATTTTTTACACCTGTTACTGAAGGTGTATTCGCCACTGCTTCAGTTAAGAGTTCAATGCGAGCTTTCAAAAGTGTTGGATTCTTTTTTAGCTTTCGGAAGATCGTTCGCTCATGAGTGATCATTCCAATATCAAGTTCATCAGAAACATTCGCTGATGAAAGTTCTTCGATGAGAAGGCTCTTTTTAAAGAAGCGATTTTGGAATGCCAATATCGGCTCCCAAACTTTTCGCGACTCTCCCATTAAGTCGAGAGCGATCATTGGATTGCCGCGGTATTCTGAATTTGCGAGGAGCGCAACAGTCCAATCCTTCAGCCAATATCCAAGCTCTTGGCCTGTCGTGAAGTTAATCTGCCCTTGTACGCCAGCTTTTTCGATAAGATCCATGTCGCTTGATCGAGCGATTAAATAATCCGTTAAGATTAACGGCATATCGATATCCATCGCGATGAAATAACTCGTCTCGGGGTAATACCAAGTTGGACGCTTCGGTGCTTGAGCCTGTAGGAACTCGGTTGTGTCCTTGAAATCTTTGCGGCCATACATTGGAGCCGGCTCATCGGTGAGTGCATAGAACATCACGGTGTGAGGGAGCACGCCGACTGCAGGGTTCGCATACTGAGGAACAAAGTTAAAGTTGCCGAATTTAGGATCGACTTGTCCATGAGAAGCATGAACTTTGATAAAAATTCGACGACCCGTTTTTGCTAGCTCTTCGTTTGCCGTGTTCATCCAATCGATTGTTTTTTGATAGTCAGTTGAAGTGAATTCTGAACTTCCGATATCGAAAGTCATGAAATCGAAATCAATCTCCTTTTGAATCTTGTCGATACCTTTTCGAATCGCCTTTTTAGAATTACCAGGAAGAAGCCCGAGTGAACGAAGTTTGTTGTTTGTGCCAATCAAACGATAGGCATTCTGCTGCATGAAATTGAAGAATGCGTTGACGCCAAAGCTCACACCCATTTGGTGAGAGTAGTCGACAAGATCGCTTAAGTTTGCAACGAGCTTGTCGAACTTCTGTTCAAGCAATACGACCTGTCCCACGTTTTGTCCGTTACGTGCAAGCCAACGGATCGAGTCACGAGCGACTTCTTTTTGACCCATAAGAAAGCCTTGAAGGAATTCGCTCGGGTGCATCGTGTGATAATGGAAACCACGATACTGGTAACGCGGGTGCCACGAATAAGTGCGACCGACAGCATTTTCAATTCGGCTGAGCGTCGGCGAAATTTGAATGCGCGGATGTGGGAACATGAATCCCATCTTGTGTAACCCGTGATAGGCAGCAAACGCCCACTCATTATCTGGAGCATCAACATCAATGACGAGACTTCGAACTCCACCGAAATTCTTTTCGTAAATTTTTACGATCGACTCAGCAATTAAGCCGTGTTGCTTGTACCGCTTTCGGTCGCTGCGCACGAACGTAATAAAATCTTCGGACAGCTTTGCTTCGCGAAGAATTTTGCGAAAGTCTTCGCGGATGGCATCTTCGCTTGCCGAATGTCTACGAACTTCGGCAAGAGTCGAAGCGTCGCTAGCAAAAGAAGAGTTGAAGTTAAAGAGAGTTGCAGAAATAAAAACTAAAATAAAATATAAGCGCATCGATCTAGTTTATTGGAACTAGTGCGTCTTCTAAATCAGTTTGTTTCGAACTCTTCTTTGGCCCACTCGACCAATGTCAGGAGCCCGAGTCGAGTCGTTGGAAAATTATGAATGCGCCATGATGCTGATGAACTCAAACATTGCATCTAGTCCGGCCATCGAGGTGATCTCTGAAGGATCAAACGGCGGCGAAATCTCGACGACATCAGCACCCACAAGATTTTTGACCCTGATGTTGCGCAGAATTTGCTGAGTCTCGTAAGTCGTCAAGCCCCCGACCACTGGAGTTCCGGTCCCTGGAGCATAGGCCGGATCAAGACAATCAATGTCATAGCTGATGTAGACAGGGTCATTGCCAAAATCAGGAAGAGAATCGATAAATGATTTTAAACTCTGTGATCTGATTTCATCGACAGTGCAGACTCGCAGTTTGTGTTTTGTAACCAAATCTAAATCGGAAGAACCAGTCAGTGGACCACGAATACCAATTTGCACGCTGCCTTGAGGGTCAATGAGACCTTCTTCGATTGCGTGGCGAGCAAAAGAGCCATGGTGATATTCCATATCCCACGCGGCGGGATAAGTATCTAAGTGAGCATCGAAATGGATAAACCGAATCGGCTTTCCGTATGCTTTTCGCATCTCGCGTAGAATTGGAAGAGTGATCGAGTGATCTCCGCCAACAGCAATGACTCTTTTTTTATTTGCTAAAAGTTTTGAGTAAAAACTTTGAATTCGCTCATATGTTTTTGCGATATCAATAGGAACTGTAGGACAGTCGCCGATGTCTGCAACCTTCAACTTTTCAGTGAAGCTCGCCATACGTCCCCAGTGAAAAACTCGTCCAAGACTTGAAACTTCACGAACTCTCGTTGGAGCAAACCGAGCCCCTGGGCGGTAGCTCAAACCACCATCAAATGGGATTCCACAAATGCCAACATCAAAGTCTGCATCAATCGGCACGTACGGAAGTCTAAAGAACGTTTTGATTCCAGAAAATCGGGGAAACTCTCGGCCTGAAATTGGTTCGTACTTAGTCATAGCGAAACTATAAGTTGGCTATGAGGATTAGTCTATTGTTGTCTCTACAGCCAAAGAATGACAAATTGCTGAAGGTGAACAAAGCAGCTCAGCTCCTAGTAAAATGGTACCTACAAAATAAAAGGGAGCTCCCTTGGCGATCGGGTTCACCAGATCCCTATCGTATTTGGATCTCTGAGGTCATGCTTCAGCAAACCACGGTGACAGCGGTAATTCCTTATTACGAGAAATTTTTAACTCGATTCCCGTCTGTTCACAAACTCGCTCGAGCGTCAGAAGGCGAAGTTCTTGAATACTGGGCTGGCCTTGGGTACTACTCCCGCGCGCGTAACCTTCACAAGGCTTCACAAATTCTTGCGGCCAATGGCTTTCCGAAAACTTTCGAAGAACTTATCGAACTCCCCGGCTTCGGGCCCTATACAGCTCGTGCTGTCTCAAGTTTAGCATTTGGTCAGCGTGCTGGCGTACTCGACGGAAATGTTATTCGGGTTCTGAGTCGCTTCTTGGGTAAGAAAGTTGAATGGTGGAAGCCCCAAGGCAGAAATGTACTTCAAGCTGTCACCGATCAACTCGTTGAAAACGAAAATCCATCGGATGTAAATCAAGGCCTGATGGAACTAGGTGCGACTATTTGCACACCAAGTCGGCCCGCATGCCTTCTTTGTCCTTGGAGTAAAGACTGTGTTGCTCGCAAGACCGATAGTATAATTCAGCTTCCGCTCTCGAAACCTAAACGTGATCGAGAAATCTGGATCTGGGAACCTAGTATTCAAAAGCGAGGTTCAAAACTCGCAGTTCTCGAGAACAACTATGCTCCTTTTCTAAAAGGACATTTGATTTGGCCAGGAAGCGCAAAGAAAGTTTCAAAACCACCGAAGACCTTTGCATTCAAAGGAACAGTCACTCACCATGATATCTTCGTAGTTCCAGTTAAAACTTTATCGAGTGGCGCACCTAATAAAAAGCTGGTGCGATGGCTCGAGCGAAGTGACCTTCGAAAACAGATACCATCATCATTGATCCGAAAGGTTCTAGATTTCACATGAAGTTATTTTTAGTTATCTTCTCTCTCACTTTACTGAGTTGCCAGTCTTCGAAACCGCTTGTTGATAAGACCGCAAAAGAACTTCCGTTTGCAGGGCGAAGTCAGCCTCTCACGGCGCAAACTGAAACTTCATTGATAACGGGAATGCTTGATCAAGAAGGCAAATCAATCGATTTAAAAGTCGTACCCGTGACACTCGCAGGTGAAAACGAACAGCCTAGCTTTTCAAGGGACGGAGTAAAAATCTTATTCGCGAGCCGAGAACGGCCAGAGCATACTCAGTCGCAAGTTTACGAACTAACACTTAACCCTCTTCGCGAACGAAGAGTCACTTATCATGATGGCGACGCCGCTTCTCCCGTCTATCATCCCGATGGTGTTCGCCTCCTTTATGCGAGCACGACTGATTCTCTAAAAAATGATCCTGTCTTTATTGAGAATCTAAAAAAAATATATACCGCCCAAACGGCTTCAGTCGAAACAAACAAAGCGAACGCAAAATTTGACATTTTTCTCTCGCGTTTAGATGGAAGAGATATTAGCCGCGTTCTGCCGAACTCCCTTCGCGGTCAAGCAAGCCAACCCGAGCTTGCTTTAGATTCTAAAGGCAGAGTTATTGTTTTTGTGGCTGTATCTGCAGAACGCTCAGACGTTATGGTTTATCCATTGAGCGGTGGCTCACCAAGAAAAGTGAGCAGTGATCGAGAATCTGATTCTCCAAAATTCTCTGCTGATGGTGCAAAGATCATTTGGGTAAAAATCGTTCCCAAAGGTTCACAACTCATGATGAGTACTGTCCCTTTTAATCACGGAGTTGCAATCTCAGAAAAAATCGCAAGACACCTCTCACCGAGCTGGCATCCAAATGGCGAACACATTGTTTTTAGTTCAGATCGCAGCGGCGATGGGAATCTAGATCTCTTTATATACAGTGTGAAAACAAAGTGCCTGAGCCGTGCCTCTCAAACGAAAGCCGATGAAGGTGCCCCAGTCTTTAGTCCTGATGGCAAAAAATTAGCCTTCACATCGAACTTAAGTGGTCGAAATCAGATCTATTTGGCCGAAATGAAAGACGAGCTCGTGAATAGTAAGTTCTGCATCACTGAGGCTCTTTAGAGGCCTAGTTTTATGCTTGTCGGCCAACGACTTGCTGCGCTAGCCTACCCTCATGAAGAATACATACTTTTTGTTCGCACTTTTTTTGGGTTTTTTCGGCGGTCTTCTAACTGCAACTTTAGCTGAAGCTGCACCAATTCCCGGAACTTCAAGTTCTGCGATGATGGCACCTAAACTTGGAGTCTATCGCTCGCCGATTGGGTATGAAATTAAGACCGCGGGAACTGGCTTTAAACAAATTGCTATACCAGCAGACAATAAATTTATTGAAACAGTTTATCGTCACGTCGCTAGTGAGAAAAGCAAAGACGGCAACGGAACTCTTACAGTTCGCGTTGATAAACTTGAAAAGTCTACTCCTCTAAAAAAGTATGTTTCTCGTTGGCAGCGTGAGTATCCGAAGTATGGTTTCGACTTACTCGGAAGCAAAGCCTTTACTCAAAACAAAACTCAAGGTTACGTGATCGATCTTCTCAACAAGAAGACGAATCGTCAGCTTCGCCAAGTGATCTTCATGAATGAAGCAAAAAAATCAGCCGTGATTCTCACTTGCCGAGACAACACTAAAAACTTTCAGTCGACTCTCAAAGGCTGTAACGAAGTTATCCGCAGCTTCAATTGGAAGAGAACAAGCTAAAACTCTCACTCAATTGGCCGGTGAAAAGGATCTCAAAAGAGATCCTTTTTTTTGCCTAAATTCGACCCTTGTCAAAAAGTTCTCCGCTGAAAACACCCCATAATCCCCTGGCACGGCTTGCATATAGAAGGGATCAGGAGAAGTAATGAGAACACTAGTATTAGCCCTCGCTCTGATTTTAACTACTGCGCATGCTTCAGCTCAGACTGTGAAAGCCGTTTTCAATACTCCCAAATTTAGCGGTCAACCGAATCTGACTATCGAAAACGAACTTATTTCGATGGTTGATCAGGCAGTACCTGGGTCAACGCTTCGTTTTTCAATTTACCAATTTGATCGACCGACAATTGCACAAGCTCTTATTCGCGCTAAGGTTCGCGGAGTCGACGTTCGCGGAGTCGACGTTCGCGGAGTCCTCGACGGTGGAATGAAGAAACAAGCAAAAATACTAGGTAGCGGAGTAAATGTTCTTAAAATCGGATTAGGCTCTGACCGTCTTAAGTTTTGTACAAGCCTTATATTCGGCGGATCTTGCCGAGCGATGGCAATCAATCACAATAAGTTTATGCTTTTCTCTGAGCTCAGTGATGGTCGTAAGGGAGTTGTTGCGAGCACTTCAGCAAATTGGACTGATTCGCAGACCAAGCATCATAATGATCTTCTCATCTTTGCCGGCGACTCGAATCTTTACTCAGGTGTTTTGAATTACTGGAACTCTTTAATGTCTTCGAAAGTTCCTTTGCCAAAGTTAATTCAGGGCTCAACAGCAGCTACTGCGATGTATACCTTCCCAAGCAAAAAATCAGATCCGGTTCTTGAGATTCTTAATCGAGTGGGTTGTGAACTCCCTGGTTCAAAAATTCGGCTGATGCAGTCACGCTTTCTTGATGATCGTAAAGAGGTGGCTCAGCGGCTTGCCGAACTTGCTCGCCAAGGTTGCGACGTAAAAGTTTTGACTCGCGATGAACCAGATAAAAAATCACCTGGCGTAAACATAAAATCGATCCTTGGTTCGCTCCAAATTATTCTTCGCTACAAAGGCGAACAAGAGACTTCAATTCTCCCTTCGATTCATTCAAAAGTAGTCGCCATCGATGCAAGCATCAATGGTTCGACTTCACGAGAGGCACTTGTTTTAGCTGGCTCTCACAACATCAACGGCAACTCTCTTACTAAAAATGACGAGCTACTCGCTCGGGTGGCCGATCGCCGTATTGCTGAGTCTTACTTCAGATATTGGGATGAGACTCTCGAAGCTGCTACCGCAGCTCAAATGATCATGCAGTAATTTCGAATCTGTATAAGGCTTTTACAGTGCTAAGGCGTAATTCGTCGGCCGTGAAAGCCCTGACGAAAAACCCCCTCCTAATGCGATATAATCGGTTAAAGCAGCTCAACGCTGACATAGAATTTGCTCTTGGATACTCGCGGTTAAACACTTTTTTTTGTTTCCGGAGGATTCAGTGGCTAATTTAATGGTACGAATAGCAGCGTCAGCTCTCACTTTTAGCGTCATGCCGCTGCAAGCATTTGCGACTCTAACGCCGTCAATTCCTCGCGGTGAACAACTCATTCAGATTAACGAACCCGGACAAACTGTTCAAATCTGTGTGATACCAAAGCGGCTGAACCGCGCAATGTACTCAGAAAAAGATCTCAAAAAAGAATTAGAACTTTGTGCGCTTACTCGAGGAGTTAACGCTGCCGTTTGTCCAAAGACAAACAGCACAAATCCGGGCCTTGAGTTTTATTCTCTTCCAGCAGGCACTACGGCTGCTGATGTAGAAGCTCGAAGCTGCTTTATGCAAAAGCCTACTGCAAGTGTTGGATCTAACTTACTTGATAAAGAGGCGAAATATAAATACAGCACAAGCTGCAGCTACACTCCTTCAATTCTTTCTTACTATCACGTCTCTCGCATTCTCGGTGGAGCCGGAGACGTTCCGCCAACTGTTCTTCGCACATTCGACTTAGCGGAGCACACACGAATTGGTCAGATTGCCATTTCTAAAACAAAACCAACGGACACAATTCATACAACTTGGAAGAGTTACTTGGGATTCATCGAAAACAAATCGATCACAAAAAAGAAAGACCAACTTTTCACCGACAACCTCGACGAATCGTATGGCGCTTTGAGTGACAATCCGTCTGGAGAAGAAAGCTACGCTTCAGATTTTTACAATGGCGGACCTAACCAGCCAGCACGTTATGTAAATTTCAAAGCGAAGAACTTGGTCTACAAAGCCTTAACAAGTGCAACTTCAGCTCAAAGTATGGTTGGCCGTGATTTCACCGCTGGCAACGTTCAGAAAATGGAACAGCTAAAAGATCTTGCTGACATGATCGTACTCGACACCATGCTCAACCAAGAAGATCGTCTCGGTAACATCGCCTACACGATGAAGTTAGCTTACTTCGACAATAGCGACCGAAATGCTCGTGGACTTCCGCGATTAAAATTTGAAAAAGCTTCTGCAAAAAACATTGCTGCATTTGGATCAAGCGCAGTTCAAGTAAAGAAGATGCTTCTTAAGGATAACGACTGCGGAGTATCGCGAATGAATCACTCGCGCACTAACGGTCTTATCGAAAGCGTTGCGCACATCAGTCCGCTCACTTATCAGCGTCTATTAATGCTCAATCAACAGATCGATCAGCCTGCAGTAAAAGACCTTTTTGTAAAAGGGATGATGTACACGTCTTCAGACTTCGCATCAGTTCGTGCGAATCTCGCGCACGTTGCAAAAACTCTTCAGGGAAATTGCCGCGCCGGAAAGTTGAAGCTTGATCTAGACGCTGAAGCACACTTCAGCGGCCAGACTCCATCACAAAACTGTGACCTATAATAATTAAGAGAATAATTTTTTAAAGAAGCCCGATACCTTTTGACCGATTGATTTCTGTCGAGGGATTGGGCGCCCTGGTCGGCTTTGGCTTTGATTTTTGTTTTGAGGACCACGCTGATTAGGCTTTTGACCCTTGTGGCTCTGACCATTTGCTCCCTGCGCTTGGCGCTGAGCTTGAGGTCCGCGATTGCGATTGTCAGGTCGCGCACCTGGGCGTGACGGGCGTTCGCCATTTTGTGCTTGCTGCGGACGTGGGCCCCGCTCTTGACCAGCTGATTGCTGAGGTCTTCCGCCTTCACGGTTTTCTTTTCTTGGCCCGCGATTACGATCGCCCCCGCCGCCACCCTGTCGTGGTGGGCGTGGTCCGCGAGTTTCGCCGCCTTCTCTTGGTGTTCCAGTAAACTTAGTTCCGCGCACATCATGATCCGATGGCATTTGCTTATATTCTTTCACGAGATCAGCCTCATCCAACCATGCCGTCGGCACAGTGTGCTTAAGATATTCATTTATGCGACCAAGCGCTTCGACATCGCGATCAGAAACGAAACTAAATGCGATACCTTTTTCGCCCGCTCTTCCCGTTCGACCAATCCGGTGAACGTAGTTTTCAGCATCATCTGGCAATTCGTAGTTCACAACCATATCAACGCCCTTGATATCAAGACCGCGAGCCGCAACATCGGTTGCAACTAGGATGTTACTATCGTTTTCAGCCTTGAACTGCTCCATCACGCGATTGCGCTGCGCCTGCGTGAGCAAAGACGAAATACCCACAGCAGGTACGCCGTTATCAGACAAGAACTGAGCAATTCTCTGAACATTCATTTTGTAATTGCTAAATACAATCGCCTGACGAGGCTTATGCTTACGAAGAATCGAAAGAAGGTGCGCAGGTTTTTCGTTTTGTCCGATGTGAAAAATCTGATCTTCGACGTTTTCTGCTTTCGCTTGATCACGACTGACATTCACTTCAATTGGATCTGCTCCAAATTGATAAGCAGTGTTCATGACATCTAAGTTTAAAGTGGCACTGAAGACCAAGAACTGACGCTCTTTTGGAACACGCTGAAGCAAGAACTTCATGTCTTCTTTAAAACCCATGTCGAACATGCGATCAGCTTCATCGAAAACAATGGCGCGAACATTTTTTAGATCAACAAGATTCTCTTTGTATAAATCGATGAATCGGCCAGGTGTTGCGATGATGAACTCAACACCATCTCGTAAACCTTTTTTCTGAGTTTCGTATGAAACTCCGCCGTAGATCGAAACGGCTCTCAAGCCTGACATTCCAGAAAGTGACTTTGCATTTTCATAAACTTGTTCACACAATTCACGAGTCGGAACAAGAACCAGAACAAATTGATTACTGCGCCAATCAGGGAACGCTCGTTTTTTTAATGCTTCATCTTCTGTGTGAGCAAGATCACGTGCGCGAAGAATTCTTTCCATTAACGGAAGTAAAAAGGCTGCAGTTTTTCCGGTTCCAGTTTGCGCGAGTCCCGCGATGTCTTTGCCTTCAATAATGTGAGGCATTGTTGCGGTCTGAACAGGTGTACAAGTTTCAAACTTTAAAGCTTCAAGCGCTGCGGTTAGTTGTGGGTGCAGCTGCAGTTCTGAGAATTTCAAAATTAAGGTCTCCACTAAGAAGCGACGACATTCGCCTATGAGGGCGCAACGCCTATGGTCATTGAACGAGAAAAATGTATCTGATCTGGGCTCACGAAGTCAAAGAAGCATCACCCAAAAACACGCGAAGAGCCGCAATAAAAGCTTCCGGTTGATCACTATGGACCCAGTGACCCGCACCTTTGATCTCGACGCCTTGGATAGTTGGGTTTCTCTGTAAAACCTCATCAAAAAGGTCGCGCGGCAAATCACGCGAAAGCTCGCCTCTGACGAGTAAAGTAGGCATTTTAAGCGATTCGATTTCACTCCAACGATCTTGAGTTCGTCCGCCCAAAATACTTTCGCGAACCCCTTTTTCAGAGAATCTCCAGACGGCTCTTCCCTGCTTATCTTCGACGATGTTCGCATAGAAAAACTGAGCTATTCCCTCTCGGTCAGGTCGCGCTTTGAAGATCTCAAGAAACTTTGTTTCAAAGAACTCTTTCGCTAACCGTTTACTCTCGAATGGGACAGGAACTGAGTTCAACAAAGTGATCAGTGACTCGGCTGCTGTCTCGCGCATGACCGGCCCAATATCTTCAATCACCAGTTTTTCGACTCGAGATGGGAAGCGATGCGCAAACTCAAGAGCGTTCCGACCGCCCATTGAATGGCCGACGAGATTTACCTTCTCCCACTTTAGTTCATCGAGAATAAGCTTTAAATCTTGAGCATAATCGCTCGGCGCATAGCCGTTTTCGGGGTGAAATGAGCGACCATGGCCTCTCTGATCATAAACAAGGCATTGAAACTGCGAATCGAAGGCCTTTGAGACTGTTCTCCAGTTTAAACCAAAGCCCATGACACCATGTAAAAACACCAGTTTTGGAGCCCGCTCTGGTGAGCCTGTGATTGAGTAATTAAAGTTATCGAGGTAACTCATTAGGCTTAGTTCTTACACAGAGGCACCTTAGTTGGAAGTCATAAAGCAACGCCCGCATCTTCATAAAGACTGGATCGATCCGCACGCTTACGGAATCGTCAAGGCTCTTCAAAAAGCCGGATTCACGAGTTATCTCGTCGGTGGCTGTGTGCGCGATCTTCTTTTGAATATTCATCCAAAAGATTACGACATCGCAACTAAGGCACATCCTCCGCAAGTGAAGCGATTGATTTACATGTCGTTCATCATCGGAAAACGTTTCAGATTAGTTTTAGTCAAACGAGATGAGCAACAATTCGAAGTTGCGACATTTAGACGCGATCTCACTGAAGATGAAGTGGCTGAGCGAGCCGCAGCACTTGAAAGTGCGGAAGATGAAACGCTTGAATCGAACCAAGTTGCTCCACCTGCGGTTCTTCCATCGGGTGACAATATTTTCGGTGAACCAGAAGAAGATGCGAAACGTCGCGACTTCACGATCAACGCTTTGTTTTATGATCCGATTGCAGATCAGATTTTAGATTACGTCGGAGGAATGGATGACATTCAAAAGCGTGTCTTGAGAATGATCGGTGATCCGAACAAACGGTTGATTGAAGATCCGATTAGAATTTTACGTGGTCTTCGATTCGCGCACAAAGCTGGGTTCTCGCTTGATCCTGAGTTGCGTGCAGCCATGCAAACTCATGCATCAAGTTTAGTGAAGTCAGTTCTTCCGCGAAAGCGCGAAGAGATTTTAAAAATTCTTCGACTCGAGCAGCCCGACTTAGCATTGTTAGAAGCTTTCGACTTGGGTGTCCTCGAGTATGTCCTGCCGAGTTGGCATAAACTGTTTCAAGATGTCTCGAAAAAAGAGGCGTTCTTTGAGAACTTCCGTTCGTTTCATCGATTGGCCGAAGGTAGCGCCGACACGGTTCATCTCTTTGCATGGTTACTTTTTTCTTATTTCCGAGCCATCAATGAAGACCCGACGCACGAACAAACTGATCAACTCGCACAAGACGAAAACATTCGGCTCATGATGCGCGATGAACTTGGAATGTTTAATCACGAACAAAACGCCGTCAGCCGCGCGCTCGAAATTATTCCTTACTTAGGGCGATGGCTTGATTTCAAACGCCGCGGCCCACGCAGACAATTTGCAATGTTGAAAAATGAAGGCTTCCCTCTCGCACTGCGAATGGCAGAAGTGGATTATATTTACGGGCCTGAAGTACTTCAGTTCTGGCGCGACGCTTATTCTGCAGCGCGAGCAGAGATCGCTCAGTTGGGCGAGGAGCGAAGTGCGCGAATTAGACCAAATCGACCAAATCGCCGTCGTCGCCACGACCGTCGCCCTCGCAAGGAAACAAACGGCGACGTTGGCCCAGCCGAGTAGCTGGTTAGTTTGTTCGTGCGCTTGGCGGATCGCCACTTCTATGGCAGAATTCAATGAGCGATACCAATCAAGGAGAATCGTATGGGTCTTGGACTTCCGCATTTACTGCTAATATTAGTAATCTTACTCGTGTTTTTCGGGCCATCTCGCCTACCAGGACTCGGAAAATCTTTGGGTGAAGCCATCAAGGGCTTCAAAAATGGTTTGAATGACGACGCACTTGATGTGACTGATTCTGCAAAGAAAAAAGAATCTCTTCACGGCGCTCAACAAGGTCAAAAAAATACTGAGTCTGAGACTGAAAAAAAGAACTCGTAGATTTTTTCTCACAGGTTAAGTTAGACAATCTTAAATTACTCGATTAAGGCTCAAAGGAAACTTTGGGCCTTTTTTGTTTTTGGAGAGCGCGCATGACAAAACTTGAACGCAACATTGGTTTGGTGGCCCTGATTCTTTACGGTGTTGGAGATATACTCGGCGCTGGTATTTATGGCCTCGTTGGTAAAGCAGCCGGCGAAATGGGTTATGCAGCCTGGCTCGGTTTTGTAACCAGCATGGTGGCTGCCGGACTTACTGGTTTGTCGTATGCATCGCTCGGATCACGATATCCCAAAGCAGGAGGTGCTGCTTACATCACCTTCCGTGCTTTTTCAAAACCGTTTCTCTCTTACACCATCGGCTTAGCCGTTCTTGCTTCAGGGCTGACTTCAATGGCAACCGCTTGCCGAGTTTTTTCAGGTTACTTCACTGGTCTTTTCGAATTCATTCCACTCACCGCAGGGATAATTATTTTTGCCTGTGTCGTTGGATTCATCGTTTTCTGGGGCATGCGAGAGTCGATGTGGATGAACGCTGTCTGCACCATCATCGAACTCACTGGTCTCGTCATCGTCATCGGAGTTGGCGTGAGCTACCTTGGATCAGTGGATTACTTCGACGCCACAACTCCTGCAAACCCAACTGGTGAATTAGGTTTCTCGATCGTCTTAACCGGCGCAGTCCTTACGTTTTATTCTTTCGTTGGCTTTGAAGACATTTTGAATGTGAGCGAAGAGGTAAAAAATCCTGAGCGCAATCTTCCGATTGGCCTTCTCACTGCAGTTGGAGTGTCGTCGCTGATCTATGTGACCATCAGCTTGGTCGCCGTATCAGTCTTACCACCCGTCGACTTAGCCGGATCAAAACAACCACTCGTTGATGTGGTAGCGAAAGCTGCTCCTTGGTTCCCGACAGCTATCTTCAGCATTATTTCGATGTTCGCTGTAGCGAATACTGCGCTGTTAAATTACGTGATGGGCTCTCGCTTGTTGTATGGAATGGCAAACCAAAAACTTCTTCCTTCAGCGCTTGGGAAAATTCATCCGGTACGCCATACACCGCACATTGCAGCCGCAACTATTTTGCTGATTTTGCTCGGCCTAGCATTAGCTGGCGACATTTCTGTTCTTGCGAAAGCAACCAGCGTACTTTTATTAATCTGTTTTGCGGTTGTGAATATCTCTCTCGTAGTTCTTCAACGAAAAAAGAATGAACGGAAGGGACGATTCGAAGTTCCTACTTTTGTCCCGATTCTTGGGGCCGTTGTTTGCTTAACGATGTTAAGCTTTGCAAAAACAAATGAACTTTTATTGGCTGCAGGAATCTTTGCTGTTATTGCGATTCTCTACTTCATCAAACGCCCGAGCGCAGACGCTATAAAATCGCTCGACATTTAGATCGAAAATTAATTGGCGACCTTTTTAAACGAGGCTTTCAGCAGCTTTTGCAATTGCAGCGCTATCAAGACCATCGCGCTTGTAAAGATCAAGCGCTGAGTAAGCGCTCTGACCAAAGTGATCGCCGATACCTAAAGACTTAAGTTTAAACGTTTCGCCTTTGAGCATGAGCGCATGTGAAAGCATTGCTCCCATACCGCCCGTCAATCGATGCTCCTCAACGGTCACAAGCTTTCCGCCGGTTCGAGCGAGAGCTTTAGTCACCAGTGCAGTATCAGGATGATTAATCGATGATGGATTAATAACGATTGTACCGATGCCTTTTTCCTTCAAAGTTTTTGCTGCCTTCAATGCTTCTGGTAGAAGAGATCCGGCCGCGACTATCGTTACCGCTTTGTTTGCTTGAGGAACATCGGCATGTATTTCTTGGCCAACACCAAGTTTATAGTTGAGATCATTTGTATAAGTACGCGGAAAATTTTCGCGACCTAAGAAGAAGATCACTGAAGGCGGAACTTTTCCGTTTTTTCTGTCGGCCGCAAAACGCTCAATCGCCTGAGAAACCAAAGCATCTGCCTCAGAGCTGCTCGTTAGCGCATAAACTTCGGTGTGCGGGATTGATGAAACTTGAGCAAAGAAGCTAAGAGCCTGGTGTGAAGCACCATCGGCAGCATCTTGGAATCCTGTGTGAGAAAACACTGCGATCACTGGACCAAGCGATAAATTTGCCATCGTGATAGGGAGCGCACCTTTTGTAACGCCGAACTGTGCGAATGTATCTACGATCGGAATAAAGCCGCCAATCGAAAGCCCTGCAGCGGTGCTGACCATATTTGATTCGGCGACGCCAACATCAAGAGTTGCCTCAGGAAATTCTTTTTGGAACTCAGCAAGGCCAGTTGAACCTTGTAAGTCAGCTGAAACAGAAATGATCGGATGACCTTCTTTGCGCTTTTTGATCAACGCGCTACTCACTCCCAGCTGAATTTTCTCTTTGATCGTAGTTGGGTCAGTCGAAGCTGGCGCAGCAGGCTTTGCATTTGCTGCTTTGTCTTTCTCGTACTGCATTAGTTCTTCGGCCCAAGCCATGAACTCGTTTGGAACTGCCTGACCATCGTAAATTTCGGTGAGGAAAGCTGCGATCTCATCGGCCTTCTTAAGCGAAAAACCGTGCGATCCAGTTGCTGATGCTTCAGCTTTTTTGCTTCCTTTGCCTTTAATCGTACGAGCGTGAATCAAAACCGGAACACTCGGGTCGAGCTTTGCTTGCGCGAACGCCTCTTCAATATTTGCGACACACGCCTGAAGATTATGGCCGTCTTCTATGCGAATCACTTTCCATCCAAGTTTCTCAAGAGACTGAAAAGTTGGCTCCATTGAAAATGAATCTTGCTCAATGCGACCAGAAAGTTTTGTTTTGTTATCGCTTAAGATACAGACGAACGGACCCATCTTCCCTTTACGAGCTAAACCAGGAATTGCAGCAAAAGATTCTTTTGCTTCGCCTTCCATCGCGGCTCCATCAGAGATGGCGCAAACAGTGAGGCGCTTTTTTCCGGCAAGTGAATCAGCCATCGCAAGGCCCTGTGCTTGAGGCAAGCCTGATCCAAGAGGACCATTGCTCACAAGCACTCCTTGTGGAAATAAATGGGCTTCACCGTGACCAGTGAGGGGACTCTCGATTGATCGGAATTTTTTTAAGTCGTTTAGAGAGAGATTCGCAAAACCGTAGTTGGCTTTAAGAGCATAAAGGCCATTTTCGCAGTGGCCGGCATCGTTCACAAAATTGAAACACTGATACCACTCGCTTCCAGACTTCTTTGCTTCGGTGAACATGAGACCATGGGTCGCTGACATGAGTTCGGCAAACGCTGCCGGACCACCGTAGTGACTAGCCGCTCCTCCATGCAGAGCATTCATGTCCATCAAGATAATCATGGCTCTGGTTGCTCGCGGGTCAGCAACAGTGATCGATTCACCACTTTGCAGCTGAACTCTGACTGGGAATTTTGGAGCATTTGAAGGGCTAGAGGCTAAACGCGATTTGATACTGATTGGCTGTACTTGTGACATGTTTTCTTATCGCAGCGCCTCACACCTTGGTCAATAAATTCTTGTTTCTAGAGCGCTTGGCACCCTATTCTCCGTGGATATGAATTTACGGGCCATTCCCAAAGCAGAACTTCATCGCCATCTCGAGTGCTCTATGCGGCCATCGACTCTGAAAGAATTAGCTCGAGCGCAGGGCATTAAAGTCCCAGAAAGCGACGAAGAATTTAAGCGTGAGTTTTTAGTGACTGAGCCGATGGCTGATTTAGGAGCAGTGCTCAAAAAATTCATGGTCACCCAACAAGTTATTAATGCACCTGAAGTGCTCACTCGAATCACTCGAGAAATCATCGAGGATTGCTCGGCCGAGGGAGTGCGAATTCTTGAGCTTCGTTACGCTCCGACATTTATCGAAGAGGGCCACGAGCATCTTTCGTTTCAACAGATTCACGATGCAATCAATGCCGGAGTAAAAGCCTGTTCGCATTTGCCAATTGCAGTGGGTTTACTTTTGATCATTCAACGTATTCGCTCTCAAGCAGATGCAAAACGTGTAACGGACTTTGCAATTGCAAACAAAGATTCTATTGTCGGTTTAGATCTTGCTGATAACGAAGTTGGTTTTGATTGCAAATTGTTTGCTCCCTACTTTCAAGAAGCAAAAGCAGCAGGCTTAAAAATTACGGTTCATGCTGGCGAGGCGCCAGTTCCGACCGCCTCACAATCAGTTTACGATGCTGTCGAAAAACTTGGAGCCGATCGCATCGGTCACGGCGTACAAATTGCCAAAGACGAAAAAGCAATGGCTTACATTCGAGAGCGTAAAATTCCTCTTGAGCTCTGCCCAATCAGCAACTGGTTAACAAACGCAGTTGAATCCGTTGCGAAGCATCCGTTTCGAAAATTGATGGAAGCTGGAGTTCCAGTGACGTTGAACACCGATGATCCAGGTGTGTTTAATACGACTTTGCTCGATGAATATTCGAATCTTGAGAAACTTCATGGTTTTACTGAAGCAGAATTTAATCACATCAACGACATCGCAGCTGCCGCAAGTTTTATTCCGTTAGCGAAGAAGCAAGCTGTGTGGCCTCGCAAGATCAACCCTTCGCTCGTCAAGGGCTAGTTTTCCGGAGCTTCCCTTGTGCGGTCACCCTAATCACTGCAGTTAACTAAGCCCCATCTCCTGCTGATACTTTAGCTTGTTGTGTGCTGAGCAAAGTAATTGAAGATTGTCCGACTCATTCGACCCGCCCAACCACTTCGATTTTTTATGATCTATTTGAAGTTGAAAAGTAGATCCGCACTTCTGACCATTTGCGAACTCCCACCGACAACTCTTATCTTTTCTGAATACCGATCTTCTAACTTCCCCAATCGATGACTTGCTGTGGTCAAACTTTTTTACTTCCACAGCGGAAGCGCGCACTTCTAATTTCTGACTAATCCCTTCCTTCTTTTGTGGCGAAGCACTTTTTCTCTTCTTCAATTCTTTCAAACTCGCGACCAAAACTTCTTTATAGCTAGCACCTGGCATTGAATGCGAAAGCAAATCTTTTACCTCTTTCAAAAGCTCCACTTCTTCTTTTGAAAAGGTAATTTCTAAACGAAGCGATTCATCTCTTTGAACGACCATTTTATCGAAAGCTCTAATTTCTAAATTGAGAGTCTTCGCCACGATCTGCTGAGCACCCGCTGTCGCCTGCGACTTTACCTTCGAAAATAAATCCCGCTTCACTTCCACGGTGGAAGTGAACTTTGCTCCGCTGTTACTTGCCTCTCTCTTGGCCTGCTTCAATCCATGGGCGACAATAGAAATTTGACTTAGCGTCAAATCTCCAGAAGCGAGGCCTTCAACAAGTTCTGGTGTGTCACCGAGCAACCTTGCAGCATCGAGCCTCCGTTGGGCAGAACCCGCAGAATATTTCATTTCTTTAGTGAGATATTCAAAAAGACTCGTGCAGTTGTACCGCAGATAAAGCTTTCGTCGATCAACTTCGTAAATGTAGCAAACGATCTTAGATAAGAGCTCGCGCTCTGACGCTGTCTCCAGTCGAAGCTCTGCATCGATCTTTTCACTCGAAACTTTTTTGAGTTGAGTCATGAAAGTGATTTGATCAGAGGAATTTTTTTCGGTTTGCATTTTGCTCCTTTACTTCCACCGTGGAAGTGCGAGCACCATAACACGACATTTAAAATTTGATATTTCTCAGTTTCTTTTCAGACGCTCGCGGCTCGATAAACTAATTAGCGTCATCATTCTGCGCGCTGTCGCTCGATGGAAAGAGTTTAAATTTTTAAAATGCGAACCGATCAGACTTACCAAATTGTTACGCACAAGCAACAGCGTGCGGCTGACGAAATCGTGTCAAATAAAAAGTTGACCCATCACAGATTTAACTTTCTTCCGGTTCAATTGTTACCCGCATGCGAATTCGAAATTAATTGATATGGAGTTAGAGAGAAAGGTTACGATAACGGAATCCTTGAAGAAGCCGGCCACTATACCGAAGAACAAAAACTAAATCATTCGCTCTGAAACAATCTTCCCATTTCTAATCTCAGAAATTTTCGTTGCGAGAGCTGCGAGATCGTCTTTGTCGTGAGTGACAAGAACAGTTGGAATTTTCCAAGCAGCGATGGCTGATTTCACCAGCGCGCGCGCTTCACCCTTAAGGTCAGCATCAAGTGACGAAAACGGTTCGTCCAAAAACAAAACCCGCGGACGCGCAATCATTGCCCGAGCCAAAGCAACTCGCTGCTTCTCACCGCCAGAAATGACTGAAGCCGAACGATCGATAAACGATGACATCCGCAGAGTTGCAATTAATTCTTCTTCGCGCGATTTGGTTTCAGAATTTGATAACCCGCGAGCTTCGGCCGCAAAGCGGATGTTCTCTCGTGCAGTCATATGAGGAAAAAGATCGAGCGTTTGAAAGACGACCCCCAACTTACGCGCAGGAGTCGGAAGAGCCGCAAGATCCAGTTGCTCACCTTCGGTAGCTCCGGGAGCTGCAAATATCCACTTCAATGACTTAACAGGCTCTAACCCAAGTAACGCACGAAACACAGTGGTTTTGCCAGCGCCCGACGGGCCCCACAGAGCCGTGACACCTTGATCAAGAATTTCCCACGACGGAATATCGATCTTAAAATCGGAATACTCAATGAGAAGGTTTTCGACTCGCGACATTCACCACGCTCCAAACTATGAAGTATGTTAGCGCACTTCCAAAGAACATCAACCAGACAAGCGCTGTTGCAGAACTTAAGCGATAAGCACCCATCAAGGACTGAACCATCAAAGAAATCGAGAGAGTTCTCTCAGCAACCATTTTGCTGAGTGCAAAGTCTCCCCACGCCCAGAACGCTGCAAGTGCTGAGAGCTTGGCGGCTGTCGGTTGAAGCTGCGGCCAAGCGACTTTCGTAAATGCAAGCCACCGATTAGCACCGAGGATTTCGGCGGTTTGAATTTGGCTGCGAAGTTGGCGAAGCTTTGCATCCCAACCGAGTCGATAAAGAATCGGCAAGAAAAGCAGAGTCAGCCCGATAGAAATTTTAATTAGAGATGCTGCACCAACATCACGCCACACAATCAAAAGTGCAAAGCCAGTGAGAATCGAACTCGGAGCAAGAAATCCTAGAATCATTTTACGCCAAACTCCCGTAGGCTGCGCCAAAGCAATCAGCCCGAGACTGGCAAGACAGAGTGTTGCCGTCCCGAGAGAAATCATAAGCGAGTTCAAACCCAACGATAGCAATTCAGAGATCGGAATTTCTCGAAACAACTCGCGAAACCCTGGAATTAATTCGATGAGGAGTCCAATAACTAACACAGTACTTGGGAGCAAAATTAAAACCGAAAGCAATTTTACACCCAAGAATTGAAGATTGGTCTCGCGCGATGAATGTTCGTGGTCGCTTCGGACGATGGCAAAAGTTAGAATGAAAATAAAAAGTGATTGGAGGCCCGCTACTATTGAGGCATCTCCCCAGTTTGCGTCAACTCGAATCAATTCGTAGATGAGTACTTCGATAGTCGTCGCCTGGCTTCCGCCGATGATGAGCGGAATAGCAAAGCTTGTAAAACAGAACGCAAATATTGAAAGCCAGATCAAGATAATTTCTTTTTTTAGAATCGGTAAAATTATTTTGAAAATCATTCTACCAACTGAAGCGCCTTCGACTCGAGCAAGCTCAAGATAGCCACCTGTTTTCTCGATCAACAACATTTCAAACGTTACCGCTACTAACCCAACGTTGATCAGCGAGTGCAGCAAAACAATTCCCGAGAGTCCGGTGAGTGACGGAGCTATGTTGAGTGCCGACAAAATTACAAATAGGACTGGAGCCGCACTCGGCAGGAGAACAAATAAATTAATTAGGAGCGAATTTCGTTTCGAATTTGACGAGTAGCCTCTCAGACCGATAAGCCCAAAACTTCCAGCGATTCCAAAAACGGTTGCGATCAACGAGCTAGCGAGAGCTTGCAGGAGTGTAAAGTTAAAGGCATCTGCAAAATCTGTAGCGATATCAAACTTAAAACCACTTGCGAAGGCAAAGTAAGAAAACAAAACCAGGTATGGCGAAACAAGAAACAAAATGATGAAGCTCGATAGACTGTGCTTTCGCATTTTTAAAGTTTTAACTCTTTCCAGCGTTCAACGAGTTGTTTTTTTCTATTAGTAAGTTCTCTTAAGTTATCTACCTGCAATAGAGAAACAGCAGGTAATCTGTGAAATCCTGCGACGTCAGTTGGAACAATTTTTTCATGTACTGGATACATCACATTTTTGTTCATGAGAATTCGCTGAGCCAATTCGCTGTTCAAAAAATCTAAAAACATGTGTGCTGCTTCACAGTTTTGACAAGTCCCGGGAATTCCCGCAAGCTCAGCTTGATAGATATGCTTGTCACTCAGCTCTGCCGCTTGGTACCGCAGATCTTTTTCGTTCACCCAGTGGTATACGGGTGAAGTTAAATACGAAAATACGAGCTTAGCTTCACCTTTTTGAAATAGACCGTACGCAGTTGACCAAGACGGAGAGACAGATCGAATGTTGGAGCGAAGTTGATTTAGAAACTCAAATGCGCCGTCCTCTCCCTTCAAAGCGACTAACCAATAAAGAAACAGGAGCCCTGGCGCTGAAGTTCGTGGGTCTTGAAGACTTATCTGACCTTTGAATCGCGGATGAAGAAGATCATCGAGGCTTTTGGGAGGATCGGTTTCACCTTTTCGATAGATAAAAGTTAACGGAGCCCAATCAAATGCAAGAAACTGAGGATCATCAAAGATCGGCTCAGAAAATCTCACCGCGCCTTGCTGTTTAACGTTATGAGCTTTCCAACTAAATTTAGTTTTTGCCTCTGAAACTGTGATCCAGTCTAAACCTAAGACGACATCACTCGGAAAAAGCTCAAGCTTGGTAAGCAAGAGGCCTGCATCGTCTGCATCTTGGTATACGACTTCAATTCCGGTTTGCTCTTTAAATAGTTTTGCAATTTCAGGGCCTGGGCCCCACGAAGCCAAAAACGAAGAGTACGACAGCACTTTGATAACTTTCGCATCGGACGTGTTTGTTTTTGAAAACTGAAAAGCGAAAGCAATGACAATTAGCAAGATTGCCGCAGCAATAGAAGCTTTGAAGCCCTTCGGGATTCCCATCGGGCCGATCTTCACCACCAGATCCCGCGTCGTCTCTTGTAAAAGAAGTAATCAAAGCCAAGGCATCGGCCGGCGCCGACCCAGCCGAGCATCAAATGAAGAACAACTAAGAATGAAATTTGTACGAGATAGAGCTGTGATCCGATTGATGCTGAAATAAAACCGCAATACAAAATTGCAAGCAATGATACCGGTCGTACCATATAGCCGACGATGTATGAGAATCCGATAATAAATTGAATTGCGAGGTAGACCGTCGCAAAAACTTGCCAGTTTGGAATCAAAACAGTTTCAAGAGCGTTTTTGTACCACTCAGGTGCCGTGCTTAGAGGTAAAAAATTTCGAACGTCTTCAGCTAAGTATGCGTGTTGTAAAAAACCGCGATGATATGTACTTAAAGCTTGGTTGAAATAAAAGTACCCTAAGAAAATTCGCAGCAATGCCACGGGTATCATGTGGCCAACATATTTGATGCTCTCAACGAAGGCGTAAATCATGACATTATCTTCTGTCTTCGTGACGATTTAAACAACGACTAAGTTGCCACATCTATCTTCGGGCATAGCTCATTCAAAAAACAAATCTGGCACTGCGGATTTCGGGCCTTACAAATTTGCCGACCATGCGTAATTAACAAATGAGAAATTTCGATCCAGTTGGGCTTGTCGATGATCTTTTGAAGCTCGGCTTCGATCTTCTCTGGGCTCATTTTAGGACCCATAGTCTGGATCAGCGCTAAACGGTTTGAAAGTCGGCTGACGTGTGTATCGACCACAATCCCAGAAGGAATTTTAAACCCAACCCCTAGAACCACATTTGCGGTTTTTCTTCCGACACCAGCGAGCTCAACGAGTTCTTCGACTGTTTGTGGGACCTCACCATTGTGATGCTGGACTAAAGACTGTGCACAGGCCTTCAGACTCTTCGATTTGTTTCGAAAAAAGTTAATAGATCGAATGACTTGCTCGATCTCCTCGACTTTAGCCTTAGCAAGGTCTTTTGGGGTTGGAAACTGTTCAAACAAAAAAGGTGTCACCATATTCACCCGCTCATCTGTACATTGCGCTGACAAAATAGTTGCTAGCAAAAGCTCATATGGATTTCGGTGATGAAGCGCGCATTCTGCATCGGGATAATATCGCTTGAGGAGTGCAGTCACTGCGTCAGCACGAGCTTTCTTTTGGACCATAGTCTCGCTAAACTTTGCGCGCTTTTTCTTCATCGAGTCACCCTAGGCTATCGACCGACTTTCTGTCAAATTTCGCCGTCTAAAAATGGTTCTCTGTTAAGATAAGAGAGATGGCGCAAATGCTGTCTGGAGGAGTGTTCCATGGAAGGACCTCGTGCACCTTTAGAAAACGAATTACCAACCGTTTTTGATTTTCTAAACAAGCAATTAAGAGCCCGCGAGGGTTGGTCAATTATCACAGAGTATCCCGCTGCTTTTAGCGCAACGAATACTTCAAACATTCGAATCATTACAAACGAGAAAAAAGAAGTTCTCTCGCACGCAGTGATGAGACCGGTGATGGTTAAAACTCCGGTAGGACTTTTCAAAATCGCTGCGATCGGAAGTGTCGTCACTTCAGATGCGGCTCGCAATCAAGGGCTCAGTAAACAGATTCTCGAAAGCTGCTTGCAGTCTGCGCAAGCCAACGGATGCGATATCGCAATTCTTTGGACCAATCTTTACGACTTTTACCGAAAGCTTGGTTTCGAACTCGGTGGAAGTGAAATTGCATTGGTCATCAACAATGAATTTGAAGCCAGCAATCCAACTTTAAAGATTCTTGATTCAGCGAAAGTATCTGCAGATGCCATTCACCGAGTCTATTCGCAACACACGGTGAGTTCACTTCGTACACTCGAAGAAACTGCAAAGTATCTCCAGATTCCTAATACACGTGTCTACACGGCGTGGGACCAAGCAGGAGTTCTAAAGGCCTACGCAGTTGAAGGAAAAGGCGCTGACCTCAATGGCTACATTCACGAATGGGGCGGAGGAGTGAGCGAATTACTGACTCTCTTCTCTCATGTTCGTAAAATTCAGAACCGACCGATCACTGTGATCTCCCCTTCTCATTCAGAAAACTTGATTCGACAGCTGAAGGCAAAGGGCGCGACACAAAATGAAGGGTTCTTGGGAATGATCAAGCTTCTCAATACTCCAAGTTTGTTCGGAAAAATAAAACGTCACTCTCGGACTCTCGGTGTTGAAAACCTTACGCTTGACCAGCGTGACGGACAGTTTGTCTTCGGCACAGGAGACAATGTTTTCAAAACCGATTCTGAAGCCGATATTGTTCGATTAATTTTCGGACCACAAAAAGCATCACAAATTTACAAGTTTGATCAACAAACAACTGAAATCCTCGAAAAAGTTCTACCGCTTGATCTTTGGATTTGGGGCTGGGACTCGATATGAATTCACGACCACTTCTCGTTATCCACGCCTCACTTGCACTCCTCTTTCCGCTGCTGCTTGCGCTGTTGATTTCAGGTTGCAAACCGAAAGAAGCAGAACTCGGACCTCAGACGAGCGTTGATGCAATCGAAAGCGCTATAAGCGCTTCGTTTCAAGAATACGATCCGAATACGATGAAGGTCGGAGAATGGGCGCAGCTTGATGAGACACAAGCTTTTAACGGACAGACTTATTTGCTGTCTGATATGGCTCAAAAAATTGTGATTCGCGAAGATGATGCAACTGAAGCTACTTTCAGAGCGCTCGAAACTCGTCGATTTTTTGAAGATCTAAAATTAAAAAAGACTGTGGACACTGAGTTCAAAGTCGTCTGGAAGTTTGCGCCACCTGCAACTTCTGCAACTCAAAAAGAGGCTTCAGACCTTTTTGGTGACCCGATCTATCGAATTAGCAAAGACCTCTTTCAAATGGAAGTAAGCTCTGAAAGCGGCGGTGTGACTTATCATAACCTAAAGACTTCGGTTGGGTTCGAGGCTCCTCCGGCTGCAGTGGCATCGTCTGCTGATTGCGCCACCAACTTTCCGAACTGCCGAATTAAAGTTTACACAGTGTCGTTTGATATTGTGATTCGCGAAGGTGGAAGGCTGGATATTCTAAAGCGTGAGTACCGGCTCAGCCCACAAGTTCCTTATCTCAGCGCAGTGTTAACCGAATGTTTGGCAGGCGTAGTTCCACTTGAAAACTCACGGATTTTTGTTAAAGAATGTACCGAAGCAAAGAACTTCCGATTCGGTTCAGGCTCAACAACTACACCTTAAGAGTTATTAGTGCGAAAAATTGCTGTCGTCCTTTCAGGCTGTGGCCATCAAGAAGGTTCAGAAATTACAGAGGCCGTGAGTACGCTCATAGCCCTTTCTGAACTGGGAGCAAAGTATCAGTGCTTTGCTCCTGAATCATACATGCAAGAGTCAGCAAAAATTAGTCGCGGTGAAATTTTCGATATCAAAAAATTAAGTGCATCTAACTTCGACGCAATTGTTTTTCCCGGCGGCTTTGGCGCAGCAAAACGACTCTCTAACTGGGCCGAAAAAGGCTCGGCCTGCACCGTTCACCCAGATGTAGAACGCGTGATTCGAGAATTTAATGACCAAGATAAGCCGATCGGCGCAATCTGCATTGCCCCAGCAATTGTTGCGCGTGTTCTAGGATCAAAAAAGATTAATTTAACGATTGGTAATGATGCGGAGACTTCTGCTGAAATCCAAAAAACCGGCGCACAACATGTCATCTGCCCTGTAACGGATTATATTAGTGATCGCGACCACAAAGTTCTGACCACTCCAGCCTACATGTATGACGCTCAACCAAATGAAGTCTTCACAGGCATACGCAAAATGATCCGTGAATTAGTCGAAATGGCTTAACTCCTCGACTTGATTATCGCATCTGCTTTGTCCAAAATGAGTTATGTCAAAACTACGACTTTGTTTAATCTTCGGTGGGCAGTCAGCAGAACACGCAGTTTCACTTGAATCTGCTAAAAACGTTTTCGAAGCGCTCGATCCAAAAAAATATGAAGTTCATCTTATCGGTATCGATAAGACCGGTGCCTGGAAGTATTTCGAAGATCCGGGATTTCTTCGTAAGACCGACGTTTCAAAGCCAATCGATCTAAATGAAATTAAAAATCAGGTGTTTATTGTTCCTGGCGAAAAGCGTGGTCAGGCATCCATCATTGGACTTCGCACAGCAAAAAGTTATGGCACCATCGATATGATTTTTCCGATCACGCATGGGCCATATGGTGAAGACGGAACAATGCAAGGCTACATTCGCACGCTCGGAGTTCCCTATGTAGGTTGCGGCATTATTGGCTCTGCAGTTGGTATGGACAAAGACGTTGCTAAACGCTTGTTCAAAGAAGCGGGTTTGCCAGTGGGAAAATTCGTCGTTTTAAAGCGCCACGAATCGTCAGCAAAAGATTTTGATCGCCTAAAGAGCGAGTTGGGTCTGCCGTTCTTTTTAAAGCCAGCCAACATGGGCTCGTCAGTCGGCGTGCATAAAGTTGATTCGGCCCAAAAGTTTGAAGCGGCCCTCAAAGATGCGTTTCAATATGATACAAAGCTTTTAGTTGAAGAATTTTTGCCAGGGCGCGAGGTTGAATGCTCGGTGCTTGGGAATGAGAAGCCAAAGTCTTCTACTCCCGGAGAGATTATCCCTCAACACGACTTCTATTCTTACGATGCAAAGTACCTCGATGAAAATGGCGCACATTTAAAAATTCCTGCAGACCTCGATTCTCAGCAGGCTGCGGAAGTAAAGTCTCTTGCAATAAAGGTTTACGAAACCCTGTGTTGCGATGGTATGGCGCGAGTTGATTTCTTCTTGCGCAAAGACGGAAAGCTTTTCGTTAACGAGGTCAATACGATCCCTGGTTTTACTAAGATCAGCATGTACCCAAAAATGTGGAACCAAGATGGCCTGGGTTATTCTGAACTCATCGACCGTCTAATAGAATTAGCCTCATCAAGATACGATACCGAACAGGGCTTAAGCAGATAGGCAATTCTCCGAACTTTATTTTATTTGGCTAACAGTTGATTTTGAAAACCTGTCGAACCATTGGCCACTGTCACAGGACTAACGCCTAGGCTAGCGCCTAATGTAGCTAATAATATTCGTTAATAATCCTCTAAAGCCCGTTAGTTTCCAAGCCTTAGACCCCGATAAGTTTAATGCGAGTACTCGTACGGGGGAACCAATGAACCGCATTTTATTAGCCAGCATCAGCGAAGAAGAAAACTACATTCTTCGCAGGAAACTTGAGCCTCTCGTCTCTGAACTTGGAAAAATTGTTTTTGCAACGACACGTCCGCAAGGGTTGTTATATACGTTCAAAGACGGACATCACTTAATTGTGCTTAACGTCGCTGAGTTTACCCAAGAACATCGCGAAACTATTTTGAAGCTTAGAAACAATGGCTACAACGGCCAAGTGATCGTTTGTGCGAAAGCTAAAAATTTCGATATCATCCGCGAAGTCAACGCCATGCAATCTACTGTGTTTATTGAGAAGCCGTACGAAAATAAAGATCTGCTTGGGGTTGTCACTAAACTCCTCAGCACTAAAGAAGTTTCTCAGCGAATTTTCCGTCGCTATTACACTATGCAAAAAGCCGAAATTGAATTTATTGAAAACAATCGAAAAGAAACCACTACACTCTATAATCTTTCAAAAGGTGGAGCGTATATCGAGTTTTCAAAGGGCGAAAATCTTAAAGTGGGTGACCAGCTTTTGCTTCATGTTCCGCTCAACGAAGTGCGCCGCACTTATGAAATGCCCGCTCGAGTTGTCTGGACAACGGCAAATGGCCAGGGTGGCGGCTACGGCGTAGGCCTTGAGTTCGTTGGCCCAGGCGACGTTCAAAAGAGTATTTACGGTTCACTTGAGTAATGTCGATTCGAATAGCGCAGTTTGTTCTTGATGATCCCTCAGCGCGTAATGCTTTAAGTCTCGAGCAAGCTGAAAAGCTTGCGAAAGAACTAAATCTAAAATCATCTCATCGAGACTATGACGCTTTAATTGTCACCGCTCGCGGCTCGCACTTTTGCAGCGGCGGAAATTTGTCTGACTACGCCAAAATGAAAACTTCTGCACAAGGTAAAGCCGCTAATCGCAAAATTGCTGCGATCCTTGATGCTTTATCAACTCTTCCTGTTCCCACTGCCTGCGTGATTCAAGGCGACTGCTTAGGCGGAGGACTTGAGCTTCTCGGATGTTTCGACTTTGTCGTTAGTGTGCCTGAAGCACACTTCGGATTCTGGCAGCGAAGAATTGGCCTAAGTTTTGGCTGGGGTGGCCGAAAACGTCTGAACCGCAGACTCAGCAATTCTCGCCTCGACCAGCTCGCAATGAGCTCTCGAAACTTATCGGCCGCTGAAGCATTATCGATCGGATTGGTCGATCAGGTCGCTCTCTCGAGTAAGGCAAAAGAAGTCGCTGAGCAATGGCTCATTCGTACTTCGAGTCTTCCTGCGTTGCCGCTGAAGGAGCTAAAAAAATCGATTGGGAAAAAAGTAGATGAGAGAAAGTTTTTTGAAAAGCTTTGGTGGAATGTGGAGCACTTAAAAGTGCTCCAAAAATTTAAGCGATAATTTTAAGTTAGTAACGTCGGCCGCGTCGGTTGTCACGTCGGTCATCGCGATCGTCATCATCATAACGTCTGTCGTTGTGGCTTATTTCTTCACAGAGCAAAAGACGAGTCTCGCCAACCATTGCATTCGAAAAATTAACTTTTACCAGCGCACATTGAGACTCGCTTCCAATTTTAACAATTGAAGCTAGCTCACCTACGAATGCCATACCGACTTGGCTAGGCATCAAGAGATCAATCAAGTTCTGGTTCCCGCGAGGAATCATAGTGCCGCGCTGTCGAAGAGCGATCTTCTCATTGTAAGGGCCGCGAACAACAACTTTGAGATCATAAGTTGCCCCACGGTATCCCTGACGAGTAATCAGTCGCGCATTCAATATTCGGGGATCTGTCCCGTTCACGACTTTTAGATCTCGCAACTCATGCGAATCATCAAGGAACGCCAATGCACTTGTTTTTCGGTAGTCCTGATTAAGTTGATCGACCTGATCAACCGGTCCAATTTGATCTGGCGAAACTGCCTTTGTAGCATCTCCGTTACCTTTGCATCCCGCACCGATTGCAACGAAAGCCATCAATAATAATATCCGTGTTTTCATAAATTTGAATCTCCCGATGCCCATCTACTGCTAAACGCGTTCCACATACGCCGAGCAAATAGCTGGCCAACCGTCAGTCACAGCAGGAAATTCTTTCAAAATGTGAAGGGCCAAACTGACTTTTTTGAGGAGAATGGTGTCACTTTCACCAGTAGAAATAGATCGATGCGAGCGCCAATGCCGCCGGCAAACCCTGTACTAGAATGATCTTCCAGCTTGCGGTCATTGCACCAAAAACTCCCGCAATTAACATGCAGACAGCAAAGAAAATAGAGAGCTGATAGTACGCAACTGGATCTGAGTGAAGCAGCGCCCAAATAAACCCGGCCGCAATAAATCCATTGTAGAGACCTTGATTCATCGCGAGCGCTTTTGACTGCTCCGCAAATTCTTTCTTTAGCCCGAACACTTTGCGACCTAATGGCTTTGTCCAAAAAAACATTTCGAGAATCATGAAGCCAATTTGAAGTGCAGCCGCGAGGCCAACGAAGATTTTTGAAATAGTCAAAATAGCTCCTTTTTTGCAGTCGTCCCAATTAAAGATGCAACTCTCTTGTATGGCAAGATGTTAGCCGCAACTAGCGGCATCATTATAGCAGCGATGGCGTTACTGATTAAACTCTAGATTAATTCCGCGCTGGCGCGGAACATTTCTAATCTTTTATTCCGAGAATTTTGCGTGCAATGGCCGCCTTGCCTCTGCTAATTAAATCAAGATCAGGCTTAGCTAAGTGCGGAAAGTCGTTACTGATAGCTTTATGAGGAGCATCGACTCCGTCGCGAATTCTTTGCCCGTTAAAGCCGCCGATATAAAGCGTGAAAAGTGTGTCCATGATATCGCTCACTGGGCGTCGTCCGCCGCAAGTTTGATGTATCTTACCTTGAATCAGCGATTTTTCGATTTCAAGAAATGAGTCTCCGCCGCATGGCTTTGCGCTATCGACCACTAAGAAATCGTCAGTCAAAACTTTTGCAATAGTTTGAGTATCAGAAGCTGAAAGATCAGATTTTTTATCAAGTCCATCAAAGTAAGAAATGTTCTTAACTAATCGAGCTTCGTACTCAGCGGCTGCATTAGCAGAAAGTGAGAAGGGTCTTTCAGCATTGTAGAGATCTCGAAGTTCTTTGTCGCCAGCTCGAGTTGCCATACTGACGTTAGTAATTTCAGGGCGGCCGATTCGGTCAAGAATTCGTAGCGGAGCTGTTTGATTGTCTCGAGTAACGACTGCCGTTGCGACTGCAAATAAACTCGAAGAAGAATCTGGATAGAGTTTTTTGAGATCAATCTCAAGAACGATAGTTAAAACGTTGATTCGTGACATTGTGTTGTCGTCTTTTGGAGGATTGATCACGCCCTTATTAACAATTGCATTAGCAAAACCAGCGTTAAAGAAGAAGGAGTCAGATCTCATTCCTGAATAGATTTTGAAATCGCCACCCGGCACTTGCGCAACGGATTCATACTTATTCGCTGCTTGCAGTCCGTTTGTCGACTTACACTCCACTTTGTGATCTTCGTGGCGATAAGGCGTCGTAAACCGACAATTGATAACCACTTCTTCTGAGGTATTAAATTTTGCAGCTTCTTTTGTCCCAGCAACTGAAGCCTTACGAACTAAGAACACGTAAGTTGCCTTATCAGTGAAGTGACCCTTCTTTGGAACAACGGGATAAGTATTTAAGATTAAAGTCAGAGAGCCAGGCTTATTCGGAGTTGGAAAGGCGTAAAAGTCACTCAAATCAGCTACGCGGTGCTTGGTAGTCACTGGGCCATCGATATGATCGCTCCCGTGTGAAGTTGATCCAAGGGCGATTAAAATGAGAGCCAAAGCTATTAGTTTCATGTCTTTCCTTCTTGCAATCGACTGACCAAAACTGGGTTCATTTGTATTGATCATTATCGCTTAACTGTGTCTAAACTTAGTTCATAGCGCCCTTTCACGGAAGTTTTAGAGCTGACGGAATTGCAGTCTTTTGTCAGAAGAGAGAGTGATGACTGAAATAGAGAATGAGAAGCTACTAGAGCTCGTAAGTAACGTGTTTGTGCTCGAGTCTCGCCATGGTCATTTGAAATGGAAAGTCTCGGAACTAGCTAGAAATTGTCAGGTGAGCCGACCCTCGGTTTACTACCATCTTGGTCGAAACAAGAAAGAGATTTTGCATTCATGTTTAGATATTATCGCGTCTGAATTCTATGGCCTAAGCCCAAACCGCACCGATCAAGTTCGAAAGGGCGAGTTAGTTGAGTCGATTAAGTATAGCCGTAAACTTTTTTTGCAAACGCCTGAGCTCACAGTTTTTTATATCAAGTGGACAAACACTAAATCAGATATTCAAAAGAAACTTGCTGATACCGATCGGCGATACCAGCAACGATTAAAGAATTTATTCCCTCATCTCACAAGCCAACAACTCACAGCCCTTCAAGCAGTTTTTCACGGAATCATCACGACCCCAATTGTCGACGATGAAACGATTACCGAAGTCCTAAAGTGGCTGCCTCTAAAAGCCTGACCACAGCAACATTCAGGTAAAAATTGGATCAGAAGTAATGGAGTGTGCAGAAGTAAACTAGCGCTTATCTGCAGGAGCCCAGTTCAAACCCTCTTTACCTGTCCAGCGGCCACGTGGGCGATAGATACGATTGTTCGTCCACTGCTCCATGATATGTGCGATCCATCCGCTTACGCGAGACGCAGCGAAGATGGGAGTGAACAAATCAATTGGAACACCCATGCTGTAATAAACAGTCGCTGAGTAGAAGTCGACGTTCGGTAGTAAATTCTTTTTTCCCTGCATTGTTTCGTCGATCAAGTCTGACATTTCGTACAAATGTGGCTTGCCGATTTTTTTAGTGATCGTCTGGCTCATCTGACGAAGAATTTTTGCGCGCGGATCACCATTCTTGTAAACGCGGTGACCAAAACCCATCACTTTCACTTTGTTTTGAAGAGCGTCTTCAACCCAAGTGCGAGCTTTGTCCATTGTCCCGATCTCATTTAACATGTGCATCACTTGCTCGTTTGCTCCACCGTGAAGTGGGCCTTTTAAAGCAGAAATTGCAGACACGATCGAAGAATAAATGTCGCTTAACGAAGATGATGTTACGCGGGCAGCGAAAGCTGAGCAGTTGAGTTCGTGATCTGCGTGAAGCACTAAACAAGTATCAAAGATTTTTACGATCTCAGCGTCAGGCTCTGTGCCGTTCAAAGTATAGAAGAAATTCCAGGCGATGCTTTTAGCTGGATTCGGCTGAATAACTTCTTTGCCGTTACGAATGCGGTCGAATGCTGTAACAAGCATTCCCATCTTCGCAGTCAAGCGAAGTGCTTTTCGCATGTTCGCTTCTGCTGACATGTCCTGCGCTTCTTTATCCCAGTGAGCAAGTAAGCTAGTTGCTGTTCGCAACCAAGCCATTGGGTGAACGCCTTTTGCGGGAATAGTTTTTAGAGTTTTGACCAACTCAGCATCAAGAGCCATCTCTTTACCAAGGTCGGCTTGAAGCTTTGCGAGTTCATCTTTTTTCGGAAGACGATTGTTCCAAAGAAGGAAAACAGTTTCTTCGAAAGTTGAATTCGCCGCTAAGTCTTCGATTGTGTAGCCGCGATAATTTAACGTCGCATCAACGATAAATGAAATTCCGGTTGAGCAAGCAACCACGCCCTCTAAACCTTTATCAACCGCACCTTCGTAAATTTGCACTGGCTCAGCCATGAAAAATTCCTTTCGATCGAGACAACACTACAGTTGTAGCAGAAGCCTTGTAAGGCCTGCAAACATGAAAGGTCAATCTATCGACTACTGGTCTTAAGTTTTTGCGAGTTTAATGACTCGGTCTTTCACTTCAGTGACAACGACCGTCAGGTCCTGAGGGAAATCTTTCTCTCCGACAAATTTTTCGACCTGGAACAAGATCTCGTTACGAAGTTCGTGAACTCCTAAACGAGGAGCCGAAAGTACTGATCGATAAAGACGCTCTTCGCCAAAAGCTTCGCCCTTCTCGTTGAGAGCTTTAATAACACCCTCTGTGCACAAGATGACTCGATCGCGCGGATTGAGGCTCACCGTCTGCGAAGTGAATTCCCCTGAGAAGTCTTTACCGAATGGAGCAGTTACTCCATCAAGCCGACGCAAGTTGTTGTCAGCATAAGAGTACAAAAGCACAATGACTTGCCCCGCCCCACTGTATGACAGCTCGAAGCCGCGACGATCGATGACCGCATAGAACACATTCGCTCGATCATTGTTTTGAATGTTGGGGACCAGTTCCTTAGCCATTAGGCCTAAGATCTGGTCAGGAGGAGTGCCTTTGCGAGCCTCGAGTTGTCCCGTCATTTTTAGCAACACACTTAGAAACAACGCCGACATGCTGTAGCCAGATGAGTTAGCGACAACAATTCCAAACCGAAATTTATCTTCGTGCTCAAAAATATCAAAGTAGTCGCCACCAGAGACCGGACTCGGCACAAACTTCGTACTAAACTCGAATCCAGGAATGTTCGGAAACTCTGTCGGCACTAGGGCTTTTTGAATAAGTCCGGCAATTTTTAATTCTTGAGCGACTTGGCGAATGAACTTTTCTAATTGAATGTTGGCTTTCGTCAGCTCTGTACGAAAAGTCGTCAAATCGCGATCGCGATCAGCGAGCTCCGCCTCAAGTTCTTTTATTCTTTCTTCGAGCTGTGAAATTTTGTCTGCCATAAATGAGCCCTAAGTGTAGGGAGCAATAGGAGACGAGACAAGGCGAGTTTTCTGCTGCGCGGCATCTATTCGTTAGTCTCCAAGCTTGCAATCCGCGCTTTGAATTGGGAAGAAGTCCTTGGAGGGACTGGGGTGGATCAACTCATTAATGAGATTTGTGAGATTTGCACGCGCGTTGAGCCAGACGTTAAAGCGAGCTCCGTCATGCGTCGACTTCAATTCTTGGGCTATGAACTCACTGCCTTGATCGAATCTACCCACTCGACTCCTCAAAGGTTTGAAACTCTTAATCACTTCTTCTTTGATCTCAAAGAATTTGCAGTTCCAAATGAGCCAAGCTTCCACGACCCGCTTTCGCTTCACTTGCTTAATCGGGTTCTCAATACCCGTATCGGAGCTTCACGAACTTTGGCGATGGTCTATCGATTTCTTGGTGAGCAAATTGGTTTGAAATTCGAGTTCGTCGATCTTCAACCCAATTGCTACTTAAAGCATGTCGAAAGCGGACTCTCTAAATTTGTTGATTTCAGCCGTCGTGGACAAAGTCTAACTAGCGACGAACTTCTTAAAACTTTGCAATCTCGTGCTCAAACGAAAACCGAAGTGTCGACACTTTGCGAGAGCGTAGGCGCTGATCACTTCGTTGTTGAGTACTTGATGGTGTTGAAGTCTGCCTACCAAGATCGAAGTAACGTTGAGCCATTGCTGATGGTTCAAAACTGGATACTCGAGTATCAACCATCGAACATGATCGTCATTGGCGAACGCGCTGTTTTACTTAATCAACTTGGCCATTATCGTAATGCATTTGCTGATCTGAAAAGATATTTTTCTTTCGCCGATCGTGGCGCTGCCCCCAGAGAGCTTGTAGTTTTATTCGAAGACTTAGGCCGCAAGCTTGCGCCTAAAATTGCAGAGCCAGTTTTAAATTAATTTTTAGTGACGTAGATATCGAACCGCACAGCCTTGCCTTCAAGAGAGTGCGAAGGCTTACCAATTTGCGGGGCTGCTGGCGGACGCTTGAGCACAACTCGCAATTTAGCCCACTTAAGAGCCTCATTTAAAAGTTCAGTGGTTTCATTTTCGGGATCGATATCACCAAAGAGCTTTCTTAGTAGCTGCATTTCTTTTTTAGGAAGAGCCGACGATTTTAAGTCGGGGTACATCGGATCAAGATAAACGACGTCAGGTTTCACTTCTTTCATCTTTGTTCGAGCATCAATATTAAATACTTTTAAACTATCGCCTGCATTTTTATCTTTGAAACGTCGTAGGCCATCTTCGAGAAGTTTAAACACTTTCTCGTTTCGCTCGCACGCGATGACTTCAAAACCCCACGAGGCCAATTGAATGGAGTCTCCGCCAAGACCAGCGGTGGCGTCGAGCACTGTTTTTACTTCTGGAGCTTGCACTGCGCGATAAAGAAGTTGCCCACCTTTGGGTTCTTTCATTCGCCTTTGCACATCGGTCGAGAGAAAATCAACACTAACCGGGTGAACTTTTGGCTGATCAGGGTCACGTAATTGCCAGCGATCATCGACAAACTCTAAGATCAGCTCACTCATACGATCGCCACCAGAAGCAACGCCAGAATCAGCCAGTGAAGCCGAATTCCAAGAAGGCGGACCTGTTGAATCTCACTAGAAAGTGGTGATGCAATTTTACTTACTTGCCAATTCACTCTGAAAATATTTAAGCCAAGAAGTACAGCGAACGCAAAAACAATAACTGGCCGCTCGGTTGAGGCTCCGAGCGCTGTGAAGGCAACAAGGATTGAAGCGCCGAGCACCCAAAGAAATTTCTTTGCCCGGTCGAAACCTTGAGACACCGCTAGAGTGCGCACGCCTGATTGTGAGTCGATGAAAATGTCTTCGATATTCTTTAAATGGTAAACGTAGACAGTCGCAACACCGAACACACTACCAATTAAGATGATCGGTCCCCAATTCACTGGAGTCGCGAGTGGCGCAACAGCCCAGCTAAAGCCAACGCTCACCAAGGGGCCAGAGAGAAGAAAAAGTAAAATTTCTCCGTACCCTCTATGCTTAAGGCCCAATTGTTTCGAAGAAAACTCAACGCCAGCAATGAGCGCCATAATCGCAATAAGAATGACCAAGCTTGGGTGAAGAATTAAAGCTGGAAGTCCAAGCGCAACTGCAACAGACAATAAAACAAATCCGACACGTTTGACTGTCACTGCCCGAACCCAACCCTTTTGAATAGCGCGACTTCCACCGTTCGGACTCACGCGGTCCTCACCTTTTACATGATCGAAATAATCGTTCAAATAATTGAGTGCCCCATGAAAGAGAATTGTCCCGAGTAAAGTTGTTATTGCAAGATCGACAGAAAAAGGAACTGCCGCCGAATTTAAGTAGGCCAGCGAAACAATTGCAGGACTCAACGACAAAGTTAAAGTGAGCGGACGAAACAGCCTGAGGGTCACGAAAAACCAATTTGGTCTTTTCACTTCATTGGCAGGAATGATTTCAAAGGTGACTTCTTCATTTGAGGTCAGAGCATTTAACGTTCGCGTGGGTACTGCTACGTGATCAGAGGAGAATGTTCCTTCTAAATACGACTTAAACTCGGGCTGGCTTCGCGACAGTGTAATCCATCGACTCAAGACTTACGTCTCCAGTAGAGAAGCTTTGAGAGTGGCATAAGATCAGCGATCAAACCCTCTTCGCCAGGCTTGAGATACTTCTTTAAGCGCTCAACTTGATGCGAATACAAATCAAGAACAGCTTCATTCATCTGGTCAAATTCTTTCAAGCGTCGCTGATAGTATTCTGACCCAAGAGCCGCTTCTACTTCTGCGAGCGTTTGCGCCTTCAGAAATCCGGCTTTTTGTTCTGCAGATACTCCCTCGAGCAAAAATACCGAAACTGAATTTAGGTAACCTGATTTAAGATCACCAAGTACGGCTTTGCCTTCGTCGTTTCGAATGTCGAAATCAAGAAGGTCATCGCTTCTCTGAAACAGAAGACCAAGAAGACTTCCGAGTTCATCTAATAGATCTTGTTCTTCTTTTCCGTTTCGATCTAAAGCAATGAACGGAGCTTTTAGACACCACTTAAAAAGTGAGCCTGTTTTAAGATTATGAACTCGATCGAGCTGTGAAAGTGTAATGTTCCAATCGCGCACGAGTGAGTCTTGGATCCATTCTCCCTCAAGCAAGTCAGAAATCACTTCTGCCGTGTATTGGATCAGTCGTAAATTACCGAAGCTTGATAAGTTGACCATCACTCGCGCCAAAAGATAGTCACCCGCAAGGACGGCATACTCAGGCGTATACTTAAGCCAAGCTGCGGGCTTGTTTCTTCGAAGAGTTGATCGATCAACTAAGTCATCATGAAGGAGTGAAGCATTATGAATAAATTCGATCGTCTGTTGAAGTAGTAAGACCGTGCGGTCAGGAACTTTTAAGTGACCCGTCACGCGATCAACGAGCTTTGCGCGAAATCCTTTACCGCCGGTAAATAAATCATCATACAGCGCATTTAGGCGCGGCAAATAGGTCGGAAAGTCTTTTGAATCAAAGATTTTAACGTTTTTCATTAGCTGAGCTCAGAGTACAGTTCGATCGCCTTTGAGCGCAAGAGCTTCCCTAGTTCTGATCGAGGAATCTTGGGCACATTGCAGGTGTGCCGAATACGCTCGTAAGGCATTACCAGCCCATTAAACTTTTCTTGCAGAAGATTCGCTTGATCCGATCGCAATCCGTCGACAATTAAAACAACCGTCGCTCCTAAACGATGATCAGGTACTGGCAGGAGAGCCGCATCACCCTTGAAACCAAGTTCTTGCCAAAGGTTCGAAAAGATTTTTTCGAGAGCTGCAAAGTCGACGCTCTCGCCGCCAATTTTTAAAAAGTCTTGGCTGCGGCCCTTCACGGTGAGGTGTCTCGATTCTAAAGTGCCGACATCTTCTGTTGTGAACCAACCTTCAACCTTCGGGTCAATCACTTCTCCCGTTTCAATATTTACATAGGCAGTTAAAAGAGCCTCGCTTTTCAACATCAGTTTTCCGTCTTCAGAAACTTGAGCATTGATATGCGGAAGTAGCTTTAGCGTCGAATCATTTCGATTGTAAGAATCGTGTGCTGCAGTTGCGACTTGCGAACCACACTCAGTTAAGCCGTAACTCGGTAGAACAGGCCAACTGAGAGAGCGAGCTTGATTGTAGAGTTCTGGCTGCAAGGCTCCGCCGCCGATGATCGCGGCACGTAATGTCGGAGGAGCCGATAAACCAAGAGAGACAAAGTCAAAAAGCTGAGCTGGTACGAGAGAAATTAAAGTCACTTTCTCTCTCGCGGCTAATTCATAAACTTCCTGCGGATCCCAACCGTCGTGTTTTACAACTCGAGCACCCGACAAATATGCTCGGGCATATATGCTTAATCCACCGACATGAAAGTGAGGGAGTGTTTTAAGCCAAGTGTCGCTTCGACCAGAAACTAGATGCGAGTTAGCTCCTTCTGCAGCGGCCAGCAATGCAGACTTCGAAAGCAGAACGAGCTTTGCTGAACCCGAACTTCCCGAAGTAAGCAGGCCGATGTGGGAAGATAAATTTTTCGTGGCCTTTTCCCATGCGCTTAACACTTTTTCTCGCAAGCTAGGTGCGAGTCTTGGGTTGAGGAAAAGTGAATTCTCTTCGCTTCGCCAATCTACTATAAGGCTTTCCATGTTTGCCCTTCTAGTAATTGATCAAAGCCGAATCCAGTTCCATCGATGGGTTTAAAGACTGGACTTCGATGAGTCAGTAACTCTGAAAATGAATTTGGCTCGTAGACATGATGATGCAACAAACCCGGCAATAAGGTGCGATCTGGAATCTTTTTGTGTAGCATCGCGGCAGCGAATGCAGCGTGTGCCTGCCCGATCGGATGATCCATGTAAGAAGTCACCACTAACTCTACGCTTTGAGGCTCTTCGCGAACTAGTTGCAAAACGTCTTGTACCGCAGGCTTAGCGATTCGAACAAAATAATGAGCTTCACTATTTGGAACATTCATCAAGTCACGTGCGAGCGTGTGCCCCAGCTCATCTTGAAGCTCGAACCACTCACCTGCCTCGCCATCGATCGGATCTTCGATAAATTCAATTTGCGAAGAAATCTTTGCATCGAGCTTCGAAATAAAAGCTCGCGTTTGGTCAATAGTTGTTAGGCCGTTAAAATCGAGTCGAAGCTGAAACAACTTTGATGATTGAAATAGGTTATTGATTAGATCAGCTTCTTTGATTGGGTCGCGGCCAACTTTCAATTTCAATTCACGAAATCCATCACTCCACAGATCGTTTAAGCGATCTTCGCTTAAACTTGAAAGCGACGTAACAAGGAAATGGCTTCGAGGAATTTCTAGGTCACTTAGGCAGTTTCTTTTGGCGTTTCGCCCGTCTCGATCAATCTTCGCGCATGAAAGTGAGCACTTGGTGAGATCAGTAAATATTCCAGCCGAAAGATTTTTTAGTTGATCACCGAGCGACAGATCTCCGAATTCAGTCCAGGGGTGGCAATCGGCATAACCAACTCCTTCTGAAAATTCGAAACGTAAAAGGGCTCCGTGGCGAACTTGCCCAGTCTTAAACTTTAATTCATAAGGCGAATAAGAAACTTTTCTGTATTCATTCATGGCCGACTCACAATCAGTCCGATTGATAGCAAAATTCCAAACACCAAGTGAAGTGCGGCCGATTTCGCTAAGAATTGATTGAAAATAACTCCACCTTGATTCCGATAAATTCCCTTGATGACCATAATTCCTAGCGGAAGCGCGAGGAGCGTAAGCACTGCCGGAAGATACCATCCGTTCATGAGCCAGTAGAGATTCATTAGAAAAGGAAGAACAACGAGCAAAACAATTTCAATTCGCGCACCCTTTGGCCCCAAACGAACAGCTAGAGTTCGCTTATTTACCTTTGCATCAAGAGGCGCATCACGAAGATTGTTGATCGCAATTAAAACAGTCGCGTGAAAGCCGACTTGCAAACCAGCGATCACCGCGGAATTTGAAACTACTCCGGCATGAAGATAATAAGTTCCACAAACTGCAACCAATCCAAAAAATATAAGAACGAAAAAATCGCCAAGTCCCCGGTAAGCCAGCGGATATGGCCCGCCCGTGTAGCAGTAGCCCATCGCAAGCGATATTAAACCTATGATCAAAATCGGTAGTCCTCCCTCGAGAACTAGCGGAACGCCAAACGCAGTCGCAAACGCAAAACAAATGAAACCGCCAACCATTACTTTCTTTTCAGAAAGCAAACCACTTTGGGTGACACGCTTTGGACCCACACGCTCGTGGGTATCTGCACCCTTTTTAAAATCGATGGCATCATTTATAAAATTAGTTCCGATTTGAATAAAGGTTGCACTCAAAACTGCAAACGCAGTGACCCAGTATTTTACAGTTTGGTGATCAGCGAACGCGAGTGCAGTCGCGACGACAACCGGAACAATTGCAGCCGTCAAAGTTTTTGGTCGGAAAGCAAGGAGCCACGTTTTCATAAAGAATTTGCCCCTATGAAATCTTGAATCGAATTTAAAAACATTTCAGGCTGATCCCAAGGAAGCCTGTGTCCAGCACCCTTAATCACTCCGAATTTATGCAAAGTGCGACCTTCGCGGCCCGCTCTCTTTGCGACGTCCATGTGGATCGCCTTAAACTTTGTATCTTCGTCTCCGGCAAGCCAAAGCACAGGCTTTTTCAACTTAAAAAGCTTTTCGAGAAGATCCTCTTGCCGACTAAGGGACCAAGCCATCATTCCTTCAGCCAAAAGATTTCGGTCAAATTCACGCTCGGTTCGCTCAGTCACAATCGCAGGCTGAGTGGTGGTATTGAAAACTGGAAGTGCCTGCCAGGCCCTCCAAGCATCACTCCACTTCTCTGAACGCCAACGGTCAGCCCACTTCTCGTCATTTTTAGATCGGGCATCCCGATCTTCTTTCGAAGTTAGTCCAGGATGCGCAGAAACTAAAATCGCACCCGACCAGTTTTGCGGATTCTGAAGAAGAGCGTGCATGGCGAGTCTTCCGCCCATCGAATAACCAAGAAGCAAATGAGGTTTTTCATCATTCATCTCTCGTCTTGCTTCAACTTCCTCGTTTATTTTTTGGGCCCAACCGGTAAGTGATTTATCTTCGAGCGCGGCTAGCTCTTCCCAAAGATTATGTTTCACCAAGCGAACTTGGCGTCCGCGATGATCTTGCGCTGCACTTTCGAAAATATCCCAATCTCTCGGCAGTCCTAAGAAACCGTGAAGTGCATGAATCATTTATTCTTCCAAATTTGATCATAACGATCATAGAAGTCTTGAGTCGCAGGCGCAGAAGGAACAATCTCGATCACAGCATGGTCTCGAAGCGCATCGAACGACGCTTTTTGTTGGTCTTCAATTTTCAAATAGTCGAACTTCCACATCTTTGCCCAGTGTTCAAATGAAACATCGTGCTGATTTTCGAAGAGAGGATCATTGAAGATGCGATGGAAAATCATACCGCCGCCATTGTTAACGACGACAATTCGAATTTTCTTCTTTGCAAGAGACTTGATAACCCAAGGCGCTGCCAGATCATACATGGCAGTTAAATCACCAACGACACACCAACCTTCGCTGATATCTTCGCTCGCGCACAAACCTAAGAAAGTCGAAATTTGTCCATCGATACCATTGGCTCCGCGATTCGCATACGCCACTCTCGGGATTGTTCGACTTGCAGCTAAATCCCATTCTCGAATCGGAAGACTGTTGCCAAGATACACTAAAGCACCAGCAGGAATTTTCTCAGACAGATACTTAAACCATGAAGGCTCTGAGTTTTTGATGCCCAAATATTCGTTGAGTTGAGTCGCGAAGTTTTCGTCGCTCGAGATCAAACTTTTTGCATATTGATTTTGCTCACTTGAGAGCTTGTACTCAAGGTCCCAATTCCACCACTCACCAGGAACATGCTCCGATTCGCTGAGACCAGAAAATTGAAGATGCGATAAAGACAACACCGGAACTCGAGTTTGCGGATTTTCTAAATCTCTCCAAACCCTCGACGTCGGGATCGATCCGATTCGCAAAATACCATCGACCAATTTATTTTTGAGTGCGTAAGAGAGAAACGCATCTCCCGATTTCAAAGCGAGCGAATATTTTTCGCGAATCCCCGACTGAGCTTCGATATAAGCTGGCAAACTGGTCGAAGATAAAAGCTTAAGTGTGGCCAAGCGCTCGACCTCAGTTGTCAGTCCTCCAACAACTACGAGAGGTCGCTTGGTTCGGCTCAGAAACTGAGAAACTTTCAGATAAGCGGAGCTCGCTGTGGGAGGAGACAATTTACTTGGCTCCGGCATCTGCCATGGTTCAGATTTCTTATTTAGTAACGGCTCATCAAAGCGCACATTTACATGAAGAGGTGCAGTGAGCGACCAATCTGAAATTTTCAACTTGGTATTTTCAATATCGAATTCGATCTCTGCAAAATTTTTGAAGAGATTGTTTTGCTCGATCGTTTGCGGTGCACCTGTTCCACGCATGCGACTGGGGCGATCAGCAGTTATTGCAACGAGAGGCACTCCTGAATAATGAGCTTCGACCATTGCCGGAAGCAATTCGGCAGCTGCAGTTCCCGAAGTAGTCACAATCGCTGTTGGCTTATTTAAAGCGCGAGCGCGGCCAAGCATAAAGAAAGCAGCAGATCGTTCTTCAAAAAATGAATAAATTTTTGCATTCGAGCATTTGGCTAAAACCGAAACGAGAGGGCTGTTTCGCGCACCTGCACAAACGGCGAACTCACTCACTCCCCATCGCGCGAGCTCTTCTAATAATTCTTTTGCTGTTTCAATATTCATATGACTAAAAGTTCTGAGACTGATGCACGCTTCGCAGCTAGCTCCAGCCATTCTTTCTCGAGATCGCTACCCTTTACAATTCCGCATCCTGAGCCCAATCGCAGTGCAGATCCTTGCCACTGGATGCTACGAATAGCAACTAACGCCTCGACTTGAGCATAAGACTTTTGCGCCGGTCCAAACAGTAAAGCAAAAGGTGCTCCGTGTTTTGCCCTCTGCTCAAGCGGCTCAAGATTTTGTGCCAGCCACGTAAGACCTTTTTCAGGAGGGAAAGTGCCCAAAGCAGGTGTTGGGTGAAGTGCTTTCACTAAATCGGTAAATGAGAGTTCAGCTTCAGGATCTAACTGAAGAGTGATGTCGGTTTTTAGGTGGATGAGAGTGGGAAGTCCCAAAATGCCCATCGTACCAACTTCGACTTCTCCAAACTCACTCAGAGAAGTTCTTATTCCTTCGGTCACATACGTATGTTCACGAAGTTCTTTTTCATTTTTAACGAAGGCCGCAATTTTTTCTTCGTCGGCCGGTCGCCTGAGTGTTCCCGCAAGGGCCATCGTCTCAACACGGTCTGCGTATCGCCGAAATAGTAACTCTGGTGTAGCACCAATCATGCCTTGGACATTCTTCCCTAAAGACCAAAGACCAAACGGTCGTAAGATATTCGGGAGTAACACCAGACGCTCTAAAACAGACAACACATCAGCACTTTGCATTCTTCGATGCTGATTCGCGAACACCACCGGAACGGCTTTCTCAATTTCGTTTTTCGTGATCGCATCCTGAATCTTCACGAATGCTTCATTAAACTTTTCTTTGCTCGGCTCCGCCCACTCATTTGATGAATTTCTGAACGGCCGACGAGCCAGCGGATAGCTCTGTAGAATGCGTTTAAGGTCAGTTGCCTTAAGCACAGAAGTAAATTCAGTCACAGCGTAGGGAGTTGGGTTCAATAAATAAAAGTCTGGCGAATAGATGACAGTGGCCCCAACCGGAGGCTCGGCCATCCATTCAATTGGCCCCCAGCCAACCGCTAAGTCCCCGTTTCCTAAGCCAAAAAGCCAACCAGAACTGAGGAATGCGTCGATGTCGTCGCGCGTAATTTGTCGAAGCTTTTGCTTACCGAAGGCCATGCCCAATCTTGTCCGAATAAAACCCAAGCATCAACCTCGAAGGCCAAAGTTTTTCACTAGAGTGTGATGCATGCGCCCTAGGAACCTGATATATTGCCAACAATGACAAAGACTAAGCGCATTGTCTCAGTTAAGGCTGTTACTTTTGGCGGCACGGAAATACCCGTAATCGCTGGGCCATGCTCAATCGAAAATCGCGAACATTTACTCGAAACTGCACTGTCCGTGAAAGCTTCAGGCGCAACACTTTTGCGCGGTGGAATTTTCAAAATGCGCACGAGCGACAAGTCATTTCAAGGGTTGGGTACCGGAGCCTATTCGTTTATCAACGAGGTAAAGACTCAGGTGGGAATGCCTCTCGTTTCAGAAGTTGTTGATCCACGACAAATCTCAGACATGTATGACTTCGTTGATATGTTCCAAGTTGGCTCTCGAAACATGTACAACTATTCGCTTCTCAAAGAGCTTGGAGCGACTCAAAAGCCAGTCATGCTTAAGCGCGGCTTCTCGGCGACTGTCGATGAATGGCTTAAGGCCGCTGATTACGTTTTGAATGGCGGAAACCAAAACGTGATTTTGTGTGAACGTGGAATTCGAACGTTCGAAACTACAACTCGCAACTCACTAGATTTAAATTCAGTTGCCTACATCAAAGCTCACTCTGATTTACCAATCATCGTTGATCCGTCGCACGGCACGGGCCGACCTGAGTTGATCAAACCAATGTCTTTAGCTGCAATTGCTGCCGGAGCAGATGGCTTGATGATCGAAGTCCACCCAAGACCTTCTGATGCATTATCTGATGGTCACCAAGCTTTGACGTTCCCAATGTTCGACGAAGTCGTTCGCGCCGCCGACTTAGTTGCAAAAGCAGTCGGCCGCCGATTGGCTCACGCATAATGCAACCCTATCAAGGTCCTCAACCCGAAAAAATTCGCGCTATGTTCAGCGAGATCGCAGGTAACTACGATCGCGCCAACCAAATTTTATCTGTTGGCATTCATCACTTATGGCGAAAAGCGGTCGTTCGAATGAGCGGCGCTGTTGCAGGTATGAAAGTTCTCGATTGCGCAACTGGCACCGGTGATCTTGCAATTGAATTTGCTCGTGCAGTTATGCCACTGGGTGCCTCGCCTGTCGGTGCAAAAGTTGTCGGAACAGACTTTTGCGCAGAAATGCTTGAACCCGCTTCTGGCAAAGCCGCCCGCGCAGGGTTCCCCTCTATCGACTTTTCTCAAGCAGATGTCATGAACCTTCCATTTGCTGATAACTCTTTTGACGTTGCTTCAATCTCTTTCGGCATTCGCAACGTTGCTGACCCGGTTCGCGCATTAGCTGAACTCCGCCGTGTAGTTAAGCCAGGCGGCGTAGTGATGATACTCGAATTCGGCCAACCAAATGTTCCGGGAGTCGGCGGCTTGTATCGCTTCTACTCAAACAAAGTTCTTCCAAAAATTGGCGGACTCATCACCGGCAAACCCCAAGCTTACGAGTACCTGCAAAACTCATCAGCGAACTTCCCTTGCCGTGATGGCTTCTTGGCTTTGATCGACTCTGCTGGCGGCTTCGCTTCGCGCGAATTCAAGCCTGTATCGATGGGCATCGCTTACATCTACAAAGCCGTTAAAGCTTAAATCTTGCTTTTGTCGAACCTTTGCTTGGTCCAACCCATCTTGCGACGAAACTTCGGATCATTTATTTTTTCGATGATGAGTCGATTCAGCGCATGCGGCCTTCTGTTAGCGACACACTTTTTTAAATAACCATGATTTTTCGTCGCCTCAAACGCCGGCTCCCAAATTTTACTTATTAACTCTCTGCCATCTTTAGCTCGGAACTCGTAGAAAAGCTCGCAACCGAGCGCCTCCGCAGCCGCCTCAAGCTTGCTCAATGAAATCGTTCCGATCAGCTCACCCTGCTCGTACTTATTATACGCTGTCTCACTAATCTTCATCTTCGTGGCCACCCTCGCGACAGACAGCTGCAATGTTTGCCGAGCAATTTTGAGTTTCGATATTCTACTCTGGTTTCTAATTTCCGCTTCCGTCTTATGCGGATACATTTCACTTAGAAAAAGTAGGAAGGCTCTCTCTCTTTCGACTTCACTAACTGGCTCATCGCTTGTTTCAAAATTGAAGCTTGGAGTTCGCCAATACAAACCAGAAGCAGTCGCCTTCTCATTAAATTTCACGCTATTACTTTCAATTTTTTCTTTCTTTCTTTTTTTTAAGTTCAGCTTCCACAGTTTCTGATTCGATCAAAGGTCCTGAGTTGCTAGCGTTTCCCCTCGCTAAAAACCCACTCCACGATTTCCACACCTATAGGTTGGGAAATCTCGGAGTGGGCCCTAAACACAATCTTCGAGCTTCAATCACCATCTAAAATTCAGCTCGGTTCTCAAACCAAACTGCAAGAATCGCAGCGGGGCGAAACGAAATAAAAAGGACGCTCCACAAGGGCGAGCGTCCAGATTTCGGTCGATCGGTTAAATGCGGTCGGTGCGGGCTAGCAAAATATGGTCGGCAATAACTAGGGAGGCCATTGATTCAAGCACTGGGATAGCGCGTGTGACGATGCACGGATCGTGGCGGCCGAGTTTGGCAACATCGAGCACACTTGAAGTTGGTTTGAACGCGACTTTAATTACGATGCGGTCGCCTGTGCTAATACCGCCGCGGATTCCGCCGTAGGGTTGTTCACCCTGTTGGTGAAACTGAGAGCCTTCGGCGTGAGTGGCATCAAAGCCTTCGCCGATTTCGACTCCGCTCACTGCGCCAACACTCATCATTGCAGCTGCTAATTCAGATTTGAGTTTGCGAAATACGGGCTGACCGATTCCCTGAGGAACTCCGTCGAGCCAAAGTTCGGCCGTACCGCCGTAGCTTTTTCCCTGTTGTTTTGCTTCGACAAGCAATTTTTCAACTTCGTTTTGTTGAGAAGAGGGAAAGCGAGCGACGTAGTCTTCAACTCGGACAGAAGAAATTTGTGTGCGATCCTGTGCCGTCAATTCAAAGGGCCCGATTTGCGAAGCGAAGCCTTTGATTTGGAACTGAGGAGCTGCTTGTTTCAAAAACATTAATGCGACCGATCCGCCGATCACTCGAGAGACAGTTTCGCGACCCGATGAGCGACCGCCGCCGCGAGGGTCAGAGTGTCCGAACTTCATTTTCCATACATCGTCAGCATGACCGGCGCGAGGCGCAGATTTAATTTTTTCGTAGTCTGCAGATCGTGCATCAGAATTTCGAATGAGAATCGCAATGGGAGTTCCTAAAGTTTTGCCTTCATACACTCCGCTTAAAACTTCAGGTGTGTCGTTTTCGTTTCGAGATGTGACAACGACTTCACGGCCTTCAATTTTTTGATTAGGTCTGCGTCGCTCAAGCTCACGCTGAAGAACTTGCTCATCCCAGATTACTCCTGCAGGGCAACCGTCGATCACTGCACCAAGAGCTGCGCCATGGCTTTCGCCGAATGAAGTAACTGAAAATAGATTTCCAAAGGTGTTAGCGCCCATGTGGAAGGTTTACTCGCCAAAACTCTCGCTGTAAACGGGCTTGTTCTTTAAACATCGAAAGTCCTGATACGTATTCGGCCCCAGTAAGAGCCGCATACTCTAAACCTGGGGAGTCGTCGGTATAATTGAGGTCTATGACTCTTCTTGGTTTCCAGTGCGATGGCGGCCACTTGGCAGTCGCTTTATTAGTGCCAACACCATAGTGAGCGCGTCCGACACTCCACACTAAATTTGTCGGGCTACCCGCAGGAGGAAAGGGTTTTGCTCCCTCTCGAACTTGCCCTGTCTGCGCCGAGTATAAACTCGCCTGAGGAACCATAAGTCGCGTAATCTCGAGAGTTCCACCACCACCCCAAATGACCGCTGATTCTTTACGATTCACTTTCAAAGCTTGAAAGCCGCCGAGGTCAGTGTTCTCGCCGATCCACTTGCCATCTTTGAAAAGCAAAGTGTTCACCGACTCAAAGGTTCGAGCTAAATCGCTTGTCTCGTTACAAGTGAGAAACGCAAGCTCCTTGAGCGGAGCAGTAACGGCCGCAGCTTTTAAACCTAAATCTCTTAAAACTGGCAGTGCTTCAGGCCATTCATCTTTTGTTACGCGGATCGAAAACACTGGCATTTTGTAATTCGCAAAAAATTCTTGTTGCTCAGACGGTGTTCGCGAGTGAATCACTGGGTCACCGAGCACAGCTGCAAATCCATTTTGTCGGAACTCGGGATCATTAGCGTGTGTTGAGAGCCAATCTAGAATCGTTGGCTGGTCAGCGGCGGAACCTTCTCCCTCGCGAACAAAGTTGACTAAACTTTGTGAGCCGATCCAGAGACGATACCAATTCCATCGTCCATCATCTGACATTGGCAAAAATGATCTCTCAATTTTGTTCTCGGTCCACCATTTGTGGCCCTCGAGAAGCTCACTCCAAGACCTTATTTTAACCGCAAGTTTGATCGGACTTTTTGTTTTAAGTTGTAACTTTGCTTCTGAGAGTGAGCCCGCATGAAGTGAAATAGAAGTCGGATTGAGTTTCATTGATGCCGGAAGCTCTACCGGCCAATCAACACGCGCGTTCTTCACAACCGCATTTAACATCACTTCGCTTGGAGGATTACTTCTAAAGCTCAATAACCGCCGCGGCTGATCGGCCCGAAGGGCTTCTTCTAACTGAACATCGTTTAAAATATCATCTCGCAATTCATACTCAGCGTTCCATTTGAATGGATTCGAGCGCGGAAGCAAAGTAATAGTCGCGCGTAAATCACTCACCGGAAAAAATAATTCCTTCTCAAAAACGTTCGCTTTATCCAGGCCCTCTTTCAAAGTAACGGTCTCGTTTGCGAGTGATCGGTACAATTTTTCGCGCACTTCGAATCGTTCAGTGTATTCGTCGAGCGGTGAGGCTTCGGGGTTCAATCGAGGACGATTTAAGAAAATTCTTCCTGACTTATCTGTCTCTCGGCGAACCCAAATAAATTGACCAAGCGTAGTTACAGAATCATCAGGAGTAAATCCAGCACCCAAGGCAACAAAGACATCGCCTTCGTAGCTTGCAAACATTGTGGCGATCTCGCGAAGTTGAAATCGCTCCATCTCACGAAAGTATTCTTCGCCCTCAGATTCGAAAATATCCGGAATCGAACGCCCTTGGCGATTTTCAATTTCTTGATCGAGATCAATACACTGAACTGCTTTGGATTCTTCTTTGTAGTATCGCTTGATGCGATCAAGAAGAGAGGTCTTTCCGACTCCGCGATGACCAATTAAAAATTTGATCATGCTTTTACGTCTACGAAACTGCTTTCGTAGACTTCCCAAAACTCAGGAAAGCTTTTGCTTACGACACTCGGATCAGTGATTTCGAGTTTCGCGCCAACTGCTTTTGCAACCGCGCAAGCCATTGCAATTCGGTGATCTTGATCGGGATCGATCTTAGCTTTCCAAGGAAAATTGAGCATAGAGGAACCATGAACAATCATGCCATCAGTTGAAGTTTCAACTTTTCTTCCCATTCGTCGCACTAGTTCAGCTGACTTCTCGATTCGATTCGATTCTTTATAAGCGAGCTGCGGAGCTCCGTGTAATCGGCTCTCGCCTTCAGCCAATGCACAAAGCACACTTAAGACAGGAAAGAGGTCCGGCGAGTTTCGCAAATCGACATCGATTGGTTTGAGCGGCTCTAAAGATTGCTTCACACAAAGAGAACCCTCTTTCAATTGGATGTCGGCACCCATCTGACGAAGGATTTCTACAAATGCAAAATCTGGCTGTGAGCTGACTGATGGAAAAAATTGAATCTCGGATTCGCCAGCGACGACACCCAGTGCAGCAATCGCGAATGCAGAACTTAAATCGGGCTCGGCGATCATTTCTCGTGAAATGATGTTTTGATTCGCAGGAACTAGATATTCACCCTTTGACAGTTCTTTTACTTCCATCCCTGCTTGGCGGACAAGGGCGCAGGTCATATCGAAGTACCCTAGCGAAACTCCCGCACCTTTTAGCACTAGTTTTAAATCGAACTTTAGATCCCAGCAGTTCAACAAAACGCTCGAAGCAAACTGACTCGAGCGAGTGCAGTCGACCTCAACAACAAATTCGTTTCCGCTTAAATCTCGCGGACGCCAGCCGCCCGACGAAATAATGAGCCCATCGGGATCTAACTCACTCTCAACCTGAAACTCAGCGAGCAAATTAAGAAGTTCATCATGACCTCTCTCAAGAAGTCTTGGTGAAGCTCTTAAAAAATTTTCTGCCTCAAGGCGAGAAACTCTTAAAGCGAGAAATCTAAACGTCGTCCCGGCACTCCCACAGTCGAGCGCCATTCCTTCATTCAAATCTTTCAATGCTTTACGCATGAGCTGGACATCATCGCAATTTGAATCCCCGATAATCTCGAGCTCTGGTTGATACGATTGTAAAATCAGAAGTCGATTGAGAATTGATTTTGATGCAGGAAGAGTCCCTCGAAATGAAAACTTTTTCATTTCTTGATCCAACCTTGTCGATTGGCTTCATCTACAATCTCAGAAACTTCTATTGTCTTCACTATCGGTTTGCCAGGTGCTTTTACGAAAACAAAACTCACAGTATCTTTTGCAGAACGCTTTTTGTCTTTACGAAGGAGGTTCACAACGTCAGAACGCTTAAGTTGAAATGGCGAAGGCCGAATTGCAAATCGATCTAAGAGTAACCCTTCAACTTGTTCGAGCTTGCTAAAACCTAAATCTCCCCTGCGACAACTAAAGCGAAGTGCGAAGATCAAGCCTTGCGAAACCGCTGCACCGTGAGAAATTTTAGATTGAGATTCGATAACGTGGCCAAGGGTATGACCAAGATTCAAAATTTGTCTTACACCCGACTGCTCTAACGGATCTTTCAAAACGATTCGCATTTTTGCTTCGACAGCAGGTTTCATGAGTTTCATAAACTCTTTAAACGAAATTAATCCGCTATCTTTTGAAACCAATTTCCAAACTTTGCTGTCGATCACCGAGATTTTTGCGAGTTCGCCTCTGGCATCTGAAAGTTGTGCTTCTGTTTGTGATTTCAGGAGTGACGAAACAATCCAAACTTGTTCGGCAGGATAAAAACTACCGATTTGATTTTTCCCGCCCGATAAATTTAGCGCTGTCTTCCCGCCATGTGCCGAATCGATGGCAGAAAGGTACGTTGTCGGAAAATGAGTGAGTTTGACTCCGCGTTTGTAGATACTTGCGAAGAATCCTGCGAAGTCTCCGACCGAGCCTCCGCCTACCGCAACGACCTCGAGAGATCGAGGACTCAAATCACTCACGAGCAAATTTAATTTTTTGAGATGTTTTGCGAAACGATCAAAATCTTTGAGCTTCTCGCCGGCATCCACAGCATAAGCTGCCTCAAATCGACCGACCCATTTTTTGAACTCGGGGTTTTTGCGAGCCACCACTTTGTCATAAATCACTAAAGCAGATTTAAACTTATCTGCCTTAGGTAACTTATCTGAAAAGTGGAGCTGACTCGCAAACTTCTTCAAAACTCAGCCGTCGCACTTTTAGTTGCAGTGCTAACTTCAACCCAGGCTTTTTGAACGCCTTCTTTAAATTTTGTCCAGGCACGCTCAGAAGAACCTTTTAACTTTGAAAGCTTTGTTTCTAGAACCTTGCCTTGCTTTTCAAGTTCATCAGCTTGCTTAGAGATTTTCACTTTAGCTTCGCCCGCTGACTTCGAAGCTTTCTCGCGAAGTTTAGAAATGTTTTGTTTTACTTCTTTGAGGTTAGCTTCCATTTTTGCCTGAAACTCTTCTTTAGTTTCTATAGCTTGCTCAGTCTTTGTTTGCTCCGCTTGTGCGGCAGTTACAAAAAGACTTAGCAGAATCGTAATAAATAATTTCATGTGCAGTGGTGCTCCTGTTAGGGATTAGAAGTATCTGAGAGCGCTGGTAAACGCCAGTCAATTTCAGTTTTCCCAGACTGTTGAAGGTACGCGTTGACTCGAGAAAACGGCTTGCTTCCCAAAAAACCTCGCGACGCCGAGAGTGGTGACGGATGATGTGATTCGATAACTAAGTGTTTAGTGCGATCGATCACAGCACCCTTCTTTTGCGCATAGGCGCCCCACAGCACAAACACCAAGCCTTCGCGATTTTCACTCAGTGACTGAATGGCTTTGTCAGTGAACTCCTCCCAGCCCTTTTTCTGATGCGAGCCAGCGGTTTCAGCTTCAACAGTAAGAGTCGCATTTAAAAGCAAAACTCCCTGATCCGCCCACGCTTTTAAATATCCGTGTGTTGCGCGAGGTATTTTTAAATCGCTATGAAGTTCTTTGTAGATATTAAGAAGCGATGGCGGAATTCTCACGCCTGGCTTCACAGAAAAAGACAAACCGTGCGCTTGCCCTTCTCCGTGATAAGGATCTTGGCCCAAGATCACAACTTTCACTTCATCAAACGGCGTGTGATTAAAGGCATTAAAGATCTCGCTCGGGCGAGGATAGATCTTCTTCCCCGCATCAAGCTCGCGACGCAAAAACTCTTTAAGCGCTTTCATATAAGGCTTATCGAACTCGCCTTTGAGCACTTTCTTCCATCCCGGCTCAAGCTTCACTAAGTCACCGCGATCGAATCGTGCACTGGCCTCACGACGGCTGGTGCTTTTCTGAACTCAACGATCAAGTGGCCGCCAAGCAAAATGCTCGGATGAACTCCGAGTGAAACTTGCTCTCTAAAAACTTTCTTCTTAGCCGCATCGCTGCCGGCATTATTCTTCCGCACAGCGCGGAAGTAGCAGCGCCAAGCGTGAGCCCAAATAAACGGATACAATACAATCCCAAGCAGCGCAGAAGTAACATTCACGCGTGCTGGGTGAATGCGAGCGATTTCAAAGCCTGCAAGCCGCGCTAAAACTCTTAGTCGCATAATTCCAGTCGAAAAAATGTGGCCGTAATAAAGTCGCGAATCAGCTCCGAACCAAACGCTTTCAATTTCGTTTGGCGGCATCATCTTTGGAGTTTCAGCTTCGAAACACAAATATGAAAAGCGGCTTCGTAAATTTGAGTAGTTCGGTGTCGTCAAAAAAAGGCGACCGTCACTTTTCAATATGCGAGCAAACTCCTGCATAGCAAAAAGTTGATTTTGTAAGTGCTCAATACCCTCTTGAAAAATCGCGGCATCAAACGATGCATCTTCAGCGGGAAATCGCGATTGCAAATCGGCGTGCGAACATTTTAAACCGTCGACTTTGAAAAACTCGGGAAACATATCCCAAGCAACGAGGTCGGCACCTGCCAAACGCAAAGCTGATGACGTGAAGCCTGATCCAGCAGGAAAATCGACAACACGCTTTCCGCGCCAATCAAAACGTGAAAGAGCACTCAAGAACAAGTCCTTGATGTCTTTACTTCCTAACAAATAGATTTTTTGCTCCCGCATGAGAAGTACTTTAGGCAGACTAAGCCATGGCTCGCAAGCTTCCTCTCTCTTTTTACCGTCGTGACACTGAGCAAGTGGCTAAAGAGCTGCTCGGTAAAAAACTTGTGCGCGTTTACAAGGGTCGGCGTCTTTCGGGAATCATCGTTGAAACTGAAGCCTACATTGGCTCACACGACAAAGCCTGCCACGGATTTGGCCACCGGCGAACCGAACGTACGAAGGCGTTGTATCTCGAGGGCGGTTATTCATACGTATACCTTATTTACGGCATGTACCATTTGCTCAACGCAGTGACTGGAAACACCGAAGAACCTACTGCTGTACTTATCAGAGCTATCGAACCTCGAGAAGGTGGAGACTTAGGCTTAACCAACGGACCAGGGCGTCTATGTGAAGCTCTCGTCATTGATAAAAAACTGAACAAGGTCAAACTTAATGGCTCAGAACTTTTCATTGAAGATGCTCCGAATATTTCAGCTAAACAAATCCTAGCTACGCCTAGAATTGGCGTCGATTACGCTGGCGAATCGGCTTCTTGGCCGCTTAGATTCTTGATCAGAGACAATGTATTCGTCTCAAAATCTCCAGCCAAAACGCGTCCAAGAACGCATACGGTTGTGCAGAGAAAATAACACTCCCGAAGCATCTTTTGTCTCTTATTTAGAGATACAATTTAGGCATGAACTTGACTCCGATCAGATCGGACCCAAGTTGTGAACGGGAGGTCCTAATGGCATTAAGAGAATCTTACACTTCGGTGGAGCAGACAAACAGCACCTCTCACGAGATGGATGCAGAACTTAAAGCGCACATCTATCAGCACCTCATGGATCTTCAGCCCTACCTCCTTGCGAATGCACAAGTAGCGGTGCTCGTGCAAAGAGCTGAGGGAGAAAGTTCTCAGACTGAGAATGACGAACCTGATTTCTTAGTGACGCTTGTTGCAACTCTCAATGAAGGTCGCATGGAAGCAGAAGGCGAAGACGCCGATATTTACGAAGCGTTCAACAAAGCAAAATTGACGATGATTCAGCAACTCGCTGAAGTGCAAAACTCAATGATGGATCCTGCTGAACGCGAAGTCGAAGTGCGCGCAGCTTTGGATGGCACTTACACTCTTCATTAATCTGAAGTTTAAAATTTAGAACCCAGAAAAGGCTGCAGAAATGTGGCCTTTTCTTTTCAGACTTAGGCTAAGTTATCGAATCTTTTGGGGTTCTTTTCTGGCCGTCTAGTTTCGAATTTTGCCCTATTGACTTACACAGTACTTACACTATAACTTACATATTACTTACACCCTGCTGGCGTCCCGCTGCTAGTAGGGTGTAAGGCCCCCTCCACCGGAGTTTGTATGACGATGAAGAACGAAACAGAAGCAAAGCCCCTCACTCTCAAAGAGAAGAACGTTCTTCAGTTCTTGGAGTCGTACTTACTAGAAAATGGCATCTCTCCAACCTACCAAGAGATTTGCGATCATTTCGGATTTGCTTCTTACAACTCTGTTCAACGTTATTTGAAACAGCTTGAAGCAAAAAACTACATCAAGCTTCCTTGGGGCAATCAAAAGCGTGCGATCACTCTTCTTCATTCATCATCAGCGATGCAAGAAGCTCTGGTTGATATGCAACGCGATACTTCACCTACTCCAGTCGAACTTCGTCCAGAAGCGATCTCGTTACCTCTTTTAGGAAGAGTTGCGGCTGGCCAGCCTCTTGAAGCATTCGAACACGATGAGTTCATTGATGTTCCAACATCAATGGTGAAAAAAGCTGACCAAACATTTGCTCTTCGCGTGCAAGGTCAATCAATGATCGAAGACGGAATCTTGGATGGCGATGTGATTCTCGTTCAAGAGCAAAAAACAGCTCGCAATGGTGAGATCATCGTTGCAGTTGTAGAAAATGAAGCGACCGTAAAGCGCTTCTACATGCAAACTAAAGATAAAGCAGACTCAAACGTTCATGAACTCGGTGGTAACAAGATGATTGAATTGCGCCCAGCTAACTCATCTATGGAATCTCTTTGGTATCACCCTAGCGAAGTACAAATTCGCGGCGTTGTTGTTAGTCTGATCCGGCAGTTCTAAAGCCGCTTTTTAAATTTTAACGAACTACGTGTCTGCAAGGTGTTTGCAGGTAAAGGGATTACTACGTGAAAAATCGGGCGCAGCAGGTAAAAGATGCACTGGCAGCAGAAATGCCAACTGCATTTGTTGATCAAGAAAATGTTCGAGCACCTCAAGGGTGGCCGACCGGAATTTCGCAGATCGATGATTACTTAATATGGAATGGAATCCCTAAAGGTGCTTTAAGTCTTTTCACTGGAAAACTTGGCCAAGGTGCAACTTCAGCATGGATTGAAGCTGCGATGAACGTAATTTCACAAGGGAAATGGGCGGCGTGGGTCAGTGGTGAAGCACAACTTTTTCCTGTTCCACTGAAACAAAAGAAGATCGATTTAACCAAGTTGTTAATTGTTGAGTCTCCACAAGAGCATGAAAAAGTTTTGTGGCTCATTCAAGAACTCATGTCTTCGTCGATTTTCGATTTAATTGGCTGTGACTTAGGTGATGTGACTTTGCGCGAGCATCAATTACAGAAACTAAAGACTCAAGCACGAGCGTTGAATACTTCGCTGGTACTTTTGTCGCAAAACCCTCGCTCGCAAAAACACAACCAGAGAAGTTCGCTTTACTCTTTGATTTTAAATTTTAAAAAGTCCGAAATTCTCATCGAACGCGCGCTTCATAGACCTACACCACAGTCAATTTCGAGGAGGCTGTCATATGCTCAATTCACACTCCACACCAGTAACCGTATCGACATCGGGATCAGGCCTAGTAAGAAACCCGACTGTGAATATGAGCCGAGCGCTTTGCCTTATTCTCCAACCACTGAACAAGATAGCTGAGGCGAAGCTTAAGCCAAGTCTTGCAGAAGTTTTTTTGCGATTTAGTCCGCGTGTTCAATTTAGAGCACCTAATTTTATCTTCGTCGATATTGGCTCAACCTCTCACCTCTTTGGTGGCGAGAAAGCTTTATTAGACGAAGTCGTAGCACTCACCACAGAACTTAGCTTCAAAGTACAAGCTGCGATCTCTGATACTCCAGCCGGTGCGAATGCGATTGCGTGCTCGTCGCTGGTTGGTTCTTTGGCCCACCAAATTTGCCATCCGGGAAGAGAGAGGGAAACCTTGCAGCACCTCTCTCTTCCTCTCCTCCTCCATCTAGAAGGATTGAAACCGTGGGCCAAGCCGCATGCAGTTGAGCAACTTATCCGATTTTTTAAACTTCTTGGTTTAAACGAAATTGGTGAACTTAAAAAATTTAGCTACATGTCTTTTAAAGAACGTTGGGGCGATACAGGCGCCACTCTCTGGAGAAGAATTCGTGTTTTAGAAAAACAAGTTATTTCACCTCTAGAGCCAACTGAGACTCTGCAAGAATATGTGTACTTAGATTTTCCAGTTGGTCTTTTGCCGCTGCTCTTACATCAAACAAATAAAGCAGCTGAGTTTTTGTTTGCACGCCTTCAAAGCCGCAGACTTTATGCTCAAAAATTAGTTTTGCATCTGCGATGCGAATATTCAGGTGTTAATCATAAAATTGAATTAGAACCCAACAAGCCAAGCCGAGATCTCTCTTTGTTCATGTCTTTGCTTGAGAACAAACTCGAAAACATTGATCTGCAAAATCCAATTCGTGATTTTGAAGTTGAGATTGTTCCGTGCCCCGAGAATTCTCGTCAGCTTGATTTCTTTGAGCCACGCACAACCGCCGAAGAGCGTCTTGATCAGCTTTTAAGTATTTTGAAACAAGCAGAAGTGAAAGCAGGGCTTTTTGAAGTTTACTCAACCCTCTTACCAGAAAAAACATTCGCTGCGGTTAACAGCCCGGTAAAAGTTTATCACGAAGAAGCTTCGCGACCAGAAACTGCAACCTCGGTGAGTGAAGCTGGCTTTGCGCAACTTCAGCCGCTTCCTTCTTATAGCGAGAAGATTTTAGAATCTCCTCGCCCAACGAGACTTTTAAAAAACCCGAGGTCCCTCACCTCAACAGAGGTTTCGCGGATGCACCTGCTTTCGCGAAATCCTCTGGAAAGGATTCAATTAGATTGGTGGGACCCACCCAACGGCGCTTCAGGTTGTCGGGATTATTATTTTGCAATCAATGACGAGGGACAGTGCCTCTGGATCTACAAAAGTACGACAGCCGAAAAGAGTGAAAAATATTATCTACATGGTTATTTCGACTAACTTCAACAAGGACGGACACATGAAAGCACCAATGAGTTTAGAGGCAAAAATTGAAACTCTCACCTTCGAATATTTAGCCGGAGGAAAAGGGTTTGAAGATTACGTACGAAGCTTAAGAGCAGCCCGACGTAGCCGGAAGGATTATGAAACACAAAAAGTCTTATACGTTGCCTGCGTTTCATTCGCGTTCCTCTTCGCTTTCGTCTTCATCGACCTTATCGCCACAACATAGGGTCGATTATTATGAATTACTTGCGAAGAGTAACTTTTCATTTCTACAGGGAGCCTCTCATCCGCAAGAGATGGTCGAACGCGCTCGCGACTTGGATTATGGCGGTATTGCTATCTGTGACAGCAATGGCTTCTACGGCATTGTTCGCGGATATCAAGCCGCCTTTCATCCCTCGAACTTTGAAAGCTCTCACTTAGGCTCTCGGACACCAAACGATCACTTTCGTTATCTGTTTGGTGTCGAGCTCACTCCGATCGATGCTTCGCCAATAACTTTGCTCCCGATGAACAAAGGTGGGTACATCCGCCTTTCACGCTTACTTACAACTTCTAAGCGTCGAGCCGACAAAGCTCATATTTCAGTGAAACTTGAAGAGATTTTAGAAGATGCTTGTGAAGATGTTATCGCTTTTCCACTTCCGCCTTGGAATAAAGAAACGCTAATTAAAATTAAGCACGCCTTTAAAGATCGGGTTTATCTACCCGTCTGCAAAGATTTAACCTGGAGTGCAATTCAACACTATCAAGAGGCCCTTGATATCGAAAGTGACCTTGCCATACCCATCTTTGCGACTCAAAAACCTTTGTTCCATTCGCCAAATCGCAAAAAGCTTCACGACGTTTTAACCTGCGTTCTTCATAAGACCACTTTGCAAGATTCAAATACGGCTCTGCTCGCCAACAGCGAACGGTATTTGCGTCCGGTTTCTCATTTAGCCATGCTCTGGAAAGAGCGTCCTGATGCGCTTCTTAGGACATCTGAGATTGCAGCACGCCTGCAATTTAATTTAAATGAGCTGCGCTATCGATATCCACGCGAATGGTTGCCAAAAGAAAAGACCGCGCCAGAATATTTACGTGAGCTTGCGCTACAGGGAATGAAATGGCGATACGGCGATGCTCCACCTAAGCGCGCTTTTGAAATTTTGGAAGAAGAACTCTCACTTATTCAAGAGCTTGAATACGAAGATTATTTTTTAACTTTGTGGGACATCTGCGCCTGGGCAAAGGAAAGAAAGATTCTCTTTCAAGGTCGAGGCTCTGCGGCCAACTCAATTGTTTGTTACACACTTGGATTGACCAACATTGACCCCGTTGCTCTCAAGCTACTATTTGGTCGATTTATTTCTCGCGAACGTGGCGAGCCACCTGACATTGATATCGATTTTGAACATGAACGAAGAGAAGAAGTCATTCAAGAGATCTATCGCAGGTATGGTCCGCAAAGAGCTGCAATGGTTTGCACTGTGATTTGCTATCGTTCGCGTTTAGCCGTGCGAGAAGTCTCAAAAGTGTTTGGACTTGAGCTCACACAAATTAACAAGCTCATCAAGCATATGGGCCGCGAAGGTATCTCGCGCTTAATTGCTGACCCGAACTCAGTTAAAAAGATTGGCCTCTCACCCGCTTTGTTTCAACAGATCTTAGAACTCTCAATTGAGCTTCAGGGTTTTCCGCGCCACCTTGGTATTCACTCAGGTGGCTTTGTCATTGCCGACGAGAATCTTATTAATATTGTTCCAATTGAAAAGGCGTCGATGACCGATCGCTACGTCATTCAATGGAACAAAGATGATATTGAAGTTCTAAAGATGATGAAGATCGATTTCTTAAGTCTTGGAATGCTCACGGCGCTTAGTAAATCACTCCATATGCTTCGCGAATTTAAAGGCATTGACTGGAACCTTGCGCAAATTCCGCATGAAGATAAACCAACCTACGCAATGATTCAGAAAGCCGACACGGTTGGTGTCTTTCAAATTGAATCACGTGCGCAGATGTCTTTGCTTCCCCGCCTCAGGCCAGAAACTTATTATGATCTAGTCATTGAAGTTGCGATTGTACGACCAGGCCCTCTGCAAGGTGGAATGGTGCATCCGTTTATCAAACGCCGCAGAGGAATTGAAAAAAATTATTTTATTCCAGAACCACTTAAGCCAATTTTGGCAAAAACTTGTGGTGTCCCAATTTTCCAGGAGCAAATCATGCAAATCGCAATTGATGTTGCAGGATTTTCTCCCGGCGAAGCTGACGAACTCCGACGAATCATGTCTTCAGCATGGACGAGACCAACCACCATGGAAGGTTTGCGACTTCGAGTGATCAACGGAATGCTCTCACAAGGTATCGATGCGAAATATGCAGAAACAATTTTTAAAACCATTCAAGGTTTTGCGTCATACGGATTTCCAGAGAGCCACGCGGCAAGCTTTGCTCTGATCACGTATGCGAGCTGCTATTTGAAGTGTCACCACCCTGATGTTTTTGCCACTGCACTTCTTAACAGCCAACCAATGGGCTTCTACTCACCCCGAAATCTCATCTCGGATGCCCAAAGACACGGGGTTAAGTTTTCAGCATTAGACGTGCAATTTTCAGATTGGGACTACTTTTTAACGGAGAGGTTAGAACTGAAGGGGTCCTCAGATTCTTGTACAAATCCTCACAAGATTCTAACACATTCTTCAAAAAGCCTTGAAAAATCCGGTGGTTATCCACTTTCTCCAAAGACTTATCCACAGAATACGCCCCAAAAACAAAACTTCCATGACGTCCGAGTAGGGTTTAGATCGATGCATGGTTTTTCAAAATTGTTTGCTCAACGCATTGTTGAGGCACGTAAAACAGGTGGTGAGTTTAAAAGCCTGAGAGATTTTGTTGAGCGCACAAAGCTTCCTCGTGCAGCTTTAATCAGACTCGGAAGTGCCGGAGCTTTAAGTTGTTTTGGAATCGAAGCCCGTGAAGCTTTATGGACGTTGCAAAGTTTTGATCTCGATCAAACAAGTTTAACTTATGCTCAAGCGCCACAACTCAACCAAGAAAATGAACAGCAGGAGTTAATGCTTTTACCTCGCGAATCCTCTTGGGAGACTATTCAGCGAGAGTACAGCAGCAAAGGTTTCTCAATCGAAACTCATCCTCTCGCAATTTTGCGAAAGAATCTTCAAGCCCGCTATACGATGCGAACGCCACGCCTGACTCGCGCCAATGAACTTCCGAATCTTCGGCATAAAACAACTGTCGTGATGGCCGGACTTTTAAGTCTTCTGCAAAAGCCTCCAACCGCTAAGGGAGTTTGCTTCTTGAGTGTTGAAGACGAGACTGGACTGTTTCAAGTGATCATCAAGCCTGAGATTTATGAAAAATATCGAATGGTGATCCTGGAAAATCCATTGATGGTTATTCGAGGGACTCTTCAGTGCCTACAGGGAGTCTACAACCTCTTGGCTACAGACATAGAACCGCTTGTAGTTGACCATTCGCCCATGCAATAATTAACGCCATGTCAAAAAATCAGGACGCCTCGCTAAGAGCCGTCATCGCTGCGGTTACATCTAACTTTTTAGTCACGTTGGCTAAATTCGGGGCTTGGCTTTTCTCGCCAAGTCCATCGATGCTCGCAGAAACAATTCACTCGCTTGCCGACGTCTGCAACCAATTTCTGTTGTATGTCGGAATCAAGCACGGTTCATCGTCGCAACCGACTAAGTTATACCCCTTCGGAAAAGGACAAGCGCGATACATCTGGAACTTAATCTCAGCGGTGGGAATTTTCTTCGTAGGCTTCGGAGTTACAACTTACCATGGTTTATCTCAGCTAATTTCACCGAGTGATCAGCAAACCGAAGAACCACTCATTCTAATTTTAGTGCTTGTTTTTGCATTTGTCGTCGAAGGCTACTCACTACTTGTCGCATATCGAAGCGTAAAAGAACTCAAAGGCGATAGCACGTTTGGTGAATTCGTTCGACACGGGAATGATCCGACCACAATTGGTGTTCTCTTCGAAGATTCAATCGCCGTACTCGGGGTTCTGTTTGCCTTAGTTGGTATTTCTCTCTCTTATTACACTGGCTCTCATGTACCTGATGCAATTGCGTCTATCCTGATCGGATTTTTACTCGGTATCATGGCGATTGTCCTTGCGATTCTCAACGGCCGAATACTAATGGGTGTCTCTGCAGGCTTAGACATCGAATCCGAAATTCGCGAGTTTGTTGAGTCCGACGAAAAAGTTGAGCGCGTCACAAGTTTAAAAACTTCAGTGCTTGCACCCGGAAGATTACGTCTTTCACTCGAAGTCGAATTCCACGGCGGAATTTTAATTGATCGCGAAGTCATTAACCGTGACGCCGAAAAAATTCGAGACGGAGAAGATCCAGCCTACATTTTATTTGAAACTTCAGAGCGAATGGTTCGCCTTGTTGGCCGAACGATCAACCAGCTCGAAGCAAAGATTCACAAGGAATTTCCCGAGGTCGTGTTGATCGACCTCGAAGTTAATTAATTGAAAAAAGAGTAGTCAGCAATCGAGTTTCCCGAAGAATTATTTTCTTCGGCTGGAACGCCAGTTGGCTCTTCTGGTGGCGGAGAAGCTTTATCTTTTTTCTCCGAATTCAATTTCATTGCAGCGATAATATCGATCACGTCTGTTCTCGCAACTTCGTACTTCCAGCTGCTCTTGTTCATTTTCCACCACAAAAATTCAGCTTTTTGCAAAAGTGTTTGCGGCGTTCTTTTATAGCGCAAGAGATAAGTGAACAATGCTCGTAAGTCAGACTCACTCGTCAATCCATCTTCCTTCGCAGCGTCTGCCAAGAAATCATGGAAGATCGGAAATGCTTCTAAACTTTCATTTAGATTAAGTTTTCCATCTTTGCTCGTATCAAATCGCCAAAAAATCGATTCACCGTATTGGAACACAGAGACAGTTGTACCTAGGTCACCAGACTTTACACCCAACTCTAAATTTTTAAGGTTAGTGAGAGTGACGTACTCGAGATTCGATTTGAACTTCTCAAGCTTCTCGGCATTTAGTTTTGATACAGCTGTTGCCCACCCTGGAAGTGCATCAAAATACTTTGCGAAGTTGCTAAAAAGCATTTTGCGGTAACATTCGACCTCGATGAGCGGCTGGCCGAAAGCATCAATTTCGCCAGTATGCTTACACTCATCACGCATATCCTTGTAGATCGGAGAACTGATTTTACCAGCCGCCAATGCGAGTCCTAAGAAGTCGTAGCCTTCTGCAATCGAAACCGGACGCTTTCCGTCTGAAGCTAAAAAGAAGATCATCGATTCGTCAGCAGTTGATTGCCAAATATCAGTGTCATTTTTGTCTAAGAATTCAAGCTCGTGTGCAAGCAATCGGAAGTCCCAGTAAAGCGACTGAAAGTCTTCAGATGGGCGCAAACCAGTAACTTCAACAGTTTCACCAGTTTCAGCGTAACCGCGAGCGAGAATGAAAATTAACATTCTTCGCCAATTCAACTCGGTAAATTTTAGGGGCGTCATTGGAAGAGCGAAGGCGCTGTCGTCGTAAACCACTCTAAACTGATCGTCCCACATCTGCGGCTTACGTTGATTGAGCAGAGCACTAATCTGATTTAAATGATCCGCCCGATTACCCTTTGATGGCCATTTATCTTTTAGGGTTTGATAAGTAAGGACTTCTCCCTTTGATCTAATTTCTGAATCAATGCTGTCGTAAACCGATTGCATTTCGGCAAAGCCGTAGAAATCTTTACGCATTAAATCGAGTGCAGATGTATCAAGGCCGCTAGCAATAGGACGAACTCCATTCACTGCTGGCTGATATACTTTGCCAATCACAGTGCGGAATAAACCTTTAAGCGTATTGTCCTGCATGAAATCAGGACCGATCACTTTCAAGAAATAGAGTTGCTCAACAACTCGATCTAAAGTTTCGAAAGGAATTACTTTTAAAGATTTATTATTAATTGCGTTTTGAAGAACTCCGAAGCCTTCATTTAGCAACGTCTGAAAGTGCTTTAAGCCGGCACCATGCAACAAGTCTTTAGATGGCTTTACTAAGTATTCATACTGCAAGTAGGAGCCGTAAAGCTGAGAAACAAGTCCAAGAATTTTTCCCCACTCTTTTTGGAAAATGACTGTGTCAGTTCCGTCGAGCAAGAACGATTTAAATACAAAGAAACTATCTAAGTGCTCGATCGCTACTGCAGGTCCCGTCCAAGATGACCCGCTTTGAGCAAACAACGCTTGCAACTCTTGCAACATCGCCTTTGCGTGCTCTTGAGTGTAAACGTTATCGGTGTAATCAAAGATCTGACCAAGAACACTCGTCATCCCATTCAGCGCGGCTTTAGCTGCTTGAATATTTTCACTGCTCGCTTCAGGAGAACCAGCCTCTGTTTTTCGAAGGACGATTCTTAAGTGCGGGAGCAATCGAACCGTCTCGCCGCGAAGCAACTGAATTGCATCTTGGGTTCGAACGATTTCTGCTTTTGTTAACTGGCGACGGTCACCGCCAAGAACGATTTGTTTTAATCGAAACGCCTCTTCTAAGAACCCATCTGTAAGTTTGATGTGTCCTAAGAAGTAAGTCTGAAGAAACGTACGAAGTTCTTCGGGAGTGTAGTAACCAGCGTTCTGGCCTTTAACATTTTCACTAAACACCTCAAGCGCAAGGCTTAAGCATGCCCAGCTCTCTTGAGTTTCCTGAGAAGTTGCTACACCTTTAAAATAACGTTCGATTTTAGGGAGTGAGTGCTCAATGCAATCAGTGCCGCCATCGTTTAGCTTTAGCGTTAGGTCAGGATTTCCATTGCCTTCGTTGAGCGCAATCCCGCAACTCGTGAGTGAAATCACAAGCACTAACGCAGCAGCCGCCAAAGTGTAGGCTCTCATGCTGAATAATTTTTTTGGCTGCCGAATAACATCCTCCTGGATCAACACTTATCCATCCTAGATAAGGCCCCCACGGTATTTGGGACCTCTTCAGTCTAGGCTCAACGAATCATTTTTCAATCCGCCCCCGACCATTGTTGACCCTAAGGCTTGAGAGCCTAAGGTCTGTCCGATAAGCTGCTCTCAATGCAGAATACCGTTCGTCGAGCTTTATTTATCCGGATCGACCGAATGGGAGACCTCGTTCTTACTCTCCCCACTGACCAATTGGCTAGTCTCTCGGGAGCAGAAGTCGATTGGTGGATCCCACAAGGTTTGGGCTTTGTAGCGCAACATTCTAACCCGCCTCGAGCGTGCCTAGAAATCTCACGTAAAATTGGGTTTAGGCAATGGTTTCAGCTGCTCTTTTTCCTACACAGAAAACGTTACGATGCGGCGCTCGTTTTTCATGCACCTTGGTGGGTAAATGCGCTCATTTGGGCCGCCAGAATCCCCATTCGTGTCGGCAATAAGAGCCAGTGGCACTCTTACCTGTTCTTGAACCGAGGTTTACGACAGCGACGAAGCCAGGTCGCAATGCACGAACTCGACTACAACTACGAGCTTGCGAGGCAAGTTTTTGAAGGCACGCCCTCAGTTCCTTATCTCAAACTTAACTGGCCGAAATCGATTGATCCGAAAAAACGCGCCCTCTTGCCTCATCATTACATTGTTGTTCACCCAGGCATGGGAGGCTCAGCACTCAATTGGCCAACTTCCCATTACCTAGAGTTGATTCAAAAAATCTCTCACACTTCAGAAGTTGTAATCACCGGCACAAAAGCTGACGCCGAATATCTTGCGCCACTAAAGAGCGCACTCCAAAACAGTCCGCGAATCAGATTTCTCGACGGAGAATTTTCTGGATCAGAACTTCTTTGGGTTCTTCATGGTGCAGCTGCAGTTTTAGCACCAAGCACAGGTGTTCTACATTTAGCCGCATCACTCGGCGTTCCGACTCTCGGACTTTTTAGTCCGATCAAAGTTGAAAGCATTGATCGCTGGGGGCCAAAAGGCGATCGAGTGAAAGCGATTTCGGCCCCAAGCATGGAGTTGATTGATCCAATTTCTATTTACAACGAACTTACTAAAATCCAGGTCTTGCAAAAAAGTTATACAGACTAGTTTCGGCAGCCACTAGCCTGAAGTCAGATGCGAACCAATGAACTGCTATGTTTTAATAAAAGAGTCCACGGAGGTCCAAATGAAGATTCGTCTACTCTCACTCTTAATTTTAGGTCTCACAGTTTCCTCGACTGCCAATGCCTTCATGGAACTCAAGGTCGGTTACTCAATTCTTAATTCAAATCCTAAGAGCTATAACGACTTCAATACTCTCTACGAACCGGCAAAAGACTTAAATGGATTAACCGCAGATCTACTTCTCAATTCTGCGATCATGCCGATCAACATCGGTGCACGATATGAGAAGTGGGCCGTAAAAAAAGACGGCGTAGTGACTTCAAGTGAAGTTACCTACGACCGGATTTCTGTGCTTCTCAACAAACGCTTCGTCGACACAGTGGCGTACCTTGGAATGGTTGCAACTGTTGGCGTGAGCAATGAATTTAAAGACGCACTCAACCGTAAAGCTTCAAGCAGTCTTTCGGGATCAATTGGCCTTGAAGGCGGAATGAAGTTTGGTTTTTTAATGGCTGGAGTTGAAGGCGGATACTTAATCGCGCCCCTTGGTGATTTAAAGAGTTCAACTGGTGCAACAGTTACTAATGCCGGCGAACCTGTAAAAGTTGATATGAGCGGAGTTTACGCTCGGGCGATGGTCGGATTTAATTTCTAAATTCTTTTGCTAAAGTTTTAGTGGATTTCCGTACGCTGCAGTAATTGCTGCCTGCGCCCTATCTGCTAACTCATGTCGCGTTGATTCCGGCGTAACTTTAATTACATCTAAAAACTGCACTTCAACTTTTAGGTGCTTGGTCTTCATCATGTTTGCGGCATGAACTCCAAATGGAATGTCACCATACCAGCAAACGCGATCGCGATTTTTAAGAGTCAATGGCTCGCCATCAACTTCGAGATACTTAATACAGATGGGCAAAATATTCTTCTGCGCCTGAACCGCCGACATCAAGAGAGATTTCTTAAATGGCATGACTCTCTCGCCGTTCATGCTTGTGCCCTCTGGGTAAAGCACAAGATTAAATCCATCCTTCAAAGTTTGAGAAAGATTTTTTGTGTCTTGTTCGATCATTCCGCGGTGTCTTCTCTCAACAAACAAAGCTCCGCCAAGTTCAGCTAGTGTTCCAAGAAATTTTGACTCGCCTAAATCAACCGACGTCACAAAACATGAAGGCAAAATTGACGAAGTGATCAACACATCTAAATACGAAAGGTGATTTGAAATAATAAGAAAATTTTCGTTTTCAAACATCTTCGGATCAAATCCAGGAGTTGCGATTTCGCAATTGATCGTTTGAAGAACTTTTTTCGTGTAACTTGAAACTGTCCGATTGAAATACTGAAGACGCGTTTTGCGATCTTTAATGAGAGTACGTGCAATCAGCGCGTGCCCAGCGTAAATACCAAGTAACCCACCAACTGTCGTAGCTTTTCTAGCAACATGAATCATGAAGAGAGTTTCGCACAAGATCGGCCCGAAGGGCAGTTTCCTAGACTAATTTAGGGAACACCGTTAGTGAAACTTGTAATGCTAAAGGGAGGGCTTGAGCTGTTGACCACGACATTCTCTTCGGCATAGGCGTCGTCTGTAGTCGCACCACCCTGAAAAGTTGAGTCTCTGAAAACCACGATACAAATCGTATAGCTGTCTGCAGGAATTAACGTGGTGTCTGCTCCCTGATCGTCTACCCAGGCACCCGAGGTCGAGCCGCTGCATGAAGCGCCAGTACAAGATAGATAGCCGGTCTTAATTCGTTTTGCGTTGAAGCTTTCAGTGTCTGCGTTGTTACAACCGAAAGTAGAATAGATAACACGAAAGAGATTTTCAGTGCCGGCGCCACCGCAGTTGCCTGCCGAACACGTGAATGACACTTGAGGAATAGTGACTAACTCTCCAGTTCCTGCAAGCTCCGAACAGCTCACAGTTCCGAAGAGAGCGCCTACTAATAAAATTTTTGTAAGCGCTCTTCGATTCATCATTAGAATTTGTACGTCACACCAGTGTGAAGTGCGATCGCAGAGGTGCTATAGTCTCCACCACGTGATCCAATTCCCGATGTGACGGGGTTGGCAGTCTTATCAACAAAGATATACTCAGCCGCAATGTTGTAATCGATTTTTTCACTTCCACGACCAGTGCCGAGCGTAAATGTATGAGCCTGGCCAGGTGCTGCGAAAACTGCGCGGGCGTAGTCTGGATTTTCAACTCCCGAACTCCAAACATAACCGAAGCGAATCGGATATTTTGTGCGCATGAACTCACCAGCTAAACGAATATTGTGCTGGTCACGCCAGCGCTGCTGGATGTCTGGGATATCAGAAGTTGTAGCTGTGAGCGGGTTGGTGAGTAAACCATCGATCACGAGCTTTTGGTTTTTTGAGTACTGAGTATAAACGTGTTCAACGTGTGCACGCCATACTTCAGGAACAACATCCCAAAACGCGCCGGTAGTGATTTGCGCCGGGAACATCGTCTTTACTGTGGTTGCAGTAGGTGAGAAATCTCCGTTTACAGTTCCACGAATTTGACCGGTTGTTGTTCCGCCTAACGACAATGCCATTGGTGAACGGTAAGAAATACCTGCACCAAAGTTTTTATCTTCTGGTATCCACTGAGCTCCAACTCGGAAACCATGTTGGTGACCTTCTAAATCATCAACGTTCAGTACCGACCGAGTTGTACCTACAGCCACGATGTCTACTGACGAGAATGCAGCTTTCACCATGCCGAAGCGATAGCCCGCACCTAACTTGATGTCTTTCGACAATTTGTAAGCGCCACCAATTGAAAGTTCGACTGCTTCAATTTCAGATTTTAAAGTCGGTGTGAATCCTGCTACGCCAACATTCATATTTCCATAGTGAGCTCGTGATCCGCCCGCTGCATACAAGCCAGCTGCGTAACCAAACTTACTGCTTGGAGTTGAACCGTAGAAAAAGCCCGGTACCAAGTAATATTCACGTTCAGCCGTTTCTGTTTGATTGGCTGTCGTTGTTGGTGCTTTGAACTGCGACGTTACTAGAGACGCATTTAAGTCGAGAGATCTGCTGCCTTCAGTAGTTACGATTCCCGCTGGGTTGTAGTAAAGTGCTTCAGGTCCCGATGCCCATGCAGCGCCAGTGCCCGCAGGTCCTGCGTGACGGCCTGACCACATGATATTTTTCTCGTAACCTGCTGCAAATGCAGATGCACCGATTGCAGTTGTAACAACTAGTGCTGCTAGTTGACGTAAATTGAACATCGAAAATCCTCCCCAAAAGACAAATAGTTGCTTTAAAAACTGAAATCGTTAACTCGAAAATTGTGACAACGATTGTTGCTCGAGACAAGCGCCTTACCGAGTAAGATGACGCACCCTTGCTACACTCTGGTAGCAGCTACCAATGGGTTATCGGTTGGAGCGGGATTGTAGACTTGCGCAAAGACCCGCACCGATGAGGAACATCCACCAGACGAGAAAGAGCCAGATCAGGAAGAACGGAATCGAGACTAAACTTCCGTAGACTTTATTGTACGAAATCAGCTCGCGAGTAATGCCGACATAACTGATCTGTAAAAATAAAATTGAAGAAGCCGTTAGAGCTGCACTGACTGCGGCCCACATTTTGACCACTTTTACCGCTGGCATGTAAGTATAAGTGGCAAACAGTCCCGTGAAAAGTAGGACAAAGCTGATCGTCCACTTCGGAATGTGTTTGTAGAACGCAAGGTCTTTGGCACCAACCAATCCAAGTATGACTCCGATGATCACCGGAACTGAAAACATCACCATCCAATAGACGAACAGTCTTCCGGCAAATTTCTTTCGCGACGGAAGCTCCCAAACTTTTTGAACAGATCGTTCAATATCAAAACACATTTTGGTCGACGCCAACATTAAGCCAACGACTCCCCAAAAACCGAGTGCGCCTGAATGAACTCGCTGGATTGCCCCGCGGATAGCCGAGGTAATATCTGCGCCCGAAGCTGGAATTAAATTTTGAAGAAAAAACGGTTCAACTTTTTTTAGGAGAAATTCAAACCCACCGAAGGAGTGAAAGACACTCAAGCTCACTGCGAGCAATGGAACCAAAGAAATTAAAGTTGTAAATGCAAGAGCCGACGCCAACAAACGAATGTCGGCGTCTTTTAAAAGAACGCCGAAATCTCGAATTACATTCGGAAGAAAGAAGAACCACTTTTTAATTGCGCTGCCAAGGTTGCTCATCACTGCCGAGCTTAGTCGTTACTGATCTGCGAAGCAAACGCCTTATGATCGCGAAAAAGATCTACTCGGTACAGATCAGTTTGTAATAAGTGCCGATTTGATTGTGGTAAGGGTCGTCGCTAGCAACAAGAACCGCTTTAAACTCACCAGTGATTTTGTCTTGGCTTTTTGGCAAGATGAGCGCGTGAACAATGCCGCCGAAGTTTTCGCTCTCCCACTCCATTGAACCACCTAGATTAAATCGCACGCTGTCTTTTTTGTTTCTTGGTTTGTACGATGAATCGGCCCATAACGTTTGAATCTCAACATTCGTCATTTCTTCTTCGCCTTTTGCAACTACTTCAGTTTGCGGACCAGCGTAGGAAATATTGAGACGATTAAGAGCTACAAGCTGTCCATCTTTAAAAATTGGCTCTGCAGTCAGAACTAAAATTGGTGTCGCTTCTTCCCACCCTTCTGATGTGCAATCAAGTGCCGATGCATTTTGAGTAAGTGCGAGAGTGAGGGCCGCGATGAGAACTGCAATTTTGTTCATATTAGAACTCCTTATTATATAAATAGTTTGTTTGAAATTTTTAGTAGCACGTCATTGATACGTCTGAACTGCCTTCGATCATTAATGTGCTCTGATCAAATTCATCGAGATACATTTGAAAGCGAATTTTTTTGTCATCAGATGCAAAACTAAAGGAAACATCTTCTACTTCAGCCACACCAAGTGCTTCAACTTGCGGATACGTTGCGCCCTGTTTGTAAACGGCGATTGAGTATGCGTAGCGAAATCCATCGCTCGGATACCGAAGCTCTTTTTCGGACTCAAGAACAACTGTTAACTGAGGTTGGCCCGTTTGCGATATGCAAACCGATTTATGTGCCCATGCAGACGGAGTTAAAAGAACCGTTGCCGCTGCTAGTAAAATTGATTTCATAATTCACCCTTCGATTCGATGTTTCGAACCGGGTTTTAGCCCAGGAGTTAAAAATACTATAATGAATACTAATCAATTAGCTATTTATTAAATGAATACTAAAACTGTCATTCTCTAAACGCATACCAAGTTTCGACCTAGGCATTACCGCATTTTGAGAGGAATGCGTAAGGTCCGCCAACCACAACTGACAGTCGAAAGAGAACAGCGATGAAAAAAATCTTATTGATCTTTATATTATTGGTATCAGTCCAAGCTCCTGCAAGTCAGGCACTCCATAGCCTGTCCGCCGAAAGTGAATTGGGATCCAATTTTCAATGCGTGATTAAGGACACTGAGGGTTATCAAAAAGCGGACTATGATGACATTTTTGTTGTTGAGCTGCGCGATAACAAGACTGCAGCAAGCCATATTAGGTGGAAGAGAAAACATCCCGGTGCTTCTGATTACACCGAGCTCGAAACAGTCCGCGGTTGTCATCTGGCAAAATGGAAAAGCTCAACTCACAATCAGCAATCGATTGTCGATGTTACGTGCGCCAATGATGGCGAAGACGGATCTTTAATCTTAAATACTTCCAAACTCGAGGGCGAACTATCGTTTTACAATCCACAAATTGGGTACGCGGAACGTGCTCTGTTTTGGGTTGAGTGCAAAAGATTTTAGTAGCAAAAAAAGGCCCCTCATTTCTGAAGGGCCTTCGAATCAAAATTAATTTATAAATGAGGAAGCTACTACCAGCCGCCGCCGCCGCCGCGATCTCCGCCGCCACGTCCGCCGCCACCACCACGACCGCCACCGCCGCCGTATCCTCCGCCACCACCGCCGCCGCCACCGCGACCACCACGGAATCCGCCGCCACCGCCACCAGTGCGAGGCTCTTGTGGACGAGCTTCAGAAACGATCATTGCGCGTCCGCCGAAATCTCCACCGTTTAAAGTGTTGATTGCTTTGTCTGCACCCGCGTCGTCATCCATCTCAACAAATCCGAAGCCTTTGCTTCGACCTGTGTCGCGATCTGTGATGATCTTTGCAGATGTAACCGCACCGAATTCTGCGAACTTCTGGTTGAGACTTTCTTCAGTTACTGTGAACGGAAGATTGCCAACGTATAACTTCTTAGCCATGAGAACTCCTAAAAAATCACGCCTGATTCCGAGTAAGCCCAATGCTCAGACTCGCTCAAGCGCCTACTTTCGGGTTTAACACGTTATTAACGGCGCCTTCAAAGTATTTCGCGCAAAAAATTGGCTACAGAGGAAGGTCGAGGACTTTGAAACGACCGCCATTTTACGAGAGGACGACCCGTAAAAATTGACCTAGTTGAATTAGAACCTCAGACGGAATGCCATGACCTCCGTGGAAGCCCATAAGCTTTCCCGACCAGCCAATCTTCAGCAGTAATTGTTGAAGAGTTTCGGCACCTTGTATTGGAAGGATTTCATCGTGCTTGCCGTGGGACATGAAAAATCTTAGGCCCTTGTGCGCAGCACCTTTGAGTTCCCAGTTCGCTGAATTTGCGACGGTCCCCGATAATATCGCTAGCCCTGCCGGTGGTTCAGGCAGATGCATGACGACATCAGTAGCCAAAATTGCACCTTGGCTAAAGCCACCGATCACCAACTTATTCATTGGAACTTTTAGCTCACGGATTAACTCGAGCGCAGATTCTCGTGCGCGTTTTAAACCGGGAGGACTCTCCTTAGAAAAATCAACGCCCTCACCTCGAGCCATCGCGGCCTGCATCTCGGCAATGCGAAGCGGAAACCAAGCGCGGCCTTCGCCGTAGCCACCCATCTCAATTGCGATATGACCATTGGGGAAAACCCAGTTTGCCCGTGGCGCTCCGGGAATTGCACCCGCAAGCGGAGCAAGATCATTCATGTCTGCGCCATATCCATGAAACAGAATTACTGTCGGAAGATCATCGCCCTGATGAGCCACCATACACTCAAGCGACCCAATTTTCTTGCGCTTCATCTCTACTCTCGCCATCTTGCCTTTAACCTTCTTGCCATCATGGCATCATGCCTTTTAACCTTCTTGTCATGGACAATCTTCATTGGGAACTATCTGTACTAAGTAAAGCGATTCACTACAAGAATTTGTCGGCGGCAGCCGATCATGTGGGCCTGAGTCAGCCTCAACTGTCACGCATCGTTTCTAAACTTGAATCGTCTCTCAACACAGTCTTGCTAGATCGATCGGCCCCAAGAAAATCTGGCTGGACACCAGTTGCATTTAAAATTGCCGAAGTTTATTTTCGAAATTCACGCAAACTCACCTCAGATCTTCAAGAACTTCAAAGCGATACTCAGATTACCCAACTAACTGTTGGAACTTTGGAAGGCCTTTCAAATCTTGCAATCAGCTTATGCAACTCGCTTTTTGCAATGACTAAAGTGCATTTGGTCGAAGTAAATGTTTTGGATCTTAATGAGCTTGAAGGTCATTTCGAAAAAGATGAGTTTGATTTGGTTTTCACCTCGCGCGAGCCAGGAAGACACAAATACAAACATGTGCGGACAATTGGTTATCAAACGTTTGAAAAGGTTGAATCAAAAACCGATCTCAAGGTGATGAGCCCATTTGAGTTTTCTCGACAATCGATGCGTCGAAATCAACAAAAAGTGGGACGTATTCTCCTAAGCAACTCTTTGGCAGTTCGCAAAGCTTACGTCGAAGAGTATGGTGGTGTGAGTGATTTCCCGTCAGAAGTCAGACATAAAAAAACTGGATCGTCAGCGGAACATCCAGTTTACCTTATCGGGTCAGATCTTTTGAATCCGCTCGTATGGGAAAAAGTTCAGTCGATTAAATTTTAAATTTTATATTTTAGACGAAGAAGGTTGATATGAGAGCAGATGTTGAGCCAAAAAAAGTTTTCTTAAAGGACTACAAGCCATCTGAGTTTTTGATTGATTCAGTCGAACTCTATTTTAATCTCGGCGAAGAGCTAACAGTTGTTCGCAACACGATGAAAATTCGCCGAAATCCGCTTTCTACGGAGCGAACAGAGTGGCTCAGGCTCAGTGGTGAACACATTGAACTTGAGAGAGTGAAGGTTGATGGGCAAGAGCTTCTTTCGCAAGCTTTTGAGCTCACTGAAACTGGCTTGAACTTAAAAGCCAACGCTGATCAATTTACAGTAGAAATCTCTACCCGCTGTTTGCCTCAAAAGAATCTGTCGTTCGATGGACTCTATAAAACCGGATCGATGTTCTGCACTCAGTGCGAAGCCGAAGGATTTCGAAAAATCACTTACTTCATCGATCGCCCAGATGTGTTAGCAACATACACTGTGACAATCGAAGCCGAGAAAAAGAAGTATCCGCTCTTGCTCTCGAACGGAAACCTTGTCGCAAAAAGCGATTTGGAAAATGGACGGCACATTGCTAAGTGGCAAGATCCATGGCCAAAGCCTTGCTACCTCTTCGCGTTGGTCGCTGGTGACTTAGGAGTGCTCGAGGATACATTCACAACTCGCTCCGGACGAAAAGTAGACTTGCAAATCTTTGCAAAGCACGGACATCAAGATCGATGTAAGCACGCCATGTGGTCATTAAAAGAATCTATGCGCTGGGATGAAGAAGTTTTCGGGCGCGAGTATGATCTCGATCTGTTCATGATCGTTGCTGCTGACGATTTCAATATGGGAGCGATGGAGAACAAAGGGTTAAACATTTTTAACTCGAATTATGTTCTCGCACGGCCCGATACAGCTACCGATACAGATTACGACAACATTCTCGCTGTCATCGGTCACGAATATTTTCATAATTGGACAGGCAACCGGATTACTTGTCGCGACTGGTTCCAGCTTTCGCTAAAAGAAGGCTTAACTGTTTTCCGCGATCAACAGTTCTCTGGCGATATGGGTTCGCGTGCTGTTCATCGCATCAATGACATCGTTCGCCTTCGAACCCATCAATTTGCCGAAGATGATGGACCGATGGCTCACCCGATTCGGCCGTCTGCATTTTTAACAATCGATAACTTCTATACGATGACAGTTTACGAAAAGGGCGCCGAAGTTATTCGAATGATTCATACGATTCTTGGTCCTCACGGATTTAGACAAGGTATGGATCTTTATTTCGAACGTCACGACGGTCAAGCGGTAACCACTGATGATTTCGTTTCTGCGATGGCCGATGCAAACAATGTTGATTTCTCAAAATTTAAAAATTGGTACAGCCAAGCTGGAGTACCGACCGTTGCAATTCGCACAGATTTCAATGCCGTTGCAAAAACTTTCAGTATTACTCTCTCGCAAAGCTGCCGACCGACCCCAGAGACCGAGAATAAAAAGCCATTCCATATCCCGTTTGCACTAGGGCTTCTCAACAGCCGCGGTGAAGATTTAATTGGTACTCAAGTTCTTCAGTTGAAAGAACAAGAGCAGACCTTTGAATTCAAAGGCATCGGTGAAAAACCAATTGTCTCGGCGCTTCGAGGATTTTCGGCACCAGTAAGACTTCAGTACGAACAGACTCCTGAGGAGCTAGCGTTCATCATGGCGCATGACTCAGACTTTTTCTCGCGCTGGGAGGCCTCGCAAAAACTTTGTACTCAAGCAATATTGGGGCTGATCAACAAGTTTGGTGCGCAAGCTGATTCAAGTCATGTTCCTGCTCCTCTAGTGAACGCCTACGCTGCTGTCATTCGAGATCCAAAAATGGATAAGGCCTATAAGGCATTGATGTTGGGAGTGCCTGAAGCAAGTTACATCAATCAATTCATCACCGACATTAATCCAGACGCAGTTTTTGCTGCTCGACGAGCACTTCAACTTGCGATTGTGTCGAAGTACGAAAATGAATTGGCAGAAGTTTATTCGAATTTACAAACTTCGATGACTGACGAAATTTCTGCAGGCGCTTCAGCGGACAGAGATTTGAAGAATCGTGCGTTAAGTTTATTGTGTCTTTTAAAGACCGGAACTTATCGCGATCAAGCTCTCTCTCAACTTCGCTCATCTCCGACGATGACCGATTCTCTCGGGGCTCTAGCCGCACTTAATTCGGTTGATAGCCCAGAGCGAACTACTGCGATGACAGAGTTCTACGAGAAATGGAAACACGAGCCTCTCGTGATTAACAAGTGGCTCGGAGTTCAGGCTGCCGCCCCATTTGCCGGGGGACTCGATCGCGTAAGAAAACTTATGACCGATCCAGTTTTTGACATTACTAATCCAAACAAGATTTACAGTCTTCCGTTTGCATTTGCGATGGTCAATCATACGCAGTTCCACGAGACTACTGGGGAATCTTACAAATTTATTGCTGACTGTGTGATGGATATCGACTCAAGAAATCCGCAAGTTGCGGCTCGAGTTGTTTCATCATTCAATCAATGGAAGAAGTTTGATTCAAAACGAAGAGATCTTGCAAAGGTACAGCTTGAAAGAATTCTTTCGCATAAAGGGCTTTCAACGAACGTAACTGAAATAGTATCGAACTCTCTTAAACTTTGAGTTAGTCGATCTCGCCAAGCTTAGAAATTTTGTTAAGAGCATTGTAGGCCGCAACTTTGTAAGCTTCGGCGAGCGTCGGATAATTGAAGACATTATCGACGAAGAATTTGATTGTCGCTCCAAATGCCATGGCTGTTTGTCCGATATGAACTAGCTCCGTTGCGCCAGTTCCAATAACGTGAACGCCTAAGATACGCTGCGTGCGGCAATCGACGAGTAATTTTAAAAACCCGTGCTCATCTGCAAGAATTTTTCCGCGAGCGATCTCTCGGTAGTTAGCTCTGCCAACTACGTATTTAATGTTTCGCGATTTAAGCTCAACTTCTTGGGCTCCGACAGAAGAGATCTCTGGAATCGTATAAATTCCATAGGGAAAAGTAGTCGGAAATCTCGCGGGCTCCTTCATGAAGGCATGAAGTGCTGCAAGTCGCCCTTGTTCAGCGCTTGAAGCAGCAAGAGCCGGCGCGCCGATAATATCTCCGACCGCATAGATATGCGGAACCGAAGTTTGGTAATTCGAGTTGACGACTATTAGTCCGCGATCATTTTTATCTGTGATTCCTGCGGCATCCAAATTTAGATGCTCAACGTTCCCGACTCGACCGACGCAAACAAGTACTGTATCGAAATGTCGAGTTTCAAAACTTGAAGCTGAATTAAGCTTCATCTCGATTTTCACTTTGCGCTTGCCATCGCTCTTTACAACTTCAACATTTTTGTAATCAACGTCGAAAGCCATTTCAATGTGAGATTTGGTAAACTCGGCACGAAGTGCCTCTGTAATTTCGTCGTCGATTGACTTCAATAAATCAGGTTTGCGATCGACTAATGTAACCTTCACACCCATACGCGCATAAATACTTGCGTACTCGCAGCCAATGACTCCGGCTCCAAGAACCGCCATTGTCTTTGGCTGGGTCGACATTTCAAGAATCGAATCGCTGTCATGAATGTATTTACTATCAAAAGTAAATCCCTCGGGCCTTCGCGGACGGGTCCCTGTCGCGATGACAATAAATTCGCCCTCAATTTCAAAAATACCGGCCGCATTTCGAATCTGAACTCGGTGCGGTCCTACGAATGTACCCAGTCCACCGATGTATTCGACTTTGTTTCTAAAGAGCTGATTTTCGATAATCGTTGTTTCGTCTTCAATCACCGCACGAGTTCGGTTCATCACGGCGTTGTGAATATCGCGGCCTTTGACATCGATGAGAGTTTCGCCGAGCGCAGCCTCGCGGAGAGTCTTGCTTGGAATGGTTCCGGTATGAAGGCAAGCTCCACCCATTCGATCTTTTTCAATCACTACCGAAGTGCGGCCGAGCTTTGCCGCTTGAAGCGCTGCTTTTTGCCCGCCCGGACCAGAGCCGATGACGACTAAGTCATACTTGGCCAATGTCGGTTTTAGATGAAACTGTTCTGCCATTTAGAACTTATAGCAGAGAAGAAACTCAGGTTCGAGCTTTAGTTGACCGCGTAACAATTGAAAGTGAATAGAAGAAGATTCCCGCCACCACTGGACCGATAAATAGTCCGTAGAAACCAATTGCGTCTAGAGCACCAAATGCGGCCACGAATGCGACGAGCGGATGGAGTTTCGCTCCATCACTCAGCACTAAAGGTCGAACGATGTTATCGGCGACTGAAACCAAGAAAGCGGAAATCACGAAGATCACCAAACTCGTTGAATCGTTAATTGCAAATGCGTAAAGGATGAGCCCCGCAGTAACTGGAGCGTTGCCAATCAACGGAAGGAACGAGGCCATAAATGAAATTAATCCGATGAGAGCGACAGTATGGAGGTCAATGCCCGCGAGCAAACACGCACCCACGACCAATGCAGCCTGAGCCACTCCTGCTAATATCGTTGCGACCAGAACAGAGTGACAAAGACTTTGTCCAAGATTTAAAAGCTCATTGGTCTTTCGCGGACTAAAGATCGAGTTGGCTCTAACGAACTGAACTGCTCTGTGCCCATCGATCAACAAGAAGTAGATCGTGAGTAAAATAACAAACGTCGAAATAACGAGTCTCGGTATGTCTGCGATGAGTCCTTGAGCGACACCCGTTAGAAACAAGGCTGAGGCTTGCACTGTCTTTAATAAAAATCCCTTTATCTGAGATTGGCTCAGAGGAACAATTTCTTGAATGCGCGTAAGCCAAGCATCAAGTCCTAAAATCTCCATTACTTGGTTTGAATTAATTGATTGGCCAGAAACTGGAGTTTGAAACGCAGCTTGCACCACTGTCATCTTGTCGAGCGCGACATCAATACCGAGATAGATAAGAAGTGTAAATGGAACAAGAAACACTATTAGAAAACCGAGCGTGAGCGAGAGTGCGCGGAGAGACAAAGGAATTCGATTCGATTTCCAGCGAAGCAAAAGCGGATACAAAATAACCGCGAAGATGGCTCCCATGATCACTGGTTTCAAAAAGCTTAAGCAAAGCCAAAGCAAGAGCACTGCTGTGACAAGAATGAACCAACCCCGGAGGTCATGATATTTTCCGGCGCGATCAGCGACAGTTTGTCTTTTTTGAGTAGAAAGGGCCCAATCACCAATCGAAGGACGTGTGCTTTTCATTCCCAAAAAGGTAGCAAAGGTTAAAAGTAAACGCTATAGCTTTGCGTCTTCGACCGGTTTACCGCTGCCCTTTTGAACGCCTTGCGCCCTTTCACGATCTTCACTTGTGCGATTTAACTCGGGCTGCTCAGTGTCGCGGTGAAGGCTGCTCTCTCCGTGAACTTGGGTGGCGCGAATGTCTTCTTGCTGACGGGCGTAATCATCTGGCGTACGTGTCGGGCTGTTTTTTTTAGAATTCATCGGAGCCTCCGCTCTACAGTTACAGATAGGATAGACAAAATCAGGCTGAGGTAACATGATGTTGACGTCGAGAGTTGATGTATCTTTATGCACAGTGCTCTCGCTTTTAGGAGTTCTACATGTCGCTGAAACTTCGTCACTCGATAGCGCTATTGGTATTAGGTGGATTAATTTCTGCTTGCTCAACTTCTCCGACCGGAAGAAGACAGCTTATTCTTCTCGGTGATTCACAGATGAATAGCATGGGCGTTCAGGCTTTTACTCAAATGAAGCAAGACACGCCATCTGAGACTGATCCCAAAATTTTAAATTACGTAAAGTGTGTAGTAGCCCCATTAACAAAAGTCGTCGATTCCGACGGCAAAGGTCGTAGCTGGGAAGTTGTTGTCTTTAAGTCAGATCAAGTAAATGCATTTGCACTCCCAGGCGGAAAAATCGGAGTGTACACGGGATTATTAAAAGCAGCGCAAAATGCCGATCAGCTTGCGGCGGTTGTTGGTCATGAAATTGGTCACGTCTTAGCTCGTCACGGATCAGAGCGCGTATCGCAAACACTCGCGGCGCAGGGTTTACTTACTGCTGGAGGAATCGTTGCTGGCACTGAGAGTAAACGAAACCAAATTATTCTTGGATTAGCTGGAGTAGGAGCGCAAGTAGGTCTGCTATACTATTCGCGCGATCAAGAATCTGAAAGTGATTTGATTGGCCTTGATCTCATGGCCCGAGCCGGTTTCGATCCGCGCCAGTCAGTTAATCTTTGGCAGAATATGAAGGCGGCCTCAGGCGGAGCAGCTCCTCCGGAGTTTCTTTCGACTCACCCCTCTAACGAACGTCGCATTCGAGACCTACAATCAAATATCCCGAAAGCAATGCCGGCTTACGAGAGTGTGAGAAATAAGCCGACATGCAAATTATAGCAAACTAGTGGAGCTGTTTTGAGCTCACTAACTCTGATTCAATTTTTACAACCTTATTGTAAAGACCCATAATCAAGATGCTCGGGACCCAAAGACCAATGAAGTTTCCGAGCGGCTTCTTATTGAAAAAGATTGTCGTCACTGCCGAAAGCGCCATCGCTCCAAAAGCCAAACCCAGATAACCAACACTCGGTATTTTTGCCGTTTGATTTTCGATCGCACGAGTGACTTTATCTTCTTGAATGTTCGGACTCACTTGATTGTTTTTCGCTGCCGCCATATCTGTTTTAATTTCTGATCTTCTGTCCATTGCTTGCCTCCTAAAATTAGCCAATAAAATTAAAATTAATTAGCTGATTACAATGAGACGACACTAGCATGAGCGCTAGATGAGATTCTTTCGAAACTGTATCGATATTATTTAGACCTGCTGACAGTCCGCAGCCGAGATTGAAAGTCCCGTCTTCTCGAACATCGTCTTCCAATTCTGTGGCCACACTGAGGTGAGATTTATTTGCACTGCCGGTTCATCAATTTCTAAAATGCTTGCACGAAGCATGAGGCCTTGAATTCCGAGTTGCTCTCGGAAAAAACGATTATGGTGCGAATCTCCGTGCATGCAATCGCCGATAACTGGGTGAGAGAGTCTCGCGAAATGCCTTCGAATCTGATGAAATCTTCCAGTGACCGGAGATACTTTTACGAGTGAATAGCGACTCGTTGGATATCTCTTACCTACTGCATACGGAAGCTCAACTTTGCCTACGACTTCGTAATCTGTAATTGCATTATAAAGCTCACCAGTTGAATCACTTTCAAGCGGGATCTCAATTCTCGCTTTATCTTCTTTCAAATAGCCGCGGACAACTGCGTAATAAGTTTTTTGTGAACGATTCTCTCTGAATGCTTTTCCAAACTTAGAAGCGCTTTCGGAGCTTAGTGCAAAAACTAAAATTCCACTCGTGCCGACATCTAGGCGATGAACAGGATAGACGTACTGGCCGATTTGATTGCGAAGCAAACCAAGGCAAACAACTTCTCTCGAAACTCTTTTGTTCGGATACTCAGGTTGATGAACGTGAAAACCTGAGGGCTTATCAATCGCAATATAAGTTGAATCTTGAGCCAAAACCGTGAACTTGGTTGGGAGTGTTTGTTCAGTAGTTAGAGTATCCATATACTTTTCCCATATCTCTGACTTCTTCGATCTTATCGTAGAAATCAGACCAGTCGTCGGCGGTTGCAATCTTTGACCAAATCGCTTCGATTTCGTCAATTAGCATTGATGTGGGAAAGCGTCTTTTGAAATATAATCCGTCGAGGATCGGCTCTGCCGCAGGCAGAGCTGGCAACGTTCGAAGAATTTCGTAGAACGGCTTGAAATCTTCTCTTTGATAAAGCTCCGCGATTGGGCTCGACTTGGCCCGGTTCTCGCTCAAAAGCCCGCCGTACCAATCAAAAAAGAACTGATCGTATCCAGCTTGAGAAGATTTTAAAAACTCAAAAGCACTTTGAAGAAACCCTGCTGGAGCATCGGTACTAGCCTGCAGCGGCCGATGATCAACCCCAAGCCGGCGACAGAACAACCGAAAAAACTCAGTGTTGAAACGCGGAACGAATTTACCAAGAGACGCTCTCAGTGACTCAGTCGCTAATTCTGGATCAGCTTCAATCTCTTTTTCAGGAATCAACAGAGCTAAGCAAGAAGCAAGTTGTTCGAGGTTCCAAATGCAAGCTTCTGGTTGGCGACCAAAAGAGTACAGACCTGAATGATCAAAATAGGCAGCTGTAAATGCAGGATCGAATTGCGGGAGGAAACGATACGGCCCGTAATCGAAGCTCTCACCAGTGATATTCATATTGTCGGTGTTGAGAACTCCGTGAACAAAACCTGCAATCATCCATTGGGCACAAAGTGCGGCGGTGTTCTCAGTGACTGCCTCGAGGAATTTCGCCGCGAGCTCTCGTACATCGAGCTGATGAGTCTTCCAGATCGATTGATTCAATCCAAACTGTTTCGCCAATTCAGGATAGTAATATGTCACTGAGTATCTTAGCAGCTGCTCAATCAAATCGGGTCTCCCCTGAACTGCTGGGCGCTGGAAGGATCCGAACCTTACGTGCGAATGGTTGAGTCTCACGAGCACTGCCGAACGTGTTGGCGACGGCTCATCGTTGCGCTCGAGATTCTCACCTGTTTCGATGACACTAAAAGTTTTTGAAGTATTCACTCCAAGTGCTTCAAGCATTTCAGTTGCAAGCACTTCTCGCACTGCACCTTTGAGAGTGAGTCGCCCATCGCCACTTCGTGACCAAGGAGTTTGCCCACTGCCTTTCGTTCCCAAATCAAGAAGTCTATTCTGCTGATCTCTTAGTTGAGCAAATAAAAATCCGCGCCCATCACCCAGATCTGGATTGTAAGTTCGAAACTGATGGCCGTGATATCTTAGCGCAAGTGGTTCTGTGAGATTATTTTCAAGCGGATTAAATTTTGAAAAGTGTTCGATCCACTCTTTGTCAGTTAGCGCCCCTAGACCGACCTGTTCAGCCCACCTTTGATTCCTAAAGCGAATCTTTGCTTCGGGAAAATTGGCGGCCTTCACTCTATCAAAAAATTCATCACCCAGCTCTAGGTGGCGCGGCTCAGGATTGTATCGTGATTCGTTCGACATGAACCACCTTACGCTTCGACGCTAATCCTGGCAATACGGTGTCTGCCGTCTAAAATAAAAAAGGCGCAGTCTTAACAACTGCGCCTCTCCCCCAAAGCCCCTCTGAGTCTAAAAATTAATCCAATGCCTTGAACAAGAATGGATAAGTTACTTTTACTTGAGTTCCACCTTTTGGAAGTGGGAACTTCCAGCTCGCGATACGGCGAAGGACGCAGCCTTCAACCATTGAGCTCTTCATAGTTGTGTTATCGATCTTTGGATCCATAACTAAACCATCAGCGCCGATGACCCATTTCGCCATAATCTTACCGTATAATTCACGGTTTGAACTTAATTGGCGTTCATAGCAGTAACGAATCTGACCTAAGTTTTTACGAATGACTTCTGCAATCACTTCGCGGTCCAAACCGCCGTCGATAATTGTTTCTTCTTCGGCGATTGCAACGTCACCCATACCAACAGTTCCGCCAGCTAGTGCGGTGCCATCGCTGTAGTTTGAAGCTCCGCCACCAACACCTTTTGTTCCGATTCCACCGAGGCGATATGAAGATCCAACTTTTGCAGCCGAGCCTCCGCCACCAACAGTTGAGGTACCGTTGCTAAAGAATGCGCGCCCTGCACCCACTGTGTCTGGCGTTACGCCGTGTGCAGAGATCTGAGTACCAGACTTAGCAGCACGCTTAGCGATTTTGCCAATCAACGCATTCAATCCAGAGTTGC
>CAZIYJ010000007.1:0-9066 GCA_964543475.1 uncultured Bdellovibrionales bacterium | reverse complement strand
GCAGCACGCTTAGCGATTTTGCCAATCAACGCATTCAATCCAGAGTTGCGCAAACTAGTTAGTGCCTGTGTCGCCTTAGCAGAAACTTTTGGAGCCGTTGATTCTTCAGGCTGATTGCTTCTTGAAGATACGTTTGGATTGTTTTGGCTTGTTCCACCTTTTTTAACTTTGGCGCCAACAAGTTTCTTTGCTTCGATTCGCTTCTTTTGAATCGCTTTAGCATTGAAAATAATCTCTTTTGATTTTTCATCTAAATTTGCAACGGTCGTTTCACCTTTTGGCCAAATCGCTGTAATCAAAGTCAGAAGTCCCAATAGCAACAGCATTGCTAAGAACGGCTTCTTGATATCTCTCTCAACAGTAATCTTCTCTGCGCCAATCAGTGATTGAGCAGGAATCAAACGTTGCTGGATCGTGCACTTGCCGATTTCAGAGACTTTCCATTTACTGTCGATTGGAGCTGGCAAAGAGACTTGCTCGGAACCACGATAGAAAACATAAGGAGTGCCCGGCTGTAACACAGTCGTATCAACTACTTTTTTGTTTCTGAACACGACTACTTGATGAAGAGCTAACTGACCGTTTGGCGTCGTCTCTTCATTAAATAATTTCACTTCTCGCTCGTGCTTAACAAGTCGGAGTTGATGTTTACCGATTTGAACAATTTCATCTTTTTCTAATTTTCGCTCAACATTATCAAAACCAACATCACTCACATCACAAACATACCAATTTGGATGTTTATAGCGAAGGACAGTGTGGCAACCGCGAACGTCGTCTCCAGTGAGCCGTAAGTCGGCGTGCTTTGAGGAGCCAATAACGAAGATATCACGATTCGCCTTCACTCGAAGGTTCCTACGAATCTTTTCGCCTTGACGATGTTCTAAGAGAATTTCTGCTGCACCCATAAGTTCCTCAAATTCTTTGTTCTAAAACTTATTCTCGCATCATCACTGCAATTTTTACGTCGGAGTATCCAGCTAGCATCGAGGTGTACATCACCTTTCGAAGAAGTGCGTAAGGAACTCCGCGATCTGCTTGCATCAAGACTTTTCCATCAAATTCTAATGTCTCGTTCACTTGAGCAATCGACTTTGACTTTTCTGCCTGTTGATCTAGCTCCGTATAAAGTGAGCGAATGAAGTTAGTGTCGTTAGCGTCTAAATCGCCTACCGCCACTTCCCCTTTTTCATCAAACTTAAGAACTTGTTTTTCATCTACGAAGATTCCTTCTTTAGACACAACAAGCTTCAATACATCGACTGGATCTTTTGAGCTCGTAGAAACCGCAAGTGTTAAGTTGTCGCTTGGAGTAATATTCACAGGGCTTGTCGAATAGCTCTTTAGCAAGAACACAAGAAGAATAACGAACATATCTACCATCGAAGTAATCTGAATCTTGAACGTCGAAGGTAGACGGCGCTCCATATATTTTTTCATTCCGCCACGTTTTCTCACCTTAGCCTCCAGCTACGTTTCCGAACACAACGTCCGGAAAGATCAGATCAGTTTCAACTTTTTTGCCAGTCTCGGTATCTGTGAAGTAGAGAACTGGATCTTCTTTTGTGCGGTTACGAACTTTATCCATAACTGCAACAATTTTCTCGAGAGGAACTTCTTCAGAAGGATGAAGTTCCATCTTGAAAACATCAGGATATTGCTGCTTGAGAGTGACCATCTGCTTGTGCAGACCATCGAGGTCATATTCAGAGCCTTTTTTTGCAACGTCGATGTCTTGAGTCTTTCCTTTGTGCATGACCTGGATTTTAAAGCCATGCGAATCAGAAACACTTAGTTGAATTTGAACATCGTTTTTGTTCTCTGCTTCAACTATCGCTTTTTGAACGGCTTGTGGAACAGGGGTTTCCAAAACCGTAATGCGAATGAACACCACGCTCAGTAAAAGCATCGGAATAATTGACACGATGATGTCGAGCATCGGAGCTAGGTTTAGCTCGAATGTCGAATCTTCTTCTCTGTGTCTAAACTTACGCATATGGCTCTCGCTTCAGTTACAGCGTTAAATAATTAATTAAGCAGCTTTAGACGGAGTAGGGATTTTGATCTTCTTAGTTTCAGTGCCTGTGTAGACAGACGCTTGAACAAAAGAGTCCATTCCGCGATTCTTTAATTGATCGATAAGCTTTGTCGCCCAAAGGTCAACTTCAGAAAAGATCTTGCCTTGCTTCGAGTGCAAGAAAGAGTAGAACACCATAACTGGAATCGCCACGATAAGAGCTGCAGCCGTCGCGTGCATCGCCATCGAAATACCATCAGCAAGAAGTGTCTGTTTTTGTGATGGATCCGCAAAGCTTACCGCTTTGAACGACATGATCAGACCAACAACCGTACCTAATAGACCAACGAGAGTTACAACGTTTGAAACCATCGCGAGGTATGAAAGATTCTTTGTTAGGCCAGGAGCAACTTCTGCAGCGGCGATATCGAGTGAATCACTGATTGATGAATCATCGCGATCTGAACGCTCAAGAATTCGTTTTGCAACGTAGGCAAGTGGCTTCTGTTCGTTAGCTGAACAGTAAGCAATCGCTTCTTCTGTTTTATCTTCTTCAACTAACTTCATCACGTGAGTCATGAAAGTTTTTGCTTCAATCGAATAAGTGAAGAAAAGAGCTTTGTAGCGCTCAAAAATCAGTGCAACGCCGAACACACCAAACATCGCGATCACGCAATCGATGATGTAGAAATCAACCATAAACTTCATTACGCTATCCATAAAATGCCCCCTGCATAACTTTCGTTAAGCTATTAACTATTACGTTTTTAGTTTTAAGATTGTCTGCTCTGAGGTGACGTGCGGTAGGTTGAGCTTGAATCTGCTATTTAATTTTTTAAGTCAGTAACTGAAAACCGAAGAACTAAGCCTTTCGAGGCTGTTATCCCGCAGCCTTATCTTTAAAGTACGTGTTCCAAACCTTCGATGCCTTTTCGTCCATTCGCTTAAAGCGAAGTCCGTATGGAATCGGAGTTTTTTTATCTCGAACGTCTTTTACAAAACGCTTACTAACAATCTCGGCTTCTACGTTAAATGCTGGCATTCCGTCGTGCGCAGCGAAGTGCAAGAGCACTGTCTGGCCCGGTTGAAACGATGCATTTTCGATAATCACTCCAGCGCCCCCTGCTCCACCTTGAAAACTTTGCCCAAGGTAAACAGTTGAGTTGTCGTGAACCATCACTTCGTTCATGTAGGTAAAGCGAGCATGCTTACGTTGTAAGAATGCACGTTTAGCTTCTGGAGTTTCGAGAGCAGCTTTAATTTTCTCTGGAGTGAAATCAGGATGTTCAGCAACGCGAACCCACTCTCCCATTCCTTCTTTCCAGATCAATTCAAATTCATAAACTTGTTTCTCTTGAAGAGCGCGAATGAGACCAGCGTAACTAAGTGGACCAAAACGATGCGATTGCTTTTGTACAAACCATTCAGATCTCTCATCAGAATTGAGTGTTGTAGTGCCTGAAGGCGCGTCAGTGACAGTTTCAGCAGATGCTGGCTTCGGTGGAGGAGCAGCAGGCTTTAGCCCCTTTAGAGCACTCACGAGAGGTGCGAACTCCATGAATGGAACCCAATCGTTCTTGGCCTCATCAAAGATAAGGTCGCTTGCGAGTAGTTCCATCTTAGCTAAACGTTGCATAATCTCGTCTAGCGTCCACGGACCGTAATTTTGACCAATGTGTGAAACGTGAAATTTCATGACAACTCTATCGTATAGGGGAGCAGTGGCCTTTAGGACAATGTGTGAAATGTTCGAATAAACAGACCTTTTAGACATCCAGTCTCGAAGTTGGTCGAAATGTTTTTGGAAACTGTCAAAGTGACTGACAGGTTTAATTCGACTGGGTGATGAGTGTTTCACCCCGAGACAAATCTTTCTAAATCAGTTTAACGGCTAGCCCGCATTGTAGCGTCTCAATTTAGTTCTATTCTTGATCTTGGAGGTGGCGAACGTAGTCCGCTAGGAAATCGCTTGCGAGAGTTGATGACTTTACTCGCCATTTTTTTTCGTTAACCGTGAGTGCTGCGACAGCAATTCGATGTTTCCCGAAACGAGCATAACCGACAAACCAGTCGCACTTACCTTTTGGGTTATTGCCGGTGAGTGAGCCCGTCTTCCCGCCCATTTCAACATAATCAAACGAACGCTTTCGCATAACAGTACGGAATGATTTTCGTGAAGTGCCCGATCTAACTGTCTCGCGCATCAATTCTCGCAATTCTGCCGCAGAAGCGGGAGCCATGATCTTCGCTTCTTGGCGAGCTTCGGCTTGGTAAATAATATTACCTGCTTCGTCTGCAAGATTTTCGATTAAATAGGGCTCCATCATTATTCCGTCATTCACTACCGCTGAAGCAATCAGCGCTCCGTGAAGCGGGCTCATTGTATTGTCGCGAGTAAAACCAGAAGCAGCCGTCACTACACTCCACGGATCTTCTGGAGCAATTTTCACAATACCAATATCTACAGGTACATCTGCGCGAATAGGACGATTGAACCGAAACTTCTCGGCGTAATCTAAAAGCTTTTCAGGACCAACGTAAAACAGACCAAGCTTTCCGAAGAAAGTATTTACCGAACGCGCAAAGGCATCTTTCATTGTCATGAATCGAGTCCAACGATTGCGAGACTGATCGTTTACATTTCTTTTGTAGAGAGTGTGACTTCCACCATTAAACGGAACAACCGTATCTGATGAAGCTTTGCGTGAGTCAATTGCGGCACTAGCCGTAACGACTTTAAAAATCGAAGCGGCAGGAAAAGTACCCTGAAGAGTTAAATTCTCTCCGACTTTTTCGCGCTGGTAGCTAACCATCGTGATAATTCTTCCGGTCGTCGCATCAATTGCAACAAACGCCGCATGATCCGGACGCCATAGGTTCATTGTCTTTTGCATCTTCTGCTGAAAGATAGCATCGAGCGCGTATGTGACTTTTACTTTTGCTTCTTCACCATCAAGGTCAAAGTTCGATTCAGTCGGAAAAGTGTTGGCTCTGATTGCCGGACCCAACTGACTTGAAATTGCTTCCTTACTTATGCCGTACGAATTGATCGCAGCGGGCTCCCGATCGATCGAGGATTTGCCGGTTTGCGTGACCAATGCAATCGCAACAACGCAAAAAGACAAAATGAGGCCTACGCCCCAACTGGGACGACGGAAGTTTAGGATCTGCATAGTTAAATTTTGTCTGTCTTCAAGGTCTTACGTCAATAAAGACCTTGAGTAGATTGGATATACCACCTAGACCTTTGTCCGAAATAAACTTTTAGTTATCGAGACAGCGGACTTTCATTAGCGGAGAGCCTTTTTTCTTCGAGCTCTCAGAAGAATAGAAAAAACTTTTTCCATCTGCCGAATGAGTGATGCCTTCCATTTGCGGAAGTGCCGGAATTTTAATGATTTGATAATCGAGTCCAGCGGCGAGCGCTGCAGGGACGCTTCCACGTGAAAAATCAAAATCGACTTCAATCACACCACTGTAAGTGAGTATTAAGAATGACTTTCCGTCTGGCGCAATACTCATCGAAGTTGCAACGCTCTCTCTATATTTATCTGATCCGGTCATCTTTGGAAGATCGAGCTCACCAATTTTCGTTAAGAACTGTGCACCACCTGCGTAAACCTTCTTTGCTTCAAGACGATAGATATTTGCCTTGCGTGCAAGCTTCTTACTGTACTCTTTTGTAACTAAAATTAAATCGCCGTTCGGATGAATCGCGAAAGACTCAGCATCGCGTGCTCCATCAGGATAGCGAACAAATAGACTTCGCTTTGTTGGTACCTTGGCAGGCCAACTATTTTGCTCTTCGATGACATGAAACATTAAAGCAGGGCGAATTCCAAAATTATCACCGATGTCGCCAACGTAAATGCAATTTTTAGTTCTGCTGGCGTCACATTTTCCGTAACTCAAATCTTCAACATCAAGAGGCATTTGATCAGAATATTGAACAGTTGATAAAAGCTTACCGGAAAGGTCAGTCACATAAATTGTCGCAAAGTCACCTGAGTCATTGATATGAAATAATCGCGATTGAGTCGCAGAGGCGGCCGCGCCACTTTGTTCGTCAATTGCACCAACTGAAAGCTTGCCGACTTCTTCGGCTGTTGACCACTGCTTGCAAAGAGCCGCCTGTGAAGGATTTCCGACGAGTATCAATGCAACTATCACCAAAGATTTAGAGCTCAAGGTCTTTCTTAGAGTTCCGTTCAATTGTCACCTTCTGCTTTTCAAAAAACTTTGTAAACGGTGATTGCTCACCTAAAAGTCTTTCTACAGTCGCATGGGCCTCTTTTGCAGACAAGTCCAAGGCTTCAACCCAAAGGTCTTCGAATAACAATTTCGTTGCCCCCATTGCCAATGATGGAAACGCACCTTCGTCTATTTCGCCAAATCCAACAATTAAATTTCGATTCCAAAGCTCTTTTAGGGCGCGTGAGTATTGAGCTTCATTCTCTTTGCCTTGAAGGTCAGTTGCCCTGCGAAGCTGCTTAGTTGATAGCGGAGAGTCTTCCTCGAGAAGATCCAAAATTTCACGAGCAATAAAAGAAAGTCCTGAAACATTCGGTAGGTCAGGATTCAAACTTCGCAGAAGTGCAGGAAAAAGTTCGCGGCTCATGAGAGTTGCTCGCCCGCGGAACCACTTGCCATAAACGAGTTGACCCGATTTAGACAGCTTTTCACGCAAGTGCCACAAATCGGAAACGCGCGAATCACCGTTTTCATCCCATTCCCATACCATCTTTGATTTCGGATAGAACTCGCTCCACAAAGAAGGGATCTCTTTGCTATTGTTAGCTGGAAAAACCAACAACATATGCTTTTTATTCAGTTTCGAAACAGCAGATCTGACGTTCATCATTCAAATCTAAGACTTGCTACGAACTTGCGATAGGGAAATAATCATGTTGAGAAGTTTTGTCTCTGAAAATCTGGAGGTCCCGAGTGAGAGTACCCGCCGCTTTAATTATTTCGTTACTGCTGTGTGTAGTTGCCGCTCCAGCTGCCGAAACCGATGAAATGACCGTTGTTATAAAACAGAAAGAGGCTAAACCTTCGTCGAAGAAAAAAGACTCTAAATCTGTGAAATCGAGCGAACCTACCAAGCGCGACTCTGAAACTTCGTTACGTTACCTAATTAATGGGAATTCACGCTTTTCAAAGAAGAATTTTCGTTCTGATGGGCGAAATCCTGCGGATCGAGAAAAAGGGCTTAGCGGCGAATCACCTCATTCGGCCATTTTAGCTAGCTCTGACTCGAGAGTCGTTCCAGAAATTATTTTCGACCAAGGGCTAGGTGAAATCTATAGCGTGCGAACTATCAGCGAGAGCATTGATGACGCAGTTATTGCAAGTTTGGAATACGCCGTCGATAAATTGAAAGTTCCTCTTTTAGTGGTGCTTGGTAATAGTGATGACGCTCTCATGAAAATTCGTTCGCTCGAGGACTCTTCGTCAATCACTAGTGGAATAAAAGATCTCGCCGACGCAATTGACCCAAGATTGAAAACTCTCAAGCGTGAATCCCCTAGCCCTTCGTACGAGATAGAAGCGACAATTAATGCTGACGCAATAGCTCGAGAACTTTCGCGGCGATCGTCGGTGATCAAGACAGCAATTGAAAGTGGTCAACTGACAGTTAAGTCAGCGCTCTACCGTATCAACACTGGACGTGTGACTTTTTATTGAACCCATTGAGACTGAAATCTCTGTTCAATACGCCAATGTCACGAGGCTAATTAAACATAAATTGCTGTAGTTTTCTTTGAGAGTGCGCCATCCTATTACACGTAGCATTTTACGGGGGTTTCTTTCTTATGGCACCATTACTCATTGTCGCTGTTTCGGTTCTTCTAGCGCTCATGCTCGGATTCATCGGCGCGCCACTCATTTGTTGGACAGTTCTTGCTGCCGGCATTCTTTATGTTGCAGTCGCACCAACTTGGCTCTGGATCACTTTCGGAGTTGTTGCAGTTGTCTTCAACTTAAAGCCGATTCGCAGAAAAGTTGTTTCAAGCGGAGTGATGAAAATAATTAAGGGTGTACTGCCCGCGATCTCTGACACAGAAAGAGCTGCTCTCGATGCGGGAGTTGTTTGGGTCGAAGGAGAATTATTCTCAGGCAAGCCTGACTTCAAAGCAATTCTTCGAGAGCCGTACCCTAACATGACCGAAGAAGAGAAATTGTTCATGGCGGGGCCTGTTGAACGCCTTTGTGAAATTGCAGACGACTGGGAAATTTGGGAAAAGCGCGATCTTCCGAAAGATGTATGGGATTTCGTAAAGCGTGAAAAGTTCTTCGGGATGATCATACCAAAAGAGTACGGCGGCCTTGGCTTCTCAGCGCTTGCACACTCTGAAGTTATTCAGAAACTTTCAAGCCGCTCGATCCCTCTTTGCACAACGGTCATGGTTCCGAATTCCCTTGGACCGGCAGAGCTTTTAATTCACTACGGAACTGAAGATCAAAAAAATAAGCTTCTTCCAAAACTAGCTACAGGTGAAGAGCTTCCTTGTTTTGCCCTCACAGAGCCAACTGCAGGTTCAGATGCTGGTTCAATCACCGCTTCTGGAATTTTATTCCGCGGTAGTGATGGCAAACTAAAAATTAAACTTAACTGGAACAAACGCTGGATCACACTCGCTGCTGTTTCAACGACTCTTGGTTTAGCTTTCAGACTTCGTGATCCAGAAAATTTTCTCGGAAAAGGCGAAGATGTCGGAATCACTTGCGCTCTCGTCCCCTCGAAAACTCCTGGTGTCGATATCACTCGAAGACACGATCCGCTCGGCTGTCCGTTCTTTAACTGTCCAACGCAAGGCAAAGACGTCATCGTCGATGCAGAAGAGTGTATTGTTGGTGGCTTAGAAGGCGCTGGAAAAGGTTGGAGCATGTTGATGGAATGCTTGGCCGCGGGCCGAGGTATCTCACTCCCTGCGCAAAGCACTGGTGGCGCAAAACATACGGCGCGAGTTACGAGTGCGCATGCTGTAATTCGTAAACAGTTTGGGGTATCAATCGGCAAATTTGAAGGTGTCGAAGAACCTCTC
>CAZIYJ010000006.1:0-137593 GCA_964543475.1 uncultured Bdellovibrionales bacterium | reverse complement strand
GCTCGCTCAACTGCTTTCGTAATTCATCGCCTTTAGCAAAGTCTTTGGCTGCACGCGCGGCCGTTCGCTCTGCCACGAGTGTGTCGACTTTTGAACGCTCAAGACCCATTTGCTCAAGCAACATATCATCGAGCGTACGCAAAAATGCAGACGGAGGCTCTTGGAACAAGGACATAAGCTGGCCCCACTCGCGCACCCAACTAACAAGCGCCGATGCACTTGCTGCGACTTCCGGAGTTACTTTTTGACCGTATCGATAAGAATTGTTGAACGCTCGAATCGCTTTGTAAATTTCAGCGAAGACTTCGGGAGTGTTGAAGTCATCATCCATGGCTTCAGCGATTTTTTTACGACCATCTTCCAGCGTTGCTGCTACGGCTTTCACCACTGGCGCCGTTTGCGATTTGTCAGCAGACTCTAGTGCTTTTTCAGCAAGCGAGAGTGATGAGTAAATTCGCGCAAGGCCAGTGATTGCATTCTCAATACCTTTTTCTGAAAAATCAGAAAGAGATCGATAGTGAACGCTCAAAAGCATGAACTTTAGAATCTCAGCGTTGTACTTTTTTACGAAATCACGACATGTAACAATATTACCAAGCGACTTCGACATTTTCTTATCGCCGAAGGTCAGCATATTGTTGTGCATCCAGTAGCGAACAAACGGCTTTCCGGTTGCCCCTTCACTCTGTGCGATTTCATTTTCGTGATGCGGAAAAACCAAATCCATTCCGCCACCATGAATGTCGATTGAGTCTCCTAAAATTGACTGCACCATTGCAGAACATTCGATGTGCCAGCCAGGCCGGCCGTCGCACCAAGGCGAATCCCACTTAGGCTCCCCTGGCTTAGCTGGCTTCCAAAGTGCAAAATCCAACGGATCTTGCTTCTTTTGATCAACAGCAACGCGCGAACCAGACTCAAGATCATCAATCTTCTTGTGACTTAATTTTCCATACTCTTTGAAATTTCGAACTGAATAGAGAACTTCACCGTCTGCTGCAACATAAGCCGATTTATTTTCAACTAAACGCGAGATCATATCGCGAATGGGCTGCATGTATTCAGTCACACGCGGATTTTTATCGTGCTTACGAAGTTTCAACGCATCGAAGTCTTTTTCAAATTCCGCAATGTACTTCTCAGAAATTTCAGACGATTCGACTTTTTCTTCCAATGCCCTAGCAATAATTTTGTCGTCGACGTCGGTGTAGTTGTAAACGTATTCAACTTTGAGGTTGTGGCCCTTCTCGAGCCAGTTTCTAACTAGATTAAAAAAAATGGGTCCTCGAAAGTTTCCAACATGGAGAAATCCATAAACTGTCGGACCACAAACGTACATCTTCACATGGCCAGGAGTGAGCGGAGTAAAATCAGAAGTTTTATTTGTAAGAGTATCGTGTATTCGCAACGCCATTATTCTGTAACACCTTCAACTGCTGGGAAATACGTTTTCTTGTCGCCAATGACATGACCTGCTGGCATCGCTACACCAATTTGATCAATCGCAAAGACTGATTCAGGAAGATTCAGCGACTGCCGCAATCGATCCATGGTCGACGGAGCAAATGGATAAAGCATGATCATCAAATTCTTTAAAACATAAAAGCACGAATAGAGAGCGTCTTTGCGACCTTCCTCGGGAGCGCGGTCATCATGTGGCTTGAACTGCGTAAACATCGAATTGATTTGTCTCGCATAGTTCTCAATTTGACCAAGGAGAGTTGAATAATCACCTTTTGTCATCGTCCGGAGATACATCTGCACAAGCTTCATCGTTTCAGCTTCAACTTTAGGATTTAGTTTTCCTGCTGGAATCTTGCCATCAAATTTTGTGTGCACTGCAGAGATCGGCTTTTCAAACGCGGCATTCATTGGCCCTGCTAAAAATTTATTCTTTTCTTCGAGCGAAGGAATATCAAAGTTTGACCCCTTCACCGGCAGACTTAAGCCCGCTAAGAAATATCGAATTTGATCTGGATCGTAACCCTTTTCTAAAACTAATTCGTCGGCAGTATAATAGTTCCCCGTCGACTTGCTCATCTTGTGATTGTTGATCTGTAGATGGAACACGCTCAATATTTCAGTCATCTGCAATTCACCTGGAATCGGCTGACGATTTAAATCAGCTTGCGTTCCTAACCACATCGAACCCTGCATGACAGTGTAGAAGAAAATATTATCTTGCCCAAGGAACTGGACGACTGATGCTTCTGGGTCACACCAAAACTTTTTGTAGTCTTCTTTTGGTCGACCTGACTTCTCGAGCGCAACTTGGGTAAACACGATCGGCGCAATTAAAGAGTCAGGCCAAACATACAAAGTCTTTCCGAGCATATCCTTGTCGATCTCTGGCGGAACCGGAATCCCGTTTGAAACATCTCGAGTGATTGGTCGGTAACCCCAGTTGTCAGTGGGGACTGCTGCGATATCGTTTGCTTTAAGAGTCTGAATTGCCGCTTCAAGCTCAGCTTTCGAATCAAATAAACACTCAACTTTTTTACCGGCTACGTAGCGCGACTTATGTTTTGGAAGTTGATCTTTGAGCGCTTTATATTTTTCTTCGTGTGATTGCTCGAAGCGAAGACCGATCAAAACAATGTTTGAAGCTTCGCTCACCACGACCTGGCGCCAAGCCTTTTGCTTTGAATCAATCCACTTCTTTAGTGGCTCGGCTACTTTCCACATGTTCAGCCACCAGTGAGCAGTGTCTCGCAATTCAGGCTTTGCATCACTGATTTGACTTCGAGGATCAACTAGGTCGGCAGCATCAAACTTTGATCCACAGCTTTCGCACTCATCGCTGTACGCATCGGTGCTTGCGCATATCGGGCAAGTGCCGCGCACAAAGCGATCTTGGAGAAAACGCTTCACCTCTGGATCAAACCATTGCTTGGTTACACGCTTCTCGAGCATTCCATTTTTGTATAAGGTACGAAGAAAGTCTTGCGAGAATTTTTCGTGAAGTGGGTAAGTTTCTGGTTGTGAGGTTCCCGTAAAGATATCTGTCGATACACTGTATCGCTTTAAAGTTTCTTTTTGCTTTACGTGAATACTGTCGATGAATTCACGAATCGGCATACCGGCCTTCATCGCCGAAACTTCGCTTGTCGAGCCGTGGTCATCGTTTCCGTTAACGAACAAAACATTTTCGCCACCAATTAACATTCGACCGAATCGCGCGTAAATGTCTGCAGGTGCATGGGCTCCCGCTAAGTGACCTAGATGCAAAGGTCCGTTCGCGTAAGGCATACCAGCAGTCACTACAAGCTTCGTTGGTCGCTTGTGAGCTTTAATCACGTCTGCAACATTTGTTGGTGCAACATATGGATTTCGGCCCTGCTGTTTTTGCTCTGACTTGTTCTCTGACATAAATTAAACCTTTAACGCGGCGATGGCTTGATCAGCGCGTTTCAACAATGAGGCCTTCGGAAGCAACGGAACAACCATCTTTAGCTCCGACCCATGCGGCTCACCAACGACAGCTACACGAATTGGCATGAAGAGATTTTTTCCCTTAACCGCAGCAGCAACTTTAACGGCCTCTTGGGCTTGATTAAACTGCTCTTCTGTTAATCGATCACCGCTCACTTTAGTGAGCTCAGATTTCCATGCCTCTAATACTTTACGAGACTCAGGCAATACCAATGCTTCTTCAGCTGCTGGCTTAATCGTGAATTTGGAATCATCAAACGGAAGTAACAATGCGACAGCGTCCGCGAGCGTGTTCATTTTGATTTTGAAAAGTGTGAGCGCTTGGTCTTGCCATTTCGGATCATCCGGAAGCTTTAAGCCCGCTTTATCTAAGAACGGTTTTACCTCAAGCCACAATTTATCGTGCGGAAGTGCGCGAAGATGAGTTGCATTCACCCACTCAAGTTTCACCGGATCAAAAACTGCAGGTGATGAATTGAACCGATCAAGCGAGAAGTTCTCGATCATCTCTTTCACCGACATGATCTCAGCGTTTGTTGGCGAACTCCAGCCAAGTAAAGCTATGTAGTTCAACAATGCTTCTGGTAAATAACCTTTTTCTCTGAAGTCATTGCAGCTTGAAGCTCCGTGACGTTTTGAAAGTTTTTGGCGATCGCTTCCCAGAATAAAAGATAAATGACCGAATTTTGGAAGTGAATATCCAAAGGCTTCATACAACATCATCTGGCGAACGGTGTTCGAGAGATGCTCTTCAGCGCGAAGAATATGAGTCATCTTCATCATCGCATCATCGATCACGCAGCAGAAGTTATATACTGGCATTCCGTTTGATCGCATGATGACGAAGTCACCTACCATGTCAGACGGAAACCGAACTTCTCCGCGAATCAAATCATTCAGCACGTATTCTTTTTTCTCTTTAATTAAAAAACGAATCGCGCCCGGCTCGCCTGCTGCAATTCTTTTCTTTGCTTCATCGGGTGTAACTAAAACCTTTGGTCGTTCAACTTGAAAGTTTTGAATGCCGGCAGCCGTCGCAGCTGCTTTGAGCGCGTCGAGCTCTGCATCAGTTCTAAAATCATAGTAAGCAAGACCGCGAGAAATTAATTGCTGAGCATGCTCCATGTAGATATGTGCGCGCTGACTTTGGCGATAAGGTCCATGAGGGCCTATATCTTTAAGTGTTTCAGAGTGCGGACCCTCGGCCCAGTTGAGCCCGAGCCAAGTAAGATCTTGAATCTGCATTCGCAGTGATTCTTCGGTCGAGCGCTCAAGGTCGGTGTCTTCAATACGAAGAACGTAGTCGCCACCCATTTTCTGAGCATAGAGCCAATTATAAAGCGCAGTCCGCGCTCCCCCTACGTGCAAATATCCTGTTGGCGACGGAGCAAATCTGAGTCGAACCTTTTCAGCCATGAAGACCCCTAAGGTGCCATCTTCCTTTTTGGCCCGCGGCGCGACAGATGGCGCGCCGCGGGCCAAAAAGGAAGATGGCACCTGGAAAGGGAACAGTATAGTGAGCCCCAAATAAAAAAGGCAAGGTATCAACCTTGCCTTTCGCTACTCAAAAGCAGCTACCCCACTTGAGCGAATCCGCTTTATGCCTGCGCTGCAGGTGGCGGACTCTCGAGACCGAAGATTTTTTGAACTTCTTCAGCCTGAAGCTCTTCTTTGCTTGTCGCAAGAGCGAGCTCTTTCAGTAACAGACCGCGAGCCGTGTCGAGCATCTTGCGCTCGCCAAAGCTGAGTTCTTTGTCGACCTTCAATAAGAATAAGTCGCGTAGAACTTCGGCGATCTCATAAACTGACCCCGTTTTAATCTTCTCCATGTATTCGCGATATCGGCGATTCCATGTCTGATTATCAATTTTAACGTTCGTTTCTTTTAAGATGCTGATTACTTTTCCAGCTTCTTCTTTTGAAATGATCGGGCGAAGACCAACAGATTCAACGTTGTTCTTCGGGATCATGATCTTCATACCGCTCTCGAGGATCTGAATTGTGTAGAAGTCTAGCTTGTTACCAGAGATCTCTTTGGTACTTATAGCGATGACTGTTCCTACTCCATGGCCAGGATAAACTGCGTTATCACCGACTTTAAATTCTGATGCCATGCGAAGGGCCTCCTTTGAGCGTGATGCGAAGCTCAAAAGTTATAACCCAAATGACACTCCCGATCAATTAAAAGGGTGTAAAACTATTAGTCAGAGCATTCTTTTCAGAATCCAAAATGTCTTAGATTTTTAGGGCTTTAAGCCCACCATGAAAGTAATACATGAACTAATCGTTGGCACGGAACTGCGGCTAGAGGACTGAAACGAGAAGAGCGTAAGGCTGCTTACCCGCAGGCACGTTCATGCCCTTGATTCGGATCTCGTAGGCACCCGAACTTGTCCCAAACTCCACATGCTCAAACGGCTGATTACGGTCCGAAAGCGAACTTTCAATTCCCATTGGATCAACGACGACCAAATCTAGGTCGTTTGCTAAAGCCTGCGCAGCTACTGGCGACGACTCTTCATCTTTATATAGGAGAGTCACTGAGAGCTTTCCGTACTGCTCAACATTGATTGGATAAACATGCTGCTCACCTGCTGATACACCCTCGACTTCATCAATGATGAGAGCTTTTGCTAAACTTAATGTGTCACCATTTGAATGACGTACAGCCCCTTCGATAACAGCCGGCGAAGGATTCGCAAGCTCACGCGATTCAATTAGGTACTCAGTCACTTCTTTTGCTTTATCCTCACTCGAGTCACCCGTAACCGCTGCTTCGATCACGGACGCAATCCACACGACTGTATCGAGAGCTGAAAGCGGCTCAAGGTTCACAGGTGATGTTCGCAAAGTCACTTGCTCAGCGTCTGCCGAAACTATCTCGGTATCCGGAAGCGACTGCACTTGCTCTAAAGACTTTTGAGCTGCTTTTTCAGAAGTAAATTTAATGTTCGCATCGACCAGTTGATCTTTTGTAAGAACGCTTGGGAGAGGGAGTTCAGAGCTCAACTTCCACGATGGCTCATAAGAAAGAACGACGCGCACATTTGGAGAAGACATTCGAATTGTCTGAGCAACCTTAGGAGAAGCCTCAATCACCAAGGCATCGTCAGGGATATAACTAACGACATTGGCTTTTAGAGTTTCAAGGTTTTGTCGATCCCAAAGTTGAATGGGAGCATTGAACTGAACAACATAAAGTTTTCGTGAGGTCTCATTGATCTCAGAGCGAATTTTTCGGAGCTCTCGAACTTCATCGAGATTTTGTTGTTCGGTTTCAATTGAAGTGTTGTCGAAGTGAAGTGCGCTGCCTGCCTCTGCTGCGAATGCCAAAAATAATGAAGCAAGAACAAAAATCACTACGCCCGTAAGCCGTTCAGCCATGTTGATACCCCTGATGTAAAACGGTTAGGTTGTGCAAATTTAAGAAGAGCACAGGGCTTACGAAAAACGCAGCATGCGCTGCGCAATTTAACCCACGGTCGCGAGAGCCGTCGGTCCATGTTTTTTAAGAAGTTCTGCTCGGAGATTTGCATGATCTGCACTTCGCAAATCAGGATCTTTTTCGAGAGTTTCAAATGCAGCAGCACGAGCTTCTTGCAAAATTTGTAAATCACGAACGAGATTCGCCATTTTAAATCCGGTAAGTCCCGACTGCCTTGTTCCCATGAATTCACCTGGGCCACGAAGTTCAAGATCTGCCTCTGCGATTTCAAATCCGTTGTTTGTTCGCTCCATAATCGCTGATCGCTCTCGAGACTCTTCGCTCACGGCGTGCCCTAACATCAAAATGCAAAAACTTTTATGCTCGCCTCGCCCGACTCGTCCGCGAAGTTGATGTAATTGCGAAAGCCCGAAACGCTCAGTGTGTTCAATTACCATAATGTTTGCGTTCGGAACATCGACGCCGACTTCGATCACGGTCGTCGCAACAAGTATGTGAGTTTTCTTGTCTCGAAACTCACGCATGACTTCTTCTTTTTCAGCTGGCTTCATCTTTCCGTGAAGCAAAGCCACTTTGTACTCTTTGAACTCAGCTTGAATAGTTTCAAATGCACTCACCGCATCTTTGAGATCAATTTTTTCAGATTCTTCGACAAGCGGATACACAATATACGCTTGTCGACCCTTAAGAAGTTGGTCACGCACAAAATTCATGACTTCACGACGTTTACTTTCAAAGACCACGCGAGTCTGAATTGGCGCACGTCCTTTTGGCAGCTCGTCGATCACAGAAACATCTAAGTCTCCGTAAACAGTCATCGCAAGCGTTCGCGGAATTGGTGTCGCGGTCATCACCAAAAAGTGAGGAGAAATCCCTTTTTGTTTTAAGGCGTTTCGCTGATGCACTCCAAAACGATGCTGTTCATCGATAATAACCAGTCCCAAATCTTTAAACTCAACTTCGTCTTGGATGAGTGCGTGAGTCCCGACTATCAGGTCGATGGCACCGGTTTTCAGCAATTCGAAAGTTTGCTTTCGCTCACTTTGCTTTTGTGAACCGGTAAGCAATCCAATCGTAAGTCCCAATGGCTCTAAAAATAGTTTTGAATTTCTAAAATGTTGCTCAGCTAAAATTTCTGTTGGAACCATGATCGCCGCTTGCAGCCCGTTTGATTTTGCAATCAAGGCTGCCGCCAGCGCGACAAGAGTCTTTCCGCTTCCGACATCTCCCTGCACAAGCCGATGCATGGGATGAGGCTTTTCTAAATCGTCGGCAATTTCTTTGAGAGCACGCTTTTGCGCACCCGTAAACTCGAATGGAAGACTCGCTGTTAATTTTTCAACTAACGAGAAATCTTTTTTGAAGGCGCGCGCTTGCTCTTTCTTAAATCCCGTCTTCTTCGCTGCAAGCAAGAGCTCAAGCCAAAAAAATTCTTCAAAAATAATTCGCTTATGAAAGATCGACTTGCGATCGAGAAACTCTTGGTAATGATCGACGGGAGGATTGTGCAAGCTTGCGATCGCATCAAATCTTTTCGGCAGTTCGTATTTTTGAATGAGCCATTGAGGTAACTTATCAAACGGCTCAGCTTGATCAATAACTCCGCCATAGCGGTTTTTCTTTGGCGGCTCGCCTTTTACTTCAGGTAAATCTTTAAGCTCATTGAGAGCAAAGTTGATGAGCTTAGAAAGCTGCCGAGTCGATAGTCCTTCCGTCTCTTCATAAATCGGAAGAATTTTATTTTCATTTTCTGTATCAACAGAGTCGTCTTGGATATCAGGATGTTGAAACTGAATCTGACCTCTAAAGTGAGTGACTTTGCCGATCACTCGAACTTTGTGCCCAGGCTGAAATCGTTCAAAAAATCCCTTGTAAGGAATTCGAAAGAACTTGCAGTGTATTTTGCCAGTCCCATCTCGAATGACAACGTCATACATTTTTCGCTTACTCTTACCCATGTTGAAGGCATGCACTCCAACGACTTCAGCACGCAGACTTACAAGATCATCGGGTTTGAGCGATGAGATATTTCGAGCTGCCCGCCGATCTTCGTAGGCACGCGGGTACCACTCCAGCAAATCTTGTACTGAGTTAATTCCCTTTTTATGGAGAAGGTCGCCCAACTTTGGTCCAACGCCCTTGATGTATTGTACTTGCGTGTCGAGCTTTAATGGCATTCCCACTAGCTTTAGTGTTCTTTTCTGGGGCAGTCAATTTGCAATGGTACAGCTTTCCTTAAATTGCTTAGAGATAACGCGTGCTTCGTGGCAAACTAATGAAAATGGAAGCTCAACGATATTTCCGAATTCGAGTAGGTACAATTCTGCCGGGCCGCCCTATTCCATTTGATCTCTACGTTCAAATTAACACAAAGATGATTCATTACGTTCGTAGCGGCGAATCTCTTTCGAAAGAGAAGATTGCCAAGCTCGATAAAGCCGACGTTTTCTTTATTCGCGAAGAACAACGTCAGTTCTATAAGAATTTTATTTTCGCGCAGCTCAACGAAGAAGGCTTAGAGCCCGGAGTCAAAGCAGGAATTTTACGCGAAAGCTCGATGACTTTGGCAGAAGAAATTTTTGAACAACCAGATGTTGAACGTGCACTCAACGATTCACGCGAACTCATCACTCAATTTATCGATTTCATGGAAAACGAACCAGAAGGAATGGCAAATCTCATTTCTCTCTCGAGCCATGACTTTTACACTTACAATCACTCTCTCGATGTCGGCATTTACTCTTTGGGTTTAGGCAGCGCCGTTGGCTTTGCAAAAGAAGACTTAATTGAGCTCGGCCGCGGAGCCCTCTTCCACGACATTGGAAAACGTAACGTCGCCGTTGAGATTATTTGCAAGCAAGGTCCGCTCACTGATGTTGAATGGGCGCAAATGCAAAAACACCCGCAGTATGGTCTTAAGATTCTAACGGAATATGGCGTCTCTGAAGCAATGAAAGCCTGTTGCTTTGAGCATCACGAAAGCTTTTTAGGTAATGGTTATCCACAACAATTAAGCGGACCCGAGATTCATCCAATGGCCCGCATCGTTGCGATCACAGACACCTACGACGCGTTAACGACAAAGCGTTCATACAGCGAACCAAAAACGCCCATCGACGCTCTTGAGTTCATGAAAAATAAACTCGCAGGCCGCTACGATGCCGACATGCTCGAAGCGATGTATTCAGTTCTTTTCAAAATGGAAAAATCAAAAACTGCTTAGTGCCCACAGAACGATATTTTAGTAAAGAAGGTACGGTTCACGAATTGCCGACCACTTTTTTTCGTCAGGCACAACTAACGAATCGAATTCGCTGGCAACCGCTTTTCGATCATCGACCCACTCTCGCATCCAAGGTCCGCCGTTAATCAAATCGATCGCTAAACGGTCTTTTTCATACTCGTAGTGGAAGTCGCGCCAGATTTGATATTCAGGATTTAAAGCTCTCACTGCTTTGAATGCTAAAGTTAAAAGTCGGTAAGGCAGAAACTGCTCATGATCGTACGAGGGGTGATCAGTATGAATCTGAAAGCCGCCGCACATTTTGCCAGCGTGTTTATGAAATGTTGGCTGAAAATAGCACGCTCGAAGCTTTGCACCTTTCATCCATTGAGGAGCGATCGATTCCATTTTTTTCAAAAGCGCTAAGCCATCAATATCAGGTGCACCAATCACTTCAAGTGGGCGAGTTGTTCCTCTCCCCTCACTTAAGTTAGTACCTTCAAGCATCACCGTCCCAGGAAACGCGCGAGCCATATTTAAGTTGGCTGCATTGGGCGATGGGTTGACCCAGGCGAGCGACTCGGGCCAGCCAAAACCAGGCGACGAATTCGGCTTGTAGCCTTGCATTTTTATTACTTTGTAATCGACATCAATTTTTAATTCTTTAACAAACCAATTCGCAAATTCACCCAGCGTAAGTCCGTGACGCATCGGAATTTTTTCAGCGGCGCCAACAAAACTTATCCAGCCTGGCTTTAAAAGCGAACCTTCGATCGGACGTCCTGCAGGATTAGGACGATCAAGAATCCAAATTGTTTTTTTGTATTTTGCTCCAGCCTCTAGAACGTAAAGAAGTGTCGTTAAAAAGGTATAGATGCGAGTGCCGACGTCTTGCATGTCGCAAAGAAGAACATCGAAGTGAGAAAACATCTTTTCAGTGGGCCTACGAACTTCACCGTACAAAGAGAAAACCGGAATTTTATAAACCGGATCAACATAGTCTTCGGTTTCAACCATGTTGTCTTGTTTCTCGCCGCGCAAACCGTGCTGAGGGCCAAACGCTGCCGTTACTTTAACACCAGGAATTCTTGAAATTGCATCAATCGAAAATTCGAAATCAGAAGACATCGAAGCTGGGTGCGCGAGCACAGCAACTTTTTTACCTTTTAATTCGTTTTGCAGAGAAGAATCGTTCAGTAGAACATCTAGGCCATGTCGAAAGCTCATGTTGCAACTCTTGAGATTCGCATATCGAGAATATGCCCTCGCGAATCATGGAAATCTGGTTTTTCGCCAGAGTGTTTCAGCGACCAGTATGATCGCTCTCCGCTGTCAGTTTCAATCACGCAGGTTAAACCCAGACGAAAGTGCTGTGACGACTTAACTGCTTGCGCCAAGTCGACCGTTACTGAAAGTAGATAGTTTGTCGAAGACGTATCACTCGATCTCGCCGACTTGAAGTCGGTCATTTTACCTAAGCGAGTCTCTGGCTTCATTCCATTTCGGTAAGAATCAAAGTGGTAGGCATTCCACTCTCCGGTTGGCGCAAAGTTAAGCTCAATGTAACTCTTGTCTTCGAAAAGGATGAAGGCTTCCATACAAGTCGACTTCCATAGCTCGTCTCGCCGAAACTTTTCAGATAGCGATGTGCCCTCAGATGAAGCTAGAGGCCAAACAATTCGCGGAGCCTCTTCATCTACCTTGATTTTGAAAGTGAGAGTTAAGCTGCAGCCGGTCAGTGCTGCTTCTGCCGAAACTAAAAGTTTGGCGGCAGCACTCGAAAGCGCCGAAGGATGAAGGCTTAACTTTGTGACCATAGTTAATTATTCGAGGCAAAAAAATAGGACGTCAATCAATAGTTGGAGTATAGTTTTCTTACTCCAGAATGAAACAACCCAGCGTCTTTAACATTATTTTATTCCATCGGTTTCGTGCCCGACTCGTCATCCTCACGATTTCGCTCTTTTCAGCTTTTTTTGGCTTGGCTACTCCCTATTTTCAAAAACTTTTTATCGATAGTTTCTCTGAGCAGAAAACTATTTTGCCGAGCTTAGCTGACTATGAACAATCGCCTCTATTCCTGATCGTTATCGCATTTTTCTCGCTTGTGTTTGCGCAAGGCCTCAATTTATTGGCCAACTATTTAGGAAACAAAGAAGCAATCATCGCTCAAAAAAAGATTGGCGAATTGCTTTACAACAAGGTCTTGAGCCTTAAGCGCGATAGCAAGAACTCGCGTCCCGTTGGCGAAACAGTTTCGATCTTCGCGACAGAAGTGCCCGGAGCAACAATTTTAGTCGAACAAGTGCTTCCGATGGGAGCAGGAATTTTCTTTCCTTTAGTTCTTGCACCGGCCGCTATTCACTATCTCTACGGCGTACCACTTTGGAGTACGGTACTCACGATGCTTGCCGTGACCGGAATTAACTTAGTCATGTCACTCAGACAATCTCGGTTTTTCTATCGATTCAAGCAACTTGCTGCCGAGCGAACTGGCATCGTGAATGAGTGGGTTCAAAATATTCGCGCACTCAGAATTTTAGGCTGGATCGATCGGTTTGAAAAAAAGATTTTTACTAAACGCGAAGAAGAAACCGATAACCGCGTCGCGATGGTGACTAATGGTCAAGCGATGAATGCCCTGGCTTCATCGGTCACTTTCTTTATTAATATTTGTGGTGTCGCAAGTTTGATCTACATTCAAGGCCGAACTCTTGAGCCAGGAGTGTTGCTGGCATTGTTCTGGGTCTTTGGAGTTTTCTTAGTCCGCCCATTTAGACAGTTCCCTTGGTTTTTCGTGTTCTGCTTAGACGGTTTCTCATCGGTTAAGCGCATTCAAGCCTATCTCAGCTCGAGTGACATCGGTGAAGAAGAAGAGCGAGAAGCAATGACGACTGAGCCAATTTCTTTACGTGGCCCAAGAGGACTCAAAGTTGAAGGGCTAAATTCGACTATCAACGGACTCAATCTCCTAAAAAATATCAATTTTGAGATTCGTCCCGGTGAATTCGTTGCGATCGTGGGTGAAGTTGGAAGCGGCAAATCTCTCTTGCTGCTTTCACTGATGCGCGAGATTCAGGCCACCTTTTCTGACTACAAAGTTACTTATAACAACGAAGAGTTTGATGCACTGAAACTAAAGACATCAGAGTTGCGTTCGCATTTTGCGTTTGTTTCGCAAGAAGGTTTTGTAATGAGCGCGACTCTTCGACAAAATTCACTTTTCGAATACGATGTTGAAAATGGTTACGATGCCGAAATATCAAGAGTACTTAGCGCCGCTCAGTTCAATATCGAAAAAGAAACTTTAAGCGATGGACTTGATACAGAAATTGGTGAACGCGGAGTTAACCTCTCTGGCGGCCAACGCCAAAGAGTTGCACTCGCGCGCGCCGCTTTAGCTAATCGGCCCATCTTACTTCTTGATGATTGTTTAAGTGCTGTCGACGTTGATACCGAACGCCAGCTGATCGAACATTTATTTTTTGATGAGTGGAAGAATCAAACTCGAGTTCTCGTCACTCACCGCCTTTCAGTTTTAAGTCACGCAGATCGAATTTTCTTTATGAATGAAGGTCAGATCCGAGCGATCGGAAGCTTTGAAGAACTCATCGAGAAGAATCGTGAGTTCCGAGAATACACACTCAGCATCATGAAAGAACAAAGCGATAAGGCCCCATCGTCAGATGGTGAACTCGGCGAAATTGTGGACGATAGCTCAGCGGGAAAGGAGGATCCGAATGGCGATGCGAACTAAAGTTCAGTTTCAAGAAGATGAGCAGATGTTTACCGGAGCCTACTCTAAGACAGTACTGCAAACACTTTTCTATGCCTACCGCCCATTCCTTGCTCGAATTCTCTTATGCGCAACTCTTGGATTTGTCGGCCGAATTGCAATTTTGTCGAATGCGAACTTTATTGGATATTGGGCAGATTCGCTTTGCTCTCCACCGGCTCCTTGCAAAGCCCCACCAGATTTTTTAATCGGCTTCTCTGACTACAATTATATAATGCTCCTCCTTGCCGTAACACTGAGTGGTTTCGCCCTCGGACTTTTTTACCGAATTGGCTTTTCGCGCTTGTCGGCTTTAGCTGTCAGTCAGCTTTATGATGAAGTGACCTTAAGAGCTTCTCGCTACCCGATGAGTTTCTTTGATGCGACTCCGGCTGGCCGAATCATTACTCGCTTCTCGAGTGACTACGGAAACGTGTTTAGATTATTTGGTGGGCCGCTCGCTGAATTCTTTAATATTATTTTTGATTTGATCTGCATGATGATTCTTATCTCGATTGCGAGTCCCTATTATTTGCCGATCGTGCTCGTCGTCGCTTTCTTTAATTACATTGTTTACCGAGTCAATCGCCAAAAACTTCGTATCGAGAGACGTGAAACTTCTCGCCTCAGATCGCCTTCTATTGCGCACTTCGCAGAGTCGAGCCAAGGTGCCAGCAGTATTCGCACCTACCAAAAGCAGCGGTCGTTTGCCCGGAGGTTTGATAAAGTTCAAACTGTTTATTTGGCGCAGCGGTTACGTGCAATGAAAGCAATCCTGGGCTTCTCATTCCAAATGAGTTTGCTCACTGCGGTTTTGCTTCTCACAACCGGAATCGCTTCTTATTACTTAGCTCAAAGCGGCAGCGTGAGCATCGGTGCAATCGGTGTCGCATTTGGATTTATCGCATTTTCGGGCTACACGATTCAAAACTTTTTTGATTGGATGGCCCAGTTTGAAGAAGCGATGGTTGGTGTGGAACGCCTCGATGAATACTTAAGAAAAGATCTTGAGCCGGGACTTTTTCTTCCTCATTCGTCAAATTTTCCTACTTCTCACCCAAGATATTCGGCGCGGAGAGAAGCGTTCAATCGCGAGCATCTCACTTCTCCGCATAATGTTGGAGCGGGAGCCAATATTCGTTTTGAAAATGTTTGGCTCAGATATCGCGAGAATCTGCCTTGGGTTCTTTCTGAAATTGATTTTGAAGTTAAAGCTGGCGAACGTATTGGAATCGTCGGCCGAACCGGAAGCGGCAAAAGCTCACTTATTCAGGCTCTCTTTCAACTCTATCCGCTTTCTCAAGGTCAGATCAGAATTGATGGAATGAAAGCGCAAATTGATTTGTCAGCCACCGAGCCAAACAAACTGTCTAACGATGAAATGGATCTCACTGTGTTTCGTCGAAAGATCGCTTTGATATCGCAAGAGCCCACACTTTTGCGCGGAACACTTCGCGAAAATTTGGCTCTTGATATCGAATACACAGATGATGAGCTGCTCAATGTCCTTCGACAAGTGGGCTTAGATGAATGGCTGTACGATCAAGCGGCCGGTCTTGACCTATATATAGAGGAGCGCGGAAAAAATTTGTCCGCGGGCGAAAAGCAGCTCGTTTGCATGGCGAGATGCCTCTTACAACAGAGCCCGATCGTAGTGATGGATGAAGCAACGAGCTCGGTCGATCCGCAATCAGAAGAAATCATGGTTCGCGCAACGGCCGAAATTTTTGCGGGTCGCACGCAGTTAATTATTGCGCACAGGCTCTCAACTCTTTTGAACTGCGATCGAATCTTGTGGTTAAAAGACGGCAAGGTTCACATGCTAGATCAACCAAGCAAGGTTCTCCCGGCATTTGAGTCGACTCGACATCAAGAAAGTCATGTCTGACCGCACTTTTTTGATTTTGCGCAAAGATTTATAGCTCCCCAAAGAATTTTTTTATTTACGTAGCCACTTATTCACGTTTTGATGACCTCACAAAGCTTGGGGGCTTAAGGATGAGACTAACTTTATCGTTACTTGTTTTAGCACTACTTCCACTGTCGGCTTCTGCTCACGGAGGAAAAATTGTTCAACGTGGCTTAACGCCAATTATTTCTGACACAAAACTTCTTAAAGAAGTGGGTATTAAAGTACTCACTGAAGACGAAAAGCTTGGTGTTGGTTATGCCGTCGTTACACCGACTGAGGCTGCGCGACTAACAGCAAAAGCTCACGACTACCGCAAATGTGGTGGCTTCGAAGCTCTTCCTGCTTCAACGCTCTGGACAACATCACTTGCAGACAACCTGTTTTCAGAGTTGAGAGCTCGCGATGCGCGTAACTCTCTCTTTTCAAATTTTGTTACCATTGAACATCGTCCTGCAATTGAGCGGGCGATTGCTCTAGTCGACGAGCAGAATTTGCGTAACTGGGTTCAGTGGTTCTCTGCTTACCCGACTCGCTTTAATAAGGCGCCAACTGCAAACGATCACGTGAATGCTTTGAAGTTGAAGATCGAAGAGATGATTGCCGCTGCTGCACCGAAGTTTCCGGTATCTGTTGACCTCATCACTCATACATCTACTCCACAAAAATCGATTCGTGTTTCGATCACAGGTTCACAGCGTCCAAGTGAAATCGTCGTTCTTGGCGGCCACATGGATTCGATCAACGGTGAATGGCTCCCGCCAAGCAAACTTGCTCCTGGCGCCGACGACAATGCTTCAGGCTCATCGAATTTGCTAGAAGCTCTTAGAGTTATGCTCACTAGCGCACAACCACAGCGAACGATTGAAATTATGTGGTACGCAGGCGAAGAATCTGGGCTTCTTGGCTCTGCTGAGATTGCGCAAACATATAAGCAAAAAAATGCTGATGTGATCGGCGTTCTTCAACTCGATATGACTTTATTTGCCGGAGACGGTGAATTTACATTGGGTTCAATGACTGATTTCACGAGCGTATTCTTGCGAAACCTTTTAGTTGAGATGAATCGCCTGTACGTGAAGGCGAATATCGTTGAGAGCAAATGCGGATACGGCTGCAGCGATCATGCCTCTTGGTATCGTCAAGGTTATGCGACGTTGATGCCGTTTGAGTCGACAATGGATAAAATGAACCGAAGCATTCACACGAAGAACGATGTGATCAACTCTGGCTCAAACTTCCGTCACTCAGCGATGTTCTCAAAAATTGCTCTCGCGTTTGCGATGGAGCTAGGCAACTCAACTATTCGCGAACAGAACTAGTTAAATCTTCATTTCAACAAAGCGGAGGACCATTTCTCCGCTTTCGTATGTCGCCGCCTGATCAAACTCAAATTCAATCACACCATCATTCAGTTCATTTGTGTCGATAATCCTCTGGGTGATAACCCAGAATCCCGGTTCGGACTCTTTATCAATAATCGTATTCTCAGACGCACGCGCAGCGAAGTCGGTACGAATTGTTCCGTGCTCTTCAAAATAGGCCCGAAGGGCGGCTTCAAAAACCTTTACGCCTTCTACTGAGTCGTCTTTAAAGGGCACGATAGTTCGCGCTTGATCCAAGTCATTCAAAGATAGAGCTCGAACAAACGAAAATACTGCATTTCGAATTTGCACAGTCATTTGTCTCAGTGCGCGGGCTTTCTCGGCTGCATCAGAGGCCCGAAGTTTGGCCGCCGACTCATGATCAAAGGCCTCAATCGCTGGCTTTCCCTGAAGCTTTAGCCACTCATCAAGCAGGCTTGAATCGATCGCCTTAAGCATTCCTATAAAATACTCACTTACATCATCAACAGCTTCAGTTTTAGCAGCGTCAGGTACAGTTTGAAGTAAAACTTTGGTTACTTCTGAAAGATAGCGAAGCAAAAGTCCTTCGCCTCTCTGCAAGTCATACTCTTTGATGTACTCGGCAAACGAGAAATAGTTCTCAAACATTTCGCGGGCGACTGATTTCGGTCGAATATTGTCGGTGCCTACCCAAGGATGCTTTTCTGAAAATTCATTAAATGTCGAGTAAATGAAGTCACGCATTGGCTTTGGGTGCTCAAGCTTTTCTAGCTCTTCAATTCGCTCATCATACTCCACCCCTGCAGCTTTCATCTCAGACATCGCAATTGTTTTTACCCGATCTAACTGCCTGCGCAGAATGATATCGGGATTTTCAATGATCGATTCAACTAACGTCAGCAAATCAAGAGCGTAGGTACCTGACGATGGATCTAAATGTTTTAGTGTATCTAAAAGGTAAAGTGAAAGAGCATGATTCAGAGAGAAATCTTCTTGTAAGTCGACATTCACGCGAAGTGATCCGCCTTCAATTTCAAGCAGTTGGCGATCAAGTAGCGACCGAAATAGCTTAAAGGCTTTGAGCCGATGCGTTCGTTTGAGCGAATCGGTTTCATGAGAGTTTTTGATGAGATTTTTTAGCGAATCACATGGCTTCTCTTTACGACTAAGAACATTCAAGACCAGCGAGTGCGAGACATTAAACTTCGAGACCAGCGGCTCAGGCTGACTCTTGATCAATCTTTCAAACGTCGATTGATCCCAGTGAACATAACCGCGGGTGGGCGGCGATCTTTTTACAAGCTTTTTAGCCTTCTTCGGATCAGCTTTAATTTTCTCTTCGATCTTTTTGTTTTCGATCATGTGCTCTGGCGCAAGCGCTACGACGTAACCTTGATCATCAAAACCTTTTCGCCCTGCTCTGCCAGTAATCTGATGAAAATCTCGTGAACTTAAGATGGTTGTTTTCTCGCCGTCAAATTTACAAAGTTGAGTGAGCAAGACCGTGCGAATTGGTACATTCACTCCGACACCCAATGTATCGGTTCCGCAAATGATCTTGAGCAAACCTTTTTGTGCGAGCTTCTCGACTAGCACTCGATATTTCGGCAGTAGACCTGCATGATGGATTCCCACTCCGTGCTTAAGTAGGCGCTGAATATCTTTTCCGTAAGGTGAACTAAACTTTATATCTTTAAGCTCGAGTGAAATTTTCGCCTTGTGCTCTTTATCGCAAAAATCAATCGAGAGAAGGCTTTGCGCAGTCTCAGATGCGTTTGCTTGAGTAAAACAAACCACGTACACAGGCGATCGATTGAGCTTAAGCAATTCATCTAAAGTTTCATGAAGCGGGATCTCACGATAAGCAAACTCAAGTGGTACCGGCCGAGTCAAAGAAGTCACAACCGAAGTTTGCTTACCATTGAGCTGAGTAAGCTTTTCAGCAAAAAAATCCATTTCTCCGAGAGTCGCCGACATTAACAAAAAACGTGTGCTCTTGAGTTCTAGCAATGGAATCTGCCAAGCTATTCCGCGGTCGCGATCAGAGTAGTAATGGAATTCATCCATCACGACATGTTTGACGTTTAACTTTTCACCCTCTCGAAGTGCGCGATTCGAAAGAATTTCAGCTGTGCAACAGATGATCGGCGCATCTCCGTTGACTGTTGCATCGCCAGTCATCATTCCCACATTTTGCGCACCAAACTCCCTGCAGAGATTCAAAAACTTTTCGTTCACGAGAGCTTTGATCGGACACGTGTAATACGAAATTTCGTTTCTGCCCATCGCATGAAAATGCAAAGCCTCTGCGACGAGAGATTTACCTGAACCTGTCGGTGTATTGAGAATGACGTTGTCGCCATTAAATATCGAGAGAAGCGCTTCTTCTTGCGCTTCGTAGAGTGTGAGACCTCGTTCGCTGACTCCACTTAAGAAAGCATCGAGAAAATCAGACTCATTTTTTGATGAAAGGAAGTCACTTAGTGTTCTAGCCATTTACTTCTGCAACTTAACCAAGCAAAATTCATTTGCACATAAGTCATTTGAATCTTGCCCATAATCCCGACTAGTTACGACATTGTTACGCACCGAGCAAAATACTAGACCTTCGTATAGTTTAGTTCCATTTTGGAACCTGAAGTTGCAGAATGAACTCGGTTTAGTAGGCTTTGTCTATCCTTTAGCCCAGAAAGATTCTGAGCAAAGGATTTACTCAGGGGGAGTAAAACTATGAAATTTTTCGCGGCACTCATCGCACTATTCATGCTACCAGGGATCTCAGGAGCAACTGGCCACAACCACAAACTCTGCCAAGGATTCGTTCCAGAAAACGACATGAAAATTCCTGTGAGTCGTTTTTGGTCACAAACTCAGACCGGAATCACAGAAACTGAGTTTAATGAAGTAATCGCGAAATTCATCGCTTTGTACGAAGCCGACTTCACTGCTCGAGGCGCCGTGCTTAAAGTTAACAACCTTTGGACAAATGAGACTGTTAACGCCAGTGCTGAACAAACTGGCAACACTTGGATGATCAACATGTACGGCGGCCTGGCTCGCCACGAAGCGATCACTCGAGATGCATTTGCATTAGTTATTTGTCATGAAGGTGGCCACCATCTTGGTGGTGCTCCAAAGTATAAAGGCTGGTTCGGCGATGACTGGGCCTCTAACGAAGGCCAATCTGATTACTTCGCAAACTTGAAGTGTCTTCGCCGCTTTTTCGCTGATGAAATGGTTGGATACCGCGTTCGTCGTAATGCGCAGAACGCTGTTTACGTAGATGCTTGCCGCGCACAATACAAGAAGAGCATTGAGTCTCGAATGTGTGTACGTTCGGCTCTTGCAGGAATGCAAGTTGCAAAACTTTTCCAAGCACTTCGCAAAGAGACTGTTTCTCCGGACTTCGCAACTCCAGATCCAAAAATCGTGACTAAGATTTTTGACAGTCACCCAGCTACTCAGTGTCGCCTTGATACTTACTTCGCTGGTTCACTCTGCAATGTCGACCATAACGAAGCTGTTAGCGACACTGATTTCAAAACTGGATCTTGTGCAACTGAAGCCGGCGCAACTGTTGGTGCACGCCCGACTTGCTGGTTTAAAGCTCCAGCAGCGACACCTGCTGAAGGCGAAGAGCCAGTTCAGACATTATGGTCAGGAAAGACTTCTCCATCAGAAGAAGCTCACAAGACATACTACTGATCAGTTCATAAACAAAATTAGTAAGTTTACGGAAGGCCGTCTCATCTTGAGACGGCCTTTTTACTTTGGGCACATGGGAATCGTGCCTGTGGCGTATAAACCTAGACCTTAGTTCTGCCGATAGGAATATATCGAACGTTAAAGGGGGACTGATGTATTCACACGATGAACTCTCAACGCTTTATGGATTTTTGAAATCCACATCTGAAGGCAATCTGCGAAAGATGGTTTTAGGTGGTCGAATGTCTGAAGCACATTTCAAAATGCTAATGAAAGTTGTGCGAGCTACGACAGAGCCAGAGTTTGTTCAGTGTTTCGAAGCAGGTAGCTACCCCAAAATTAAACTGACTGTCCCCGAGCATGCCTTAAAAGAGTCGCTTTGGCCGATTTGCGCTGAAGCGTTTAATCGCGTAGGCCTTCTCTCAACTCCTCAGACGTTGAAGAAAGCCGCTTAAGAATTTTTCAGCAACCAGTTGCTTGGGGTGGCGGGCCGTCTGTTCTGCACCGCGGATTATAACGGCCGCACTCCATTCGTAAATGGAAATGACTTGTATGTCCGTTGATCGCAGTCATTTTTCGTAACGCAAGTTTGCCACTTCCAGAATTAAGTTCTCCCTGTTGACGAGCATACTCACAGAATTTTGGCTTCACTGATCTGTTAACGTAAAACAGACTCACGCGATCGCTTCCACCTAAAAATTTAAATACGCGCCACATTTCTTTCATCTTAAGCACCCACTCGCCTGCGATCTTCGAGTGCTGAGGAATTTGCTTAAGAGAATTCACAGTAAGGTAGCCGATATCTGCCTCGAGGCCATTTTGATGACCTTGGTGCGGAGGAATGTATCCACCTTTGCGTTTTGAAAGATCATTAATTCGAATCTTTACGCCCGGGAAAATCTCTTTATGAATTTTTGAAGCAAGAAGCTTTAAGACCCGAACTAAATCGTATGTTGCATAGTTCTGACGCTGTTGCGGCTGAGAAAAGTAATGGTGAGTGCCGTCAAAATCTAATGACGATGCATTTTCAAGTTTTCCGCCGCCCGAGTAACCACCCACTGCTTGGTCAACTGGGCGGTTCTGCTCGTCGTTAACGTCAAGGATCACACGAGCCGGAGTCACAACTACAGATGATTCTGGTTTAGGTGTCGGCTCAGGAGTCGGTGCTGGCGTCGGTTTCGGCGTTGGTTTCGGCGTTGGCGTTGAGACCGGAGCAGGTCGAACCACTGGAGTTGGCTTTGGTGTTGGCTTTACAACTGGTTTTGGATTCACAACTGGTGTCGCTTTTGGCTTAACTATTGGCGTAGCTGTTGGCTTTGCAACAACGGGTGTTGATGCAGGCTTAGGCTTTGGAGCAGTTGGCTTTGCTTTTGGTGTAGGAGTCGGCTTTGGTGTCGCCGTTGGCTTTTTCGCTCGTGTCGACGACGCTCCATTATTCATGCTCTCAACACTTGGTTTTTCTTTTCGAGCGTCAGGTCCTTTTTTAACAGGCTGCTCACGGACCGGCTTTTTCTTTTCGGCAACAGGTTGCTGCTTCTCAGTGATTTCGAAAAGCTCCTTCACTCGCTCTGGACGACCTACGAAAGTGCCTAGCGGCTCTGGAATATCGCCGTGATCTCCCTCTACTTCTGGATCTTGCTCAGCTGATTCCGTTTTAGCAGCTGCTGCAGCAGCAGCTCTAGCCGCGAGTTCTTTTGCTTTAAGGGCCTTTTCTTGCTCACTCTCAAGTTCAAGTTGTTCACGATAGAATTTATTGTTTTCGATTTTGTAATACAAATCGACAAAGAGAGATTCACAATCGTAAAAATTTTCGCGAACTTCGCCACGGCAAAACACTTCAGCTCGTACACTTTCATCGCCATCTTCAACATTTAACAAGTCAGCTGTTGAATCGCCTTTTAGGTGACCTTCGAGTTTGATCACAATGGGCTTTTCATCAATCAATGCAGTTGCAGACAAGCGAACAAGGCCCGCTTTTTTGCCAACTGAAATTTTAGTTTCTTTAACTTTCATTTGGTTAAGCAGAAGCTGAACTTTTTCGGGCTCCTGTTCGCGTGTCTCATCTTTAGCGACAGGAATCACAAACTCTTCGGTGCGAGGAATTTCGCGAAGCTCGGTTTTGTCAGCCTTTTCGACCGGCGCCCACGGAGCACTTCGATCTTCTGCAAGATCTTCGGAAGTAAATGGACCACCTGGGCGGTAGTCTCCACGAGAGTCGTTATTTGACCTTGCGCAGCCGGCTAAAACTAGGATTGCTGTTAAAACGTAAAATGAGCGCATTGGTTCTCCACCCATGCTCTCTATCAAGTTTCGTGCTCGAGGAAATGGGGCTCAGTAGGCCAATATCGCAAGTGAAAAGTCCTCGAGTGTCGAATCCGTGAACACCCATGAAAAACTGCCAATCTTCGGCGAATTTTTAGGTTTGCTTTAAGAGCCGTTCTCGCTAGGCTGAGGGCTCAACAATCGGGGGGCCAATGAGAAGTCTTTTCGCTGCAATTTTCGCTTTGATTTTAGTCGGAATTTCGAGTGACGCTCAGGCACAGGTAAGTGAAGTAAAAGCTGCTCAAGGTCGATTCTATTGCCAAGGTCTTTTTAATTGGGACCTAAGAATGGATGTTGATTTCTTTGGCAACACAGCCAATTCAGAAATTTATAACGTTAAAACTGGTGATCGAACTCTTAATTCCGGGCGCTTTGATGCTGCCGGGAGCAACTTGTTTACGACAAAGTATTTTATGAATATCGGTGGCCGAATCGAATTCCCTGCTGATTATCAAATCCGCCATTGGTTTCAGCTCACATATAGCGATCAGTACGGATGGATTCGCTTTGACTGTAACCATTTTTAGGGCGAAGTTCGGCTGATATTAGTTCGTCGTTTAGAGGAGTAGTCATGCTAAAAAGTTTCGTGTTCGTTTCTTGTTTCATGTTGAGCGTTGGTGCGGTAGCAGCCGGAGTCAATCAGGCAAACGATCCTAACGATACAAAGCCAGCCACACGCTACAGTGGCTCAACTCCGATTGATTTAGGTCGCGGGCTTCCGTTTAACAATGGAACTTACGGAAATCCGAATGTGGAGTACGAAGCTCAAGCAGCTTCAGGGCACACAGCTCCTGGTTTGCGCGCATCAGCTTACACTTACAAAGAACAAAATCAGTTCGTTTCTAATATCAAATCGCTCTTCCCGATTTACGAAGATGCAATTAAAAACTTGAAATCGAACAAAGACGAGCGCGCTGAAGTAAAATCGTATCGAGATCAACAAATTGCTGATCTTGAAAGTCGCTTAGAAGCCGCAAAAGATGCGACTAAAAAAGCCGGAAGCGCAAATGAGGGCGATTGGACTGGCGCTCAAGAAAATGCACGCAAGGCATTTGCCGACCTTCAGTCTCTTCTCGTCCGCTCAAACACTAAGTACTAAAAATTGAATCTTCTGATTCTAGGTCCCTCTGATTTGATTCATCCTGGTAAGGCATCAATTTACCAGGATGATCGACGATTTAAGCACCTCACTTCAGTGCTCAAAGCCGACAGCGGCAAACAACTCAAAATTGGACTACTGAACAGTGAACTTGGAACTGGCTCAATTGTGTCAGCTACAAAAGAAAAATTTGATCTCGAGTTCACTCTCGGCACAAAGCCTCCAGCCCCACTTCCTGTAAAACTGATCATCGCTCTTCCTAGGCCCAAAGTAGTTCTTCGAGTTCTTCAGAGTGCTACGACCCTTGGAGTAAAAGAAATTTTTCTTCTGAATGCACTTAGAGTTGAGAAAGCGTTTTGGAGTTGCGAGCAACTGACAGCTGAATCGATTGAGAAAAGTTTGTTGCTTGGCCTTGAACAAGCTCGCGATACGGTTATGCCAAAAGTTCATCTCAAAAAGAGATTCAAACCTTTTGTCGAGGATGAACTAGTTGCGATTTCGGAAAACTCGAATCGACTAGTCGCGCACCCATCTGAATCCGCGTCTGAATACGAGTCTGGGCTAGGTATTTTGAGTGGCCCTCAGACGGTCGTGATTGGTCCAGAGGGAGGCTTCATCCCCTACGAGATCGAAATGCTGAAAGCTCATGGCTTTAATCCGCTAAGCCTTGGACCTCGAATCTTAAAAAGCGAGACAGCAATGATTTCAGTTCTCTCGCGAATCCAAATTACGTATCCTTGATCCATGATCAATTTAGAAGCTGAAAAAAAGTTTGCTCAAGAATCGACTCTGCGACTTGCCGATGGCGACGTCATCTTTCAAGAAGGCGACAACAGCAGCGAAATGTATGTAGTTGTCGAAGGTGAAGTGACTGTTTCTAAGAAGTCATCTCGTGGCGATATCCACTTAGCGACACTTCACCGCGGTGAATTTGTTGGAGAGATGTCGTTACTAGAATCTCTTCCGAGAAGCGCAACTGCGAAAGCAAAAGGTAATACAAAACTATTGGTGATTCACCCAGGTGGCTTTCTGTTAAAGATTCGCCGCGATCCTACTTTTGCATTTGAGATGCTCCAGAGTTTATCAAAGCGCATTCGCCTGACCAATGACAGTCTGATGCGAGAGTTAGATCGCTCAGGCCACAGCTCCGAATCTCTAAAAAATATTCTCAATGGCGCTGAATACAATCATGCTGAATCGAATACTGCAATCGAGGCCAGCAAACAATGATCACTGAAGTTACTTCTCAACGTCTGGTCGTAGTTTCAGATATGCATTTAGGAAATCCATTTTCTAAAGCGAAGAATCCGATGGTGGATTTTTTGAAATGGGCAGCTCGCGAGAAGTATGACTTATGCATTAATGGCGATGGTTTCGAAATCGCGCAAGTTTCATTCACAAAAATCGCAATGGAAACTCCAGAAGTATTTAGAGCTCTAAAGAGTTTCACGACAAGTGGCCGCAATATCTATTACGTCATCGGAAATCACGACATCGTGCTTGAGAATCTATTGCACGACTGGGGCGCATTTAAACTCGCACCGTTTTTAAATGTAAAATCTGGCACTTCTCGCATTCGTATTGAGCACGGTCATCTTTATGATCCGTTCTTTGTTAAATACCCTGCCACATACGAATTTCTTACTTGGGCTGCGGGAATTCCGCTTAAGCTTTCGCCGAATCTTTACTATGCATGGATTCAATTTGAAAAACTAAAAGCAAAGTTCTTTAAACCCGTTCCGATGCTGGGCGGACAAGGAATTATTGGTGAACACCCGAATTTCTTTACCGCAGCAAAAGAACTATCTGAGCGAGGTTTTGACTTCGTGGTCTTTGGTCATACTCATCATGCAGGTCAAGTTGATCTCGGAGACGGTAAATACTATTTCAATACTGGAAGCTGGCTTATGGGTACTCCATTTCTCAGTATTACCGACGGTGCCGTGGCATTAAGAACTTGGTCTCATGAAGCGCGACCAAGAACAATCAGTGCCTAATCCTATTTAAAATACGCAGCTATTTTTTTAGCGAGCTGGGGACGGTCGATCAAAAAACTGTGATCTTGATCAACAAGCTCAAACTTAAAATCACATTTAAAATGTTGCCGAAACTCTTCGGCGGTTTGAGTTGGAGTAACGCCATCAACCCGAGCCTGAAGCATTTCTATTTTCAATTTTGGATCAAGTTCCGAAATTAGTTTCTCGACTGAGTATTGCTTCGAAAGATCATGAAACTCTTGACCGAGTTCAACAGGGCTTAGTGTATTCACTTCTTGATTTTGATTTGTGCCCAAAATGCTCTTAAAGAATCCGGCAACATCGTTAATCGAAGAGTTAAATTTAAGTAGTGGCGACAAAAGCACTACCCGCTCGATCAGTTGCGGAAATTTGGCAGCAAGGAGAAGAGCACAAAAGCCCCCGAAGCTGTGGCCTAACAGACCAACTTTTGTAGGCTCTATTTTTTCTTTCGAATCATCAGCAATGATCGCTGGGAATTCATTAAGTAATGCATCGATCGTCTTTTTAAACGAAAATAGTCCGCTAGTGCTCAATCCCGGATAGAGGACCACCCGAACTCGACAGCCAAGCTCATCCGCGACTCCTTGAGCAAGCTCGCGATTTTGTTTTGAACGAATCGACGGAAAACCATGAAGCGAAATCACCTTAAGTGGCGCCTTGGGGTCACCGTAGTCGATGTGCTCTAAGTACTGCATAGACGTGATGTAGCAGAACCGCTCTGAAATAGCTTCAAATTTCGACCGAGGAATGTTGAAGTAGCGTTCATGAGCCTAGAAAGTGTCAACCCATATACAAAGCACGTGATCCAAAAGTACACAGCGACAACTAATGATGAGCTTAATACCAAGCTCTCTCTGGGAGTGAGCACTTTTGCAGTAACTAGAATTCTATCTATTGAATCGAGAACAGACTGTTTCAATAGAACAGCGGATACCCTTAAAAGCCGAAGAGATGAACTTGCACGCCTTGCTGTTTTAGAAATGGGAAAGACATTTACTTCTGCACTGGCCGAAGTTGAAAAGTGTGAAGCGGCCGCCCGATATTTTTCGAAGAACTTAAAAACTATTACAGCTGACACAAAGCTTTCTGATGGCAAATTCGTAAAAACTATTCCGCTCGGATGTATTTTAGCTGTGATGCCCTGGAATTTTCCATACTGGCAAGTGTTTCGCGCAGCACTCGCGGCACTTTCAACCGGCAATACTATGGTTCTCAAGCATGCTTCAAATGTTTCGGGATGCGCCCTTGAGATTGAACGGGTTTTTCTTGATGCCGGCTGGCCCTTAGGAACTTTTCAGACTTTGCTCATTCCATCGGAGAAAGTTAAAGACCTAATTCACGATGTTAGAATAGCCGCAGTGACTTTAACAGGAAGTGAAGCTGCAGGCAGATCAGTTGCAAAACACGCAGGACAATCACTTAAGAAAACCGTGTTGGAACTTGGCGGGAGTGATCCTTTTATTGTTTCAGCTCACGCCGATGTCAATCAAGCCGCTAAAGTCGCAGCTAAATCTAGAACCTTAAACAACGGACAAAGCTGTATTGCTGCAAAGAGATTTATCGTCGAGAAATCAGTTTCGAAAATATTTTTGGAGGAGTTTATCTCGTCGCTCGTAAATATGAAACTAGGTGACCCTCTTCTACCTGGTACCGAAATCGGTCCAATGGTAAATGAAAAAGCTTACGCTGATTTACTAAAGCAGCTTTCTCGAGCCAAAGAAGAAGGCGGAGAAGTCTTGCTTAAGCCGACGCTTGACTCCTCACACAATCTTTTCGGCCCGGCAGTAATTAAGGTCCCAAAAGATAAAGTGAATAAGGGAGTCTTCGGGGAAGAATTTTTTGGTCCAATCGCACTCTTTTTTGAGGTAGAGAATTTAGATGAGGCATTTAAAGTTGCCAACAATTCAAGTTTTGGACTCGGCAGTAGTTTTTGGAGTAACTCGCAAAGCGAGATTGATCGTGCAATTAATGAAATTGAAGCCGGGATGACTTTCATTAATTCAATGGTAGCAAGTGAGCCGCTTCTACCATTCGGTGGAATCAAAAATTCTGGTTATGGGCGCGAACTCGGAACCTTAGGCCCTCATGAATTCGTAAATATGAAATCAATTTCAATCGGGAGCAATTAATTGGAATTAGAAGTACTTGGTTGGATCGCCTTGGCTGCAGGATTTATTTTAGCTTTTGCTGGAACAATTTTGCCTGGATTGCCAGGCTCAGTTTTCATTGTTTTAGGGGCGATTGCGCATTTGTACTTTGTTCCTGGAATGCTGACTTGGACCACGATCATCATTCTCGGAGTGTTAGCGCTTCTCAGCTGGGGAGCTGATTTACTCGGTGGAGCGATGGGCGCAAAACTTGGAGGGGCTACCAAAGCAGGCCTTATCGGCGCAACCATCGGCGGGTTCTTCGGAATTTTTTTGGGACTTCCAGGATTAATCGTTGGTCCGTTTATTGGCGCGATCATCGGCGACGTCTATGCAAAGCGCAGAGATATTATGGCTCTTTTTAAGTCTGGCGCAGGTGCCGCGGCTGGTTTCTTCTTTTCTCTCGTACTTCGGCTTGGTCTTTTGATGATTCAAGCGATCGTTGTGCTGTTTGCGCTAATGATCGAATAGGACGAATATTTTTGATCTGAACGCTATCGCTCGCGGTTTTTTCTTAAGATGGCGACGCCAATTAAGCAGAAGGCGATCAAACGCAAAATGTATATTACCGACTGTGGTTGGTCGCCCGAAGTCATGAATAGCAAAGTTCTCTCAACAGCAAGCAGAAGAAATGCAGAAGCGAAGGCTGCAAAAAGCTGATCGCGTGTTCGTGTCCAAAATCTCAAAAAGAAAATTGCAGCTACCGCAAATCCAGCAGTCGAAGCACCCATCAAAAATTGTGTCATCATAAGGTATCCCAAACCAATCCGTAAACTAACGACCCTACCGACCCCACAATGATCCAGTTTCTGAGTAAACTGTATGTGATATTTTCAGGCATTAAAACTAGGTCAACAAACAAAATGACGTTATTAAGTGCTAACCCACCAAAACAGATCGCGCTCCAAAACAGAATCTTTGAGGGCCGCTGACGATAAGCGCGAGCAAGCAAGTACGCAACAAAGACGCTCGCAATCGCACAAAGGGTAAAAACAATCGACGACATGACTTAATCCTTTTTGATCTTAAACGCGTCTGAAAAGCCGCGAATTTTATCAATTGGTTGAGAGTACAAAAGATCAATGATTGCCAGGCGATGGCTGGCAAAATCGCTAGTGAGCTGCTTAAGCACAGAATCTAAATCAGGAGTTGACTCGAATTTGTAGGAATCAACTGTTGTGCAACGCTGAAGTAACCCCAGTGCCGCCAACTCTTCAAGCTGTTGCTTCGCATAGTCAGGAGTTGTTCTCATCTCGACAGCAATTCCTTTAATATGAAACTCAACGCCGCTGTGCTGATAGAGAAATAAGAGTACCTCTAAATGCCCTATAGATCTGATGTAACGAGTGATGAATTGCTTAATTTCGTCTTTCAATGAAGAACTCTGCCCGCGTGTTTAGCCACTTGTGAAATCAGTGTTGATTTGTCGATTGGTTTAGTTAAGTGGTCGTCGCACCCGGCTCTTAAAGACTTATCGCGCTCTTCTTTGAGTGCATGTGCCGTGAGTGCAATAATCGGTCGCTTGTAGCCGTTGCTTCGAAGCTGGGCCGTTGCCTCGTAGCCATCAACTTGAGGCATTTGTATATCCATAAGTACAACAGCAAAGTCATCGCTCATTGCTTTGTCGATTCCCTCTTGCCCATTGACAGCAGTCTCGACTAAAGCTCCGGCAGCAATTAGAAAGCGACTTAAAAGAGTACGATTGTCCATGGCATCGTCGACAACTAACACTCGAACATTTTCGAGAATTGGTTTTGTCTTTTTTGATGAGTCATTAAACTTATGCTGCTGAGCTAAAGTTTCGTTGATATCTCGAATCTTTGTAAACCAGCCACTCTCTTCAAGAAGAGGTGTCGCTACTTCTACGACGAAAGTGCTTCCCTGCCCCTCGTTACTTTCGCGAAGATAAACATCACCATCAAGTGCGCGCGCAAGCCTTCGAGAGAGCGCAAGACCAAGCCCGGTTCCGCCGAACTTGCGAGTTGTTGAACTATCGACCTGCTGGAATGGTTGGAACAAACGGTTGGCTTGATCTGGATCAATCCCTACACCGCTATCAGATACTGCAATAGTGATTCTGCCAGAATCTTGGTTCACATTCTTTTTCCACTCAACCTCAGCCTTCACACTTCCGGCAGTAGTGAACTTAATTGCGTTACCAACTATATTGACAAGAATTTGACGTAAGCGAAGGGGATCTGTCTGGATTTTTTCTGGCACTTTCCCGATGCATGAGAACTCAAGAGTGAGATTTTTTTCTTTAGCTTGAATCTCCATGAGAGCATGCACTTCGCTTATAATTGAATGCAAATCAGCTTGCGTTTGCTCAACTTCAAGTCGTCCAGCTTCAACTTTTGAAATATCAAGAATCTCGTCAATGATTTTAATGAGCTGATGTCCATTGCGGCGAATCGTACTCAGACTTTTATCAAAATCTGATTCCGTCATATTACCCAACTGCATCAGTTCAGCAAAACCCATGATCGAATTAAGAGGGGTTCTGATCTCGTGTGACATGTTTGCAAGAAAGTGAGTCTTTGCCCGGTTCGCAGCATCGGCCTCTACGCGTGCCTCAACCAACTTGTCTTCAATCAACTTTCGCTCATGTATGTCAGTACAAGTGCCAAGCCAGGCAACGATATCACCATTGAGTCTACGTTCCGGCATTCCGCGAACCCAGTGCCAGCGATAGTCACCATTTGATTGCTTTATTCGGCACTCAGCCTGAAATTCTGTTGAGTGAGTCATCGCATGGATCCAGGTCTTTAAGAAGTTTCTTAAGTCCTCACCTTCAAACGCAGACTCCCAACCAATTCCCACACTTTGCTCAAGCGACAGACCGGTAAAGTCACACCAAACGCGATTGAAGTAGTCCATCGTTCCATCACTCCGTGCTCGCCATACAGCATGAGGAATCGAGTCCGCTAGATTTCGGTAACGCTTAAGACTTTCAACTTCAAGTTCAGCGAGCCGAAGGTAACGTTCACGGCGCTCACTTTCTTGAATGAGAGTGTTTTGCTCGCGAAGCTGGCGGTCTTTTCGGTAGAGGTCAACGAAGACTGCAACTTTTGATTTTATAATTTCTGGATCAAAAGGTTTAAAAACATAATCGACGGCGCCATATTCGTAACCACGGTAGACATAACTTTCATCTTTGTTGATCGCAGTGACGAAAACAATTGGAGTGTGCTTATGCCTCGGGTGAGCTTTGATGGCCTCTGCAGTTTCGAACCCATCGATCCCTGGCATTTGGACATCGAGGAGAATGACTGCAAAATCATGCGAATCTAAAGTCTCGAGAGCCGCATAGCCTGAGTCGGCTTTGACAATATTATAGCTTTGATCTGAAAGAGTAGCCTCCAGAGCTATAAGACCATCTTCGCGGTCATCGACTATTAGAATGTCGACCTTATCAAAAAGGTCCCGGTCTAATGCTTTCAAATTCCCTCGATCTATTTCACAAGCCTACGCTTGTGCGGCAATCGTTTCTGTTTTGCGGAGCCAATTGTACATAACTGCAAGCAACGCCTCTTCATTAACTGGCTTGGTCACATAGTCCGACGCCCCAGCCTCAAGACACTGTTCACGGTCGCCTTTCATTGCTTTCGCAGTGAGCGAAACAATCGGAAGATTTACAAACTCCGGCATCTTGCGAATATTACGAGTCGCCTCGAGGCCATCCATCTCTGGCATCATCGTATCCATCAAGACTAAGTCGACGTCAGGATTTGCCTGAAGAACTTCGATTCCTTGGCGTCCGTTTTCTGCGAACACGATTTCCATTCCGCGGCCCTTCAATACTGAAGTGAGAGCGAAGATGTTTCTCATGTCATCATCGACTACTAGAATTTTCTTACCTGTGAAATCCGCATCGACTGGTAGCAACGGAATTTCGGTTTGCTGCTCAGTTGCCGAAGCACTTTCTCTCATCAAATCAGAGCCAGTGTATTTCTGAGGTAAGTAGAGTGTGAATTCGGATCCAACGCCTGGTTCAGAGTCAACTTCGATCATGCCACCAAGAAGTCGCGCAATTTCTCGAGAGATCGTGAGCCCAAGACCTGTACCGCCATACTTCCGAGACGTCGTTCCGTCAGCTTGCTGGAAGGCTTCGAAGATCATGTTCTGCTTATCGCGGGCAATACCAATACCTGTATCGATCACCTTGAAGACAAATACTTGTTTTGCCTTGTTGAGTGTTTCGACTGGGTACTTGCGATTTTTGTCTCCAGAAACGATCTGAAGTTTTACGCGACCTTTCTCTGTGAACTTGAATGCGTTCGAGAGAAGATTCTTGAGGATCTGCTGCAAACGAGATTCGTCGGTGAACAAGTTCTTCGGAAGAGTTGAACCCACCTGAACTTCGAACTCGAGATTCTTGTGTTCGCCAACTGGCTTGAACGTTTGCTCAAGGTAATCACGAACTTCTTTAACTTTAACTTCCTTCGGATTGACAGGCATTTTACCTGCTTCAACTTTAGAAAGATCAAGAATTTCGTTAATGAGGGCGAGTAGATCTTGGCCGGCAGAGTGAACCGTACTTGCGTACTTCACTTGCTCACCAGATAAGTTCTTATCTTTGTTATCAGCAAGAGTCTTAGACAAGATCAACAAGCTATTAAGCGGTGTACGTAATTCATGCGACATATTCGCCAAGAATTCTGATTTGTACTTCGAAATAAGAGAAAGCTGTTCGGCTTTTTCTTCGAGTGATCGTGAAGCAAGCTCGACCTCGTTGTTTTTTACTTCGAGTAGTTTTGCTTTTTCTTCTAGTTCTTTTGCTTGTGCTTCTAGTTCTGAGTTTGAACGTTTTAACTCTTGTAAGAGTTCTTCTGTTCTCATTGAGCTAGAAATCATGTTCAAGATAACACCGACTGAATCCATGAGCTGATCAAGGAAGTTTACATAGTTCTGAGTGAATGGCTTAACTGACGCCAACTCAATAACTGCTTTTAACTCTCCTTCGAAGAGAACCGGAAGAACAACGATGTTCTTAGGCTTAAGCTCAACGAGGCTTGAAGAGATCGTCACATAGTCTTCGGGAGGCTGAACTAGCATGATGCGTTTCTTTTCGAATGCGCACTGGCCGACTAGACCTTCTTTTAACTTATAGCGATTAGAAACATTACGGCGCTCAGTGAACGCGTAACTTGCAACGAGTGCTAATGACTCGCTGTTTAGATCTTCTGCTGTTGGATCAGACAAGAAGAATGTTCCGTGCTGAGCATCTACTAGCGGAGTCAACTCAGACATAATCAACTGACCGACTGATACGATTGAACGCTGGCCTTGCATCATTCCAGAGAACTTCGCGAGGTTTGTTTTCAACCAATCTTGCTCAGTGTTCTTTTGAGTTGTTTCACGAAGGTTCGCGATCATTTGGTTGATGTTCTCAGAGAGTGCTGCGACTTCTCCTTGAGCTTCAACTGTGATTGATCGAGTTAAGTCACCCTTTGTGATCGCAGTAGAAACTTCTGCGATTGTACGAATTTGAGAAGTTAAGTTACCAGCGAGCTGGTTTACGTTGTCAGTCAAATCTTTCCACGTACCTGCTGCACCCGGAACTTTTGCTTGTCCGCCGAGTTTACCTTCGATGCCCACTTCTCTTGCAACCGTAGTTACCTGATCAGCGAATGTTCGAAGCGTATCAGTCATTGAGTTGATCGTTTCAGCGAGTGTTGCCACTTCGCCTTTTGCTTCTAATACGAACTTCTGATTCAAATCACCATTCGCAACCGCAGTTACGACCTTGATGATACCGCGAACCTGCTTAGTGAGGTTAGAGGCCATGAAGTTCACGTTGTCTGTTAAATCTTTCCAAGTACCAGCAACACCAGGTACGTGTGCTTGCGCACCTAGTTTTCCTTCGATACCCACTTCGCGAGCAACCGTAGTTACTTGATCAGCGAATGTTCGAAGTGTTTCTGTCATTGAGTTGATTGTTTCAGCTAGGCCTGCAACTTCACCTTTTGCTTCGAGTACGAACTTTTGATTTAAGTCACCGTTTGCAACCGCTGTAACGACCTTAATAATACCGCGAACTTGCATCGTTAAGTTCGATGCCATGAAGTTCACGTTATCTGTTAAGTCTTTCCAAGTTCCAGTTACACCACGTACCTCTGCTTGTCCGCCGAGGCGACCTTCAGTACCAACCTCTTTTGCAACTCGAGTTACTTCTGCCGCAAATGAGTTTAGCTGATCAACCATCGTGTTGATTGTTAATTTTAGCTCGAGGATTTCACCTTTCGCATCAACCGTGATTTTTTGTGACAAATCACCTTTTGCAACCGCTGTTGTTACTTTTGCGATGTTACGAACTTGGTTCGTTAAGTTACCTGCCAGAATGTTTACGTTTTCAGTTAGATCTTTCCAAGTACCAGACACACCTTTTACTTCAGCTTGTCCGCCTAGTTTTCCTTCTGTACCAACCTCTTTTGCAACGCGAGTTACTTCTGCCGCAAATGAGTTCAGCTGATCAACCATCGTGTTGATTGTTAGTTTTAGCTCGAGGATTTCGCCGCGCGCATCAACCGTAATCTTCTGTGACAAGTCACCATTCGCAACCGCTGTTGTTACCTTAGCAATGTTACGAACCTGAGCTGTTAAGTTGTTAGCTAGACCGTTTACGTTGTCAGTTAGATCTTTCCAAGTACCAGACACACCTTTTACTTCAGCTTGTCCGCCTAGCTTACCTTCTGTACCAACCTCTTTCGCAACTCGAGTTACCTCTGCCGCAAACGAGTTCAGCTGATCCACCATGGTATTGATCGTGTTCTTTAGTTCGAAGATTTCACCCTTCGCATCTACTGTAATTTTTTGTGACAAGTCACCTTTTGCAACCGCTGTCGTAACTTTTGCGATGTTACGAACCTGAGCTGTTAAGTTACCAGCTAGCGAGTTCACGTTATCTGTTAAGTCTTTCCAAACTCCAGATACCCCGACAACCTCTGCTTGTCCGCCGAGTTTACCTTCCGTACCCACTTCTTTTGCAACCCGAGTTACTTCGGCAGCAAATGAGTTCAGCTGATCCACCATGACGTTAATTGTATTTTTTAGCTCGAGGATTTCACCTTTCGCATCAACCGTAATTTTTTGTGACAAGTCACCTTTTGCAACCGCTGTTGTTACTTTTGCGATGTTACGAACTTGGTTAGTGAGGTTACCTGCGAGAATGTTTACGTTGTCAGTGAGATCTTTCCACGTACCAGAAACTCCCTTAACGTCTGCTTGTCCGCCGAGTTTTCCTTCTGTACCCACTTCTTTTGCAACCCGAGTTACCTCACCTGCAAATGAGTTCAGCTGATCCACCATCTTATTCATTACGTCTTTGATCTGGAGAATTTCTCCGCGAACATCGACCGTAATTTTTTGCCCTAAGTCGCCTGATGCAATCGCGGTCGCAACCTTAGATACGTCACGAAGCTGAGCAGTTAAGTTCGAAGCCATCGTGTTTACGTTTTCAGTTAAGTCTTTCCAGGTACCGCTTACGCCTTTAACGTCAGCTTGTCCGCCAAGTTTACCTTCTGTACCCACTTCTTTTGCAACTCGAGTTACTTCTGCTGCGAATGAACGAAGTGTATCAACCATCGTGTTGATGGTGTCTTTGAGCTCGAGGATTTCACCTTTCGCATCAACTGTAATTTTTTGTGATAAGTCGCCGTACGCAACCGCTGTTGTTACTTTAGCGATGTTACGAACTTGCGCTGTTAAGTTGTTAGCTAGACCGTTTACGTTGTCTGTTAAATCTTTCCAAGTACCAGACACACCTTTTACGTCAGCTTGCCCACCGAGACGACCTTCAGTACCAACCTCCTTCGCAACGCGAGTTACCTCTGCAGCGAATGAACGGAGCTGATCAACCATCGTATTGATTGTATTTTTTAATTCTAAGATTTCACCACGAGCATCAACTGTAATCTTTTGTGACAAGTCACCGTTTGCAACCGCAGTTGTTACTTTTGCAATGTTACGAACTTGCGCTGTTAAGTTGTTCGCTAGACCGTTTACGTTGTCTGTTAAATCTTTCCAAGTACCAGACACGCCTTTTACATCTGCTTGTCCACCGAGACGACCTTCAGTACCAACCTCTTTCGCAACGCGAGTTACTTCGGCAGCGAATGATGAGAGCTGATCAACCATGACGTTGATTGTGTTCTTAAGTTCGAAGATTTCACCCTTCGCGTCGACCGTGATCTTTTGTGATAAGTCACCTTTCGCAACGGCAGTTGTCACCTTCGCGATGTTACGTACCTGGTTGGTTAAGTTAGATGCGAGAGAGTTCACGTTATCTGTTAGATCGCGCCAAATACCAGAGGCTCCGCGAACGTCGGCCTGTCCACCCAGCTTACCCTCTGTACCCACTTCCTTCGCAACCCGTGTTACTTCGGCAGCGAATGAGTTCAGCTGATCCACCATCTGGTTGACCGTTGTACCGATCCTGAGGAATTCCCCTTTTAGAGAACGACCATCAATTTCGAGAGCGATCTTTTGAGATAAGTCACCTTTCGCAACGGATGTGATAACCCGCGCGACTTCGATGGTCGGCTGAATCAAATCACCGATCAGGAGATTCACGGAGTCGGCAGAAGTTTGCCAAGCACCTTTGACTGAACCCATCGAAATACGTTCACCCATTCGACCTTCTTGACCCACCATGTTTCGAACGCGAACAAATTCGGAAGCCATGTTCCCGTTTAATTCAATGATGTCATTTAGAACTTCGCCGATTTCGGCGATGATGCCTTCGTGCTCAGTCGTTACTGGCATTCGTACATCGAAGTCGCCCGAACGCACTGATTTTACAGTATAGAGGAGTTGTCTGAGCTGTTCACGTTGGGTTCCGCCGAGTCGCTCCATACCATCGCCTGCAGAATAGTGACCGACGTCGGCTGCGAAACTTGTTCGCCCTGTTCCATCAAGTTCTTCTTTTACTATAGGTACAATTGGCTTCGGAGTTGCTTTCGCTTTTTTGGCATCGGTTCTCGGCGATAACTTACCAGGCATCGCGCCTGATAGAATTTTTGAACTGACTTTAGACTTTTTGCCGAGTTGTTTAGACTCACGCGACAGCGAACTGCCAGACGAATTGCCTTTTTGCATTTCGTTACCCTCCCGAATAGCGGATAGGATGCCCCAGTCCATGGGGCTTTGTACAAACAGAGTATTTCGTGTGAAAAACTCTAAACATTGTTGCTGCCTATCTGAGAGGTTTTGTGCAGTTAGAGTTTTCTACTTATATAGGGTCGAATTATCTCTTCGTTAAATAAAACGCCTTACGATGGTTGTTTGCTAATTCAGGAAGCAACTCGATCAACCTTTTCAACAGTTCGTGTGATCAAAAGTATGATTAGATTTGCAATCTGAATATGTACGACTTTACACAAATTACTGACATTTTTTCGGGACCATCTGTCGCATTGAGCGAAACAACTCGATACGAAGCAAATACAAATCAAGATGCATTCTCGAGCGCGAAGATTTTTTATGGTGTCGCGATGAGCCCTTTGCAACGATGAAGAAGGCCCTGAACTCAAAACAGATGCAGTTTCAGGATCTCCCAACTGGCTCGTCTCTTGCTCATCTACCCTCCGAACTCAACTTAGGGCCATTTTGGCTTACTAAACTAAATAGATGGAGGATCAATGGGGATCACTTTTAAAACTTCAGCCGTAGCGTTAGCAATCGCAGTGGCGGGATCAAGCGCCTATGCGCAAGAGATAGATCGGCGTGGCGGCGGACGCGGTGGCGGCGGAAGAGACGATCGTATGGAACGTGGCGGAGGCGATGGTGGCGGCAGCGATCGTCGTGACCAGCGTCAACAGCAGAATCAAGATCGTCGCGAACAACGACAAGAACAAAACCATGATCGTCGTGACCAGCGACAACCACGCAATGAAGAAAGACAGCAGCGCCCTGAGAGACCAAGTGGCCCTCAGCATGATGAACGACGAGATACTCGAAGAGAAGAGCGAGGTCCAATTGGTGGACGACCGAGCTTCCCTCGTGCTGAAGAAAGACGAGAACGACCGAGCTTCCCGCGACGAGAAGAGCGCAGAGAAAATCGTGGGCCTATTGGTGGACAACCGATTCGTACCCAACCACAACATCCCGATCGTGACCGTGGTCATGGCCGAGGTGAGCGTGTTGGAAATCGTGCTCCTATTAATTCAGGCATGAAGCAGCAGCATCGTGACCATGTTCGTCGCGACCGTGATAACCGTCGGTATGATATTGAACGTCGCCGTGGTGATCTAAAAAATCATCGTCAGAACTGGCGTCAAAAACATCGCGTAGTTATTCACAGAGATCGTGGACACATTCGCTCACGAACTCGCTGGACTCCTTACTACAACAACTGGTGGATAAACGTTTTCCGTCCGGCTCCTGTTTACGTTTCGATTCGATGGCATGCACCAATGCCTGACATGAACACGATTCAGTACTCAAACGTTGAGAATATCGCAACGAACCTTGAGTACCTATCGAGCGAAGTTTATGGAGTCATGGCAGATGTTGTTCAGACTAGTCCGAACAAAGAATACGCTCAGCGCTTAACTCGCGTGCTTGGTCAACTGGCTGACGCAGCTGAGAATTTCACAGATGCAGTCGATGAAGGTTCTTACTACGAAGACAGCTTGTATGACCTCTTCCACCTTGAGGAGCAAGTTAACCTTGCGACGACAACATTAAGTGGATACTCGCAAGAATACAGAGTGTCTGAAGAAATGAATGCGCTTCGATACTACGTACAGGAATTGCTGTATATTTACCGCATCAATATGTAAGTGAAGTTAAAAGTTAAAAGCTCAGAGTTAAAAGTCTGAGCATGAGTCCGAGCCAAAAGCTCGGACTTTTTTTATTCCTCGAGGTAGTCGAGGTCTTTGCCGTAAGTTTCGTGCATGAAGTGCGCAGCCACGAGCGCAATGAAGGTTGAGACGCAGCCAACGATGAGTGCGGCGTTAACGAGGGATGTATAATCACTTAATCCCCGGAAGCTTAGAGTTAACGGCACAACTGCCCCACGAACTAAGTTTGGAACACTAGTTGCGACGGTTGCACGAAGATTCGTTCCGAACTGCTCAGCTGCAATAGTCACAAACACCGCCCAATACCCGACTGAAAAACCGATGGCGCAGCAAAGTGCGTAGAACATTGTTGAGTTGAAGCTAGAGGCGTTTACATAAACGAGAGTTAATAAGAAAGTGAGGATCACAAACGCTTTTACAACTTTCTTTCTGCTCTTCAGATACTGACTTAAGAACCCACTCGCTAAATCACCAGCTGACAAGCCAATGTAGCCATACATAATTGCTTTTCCGGCAGAGATTGGATCCACAATTCCAAGCGCTCTTGCTAGCTCTGGTGCAAACGTCATAAGAATGCCAACCGCAAACCAGACTGGAATTCCAATTAATACGCAGCGAAGGTATTTAAAAAACCTTTGCGGCGGAGAAAACAACATTCGCAAATCACCCTTTGCAACTTTTGATTCTTTAATGTGATTAAACATTCCCGACTCGTACATTGATACTCGCAACACTAAAAGTGCCAAGCCCATCACTCCGCCAATAATGTACGCTGTCGTCCAGTGAAAGTTGTCGGCAATGACTGCAGCTAAAACCGCGCCGAGAATTCCGACGGCAGCTACAACAGTAGTCCCGTATCCCCGACTCTCTTTGCTCATTGTCTCGCTAACGAGGGTAATTGCAGCACCTAGCTCGCCTGCTAATCCTACTCCAGCAATAAAACGTAAAATTCCGTACGTAGTGACGTCTGTCACAAATGCGTTTGCGATGTTTGCAACCGAATAAAGAAAAATAGATCCGAATAAAACTGATATTCTTCCGCGCTTATCTCCGAGCACTCCCCACAGAAGTCCGCCAAGGAGCATTCCAAACATCTGGGCATTAATTAAAAATATGCCTTCGGGAAGAAGTCTCTCTTCTGGCACTCCGATATCTCGTAAGCTCGCAACTCGAACAATTCCAAACAGGAGGAGATCATAAATATCAACAAAGTATCCAAGTGCCGAGACAATGACGTTTACATTGAGAATCGAATTTGAGGCATTGGGTGCGTTCGAAGATTCCATGTTCTCCTAGAAGTAATTCTTTAGATGATTAACACTTTTGAGTTTAGCGTTTCATTTTGCAAGGCCCGAGACAAGGAGTGCTGTCTCAGTTTGAGACGTTTTTATGCGGCGCGGGCCACCAAAATGCCACGACGGCATTTTTGCGCATAGCCCGAAGGGGCTAGCACACGATGTGCGACGCCAAAAAGGAAGATGGCACCTTGCTTGTAATGCTTAATAGGTATGAAAGCACATATTACGAAATCAGTTCTGTTTGGTTTGGTCGTCGTTTTAAACGCTTCTGCTGCGCAAGCTGTTGACAGTTGTCAGGCGGTTTTCGCTAAAGACGAATTAAAGGCGTCTGGGCGATATGCGAAGATCAGTGAATCGCATAACCCACTTCTTGATATCACGCTGACCGGGATTCCAGAGAGCACTGCATTTGTTAGACGCGGAGTTTTTGTTCGCGGCAACTTCAAACCTGAATTTGAAAAGGTGCTAACCGATAAAGAACACGGCGACATTAGCGTCTATCGCCCAAGTGGCAAGCCCGTGGTTTACGAAGGAATCGAATATGTTGAGTTCCCCAACTCAACAGCAATGTCGACACGTAATCCTCGTACAGGCCAGCAACGTGAATTCATTCTTACTCGCGGAGTTCGTAAATATAAAGCTGGAATTAAAATCGATCGTAAAGGAGAGAATTCTCCAAGCGGATATGTTTCTGACGTCTTAGTCTTTGAAAAAGTGGGCGAGAAAATCGTTTATCGTCACCGCGTTTTAGACTCAGCGCCTGAAGTTAAATTTCTATTCGAAGATCCGCGAATTTCAGTTCTCTATGATTCAAAAGGTCAGCCTCACTACTATCTAAGTGGAACCGACTATTCTCCGCACGTTAAAGGTAGTGAGAATCCAGACGTAATGAATCGGTATGTGGAATTAAAGCTCGATACACAAGGTTTGCCACTTAAAGTTCAAGTTGATTCTGTTTCTAAAAAACCGAATTTTGAGAACTTAAGTCCTGAACCTCGAGCAACCGAAAACGGAATCGTTTTTGTTGATGCAAAGAATGCGACGATTGCACAAAATGACCTTGGTCAAATTGTTGTACGCACACGCTTACGCCCTGACTTCAACCATGAGTTCATTAAAAAGCTGGCGGACGGTCAGAAATGGAATTACGCCGAACAAGTCTTTACATTCAAAAACTTCGAAGAATTTAAAAAATATAATTGGAATGATGCACTCGTTGATTTGTTCGGAAAATCACGTAGCGAAAAGCTTTTCTCTCGAGTTCGCCCCGTTTCATCTAAGACTATTATTAAAGACTCAGATCTTCGGGAGAACTTGAATAAGTTTGAAGGCGACGCAAAGCTTGCGACTTACAAAAATAAAGGTCTTGGCCCAGGCACTCGCCCGATTCGCGTTACTAGAAAAGGGAACGAACTTTTAATTTCTGAAGACGCAAAAGGAGAACAGATTTCTGCTGGCCGACTTGGCTTTGATGCTCTTAAGACTTTGAAAATTAAAGACGGAGAAACACTCTACTTAACTTTTGATCACGAAATTCGATATTTCGAGCAGAATGTTGACGGAAAGCCAATGTTGCGTCGGCACTACAGTGCTTCGATTAAAGTCTTTGATAAAACGCTGACGAACATGGTCGGCTACTTGCCTGACGTGATTCAGGCGATAAGACCCGAAGAGCGTGGCTTAAACTCCGGCATCTTAGATCTACAGCACGTCTATCCAATGGGATATGTCATTGATAAGTCTTCTGGTCGAGGTGTTGTGCGAGTTTACTCGGGCGCCTCAGATGCTCATACAACCGCTTATGATTTCAATATCGCAAAGTTGCTTACAGAAAAACGATCAGGAAATTTATGGCTCAAGCGTGCCGAGCAATCAAATGACGTCTGGGCTCGCGTAAAAGAAGAAATTCGCCCGACAGATGACGTCGCTGACTTTCACAACAAACTTGATTTCTTACGCGAAGCTACTTCAGCTTCTTCGACCGGCATCTTGCAAAGTCGATATGATCGCGCACTCGAAACGCGATTCTATTTTGCCGGAACCTCAATTCCTGATGTACGTACGGGCGTACAACCAATGGTTGATCCAAATTCGAAAGCTGTCTTCGTGATGCTACATGGTTCAGGCACGATGAATTCAAGCGGAAGAAATTTTGCTTCGCTGATGAACACACTTGGTCAAATGGGATACTCTGCGATTTCTTTTGATATGCCCTTCCACAAAGAAGGACCGACGCGCGAAAGTCTCTATAAGATCGATGATTATAATGCATGGATGGACAAAGTGATTGAGACCGTTCGCTCGCAAGCTAACGGAAAGCCAGTCTATTTGGCAGGTCACTCATTTGGACCAGATGCTATTATGGAATACCTCACGAGACACCCCACTAAAGTTCAAGGCGCAGTTCTCCTCTCGCCGGCAGGCTTCGATAAGGTATTAGATGATTGGTATGTTAACCACACAGAGAAGATGAAATTCGGTGGCGATGTCGCGAGCAACACTCTTGGTGGCACATGGTCTCACGAAATTTCAAAGCAATTTACATGGAACAAGAACAACGCAGCAAAAGATCCTACAGTTGCTAATCCTAACTTGAAGCTTCGGGTCTTAACTGGTGACCGGGAAGAGTATGTGCCGGCACCTCTTGGCGGCAATGGATTGCCAAACGGAAAAAATACTTACGATATGCGTGAGGCATTTAAAAAGCATGCACGTGATGCAGAAGTCGTGATCGAAGAAGGCGTTGGTCACTATATTTTTGCTCACAAAGATACACAAGGCCGCAACGTTGTACTTCGCGAGTTTTTAGCGCTTGATAACGTCGATGCAAAAAATGAAGCAGCTCTCACTCGAGCACATCTAGAACAGAAATCTCTCACGACTTCTTTAGATGAATCGCTGAATCTAAGATACGCAACTGATCGACTCTTTAAGTCTTGGGTAGACTCGTCTTTTGGTGCTCGCGCTTTCAGAAATGCACTCGTACAGCGTAACGACGGCTTACTTAAAACACTCGATCGTAAGTATCGTGAAGAGAAGTTTGCTCAGGAAGAAAGCATTCGTGCCGATATCTTCGCAGTTGCTGATCGTGACCCGCACTTCTACGAGCGCCATCGCACTGTGATCGATAACATGCGTTCTGGAAAGTCACGAGGAGACACAAGCCTCTTCCCAGCGTACTTCGACTATTTGCAGAATGGCGCTTCAGGGTCTTTCGTACAAAGGTAAGACTTGAGCATTTGATTTTCTGATTCAAGCTGCTGAACCATTGCTTTTAAGTCTTCTTGATCGTGCTTGAGGCCGTTAACATCGGCTTCAACCGACGCGATCTTACGACCCTGCTCTGCGAGCACAATCTGCTGTGATTGATACATTGCAAATACATCTTTAGTTGCTTCGATGATCTGAGCGATGATTGCGTTGTACTTCACTGCCTTCATTCCATCTTTGCTAGTCACTACCGCTGCTGGAAGTACTTTTTCAACTTCTTGCGCGATCACACCAGCATCTTCAACTCCGTCAGCTTTCCAAATCCAGCTCACACCGCGGAGAAGAAGAACTGCATCCAGACCAGAGACTGTTGCAACGTGACGCTTCAATCGAGCGTCTGAGGTAGAAATGAAACTTGTTGCTTTAACGTTTCCGTTAACTTCAAGTTTTTCGCCAGCAGAATTCATCCCGATACCGACGTCGCCAGCGAAATAGTTCTTCGCTGTCGTATCCGCAACGTATACACCGTAGCTATTAGTAATTGCACCAGTTCGAACGAATGGAGCTACGTACAAACCGTAACCATTTGTGATCGCGCCTGTAGCGTTCCCATTCTGAATAACAGAATATAAACCGTAAGCGTCTCCAACAGTTCCAGTGCTAGCTTTGAAAACACTGCTAGAAATACCCGACATTGTCGAAACTGCACCTGTTCCTTCATGAAGGGCTTCTGAATTTACTGCAGCTAATTCACTGTTTATGTCTCTTATATTCCCAGCTTTAGTTCCTACACTAAAGTAGTTTCGGTAGTCTGCTGTCGAGTTAGCGGTTGGGTCCACTTCAAGGTAAGCATTAATTCCAGTGCTTGTGCCTGCGGTTATCGTAGAAGTAGCCGCTACATCAAGTTTCGCAGTCGGAGTTGTACCGATACCCACGTTACCACTCGAGTCGATACGCATTCTCTCTCCGCTGCTAGTCGAGAAAGCGAGAGTATCGGCTGCAGCACGGTACATTCCTAATCCACTGCTTGAAGTGAAACCAAAAGTTGGGTTCGCGGCAGAAGTTGCAGCGTTGATCGCAAATGCTCCCGATGCACTTTCTATATTTCCGGCATTAGAAAAGCGAACTTTTTCTGCGCCATTAGTAACAACTGCTACGCCATTAGCGACATAGTTATAAAGTCCGGTATTCTCGTCCCCATTGAATGTATACGACGGTAACAGAGCCGTTCCAGTCGACGCTTCGATAGGTGCAGTCATTGGTACTGAGCCATCAGCTTTGAAGTCGCCCGATCCGCCCGCAGCCACCCAAGAAAGTGCGCCAGTATTGTCAGATTGTAAAACCATGTTCGAGCCAGGCATTGCTGCAGGCCAAACATATGTTCCCGAAGTCACTGTTGCCGGTGCTGCGAAAGTTATAGTTCCTGATGTCGATCCCGAAAGCCCGAGTGTACCTTCGATATCAAGCTTTGCATCCGGAGTTGTATCAGTGCCGATACCTACGTTTCCGCTATCAGTAATCCTCATCCGCTCAGAATTACTCCATGAACCGGCACCCGCTGTTTTAAAAACCATGTCGGTTCTGATAGTTGTATTGCCCCAATTCGTAGCCGCAACAAAATCGATTTGTGCGCCAGCACGATCTGAACCAAAACCGGCTTCAGCATATCCACGTCCCTGCAATGAAAGCAGAGTCATACCACTTTGCACAGTATCCGGAGACGCAAAAGAGCCACGCGCATGGTAAGACGAGATAACTGGATAGCCCCCTCCTGCGTAAGCTTTGTAATGAGATAAGCGCATTTCGGGATATGCATCTCCTGTCGTACCTGTATTGAGCACGTGTAATAATTTTCCATCTGCTGCTGCCTGAACAACTAAAGGATCAGCAGGAGTTGAACTTCCGATTCCGACGTTTCCTGCTGCATCGATCACAAAAGGAGTTGTATCTCCGTTAGAATCGTTCACTCGGAATGAATTGCCTGTGCCTTCATTGCTTATCAACATTGAATAGGCTTGACCGCTCGGCGCTGTGATCGAAGTCGACGCATCAAGAGTCATACTGTCTGCGAACTTTGCGAAATCAAGAGTGTCGTCAGCAATTGTTGCTGTACCGGCAGCCGATAAATCAACAATACTTCCAGCAGGATTCATGTACTTAAGTTTGTTACTATCACCACTATCAACATAGATTTTACCGTAGTTGGCTGTTAACGATGGTGCCACAACAGAACGAAGCGCAGTCACACCTTCTACAGTCAGTTTTTCGTTCGCTGAGCTCGGCGCGCCGATACCAACGTTTCCGTTAGGGTCGACTCTGAATCGTTCAGCATAAGTAGCCGCGCCAGTTTGCTGCGTGATAAAGATTGTAGGACTGTAGACTCCCGCACCAACAGTCGAAGCGACACCGAAATATCCATTCTGATAATTCGATGATGAGTTTCGCGCGATCATTGTGATTTGAGAACCAGATAAATCTGATGTGTTATCGTTACCGATTTGTAAAGCGCCACCAATCGCAGGAACAGTAGTCGGAGAATATGGCGCACTTCCCGCGTTAGCGGCGATCACCAATCCTGAAAGCGTTCTAATTGCTCCGGTTGCATTGACACTTCCGGCCACATCAAGATTGAAGCTTGGCGAAGGAACACCAATACCTACTCTACCATCAGCAGCAATCACGAATGGCGTAGCATCTGCAGCCTGATCTCCGACAAACAATGAATTGCCGGTACCCTCATTCACAATATTGAGCGCGTAGGCTTGGCCGCTCGGTGCAGTAATCGAAGTCGTAGCATCAAGAGTCATCGCATCTATTAACTTTGCAAAATCAAGAGTGTCGTCAGCAATTGTCGCTGTACCTGCAGCTGATAAATCAACAATACTACCAGCGGGATTCATGTACTTAAGTTTATTGGCGTCGCCACTATCAACATAAATCTTACCGTAGTTTGCTGTAGCCGCTGGTGCTGCCACCGCACGAAGTGATGTTACACCCTCAACTGTGAGCAACTCGTTTGCCGCTGACGTACCAATTGATAACTTTCCGTCACCACCGAGACGCATAGTTTCAGCGTAACTGGTGCTGCTCGTTGCTTGCCCCCAAACAAATGCCAATCCAGCTCCGGCGCCAGGAACGGAGATTGCGCCGTTGTAACCATATTGTGAAACAGGAGACGAATTATTTATATTGTACTGATAAAGGATGGAGTTTCCATCATTAAAGCGATTGTTGGTTAGAGTTTGCATCGGAGACGTTGGTCCAAATGCTACTCCGGAAGTTGTCGTGTATGTATTTACGGTATTTCTATCGACAACAAATCTTCCAGTGTTGTTATCGCCGAAATCCAAGTTGAAGTTGCCGTTAGTGAAACCACCGAAGGCAACACCTGCCTTAAGATAAATTCCACCACCGGATGCATTTGCTGGACCAGATCCGTCCTGACCTTTTATGTAAATTCCTTTGCCATTAGTGCTTGCTGCAGCTGCTGGAGGTCTAATCTCAAAGTAGTCAGTAGGTGCTGCTGTTCCAATGCCTACTTTACCTTCCGCATCGATCACAAATGGCGATGCGTCGCCACCAGTTGCATCATTAACTAAGAAAGAATTTCCAGTGCCGCCATTGGTGATTGATAAAACCTCAGCGCCATCCGCCTCGATATTAGTAGAAGCATCGAGAGCTAACGAATCAGAGAAGTCAGTAAAGTTAAGTGAGTCAGCTGCAATCGCACTACCCACGGTAGTCCACGACGTACCGTTACAATATTGTAAACTACCGCCATTATAGCGAATGGCTCCGGCATATGTTGCGCCGCAAGTTTCTCCACCGTTACCAACTTTTAGTGAGCCCGCTACATCAAGCTTTGTCGCCGGTAAAAAAGTACCTACGCCTACTGGACCCGCGTAAGGGTTAATCGCAAATGGCGCGTTGTAACCACTATAACTTGCTTGAATATACGATACCGGCGTACCGCCATTTTGATAGTAGCCCAAGCTTGTGCTGGTGAAACCCGATTGATCAATACCCGATGTAAAAGAGATCGCCGATTCTTCTTTTGGAAGTGACACATCCTCAACCGGTGTAATTGTCAGTCTTGCAAATGGCGAAGAATTGCCAATTCCCACAAGACCAGAACTATCGATTATAAACGGAGTTGCATCAGCAGCTTCGTCGCCAACAAAGAATGAGTTTCCAGTACCTTCGTTCACGACCGAAAGTGCATAAGCTTGTCCGCTTGGCGCCGTGATTGAAGTCGAAGCGTCGAGTGATAAGGTGTCCGAAAAATCAGTAAAGTTAAGTGAGTCAGCAGCAATAGATGTTGTAGGAGTGTAATACTCCCACGCGGTGTTACCAGCATTCCAACGAATCGATTGTCCAACTTGTCCTGCAGCCGGTGCCGCGAGAGGTAGACCTAAAATATTTGCGTCAGTATAAGATTTCAACGCAACGTTAGCGCTCAATCGAGCGTCAGCTACAGTGCCTGAGGCGATGTTCGATGCATTTAATGCAGTTAAGTTAACACCGCTCACTGCTGGCAGCTCTGCAGAGCCGTTCAATTTCACGATCTGGTTGTTACCAGTACCAACATTTAAAGTTAGTTCCGGAGTCGTCGTCGTATTGGTGATTCCTATATCGGCGTTTGCCGACGTCACTTCTGTTACAGTACCGCCACTGCCCGAGGCATTAAGTGTTGTGCCCGTAAATGATAACCCCGTGCCTAAAGTGATTTCTTCCATCACTCCAGCGCCTGCTGTTGCACGACCTAAAAGTTTATTGGTGGTAACGTTTTGAATTTTTCCGTAGGTCACATTCGCGTCGGTGATTTTTACAGTCGTGATCGCGTTATTCGCAATCGTTGCAGTAGCAGAACCCGGACCAGCTGCAGTTACGTCACCAGTTAACGCAGTAATTCCACCAGAAGTACCAAGAGTTCTACGAGTGTTAGTGTTATCAGTGTAATATAAATTTGTTCCGTCGTATTCAATCGCGCCGTCTTCAGGAGTTCCTAAATTCACTCCAGAAGTCAATTTTAGAGGAGCTGTTCCAGCAGCTGCTGTTCCCGCTTTTAAATGAAGTGCCGCTGTCGGAGTCGTTGTACCAACACCGAGGTTGCCATTCTTTAAAAGCATCATCGCCGTTGAGCGAGACGCTCCACTTCCTGTTCCGTTACCAATTACAAAAAGTGGATCAGTAGTAATCCATGAAGCTGCAGTTTCGCCACCTTTAGGCATGTTGAATGCGCCGAAGGTCGCCTGATTAAAAGAGTCTGCAGTGACAGTATTTCCGAAGGCCTGAGAGTAATGCCCGTTCGCAAAGTTCGAGCTGCCCGAAGCCAAACTGTTCATTCCGACTGCTCGAGATCCGTCACCGTGTGCAAAAGAGTAAGATCCACTTGCACGAGAATTATAACCCACCGTTAAAGATTTTCCACCCAATGTTGCAGAACTTTCCTGCGTCCCGATCACTACTGCATTATTGGTGTAGATAGACATAGCTGCAGAATACTGAGTTGTAGCGTTTGGAGCAAAGTTAGCAATGATACCTTTCACAGACTGCCCACCAGCAGTAGATGCCGGAATGGTAGTTGTATAAAGACCACGAGTTAAACCCGTGAACGTGGTGCCCGTCTTGCCAGTGTAAGCTAAAACTTCTGAACTGATTTGCAACAAACCACTCGACGGATAATTTGCAGTAGATGCAACGTTAACAACTGTATCACCACTAGCAAACGGAGCGGTTAAAGTGGTAAATGAGATGCCTGGAGATGTGATTCCGATTGTCGCTGAGCCAGCGACATCAAGTGTTGTGATCGGCGCTGCGGTCCCCACACCAACTAAACCGCTGTTCAAAATTCTCATTGCTTCTGTGGCACCGTTGTTACCAACTTGGAAAATGTGATCGGCACCCGACGCACCGACACCTGAAGTAGTTTTGTACGTGAGAGATTGTGCAGCACCCGTTCCACCGATAATCATTGGTGAAGTAAGATTTGTTGTGAATGTTGGTGACGTTCCAAATACTGCGAGGCCAGTGCCCGTTTCGTCATTAAGCACACTTGCGAGCTGCGCGGAAGTTGTCGCAGCAAACTGAGAGAGCGGATTCGCAACTAAAGCGTCGCCATTTCCAGTTCCCGCTGTGAAGTATTCCCAATCGCCAGATGTGTTGTTCCAACGAATCGATTGACCGTCTTGTCCAACTAATGGGATCGCTAAATCTTTAGATACTAGCTTTCCATCAGAGTAAGCATTCGCCGCAGTCACCGCATCGGCTTCAGCAGTATCTACGTATGAAGTCATGGCGACGTTCGCACTCAAGCGCGCATCATTTAAAGTTCCCGAAGCGATGTTCGAAGCATTAAGCGCAGTTAGATTAACACCGCTAACAGCTGGCAATTCACCAGAACCGTTAAGCTTCACGATCTGGTTGTTACCAGTACCTGTATTGATTGTGATTTCAGGAGTAGTCGTATTATTCGTGATTGTCGCATCACCGTTAGCTGAAGTAACAGTCGAAACTGTTCCGCTTCCTGAGCCTGCGGTGAAATATTCCCAATCACCGGATGTGTTGTTCCAACGAATCGACTGACCATCTTGTCCAGCAGCCGGAACCGCTAGATCTTTAGTTACTAATTTTGAATCAGAGTATGCATTCGCTGCAGTCACTGCGTCAGCTTCAGCAGTATCAACATAAGAAGTCAGCGCTACGTTTGCACTTAAGCGAGCATCAGGCACAGTGCCAGATGCCAAGTTAGATCCGTTTAAGTTAGTTAAGTTAACACCACTCACTGCTGGCAATTCAGCTGAACCGTTAAGCTTCACGATTTGGTTGTTACCGGTACCAACATTAAGAGTTAACTCAGGAATAGTCGTGTTGTTTGTAATTCCGATATCTGCGTTAGCAGACGTAACCGTCGATACTGTTCCGTTACCAGTACCTGCTGTGAAATATTCCCAATCACCAGACGTATTGTTCCAACGAATCGACTGACCATCTTGACCAGCAGCCGGAATCGCTAAATCTTTAGTTACTAATCTCAAATCACCCGCATCAACATATGAAGTTAATGCGACGTTTGCGCTTAGCCGAGCATCAGCAATTGTGCCCGAAGCGATATTCGAAGCATTAAGTGCAGTTAAATTCACACCGCTTACTGCTGGCAACTCAGCCGAGCCGTTTAACTTTACGATTTGGTTGTTGCCAGTACCTGTGTTGATTGTAATTTCAGGAGTAGTTGTGTTGTTAGTGATCGTCGCATCGCCGTTAGCAGATGTAACAGTAGAAACCGTTCCGCTACCCGATCCTGCTGTGAAGTATTCCCAGTCCCCAGAAGTATTGTTCCAACGAATCGACTGTCCATCTTGTCCAGCAGCAGGAACAGCAAGATCTTTACTTACAAGCTTTCCGTCTACATATGAAGTCATCGCAACGTTCGCACTTAATCGAGCATCAGCTAAAGTTCCCGAAGCAATGTTCGAAGCATTAAGTGCTGTTAAATTAACACCACTCACCGCTGGCAATTCAGCAGAACCGTTTAATTTAACGATCTGGTTGTTACCCGTACCAACATTTAGTGTTAACTCAGGAATTGTCGTGTTGTTTGTAATTCCGATGTCAGCGTTAGCAGATGTAACTGTCGATACCGTTCCGTTTCCAGTGCCTGCTGTGAAATACTCCCAGTCACCAGAAGTATTGTTCCAACGGATTGACTGACCGTCTTGGCCAACTGCTGGAATCGCTAAATCTTTTGTTACTAATTGAAGATCGCCAGCATCAACGTAAGACGTGAGAGCAACGTTCGCTGATAAGCGAGCATCAGCAATCGTGCCTGAAGCGATATTCGAAGCATTAAGCGCAGTTAAATTAACACCACTTACAGCAGGTAACTCTGCAGAACCGTTTAACTTCACGATCTGGTTGTTACCAGTACCTGTATTGATTGTAATTTCAGGAGTCGTTGTGTTGTTAGTGATCGTCGCATCGCCGTTAGCAGATGTAACAGTTGAAACTGTTCCTGTGCTCACACTCGCAGTGAAATATTCCCAGTCACCAGAAGTATTGTTCCAACGAATCGACTGACCATCTTGACCAACAGCTGGAACCGCTAGATCTTTACTTACTAATTTTCCATCAGAGTATGCGTTGGCTGCAGTCACAGCATCAGCTTCAGCAGTATCTACATACGAAGTCATCGCTACGTTCGCTGACAAACGAGCATCTGCTAAAGTACCTGAAGCAATATTCGAAGCATTAAGTGCTGTTAAGTTAATACCACTCACTGCTGGTAATTCTGCCGAACCGTTTAACTTAACGATCTGGTTGTTACCAGTACCAACATTAAGAGTTAACTCAGGAATCGTCGTGTTGTTTGTAATTCCGATATCTGCGTTAGCAGAAGTCACAGTTGTTACTGATCCGTTACCAGTACCTGCTGTGAAATATTCCCAAGCCGTGCCGGCTGCATTCCAACGAATCGCTTGACCGACTTGGCCACCCGCTGGTGCCGCAAGAGGAAGACCTAAAATATTTGCATCAACATATGAAGTTAAAGCAACGTTTGCGCTCAAGCGAGCATCAGCAATTGTGCCTGAAGCGATGTTCGATGCATTAAGTGCCGTTAAGTTAACACCACTTACTGCTGGCAGCTCAGCCGAACCGTTAAGTTTCACGATCTGGTTGTTACCCGTACCAACATTTAAAGTTAATTCTGGAGTCGTTGTATTATTCGTTATTGCAATGTCAGTGTTCGCAGAAGTAACAGTCGAAACTGTTCCTGTGCTGACACTTGCAGTGAAGTACTCCCAATCGCCAGTAGTATCGTTCCAACGAATCGATTGACCGTCTTGCGCAGCAGCCGGAACAGCTAAGTCTTTTGTTACTAATTTTCCGTCTGCATATGTTTGCGCAGCAGCTTGAGCCGCAGCAGAAACTGTATCTGCATACGTTTCACCATCTGCAACTGCTGTTGCAACTTCTGTATCTGTGTAAGCATTTGCGGCAACAACTGCCGCTGCTTCTCTTGCATCAACATAAGCTTTGTTCGCAGCACCATCTGCAGCAACCGGAGTATCAAGACCTGTGATGAGCCTTGTACCACCAACTGTTAATCCGTTTAAATCCCAATCAGCTGTGAGCGACGTCGTCCCATCGATGCGAACATACGCACCTGCGGCTGCTGTCGCAACGGCATCAACATATTGTTTAGTCGCTGCACCAACAGCATTTGATGGATCAGCACTTAAAAGCAATAAACCCGTCATCGTATCGCCAGCGCGATTGACTGGAGTGTAACCGAGAGCAGTTGTAATGTTCCCTGCCGTCAAATCAGCCGCCGTAAATGGAGTGAAATATTCCCAAGCGTTGCCAGCAGCATTCCAACGAACTGATTTTAAAACTTCACCGGCACCTGGTGCCGCAAGTGCTAAACCTAATAAATTGCTATCAGCATAAACTTTTCTTACAGCATCATTTGCACCCGCTGGTGCAGCAAGCCCTGTGATCGAGTTTCCACCCATCACGATATTGCCACCCATCGTTCCACCAGCCAGCGGAAGCTTAGAGGCATCCGTCGCACCCGCGACTGCCGTATCAACGTAATCTTTCGTCGCAACATCTTGCGCAGCTAAACCATCCCAGTAGCGCATTTTGCCAGTATCAACGTTAAACCAAGTGCGACCGCGATCAGTTGTGTTGTTAAGTGGAGTTAAAAGAAGTGCCGCTTCTTGCCCAGCACTAAACTTACCAAGATACATCGTACCCTGATCAGCAATCACAACGTGACCAACATTTGTAACAGAATAAGCGCCCAAATTAATCGGGCCCGTCATCGTTCCACCTGCAAGCGGAAGCTTGGTTGTGTCGTTCGGAAGACCCGTCTCCCAACGATTCTGAGCTTGATCCCACACAAGAACCTGACCGTTACCAGCTAAGTTAGTCACAGTACTTACATCAATGTCTTTGCCACCAATTTTAGTGTCAGAGTAATTTTTTGTCGCAGCATCTTGCGCCAAAGTTGGATCAGCAAGATCAATAATCTTCTGTCCGTTGAAATCAACCGCCGCTGTCGGAGCAAAGTTCGAACCGTCAGCTTTTTGATAAACAGTAGAAGCGCCTGTGATTAAATCCCAAAGCTCTGTCCAGTTAGCATTTGATAGTTCAGTCGCAACAGTGCCATCTGCTACGCGAAGAAGCTGATCTTTTTTGTAACCGCTAATTTGAGTTGCTTCGATTGCTAACGGAACATAGTTGATGTTTTGCGCCGGAAGAGTTTGCCAACCACTTCCATCATTAAATTGAACTTGAAGTTTGCGGCCGTCAGCAATGCCAGGCGTATATGAGTTGCCAATATTACAAGTTAAGTTGGGCGCCCCAGTGATCGTCCCTTTGTTTGCGAAGATGCGATCAATTGGGTTTCCGCCGTCGACTGCTGGCGCAGCTCGTGTTCCGTCACCGATTGTTAAAACGAATAAACCTTTTGAGCCAGTCATGTTCAAAGTTTGTTGCTCGTCAAAGAGCAAACAATTCTCTACGCCTGGCGAACGAACCTGAATGTGAAAGAAAACGTTAGCGCCTTCTAGCGGTGCTCCGCCAGGAAGAAGAATCCGACCATGGTAAGTTAAACCGGTCGCAGCAAACGACGGAACAGCAGCGAAAATCGCCACTAACGTTAACAAAAACTGTATAAACAATTTTGGTTTCATCTCGTTCCGAAGGTTAAGTATCCGTTCTAACTGACTTAAACTTATCGGCAGGCTGCATTCTAAAGTTCATCACTTACGATAAAATTAACGGTTCAAAATGAGACGCCTTATCGTACTGAAACATTTTATGCGGCGCGGGCCACCAAAATGCCATGACGGCATTTTTGCGCGAAGCCCGAAGGGGCTAGCACAGCACGTGCGACGACAAAAAGGAAGATGGCACCTTAGGGGCTGAAGGAGGTTCCGTATGAAAAGCCGCTAGGTATTGTTCCAGGATTCGCAAGTTTGGACCAGTCACTGGTATTGTAAATGGTCACATAAGGTGAAGTGATGTGTGACACAGCCAATTTTGAATTGTCTGCAGTAAATGAAACTCCGCTACCTGTGCCAGTAGGCAGAGTACCTGGGTCAGCGATTTTCGACCAATCACTCGTATTGTAGATGATCACATAGGGTGATGAGGCGAATGCGACCGCTAGCTTTGATCCGTCAGGGCTAAACGAGGCATTGTTTGCATTGGCGGAAGGTATTGTCGCCGGGTCTGCAATTTTCGACCAGTCACTCGTGTTATAAATTGTCAAATAGGGTGATGTACCATGGGCCACCGCTAACTTTGATCCATCCGGACTAAATCCAGCTCCATTTCCAGTGCCCGTAGGCAGAGTCGCCGGATCAGCAACTTTTGACCAATCACTTGTATTGTAAATCGTTATGTACGGAGAAGTAGCATGGGCAACAGCAAGCTTTGAACTATCAGGGCTAAAGGCAACTCCCTCACCATTACCAGCTGGCAAAGTCGCCGGATCAGCAATTTTGGTCCAGTTACTCGTATTATAGATCGTCACATATGGCGAAGTCGCGTGTGCCACGGCAAGTTTGGTTCCATCAGGACTAAATGCGAGACCTTCAGCATTACCAGTGGGTACCGTTGCTGGATCAGCAATCTTTGACCAGTCACTTGTGTTGTAAATAGTAACCCTAGGGGAAGTGTAGTGGGCGACTGCCATTTTTGATCCATCCGCACTAAAAGCTACGGCCCTAGCAGTCCCGGCAGGTACGCTAGCCGGATCAGCAACCTTTGACCAATCCGAAGTATTATAGATCGTTACGTATGGTGAACTCGTATGTGCAACCGCTAAATACGGACTCACCGTCGATGCAGCAATTCTCCAGTTACCAGTTCCGCACCATTCGCCGTACTTGCGAGCGCCGACAAGTCGATAACGAAATGCACCCGGAGTCGTACAAGCAATTCCCGAGTCGGACGAAGCAAGATTAATCCAAGTGTTCGATGAGCCTTTGCAAAACTGCAACTGGTTAGCAACGTAATTAACTTTTCCCGGATCTGTACATGCGTTCCCGCTATCAGAAGCCGAAGTTGGTTTCCAATCGGTTCCATCGCAAAAATTCAACTCATTAGTAAAATACTGAAACTGCCCAGCCACTCCTGCAGGAGAACTACACGCCGCAATCGCCGCGCGAGGCACAAACATCGCCAGTAGTAAAATTAACGATAAATAGTTCTTCATAAGACCTTATCTTATCGGCCCCCTTCCCCTTTTCTTACAGGTGCCATCTTCCTTTTTGGCCCGCGCCGCATAAAATTCTCACTCCCGCGTCTCATCCTAGACCATTGGCCAACTCTGATACACCCATGATTGCCGCCTCGACATTCGCCGGTAATGCTTAATCTATGACACAACAACTTGATCAACAGCGAAACCCTTCGGTCTTGAAAGCAATTGCAAGCTGGAGAATGATCGTCATCTTAGTTCTCGGATTCTCCTCGGGAATTCCACTCGCACTCACCGGCCAAACACTTCTGAAATGGATGACCGATGCAGGCGTTGATCTCACAACCATCGGACTGTTTGCGATGGTGGGCACTCCTTACTCTCTAAAATTTCTTTGGGCGCCAATTCTAGATCGCTATTCGATTCCATTCTTCGGTCGCAGACGCGGTTGGATTTTGATCATGCAAGCTTTGTTGGTTGCAGTGCTCATGACGATCGGAATTTTTGATCCATCATCAAACAAAGCTGCGATTGCCGCAATGGCCGTTGCCATCGCATTCTTTTCAGCGACTCAAGACATTGTTGTCGATGCTTATCGAAGAGAAATTGCTTCTGATCTCGAGCTTGGTTTTGCAACTGCGGTTTACATTAATGGCTACCGAATCGCGATGCTTGTTTCTGGCGGAGTCGCACTCGGCCTTGCCGACTTTATGCCATGGGCCCAAGTTTATCAGATCATGGCAGTTGTCATGCTCGCTTGCATGGCGGTCACCTTCTTTGCACCTGAACCAAAAGTTACTCGCACTCCGCAAAAATTATCTGAAGCCGTTGTTTCCCCGTTCGTCGAGTTTTTCACTCGCACAACTTTCGGCGATGGCTTAATCATTTTACTATTCATTCTCTTTTATAAAGCCGGCGATCAAATGGCGTCAGTTATGACAATGACTTATTACGGTAAGGCCGGCGGATTCTCTAACTTAGAAATCGCAGGAGTAGTAAAAGGCTTCGGAATCTGGGCCTCACTTGCAGGTGCTTTCTTAGGTGGCCTTGCAATTCTAAAAATAGGAATCAACAAAGCCCTCTGGATTTTCGGATTCTTTCAAGCAGCATCAACAGCTTGCTTCGTCGCACTTCTTTACTTTCCGCACAATCTGATCGCTCTTGGAGCGATTGTCTCATTCGAAAATATAACTGGCGGAATGGGTACGGCAGCTTATTCGGCCTACATGGCCAGCATGACAAATCGAAAATTCACAGCAACTCAGTTTGCGTTGCTGACAAGTATTATGAGTTTACCAAGAAATTATTTTGGCGCGCCTACTGGCTACATCGCCGAAAATTACGGATGGGAATTCTTATTTTACTTCTGCACATTCGCAGCAATTCCAGGAATGCTTTTATTACTTAAGGTAGCTCCGTGGAATGCGAAGATACCTCCGAACGAAGCAAAAACTTAAACCGAACATTTCACCATTGATTTTATCTTTGTGCCGAAGAAGCCCGATACTTCTTCTGAAACTTCAATCGATCGAATGCTTTTCTTAGCTGATAAACCGATCGCCCAGAATTCGCGGTTGCCGACAGAGTTAATTAATTCAAACATCAGCTGGTTACCGTTTTCAGAAGCGCGAGTAATCGTGCGTCCGCGGTTGGTTCCGAATACGAAATGTTCTGTTCCCAACATCGTGCGCTTACTCACCATGATGTCGACGATCCCTGTTGGTCCTGCACCGATACCGATTTCGCAGCCTTTGCCAGAATCAGTGGCTCCGTTAAGTAGAAGTCCTGCCGGATAATTTGAAGTGATTAATTTGGTTAATCGAGCATTCACAGCTTCGTCAGAAACCGCTGTAAAAGCGTTAATTGAGAATCCCAAAACCATCATCAACATCAATACTGCCAAAACTGAGTTTTTCATCGAATACTCCTACGGTCGGAGCAATATGCGAATGCTATACCAGGCCCGCAAGAAATTAAGGGGCTAATCAACTGAAATGACTGTCAATTCTAGGTAAACAAGTGACGTTTTAAGGCTTCGTTTTGTTCAAGGGCCCCGCCAACGACGAGAGTTCATCGACTAGTGAGAGGAGGTATCGGGCAGCATCTTTGATCTCTCCGGACCGAGCCGCGACGGCCGTTTCTGATCCAGAAACGAGAGTGATGATTTTCTCAAGAGGGCATTTCATCTCTCGAGTCATCGCCGCAATATACTGCTTTCTTAGTCGAAGCAGAGACGAATTCTTATCCAACCATTACCCCCAGTTGTAGATTCATTAAAGGTGATGAACGTCTTGTTAAGGAAGTAGAACATTGTTTAGAAATATAGACAGATACGCGCCTTCTAAGAAAGACTAAGAACATGAAGCGACTCTTTATCGGTGTACAAATTAGTCCCACCCTTCAAGCTGATCTGAAACAAGTTTACGTCAAACTCAAACAGATGGCGCAAACAGGTGACTACAATATTCGATGGTCGCCCGAAGAGAACTGGCACATCACTCTTCAGTTCCTCGGAAACTCCGAGGACGCATTAATCCCAAAAATTACTGAGGCGCTTGACCAAGTCGCAAACAACTACAGAAGTTTCGAAGTCAGAGCATCGGGAGTGGGAGGATTTCCCGAAGAACGTCGTGCTCGCGTTATCTATGCAAATGTCGCACGTACGCAAGAACTTCTAAATTTACAAAGTTCGGTTGAGCAAGCGACACAACCCTACGGTTTTGTGCCCGAAGATCGCGAATACAGTCCGCACATAACTCTCGGACGACTTCGCTCCGCAGGCAGTATTTCTGACTTAATTTCGCCCTTTGTAAGGAAAAAGTTTGTTGATTTTCAACTGACCGAGTTGGTTCTCTTTGAAAGCACATTGCGCGGAACTTTTCCGCACTATGAACCGCTTCATCGCTCTCAACTTCAGAGCCAACTACTGGAGTAAGTAAAACCAAACGGTCGTCGTCAAAAGCGAAAGCGGAATGCCTACTCCGAGCATCAAATTAACTAACGGCCGATTAAGTCCATTTTCCGAAGCAACTATTCCAGCCGTGATCATCGGCGCCATCGCACTTAAATAAACGGTCACCTTGGTTGAAACATCGTGAGAACCGAGAATTTGCAGATACAAAATCGCAAATAGCAATGGCGCAATTCCAAGTTTAAATGTGAGGCCAATTCCAAGAGGCAAACTCGCCTCTCGCAATTCTCGGCGCGAAAACTTAGTCTGCAAACCAACCGAAAATAGTGCGATTGGCAAAAGGGTTCCTGAAAACCGATCAAGAGTGACGTTGAGCCAGTTTGGATACGTCAATGGAATCAGAAGGAACGCGATGATCAAAGCAATAAAGGGCGGAAACTTTAAAACTCGAAAGCCGAGCTCCCTAAGACTTTGTTTTGCCCCTCCGCCAAAGTACGCCGCAGCCGGAACACCGACTACCGAAAGCACTAGAAAAGTTCCGAGTTGATCTAACAAAATTGCCGTTGGCAGATGTTCTTTTCCCCAAAAAGTTTCAAGGAGCGGAAAGCCAACAAACGACGTGTTGCCTAGCCCGCCTGTCAGCACGAGAGCTCCGACAGTGGTGCTTTTCCATTTCAATAGCCGACCAACTCCCACAAAAAAGATTGCCGCAAACGCAAAATGAATCCAAGCCATCGAGATCGGAATTGCTAGTCCCGAGGCCGAACTTATCCCGTGTATTTTCAGAAGGATGAGGGACGGAAGAGAAATATAAATGACAAAGCGATTAAAGAATCGCGCACTGCTCTCTTCAAAAACATTTAAGAGACGAAGCAAGAGACCTGCACCGAAGGCAGTAACTATTAATGCGATTTGATCCACTGTTTTAATCCTTTAGCGAAGTTTAGGACGCAATTAAACTCATGTAACTAATAATCGCTGGAGCAACGGCACCTAATGCGATAGACCAAGAGAATGAGAAAAACGATATGCCTTTTCCTTCTCTCATTTGCGGTTAGTGCCAACGCTTCTAATATGACCGAAGCCGATTTTGACCGCGCATTGGCTCGCATCGAATCGACTTACCAGCCGTACTTCAGAGCTAAAGGCCAAACCCTCGAAATCGAAAAGGATTGGATCGACGGAACCGCAAATGCTTTCGCCGACCGAGAAGGTGAAACTTTCATTGTTGAAGTTTACGGAGGCTTAGCCCGCCACAGTTTGATCACCGAAGATGCATTTCTTCTTTTTGTTTGCCACGAACTTGGCCATCATATTGGCGGAGCACCTATTCCTGAAGGCTACGATTGGCCGTCATTTGAAGGGCAAAGCGACTACTTTGCGGCCGCCAAATGTCTAAAGCGAGTTCTTGATCCTCAGAACCCTCTTCCAGCGTCAGATGTCGATCCGGTTCTTGCCACCAAATGCTCAGAAACATTTAAAGCTCCTGCAGACCAACGAACCTGCGAGCGAGTGGGAATGGCCGGGCAATCAGCCGCAAAATTCTTTCACATGATCGAAAAGAAAGGATTACCTCCTTCGTTTGCGACGCCAGATCAAACTGTAGTTTCGAAGACTCGAGCATCACACGCAAACTCTCAGTGCCGTCTAGATACTTACCTCGCAGGCGCCACCTGTAATTCTGACCTCTCTCTCAACCCAGATGTCTTAGACCCATCAAAAAACGTTTGCTGGCAAGGTCGAGAGCCGGTTGGCTTTCGCCCTCGATGTTGGTTCAAGCCGTAGTTAAGTTTATTGAGGCTGAAACTCCACACACAAAATTTTCAGGTCTCCCCCAGAGCTCACTCCTGCACTCTCTTCACAAGATTTGAAGAAATCAACACTCGCTTGCAGGCTTAAGGCTTTGTATCTACTATCCGCCGACTTAACTAGCGTGAATAAGAACTGGAGTGGAGAGATGTCTCTTCAAAAATTGATTCCTGCATTGATAGTAACTTTACTTTTCTCACTTGCTGCTGACGCAAAGATTATCAGCAAAGAGAATTATAAATACCCGATCGTTGACGCGGACGAAGCAACTGTTGCCTCAACTGCCCTTCACACTCCCAAGAGCGAAACTCAAGAAATGAGAATCAGGCTCGAGAACCGAAAGATCCGAGGGTTTAGAGACCATCGCGACCTTCTTGTGAAATACTACCCGTCTCCTTGGCCGACGAAACAACTTGTTTTCATCATCAGTGGAATCGGCGGCGATACTAAAAGCGGATACTCAACTTTCTTAGCGAACCAAACTCAAATGCGAGCGGTCGATGCCGTTGTTGTTCCGAATGTTGTGAACGAGAATTTCATTATCTCATCAAGCTCGACTGGCCTAGTGGGAGGCTCTGCAGAAGATGGCGCTGACATTTACAAAGCTCTCGCTAAAATTAAAAGTGACTTAGCAGCTAAAGGTCACCATTACGAAAAAATAAACTTAGTAGGCTACTCACACGGAGCGTTGCTTGCGGCATTTATCGAGGCAGCAGATCAGCGTGCACTTCGTTCTGGGTCAGAGGCACTCCACATTGATTCAACACTTTTAATTAATCCTCCAGTTGATCTGCTTCACGCGATTCGCACAATCGACAAGCGCACCAAGGCGACTAAACAGATTAGTCTTAAGAGTTTAATTAAATTGGCTTTACGCTTTCACAAGCTCATTGGCAAATTCACTAAAATCCTAACTACACCTGAGTCACACGTTGAATTCAGCAAGTCGCTTAAAATGACTTCGGAGCAAAGATTTGCACTTATCGGAAAAGCCCTCAGCTTTAATCTTCCTTCTGCAATTCTCGCAAGCCAAGCAGTCAATGACTTAGGAATTCTTCCGCAAGTTGAAATCGAGGGGTCGGTTGCGCATCGGCATTCTGAAATTGCGCGAAGACGCGCAGCGAAGAAATACTCTTACGAAGATTACGTTCTAAAGTTCTTCAGCGCGCACGCAGTTCAAACGAAAAGCGAGCCGTTCTCACTTGAATATCTGAACGAAGCTAACAGCCTCACTGCACTGGCGAACGTGTTAAAGTCGTCTAAGAATATTTTTCTGATGCACAACATGGATGACATGCTGCTAACCAACGGCCAAGGTTACTGGCTCGACGGGCTTTTCGGAAAACGTGCGATGATTTATCCAACTGGCGGACACCTTGGCAACATCTGGTACCCTGACAACTTAAATGATTACTATCGCTGGCTCTACTACGGCCATTTCTAAGCGAATCAGAGCTTAAGTTTCCACTTCAGCGTTTGCGTCATGTATTTTGCGCGAGCGCTTTCATCGCGAACGGCAGCAGTGCGATCAATGACGCTAACGCTGACCTTATAGGTCTTGCCAGAAGCTAGGCCTAACTTCAGCGAATCGAACTTTTCGCTCCCTGCTAACGAAGTGACTTCTTTTGAATCGACCGTCCATTTAATTGAAAGTTTATGAGACGAAGGCTTCATCGCTCGTGCTTCGATGATTTGGTGGCCACGAAGTGTTCCTTCTTTTGTTGCGAACTCGATGGGTTTTACTTTTTTGTAGATTGATATCACCATCTGCTCAGCATTGACCTCTTCAAAAGGGCGACCAAGCGATCGCATTTTTGAATTTTCTGTTGGTCGATAATACTTTAAAGAATAGCAAGAGCCTTTGAACGATCCTACACTTGGAATATCGAGCCAACGGAACCATTTGCTTTTGTCTGAAATTAGCTCTGAGCTATTTTTTGAACTCACGTTTGCCGCGGCTGAACATCCTGTTCCGGTCCCCTCAACATCATATTCGTCAGCTAATTGCGCAAATGAGTGAGCAAACTCATGGAGCGCTAATTCAAGTGCCGATGGATTTCGCGCAGCAAGTGTTGCGATCGCGGGCGAGCGATATCCAGCGCCACCGTAGACACTGGTGTTAGCGAGAGCAAAAACCGAATCAACTTTAGGCGCGTTTTGAGCCTCACTCATCGCTTTGTTTGCATTGATGCAAAGAAGTCGTTGAAGCCCGCCACAATAGAAATTCATTCCAAGCGCTGTTTTTTTGATTTGTCCTTTTACTTCGTGCGAGATTCCCGACTCTTTAGACACGACGTCGACTCGATGAAACCTAAAATAGTCGAGATAATTTTTAAATGGTTCAACCAAAGAGAGTCGCTCGATATTGGAATCGACATCTTTTTTGTATTGAGCAAGCTGCGCAGATGTATAGCCGTCACCAATGAACACAATATTAACTCGATTGATAATACTGTTGTCGGTTCCCATTGTTTCTGCAGAACTCTCATTTGATTTTTGCCAAACGCCCTGATCGTAAGTCGATCGCATCGGGTCATCGATAACTTGGTGATCTAAAAATGAACCTTCATCATCTACTGATTCAAAGTGAACGTCGGGAGAAGAATTCTCAAAGCTAATTTGAGTCTCTGAAGATTTTGGCGCACACGCAGATATAAACGCTAAAGCGAATAAAAGAAAAAGAATTCTCAGAAGATCCTCCTGGAAGATTCAGTTTCTCACCTAGGATTGTGAACCGAAAGACGAGTTCCCTGAGGAAAATGAAAAATTCGACAAAGGTCTGCGGCAGGTCTAGCTACAGGAAATCCGCTACAGCGGCGGAGTTGGTTCTGAATTACGTGTCCAGATAAAGAGAAGTGCGCAGACGAAAATCGCGTAGCAACTTAACTTAAGCCAAAGATACGGAGCAAAAACAGTCACTGAAATGACTGACCCTGAGATTAAGACAGTCGATAGAATTTTATGTTTTTTTCGAATTACTCGATTTGTTTCCCAATCAATGATGAGTGAGCCCCACCGAGGGTGAGTGATGAGCCATTGATGCCATTTCTTAGACCCTCGAGAAAAAAAGAAGGCGGCCAAAATAATAAAAGGAGCAGTCGGCATGATCGGCAGAAGGAGGCCGATGATTCCAAGCCCAAACGAAATGAAGCCTGCGGCGAGGTATATTTTCTTTTTGGTTTGAGTCATCACAAACTCCCTCCCCTCTGGCTCGTAACCGTGATACTTTACAATATATATGAATAAAGCAATTCTCGTTGAAGCAATTTGTAAGCAGCTTGAGATCGATTTAGAAGCAATGAAGGTCGCTGCCAAAGCAACCCACGATGCAGCTACGAACGAAGAAAGTACGCCTGAAAATGAGTACGATACGCGAGCTTTAGAAGCTTCTTATTTAGCAGGCGCCCAAGCAAAGAGGGCTGCAGAAATTGAAAGGCAGTTGCTGGCCGTGCGTAAAGTTGAAATAAAAGAATTTAATAAAGATGAACCAATCGCTGCAACTGCCTTGGTTGAAGTTGAGCATAACGGAAAGAATCAGTTTCTATTTCTTATGCCCGGTGGCGGTGGCCTCACGCTGTCTCACGACGGGAATTCAATTAGCGTTATCACTCCGAACTCACCTCTTGGCCAAGCTTTGGTCGGTACTAAGGCTGGCGACGAAGCTGTAATTCAAATTGGCGCCCGCATTCAAGAGTACGAAATTCTTGGCGTAAGCTAGCACCCCGACTGTGGTCCAGTGTTACTTTGTTTTCGTCAAGAATGCGCCCGCAATTTCCGAATAGTTAGTCATGGTAGCTACATGGGTCGTCCTCGGACTTATCATTTCTGCAATTTCCGTTTCAGTACTTGGTGCTGCGTTTTCGATTTTTGGTCTTCGTGATCTATTTTCTGGCGCAGCAATCAGCGTAATTTTAATGGCAAGCGCACTTGAATTAGCAAAATTCACTTTGGCTGCCTATCTTCACCAACGTTGGCAGGCGCTTAATACTATTTTTAAATCTTACTTAGTTGGTGCCGTTGCTGTGCTGAGCATTATTACTAGCATGGGTATTTACGGTCACTTATCAAACGCCTATCAGTCAGCGTCTGCGGTTCTTGAAGGTGAACAATTGAAGTTGAGCGCTCTTCAGGGACAATTAGATCGCCACAACAATGAGATCACTCGCCTCAATCGCACAATCGATGAGATTCCTGCAAGCCGCGTAACCAAGAGGATGGAAGCAAGAAAAGAGATCGAGCCAGCGATTGCAGAGTTAAATAAAAACATCGCGACTGTTTCAGGCCAAATCGATGCTTCGAATTTAAAAGTACTCGAAGTAAAGATGAAAGTTGGCCCACTCATTTACATCTCTAAGGCATTCAAAGTCGATATCGACAACGTTGTAAAATATCTGATTTTACTTTTAGTCCTGGTGTTTGACCCGCTTGCGATTTCACTTGTTATCGCATCGAGTGAAGCTCTCCAAGCTCGCGCAAGAAAAGAATCTTCAGTTGTCGCAACTCAAACGGCGACTCCTCAGCCTACTGTGGCTGCTGAACCTTCAGCACCGCTTGCTGTGGTGCCGCCCGCCGATAGCCAAGTAGTTCACATGCGTTTTGTTCCTGAAAAGGACGAGAAAGCAGTTTAACCCATGTTCGCAAAAATTTTCGAACGCAAATGGGTCATTCGCTTCTTCGGGATCGCCCTTATAATGGCTCCATTTTTCAATACTGCTAGCTCAGTGCTTGAAATACCCAACATTGAAAAGAAGTTCTTACTTGCTTACTGCTGGCAGTTTTTTAAGAGCGCTCCTGCTCCGCAACAGATTCTGCAAATTGCGAGCGTCATCATTGGCGTTCTCATGCTTCGCGGAGCCATCAGCGCCTGGAAGTATACGCTCGGCCTTCTTGGCGCCTATATCATTCTTCAGTTCACACAACTCAACGCTGGTATTCGCGACAACACGACATGGCTGTTTCTCGGAACAAACGTTCTATTCTTCTTCTTCGTAGCTGACCAAATAGTATTAAAGCCTCGAACTAAACTTGAACCTTCGGCAGACGCAGCTCCTCCAAAAGCTGTTACTCCTGAAGCGCCTAAGGTGGTCGAAGTCGTCACGCAAAATGGCTCTGTGTTCATAGCAGCGCCACAAGTTGAATCAATTAAAACTCCTGCGCCGGCAGCTATGCCAGCACCTCCACCTGCTCCTCAGGCTTCGAAGGTCACTCCGATTACTTCTCATCAGTCGGCAAAAAAAGTTTATGTGAATTTTGAAGGCTTCGGAAATTGGGCGACAGTGAGCGACATTTCTGAGGCTGGAATAAAGGTTCGTGCAATTTCACCTGCGCCACCTGAAATTACTTTGCGCACAATTGAACTCACTCTAGGTTCAGTAAATTTACGTTTGAAGTTCCATCAGCAAGATGGCGCCGAATACACTTTCAACTTCGTCGCCCTGAGCTCATCAGAAAAGCAGACACTCAACCAGTGGCTCATCACCACCGCCGCCTAAAATGTATGAACTACGTTTTGTGATTTATTCGAGGATGACGCCCTGAACGGTCATTTGAACTTTGTAGCCGCCAGAGGTTGTTGCTTGAAGTTTATCGAGAGTGCTTCCCGCAGAAGATTGAACTCGATATCCACCAATCGTTAGCGTCGATTGCTCAGAGCTAGAAACGATTTCTGAGCCAGCACCTTTTTCAAGGAAGCTTACGATAGGTCGCTTTTTCTTTCCGCCAATAGTCCCGCTGACTTTACCGCAAGCTGCAGTAGAGAAAATGAGTGCTATGAGGATTAGAATTTTGGATTGCGCCTTCATAGAGAACTTATCGGCTAAAACAGCTTGATATTTAAGTGCGTCTCAACGTGAGACGCACTTAAAGACTTACTTTAACTAAGCGGCAGAACTATGGCGGCTGCTATAGAGATAACGCCTTTTTAACTGCAGCTTCAACGTTCAATCGTCCGTATCCGAACGTATTATTTGGAGTCGCTGTCCCACCCACTCCACCACAGTTTTGCGGAGTACCCGAGGCAATAGCAGTCGAACGAAGTATCTCTGTCGTACGGTCTATGTCGCCCACCAATTTAGGCTGAGCCGACCACAAAAGAGCAACAGCGCCGGCTACGTGTGGACCAGCCATGCTTGTTCCGCTCCAAAATGCTTCTTCATATTTTCCGCCTGGAACGCTTGATCGAATCGAGACTCCCGGAGCCGTGATGTCGGGACCAACTTGGCCATCAAGAGTCGATGGACCGCGACTTGAGAAACTCGCAATTCCATTTGTTCGATGGTTATGAGCACCAACTGAAAATCCGAAGTCGCTAACGGTAGCCGGCTGAGCACTAATCGTAGAACAACCTGGACCTTCGTTTCCTGCACTCACAACGTTCATGATTCCTGCAGCATAAACTGCTTCTAGAACCGGTTTAATCTCTGCGCCGGTGCAACCTTCTGAAGAAGGACAACCCCATGAGTTATTGATTACATGAGGAGCAAGAGATGAATCACCTGCAGGAGCAATGAACCACTCATAGCACTCAATATAAGTAGATGGTTTGCCGTAGCCGTTATCCATGTTTCGGCAAGCGATCCATTTTGCTTCTGGAGCCATACCAATTATATTGTCAGCGCCGTCGTGCCCAAGCATTGTTCCAACAGTGTGAGTTCCGTGCCCATGATCGTCACAAGGCTCAGCAGAATTTAGTCCGCAAGGATTAGTTGACCCGCTGATCGTGGTGCGAATCGAATCGTGCCAGTTTCCAATGTGAGAAACACCACCGCGAACACTTCCGCGATAGTGATTGATCAATGCCGGATGATCCCAATCAACGCCAGTATCTTGACCCGCAATTACGATATCCGCACCTTTGATTCCCATCGCCCACACAGCCTCGGCACCAGTCGAAGTAATATTCACACCAACTCCGCGAGCCGATGCTTCTGTTGTGTGAATGCGAGTACCAATAGATTTTTGGCGAAGTGCCAAATCAGTCACTACATTTGCAACTTCATCACGCTTTGCAAGCTCTTCGATCAGCGCCGGGGAAGCACTGCGAACTGCAATAGCGTTAACGATAAAGAAATCTTGAAACTCAACATTGCGAGACTGAAGCAACTTCACCAACTGCGCCTGACTTCTATAGGCAACAGTCTTAAGTGAATCTACAACGAAAGCACCTTTAAGATTCTTTGAGCGCATTTGTGCTGCCCGATGAAGATCAGCCTTCTCTTTTAAAACAACAATCACGTCAGTCGGAGAAGAAACCTCACGAAGCTGGACCGCGAGCTTTTTTTCCCATGTTGCGTTGCCTGAATACCCGAGTTGAGCGCTCGCTACTAATGCGACCGCTAGTGTACCTGCAAAAATATATTTCATTGATAATCCCCCCGAGCAAAAGTCTATTCACAACTTTGCATTGGGGGAAATTGAGACTCACTATTTACGCACAGTGCTAGACTTTAGAAGCCGAACGAAAGCTTTCCGGTCACACGATTAGTTTCGAAAGCATGTGAAACTTCCGCTCCTAGGGTCAAAAGACCTAAATGGAGATTTACTCCACCCAAATATTGCATCGATGACTCTTTAGCACTCCCCGAGTTGCCGAATGACCCAACTGTTCCCGAACCCGAAGCTTTTAGGTCACCCTTGCCTTCGGCCCATCCGATTCCAAGATACGGCTCGATCATTACAAAATTTTGGCTCACAAGCGCTTGCACGCCATAGACATCAGATTCGTAATCAACGTCACCGACAAAGGCACCTGACGTTTGCGCAAACGCGAAATCAGTTGTTGAGTAGTGAGCCCTAACTCCAACGGCGACTGGCAACTCGATGATATTATATCGAACCGCTGCCGCAATTTGTGAGAACTCTCCATCTTGAATTTTAGCTTTCGGAAGCAAGCCAGCCTCGACAGTAAATCCGAACGGAATACTTAAACGACCTAGCAAACCAACGTTATAAAGATTTTTAAAGTCAGAACCAGGAGATGTTCGCTTGATGATCTCACTGATTTTGTCTCCGTCAGAAGTTCCACCTGTTAAACCGACTTCAAATCCCCAAAGGCTACCGAGAGAACTTGCACCTGAGACAGACGTGAATAAGAAATTGTGCGAAAACTCTTTGTTTGCGCCATTGAGATCGTCTTGAGTTAAGTTGTTAAAGTTAAACTGCGCTTGAGCGACGTTCGAAGCCGCTAGAGTTAGAGCGAGGATAGAGATTGATTGCTTAAGTGACTTTTTCATTTGCTGCTCCTGTGGGAGTTTCTGCGATTTCGAGTTAATAGTGTAATTGAGGTCGAAAGGTAACCTTGAGATAATTCTTTTATTTCTCAAATAGAGAACGAAGCTGTGTTGTGTAAAAACATCTTTTAGTTCTCGTTTTCGTTTTTTGTCGATAAGTTAGCTAAATGCTCTCAGATTTTCTTTATTCAACGACAATGGTGTTCGCAAGTGAGATGGGCGACAAAACGCAACTTCTCTCATTGATGCTCGTCACTCGCTTCAAAAAACCTTGGACGATTTTAGCAGCAGTGTTTGTCGCGACAATTCTTAATCACGCTCTTGCTGCTTGGGTTGGAGTTTGGGCCGCAACCAACTTTGATCAACAAATGTTGCGCTGGATTCTGTTTGCTCTGTTCACTATTTTTGGTCTTTGGATTTTGATTCCTGACAAGTCTGACGAGGGTGCAGTAAAAACTTCTTCTTCCCTTGGCGCATTCATGACCACACTGGTTGCATTTTTCATCGCCGAGATGGGAGACAAAACGCAACTTGCAACGATTGCACTTGGCGCTCAGTTTCAAAGTACTTTCATTGTCACTGCTGGCTCAACGCTTGGAATGCTCGGCGCAAATGCATTAGCAGTTTTTATCGGACCAACACTTCTAAAAAAGATTCCGATGAAATGGGTTCGCATTTTCGCTTGCATTCTGTTCATCGGCTTCGGGCTAGCAATTCTTTTTGGCTTCGACTAGCAGACTGAAAGTTTAAAAAACCTTCTCTACAACTGAGAGTTGTGGCGAGTAAGTTCACTCTCTAAACTTCCCTTGTCAGAGCTCACACTCAGTGAGCCCTCCTGGGCTACGACATTCCACTCGTTGTCGCGCTCGAGCCACAACGCAAGTTGATCTAAAAACTTTGGTGCAAACGAGTAGATTTCAATTTGTTCGACTTTATGAACTTTTTCAGAGGCCATTTCCTTGAGTAGGAGTGCTGCATCTTTATAAGTATAAACTTTTACATGATTGGCAGCTTTCGAAGCTTTATGAAGTTTTTTAGGAGAAGGGTTTCCAATTTCAATCCAGAGCTCAATCTGACCGCGCTCGTTCATCATTCGCAAAGCAGGCTGATCGGGATCACTTAACCCACCAGGCGGAAACTCAAGCGCTCGATCGTAATTCAAACTGTAAGCGAGCACACGAGACAAAAGAAAGTGATCGATCTCCGACGGATGCTTGGCGATTCGAAGATCTATGCTTTCATAAACACCGCGATCGATATCGCTAAGAGAGATCCTAAATCGATAGAGCGTCGCTGGCTGTGCCACTATAAATTATTCCGTAGATTATTCTGTCGCAATTTAAGCACTCCGCTTACCACTTGCAGCCTTGGCAAGACGTGCTTCTTTCGCCGCTGTATGACGGCTCGTTTTCACTTCAGAAATAAATTTGAGTTGATTTTCAACAAGCTGATCAAAAACAAACAGTAAATTATCGTGTCTTCGAGAAGCCACATCAAAGCCGTACGTTTCACCAACAAGCTCAATCGTTTCATGCACAGCTTCGATCGTTGAAACACAACCTTCTTTAGGCTGCTTTCGCACTCGAAAAGTTGAAGGCGCTGAAGGAGTAAAACAAATTCGCTGTAATTTACTTAAGTTTTCGCTTCGAACCATTTTGCGAGCAGTATTCCACGTGCCGTCGATCACAAACACGGCAAGCTTTTTCCCAATCGGGAAAACTGCGCTACGTTCAGCTGAAGGCATCAGACTAATATCCGTCGACCCCACTCCGGGATAAAGCATGACTGGATGATAATTTGGGTCATGTAGGATTGAATTTACTTTTGCATTTTTTGAATAGTCTTCGCCGATAATTAATTCAGAATTCTCGAGACAAAGATGAGTCATCCGGCCTGTCGCAATTCGGCGTCTGCGCTCAATCGGATGAATCAATATTACGAACTTCATTTCTGGATCAAAACGTTTGATATGTTCGCAGTAACAACCAAACGATGGCTGAAAACATGAAAAGCAACTCTCTCGGTGAGAGTTAAATTGCTGAAAGTATTCTTCTCGGCGCTTGCGGTATTCGTCAATTTTCACTTATCGATTGTCACCCCTCATGGCTTCTTTCGCAAACCATCCCTCGACCATCAGCCAGTCTTGTGTGGCTTCGGTTAACCCAGCATTTGAGCGTGAAATTTTGTTTCAATTTGAGAATCGGATTTCAATTAGTAAGATATGCTAACGAAGTTACATCAAACGCCTACCGATAAGTAGATATGGAACCATTCATGAAATATTGGAAGACCTACACAGTCAGCCTACTTGCTACGATGCTTTTTTATAATAACTGCGGTGGATTTTCATCTGTCGACTCAGGCAGCACATCACTGAGTTCAAATGCTGCCAACACCATCGGGCCAGACGGGCAATATCCAAAGATTGCTTCGAACTTTAAAACCGAAGATTGGATTAATACGAATCCTTCTACCGACGTTTCAAACAGCTACGGGCACCCAGATGTCATTGGAGCTTTCAGATTTATCTGCAAGCCGAGCCATAATCTTTACGATGATCCAATCGTCTATCCGAACCAGCCCGGTGCCTCACATCTCCATACGTTCTTCGGAAACACTAAGGCAGATGCTTATTCAACTTATCAGTCACTTCGCGAAACCGGCGATGGCACTTGCTCAGGCGGCCCACTCAATCGCTCAGGCTACTGGATGCCTTCACTACAACTCGACGACGGCGACAGTGATCACTCAAACGACAAAGTTGTAATGCCCGACTACACGATCATTTATTATAAAATGTTGCCTGAAGATGGTCTCCCGCTCCCGAGGGGTTTGCGATTTATTTTCGGCTACAACATGACTGATCCTTCGAAAAGCACAGGCTTTAACTGGAGCTGCTACGCAAAGAATGGCGTGGGCGGAATACCTGGTAGCTTCGCTAACTTGAAACAGATGTTCGATGCTGGATGCCCAGTGGGTTCAAATATTAAAGCTGCACTCTCTGCACCTCACTGCTGGAATGGAGAACTCGATAGCCCTGATCATCGCTCGCACCTCGCTGAGGAAGTGAATGGCGCGTGTCCGCCTTCTCACCCGCGAGTAGTCCCTTCGTTTACTCTTGGCGCAGTGTGGACTGTTGGCGCGGGAGAGCCGGGGAAACTTTATTTATCGTCTGATTACATGCATCCTCAAAAAATTCCAGGTTCAACGATGCACACTGACTGGTTCGGCGCATGGGATGACAACGTTGTCGAAGAATGGATGGGGCGCTGTATTGCAGACTTTAGAAACTGTTCAGCTGGATCGTTTGGTAACGGCCGTGGCTTAAAAGATCCTTACTTTGTCGACAAAACTGATCAGTATACAGAATTACTCAACGACGCTAATCCTCGTTTGGTTGATCCACCTCCCGCACCTGCCGGACACAAACACCACTAAGGAATGAAAATGAAAATCGAATTAAAGAAATTTATTTTAATCTCTGCGGTGTTGATGGTTGCTAGCAATACTCACGCGCAAGAGTTACCTAAAATTGCATCGAACTTTGAAGTCTCTCTTTGGGCACGAACCACCAAAACGCCAACTTTTATTAACAACGAGCGCAATTTTGGGCAGCTGCCTGTGCCATGCACCTTTAGCCATTTAAAATACGATGATCCAATCAACAAGCCCGGACAAGCTGGTGCAGCACCTCTTCATGTTTTTTTTGGAAACAAATCTGCAAACGCTAATTCTACCTATAACTCATTAAGAACTAGTGGCGATGGAAGCTGCATTGGTGGACCTCTTAATCGCTCAGCTTTTTATTTTCCGGCTGTCATGAATGCAGGCGGCAAAGTCGTTCTGCCTGATTTTATCGACCTCTTTTATGAGGGTGGAATCGGCACCGTACCTTACCCTCGTGGACTGAAAGTGATTTTCGGTTACGATGAAAGTGATCCATCAGCTGCATGGGATATCAATGCTCCCACTCACAGCTGGAGTGTTACCGGAGGCAGCGGACAATATTTTGAACCTGTCGTTTACGGCTCAACCTTCAGGCATAAAACCTGGACCCCAAACGTTTACCCAAAGTGGACCTGGGACAGCAAGTATCAGCCAACTATTCGATTCAGAAGCCCTCAATGCTGGGACGGAAAAAATCTCGACAGCTCTAATCATCGCACGCACATGGCATATAAAATAAAAGATTCGTCAGGAAAATTTGTTTGCCCAAGCACTCATACTGTCATGGTGCCTCAAGCAGTCGTCACGGCTTACTTTAAGTACGACAACCGCACTGATGTCGACAGCTGGTATTTATCGAGCGATAAATTCGGTGGAAAAAATCTCGCTAACGGAACAAACCTCTACATCGGGATGATCCCTGCTTGGGACGATCAAGTGATGGCGAGCTGGGTTGCCAATATTCTCAATAAGAATATGTACGGAAGTTTCGGAAAACTCGGTGACGGAAGAATTCTCGAAAAGCCTCCAACATCTAAAAGCTTTGCACCGACCTCGACAATGAAACCGCATTTTCTGTGGAACCTTTGGACCAACACTATCTACGGAGCTCCTGTTACCAGCAACAACAACATCGTTGATCCGCCAGCACCCTAGGCAAACAGCGAAGTAATTAGTTTTCACTAAACGTCGCAGGCTAGCCTCGACCTTTTCACAGCCTCCTTACGCAGTTAGCATTCGGCGTTTGTGAACAGTGTCGATCGAAGTTAAGATTTAGCGATGAAGGCATTAAAACTCGTCATGATTTTTTCCGTGATCATTTTCGCGATTATCGGCGCAATCTGGGCGCTCGGCCATTTATCGAATGATCAGGCGCTTGAATTTAGCGGCAAGGCGGTCGCCCTAGTCGTAATTGCAGGGGCTGCAATGTTCGCAATTGCGAAAGTCGCTCCTTCAAATAAGCCTTCGTCTCAAAATGAGACACCGAAAAAGCCCGGACCTAAATTCTAATTCATTGAACCCCGAAGAGTAATTAAGGGAGAAATCATCATGTTATCTACCGTAGTCGCAGTCTTTCTTTTTGTGATCGTTGCTGCTTTTTTTAAAATGGGTGTGACCATTTACAACGGTCTCGTTAGCCTCCGCGCGCAAGTCGAAAGAGCTTGGTCGAACATCGATGTTATTTTGAAACAACGATTCGATGAGCTTCCGCAATTGATTCAAGTCGTTGAACAATATGCAAGCTACGAAGCTGGCGTGATCAAAGAAATTGCGGATGCTCGTACACGTTATGGCTCATCAAATTCGGTCAGCGAAAAGATTCAGGCATCACAAGAAATTTCGATGGCCCTCAAAGGCGTATTTGCGATTGGTGAAGCCTATCCTGATTTGAAGGCAAACCAGCAGTTCGTGCAACTTCAATCCCGCATCTCGTCTCTCGAGAGTACGATTGCTGATCGTCGTGAGACGTACAACGACGCAGTTACTAATTTCAATACGCGTATTGAACAGTTTCCTGATGTTTTCGCAGCTCGCTTTTTAGATTATGAGCGCCAAGATCTTTTCGAAGTGGCTGACAAAGAAAAAATTGTTCCGAACTTGAAAATGAATCTTCCTAAATTCGGTTCGAAAGATCAAAAAGGCGCTTAGATGGGTTCAGAGCCTCAGCTACTTCAAGTTGCGGTTGCGTCTGCAGTTGGAGGCGGAGGCCTTCTCTACAAGGCTATCAAGAACCACAAGCGGCTTCGCAAAATCGTCGATACTCCCCGCTCCAAAGTTGCTTCAGCACCTCAAGGCTTTATCGAGCTTGAGGGGTTTGCTTGGCCCCAAGGCGAAACAGTTCAAACTCTAGATGGCGAAGAAGCTATCTTTTACGTTTTGCAGATTCAAAAAGAAGAACAGTCAGGCTCAGGTAAAAATCGCAGACGATATTGGGTGACAGTTTTTAATTATGAGCACGTTGTGCCTTTTTATTTGTTGGATCCAACCGGCGTAGCAATGATCATCCCGCACAATTCAGAAAATGAAATGCGCGAATCAACTCAACGCCTATTTTCGAAACTCTCTCCTGATGCTCGAACCCGAGTCGCTGACATGGCGAACGGCACAATTTCGGACTTCCCGCCTAGAACTGGCTTTTTTAGCAATCAAAATAAATTTCGCATCATCGAAAAAAAGTTAATCGTCGGTTCTCCGTTTTACGCAACCGGTGACTTCAAAACTCATTCGTTTAATCAGCTGACAATCGATGATTCACTCGCGACATTTGCAAATAAGGTCATCAACTTCGAAGCTCGTAGCCTAAAGAACGTAAAAGCCTTACTTGATCGAAATAATGACGGACATATTTGTGCAGACGAAGCAAATGCAGGCTACATCATGGCCGCAAAGCTTTCGCGCCTAAATCCAAAAACAGAAACAGTCCCTCTCGAAGTTTTCGGAACACTTGATAGCTCAGACAATCACCAACTGTTCTTTGCCGACACTCACCAACACCACTTGGTTGAGCGTCTTGGCCGCTGGCAGACACTTAAACTCACTGGCGGCGCAGCACTAGTAACGGTGTCGATCTGCCTTGGACTTTTTGAACTTGGTATAATTGTAAATCCATTTGAAGCCGAAAGAGCTGCACAGCAAGCAAGACTCGCAAGCGAACAACGATCGCTTGCGGCGGCAGAAGTTCAAATCAACGCGCTCCACGAAGCCTGCGTGAATGGTCAAAAAGGATTCTGCCAGCAGCTTCTCGAGCGAAAATCCGAACTCGGCCTCTCGCCTGAACACATCCGCTACTACGAACAACAATCCCGCTAATCATCCGGTACCCGGTTCCCTTTTCGGTACCCGGTTCCCTTTGCAGAAGCGGTGCGCCAGGAAGCGAGCTAAGCTAGCATTACTTTTTGCATAACTGTTTCTCATGCCAAGAAAACGAATCCCAATTGTTGCCGGAGACCCTTATCACATTACAGCTCGTTGCATAAATAAGGAGTGGTTTACGCTTCCCCTCGAAGTGGTATGGAAGGTGATGGAAGATCACCTCTACCTTCTCCATCACGGCTTCAAGATTGATATTCATGGGTTCGTTTTAATGTCGAACCACTTTCACCTGCTGCTAACAGCGCCAAACGGAAATCTAAGCGAAGCGCTCCTTTACTTCATGAGAGAAACTAGTAAGGAAATTTCGCGCTTAACTGGTAGGATAAACCAAACTTATGGTTGCCGTAATCACAAGACTTGGATCACGACTTACCACCACTACTTAAATACTTATAAGTACTTATTCCAGAATCCGCTGCGGGCAGGAATTTGCCAAAGAGCTGAAGATTATCCCTACTCAACACTGTCGGGCCTTTTGGGTTCGCAAAAGTTAATTATTCCAATCGCAGACCAGCTACTCCTAAATCCAACTCTAGATTCCTCGACGCTTACCTGGCTCAACCGGAGACCCTCGCTAGATCACGAAAGAGAAATGCGCCTTGCGCTCAAAAGGCCGAAATTCGAATTGAAAACGAGTCGGGTGACCGGACAACCGAGTGCACTAGAGGTTCAACTGCTCTAAGAACGATACACAGATAAATTTACGCAATGCTTCTGCAAAGGGAACCGGGTACCTTTTAGTGGCTTCTTAGGGCGCCGCCATCGATGGCGATGCTTTGTCCAGTGATGTAGGCGGCTCGCGGTGATGCTAAGAAACATGCGAGGTCTGCGAGTTCGCGTGGATCGCCTAAACGACCGGCGGGAATATTTTGTTTCATCCAGTCGTCACTCAAGTTCAGTTCTTTCAAACGGTCAGTTGCGGTGTAACCCGGTAAAAGTAAATTCAGAGTGACACCATCTTTTGCAACTTCGTTTGCGATTGATTTCGCCAGACCTGGTAAGCCTGCTCTGAATCCGTTCGAAGTTGTAAGGCCCGCTAGAGGCTCTTTTGCTGCCATCGACGTAATTAAAAGAATGCGCCCGTACTTTTGTTTTTGCATCGACGGTAACGCCTCGTTAACTGATTCAACGAAACTCATCCACAGGCTTTGAAAATCTTCATGCCACTGCTCAGTTGAAACTTGCGCAAAAGCTGCCTTCTTTGGGCCACCAGTGTTTGTCACAAGAATGTCGATTCCACCACCCAGAGCAACCATCGCTTTTTTAATTACATCGCGCCCAGCACCAGCTTTTGAAAGATCGCAAGCAAACGAATCTTTTGCTCCGATTTCACGAGCAACTGTTTTAAGCTTTTCTGCGTCTCGAGAGCACAAGATAACGTCGACACCTTCTGCAATTAAACTTTCGGCAACAGCGCGGCCCAAACCTTGAGACGACCCCATCACGAGTGCACGTTTACCTTTAAGCTGTAAATCCACTTCTACCCCCTAGAAATCAGATGCGTTTAGGCCGAGCCATTCAAGAGCGGCTCCTGAGTTCATCAATTTTTGCTCTTCAATGCTAAATCCGCTCTCAGAAATCAATTTACCTGGAGAAAGCTCTCCGAGAGGAAACGGATAGTCCGTACCTAAACAAATTCTTTTAGCGCCAAATCGATCGCGCAAAAACTTTAGCGATTCAGCTCCGTGAACAAGACTATCGACCCAGAAATGACCCGAATAATCTTTTGGCGCAACATTATTATCGACAGCGCAAAGATCTGGTCGAACTTCAAAACCATGTTGAATCCGATCCATCGTCATTGGGTAAGCGCCCCCACCGTGAGCAAATGCAACTCGTAACTTTGGAAACTTCGCAAACACTCCGCCAAAAATCATCGAGCAAATCGCAAGAGACGTCTCTGCTGGCATGCCTACTAACCAAGGAAGCCAATACTTCTGCATTTTCTCTTGGCCCATCATATCCCATGGGTGAACAAACAATGCGCCACCTAATCGTTCAATCGCTGCATAAACCGGAAATAACTTTGGATCAGATAAATTCATTTCATTAACATGAGACCCAATTTGAAAACCCCGGAGCCCAAGCTCCTTGATACATCGCTCGGCCTCAACGACTGCAAGCTCTGGTGCCTGCATTGGTAGAGTCCCAAGGCCAACAAATTTTTTCGGATTCGCACGCACAACTTGCGAAATGTGATCATTCAACAATTGAGAAACTTTTAAACCATCTTGCGGCTTTGCCCAGTAAGAAAACATCACCGGCACAGTCGACAGCACTTGAACACTTACTCCGTGTTGCGCGCACTCTTTTAGACGAGCGTCAGCATTGAATGCATTTTCCTCAACTCGACGAAAGAACTTACCCGAATCGTCAACCATGTCTTTTGCCGAACAACCTGGACAATCGCGAAGTTGAATAAATCCGCCGTATCCAAACATTTCTTTAAACTTCGGAACATCGGGTGGCAAAATATGTGTATGAATATCAATTTTCAGCATGAGTCTACTTCTCCCAGGTCCTGCCGTTGACATGGTTACAGTTCTGACATTTCACACTTTCGCCATTGTAGTAGCGCTCAAAGACTGCTGGGAACTGAGTTTCGATATTGGTAAGAGTAAAGTACTCTTCGTAAAGTTTTGTTTCACATTTTTCACAGTACCACTGAAGACCATCGATTTCGCCCGCGCGTCGACGGCGCTCAATCACTAAACCAACACTTCCCGCCTCTCGCTGAGGTGAGTGAGGAGTATTGGGCGGGAGAAGAAAAATATCTCCGGCAGTGATTCTCATATCCTCGATGTGGCCTTCGGGCGTTCGAAGCTTCAGTGTCATCGAACCCTCAAGCTGATAAAAGAATTCTTCGCTTTGATTCACATGAAAATCGGTTCGGGCATTGGGACCACCGACTGCCATCACGATAAACTCGCGATCTTTCCAGACGACCTTGTTGCCGACCGGGGGCTTTAGAAGGTGGCGATTCTCATCGATCCATTTTTTAAAATTAAGTGGAGCAAATGAACTCACTGCTTAACCTTTCTTCGGCGACTGTTTAACAGCAACGCACTTAAGTTCGATAGCAATGGGAGTTGGAAGAGCATTGATTTCAAGGGTTGTGCGACAAGGCGGATCTACTTTGAAATATTCAGCCCACAACTTATTATAAATCGGAAAATCTGCTTTCATGTTCGTTAGGTACACTGTCACGTCAACCAAATCAGTCCACGTACAACCAGCGTCTTCTAAAATTGCACGAACGTTTTTAAAAACACTATGGCACTGAGTTTCGATATCGTAAGAAGCAATCGTACCATCAGCGTTTAACTCAACGCCCGGAATTTTTTTAGTGCCTCGCTCTCGTGGCCCAACTCCAGAGAGAAAAACCAAGTTTCCAACTTGTCTTGCGTGCGGATAATGACCAACTGGCTCTGGAGCTTGCTGACTGTTGATTGTCGATTTAGTCACGTCACTCATTTTAACCCCACACAAATATTTTTAACTTCCGAGAAAAACTGAAGAGCGTGTATCCCACCCTCACGTCCAACTCCACTTTCCTTTACTCCGCCAAATGGCGTACGAAGATCTCGTAGCATCCAAGTATTTATCCAAACTATTCCCGCATCTAATGCGCGAGCCACTCGTTGGCCACGATCAAGGTCGCTTGTCCAGACACTTGCCGACAAACCATAGCGAGTCGAATTTGCCATCTCAATTACTTCATTTTCATTATCAAACGGAATCAAGGTCGCAACCGGACCAAAAATTTCTTCTTGGTTTGTCGCACACAAATGATCAAGCCCTTCGATCAATGTCGGCTCGAAAAAGTATCCGTCGCCAAAACCAGTGGGGACTTCACCACCGCAAAGAATTTTGCCACCCGCTGCACGTGCCTCTGAAACAGCTTTGCGAACTTTCTCCCAGTGCAGACGCGACACTAATGAACCTTGCTCGGTCGAATCCAAAAGAGGATCGCCGATCTTCAAAGCGCGTGCCCGCAAAACTAATTCATCACGAAATCGCGAGTAAATTGACCGCTCAACAAAGATTCGAGATCCACAAAGACATATCTGTCCTTGATTCGCAAAACTTGATCGAACAGTTGTCGAAACTGCATTTTCAAAATCTGCATCAGCAAAAATAATGTTGGCATTCTTGCCACCCATCTCAAGCGAAACTTTCTTGAAGCTCGGCGCAGCCTGCTGCGCAATTCTTCTTCCAACTGCAGTGCTTCCGGTGAATGAGATAGCTTTTACTAAAGGATGGGAAACTATGGCTTCGCCGACTCCCGGCCCTGTACCATGAACGATATTTAGAACTCCGCTCGGGAGTCCCGCCTCAATACAAAGCTTTGACAGCATAAACGCAGTCATCGGCGTGATCTCAGACGGTTTCGCCACCACGCAATTACCCGCAGCCAGCGCTGGAGCAATTTTCCAAGTGAAAAGATAAAGCGGAAGATTCCATGGTGAGATGCAACCAACAACACCTAGCGGAGAATACTCAATAAAATTTTTCGCACGATCTTCAGTTGCAAGAATTTCGCCGTGAAATTTCAAAACCGCACCAGCAAAGAATTTTAAATTCGAAACGCTTCGCGGAATGTCTAAAGACCTAGCCAACGAAATCGGTTTACCTGTGTCGCGAGCTTCTGCCACCGACAAAGGTTCAAGTTCTCGCTCAACTAAAGACGCAAGTTTCAAAATTGCACGAGCTCGGTCTTTAGCAGAAGTTGTACTCCAGGAGTGAAAGGCCTTTTGAGCCGCCAAAACTGCACGATCAACGTCACTCGAATCAGAATCAGGCACTTTTGAGTAAGGGCGACCGACCGCAGGCTCAAAATTATCGAGGTAACGACCACCCGATGGCGGAACTAACTCCCCGCCGATATAGTTTTGTATGTTCGAGACGGTCTCAGCCATTGCTTCTCTCCTCAACCAGAGTTACGTTTTAAAGCTGAATTTATCAAGAGAAAGGGCCGGCAGTTGGAACGTAGCCAGCTTGATTTATGGGCAAGCGTGTTGAACCAAGCTCGGATCGACGCAAAGCCTATCCCCCAGCTTAGCAATCAGCTCAAAGAAAAGGGTTTAGCGCTCTCTCGAGCCGAAGCCTATTTCATGCAAGAGATTCAACTCGAAACTCGAAAAGAAGCTGGCGAAATTCAAATTGGTTGGAAGATGGGCCTTACTTCAGAGGCAAAGCGCCAACAAATGAATCTCGACTCTCCGCTCTACGGTTTTTTGACCAACAAGATGCATGTCAAAAACAACGATACCTACTCTCTGACTGGTCAAATTCATCCAAAAATTGAGCCTGAAATCGCCTTTTGGATCGCAGCCGACCTCGAAGGCGACGTTTCAGACGAGCAAGTACTTGCAAGCTGCCGAGCTGTTTGTGCGTGCCTTGAAATTCTCGATTCTCGTTATGAACAGTTTAAGTATTTTTCGATGGAAGATGTCATCGCTGATAATTCATCATCATCGCAATTCGTATTAGGTCCGTGGCTCGAAGAATATCGCGATCTTGATCTTGCAGATCTTCGCATGTCGATGAGAGTTAACGGTGAAGAAGTTGAAAAAGGAAATTCGAAAGACATTTCTGGAGATCCAGTTCAATCAGTCGTGCAACTTTGCAAACTGCTAAAAGAACGTGGCCAAAAATTAAAAGCCGGCAGTATTGTGCTAGCCGGAGCAGCGACTCCTGCTGTGGCGATGGCGCCCGGAACGAAAGTTGATCTATTGGTTGAAGGCATGCGCCCCGTTTCTGTTGAGGTTCGAAAATGAGCCTGCCACTTTTACCCTCGACAATCGATGATGCTCGCAAACTCGATCAGGCAGATCCGCTCGCAAAGTTCAGAGACGAATTTGTTTTTCCGCAAGACCACAATGGCCACAAGCCTTTGTATTTCGCTGGTCACTCTCTTGGCTTAATGCCAAAAAAAGCAAAACAGTACGTCAATGAAGAGTTAGATGCTTGGGGACAACACGCCGTTGAGGGCCATTTCGCGGGCAAGCACCCATGGCTCCCCTATCACGAAAATATCACGGCTAGTTTCGCGCGACTCGTAGGCGCAAAAGAATCTGAAGTCGTCGCGATGAACTCTCTCACCGTGAATCTTCACCTGATGCTCGTAAGCTTTTATCGCCCCGACGCAAAACGCTCAAAAATATTAATTGAGAACAATACATTTCCCTCAGACAAATATGCGGTTGATTCACAGGCGCGATTTCATGGTTTTGATCCGCGCCATCATGTTGTTGAGCTTAAGCCAACTGCGGGAGAATTGACTGTCACAATTGAAAGTATCGAGCGACAAATCGCAGGGCTCGGTGACTCACTTGCCTGTGTCATGCTCGGAAACTGCAACTATCTCTCGGGACAAAAATTCGATTTTCAAAGAATCGTTAAAGCAGCCCATAAAGTCGGTGCGTTCGTTGGATTCAACCTAGCACACGGCGCGGGCAATTTAGATTTGCGCCTACATGATTACGGTTGCGACTTTGCCGTTTGGTGCAGTTACAAATATTTGAATGCGGGACCTGGCGGAATCGCCGGTGCCTTTATTCACGAGAGACATTTCAATCGAAAAGATATGCCACGCTTTGAGGGATGGTGGGGTCATAACAAAACTTCACGTTTTAAAATGGGACCTGACTTTGATCCGCTACCATCGGCTGAAGCCTGGCAGCTTTCTAATCCACCGATTTGGCAGCTTGCTAGCCTAAGAGCTTCGATGGAGCTTTTCGATCAAGCGACAATCAGCGCTTTGCGAGAGCGAGGCGATCGGCTGACTTCGACTTTTGAAGGCTTATTAAAAAATTCGCTCGGTGAAAGAATTAGTATCACCACTCCAAAAGATCGCGGCTCAATGCTTTGTCTTCGCTTCAAAGACGATCCTAAGCAATGGATCAAAGCCTTACGCGATCGTAATGTTCATGTCGACTTCAGAGAGCCCGATATTATTCGCGCAACGCCTATTCCACTTTACAACTCTTACGAAGATATTTTCAGCCTAGTGAAGATCCTCGAAGAAGTTTCGCAAAAATAATGGTTACAATCGTTGGCTCAGGTTTAGTCGGCTCACTCTTAGCCTTGCTATTAAAGCAAAAAGGTTTTGAAGTTGAAGTCTTTGAAAAACGTACTGACCCTCGGCAAGCTGCCGCATCTGCAGGACGCTCAATCAACTTAGTTGTTACTTCTCGTGGCCTTCGCGCTCTTGAATTAGCAGGCCTATCTTCTGAAGTTCGCGCTCTCGCTGTTCCCGTTTATGGTCGAATGATTCACTCGGTGGCAGGCGATACAACTTATCAGCCCTACGGACAAGCCGACGAATTCAATCTTTCTATTTCACGCGACTCGCTTAACCGATTTCTCATTGATAAAGCCGAATCTTCTCAGGTGAAATTTCACTTCGCTCAAGAAATTGATTCACTCGACTTCTCAAAGAGCGAAGTTGTTTTTGCTGCAGACGGAGCCGGCAGCAAAGTTCGTAAGAACCTCGCGACCCTCGGTCAACTGACCGAGCATACTGAGTGGCTTGAAGCTGACTATAAAGAACTGACGTTGCCGTTGAGTGGCGACACTGGCTCTGGTGCAAGCCAACCTCAGCTAAAGACCGATGCTCTTCATATTTGGCCGCGTGGCGACCACATGATGATGGCGCTGGCGAACAAAGATGGAAGCTTCACAGTTACTCTTTATCTGCCAAAAAAATCTTTTGAGACGCTCAAAACAAAAGACGCTGTCGAAACTCTTTTTAAGCGCGAGTTTAAAGACTCAATTCGACTAATGCCAAACTACATCGAAGAGTTTTTAAATCATCCGCAAGGATCACTTGGAACTGTTCGTTGCGACAAATGGGTCGTTGGCAACATTGCTCTGATTGGCGATGCTGCTCATGCAATCGTCCCGTTCTTCGGCCAAGGCATGAACTCAGGCTTTGAAGATTGCACCGAACTCATGACACTGATCGACCAAAATTTAAGAGGCATCAAGCTCGACGCTAAATTCTGGCAAACTGTTCTTTCGAAGTACGAACTCCTTCGAAAAGAGAATGCAAAAGCGATCGCTGATATGGCACTCGAGAATTGGGTTGAGATGCGCGACAAAGTCGGCGATCAAAATTTTTTACTGAGGAAGAAAGTTGAAGCGCAGCTTGAACAGCGGCACCCGCAATATAAGTCTCGTTACGGCCTCATCACTTATACGCTTGTTCCCTACAAACTCGCGCAAGATGCTGGCCGCCTTCAAGACGAAATGTTTATCGAGCTACTTTCAGGCAAAACCTCAATCGACGAAATCGATTGGGCTCAAGCTGACCGACTCATCGATTCTTGCTGGATGCCGTTTCTTAAACGGCACAGCCTAAATGTCGAACGATATCAAGGAACCTGAGACTTGATCTGAAGTAGCAACGCTACAAAATTTGGATCTGACTTATCAATGAACTTTGCGCTCGCTTTCGACCAGGCTACCGATGTAGCAGGCACGTTCTTGCAGAAAGTGCTGTTCGGCAAAGCCTGGTGCGACTTCGAAGTCACACAGTAGCTCGAGTAATCACCAGTCTCTTCTTCGTTCCATTTTTTAATCTGCGCAAACGTCATACCAATTTCAGGAGTGTTTTGCGGTCGAACCACAGCCGAGTAAAACATTGTCGAGAGATATTCATTACGTTTTGCCTGACTGATATCTTTGTCACCCGCGATTTCCGCGTACAATCGGATGTAACCATTTGATGAATTGGCCGGAAGAATCAAAAGTCTACCAGCTGGAACGTTCTGCTTTACGCAATAGCTACTGATGACGATCGCTTTTGAATTCTTAAAAACACAGTCTGGATAAAGGCCACTTTCACTCGAAGCCGGAATGAATTTACCCATATATGACAAGGGTTCAGACATCGCATCCTTCAAAGCCTTCTGAGGAGAATAAAGAGCAAATGACGATTGAGCACTTAAGAGAGAAGCGAGAAAGATAAGCCCCGAAAACTTGAAACTGAACATTGCAACCTCCTTGTTACTCACAAATTGAATCACAACCTGCTCAAGGCCGCATGACTCCCAGCCCCAAAACAGGGCCGCTCCAATAAAAAAGGGAGCTCAGTGGCTCCCTTTTTCGTTTGACGCAATATTGCTACACTCTGGTAGCAGCTACCTTTTAGCGAGTTGTAGGTGGCGGAGGTGTTGGTACTGGAGTCGGCGCTGGTGTAGGTGCCGGAGTTGGCTTTGGCGCTGGTTTTGGTGTTGGCTTTGGAGCTGGAATCGGCTCAGGCTGTGGCCCACCTTTAACCGTGATTCGCATCTCCCCTTTTGTGAGGCTGCCACCAACAGTTAGAACTTTTAAGCCAGGAACAAAGCAAAGCTTCTTCGATGTTGGCGAGTAAAGGCCCAAACGAAGTCCTAATAAAAGATCAGCTTCTAAACGATATCCTCGGTAAACGCCGCCAAGTGATTCATATGGAATCTCAGGGCAAGCGACTGCAAACACGTCAACGATCGTCTTGCGCCAAGCTGGGCCCATTCCACGAAGTTCAACCTTTGCGTATTGGCCAGTTTTAAAGTCCTTACAGTGAGCAACGACTTCATCAACTTTGTTCTTTCCGCCCGTAACTGTTCCGTTATTTGCAATTGGAAGAGCCAAGCACACAAGCATTGCAGCTTGAGAAATCGAAGGTCCGAGTACGAACACTAAGAATAAACCGAGTTTTTTCATTAAATCTTTTCTCCTGGGAATGAGGCATGGATGTACGGCATTCGCCCTCAGAGTTCAATTGCAGAGAATTCGTTGCAATTTTTTCACGTGATATTAAGGGTCGGCTATCAAGTGCGATCACGTTGTTTAGAATCTGCTACACCGTGAAAGTATTAGTTGCCCGGTGTAATTCCTCCATTTACTAATGACCGCATTCCTGGGGGAGGGAATATGAAACTACTTAGCTCACTGATTTTTGTTCTTGGACTGATCTCAACGCCTGCTTTCGCCAACACGAATAGCCAAAACATTTTAGATGAATTGGATCCAAACTCACCGAACATCGAAGAACAACTTCAGATGTTAGATGAAGAGTATGAGGCCGCAACAGGGAATTCCCCATTCCTTGTCGATTCACTCATGCCAACTTGGAATCAAGGCTGCCGCCGAGAGCAGTGCCCTGTTTATCTTGATGTTTCAAAGGCTGAGCAAATTGCTCACTTGTATGTGAACGGCGTACTTCAAGGTGAATTTCTTGTCTCTTCAGGAAAAGGCAACTCAACTCCTGACTTCGATACGAATCCGAATGGACGTATTTATGATAAGTACACTTCGTCTAAATTTCCGGGCGGAGACTACAACGGCTTAGGTAACATGCCTTACGCAGTTTTCATTCGTGGGGGCTTTGCGGTTCATGGAACTGCAGAGTCAAACTGGAGACTCCTCGGCCAAAAAGCATCTCACGGTTGCATTCGCATGCATCCCGACAATGGATTTAGATTTAATCGTCTTGTGAGAGCGTATGGCATTCGTAATACATGGATTCGCGTAAGATAACTCATCTAATCCGCGGACTACGCTGGGCATAGGTCCAGCCAAACAGAATTCTGACTTTACTCTAGATAAGAGACTTTAGACCCTAATGTTGCACACACAACTTTTGCAACCTTGGGGTCGAAATGTTTATACGGACATTGACGTTTCTTTTAGGGATCAGTCTATCATCTTCAGCGTTCGCTTCCTCTGAATTCAACGGCGAACAAAATAAAGAAGAGAAACTCAAAGCTGAATTTTATCAAAAGCGTTACCCGCTTCAAGACGTTTACCAAAAGCATGTCGACAACAAAGGCGAAGGCGATGAGCGCGTTTACGGAACTCGAAACTTCCGAGCCGTCTTAAACGGGGTTCTCTATCGAGGCGGAGCAAACAACAAATATAATAAGTACGGTGTGAGAGATAACCGTAATCCACTTCCAAAAGTTGGCTTAACGAACCTCTGTGAAGAAGGTTTCTCAAACGGAATCTACCTCTACTCAATGAACTATGACACCGCTTCGCCAAAAGTTTCATGCCGGTCAATCACCGGAAAAAACGAAATGGATTACCTTCAGCTAAGCACTTATAACTCAGCCGGCATCAAAGCTATTTTCACAATCGTGAAAAACGCGATCACTAAAAATACCGGCCCTGTTTATATGCACTGTTGGAACGGATGGCACGCATCGGGCTTAGCATCAGCTTTAGCACTTCGCCAATTTTGTGGAGCAAGTGCAACTGAAGCAGTCAATTATTGGGATAAGAATACTGACGGAAATAATACCGACCCGAATTTCAAATCAATTCGCGAGTCGATTCGCAACTTCGTTCCGTTTGCTGAATTCAAAATTTCAATGGAAGACCGCGACCGCATCTGTCCCCAATGGTAGCTGCTACCAGAGTGTAGCAATGGTGCGTTAGGGATTAGTCGTTAAAGGTTAAGTAGCCTGCGATAGCGTGATGGTCTGACAGCGGACAGGTTTTACCTTTGGCCTCAAACTCAGTTGGGACAACTTCGATTGTTGAGTTGACGTTGAATTTATCAGCGTTGACCCACATATGATCAAGCCAGTGCGAACTCTTTGTGGTCTTAAAACATTCGTTCACTCGGCCGCTAGTGGTTTGATGTTCTCCGATAAGCGGAGTTGCAGCCATGTTGAGAGTTTCAAGAGACTCGTGAAACTCGGGATGACTCGCCGCTATGTTCAAGTCCCCCAAGAAAACTTGCGGTACTCCACGCTTTGCAGTTCTTGCGAAGAGTTCTTTCACTTGCTTAAGCTGCTGATTGCGAACTTCAGCCTTATCTCGACTCGCGTTTAAATGAGTAGGAGCAAAATGAACCATTTTCCCTGACGGTAACTCGAGTTCAACAATGGCCGTGCCCTTGTTTGCATAGCAGTCTGCTCCACTGCACGCTTTATAAGTTATTTTATCAAGGACGGTAAACGGATGCTTGCTCATGACAAAGACGCCTGAGCCAAAGGCCGAGATAAATTTTGAGCCCTTTAAATAATAGTTGTGGGGATATTTATCACTGAGCCGCTTAATCATCGATTGGCGGAATTTGTAAGTGAACGCTTCCTGAAAAAACATGATGTCATAATCGCTGTCTTTTAAAAGTTCGGGAATCGCAATATCACGAGAATGCTGAAGACTATTTTTGATTGGTGAAGGGAGCATGTAGACATTCCATGAAAGAACTCTGACGTCTGCGCCTAACGTTATCGCAGGGATTAAAAATGTAAATACTGAGAGTGCCGCTCGCTGTAAAATCATGTTGTTACTCCGTGTATGCATTAAACGTATCGGAGTGATATTTTCTTTGATGAAGACCTGAATTTTGGCCCAGACTTTCATCGTGAGTTGTTAATGTGCTTCGATTAACCCAGCTTTAGGAATGTCTTGTCACGGCTAAATTTGAAATTATCTGATTCGAACGACCTTTCGCAGCAAGCCAAAGGTCTAGCGGCAGGATTACTTTTTCTCGAGAAGCATCTTCTCAATTCGCTCAAGACGCTCTTTGATTTCTGCGTTTTCTTTTTTAAGAGATGCGATCGTGCGATCTTGCTCTTGAATACGCTCTTCAGAGGCCACGCAAATTCCATATAGTTCTTTAGTCGACTCGATCAATGGAGCAATGAGCGAGTTGTACTTCACTGCTTTCATGCCTGAGGCTACGTCGGTCACGACTGCGTGAGGCATTACCTCTTCAACGTTTTGCGCGATCACACCCGCATCGTGCTTGCCATCAGATTTCCAAGTCCAATCAACACCCGTCAGCTTCAAAATAATATCTAAGCCAGCTGTTGGATGAACATTGTCTTTTAAGCGCTCATCTGAAGTTGAAATAAAGCTTGTCGCTTTAACGTTTCCGCTAACTTCGAGTTTTTCACCCGGAGCGGATGTGCCGATACCCACGCTGCCACCAAAATATGATTTAGCAGCGCCGTCTGCGTAAACTGAGTAGTAGTTACTATTGGTCGCTGGGATGCCGTTGATGTAAAGCCCTTTATATGTACTAACGGTACCACCACCAGAATTTTGTAAACTTGTCTCTAGTCCGATTCCATCTGTTATCGTGCCAGTTGAAGCGTTGGTAAGCCTTGCGACCATACCTACTGCAGTACTGACCGTACCGGTTGATGAGTTGTTTAAAGTAGTCTCGATCCCGCTAATTTTAGTCACTGTTACTGAAGCCAAGTTTGAAGCAAGAAATTGGCCTGCGATTGCATTGCTAACGTCTGCAGCCGAAGTGGCTTTAATTGAAACCACATTGCGTGAAGCCACGGCAAACCCTACTCCCTGTCCAGCAGATCCGTCGATGTCGACTTGGCCGACAGTTCCGTAAGCACCGCTAAGATCAAACGCGCCTGATGTTGTCAGTCCAGCGCGAGCACCGATAGCGGTGACGTTACCATCTGCGCTTGGCGTGACGGTAAGAACTGATGAGATCGCTCGAGCCGTGCCCGAAGTTGCAGTAGTGGTCTCATCAACTTGAAGTTTGTAGGCTGGGCTTGTCGAGCCGATTCCGACATTTCCAGCAGCATCGATCACAAAAGGCGTTGCGTCTGCAGCTTCATCGCCAACGAAGAAAGAATTTCCTGTACCTTCGTTCACGACTGAAAGCGCATAAGCCTGACCGCTCGGTGCAGTAATCGATGTTGATGCATCGAGCGCCAACGTATCAGAGAAATCAGTGAAGTTAAGAGAGTCAGCTCCAACTGATCCACCACCAGCAACCCATGAAAGTGCGCCAGTATTATCAGATTGTAAAACCATGTTCGAGCCAGGCATTGCTGCAGGCCAAACATATGTTCCAGAAGTCACTGTCGCTGGTGCAGCGAAAGTTATAGTTCCTGATGTTGCTCCCGAAAGACCAAGTGTTCCTTGAATATCAAGCTTTGCATCTGGAGACTGGTCACCGATACCGATGTTACCGCCCGCTTCGATACGCATTTTCTCTGTGCTGTTTGTCGAAAACGCTAAAGTGTCCGCCGCGGCTTGGAACATCCCAGTATTAGAATCTGAAACAAATGAGAATACCGGAGAAGCCTCTGTATTACTCGATCCGAGCGAGTAATATGCTGTCACAGCATTAATACTTCCATTGTTTCCGAAGCGCACTTTTTCTGCGCCGTTTGTAACTACTGAAATTCCATTGGCTGCGTAATTAAAGAAACCAGTGTCTTCATCGCCATCGAAGGTAAGCGAAGGCGCCGCAGCCGAACCGGTTGATGCTTGAAGTGGAGCAGTCATCGGCACTGTACCATTTGCCAACAAGTCGCCAGCACCACCACCAGCTGCTACCCAAGAAAGTGCGCCAGTATTATCAGATTGCAAAACCATGTTCGAACCTGGCACTGCTGATGGCCAAGTGTATGTGCCTGCTGCGCCTGTCGCTGCAACCTGCATCGTGATGCCGCCAGATGTTGAGCCACCCAATGTAAATGCTCTTAATGTTGGAGTGGTGATGACAGGAGAGCTACTGAATACTGCAAATCCGCCTACACCCGATCCCGTTTCATCACTAAGAACGCCAAATAATTCAGAAGATGAAGTGGCTGCAAATTGCGAAAGCTTTCCCGACAATAAAGCATCACCGCTAGATGGAGTGAAGTATTCCCAAGCTGTGTCGCCAGCATTCCAGCGAATCGATTTGCCTGCTTGCCCAACCGGTGTTGCCAATGCACTTCCGCGTAAGTTTGCATCAACATATGACTTGCTGGCCGCACCATCAGCTACTGTTGGAACATCAAGACCTGTGATCTTTCGAGTGCCACCAGCCGTTGCGCCATTTAAATCCCAATCAGCTGACATCGCCACTGAACCATTACTCAGAAGATCGCCCGAGCCTGTGCTTGGAGAGTAATACTCCCACGCAGTGCCTAAGGCGTTCCAGCGAATTGATTTATTAACTTCAGATGCCGTTGGCGCAGCCAACACAGAACCCAGGATCCGTCCGCCAACAGTTGTAATTGCTGAGTCAACGTAACCTTTTGTAGCAGCACCATCGCTGACAGCAGGAACGTCGAGACCTGTGATCAGACGAGTACCACCTGCAGTTGCTCCGTTAGCATCCCAGTTACCGGTTAAACCAGTTAGCCCATCTTTCGTTACGTAAGCGCCCGCAGCAGTTGAGATTGCGCTATCGAGTTGCGCTTTTGAAACTGCGCCGTCACTGACACTTGCGACATCAAGACCTGTAATCTTTCGAGTGCCACCAGCTGTTGCGCCGTTGATATCCCAATCAGCAGTTAACGGAATTGTTCCGTTTGCTAGAAGATCACCAACTCCTCCGCCACCAGGAGCAACCCACGAAAGAGTTCCTGCGTTGTCAGATTGAAGTACCATGTTTGAACCTGGGAATGCCGCAGGCCATGTGTAAGTGAGATTCACAGCACCAATTGATGCTGGAGCTTTGAACTCAATGTATTTCGGCGTGCCTTGGCCATCAGCCATTCGAAGGAAGTTTGCATTAACTTGTCCGGCAAAAACATTCTGACCCGTAATGTTTCCCGTTGTTACGATGTTACCTGAGGTATTCATCGCAACAGTTCCGCCGATTGTCCCTGCAGAAAGATCGCTTGCTGAAGAAACTGTTCCCACAGTTCTTACCGCAGAACCGTTGTAAAACTTTAACTGATTGGCTGTGGTGTCATACCAGAATTGACCAGCAGATGGAGTCGTCGCATCGCCAGCAACTGTCGGCGCAAGTGCAGCACCGTTTGCTGACTCACGAACATAACTTCCCGTTCCAACTGATAATAGATCAGTTAATCGCGGATAGTTGATCGCCGAAAAAACGTTATCGATATTTGATTGAGTTGTCGAACCAGTACCAAGCTGAAGGAGTGAAGATGGCAAAATTCCTTGAAGAGTTTCAGCACGCTCAGCGACCATCGCTCCCGGAACTGCATTCATCACAAGATCCGGTGAAAGTGTGCGAGTCAAACCATCACTGACTGGAGTCACTTGAATACGAATGGCTCGCGCTGCCGACGAAGCTGGATTGTAGGTACAGTTTGTTGAACCATCAGCCGTTAATTTACCGCTAATACCTGAAATGATTGTGTTTGAAAAAACAGTCGCCATTCCATTACCAGAATCAGAAGCCGTACGCTTTGGCGCGCCAGTAACTGAACCCACTAAAAGAGAAAAATATCCGTCGCTAGTCGACGTATTAAATGCTTGTGCCTCTTCATAAAGAATGCAAGTGGCGTCGGGACTCAACACTTGAACTTTGATAACGCCTGAATCAAGAAGCGCTGGCGCATTCAGAGCAGTCGATTGAAATAAGCGACCGTCGATAGTGAAAGTTTGCGGACCTTCAGCAGCGGCATGCGCGCTGACAACCCATGTACTAATGATGAGAGCCACCAAAGCTTTTTGCATACTTAATAATTCGGTGCAAATGCGTGTAATCTGAAGACAAAAGAGTCGGTATATTCTTACTAGACCGCTCACAATTCAGCGTATGCTCTCACTGCGATACGCTTTTAAAGTCTAACCAACTAACCGTTAGTTTTATTTGGCTGCATTTGCTGCTTCAAAATGAGTCGCCAAAGACAACTAATTTTTCGACTCACGTTCTTTGACCCGACTTGAGTCTACTGACTACAACTTCGTTCGAAATTTTCCGATAAATAGGAGATGCGTAAATTTGCTCTTCTCATTTTGATTATTGAAATCACCGCTGCATGTGGCGGCGGAGGTGGTGGTGGCGGAGGCGGCCGGCGGCAAACGCCCGTTGGTGGCACTGCACCTACACCTACTCCGGCTCCTTACCCTATCAGTGCAGAACTGAGTCTTACTCCGGGCGCAGTGAAATCAAGTGCTTCAGGAATGGCAATGAAAGCAAGTGTCGCTGGTGGCAACACTCGTGTTGTAACTTCTGATGTGGGAGTCGCAGCCGAAATCTCAATCGGCGTTCCCGCAAAGTCGCGCTAGTTTTTTTAGCCGCGACCGCAGAGTTATTTCAACAAACCTGGAATTGGACCTGAGGTCACTTCGCCTAGCGAGTTAACATTAATTCCTAGCGCTTGAAGTGCAGCGATCTGTACTCGTGCCGGATGCAAACCTGTCGCATCGATGTGGCGGCCCATGTTTAATCTGCCTGGCATTCCTGCAACAACCTGAACCATGTTTGATCGACTGTGGGCCGTACCACCCTCGCAGAAGAGCAATGTCATGAATGTGTTATCTAAAAGTGTGCCGTAGGCATCAGAGCGCAAACTTAAATTTTCAATGAGTCGACCAAATAATTGCGCATGCCAGTTTGCATTCGCAGCACAAATTTGCGGGCTCGAGTTGTGAGAATCATAGTGGAACTCTTCTCCACCACTAATTCCTGCTGAACCAACCCAAGTTTGATCTTGCGTGATCATCCACGAAACAACTCGTGTTAAATCACAACCGATTGCATAGGCAATTAAATCAGCTTGCGTTTCGCCTCGCTGAGTTTCACCTGACCATCCGCCGAAGTCAGGGCTGCCGAAAGCAGGATCTACCCCTGGGCTTGATGGAGCTGTACAACCTGATCCTGCAGAAACTTTATTGAATCCTCCGCCGACCGGAAGTGAAGCTGAAACAGATTTTTCAAGTTCGCGAATTTGGTCGAAATGGTTTTCCATTCGATTGCGATCTTCAGGGCCGAGTTGTCCAAGAAGAGTTTTTGCATCTTCAAGAACGACATCAAGCACACTTTTACGTCGAACAAGCAAATCAACTGGTGATGGACCAGGTTTCGGTGTCCCGACTGGCGTTGCAGTTGGTGCCGGAGTAGCTGTCGGAGCAGGTGTCGCAGTCGGTTTTGGAGTAGCTGTCGGTACCGGAGTTGGCTTCGGAGTTCCAGTTGGAGTTGCGGTTGGAGCTGGAGTCGCTGTCGGTTTTGGTGTCGCAGTCGGAGCCGGTGTTGCCGTTGGCTTTGGCGTAGCTGTCGGCGCCGGTGTCGGACTTGGTACCATTCCGGTAAAAAGTTTTGTATAGAGCTCAAGCGGGCTAGTGATTGGCGGAAGTGCGATGATCGTTCCGTTTGATCCTCGCTTCGCAGACATAATTGCGTTATTACCCAAGCCAGATTTGCCGTTATAGTTTTGTGCTTGCACTTTAACTTGCAGCGATTGGAACTTCGTTCCCATTCCAATAATTTCTGCGGCAATTTGATCTACGGTCGGAGATCCCGCTCTTCCCGTTGCAGTGCCCGACGCTCGAATCTGCATTTGTTCGAGTGAGCCAAGGCCAGAAAGCATCGGTCCCATCGTATAGCCATGCTGACCTGAGTGCGATCCACCCGGAATGTAAGCTTGCCCGAGAGAAGAATTCCAGACCGGAATACTCATGCCTGAAATAATTGAAATATGATCTTTCAAAGCTTGTAACGAAGCCCACGAAGGTGGAAGTGTGCCGAGTGCACCAACAACAGATGGCCGACTGTACTGAAGGCCTCCGCAAACCGTACCGCTCAGTGCCGTGATAAATCTTTTCACTGGTGCGCTTTGCGCATTAGCAAAAGTGGGAATCATTGCATCCAAGAACGGAAGCGCGATGACTATTCCGCCTGCGCCTCGTAAAAATGTTCTTCGTGATAACGGTTTCTTGGCTGTCATACCACTCCCCTTACTGCACTCGGTGAATAAAGCCAGGCGTTTGCACTAACGATACAATTAAAGACTGAAGACTTCTCTTTCGCAAGTATTCCATCGTAAGTGCCGAGAGCGTTTCTCCGTCAGAAGCTTGCTCTTTTCGACCCGAGAAATATCTGAACAGCTGAGTCACTGCACACTCACTCACCTGTGGACTGTTCGAAAGAACTTTCGCTAATTCTGTTGGACCAGAGTATGGAGCTCCCGAGACAGACCCTGAGCTATCGATCACACACTGAGGCTTGTTCAATTCAGATGTTCGCCATTGTCCACTCACACCAAAATTTTCTAACCCGAAACCGATATTGTCAGTCACATTGTGGCAACCAGCACAGGTAACGATATTTCGCATATTGTATCTTGCTGGCTTACAGTCAGTCGGATTTCCAGGTGGAGTGTCAGGATCAACGTCGTCAGGAATCGGGCCTAATTTTCCGCACATGAGTCGCTTAAAAATTTCGTACCCGCGCAGAGTCGGACTTGTATCGCCAAACTTGGCACCTTTACTTAAAAATGTTGCGTGCGCAATGATTCCACCACCGCGAGAACCAGAATAGTTCACCCAGCCCGGAGAACTAATTGATCCCATTCCGTAGTGAGTTGCCAATGCAGGAGTTAAGTAAGTTTGTTGCGATCGGAACAAGTCGAGCCAATCAGTATTTTCATCAAAGACAACTCGTTTTACGAGCTGATTTGTTTCGTTGAGCATATCCGCTTTCAGTGAAGCAGGTAGTGTGGTCTCGTCGTAGCCCATCCACTCAGCATGAAAATCATACCAGTTCTTTTTCGCACGCAGATCTTGCATCATGCGAATCGCTTCAACGACGCGAATATCAGAGAGCTTAAGTTTTCCCGATTCAGCCATATCTAAAAGCTTGTCGTCAGGGCCGCTCCCCCAAATTAAAAATGCGAGACGAGTTGCGATTTCATAATCGTTGAGTTCAGCCAAAGAAGGCTCTGTAATATTTGTTGCCCCTTCAACTCTGTACAAAAACGCAGGGCTTTGGATAAATATCTGCATTGAGAGTTCAACAGCTGTCCAAAATTTTTGTTCAGCATTCGCAAATGGTAAAACTTTATCCGCGATAAGGTTTGCTTCCATTGTAGTAAATGGACGGCGAAGCATTCGACGACCTATTTTAGTTAGGTAGCTCACAAGGCAAGCTCGGTCAGAATAGCTTGCAGGAGTACATCCCGCAATCGCTGAAAATTTCGAGGCAAATCCTGCTTGTGCAATTGCAAAAGCCGAGTAGTCCTCAGAGAACTTTTGATAAGACTCGATTGTTGAGACCGAAGCCGACTGGCTATCAAATTCATTAGAGAACGGTGTCGAATTTCTAAAATCCGAAGGAAGAGTATCGATATAAGCTAACGCATCGATCTGAAAGACATCTGAGACTGAACGCACAACTTCTTTTTGACTTAGGCGGCGTAAACCGCTTTTTCCGAACGCGTATTTTGAAGAAAGAGACTGCGACGTAGCTAGTGAGCTAAAAGAAAACTCCTGACCATTCTGTGACTGAAATCCTGAAGAGCAATTTTGAAAGAAAAACGCAAGCAGCGCCATTGACGCTAAGTAGGCTGCAAAAGATTTTTTCGACCTAAGAGTTCTCATTCAAATCCCCTAGTTATTCGGCGCGCCGGAGTTAATCCAGTCCTTGATTGCGTTTAACTGAGTGTCACTTAATTTAGTGCTGTTCTTCGGCATTGAGCCTTCTTTTGCTGTCGTATAAAGAGGACTTGCCAATGCGTTGCCAGGAAGAACGTTTGTCATTGTGCCAGCGTAAGTTCGGATATCGTATCCAGCTGAAGGACTCGCCCCGTGGCAAGACAAGCATCGTGGCGTAAGAATATTTGCTTTAATCCACGAAAATTTCGCATTCGCATTTACAATCGGTGTAGCAGTTGGTGCTGGTGTCGCAGTTGGTTTCGGAGTAGATACAGGTGTTGCCGTCGGCGCAGGAGTTGGAGCTGGTGTCGGAGCTGGTGTCGGCGTTGCTCCACCCGCAGCGACCACGGTTAACTGAACCATATCCGAACCCGAAAGTCCGTCGTTATCGACGGCATACAGCTTGAAGAAGTAAGTTCCAACTTTCAAATTAGAAACTACTAGCGCCGAAGTGTTCTCGCCAGACAACGTAACTACTGGGCCACTCAACTGCTCCCAGTAATAATAAATAACTGTTCCATCAGTGTCGGTGGCTGTTCCAACAAATGAAGCCGTGCTTGTCGGAAGATTTATTAAACGGTCAGCACCTGCGTTCACCGAAGGCGCCATCGCAGATGTAGGTGGAGGAGTGGCCGAAGCTTGTTCGTTCACTGCTCCGCCATCGATCCATCGTGCTACCAACTCAACTTCGCTTGATGACATTGATCCGCCCGGAGGCATCGTTCCATCCATCATTCGTTTAACGAGCAAACTGTTTTGCGAATCAAACGGAATAACTCGTCCACCGGCTGTAGCGCCAGCGTACGACGACAAATCATAATTTCCGATAGGAGAAGCACCTGAATGACAGCTTGCGCACTTGTTAGAAAACACTAGCGCTTGAGCGGTTTTAAAATCAACTTGCTCAACAGAATATAGATTTACGCTGTGACTTTCGGGATTCCCGACATAGCCACACGCCTGAAAGAGGCTTACTAAAATAAATCCGAAAACTAAAATCTTTGAAAGCAATTTATCCCCACTAAACTACTCAACTATTATCGGACTTCCCTCGTAACTTCGAAACAGATCTCTTCAGTTATGCAGTCGCAGTCTCAATTTAGTTCACACTTCCGGGAGCTTAGGATTAAGTTCGTTGAACACTTTGTTGCCCCTAAACTTTCGTCTCGCTTCGAGACGACCGCCTACCAAGTCTTTTGCGTGCTCTCTCTCGCTCAAGCGCGCTTCGACTATGCTCAACCAAAACTGAATCAATGAACTTTTCGCGCTCTTCTTGCGAAAGCAAAAGTGTGTCACAGAGAACTACTGCTAATTCTTTTGAAAGCCCTGATCGTGAATTTAAGATTTGCGAAAGTCTCGAAGGAGAAAGATTCAGATCACGGGCAAAAGCATTTTGAGAATACTTTTCGCGACGCGATCTTCGCTTATTAAATTCTGAAAATAAGTATTTTAAATGTAGAGGCTTCCGAGTTACTTCATTCATAAGTAACTTTTCGGGAGCGAGCCAACACTCAATTACCCACACTTTGGCGCGCAAAACATGTATAATTTCAATGATTTAGCTGATCAATTCAAAAATTATTTGTCGCTCGAAGATTTGTAGCGAACAAAGCAGTCAAGGTCGACATTTTCCCCAGAACTGAATTTGATTTCGGCGCGAGCTCTCGAAAGCGTGTACGGAGCTTGAGTTATAATTTCAAGTTCATCGGACTTTGCTTCAAACACTTTTATTCCTGCCGAAGTCGGATCACGATAGACTCCACGAACTTCTTCAATCGCTGGATAAGCTTCACCCTTGCGGAAAATAAGCGCGCTTTGCTCGACACGACTACTACTGCCACTTGTTCGAATTCGTTTCGTTTTGACGGCGACATCAATTCCCTTCTGACTTGTGCAGAAAAGTTCGATGTGCGCATCGACTGTCGCAGACAGTGCAAGTACAGATTCGTGAGCGTAAATAAGCTCATCGTAAACTAAGAAGTAAGGATTTAGATCAAACGAAATAAGTTTAGAAATATCCAAAGACGTCTCGGTAGAATTATGACAGTCGGTTGTAAACGCACGAGTTGCATCGCCATCTCTAACGATTGCTAAGTCTGGCGAAAGATCACAACCTTCGTATGCTGATGTATGGAGGTAGCTCAACTTACCCGAGTGACCGCCGCCGTTATTCGCAAGCAAGGCAGGATTAGATGACTGCGTGCCTGAACTCTGTTGCGAAATGTGATCGCAGTTTGTGAACATCACAAAAACTGGAATCATCAGGCTATGTATTAGAATGAGACGACGATTTCGCAACTTCATCAGTCGTCTTATCGGAAGGTCTAGGTGAATTCTCAACGACTTCAATTATTAACTAAGGCACATATTTAATCACACAAACTCCAGGAGCGCCGATTCCCCCGTTACTACCTGCGAAATGCGATGCTCCTCCGCCACCAGCGCCGTAAAGTCCGCCGGGACCACCATGGTAAACGTTGGAGCCAGAGTATCCTCCACCACCGCCTCCACCACCGCTTCCAATTTGATAGGCCGATGAAATGTCCGATCCGTTTCCGCCAGCTAAGCCAGTCGCGAGGTATGCACCACCGGCGCCGCCGCCATTAAAACCTGCAGTAGCTGGAGTGCCCGAAACACCTCCGATACCACCGCCCGCTCCTGCATTATTATCTCCACCATCGCCGCCGTTGAAAGGTGCATCATCACCATTTGATCCGCCACCGTTCCCGCCACCGCCGCCGCCCTGAAAACCACTACCAAGGCCCGATCCACCATTTGCTCCGGCACCGAGTGGCCCTGCTCCGCCACCACCGCCGCCACCACCACCGCTCGCAGCTGCAGCGCCGCCGTTTCCGCCAGCGGCTTTCGATCCGCCAATACTTCCGGCTGCAGTTCCTCCGACGCCAGCAGTACCAGTGCCACTGCTTGTGCCCGCTTTAGCTAAGAGAGTAGCCGCGCTTATAAACCAAGAGTCAGCGCCGTCACTGTTCGTAGCTCCACCACCACCAATTTCATAGTTAACAGATGCGCCTGGCGTAAGAGTGACGTTTGTTAATTTAGCGTACGCTCCGCCACCGCCGCCACCACCACCAGTGGTAGTACTCGAACTGCCGCCGGCACCGCCACCAACACACTCAATTGTATTATTTGAATTGTTCCAGTCAGCAGGCACCGTCCACGTACTTCCTGAAGTGAGATAAATTGTATTCGATGTCATTGTGACATTCCGAAAAACAATTGAGTTAGGTGCCGATGCGATAGTTGGTCCGTTAATTAATCCCCAAGCACTAGTTTCGTAAATTCGAGAATAAGGTGCCGACAAAACTGCAACACCTAACATTGTATTGTCAGATGAAAACGCGGCATCGACTGCGTTACTCGCCGGTAAAGTGCCAGGGTTCGCAATCTTCGACCAATCACTTGTGTTGTAAATCGTAATTCTAGGTGCCGTGTTATGTGCGACCGCGAGCTTTGCGCCATCGTTACTGAAGGCAACACCATTACCAACAGCTGTCGGCAAAGTTCCTGGGTTAGCAATCTTCGACCAATCACTTGTGTTGTAAATAGTTACGAAAGGAGTTGTAGCGTGCCCGACTGCAAGCATTGAGCTGTCGGGACTAAATGCTACCGAATTCCCGTTGCCGGCTGGCAAAGTACCGGGATTAGCAATCTTCGACCAATCACTTGTGTTGTAAATCGTAACCCGAGGTGAAGTGTTGTGAGCAACCGCAAGTTTTGATCCGTCAGCACTAAATGCAACATCGTTCGCAGTGTTTGCAGGTAAAGTTCCTGGATTAGCAATCTTTGACCAATCACTCGTATTGTAAATAGTGACGTAAGGTGAAACGTCATGAGAAACAGCGAGCTTTGAACCATCAGGACTGAACGCGACACCCGTTGCATCTCCCGTGGGTAATGTTCCAGGGTTAGCGATCTTCGTCCAATTCGATGTGTTGTAGATTGTTACGTAAGGTGACGTTGCATGCGCAACTGCGAGTTTTGTTCCGTCGGGGCTAAAAACTGCATCGTTCCCTTGTCCCGTCGGAAGTGTCGGAGGATTTGCGAGCTTGATCCAATTTGTTTCGTAGTAATAGTAAACAGCAAAGTACGGTGAGCTGGTGAGTGCGATCGCTTGATATTGTGTGCCTAAATTTGAAGTTGATGAGGCGATCCGCCAGTTTCCGGTCCCGCACCATTCTGCAATTTTTGTTGCACCACTAGATCGGTAACGAAAAGCACCTGGCTCTGTGCAAGCAATACCGCTATCAGAACTTTTTACTGTAATCCAATTGAGGTCTGAGGTTCGACAGAATCGCAATGCTCCGGCACTATAATTCATCTCTCCGCTTGCGGTACAAACTGAACCAGTGTCGGTGTCAGACAGCGTTTGCCAATTAGTTCCATCACAAAAACGAAAGTCGTCAGAGAAATATTGAAATTGGCCCACGACACCTGCTGGCGCCGAACATGCTGCCGATGCAGCACTCGAGTAAGTTAAAAAAAATAGAACTAAGATGTGCTTCAAGTAGAATCCTCAATTTATTTCTTATCGTTAAGGGCTAAATTTCACACTGTTCACGTTGTCTGGCGGAAGCACGGCTGGATCCGCAAGACGCGCCCATGTAGTAGTGTTGTAGAGATTTAAGAAATCGATTGAATTGGCTCCATCGCGACCACCGACAGCAAGCGTGCTGCCATCAGGACTGAAAGAAACAGATTCCGCTTGATCTGGTGGACCAACTGCCGGATCAGCGATTTTTGACCAATCAGAAGTATTATACATTGTTAAATATGGCGATCCATCATGACCAACAGCAAGGATAGTCCCCGCTGGATTGTAAGCGACTCCCCAACCAGCGCCCGTTGGCAGGGTAGATGGATCTGCGATCTTTGCCCAAGTACTCGTATTGTAAATTGTTAAATACGGTGAAGTGTCATGCACGACTGCGAGACGTGATCCATCGGGGCTCCACGAAACTTTTCTCGCTGAGCCGGTTGGAAGAGTTCCAGGATTAGCAACCTTCGACCAATCAGAAGTATTGTAAATGTAAATGTACGGAGAGGTCGAAATTGCCAGAGCAAGCTTCGATCCGTCTGGGCTGTATTTGGCGAATTGGGCTACGCCAGTAGGTAATACTGCTGGGTCAGAAAGCTTGGCCCAGGTGCTGGTGTTGTAAATCGTTATAAATGGTGTGCCAGCGTGAGCAACTACAAGCCTTGATCCATCGGGACTGAAATCAGCACCGCGCCCATTTAAAACCGGCAGAGTTGCAGGATCTGCCACCTTCGACCAATCAGAGGTGTTGTAGATAGTGATGTAAGGCGAATTGTTATGTGGCACGGCTAACAAAGTTTTCGTGGGATTGAATACGAGCTGGTTACCCTCTCCCGTAGGAAGAGTCCCCGGATCTGCGAACTTTGTGTAAGTGCTTGTGTCATAGATCGTAATGTAAGGTGAAGTCTGGTGGCCAACCGCTAAGTAATTGGTTGTGCTAACAAAGAGGTTTCCGATGACAAGCCAATTGGTCGCATTGCAAACGCTCATCTTTGTGCTACGAAGCTCGAACTTACCAGCATCGCCTGGTGCACACGCGCCATCTGTGGTCGCAGTGTTCATCACCATCCAATTAACTGGGCCGCAGTAGCGCAAATTACCAGAGAGATAATTAATAGCGCCCGGAGATCCGCAAGCACTCCCGGAATCAGAGACGTTTGTTGAATCCCACGATGTACCGTCGCAAAACTTTATTTCGTTTGAAATATACTGAAGCTGCCCATCAACGCCTGACGGAGACGAGCATGCAGCCGATGCCGCACTAGAGTAAGTTAAAAAAAGTAGAAATAAGAAGTGCTTCAAGTAGAATCCTCAATTTATTTCTTATCGTTTAAAAGAAGCGCTTCAAGTCGTTCCATACGCTCATTTAACGATTCAACTTCTTTTCGTAATTTTATATTCTCAGCTTTCAACGAAGCATTGTCTTCTGCAATCGATGCAATCTGACGATCTTGAGCCGCGTTTACTTTTTCGCTAGCGCTGCACATACCGTAAAGTTCTTTAGTCGATTGAATCAACGGAGCGATGAGCGAGTTGTACTTTACTGCTTTCATGCCTGAGGCTGCGTCAGTCACGACTGCATGAGGCATTACCTCTTCAACATTTTGCGCGATCACTCCCGCATCGTGCTTGCCATCAGATTTCCAAGTCCAATCAACACCCGTGAGCTTCAAAATAATATCTAAGCCAGCTGTTGGATGAACATTATCTTTTAAGCGCTCATCTGAAGTTGAAATAAAGCTTGTCGCTTTAACGTTTCCGCTAACTTCAAGTTTCTCACCGGGAGTAGATGTGCCGATACCCACGCTGCCAGCAAAATATGATTTAGCTGCGCCGTTAGAGTAAATTGCGTAGTAGTTGGCGTTGGTTTGCGGAATGGTATCGAGATTGAGTCCTTTGAAACTACTAACGGTTCCCGAATTCACTAGGCTAATGTTCACTCCCTCTGCCGAGGTAATCGTCGAGGTAGCTCCGTTGGTGACTGTAGCATTGAGCGCAGTCGCCCCAGAGATCGTACCGCCGTTCGCACTTTGACTGATGGCCGCAGTCACGCCAGTCGCATCAGTCACAGTAGTTGCGCTCTCGTTAGAAAATCTAAATGATCCGCCTATTCCGTCACTTAGGCTACCTGCCGAACCATTCACTTTGGTCGCCTGACCCAACACACCTGTTGCCGAGTTCACATCTGCGCCGGCAGATCCGTTAATGAATACGATCGAATTGACCCCTTGGGCCTTATCTACATCAAATGCGGTTGAAGTCGTAACCCGATTTTCAAATCCTGACACTATGGCAGTGCTATCTGCGCTCGGAGCCACCGAAACTGGCGAATATATTCCGCGTACTAAACCACTGGTTGCAGTCACAGTCTCACTCACTTGAAATTTAGAGCTTGGAGCAGAGGTGCCGATTCCAACATTTCCAGCAGCATCGATCACAAACGGAGTTGCGTCTGTAGCTTGGTCGCCAACGAAGAAAGAATTTCCTGTACCTTCGTTCACGACTGAAAGCACATAAGCCTGACCGCTCGGTGCAGTGATCGATGTTGATGCATCGAGCGCCAACGTATCAGAGAAATCAGTAAAGTTAAGCGAATCGGCTGCAACCCCGCCACCACCAGCAACCCATGATAATGCTCCAGTGTTGTCAGACTGAAGAACCATGTTCGAGCCAGGCATTGCCGCAGGCCAAACATATGTTCCTGAAGTCACTGTTGCTGGTGCTGCGAAAGTAATAATTCCTGATGTTGCTCCTGAAAGACCAAGTGTTCCTTGAATATCAAGTAAAGCATCTGGTGAAGTATCACCGATTCCGACGTTACCCGAATCACTGATACGCATTTTTTCTGTTTTTGAATTTGCGCCGATATTCGTAGTTTCAAAAGTTAAATAACTTCCTTGAGCCGTACTTGTGTGGTTTTCAGCTGCCAAAATATTAAATGTGCCCACTGGATTTAAAGAATAGTCAGCGGCATAGCGAGCGTAACTTCCGAAAGAAGTCAGAAGATCATCAGTTTGAACTGCCGTTGGCGAGGCTGTCGTTCCGCGAGCACGTCGACCATGAATTCCAACGTTATCACCGACCGCAGTTACCCATAAATCGCCAACAGTACTGCCTTCATTAAAAATATGAAGTTTTGCATCTGGAGTGCTAGTGCCGATTCCAAGGTTACCGGTCGAGCTGAGTCGCATTTCTTCGTCGCCAGCACTATTTTCAAAAATTAACGATGAAGACGAGTTAAGCTTGCGCATACCAAACGAGTTCGTTCCGGTATTATACATAAGCATTCGGGCCGCAGTTCCTACCGAACTCTCAAAACGTAAACCATCAGAAGTTGTGTTGTCAGAAGTAAGTGTTAAAAGTGCTGGTGCAGTACTAGTACCGATATCAACTCCACTATTACCAACGCGCATTCTCTCTGCACTATTAGTTGAGAAGCCGAGAGTGTCAGCAGCAATTTGGTACATTCCCGTGTTGCTATCTGACGCAAATGAGTACACCGGAGATGCCGCTGTATTACTTGCGCCGAGCAAGTAATACGCCGTCTGTGCTGTAATACTTCCGTTGTTACCGAAACGGACTCTTTCAGTACCATTTGTCGCTAACGACACTCCGTTGGCTGTGTAATTGTAAAAACCTGTGTCTTCATCACCATCGAATGTAAGTGAAGGGGCTGCAGCCGAACCGGTTGATGCTTGAAGCGGAGCTGTCATCGGCACCGTGCCGTTAGCCAAGAAGTCACCGACTCCGCCAGCCGCTACCCAAGAAAGAGCACCGGTGTTGTCAGATTGTAAAAGCATATTCGAACCAGGCATTGCTGCAGGCCAAACGTATGTTCCTGAAGTCACTGTCGCTGGTGCTGCGAAAGTTAAAGTGCCTGATGTTGCTCCTGATAAACCAAGTGTTCCATTAACATCAAGTTTTGCGTCGGGAGAGAGGTCACCGATACCAACATTTCCAGTTGCATCTATTCGTAAGCGCTCGCCAGCATTTGTCGAGAATCCGATTTCATTTGCCGCAGGCTTGTACATACCTGTGTCTTCGTCACCCGCCCAACTAAATGTTGGAAGAGCTTCAGCATTTGCAGTTGCTGTTACTATACCACCAGCATTGAAGAATCCCATGTACTGGTGACCAAGTTTAATTATATCGCTGCCGTTTCTTGAAAGGTGAACGTTACCTGCAGCAGGAGAATTAAATCCTGAGTCTGCATCGTTGTTAAATACAACTCCTGGCGCTGCTGCCGTTCCAGCTATCACCGTGATCGCACCAGTCATCGGCACTGTACCGTTAGCCAAGAAGTCGCCTGCTCCACCCGCCGCTACCCAAGAGAGCGCGCCAGTGTTGCTAGATTGTAAAACCATGTTTGAACCAGGCATTGCCGCCGGCCAAACATATGTTCCTGAAGTCACTGTTGCAGGTGCCGCGAAAGTAATAATTCCTGATGTAGAACCCGAAAGTCCGAGAGTTCCTTCGACATCTAATTTAGCGTCTGGAGTCGTGTCTGTGCCAATTCCAACGTTACCAGTAGATGAGATACGCATATTCTCAGTATCGTTCGTACCAAATATCATGGGCGCATTTTCTTTGTTCATGAACACAGCGTTACCGCTTGAATCCAAACCAACACGTACGCCATCGGTTGCAGTGCTGCCGGATGCGTTACTTGTAAATGCCGCAAAGCTATTTGCCGCTGCGATTTGGTGAACATTAAATCTGTCATTCGCAGAACCGCCGCCAGTAATGACATCACCATTTGAGTTAACTGTGAATCTGACAAAGCCTTGGTTAACTGCGCTCCCAGTTGTGCCGGGGCTAATATTAAAGCTGTTGCCAGCATTTAAGAACATGTTACCAGAGCCAGAAACGCTGAGGTGACCTCTGTTATTGCCACTGTTATCCATGAACTCTATGCCCGCTGAAGAGTTGTTAGTTGCATCTCCAGAAGTGAGGCGCATTGTTGCATTTAAATCTGCGGCCGGTGCCACGAGCTCAAGTCGTTTTGCTGGAGAAGCTGTGCCAATACCTACGTTGCCAGCTGCATCGATAATAAATGGAGTTGTGTCACCGTTCGCATCGTTTACTCTAAACGAATCGCCAGTGCCTTCGTTGCTGATCAACATTGAATAAGCTTGGCCACTCGGTGCAGTAATCGTCGTCGTCGCATCAAGAGTCATTGCATCAATGAATTTTGCGAAATCAAGCGAGTCATCAGCAATTGCAGCACCATCTGCGACCCAAGAAAGTGTGCCCGTGTTGTCAGATTGTAAAATCATGTTTGAGCCAGGAGCAGCCGCTGGCCATGTATAAGTTGCTGAACCTGCAACAGCCGGAACTGCAAATTGCACAGCACCCGAAGTAGTTCCCGCAATCGACATAGTCCCTTTAACTTCTAAAGTCGCAGCACCACCAGCATTATTATCAATTAAAAGTTTTCCCGCAGAAGGACGAGAGATCGCTGTATCCCAAGCAAAGCTACTCTGACCATCGGCAAATCGTATGCGACCGCCTTCACCATTCGGAGAAGTAATCGCGACCAAGCCGTAGCCAGCTCCACCGCTGTTTACAACAAGACCATTTTGATAACCCACAGATGCGACAACAGAATTATCGTCTATCAACAATCTCTGTGATCCACCTGTGCTGAAGCCCATTGAATCAGCGCCGGGTCGGTAAATACCTGTGTTCGTGTCGCTCGTAAAATTAATTCCCGGCGTTCCCGCACTTCCGTCTGCAGCTGGCAAACCTGAAGCTGCCGCTGCTACCCAAGAAAGTGCTCCGGTATTGTCTGACTGAAGAACCATATTCGAGCCAGGCATTGCTGCAGGCCAAACATAAGTTCCAGAAGTCACGGTTGCAGGTGCCGCGAAAGTTACGATTCCTGATGTAGATCCTGAAAGCCCGAGAGTTCCTTTGACATCGAGCTTCGCATTTGCCGAAGTTGAACCAATGCCAACATTTCCAGTTGAATTAACATAGAGTGGATGAGTAGCAGTCGCCGCGTGCCACAAGAAGAAGTTATCGCCACCGTTTCCTGAAACGTCGTTTCCGAGAGCGAACTGGGCAGCACCATTGCTCGCAAGTACAAACTGATTCTTCTTGTTGCCAGCGCCAAATGTGTTGTCAAAAACAATCGAGTTGTAGTTTCCGGCACCGGCCGAACCTGGGTTCGCACGAAGCGCTAAAGTCTGCACCGCGCCTGCGCCAGAAGAAGAAACATCAAGCTTAGCTGACGGAGAAGCTAAGCCAATGCCAACGTTTCCAGAAGCATCAATTACAAATGGAGATGCGTCAGCAGCTTCGTCACCAACAAATAACGAGTTGCCAGTACCTTCGTTCACTACTGACAGTGCATAAGCTTGACCATTCGGAGCAGTAATCGAAGTTGATGCATCGAGAGCCAACGTGTCAGAGAAATCAGTAAAGTTAAGTGAGTCAGCTGCAATTGAAGTTGTTGGAGTGTAATACTCCCACGCAGTGTTACCAGCATTCCAACGAATCGATTGGCCGACTTGCCCAGCCGCTGGTGCCGCAAGCGGAAGCCCTAAAATATTTGCATCAGTATAAGCTTTCAAAGCTACGTTAGCGCTCAAGCGAGCATCAGCTAAAGTTCCCGAAGCAATGTTCGAAGCATTAAGTGCAGTTAAATTCACACCGCTTACTGCTGGCAACTCAGCAGATCCGTTTAACTTCACGATCTGGTTGTTACCAGTACCTGTATTGATTGTAATTTCTGGAATCGTTGTGTTGTTAGTGATCGTAGCATCACCGTTAGCAGACGTAACAGTTGAAACCGTTCCGCTACCCGATCCAGCTGTGAAATATTCCCAGTCGCCAGAAGTATTATTCCAACGAATCGACTGACCATCTTGACCAGCAGCTGGAACCGCAAGATCTTTAGTTACTAATTGCAAATCACCAGCATCAACATAAGTTTTTAGCGCAACGTTCGCGGACAGACGAGCATCAGCGATAGTACCTGAAGCAATGTTCGATGCATTTAAAGCAGTTAAGTTAACACCACTTACTGCAGGCAATTCAGCCGAACCGTTTAATTTAACAATCTGGTTGTTACCGGTACCAACATTTAAAGTTAATTCAGGAATAGTTGTGTTGTTTGTAATTCCGATGTCTGCGTTAGCAGATGTAACAGTTGATACTGTTCCGTTACCAGTACCTGCAGCGAAGTATTCCCAATCGCCAGACGTATTGTTCCAACGAATCGATTGGCCGTCTTGACCAGCAGCTGGAATTGCAAGATCTTTAGTTACTAATTGAAGATCTCCAGCATCAACGTAAGACTTGAGAGCAACGTTTGCGCTTAAGCGTGCGTCAGCTAAAGTGCCTGAAGCGATGTTCGATGCATTAAGTGCTGTTAAGTTAACACCGCTTACCGCTGGTAACTCTGCCGAACCGTTTAATTTAACGATCTGGTTGTTACCAGTACCTGTGTTGATTGTAATCTCAGGAATCGTTGTGTTGTTAGTGATCGTTGCATCACCGTTAGCAGATGTAACAGTAGAAACCGTTCCGCTACCTGATCCAGCAGTGAAATATTCCCAATCACCAGATGTATTGTTCCAACGAATCGATTGACCGTCTTGTCCAGCAGCTGGAACCGCTAAGTCTTTAGTTACCAATTTTCCGTCAACATATGAAGCAAGAGCAACGTTCGCAGATAAGCGAGCATCAGCAATTGTGCCAGACGCAATGTTCGATGCATTTAAAGCAGTTAAGTTAACACCACTCACCGCAGGCAATTCTGCCGAACCGTTTAACTTAACGATTTGGTTGTTACCTGTACCGACATTTAAAGTTAATTCAGGAATAGTTGTGTTGTTTGTAATTCCGATGTCTGCGTTAGCAGATGTAACAGTTGATACTGTTCCGTTACCAGTACCTGCAGCGAAGTATTCCCAATCGCCAGACGTATTGTTCCAACGAATCGATTGGCCGTCTTGACCAGCAGCTGGAATTGCCAAATCTTTCGTAACTAATTTTAAATCACCAGCATCAACGTAAGAAGTAAGAGCTACGTTTGCGCTCAAGCGTGCATCAGCAATAGTTCCCGAAGCGATGTTCGAAGCGTTAATTGCTGTAAGTTGAGATGCATCTACCGCCGGAAGTCGTGAAGAGCCATCTAACTTAACGATCTGGTTATTACCAGTACCCGTATTGATTGTAATTTCTGGAGTCGTTGTGTTGTTAGTGATCGTTGCGTCACCGTTAGCAGATGTAACAGTAGAAACCGTTCCGCTACCTGATCCAGCAGTGAAATATTCCCAATCACCAGATGTATTGTTCCAACGAATCGATTGACCGTCTTGTCCAGCAGCTGGAACCGCTAGATCTTTAGTTACTAGCTTTCCGTCAACATAAGATGTGAGCGCAACGTTCGCGCTTAAGCGAGCATCTGCTAAAGTTCCTGAAGCGATGTTCGAAGCATTGAGCGCTGTTAAGTTAACACCACTTACTGCTGGCAATTCTGCAGACCCGTTTAACTTAACGATCTGGTTGTTACCAGTACCAACATTTAGAGTTAATTCAGGAATAGTCGTGTTGTTTGTAATTCCGATATCAGCATTCGCAGAAGTAACAGTAGATACCGTTCCGTTTCCAGTGCCTGCTGTGAAGTATTCCCAATCGCCAGATGTGTCGTTCCAACGAATCGACTGACCGTCTTGTCCAGCGGCCGGAATTGCTAAGTCCTTAGTTACTAATTGAAGATCGCCAGCATCAACATATGAAGTTAATGCTACGTTTGCACTTAAGCGAGCATCATTTAATGTGCCAGAAGCGATGTTCGAAGCATTAAGCGCAGTTAAATTAACACCACTTACAGCAGGCAGCTCTGCAGAACCGTTTAACTTCACGATCTGGTTGTTACCAGTACCTGTGTTGATTGTAATTTCAGGAGTCGTTGTGTTGTTAGTGATCGTCGCATCACCGTTAGCAGATGTAACAGTCGAAACTGTTCCGCTTCCTGAGCCTGCGGTGAAATATTCCCAATCACCAGAAGTATTGTTCCAACGAATCGATTGCCCATCTTGTCCAGCCGCTGGTACCGCTAAATCTTTACTTACTAATTTTCCATCAGAGTATGCGTTGGCTGCAGTCACAGCATCAGCTTCAGCAGTATCTACGTAAGAAGTCAGCGCTACGTTTGCACTTAATCGAGCATCAGGCACAGTGCCAGATGCCAAGTTAGATGCGTTTAAGTTAGTTAAGTTAACACCACTTACAGCTGGTAATTCAGCAGAACCGTTAAGTTTCACGATCTGGTTGTTACCAGTACCAACATTTAAAGTTAACTCAGGAATAGTCGTGTTGTTTGTAATTCCGATATCTGCGTTAGCAGAAGTTACCGTTGATACCGTCCCGTTGCCGGTACCTGCCGTGAAGTATTCCCAATCACCAGAAGTATCATTCCAACGAATCGACTGACCATCTTGTCCAGCAGCCGGAATCGCTAAATCTTTAGTTACTAATCTCAAATCACCCGCATCAACATATGAAGTTAATGCGACGTTTGCGCTTAGCCGAGCATCAGCAATTGTGCCCGAAGCGATATTCGAAGCATTAAGTGCAGTTAAATTCACACCGCTTACTGCTGGCAACTCAGCCGAGCCGTTTAACTTTACGATTTGGTTGTTGCCAGTACCTGTGTTGATTGTAATTTCAGGAGTCGTTGTGTTGTTGGTGATCGTTGCATCACCGTTAGCAGATGTAACAGTCGAAACCGTTCCGCTACCCGATCCGGCAGTGAAGTATTCCCAATCGCCAGATGTATTGTTCCAGCGAATCGATTGTCCGTCTTGTCCAGCAGCTGGAACCGCTAAGTCTTTAGTTACTAGCTTTCCGTCTACATATGAAGTCATCGCAACGTTGGCGCTCAAGCGAGCATCAGGCACGGTGCCAGACGCCAAGTTAGATGCGTTTAAGTTAGTTAAATTAACACCACTCACCGCTGGCAATTCAGCAGAACCGTTTAATTTAACGATCTGGTTGTTACCCGTACCAACATTTAGTGTTAACTCAGGAATTGTCGTGTTGTTTGTAATTCCGATGTCAGCGTTAGCAGAAGTAACAGTCGATACTGTTCCGTTTCCTGTTCCAGCAGTGAAATATTCCCAGTCGCCAGAGGTATCATTCCAACGAATCGACTGACCATCTTGCCCAGCAGCAGGAATCGCAAGATCTTTACTTACTAGCTTTCCATCAGAGTAGGCATTCGCTGCAGTGACTGCGTCAGCCTCAGCAGTATCTACATATGAAGTTAACGCTACGTTTGCACTTAAGCGAGCATCATTTAATGTGCCAGAAGCGATGTTCGAGGCATTAAGTGCGGTTAAGTTAACACCACTCACTGCTGGCAATTCTGCGGATCCGTTTAACTTCACAATCTGGTTGTTACCTGTACCGGTATTGATTGTGATTTCAGGAGTCGTTGTGTTGTTAGTGATCGTTGCATCACCGTTAGCAGATGTAACAGTTGAAACTGTTCCCGTGCTCACGCTTGCAGTGAAGTATTCCCAGTCGCCAGAAGTATCGTTCCAACGAATTGATTGACCGTCTTGACCAGCGGCCGGAATCGCCAAATCTTTCGTTACTAATTGAAGATCACCAGCATCTACGTACGACTTCAATGCAACGTTTGCACTTAAGCGAGCATCATTTAATGTTCCTGAAGCAATGTTGTCTGCGTCTAAGTTCGTAAGAGCTGAACCATCTCCACTATTAATAGTGAAGTATTCCCAATCGCCAGATGTGTTGTTCCAACGAATCGATTGACCATCTTGTCCAACAACTGGGATAGCTAAATCTTTCGTTACTAATTGTAGGTCGCCAGCATCAACGTACGTCTTCAACGCAACGTTTGCACTTAAGCGAGCATCAGCTAAAGTGCCTGAAGCAATATTATCTGCATCTAAGTTAGTAAGAGCTGATCCATCTCCACTATTAGGAGTAAAGTACTCCCAGTCACCAGATGTGTTGTTCCAGCGAATCGATTGACCATCTTGACCAGCAACTGGAATCGCAAGATCCTTAGTTACTAACTGCAAATCACCCGCATCAACATAAGATGTCAAAGCTACGTTTGCACTTAAGCGAGCGTCAGCTAAAGTGCCTGAAGCGATGTTCGAAGCATTAAGTGCCGTTAAATTAACACCACTTACTGCTGGCAATTCAGCAGAGCCGTTAAGTTTCACGATTTGGTTGTTACCCGTACCAACATTTAAAGTTAATTCTGGAGTCGTTGTATTATTCGTAATAGCGATGTCGGTGTTTGCAGAAGTAACAGTTGAAACTGTTCCTGTGCTTACACTTGCAGTGAAGTACTCCCAATCACCTGTCGTATCGTTCCAACGAATTGACTGACCATCTTGTGCAGCAGCCGGAACAGCTAAATCTTTTGTTACTAATTTTCCATCTGCATATGTTTGCGCAGCAGCTTGAGCCGCAGCAGAAGAGGCGTCTGCATAAGTTTCGCCGTCAGCAACCGCTGTCGCAACTTCAGTGTCAGTGTAGTTGTTAGCAGCAACAACTGCAGCTGCTTCTCTTGCATCAACATAAGCTTTGTTCGCAGCACCATCTGCAACTACCGGAGTATCAAGTCCTGTGATGAGCCTTGTGCCACCAACGGTTAATCCGTTTAAATCCCAATCAGCTGTTAGCGACGTCGTACCATCGATACGAACATATGCGCCTGCGGCTGCTGTTGCAACGGCATCAACATATTGTTTAGTCGCAGCACCAACAGCATTTGATGGATCAGCGCTTAATAGCAATAGTCCCGTCATCGTGTCGCCAGCTTTATCAACCGGAGTATAAGTAAGAGCTGCTAAAACATTCGCTTGAGTTAAATCAGCAGCCGTAAATGGAGTGAAATATTCCCAAGCGTTGCCAGCTGCATTCCAACGAACTGATTTTAAAACTTCACCAGCACCTGGTGCTGCGAGAGCTAAACCTAATAGATTGCTATCAGCATAAACTTTTCTTACAGCATCGTTAGCACCCGCTGGTGCAGCAAGTCCCGTGATTGAGTTTCCACCCATCACGATGTTGCCTGCCATTGTTCCACCCAAAAGCGGAAGCTTCGATGCATCCGTCGCACCCGCTACTGCCGTATCAACGTAATCTTTCGTTGCAACATCTTGCGCAGCCAAGCCATCCCAGTAGCGCATTTTGCCAGTATCAACGTTAAACCAAGTTCGACCGCGATCAGTTGTATTATTAAGTGGAGTCAATAGTAGTGCTGCTTCTTGACCGGCACTAAACTTACCAAGATACATCGTACCCTGATCAGCAATCACAACGTGACCAACGTTTGTTACAGAAAATGCGCCCAAGTTAATCGGGCCCGTCATCGTACCACCAGCAAGCGGCAGCTTGGTTGAATCATTCGGAAGACCAGTCTCCCAACGATTCTGCGCTTGATCCCACAAAAGAACATGGCCGTTACCAGCTAAGTTAGTCACAGTACTTACATCAATGTCTTTGCCACCGATTTTAGTGTCAGAGTAATTTTTTGTCGCAGCATCTTGAGCCAACGTTGGATCAGCGAGATCAATAATTTTTTGTCCGTTAAAATCAACCGACGCAGTTGGAGCAAAGTTCGAACCGTCAGCTTTTTGATAAACAGTCGAAGCACCGGTGATTAAATCCCAAAGCTCTGTCCAGTTAGCATTTGAAAGTTCTGTTGCAACAGTGCCATCGGCTACACGAAGAAGCTGATCTTTTTCGTATCCGCCGACTTGCATCGCCTCAATTGCCATTGGAACAAAGTTGATGTTCTGAGTCGGGAGCGCCTGCCAAGGTCCGCCGTTATCACTAAATTGAACAACTAGCTCTCGCCCGTCTGCAATATTTGGAGTGTAAGATACACCAAAGGTACAAGTTGGAACCGTAAGTGTTCCTCTATTTGCGAAAACTCTTTCCATCGGGTGTCCGCCGTCAACGCCGGCAGCTACACGAGTTCCGCTACCAATTGTCAAAACGAAGACACCATTCGAACCAGACATGTTGAGTGTTTGGCTCTCATCATAGAGCAAACAATCTTCAGCGCCTGGTGACCGAATTTGAATGTGAAAGAAAACGTTCGCTGAAGTTAAAGGAGAATTGTTCGACTGAAGAATACGACCATGAAAAGTCAGGCCCGTAGCTGCTTGAGCAACGTTCCCAAAGTTCAATAGAATTAGAACCAATCCTAATACGGTCCGCAAGGTCATGCTTTCGTATCGGAATCAGTTGACGTTCATGAAAGCTTAACGCTGATTTTTTTAGAGATTATTCTGACTAGTCGTATCACTTTGAGAAAGTGAATTAAAACCAAACAGAGGCTTGGAGGTTTCTAGCTAATTCCCAAACAGTCTTTGAGACAGAATCTTCCAATATGCGGAGCAGCAAACCTTAATACGATCTAGACCTTCATCTAAAGAGTGCTAGGCTTTTCTCCAGCAACCCGAAGGAATCGGGTTCAAAATTTGGGGGGGATAATGAAATTAAAGCTAATGCTTTCGGCACTTGTACTTGTGTTCGCAACTGGTGCCAACAGTTCTAATCACTTATGCGAAGGATTTGTACCAGAGAACGACCTGAAAATTCCGGTCGGAAAAACAATGTTCGGAGTTATGAATAACGGCGGCCTAACAGAGGCACAATTCAACGCGGCGATCGACCGTGCTGAAGCTCTGTACACTGACGTATTCAAAGCAAAAGGCGCCACTTTAAAAGTTAACCGCCTCTGGACAGATGCAACAGTCAACGCGAGCGCGCAACAGATGCAGACAACTTGGGTTGTGAACATGTACGGCGGCTTAGCTCGCCACCAAGACATCACGCCAGAAGGTTTCGCTCTCGTAATTTGTCACGAAATTGGTCACCACATCGGTGGCGCTCCAAAAGTTAGCAGCTTTTTGGGAATGAATGCTTGGGCTACAAACGAAGGTGGATCAGATTACTTCGCTGGTCTTAAGTGTTTACGCCAATTCTTTGCTGACGAAGACAATGCAGCAATCGTTTCTACTCGTGATGTCGAGCCATTAGCGAAAGAGCTTTGTGCAAAACAATTTGCTTCAGCTTCTGAGCAAGCACTTTGCGAACGAATCAGCCTAGCTGGCCAATCAGTTGCATATCTTTTCCAAGCTTTGAGAAAAGAAACTGTTAAACCTAGCTACGCAACACCTGATACAAAAGCAGTATCAAAGACGAACGATAACCACCCTGCTACTCAGTGCCGCATGGACACATACCTTGCCGGAACACTTTGCCAAGCACCACTTGCTACATCAACTGACGACAAGGACTACAAAGCTGGTTCGTGCGTTGAGGGCGTTGATGCTTTAGGTTTCCGTCCGTCTTGCTGGTTCAAAGCAAAAGCTGACACTGGCGGCGGCGGAGGAGGCGATCAATCTTCATGCCCACTCGGTAGCGATGAAGCTTGTGAAGCTGCTTGCCAAGTGATTCCATCACTTCCGTTCTGTAAAGCACCGTCAGTAGTTTACTAAATCGATTTCCTAAATTTATTTAGGCTAATTTGAAAAGCCACCTTACAAGGTGGCTTTTTTTATGTGAGCTTAGCGGCCGGTTAGCTCTGCAATCGTGGCAATCAACAACTTTGGGTTGATTGGTTTTGGAAGATGACTAGTGCAACCAACATTCAGACACTTTTGCCGAACATCACTCAAAACGTGAGCCGTTAAAGCAACGATAGGTTTTTGGTAGCCCGCCTCTCGTAGACGTTGTGTAGCTGTGTATCCATCCATCTCGGGCATTTGAATATCCATCAATACTAAATCGAAGTTTTCTCGAAGCGCCTTTTTATATCCAATCAATCCGTTTTCGGCTGACTCGACGAGCGCACCTCTCTTCGTAAGATAGTGCCAAATCAATGACTGATTATCAGGAGAGTCATCGACCACAAGAATGCGAAGCCCATTGAGAGCGTCTGCACCTGGCTCCCGTGCTTCTTCTTTTTTAAAATAGGACTGCACGGTCTTAATTTCTTTTTGATCGACAAATTTTACCAGGAACGTTGACCCTTTACCGACTTCTGAACTCAGAAGCTGAACGTCGCCTCCTAAGGCACGTGCCAAACGACGAGAGAGCGACAGACCTAACCCCGTGCCCCCGAAACGACGAGCCATCGAACCATCACCTTGCACGAACATTTCAAAAACTCGAGACTGATGCTCAAGCGGTATCCCTATTCCCGTGTCACACACTTCAAAACAGATTGCGGGCTTGCCATCATCGCTTTCGCAACCATAGCTCTTTAGCCGAACAGTTCCATGAGGAGTGAATTTAATTGCGTTACTTATAAGGTTAAGCAGAACTTGGCGCATTCGCAGAGCATCTGTCACCATGTTCTCAGCAGATGCATTGTCGTGAGAATACTCTAAAACTAAACCTTTCTCCTTTGCTCTCACTCGCAAAAGAGAAATTACATCTTGAGCAACATCTTCTGGTGAGCACTCAGCGTACTCAAGAGTAAGATGACCGGCCTCTACTTTTGAAAGATCAAGGATGTCATTTATAATGCCCGAAAGACTTTGGCCATTTCGCATCAGGATATCCACGTAACTCGCCTGCTCCGCACGCGAAAGCCCGGGATCTCGAAGTAAATCAGCGAAGCCAAGTAAAGCCCCGAGCGGAGTACGTATCTCGTGCGACATATTCGCTAAAAACGCAGACTTTAGATCGTTTGCTCGTTCAGCCTCGCGCTTTGACTCATCGAGGCTTCTAACCAGATTCTTCTGCTCACTAATATCAATTGAAGTTGAGGGATAAATCTCTTGCCCTGCCGGATCATGCGCTAAGAAGGCAAGCATCCTGACATCAAACAGTGAACCATCTTTTCTTTTGGCAACAAACTCGATGTCACACTCGCCTGTTGTTTTTAAAGCCGTCATAATTTTAATAGGAGTTTGTGGGTCTGCACAGTGACTTGCAGGAGAAGTTCCGAGCACCTCATCTTTTGATTCATAGCCCCACATTTTTAAGTAAGCGTTGTTGAGGTAAATGAACTTTCCTTCGTGATTGATAATGTCAAAACCATTTAAACTATTTTCAAGAGCATCGCTCTTTACCTTTAAGTCGATTGATCTCTCTTTAAGTTGTTCGATTGCGCGTTTCTGCTCAGAAACATCCCGCATAAAAGAATAGAAACGGAAATGACCATTGCTCAGCACCGAAGAAACAGTTAGCTCCATCGGAAATACCTTTCCCGATCGATGTAGACCCGGAATTTCGATGCGCCTATTTTGTATTTTTGGAATTCCAGTTTCTATAAATCGCTTCATACCTTCGCGATGTCTCTTGCGATACTCATTAGGCACGATGTGCTCTGTCATATCTTGACCAAGCATCTCTTTTTTTGACCAACCGAAAATCGCCTCAGCGTGGACATTCCAAAAAATCACCCGATTTTGCTCATCGACTCCGACAACTGCATCGAGGGCATTTTCGAGAATAGAAGTACTCTCAAGCTCCACTGCAGCAGCTTCTAAAACTAGAGTCTTTTTTTGTGAAAACAATTTCGCAAGCCACTCTGAAAACAAAAGGTTCTCCGGATCGAAGTGGGGTAAGTTAACACAATCGTAAACTGTACGCTCTTGGGATTCTTTAAGAACCGTAAACATCTCCTTAAAAAACCAAAAAAAAGGCGCCTCTTTCGAAGCGCCTTTTTCAGATAACTAAATAAGTTGTTAGTGTTGTTCGCCGTTGGCGAAACGCTAACAGTGATCGACTACCAGCGAGATCCGCCGCCGCCGCCGCCACGTCCGCCACCGCCGCCGCCACCGCCGCGGAAGCCGCCGCCACCACCACCGCCACCGCCGCGAGAATCGCGTGGAGCTTGTGGACGAGCTTCGTTAACTGTCATTGCGCGACCTTCCCAGTCAGCGCCGTTGAACTTCTCGATCGCTGCTGCTGCTTCTGAATCAGAAGACATTTCAACGAATCCGAAGCCTTTGCTGCGACCAGAATCACGGTCCATGATGATCTTTGCTGATTCTACTGTTCCACATTCTGCGAATGTCTCAGTTAGAACCTGATCTGTTGCTGAAAAAGGAAGATTTCCTACGTAAAGTTTCTTACCCATATATAACCTCCGAAAGGCTTGGGTGCCGTCAGAGGACAAGGGCGGAATGCACTAGGACTCAGGACAGGACATTGAACTTCTGAGGCCAAGCTAAAGCACTTGATTCGCAAAATCAATCATTCTTCATTTTTTGCCTTTGGGCCCATGTAATAAAGGACTCAATCCCCGACATACGTGCTACTGTGGCGCATCTCAATTAGCTGAAAATGGTCATCTGGATCCTCCAGATTATCCAAGCCTTTGAAGGAGTTAGCAATGGCCAAAGACGATCTCGCTTCGTTAGAAGGTAAAATTACAGGCATCAATGGCGGCGGTCGTTACGGCATCACGCTCGACAACGGCGCCCCAGTAACCGCTAAACTTTGTGGCAAAATGGTGAAATTTCGAATCAAAGTGGTTGTCGGAGACCGTGTCACTGTTGGCTTTTCGCCTTATGATATCGGTCATGGATTAATTCTTCACAGGCATAAAATTTAGGATCAGCTTTGTCGTCGTTTATTAAAGGGCTTGGCCATTATCTTCCCACCAAGACGATTTTAAATTCTGACTTAGAGAAGTTAGTTGATACTTCCGACCAATGGATTTTGGAACGGACAGGAATCAAACAACGCCATATTGCCGACCCCGAACAGTTCGCCACTGATTTAGCTTTTGAGGCCGCAAAAAAAGCCCTCGAAATGGCGGGCGTTAGCGCCGATTCGGTTCAAGCAATTATCTTTGCGACCGTAACTCCCGATGCCGTCATGCCTCAAGCTTCATGCATATTGCAGCGAAAGCTAGGAGCTCATAAAGCATTTGCTTTTGATATTGGAGCCGCATGCTCAGGATTTGTTTACGCTCTCAGTGTTGCTGACGGGTTAATGACATCGCAAAATCTCGACAACGTATTGGTTATCGGTGCTGAGACACTCTCTCGTATCACTGACTATCGCGACCGCGAAACTTGTATTCTTTTTGGAGATGGAGCCGGAGCAGTTTTGCTTGGGCGTCGCAATGAATCGAGTACCAAATTTGCCTCACACTTAGCGTCTAACGGAAACTTAGGCGATCTGCTCACAATGAAAAATCCGCGTCCCCATAGTCCTTTTGATCGAACTCAATCTCACGAAACGGCTTACATCGAAATGCGAGGCCGAGAGGTCTTCAAGCATGCAGTGCGAATGCTGAGCGAGAGTTCACAAATTGTAGTTGAAAAAGCTGGTCTTCAAATCAGCGATATTGACTGGTTCATTCCACATCAAGCCAATCAAAGAATTATGGAAGCTGTTGCCGACACGCTGGGCTTACGTTCAGATCAAATCGCCAACAACATCGCGACAACTGGCAACACATCTTCAGCATCAATCCCGCTCGCACTCTCTCAATATGTTGAATCCGGAAAAATTCGCCGTGGCGATAAAGTTTTAATGGCAGCTTTCGGCGCCGGAATCACTTACGGCGCCGCCGTTCTCGAATACTAATGGAGGTAGGTGGCGCTTTCGTTGAGAGTCTCGAAAACTTCTTCGGGCATTGCTTCTCTTGCTTCTCTTGCTTCAGTTGCCTCAATTTCAAAAACTAAGTCCTGCCCCGCTAGTGGATGATTTCCATCTAAGGTGACATAGACTGAATTGGCTTCTGATACTCTGAACGAAGCTAGCGCGCCATCTTTCAAGTATTTAATCGCTTCGCCGAGCTTTAGCTCGTCGCCACCCTCAAGTTCTTTTCGCAAACGCGTGAACGAAAGTTTTGGATCATAAAATCCGTAAGCATCTTGGGCCTTGATTCGAACTGTGCGCTTTTCTCCCGGTCGCAAATTCTCGAGCGCTGTGGACAATGCCTTAAGCTGACTATACTGACCTGTCGAAGTTAACACTTCTCGATTTGAAGTATTGCTAATCACTTGACCCAGACCATTTTTCAAAACGCAATTAAATGAAACTACTTGTGCTGCCATGAACGACTCCTCGATGAAAAGATTCAAAACGATGGACAATCGACATCAGACTTTAACTTGCGGAGACTTTTCTTAACGAAAACTAAGGCTAAACAAAGACTGAAACTAAAAACGAAAACTAAGGATGCCCAAAAGGGCTTTTCGTTGCGGTACTCATTCAGAGTAGACTGCTACCAAACTGAATGCACTACTTTCTTTTCGGCATTAGACCCTGACTGTTTGAACTTTAGTCGATCTTTTTTCTCAAGTGGCCCATAGCCGACATGACTGCCGAGGTTTTATACTTAACATAACGGCAGGTGCTACAATGGTGTCTCTACCAGGGAGCCATGTGAATAAAGTCAGATGTCAGAATATGAATCACGGTCGTTCGAATGCATCGGTCAGCTTTTGTCCATCTTGCGGCGAACGCCTGAATTCAACACTGCGCCCTCAGTGCGATAACACCAAGCATGCTGCCCGCCGCAAGGACCGCAGCCATTTCTGCCATGACTGCGGATTAAAGCTAACCTCGGGTTAGCTCGTAGGTGCATAAGTTATAGAACGCAAAAGTTTTGCTCTTAAGCTTTGCCAATTTAGCTGTATTCCCTTACTAATTTCGCGATGGCGATCGCAAAATCCTTTCGAAATTTTAGCTTAAATGCGTACCTGATAGGTATCGTGCTTTTGGCAATTGTTCCGGTTTTAATTTTTTGCGGATTTGTCGTCGATCGCTTGCTCGAAAATGAGCGAGAGATGAGCCGCCGCTACCTTGCTAAAGCCGCTGATGAATTAGCGTTCGCAGTTGATCAAGAAATCATGGGTTCAGTGCGCGCCCTGAAAACTTTAGGGAACTCCCAATCTCTTAGAAGTAAGAATTATAAAGTTTTTCATGACGTCGTCACACGAACTTTAAAAACACAGCCGTCTTGGAGCAATATCATACTCCATTCTGCGAAAGCCGAGCGAATCCTTTCTGGTCTTCATTCCTACACCGAAAAAAGTTTAGCAACTGCGGAAGTAGCGAGCCTTCTCGAAGCTATCAAAACTCGCGAACCGTTAGTCGGCCCTGTCATCGCTGTCCCATCTATTGAAAAAATCAATGCAAACTATGGATTTGGAATTCGTGTCCCCATCTTTAACGACCAAGGGGAAGTGATATACGTTCTGACAGCAGCAATTGCGACACAACATTTTCAAGAGCTCATTAGCCGATTCCAATCGACTCCCAATGAGTGGACAAGAGCGATCGTTGATCGTTTCGGAACTCTCGCTGCTCGATCACTCGACGCAGAAAAGTTTGTCGGAAAAAAAGCTTCACAAACCTTGCGAGACTCCCTCGTTAATACAGACTCCGGGTTCGCGAATTCAGTAACGCTTGAGGGAGTTGAGGCTTACTCTGCATACAGAAGGGCCCCATTTTCAAAATGGGTCGTGGCAATTGCCGTACCTCGAGAGACATTCGAAGCTGAATATCGCAATACGCTCTGGACTCTCGGCGTAATTGCCGTACTGCTACTTACGCTTTCGACATTCACAACAGTTTATTTTTCAAGGTGGCTACGAACGTCGATAAAAGAAGTAGCCGATGCAGCAGCTACTTTGGCTAAAGGCGAAACTCCATCGCTTGCACCCTCTCGGATTCACGAAGTCGAGCTTCTCCGCTCATCGCTTCTCTCAGCATCAGGCTTGCTCAAATCGCGAGAAAAAGCGAAGAGTGATTTCTTAGCGAACATGAGTCATGAGCTTCGCACTCCGCTCGGAATCGTCATCGGGATGACAGATTCAGTTGCCAGCGGACTTATTCCTGACGAAGAAAAGCCAAAGGTATGGGAAATCATAAAAAGAAATGGCCAACAGCTTCTTCGATTAATTGACGACATTTTAGATATTTCAAAAGTTGATGCAAGTCGCTTAACGGTCGAAAAAATTGATTTCTCGCTTCGTGATTTAATTTTGGCAATCGTTGAAGATTTCTCGCCTCGTGCCCGAGAGCGCGGAATCAAAATCAAAACTGAATTTGATGCGCAAGCTCACGACATCATCAAGACCGATCCAGTACGAATTCGCCAAGTTTTGGTCAACCTAGTTGGCAATGCAGTTAAATTTACTCCCAAAGGCACAATATTAATTAAACTTCACGCTTCGCCAGATAATTTTGCGCGAGTGACAGTTTCAGATTCCGGAATTGGCTTAACTCAAGAGCAACAGGCCGGACTTTTCTCAGACTTTACTCAAGGTGATAGCAGTCACACAAGAAAGTATGGGGGCACCGGCCTCGGGCTTTCGCTTTCACGAAAACTTGCACGTGCACTCGGAGGAGAAGTTCGGCTTGTTACAAGCGAGCCCGGACTAGGCTCAACGTTTGAATTCATGTTCCTAGCGAATTCAGCCTCAGGTCAAATAGGTTCCATCGACAGAAGTACGCATTCTGCAAGACAGTCTTCATCAAGAGATTCTGCGAAAATCTTATTAGCCGAAGACTCTGCCGATAACGTTACTCTGATTAAAACTTATCTAAAGACGTCGAACATCGAAGTTACGATTGCGGCAAATGGGATTGAGGCCGTAGAGCTTGTGAAAGCCAAACGTTTTGATTTGATTCTCATGGACATTCAAATGCCGATGATGGATGGATATCAAGCAACTCAGACAATTCGTGAAACGAACCAGAACGTTCCAATCATCGCACTGACTGCACATGCATTGGCCGAGCATCGAGCCGAAGCCTTAAAATCTGGCTTCACTGATTTTTTAACTAAACCAATTAAACGTGAACTCCTTATCGAGACTGTCGAGAAATACCTACAACCATGATTAGCACTTCAAATGTTAGCCTTCGTTACGGAAGCAAAAAGTTATTTGACGACGTGAATGTTAAGTTCACTCCTGGCAATTGCTATGGCCTCATCGGCGCTAATGGTGCAGGTAAATCTACTTTCTTAAAGGTTCTCTCAAAAGAGATCGAGCCCAACACTGGCGAAATCCATATTGGTTCAGATCTTCGACTTTCAATTTTAAAACAGAATCACTATCAGTTCGACGAATGCGAAGTTTTAAAAACTGTGATGATGGGCAACCAAAGACTTTTTCAAATTATTGAAGAGAAAGATGCTCTTTATGCGAAGCCGGACTTTTCTGAAAAAGATGGCGACCGAGCATCTGAACTTGAAGGTGAATTTGCTGAACTCAATGGCTACGAGGCAGAGGCCGAAGCTGGTTCTATGCTCGAAGGGCTCGGAATCCCTAGCTCAATTCACACAAAGCTCGTAAAAGACCTCGATCCAGCTGAAAAAGTGAAAGTCCTTTTAGCCCAGGCACTCTTTGGCAAACCTGATATTCTTTTACTTGATGAACCGACCAACCATTTAGATATCTATGCGATTCAATGGCTGGAAGAGTTTCTCGCTAATTTTCAAAACACCGTCATCGTGGTTTCGCATGACCGGCATTTTTTAAACAAAGTTTGCACGCACATCGCCGATATTGATTTCGGAAAGGTAAAAGTCTATTCAGGAAACTACGATTTCTGGAAGCAAGCTAGCGAGCTCAATCAGCGCCTGCAAAGCGATCAACTAAAAAAGAATGCAGACAAAGCAGAGGACCTAAAAGAGTTCATTCGACGTTTTAGCGCTAACGCTTCTAAATCTGCACAAGCCTCTTCGCGAAGAAAAATCCTTGAGAAATTAGACTTAGCCGATATGCCCGTCTCGTCGCGCAAGAGTCCGTTCGTAGGTTTTGATCCTAAACGCGAAGCTGGAAGTGACATTCTCACTGTTGATCGAATTTCTAAAACCATCAACGGCGAGCAAATTTTAAAGAACGTAAGCTTCACTCTCAAAAAAGGACAGAAAGCGGTTTTGATCGGACGAAGTGACATCGCAAAGACTGTGCTTCTCGATATCTTGGCTGGCGAACTTGAACCTGACTCTGGAACAATCACTTGGGGCATCACCACAATTCGCTCTTACTTCCCTACTGACAACAGTAAGTACTTTGATACTGCCCATGGCTGCGAAACTTTAGTTGATTGGCTAAGACAATATTCTGAAGAAAAAGATGAATCATTTGTTCGAGGCTTCTTAGGTAAAATGCTATTTAGCCGTGATGAAGCTTTAAAAAAGCCAAGCGTGCTATCGGGCGGAGAAAAAGTTCGATGCATGCTCGCAAAGATGATGCTTTCTGGTGCGAACGTGCTTTTGATTGATGGCCCAACAAACCATTTAGATCTCGAAAGCATTTCGGCGGTGAATGAAGGTATTGTGCGATTCAAAGGATCAGTGATCTTCTCGACGCATGATCATGAGTTCATTCAAACGTCTGCCAATCGCATCATCGAAATTGATGTCACTATTAAAGACGACCGCGAGATGAGCTATGACGAATACCTCGCGATGAAAGCAAAGTAGCTTGAAGATTTCGCGTATCTTGCACGCTGGCTATATTTTCGAACAAGACGATACCAAAATAGTCTTTGATCCGATTTTTGAGAATCCGTTTAGCGGCAACTGTTACGCTTTCCCTTCTGTAAGCTTTGACGTAGAGAAAATTACTGAGCTCACTTTCACTGCGATTTTTGTTTCGCACTTTCATGATGACCACTGCTCATTCGAAAGCCTTAAGCTTTTCGATCGCTCGACTCCGATTTACATCCATTGTATATATGACGAACTTTTTGAAATGGTTCGCGAGCTTGGCTTTAAAAACGTTTACCAGCTCAAATTTGAAGAGACCGTTCAGATCCGCAACTTCGAAGTAATTTCGAAACAGCCGCTCGATGAAGATGTCGATTCGATGTTTCAAATAAAAGTCGGTGGCTTGAAAATATTAAACGTCGTCGACTCAGTTTTAGACTCCGACTCTTTAGAAGCTTTAAAATCAGATGGACCCTGGGATCTAGTACTTTGGCCTTTCCAAACGATGCGAGAAACTGCGGTACTCACGCCTTCACGGAATCACCAATCTGAAGTGTCTCTTCCTGCTGAATGGTTCGATGAGCTAAAAGCTCTAAGCCCCCGCTTCATCGTACCGAGCGCTTGCCAGTTTGTTCAAGAACCATGGTCTTGGTATAACAACTCGCTCTTCCCGATTACATATCGGCATTTCGAAGAGGAGATAGCGGCAAAGCTTCCGAGCTGCCAAGTGATTCGTATGAATCCGGGAACTTCAATCGTTCTCGATCAAAATACTTTCGAAGTAGCAGAGTCACTTAGCTGGGTGCGACCCTCTGGCGATCAAAATGTCGATTATACCTATAGACCAGAAATGATTGCGCCGCTAACTACAGATATTGCAAAGCATTTCCCCCCGCTTAGCCCACATGAAAGAGAAAGATCGATATCTTTTTGCAAGCGCGAACTATTAAATCGCTTTCAGAAACTTGAGCCAACGCCATTTTTCAGTAAAGCCCGACTCTGGAGACTTTCGGTTTTCGATCACGAAGGTGCCGAAACAAGGTTTCATTATAAAATAGAAAATTGCACGATTGAAATCGTGGAATCAGTGGCGCACCCAATGACGACAGAAGTGGAATGGCTCACCGAAGTTCCGCTTTCGAAACTTTATGCAGCACTTGAACGAGGCGAAACTCTTACCTCGATGTATGTGAGAGTGAATGATTTCATATTTTCTGATCGGGTCGAATCTGATCTTTACGACATGAATGTGCTCGAAGATCCGTTAATTCGCACTCTGTTCGAAGGACGCTTCGGCTCGTATCAGCGAGGCCAGTTGCGACGACTCAAATCGATGGCTGCTGACTTGGCTTAACTGGCCCACAAAAGTTCTGAAGTGGCCTACACGCCTACCCTTGGCCGAAGCATTCATATTGTCTCACTACAAGCGTGCTACTGTGACTCTCATGGAGACCACCATGAAGACTACAGCGAAGACATTTTCAAAAGAACGAAAAGACACCGATAACAGTTTAGGCGCCGAACGCGACAAGACAAATCGGTCGCTCAAAGATGCGCGATCACAAGTCGAGCGAAAAGCTGACAATAAAGTGCAAACTGCTCGGGACGAAGCTGACGTTAAAGAGTCTGCAGCACGGACACGAACCGACGTTAAATTTGACGGTCTTGAAACCGCAAAAAAATTCATCCTTGCTGAACGATCAAGATCTGACCACGCAATTGAAGACGAGCGAACTCGCGTCGACTTTGAAATTGTGCGTGAGCGCGAAGTTAAATCTGCAATTCACTCTAAGCATCTTGAACAAGAGCGAGAGCTAACCGATAGAAATTTGGCAACTGAACGAACGTCCATTGATTCTATGGTCGAAGAAAGTTCCGAGCGTCTCACTGCCGAGATTGCGGATCACTCAAAAACAAAATATTCCCTCACCACTCGCGATGAGTTTCTTGCGATCGTTAGTCACGATCTTCGCAATCCTATCGGAGCGATTTCGTCTTGCATGGAAATGCTTTTAGAAGAAATTGATGAGCGCAAAATCGAACCAGATACTAGGCAGTGGCTAGAGCTAGTGAAAAGGAATGCAGATGCTTCACTTCGAATGATTACCGACATCTTAGACATGGAGAGAGTCGTTGAGGGAAAGTTAGTGGTAAAGGTTCGCCCATCTAACATTGGACCAATCATACAGGAAGCTATGGGGAGTTTTCTGCAAGCAGCCGCTGCAAAGAGCGTCCTCTTGAGAGCAATTCCAACTGATGTCAGCTGCGCAGTCGAATGCGACCCCGACCGCATCACTCAAATTATTTCAAATCTTATCAACAACGCTCTTAAGTTTACTCCCGAACAAGGTAAGATCGTTGTTAAGACTGTCTACGATCAGCATTCAGTTACAATCTCGGTTTGCGATACGGGTGTCGGAATTCCAGATAATATGAAGGGCAGGATTTTCGAAAAGTTTGCTCAGATTCGAACAACAGATCGTACTGGTCTTGGACTTGGGCTTCATATTTCTAAAATGTTAGTTGAAGCTCACCATGGAACATTAACTGTTGAGTCATCGATGGGTAAGGGCAGCACCTTCATTGTAAATCTACCCCTGAAACAACCCAAATCAAGCGCTGGGCTTCCGAACTAGTTTGGCGACAGCATTGATGAGTTGACTGCTCGAGATTGGTTTTGAAATGTGCATTTGAAAGCCAGCATTTAAGGCTCGCGCTCTTTCTTCATCTCTAGCATAGGCAGTCAGAGCTACAGCTGGCACGTTCCCACCCTCTTCTTTGGATAGCTTTCTAATTTTCGAAATGAGCTGGTACCCATCGACTTCCGGCATACCAATATCGCTTAATAAAACATGAGGCTTAAATTTAGCGATTGAGGCAAGCACCTCATCGGCTGAGCTAACGAGCTTCACATCGACCTCTGCCTTCTTGAGCCAAACACTAATCAACTGAAGTATGTCAGGCGAGTCATCGACAACTAAAACCCGAACTCCGCGTAAAGTTTTTATCTCCTCGGTAAAGCTTTCGACTTTTGACGAAGGCGCACTCATTGTTGCAAGTATTGGTAGAATCACTTTAAAAGTAGTCCCTTTTCCTCGGCCGTCGCTACTTGCTTCAATTTTTCCACTATGTTCTTCAACAATGTGAGAAGCAATCGCAAGCCCGAGTCCAAGGCCACCATGGGCACGCGTCGTACTCATGTCCTCTTGTTTTAGACGATCAAAGATATAAGGCAAAAATGCTGGGTCGACACCTTGACCATTATCGGAGACCGAAATCTTATAAACGTCTCTCAAAGGCTCAAACTTAACTTCGACTCGGCCTCCATTAGGCGTAAACTTAATCGCATTGGTCAGCAAGTTTGCTACAACCTGCGCTAGTCTTTGTTCATCGCCCTCGACCATATAGATTCCGTTAGGAATACTCAGCAGAAGATCAATTTTCTTTTCGATCGCTCTCGGAATGTACGACGCTGTGATTGAACGCAAGAGCCCGCCAATATCAATCGGTGTGGCCTCAAAAAACATTTTTCCTGTCACTATCCGCGAGATATCTAAAAGGTCATCAATTAACCCTTTTTGCATACGCGCATTTCGATCAAGAATCTCTAGCGCATCAAGCCGTGAACTCTCGTTTAGCTTTCCGGCCCGTAAAATCTCAAGCCAGCCAAGAATTACATTCAAGGGAGTTCTTAACTCGTGCGAAAGAGTTGCGAAAAACTCGTCTCGTTTTTTAGTTGCATCTTGTTGTTCAATTAAAAGTTTTCGCACTTCATACTGTTTAGCACGCGCCCGAAGAGCCACTTGCACAGCTCGCACCAATGTAAGTTTTGAAAAAGGGCGCTCAAGAATCGATATGTTTCCACTTTTTGCAAATGCTTCGATTGATGGCTTTGTATTCGCACCACCCAAAACAATAACTGGCAAATCAGACCATGTTTCCTGACCCTCTAGCGCAGCCTGAAGGTAGATAAGTTGATCTCTCTCAAGGCCCTCTTCGGCGATCATCACCGCCCCACAGCCATGGGCAATATTGTCGACGAGAGAACTTAACGATCCGCAAGGAGCAGCGCTAATTCTGGATTCAGTTAGTACGTCTACAGCCACCTTTGAATCAGAAAAACTTGGAGCGTAGACTAATACAATATTCGACTCACCCATGCTGCCCAGGACCTGCTGACTTCATCATATCTACTTCATTCCCAGTAAAACGCGGGACGCCTGTGAATATCCCGGAGAACTGAGTGAGGACATCTCCTACAACGACTCCTCCCTTTCCAATTCTGAGCTCGCGCAAAGTTTCTTCGTGGGCACCCGTACGTTTTTTAATAACTGAAATTGCTTTCTTTACACTTCCGAATGCTTCGAAGTATCGCGTAACAATAACTGAGTCCGCTAAATAAGTAAGATCGAGAGGAGACTGCATCGAACCCATAATCCCAGCCTGAGCTAAAATCATGATCGTCACGACACCGCGAGCACCTAGATAAGCCAGAAGTTCATGAAGCTGAAGCATCAAAAACTGCTGCTCAGGCATGGCGTGAATGTAGCCATTTAAACTGTCGATAATTACCATTTCAACTTTATCTTCGAAGGTTGAGTCGCGCAAAATCGAAGCAAATTGTCCGGGAGTTAATTCGGCAGGGTCGACTTTCTTTAAAACCAATAATCCGGCACTAACGTATTTTTCAATATCTAAATCGAGTTCTTTCGATCGCGCGATGAGGTTTGGGAGGCTTTCTTCAAAAGTATAAATCCCAACTCTCTCCCCGCGTTCACAAGCACTGATCGCAAATCTTAAACCGATGGTGGATTTGCCAGAGCCTGCCGGTCCAATGATTAAGTTACTTGTGCCTCGATCCAGGCCACCGCCCAAAACTTTATCTAAAAATGGAACTCCGCTCGACAGAGTCTTTCTTTCAAACGTACCCTCATGATCGGCAGCGACAAGCCGTGGGTAAATTCGAACACCACCTTTTTCGATTATATAGTCGTGCGTTCCGCCCTTAAAATTTACACCTCGAAGTTTTACGATATTGAACTGTCGTCGTTCAACTCCGTAGGCGGCTCTAAATTTCTCAAGCAGTAAAACACCATGCACAATACTTTGAACTTGAATGTCGCCCTCAGGGGCCGTGAGATCATCTAGGAAAAGAACAGTCGCACCACGGCCAATAAAGAATTCTTTAAAGGCCAACATTTGTCGTCGGTAGCGAAGTGACGTCTCGGCGAGAAGTCTTAACTCAGAGACTGAATCAAAAACTATTCTTGTTGGAGACTCCTCTTCAATTTTTTTGAGCAGCAAATCTACTGTGCGAGATAGCTCCATTTCTGAAGGATGGAAGAGCGTATTCTGGTTCAGCGAGCCAATCTGCTGCGTGATAGCTGATAGCTCAAGAATCGAAATCTTCTCTAAATCCCAGCCGTGCGATTCCGCGACTGCTTCGAGTTCAGTCTTGGTCTCAGAAAAAGTTATGTAGAGAGTCTTTTCGCCCGAGCGAGCGCCTTCCATTAGAAACTGAAGCGACAAAGATGTCTTACCCGTTCCTGGCTCACCTTGTAGTAAGAAAAGTTGGTTTCGTGGCAGGCCGCCTCTCAAAACATCGTCGAGACCAGGCACTCCAGTTTTACATTTATCGAGATAACTAAATTTGATTGAATCTGTTTGTTTCCTCATTCAGCCAATTCTGCCTCAACTCGCCGATCAAATCGTTACGGAATTTAAACATTTAGAAATTTTCAATTTGGATTCAGTTTATCGACCTTTAGCCGGCAAATAATTTATTAAGATTAGTTCAAATTTTGGCGAGTTAGGACTGAGACGGTCCAAAAAGCGAGGGCTGCGCCAACAAATTGCGCAACGATAAATGAAGGCACCCCGATCCATTCAATCCCGGTAAATGTATTTGTCAGGCTTCGAGCGATGGTCACCGCAGGGTTTGCAAACGAAGTCGACGATGTACACCAATAAGCAGAAGTGATGAACAGTGCCACGGCTGTAGGTGTGGCGTGAACGTTCTTTTTTCCGGATAGAGCAATGACAAGTACCAAACCGAAAGTTGCAATTATCTCTGATAGCCAGAATCGTGGCTCACTTCTACCGTTAGTAGAAAGTTGAAAGACCACTTGGCCGAACATTACGTGAGTAAGAAAGACACCAGACAACGCGCCCGCTACTTGCACAATTGAATAAGCTACGGCGTCTTTGGTTGAGATTCTTTTCCAGAATCTTTCGACCACTGTGACTGCGGGGTTAAAGTGGGCGCCCGAAATAGCTCCGAATGTTTGAATCAAAGCGTAAAGGCCCGCTCCGGTCGCTAATGAATTCGCAAGTAGTGCGATAGCTGAATTCCCCTGCGCTAGAGTTTCGCCCATGATGCCAGAACCCACGACGACCATTAGCAGACCTGCAGTTCCAAGATATTCAGCGAGCAGTCTTTGTTTAAGTGTTGCAGGTAGATTCATTGAGAAATTTCTTTTTTGAATTCAAGCAAGCGAGCCTTAATGTTGTCTCTCGCTTCGCGAAAACGTTTTAACATTGCTTCGTCAGACAGCGGCACTTTCGACGCCGGATCAGGAAACGGCCAGTGAAGTTTCTTTGCAGTTTGAGATGGAAGAACCGGACAAACTTCTTCGGCGCAGAGAGTGATCACATAAGTAAGTCCAACAAGAAATCGCGGGTTTAAATGATCAACTGATTTTGAAAAGTGTTTAGAAATATCGATTCCGATTTCTTCGAGCACCTGAACAGCAAAGGGGTTTAACTTTCCCGGATGCGAACCTGCGCTTTCGATCTCAACACCAGGAAAGATGCTTCGGGCCAAGCCTTCAGCAAGCTGGCTTCGCGCTGAATTCGCTACACACATAAAAAGTATCTTCATACAGTCCTTGTCTTTAATCGTATAAATACGATATACAATGACTCTATGGCGCTGCCAAGTCTTAAAGATTTTCCTGACAAAGATCTAAAAGTTGCTGATTTTGCAAAAGCACTTTCGCATCCTGCCCGCATCGCGATTTTAAAGGCTCTAGCCGAGAAACGTGAATGTTTGTGCGGTGACTTAGTCGCCGATCTGCCGCTTGCTCAGTCGACGGTAAGCCAGCACTTAAAGGCACTGAAAGATCTTGGCCTCATTCGAGGAACAATCGATGGCCCTCGCTCTCGCTACTGCATAGATTGGAAAGTTTTTGATCGCTACCAACGAGAGCTTGGCCTCTGGTCAGAGAAAATGCTCAAGCTTCGCCAAGACAACTGCTGCTAGCTAAACAACCCGAGTTTTTTAAGCGTAAACGCATAAACTGCGTAACCCATTGCTAGGGCGGCGGAACTCAAAGAAATAGACGCCCAAAAATTCATCCCGCTTCGCAAAAGATACGGAAGTAAGATGAAAAACCCGAGTGACGGAATTACCAACCAAAAAATATCGATTGAAAGCTGCGATACCTTGGTCACGTCCTTCGTTTCCCAGTAAATAAACGACAACGCAAGAATTGACGTTAATGGCAGCGAGACTAGTAAAGCGGAAATTAGGCTGTATCGGCGGCTGAGTTCAGTGACAGTCGCAATGATCAATGCAGCCAATACTGTGTGCATAATGAATTTCAATTTAACCCCTATTGCTTAGCTAAGTTATCAAGAATCGGGCAATCAGGACGAGAATCACCATGGCAATTTCGAGCGAGGTGTCGAATTGTTTTTGCCATCTCCTCAAGCTCAGAAATCTTTTTCTCAAGCTCCTTCACATGTGCCATTGCCATATTCTTTACTTCAGAACTCGCGCGGGAGCGATTTCGCCACAGGCTCACAAGTTTCTTGATCTCTTTCATCGAAAAGCCAAGACCCCTCGCCCGCTTTACAAAAGAGAGGATATGAACGTCACCTTCAGCATAAATCCTATAGCCAGATTCTGACCTGCTCGCCTTTGGAATGATACCAATAGACTCATAGTGCCGAATTAGCTTGGCATTAACGCCCGATGACTTTGCTGCCTCACCTATGTTCACAACAACCCCCTAAAGTGTCTCTTATTCTAAACCTTACCACCTTTGGAAGGTCAACTTATCTTGGGTTAATCTACTTTTCTGACTTTTTTCTTGAGCTTCCTACCATTGGAAGGTCGATAGTCTCATTGTGGGCAATGCCCAAGAGGAGAACTCCATGAAAGATTCTATGAAAATGACCAATCACAGCTGCTGCTCGCTGCATCCACCATCAAAAGTGAATACCGCAGCTGTTACGGCCGAAGATATGGAGAATGTCTATACCTGTCCGATGCACCCAGAGATTCAACAAAAAGGTCCAGGCAATTGCCCGATCTGTGGAATGGCACTTGAGCCAATGGAAGTATCATTAGAGGAACAAACAAATCCTGAACTTGTTGATTTCACAAAGCGTCTAAAATTTAGCGCGGCACTTACGATTCCCCTCTTGCTGCTCGCAATGTCTGATTTAATTCCGGGGCAACCGGTTCAACACTCACTTTCGCACTGGCAATTTGCAGGGATTCAATTTCTTCTCGCAACGCCAGTTGTTCTATGGGCTGGATTGCCTTTCTTTGAGCGCGGCTGGACTTCGATAAAGACATGGAAATTAAACATGTTCACGCTGATTGCAATCGGTACTGGCTCCGCTTACCTCTTTAGTCTTGTCGCGACCTTCTTTCCGCGATTATTTCCTGATAGTTTACGCACTCACGGAATGGTGCCTCTATATTTTGAAGCAGCCGCTGCGATCACGGCACTTGTGTTGCTCGGCCAAGTGTTAGAACTTCGAGCAAGAAATCGAACAGGAAATGCAATCAGAGCACTTCTGGGGTTGGCTCCAAAAACAGCTAGAAGAATCAATGCCGACGGAACAGATGAAGATATTCCGATCGAGCATGTTCACGCAGGCGAACTCCTGCGGGTTCGACCAGGAGAAAAAATTCCCGTCGATGGAGAGGTGATGAGCGGCCGAGGAATCGTTGATGAATCTATGATTACCGGCGAGCCTATGCCGATCGAGAAAGAGACCGGCAGCAAAGTAACCGGAGCAACTGTTAACTCGTCTGGCTCATTCGTTATGCGAGCAACAAGAGTCGGCAAGGACACCCTACTCTCACAAATTGTGAAGATGGTGTCGAATGCACAAAGAAGCCGAGCTCCAATTCAAAAACTCGCTGACAAAGTTTCATCATACTTCGTTCCTGCAGTCGTACTTACTTCGATTGCTACGGCACTTGGATGGTACTTTTTCGGACCAGAACCAAAGCTCACGTATGCGATCGCAAATGCGGTGGCAGTGCTAATTATTGCCTGCCCTTGCGCCTTAGGTTTAGCTACGCCAATGTCAATTATGGTTGGCACAGGCAAGGGCGCATCTCTCGGTGTTTTAATTAAAAATGCTGAAGCTTTGGAACGGCTCGAGACGATCACTACGTTAGTCGTCGATAAAACAGGAACTCTGACTGAGGGAAAGCCAAAACTTTCTTTAGTTAAAACCGTCGGTGGGTTTAGCGATCATGAGATATTGCAATTGACGGCTTCTCTTGAAAAATCTAGCGAGCATCCACTTGCAGAAGCAATTGTTTTGGGCGCAAAAGAACGAGACGTTCAGACGCTGCAAGTTTCTGATTTCGAATCATTTTCGGGAATGGGAATCAAAGGTGTTGTCGAAGGAAAACTGGTTTTAGCTGGCAACAAACGGCTGCTCGAAAAATTCGGCGTCAGCGTAGACGAAGTAGTTTCTATCTCAACAAATCTTCAATCCGAAGGTCACGGAGCGATGCTGGTAGCAATTAATGGATTACCTGCAGGAGTGATCGCTGTTCGTGATCCGATAAAAAAGACTTCAAAAAAGGCGATCGAATATTTTAAGTCAAAGAACATCGAAGTGGTGATGTTAACAGGAGATAGCAAGAACACCGCTAATGTCGTGGCTAGGGAGCTCGGTATCACAAACATTGAAGCAGAAGTAATGCCAGAACAAAAAAATGAAGTGATCAAAAAACTTCAGTCAAAAGGCAAGCTTGTTGCGATGGCGGGAGACGGAATCAACGATGCTCCATCACTTGCGCAAGCGGATATCGGGATTGCAATGGGAACAGGAACTGATGTCGCAATCGAGAGTGCTGGTATTACACTTGTCAAAGGTGACCTAGTGGGAATTGTAAGAGCGCATCAGCTAAGTCAGAAAACTATGAACAATATCCGTCAAAACTTGTTTTTCGCTTTCGGATACAACGTTTTGGGCGTGCCGATAGCTGCAGGCCTACTTTACCCGGTATTTGGTCTACTCTTAAGTCCGATGTTCGCAAGTCTTGCGATGAGCCTAAGTTCAGTATCGGTGATTGCTAACTCGCTACGATTAAATAAGGCAGGAATTTCATGAAGCACACTCTCTCCATTTTAATCTGTTTACTTATCTCACCTTCGGCTTTTGCAAAGTCCGTACGATATGAACTTACAGTCCGAAACGAAAAGGTGAACCTAAGCGGCAAAAAAGAAGTCGACTTTGCATTAACAGTAAATGGGGGAATTCCTGCTCCAACTTTAGAATTCACTGAGGGCGATGACGCTGAAATTCTTGTGAAAAACGGATTAGGCGAGGAAGAAGTTTCGATTCACTGGCATGGTCTGCTCTTGCCACCAGAAGAAGACGGAGTTCCGTATGTAAATACTCCCCCGATTTTTCCGGGCAAAGAGCGTCTCTTTAAGTTCAAGATTCGACAAAATGGAACCTACTGGTATCACTCCCACACCGGCGTTCAAGAGCAAAAGGGAGTTTACGGAGCAATTGTCATTCATCCGAAAAAAAGTTGGTTCAATATGACAAGGATGCCGTCGTCATCATTAGCGATTGGTCCGATGAGAGAGCCGAAAGCATCATGCGGAACTTGCGAAAAGATGGCGATTACTATCTTTACAAAAAAGATTCTGTCCGCTCTTACTTTGGCGCAATTAAAGCTGGCAAATTTAATTCGCATCTAGCAAATGAATGGTCGCGCATGGGCGGAATGGATCTTTCTGATGTCGGCTACGATGCATTTCTAATTAACGGAAAGCGAGATTTACAATTAGTTGATGCAAAGCCTGGCGAAAGAATTCGCCTTCGAATCATCAACGCTGCCGCTTCATCTTATTTTTATGTCTCGATGGGCATACCTATCGCAGTCATCGCAGCTGACGGCATTGATGTCCAGCCAGTTGTAGCAAATGAAATCTTAATCGGCATGGCTGAAACTTACGATGTCTTGTTCACGGTTCCTGAGCTAAAAAATTATGAACTAAGAGCGACCGCACAAGATGTAACCGGCTTTGCATCAGCTTGGATTGGCTCTGGCGAAGAGGTTCGCGCACCCAACAAGCCCCTCCCCGATTTTTACGCCTCGATGGATCACAATACTCATGCAGGTCACAACTCCCAAGCGGGCCACGACAAACACGGCGGTCACGATATGCATGCAGGTCACGGAGCTCCGATCGAGTCGTTAACGGTTGATGCACTTACCGCGATTGAATCAACTGCGCTTCCAAAAGATGCGAAGGTGCATGAGCTCAAGCTTTCTCTCGGTGGCGATATGGAGCGCTACATCTGGCATATCAATGGAAAAGCAATTTTTGAAGATCGCTTAATTTTAATTAATAAAGGAGAAGTAGTTCGCTTCACGTTTGAGAATCAAACAATGATGCATCACCCGATGCATCTCCATGGCCACTTTTTTCGAGTGCTCGGCGATAAGGGAGACAAAAATCCGCTCAAGCACACAGTCGACGTTCCACCTCACGCTTCACGCACGATCGAATTTTACGCCAACGAGCCCGGACAGTGGATGCTCCACTGCCACAACTTGTACCACATGGAAACTGGCATGGCTCGAGTCATCCGATACAACGACTACAAAATGCCTCCTGAGATGGCGATGCATGATAAACATGATCCGCACGTGCATCAACATCTCTACACTCACACGCAACTCGAAGCTGCGAGCAATCACGCTCAGGCAAAATTCAGACTCATTCGAACCTGGGATGAACTCGATCTCGAAGTTGAGTCCGCAAGTATCGATGGCGATAATTTTGATTACGGCAAGAAATGGGAAACCGAAGGAGATGCGCTCTACAAAAGATGGTTTACAAATTACTTCCACGCATTCGGCGGGGCTGAGTTCTACGACGAAGAAGTTTTCGGCCAAGCCGGAATTGGGTACGTTCTGCCGCTTCTAATCGAAAGCAGTGTCGCCGTTAATCATGAAGGAAAATTTCGTTTTGAACTTGAAAAGCGCTTTCAGTGGACAAAACAGTTCTTTACCGACGCTGACTTTACTTGGCGCCTCGACCGAGATGGAGAACGTGATTCAGAGTTTGAAGTGAGCCTGATGTACGGCCCGTCATGGACTTGGGCCGCCGGCTTAATGTTCACCGAAAAAAATATTGGATTAGGTGCACAGGTTCAGTTCTAAAAAAACTATTGGCTGAGTGCTGCTTCGATGGCGCCGATCAGTGGCTCTTCGCCTAACTCTTGAACCATTTGTCCGTTAACGAAAAATGTAGGCGTGCCGCGTACGCCGACGCGATTACCATCGGCTTCATCGATTTTAATTTTGTCGCCGTGCTTTTTGATAACCGCTTCACGCTCTAGGTTCTCTTTTGGAATTCCAAGTGCGGCAAGATAAGTGACAATCAATTCAGGCTTTGGATCATGATGATTGCCCCACTCAGGCTGCTTTTCGAACAGAATATCGAGAGCCTGATCGAATTTTCCGAACTCTCGCGCTTCTTCTAGAGCTGAGGCTGCGTACATCGAGCCTTGATGATAAGGCATGTATCGAAGAACAAAATGAACTCTGTCTTTGTAGCGATCAACTATCTTTTTAAAAATCGGATGAACAATGCGGCACGACTCACACTCCGGATCAAACCACTCAACAACAGTCACACGACCCATCGTGTTCCCGAATGACGGACTATGTGCTCGCACAAAACTCTCGGCCGAAGTTGTCACTACCTCAGGTGCAGCAACCTGCTCTTTTGGCTTTGAATAAAAACTGAAAAATGCAAACGCTAGAATCGCAACTAGAGCAACGGCAACTACAAAGATTTTGTTTTTCATATCTTCCTTCGATTTGGAATCAGCATGAGTGTTGTGATGAGGGCAAAGCCTATTAATGATAAAAGTGGAATCGTAATGAAACCAAAAAGTTCGAGCTGTTTAGCGGAGCAAGAGGCACCCGCTGTACACGGAGTCAGTTCGGGCGCGATGAACCCGTAGTAAATCAGATTGTGATAAACCCCGATCGCTAGCCCAATTAACGAAAGTGGTAGCGCGTAAATTCGATATTTTTGATCTTCAGTCCAGATCGCAACACCAAAAATAACAACGAGTGGATAAAGTGCGATCCGTTGATACCAGCAAAGTGCACAAGGCGGAAATTTCATGACTTCACTGAAATAAAGACTCCCGAGAGTACCACTGACGGCAACAAGAAAATTTAATTTCAGCAAAAATTCACGCATGCTTTTTCGTACCAAGTCCTTACCGTTTAGTCACCCGTTTATCATATAGACCAAAATCCTAGTTTCCAAAAAAGTAATTCATTATTGCTGGAATA